>NZ_CP166850.1:1219375-2438750 GCF_041346945.1 Amycolatopsis sp. cg9 | reverse complement strand
CCGATCCTCGCGCTGCTGGTGGCGATCACCGGCATCGTCGCGACCATGCCGTACATCGCGCTGCAGCTGGTCGGCCTCGAAGCCGTGCTGCGGACGATGGGCATCAACGGCTCCGGCATCGTCGGCCACCTGCCGCTGCTGGTCGCCTTCGTGATCCTGGCCTTCTACACCTACCAGTCCGGCCTGCGGGCGCCCGCGCTGATCGCGTTCGTCAAGGACATCCTGATCTACATCGTCATCCTGGTGGCGATCATCTACCTGCCCTCGAAGCTGGGCGGCTGGTCGCACATCTTCGACACGGCGGTGGCCAAGTTCGACAAGACCCCGTCGAAGGCCGACGGCGTTCTGCTGAACGCCAACAACCAGCTCCAGTACGCGACGCTGGCATTGGGTTCGGCGCTGGCACTGTTCTTGTACCCGCACTCGCTGACCAGCGTGCTGGCCTCGCGCGGCCGCAGCGTGATCAAGCGGAACATGGTCGCGCTCCCGGCGTACTCGCTGGTGCTCGGCCTGCTGGCGCTGCTGGGCTACGTGGCGATCACGGCGGGCGTCAAGCCGCTGACGAACGCGGCGACCGGCAAGGCGGACGGCAACACGATCGTCCCGGTGCTGTTCGACAGCACCTTCGCCTCCTGGTTCGCCGGCATCGCCTTCGCCGCGATCGGCATCGGCGCACTGGTGCCCGCCGCGATCATGTCGATCGCCGCGGCCAACCTGTGGACCCGCAACATCTACAAGGAGTACATCCGCAAGAACGCGACCCCGGCCGAGGAAGCGAAGCAGGCCAAGCTGGCTTCGCTGGTCGTCAAGCTCGGCGCGGTGGCCGTGATCATCCTGATCGACCCGCAGTTCTCGATCGACCTCCAGCTCATCGGCGGCGTGCTGATCCTGCAGACGCTCCCCGCCGTGGCGCTCGCGCTGTACACGCGCTGGTTCCACCGCTGGGGCCTGATCGCGGGCTGGGTCGTCGGCATCGGCTGGGGCCTGATCATGCTGTACGGCATCCCCAACCCGGCCAACGGCAAGCTCCACTTCGGCGGGTCGGCGCTGCCGCTGGGCAACATGTCGATCTTCGGCTGGCACCCGTTCGCGGGTTCCCAGGTCCAGATCTACGTCGGCTTCGTGGCCCTGATCGCCAACCTGGTGGTCGCGGCGATCGTGACCGTGATCGCGCGGCAGCTGAAGGTGTTCAACGGCACGGACGACACCAACCCGGAGGACTACCAGGCCGACGAGCACGACAAGGACCTGCGGCCGATCGGCGCCCACTAAGTCCTCTGTGGACGGATGAGCACCGGGGAAACGAGGTAGAGCACCACGCCGTTGAGCAGGTGCCAGAGGAAGTGCGTGCCGGCCGGGACGTAGTCGCAGACGTCCCGGTCGAGCGTGCGCAAGCTCAGCGAGAGCGCGAAAACCGCCCCCGCGACGGCGAAGTGCGTCCAGCGGGGGTCGCGCTGGAAGGCGAGCACCGCGGCGAAGACGCCGAGTCCGATGAGGGCGGAGAGGTAGAGCCCACCGCCCAGCACCGCGGTGACCACGGTCAGCGCGAGGAACGCGGGCGCGGCCAGCCACCCCCACTGCCGGCTCCAGTACTCGCGCGTGAACACCACGGCGTACACCAGCACGAACCCGAGAATGGCCCCCGAGTCCGCGACGGCCGCCCACCGCGTCGCGACCAGGTGGAAGACGCTGCTGGCCACGAACACGAGCCCGATCAACCCGGCGAGCAACCGCCCGGTCCGGTCCCCGCCGGCCAGCCGCCACACGAGCACGGCGGCGACGAGGAACGCGAGGTTGCTGAGACTGTTGAGCGGTTCTCCCCAGAGCCCGGGCGCGACGCGTTCGCAGTACCCGTCGACGTAGTCCGTCACGAGCACAGCCAACCACGGCTAGCGTGAAGCCCATGAGCGACGTGAGCCGGTTTCCGGTGGTGGAACTCGAAGACCTTCCCGAAGACCTGCGCGAGCGCGTCGGCGCGATCGCGGCGAAGTCGGGTTTCGTGCCCAACATCTTCCGCGCTCTCGGCCACCGCCCCGCCGAGCTGCGCGCGTTCCTCGACTACCACGACGCCCTCATGGAACGCTCCGACGGACTCACCAAGGCCGAGCGCGAGCTGGTCGTCGTCGCCACCTCCGGCGCGAACCACTGCACGTACTGCGTGGTCGCCCACGGCGCCATCCTGCGCATCCGCGCGAAGGACCCCGAGCTGGCCGACCGCGTGTCGAGCAACCCGTGGCAGGTCGAACTCGACGAACGCGGCCGCGCGATCGTCGACCTCGCGCTGGCCCTCGCCCAGGACTCCGCGCTCTTCGGCGAGGGCGACCTCGAAGCCGCACGCAATGCCGGCCTGACCGACGACGAAATCTGGGACGTCGGCGCGATCACGGCGTTGTTCGCGATGTCGAACCGGCTCGCCCACCTGACCGCGCTGCGGCCGAACCCCGAGTTCTTCCTGCTCGGCCGAGTGCCGCGTTAGAACTTCAAGCGCCAGGTCTCCTCGGTCAGCTTCGGGCCCCAGTCGGCGAAGTCCGTCTCCTGGACCAGCTCGAAGCCGGCCGCGCGGTAGATCGAGCGTGCCGCCGTCAGGATCGAGACCGTCGACAGCTCCATCGCCCGGTAGCCGTGCGCCCGGGCGAACTCGACGCATTCGGTGACCAGGCGCTTGCCGACGCCGTGGCCTCGCGCCGACGGCTCGAGCAGCAGCAGCCGCAGCTTCGCGGTGTCTTCGTCCGGTCCGCGGGTGCACGCGATGCTGCCGACGCGCTCGCCGTCGAGCTCGGCGATCCAGAACGCCTGCCGCGGGTCGTCGTGCTCGGCGAAGTCGGCGACGATGCGGGCGACCAAGCCCTCGAACCGGGGGCCGAAACCGTACTCGCGGCCGTACACCGCGCCGTGGCGTTCCACCACCCAGCCGAGGTCACCCGGTCGTGGTGGCCGGAGCACGAGGGCCGGGTCGCGACGGCGGTCGCCGACCAGGTCGCCGATCGTGCGCATCGCGGCCAGCAGGCGCTCCTGGTCTTCGTCGGCGAACCGGCGGAGCAGGCCGCCGATCTGCTTGGTGGACCGGCGGTTGAGGACGGCGAACGCGTCGCGGCCGGCCGCCGTCGGGCGCACGAGCTGGCGGCGGGCGTCCTCGTCGGACCGTTCGCGCGAGATCAGTCCGCGCGACTCGAGGCGGGCGAGCAGCCTACTCGCGTAGCCGGCGTCGAGCTCGAGGCGTTTCCGCAGGTCGGTGACCGGCAGCGGGTCCTGGTGGGCGAGCTCGAAGAGGACGCGGGCTTCCGGTAGCGAGTACTCGGCGTCGGCCGGGCCTTCGTCGAGCACGCCGATGACCCCGGTGTAGAGCCGGTTGAAAGCGCGGACCGCGGCCACCCGGTCGGCCGCCTGGGCGTCGTTCATTGACCACCTCAACAAGTTCGTTGACGAAGTCAAAGATTACTCGACAGCTCCGCGGTGGCAAGTGGGTTACCGGGGAAATGGGAAACCCCGCGATGCTGCCAGGTCGGGGGTCCGCCAGCATCACGGGGTCGTAGTGGGTATCGACGGCACTTAGCGCGTCGTTACACGTTGAGCACTATGTGGCATAGGTCACTCGAATGGGCGACCACCACGGGGTGAGAGGTCAGCGCATGTAGCCCGAGCGAGCCTGCGCGATCGCGATGAGTTCCTGACGGACCGTCGCGGTCGCGGCGGTGTCGATCGCCCGGTTCAGCGCCCGGCGAGTGCGAGTCTCGGCGCGACGAGCTCGGAGCTTGGCGGCGATGTTGTTCATCGGTTTCTGCATCCCCTTCGGAGGGTCTCGGTGGCTTGTGCCTCTAGTATGCGCCTTTTTTCACAAGGAAGCCAATGAATATCCGGTGATGTGGCGCACTCGCCGATGAATCGTCGGCGGATGTGGGTATGGGCCGGAGAGATCGAGGGTGGCGGCGGTCACGAGGGAGCAACCCGATACATGCTTCTAAGGCTCTCTAGCCTCTGGCCTAGAAAGCTTGAGAAACGCGGATAGCGGGTCAGTCGCGGCCGAGCAGGTAGTGGCCGAAGTGCGGCACGGTGAAGGCGATCTGGCCTCGCTCGGCGGAGTAGACGAGGCCCTTCTTCATCAGGCTGTCGCGCGCGGGCGACAGCGACGACGGCTTCCGCCCGAGGAACACGGCGACGTCGGCGGTGCCGGCCGGCTCGTCGCGCCCCTGGGTCAGCTCGGCCATCGCCTGCAGGTACTCCCGCTCGGCGGGCGTCGCGCGCTCGTAGCGCGAACCGAAGAAGCCGACCGCCAGCTCCGACTCCGCCTCGGGCGCCGCGACCTGGACGTCCTTGACCGTGATCGGGTCGGACGGCGCCGCGTCCCAGGCCGCCTTGCCGTAGGCCTGGATGAAGTAGGGGTAGCCGCCGGACGCGTCGAAGAGCGCGTCGAGCGCTTCCGGCTCGATGCCGGCGTCCTCGCGCTCGATCGGCGCCATCACGGCGTAGTCGGCGTCCTCGCGCTCGAGCCGGTCGATGCGCGCGTAGCGGAAGAGCCGCTCGGAATACGACTTGGACGCCGAGAGCACGGCGGGCACGTGCGGCAGCCCGGCGCCGACGACGACCAGTGGCGCCCCGGACTGCGACAGCTCGTGGCAGGCCGCGCAGAGCGCGGAGACGTCGTCGGGCTGGAGGTCCTGGATCTCGTCGATGAACACCGCGACGCCGGTCCCGACGTCCGCGGCCAGCTCGGCGACGTCGGTGAACAGCTCGACGAGGTCGATCTCGATGTCCCCGGAGTCGGCCCGCCCCTGCGCGGCGGGCACGTCGATGCCCGGCTGCCAGCGGTCACGCAGCTTCGCGTCGGCCTTGTTGGCCCGCAGTGCAAATGCCTTCAAGACGCCGAGCACCTCTTCGACCCGATCCGGCGCCCGGTGCCGCACGGCGAGGTCCCGGATGGCCCGGTGCAAGGCGGCGGAAAGCGGTCGCCGCAGTTCGGCGTCCGGCCGCGCCTCGATCTTCCCGGCCCCCCACTTGTGCCGCACGGCCATCGCGCGCAACTCCCCGAGCAGCACGGTCTTGCCGACGCCCCGCAGCCCGGTGAGCACGAGACTGCGTTCGGGTCTCCCCCGCGCCACCCGCTCCAGCACCACTTCGAAGGCCTTGAGCTCACGCTCGCGCCCGGCCAGCTCAGGCGGCCGCTGACCGGCGCCCGGTGCGAAGGGGTTGCGGATGGGGTCCACTCTGCCAAGTTATCGGCGTATCTAGCGCGCGCCCGATATTCCGTCATAGACGGCTAGCGCGTGTCGCCGATGTTCGACCGGATGGCCGTACATAGAGACGAACAGGGTCTGCAGCCCCTGCTCGTCCCTACCCCCAGCGCGCACTACGACGCGGCATCACTCGCCGAGGTTCCGCTCCGCGTAGATCTTCATCGCGTCCCGGACGAACTCCGCCGTCGCGCCTTCCAGCCCGTACCGCGGGTCGTCCACGTACAGCTGCCCCAGGCCCGCGAAGTAGCCCGCGGACACCGACGAAACCGCCGGTCGCAGCCACGCGTGCAGCCGTCGCGTGATCGCCTGCACCTCGTCGGCGTCCGGTGCCAGCCCGGCTTCCCGCGCCGCGCCGAACGCGGCCCAGATGTCCCGCTGCTCCTGCTGGTGGGCCTGCTTGTCCGCCGCGGACAGCGAACTCCACCACTGGTCACCGCGCCGGTACGCGTCGGCGCCCCAGCGCTCGGTGACCTCCTTCTCGTACTTCGTGTGGTCGAAGCCGTCGAAGACTTCTTCTGCCATCAGTCGTTCACCTCCCTTCAGTTTCCGGAGCGTCGTGCGGACCGACTCGATCTGCCGCCCGATCCGCCGCTGCTCCTGTTCGAGCAGCTCCAGGTGCGTTTCGAGCGCGGCCGCGCTGTCCCGTTGCCCGTCGAGCACCTCGGCGATGGCCGGCAGCCCGAGGCCGAGCTCGCGCAGCAACAGGATCCGCTGCAGCCGGACGAGCGCCTGCTCGTCGTAGTAGCGGTAGCCGTTGCCGCCGATCCGGCTGGGCTCGAGCAGGCCCACCGCGCCGTAGTGGCGCAGCGTCCGGCTCGTGGTCCCCGCCGAGCGGGCGATGTCCTGGATCGACCACTCCATGGCTTCGACGATAGAAGTTGACGCAGCGTCAAGGTCAACCATCGGATTCTCTAGAGCTTTATAGCGTCAGGACGATACTTCGCCAGAAAGCCCGATGAGGGTTCGAGCACGGGCCGAGCGGGCACCCAAGCGGTAAGTTCGACCAGGCAGCGGCCCGTACGAGGAAGGCAATGACCGTGATACTCCGTCGAGTGGCTCGTCCCCTGCTCGCCACGATCTTCGTGACGGGCGGGATCAATGCGCTGAGGCAGGCCGAGGGCCACGCCAAGGCGGCGGAACCGTTCCTCAACAACGCCTTGGACAAGTTCGGCGACGTCCTGCCGGAGCAGGTCCCGCGCGACCCGGTGACGCTCGTCCGGATCGACGCCGCCGTGAAGATCGGCGCCGGTCTCGCGCTGGCGTCCGGGAAAGCGCCGCGGCTCGCGGCCGGGCTGCTCCTCGGCAGTCTCGTGCCGACAACGCTGGCGACGCACAGCTTCTGGGCCATCAAGGACCCGGGCGAGCGCCAGCAGCAGCAGATCCAGTTCTTCAAGAACGCGAGCCTGGCCGGTGGCCTCCTGCTCGCGGTCAGCGACACGCACGGGAAGCCGTCGGCGGCTTGGCGCGCGCGTCACGCCGCGAAGGACGTCGGCGCCGCGGCCGGTCGGCTGAGCCGCAAGGCCGAGAAGCGCGCCAACAAGCTCGCGAAGCGGGCCCAGAAGGCCCTCCCCAACTGACACTTTCATAGGGAAAGTGCCGCCCCCGGAACCTCTGGGGGCGGCACTTTCCCTATGAAAGCTACTTCTCCAGGATCGCGGTGACGCCCTGGCCGCCGGCCGCGCAGATCGAGATCAGGCCGCGGCCCGAGCCCTTCTCGTGCAGCAGCTTCGCCAGCGTCGCGACGATCCGGCCGCCGGTCGCGGCGAACGGGTGCCCGGCCGCCAGCGACGAGCCGTTGACGTTCAGCTTCGCCCGGTCGATCGCGCCCAGCGGCGCGTCCAGGTCCAGCTTCTCCTTGGCGAACGCCGGGTCCTCCCACGCCTTGAGCGTGGCCAGCACCTGCGACGCGAAGGCCTCGTGGATCTCGTAGAAGTCGAAGTCCTGCAGCGAAAGCCCGGCACGAGCGAGCATCCGCGGCACGGCGTACGCGGGCGCCATCAGCAAGCCCTCTTCGCCGTGGACGTAGTCGACGGCCGCGGTCTGCGAGAACGTCAGGTACGCCTGAACCGGCAGCTTGTGCGCCTTCGCCCACTCGTCGGTGGCGAGCAGGACCGTCGACGCGCCGTCGGTCAGCGGCGTCGAGTTGCCCGCCGTCATGGTGCCGTCCGGGCCGCCGAAGGCCGGCTTGAGCTTGGCCAGCTTCTCCGCGGTCGAGTCCGGGCGCAGGTTCTGGTCGCGCGCGAGCTTCAGGAACGGCGTCACGAGGTCGTCGAAGAAGCCGCGGTCGTAGGCCGCGGCGAGGTGCTGGTGGCTGGCCGCGGCCAGTTCGTCCTGCGCCTCGCGGGTGATCTCCCAGATCTTCGCGGTCAGGGCCGCGTGCTCGCCCATCGAGAGGCCGGTGCGCGGTTCGGAGTTGCGCGGGATCGCCGGGACGATGTGGCCGGGCCGGATCTTGGCGACGAGCTTGAGGCGGTCGCCGAGCGTCTTCGCGCTGTTGAGCTGGATGAGGATCTGCCGGAGGTCCTCGTTGACGGCCAGCGGCGCGTCGCTCGTGGTGTCGACGCCGCCCGCGATGGCCGAGTCGATCTGGCCGAGCGCGATCTTGTTGGCGACGTTGACGATCGCCTGCAGGCCGGTGCCGCACGCCATCTGGACGTCGGCGGCGGGCGTGGCGGGCGAAAGCTTGCTGCCGAGCACGCTCTCGCGGGCCAGGTTGAAGTCCTTCGAGTGCTTGAGCACCGCACCGGCCGCGACCTCGCCGATCGCCTCGCCCTGCAGGGAGAAGCGGCTGACCAGACCGTCGATCGCGGCGGTGAGCATGTCCTGGTTCGACGCCTTCGCGTACGGGCCGTTCGACCTCGCGAAGGGGATCCGGTTGCCCCCGATGATCGCGACCTTGCGCACGGCAGGCGCCTGCTTTGGTTGCTTCGGCTTCGGCGGCATGAACTCACCTCTCTGGTCGTGTCTCTCACACTGTAACCTACTGGGGAGTAGGTTAGACTGCGACGTGACGCAGACTGCACGGGAGGCAACCGATGGCTGACAGGTACCAGCAGTTCACGAAAACCCCGTTGGGGAAGTTCGTGGTGCCGAAGCTCGGCCTGCCCAACCCCGCCACGCTGCGCCGGTACAAGCCCGGGCAACCCGCCCTCGAGGGTCCCGCACTTCTCGGCGCCGCGCCCGGTGGGCGGCTGGAGAAGACGCTGCGCGACCAGCTCGCCGACGCGGGCATCGAGGTCGTCACGTCGGCGGGCGACCGGCACGCGGCGCTCGTCTTCGACGCCACCGGCGTCACCGAGCCCGCCCGCCTGCGCGAGGTCTACGACTTCTTCCACCCGGTGATCCGCAGCGTCGGGCCGTCCGGCCGGGTCGTCGTCCTCGGCACGCCGCCGGAGCAGGTCGAAGGCCGCGAGCGGATCGCGCAGCGCGCGCTGGAAGGCTTCGTGCGCTCGGTCGGCAAGGAGCTGAAGCGCGGCGCGACCGCTCAGCTCGTGTACGTCGCCGAAGGCGCCGAAGAGGCCACGGAGTCGACGCTGCGCTTCCTGCTCTCCGCGAAGTCCGCGTTCGTCGACGCGCAGGTCATCCGGATCGGCGCCGAGGGCAAGACGGCGTCCGCGCCGGCGAACTGGGAGAAGCCCCTCGACGGCAAGGTCGCCCTGGTCACCGGCGCGTCCCGCGGCATCGGCGCGGCGATCGCCGAGGTGCTGGCCCGCGACGGCGCGCACGTCGTCGCGCTCGACATCCCCGCGCAGGGCGGCGACCTCTCGAAGGTCGCGAACAAGGTCGGCGGGTCGGCGCTGCAGCTCGACATCACTTCGCCGAGCGCGCCCGCGAAGCTCGCGGAGTACTTGAAGGAGCGCCACGGCGGCGTCGACATCGTCGTGCACAACGCGGGCATCACGCGCGACAAGACGCTCGGCAACATGAGCGAGAGCGCGTGGGACTCGGTGATCGCGGTGAACCTGGCCTCGCAGCTGGCGGTGAACGACAAGCTGCTCGCCGACAAGGTGCTGAACGGGAACGGCCGCGTCATCGGCGTCTCGTCGATCGCGGGCATCGCCGGCAACGTCGGCCAGGCGAACTACGCGACGTCGAAGGCGGGCGTGATCGGCATGGTGAACGTCGGCGCGCCGCAGCTCGCGGCGTACGGCGGCACGATCAACGCCGTCGCGCCCGGCTTCATCGAGACCAAGATGACGGCGGCGGTCCCGCTGTTCATCCGCGAGGCCGGCCGCCGGCTGTCCAGCCTCGGCCAGGGCGGGCTCCCGGTCGACGTCGCCGAGACGATCGCCTGGTACGCGAACCCGGCGTCGGCCGCGGTGAACGGCAACGTGGTCCGCGTCTGCGGCCAGGCGCTGCTGGGGGCCTGACGTGGCGATCCGCGAACTCGACAGCACGCCGAGCCTGGCCACGCTGTACCCGAAAGCGCTGCTCGGCGGCGTCCTGCACAAGCCGTCCGGCGGCGACCTGCCGGACACGGAGCTGGTGCGCACGGGCATCGTCGTCGACCCGGCGCACCTCGCCGCGTACAACACCGTGTGCGGCTTCCGGCTGAGCGACGAGCTGCCGGCGACGTACCCGCACATGCTGGCGTTCCCGTTGCAGATGGCGCTGATGACCGAGCCGGGCTTCCCGTTCCCGCTGCTCGGCATGGTGCACGTGGCGAACCGGATCACCCAGCACCGCGCGCTGCGGCTGGGTGAGCCGCTGACGGTGCGCGTCCGGGCGGAGAACCTGCGCCCGCACGAGCGCGGCCGCCAGTTCGACGTCGTCAGCGAAGCCTGGGCCGGGGACGACCTGGTCTGGATCGACGTCAGCACGTACCTGCGCCGCGGTTCGGGGTCCGGTTCCGGTGGCCGCCGGGAGCAGCTGGCGCCACCGACCCCGGACGCGATCTGGCGCGTCCCGGGCGACATCGGCCGGCGCTACGCGGAGGTCTCGGGCGACCGCAACCCGATCCACCTGCACCCGCTGACGGCCCGCCTGTTCGGCTTCCCGAAGGCGATCGCCCACGGCATGTGGACGAAGGCCCACGCACTGGCGGCGTTCGAGGGCCGGCTGCCGGCGGCGTTCACCGTGGACGTCCGCTTCAAGCAGCCGGTGCTCCTGCCGGCCAAGGCGGGCTTCACGTCGTGGGCGGACGGCGACGGCTGGGCGTTCGAGCTGTGGAGCAAGACGAAACCGCACCTGGACGGCACGATCACCTCACTCTGAGGGCTTCCAGACCTCGCCCTCGATGAGGTCGTTGAAGCCCAGCCAGACGAGGTTCATCAGCCAAGAAGCCAAGACGCCGTCGGAGATGTCGGGGTGGTCGAGGGCCCAGTCGGCGAGCGACTCGGCCGCTCCGACCAGGGCCGCGGACAGGCCTTCCCCGGAGAACTCGGCCTGCTCGCCGACGCCCTTGCGGGTGCCGGCGGACACGACGAGCGCGGCGACCAGCTGGATCGCGCGCGCCCGCATGTCGGTGATCTCGGCGGCGAAGGTCCCGCCGACGGTCAGGGCCTGGCGGTGCAGGACCGTCCACGACTCGCGGTACTCGGCGACGAAGCGGTAGAAGGACCGAAGACCGTGCCAGAGCTGCATGTCCGGCGGCAGGTCGGGCTGGACACCGGCCTGGATGGCCTCGAGCAGCCGCGTCGCTTCGCGGCGGATGCAGGCGCCGAAGAGGTCCTCTTTGGAGCCGAGGTAGGTGTAGATCATCGGCTTCGAGACACCGGCGACGTCGGAGATCTCGTCCATCGACGCCGCGTGGTAGCCGTGGCGCGAGAAGACCTGGACGGCCGCGTCCAGGATCTGCCGCTCGCGCACGGCACGCGGCAGCCGCCTGGCCCGTTCGGGCGGACGCTGATCATCCTCTGACACGCTGGACCTCCTCGTTGCTGCCCGGAGACGGTACCGGTCGCGGCCACGGGAGGGTGATTTCGGCACGCTTGCCCGCCTACCTACTGGCGGGTAGCCTTACGCTTGGGTAACCGGAGAGGGAGTGACCATGGCCGACAACGCCGGGATGACCAGCGCCGATCGCGTCGCGGCCCTCCGCGGGGCGCCGCTGCTCGACGCGCTGGAGCGCCTCGACCCGCTGAGCCCCGAAGCGCACGCCCTCGACGTCAACGCCCTCGCGGACGCCCTGAACCCGGCGGATCTGGGCAAGGACGACTTCCGCCGGCTGTTGAACGCGCTGCTTCGCCTGGCCGAGCGAGCCCCGGCGTTCGACCTGAGCAAGGTCGACCCGGCGCGCTTCGCCTCGCTGGTGTCGTCGGCCTCCCGAGCCCAGCTCGAAAGCGTCGTCGCGGAGCGCCCCTTGCGGGAGCGCGTACTGGCGGAGATCTTCGCGCGCATGGGCTCCCACATCAGACCCGAGCGGGCCCGCGACCTGCACGCGGTAGTCCACTGGCGCCTCTCGGGAGGTGTCGGCGAAGGCGGCTACGACCGCTACGAGACGGTGATTTCCCACGGCTCGTGCACGGTCAGCCGCGAGATGCGCGAACGCCCCCGCGTCACGATCACCCTCGCCCCCGCCGACTTCTTCCGGCTCATCACCCACCAAGCCACCCCGGCGGTGTTGTTCGTCACGGGAAGAATCAAGGTCAAGGGTGATTTGGCCTTCGCGGCGGGCCTCATCGGATTCTTCGACCTCCCCCACCCCGTATAGTCAGTTTCCGTGCCCCGAAAAGCGAAGTGGCGCCTTTCCCGGCCCCGCGGCATCCGCGGCAGCCACGTGGTGAACGCGTTCGCGGAGAAGCTGGTCATCGGCAACCTGACGGCTTCGCAGTTCGTCCAGGTCCTGGAAACCCTGCACATGCTGGGCTCCGTGGGAGCGGGGATCGAGCTGAGCTCGCTGTCGACGGACGTGCTGGTCGACGTCGTCCGCCGTGCTTCGCGTGAGCAGTTGAAGGCGATCGCGGAGCATCCGGAGCTGCGTCCGGTGTTTCTCGACGAGATATTCCGCCGGATGTCGGAGCATTTCTTACCGGAGAAGGCCCGGCACGTGGATTTCGTGGTTTCTTGGCGCTTTTCGGAGGGGTCTGGCGAGGACGGGTACGACCGGTTCCAGACGGTGATCGAGGACGGGGTTTGCGTGTCTTCGACGGACCTTTCGCGATCGCCGGACACCACGATCACGCTGTCGGTGGACGACTTCATCCGGATGGCGACCGGGAACGCCGCCGTAGCGGCGATGTTCGTGACGGGGCGGGTCAAGGTGAAGGGCGAGTACGCGCCGGCGGTGCGGTTCTCGAGCTACTTCGACATCCCCAAGCCCAGCGATACGTGAGCAGCTGCAGACTCCGGGGATGGACCGGCCGGCGTGTCGGGTTCGGTGGCGACCTTCTTGTCGGACCTGCCTTATACACTCCTGTCCCATGACCGACGGACAACTGCCTTCTCGTTTGCCTGAGCAGGTCGAGATGGTGGATCTCTTGCCGGTCCAGGCGGGCTTGATGTCGCCGCTCATTGGCTTGGGGTGTCCGTCGTCGGGATCGAGTGGGACGGCGATGCGTGCACCACACGCGTGAACGCCGGCCTCCACACCAAGCACGGTGACGTCCGGCTTTCGAAGCCCGCCGATTACCCGGAAGCTCGCCTCTTGAGCGGAAGCCCGCCGTGTCAGACGTATACGGTCGCCGGGACGGGAGCAGGTAGGCGAGCTCTCGACCAGGTGTTGTCCTTCGTGGAGGCCATCTCCGACGGCAGCGACATCACGGGGGGTCTCGCGCAGCTGGATGACGAGCGCACAGGCCTCGTCCTGGAACCGCTGCGGTGGGCGGTCGATGCCGGCGTCCCCTATGAAGCGATCATCCTCGAGCAGGTTCCTGCGGTGCTGCCGGTGTGGGAGGCGTTCGCCGAGGTGCTCGAGAAGCGCGGCTACAGCGTCGATTGCGGGATTCTCCACACCGAGGACTTCGGTGTTCCGCAGACGCGTCGCCGGGCTATTCTCATCGCCCGGCGCGATGGCCGGGCCGAGTTGCCCAAGCCCACGCATCGGCGTTATCGCAAGGGGCAGGCGCGCGGCGAAGGCGACCCGCGTCTCCGTCCGTGGAAGACCATGGGGGAAGCGCTCGGCTGGTCCGAGCAGTTCACCGTGGTCTCCAACTACGGTACTGGCGGCGATCCCAAGGCGCGGGGCAAGCGCCATTCGACACAACCCCGCCTTCACTGTCACCGGCAAGGTCTCCCGCAACCGCCTGATCAACCGTCCTGAAGGGATGCCCGACCGGTTCACCGACGGCGAGGCGGGCAGACTGCAGACCTTCCCTCCCGACTATCCCTGGTCCGGCCGAGGCATCGCCCAACAGGTCGGAAACGCGATTCCACCTCGGCTCGCCGCCCATGTCCTGGCTGCGGCGTTGGGCAAGGAGCTCGACGTCGGCATTCTGGACCGGTGCGTCAAGCGAAGCTGGAAGGAGACCCGCAACGGGGTCGAGGGTCTGCTGAAGGACACCCGCCAAAGCTGATCTTCAGCGACGTTCCCGTATCGCCGAGATGACCCGGGCGGCAGCGGTTTCCGGGGTCTCATGCTCCCAGACTCGTAGAGCGAGCCACCCGGCGTCCCGGAGCCGCTCGTCGGTGTCGGCGTCCCGCTTGCGGTTGGTTTCGATCTTGAGACGCCAGAAGTCCGCGTTGTTCTTCGGCCAAGTGGCGTGTTCCGGACACCCGTGCCAGAAACAACCGTCGACGAAGACCGCGACGCGGGCTGGACCAAAGACCAGGTCGGCTTCTCGACGCACCCCTTCGACCGGACGCCGGTGCACTCGGTAGCGGAACCCCGCGCGATGGAGGAGTCTGCGCAGTGCCATCTCTATCCCGGTGTTCCGGGACTTCTGCTTGCTCATCCGGATGCGTACCGCGGACGTGGTCTTCAAGCGCTCCACGCGCACATTGTGACAAGGTTCGAGCCCATCCGGGGGCTACCCCTCGATGACGCGACCCTCGATCACCGTCGGCTGATCCCGCCTGGGCTCCTCCGGCGAAACGACCTCACTGTCCACCACCATCACCGGCCCCCGCCGCTGGTTCGCGAACCGCACCGCGCGCTTCTCCATCCGCTTCAACCACAACCGCCGAGCCACCGCGCGCGAAGGCGGCAGGATCAACAGCAGCCCGAGCACGTCACTCACGAACCCCGGAACCAGGATCAGCACCCCACCCAGCCCGACGAGCATCCCGTCGGTCAGCTCATTCTCCGAAGGACGCCCAGCCCGAGCCGACTCCACAAACGCTCGCATCGCCTTCGCACCTTCGCGGCGGGCGAGCCAGGAGCCGATGAAGGCGCCGCCCAGGAGGAGGGCCAGTGTGCCGAGGATGCCGACAGCCGAGCCCACCGCCCAGATCGCGGCGATCTCGGCGATGACGTAGAGCAGGAACGCGACAGCCATACCCGGACAACGAACGACCTGTCCGATTTGCTCCCGCGGCCGAACCCCACCGGCTAGGGTCACACCTCGTGCCCGACTGGTTCCGCTGGCTCCTGATCGCGCTCGCGGTGCTCGGCGGCGTCCTCCTGGTCGGGCGGCGACGTCTACGCCTGCCAGAGTTTCCGCAGGTGAAGGCCGGTATAGCCGCGTCCGTGCTCGTCTGGCTGGCGATCGCCGTCGTCGTCGCCGGAGGAACCGGGGGTGGGCTGCTCTGGTTCCTCGGCTGGCCGCGGCTGCCCACCACGGCCGCGTTCGACGTCACCCAGTTGCTCGACCTGCTGAAGATCGCCCTCTCCGTGGTCGCCGGGTTGGGCGGGGTGGTGCTGCTCGCCGTCAACTACCGGAAGCAGCGCGTCACCGAGAACGAGCACGCCCTCGCCGTCGAGAAGGCCGAGCGCGAGACCGTTCAAGGGTTCAACGAACGGCTCGGTGCCGCCGCCGAGCAGCTTGCCCACGACAGCCCCGCGGTGCGGTTGACCGGCGTTTACGCCCTCGCCGGGCTCGCCGACGACTGGGTGGACAAGCGCCAGGTCTGCGTCGACGTCCTCTGCGGCTACCTGCGGCTCCAACCCGAAACCATGACGCCCGGCGAGTCCGTCGTGCGCGAGGCGATCCTCCGGATGTTCCGCGAACGGCTGACCGGATTGCGGTGGTGGCGGCAGCCGGTCGACTTCGACTTCACCGAGGTCGTGTTCGAGAACGCCGACTTCTCCGGGCTCCGGTTCCGCGGGCGGCTGATCCTCGACCGGGCGGAGTTCACCGGGGAGCTGACCTCGTTCGGCCGCGCGCGCTTCAGCGGCGGCCTCAGCTGCCACGGCACCCGCTTCGCCGCCGAGCTCACGACCTTCGGCAGCGCGACCTTCGACAGCGACATCGAGTTCGTCGGCGCCGAGTTCGCCGGGCGGGAGCTCAGCTGGGCCGGCGCGACCGTCAAAGGGGGGACGACCGCCTTCTACCGGTGCCGGGTCGCGTGCGAACGGCTGGACTTCACGCAGCTGAGCGTCGAAACCGGAGAAGTGCGCTTCGAGCAGATGGAACTGTCGGACACCGAGGTGGACTTCGAGAACCTCGACGCCGGCTGGCTCGGGTCCGAAGGCGGCTTCCCGCGGCTGGTCTTCGAAGACGTGCGGTTCGCGCGCGGGCGCCTGCGGCTCGAGCTGTGGAGCGACCGTGAGCGGATGATCTGGCTCCGGGAGTGCGTGCTCGACGCCGTGACCGTCGAAATCCGCGCGCTCGACGACGTGCGGCCCTGGCTGAACCTGCGGAACGTCGAACTCCGCGGGGGCACCGAAATCCCCGCGGAGTTCGTCCGGACGCCTAGCTCGGCACCTCGTCCAAGTACGCCCTCGCCTGGAGCGTGAACAGCTCCGCATACCCGGCCTTCGCCGCCATCAGCTCCTCGTGCGTGCCGTACTCCGCCACCTTCCCCCGGTCCAGCAGCAGAATCCGCTCCGCCTGCCGGACCGTCGAGAACCGGTGCGAGATGTACAACGTCGTCCGCCCCTCCGACAGCTGGCGCAGTCGCGCGAACAAGTCGTGCTCCGCCTGTGCGTCCAACGCCGAAGTCGGTTCGTCCAGGATCAACAGCGGCGCCTCCCGCTGGAACGCCCTGGCCAGCGCGATCTTCTGCCACTCACCACCGGACAGCGAGACGCCCTGGTCGAACCAGCGGCCCAACGGACTGTCGTACCCGGACGGCAGCCGCTCGATGCGTTCGTCCGCGCCCGCGCGACGAGCTGAATCCTCGATGTGGGGCCGGTCCTCCAACCGGGAAAGGTCCCCCAGACCGATGTTCTCGGCCGCCGTTCCCTGGTACGTCACGTAGTCCTGGAACATCGCGCTGATCCGCGTCCGCAGCTCGACCGGGTCGTACTCGCGGATGTCCACGCCGTCCAGCAAGATCCGGCCGGCGGTCGGGTCGTACAGGCGGCACAGGAGCTTGAACAGCGTCGACTTGCCCGCGCCGTTGCGGCCCACCACGGCCACTGTCTCGCCCGGGCGGATCTCGAAGCTGACGTCCTCCAGCGCCGGCTCCTCCGAGCCCGGGTAGGCGAACGTCACCGAATCGAACTCGATGTGACCGTCCACAACAGACGGGAACGCCCGCGGTGCCGGAGGTGCCGTGATCTCCGGTTTCGTGTCCAGGAAGCGGTAGAGCGTGTCCAGATAGAGATTGTTCTCGTACATCCCCGAAAACGCCGTGAACAGCCCGGACACCGACGCCTGCACGGACGTCGCCGCCGCCGTGTAGAGAGCGAGGTCGCCCAGCGTCAGCCGGCCGCCGACCGCCTCCAACGCGATGTACAGCGCGATCGCCGAGCCCGCGAACGTGCTCAGCAGGCCCCAGGACGTCGAGCTGATGTTGCGGTTGATCGTCAGCTTCCGCTGCCGCTCGTACGACACGACGCCGAGGCGGCGGAAGCGGTCGACGAAGTACGGGCCGAGGCCGAACAGCTTCGTTTCCTTGGCGTACGTGTCCGTCGTGACCAGCGAAGACAGGTAGTCCATCCGCCGCTTGATCGGCGACATCAGGAACGTCAGCCAGAACGCGCGCGAGCCGTACTTGGACTGCGAGATGAACGCCGGGATCGGCGCCAGCAGCGCGACCAGTGCCAGCAGCGGGCTGATCGAGACGAGCAGCGCGACCATGCTCCCGAACGTGATCAGCGTCCGGACGAGGCCCAGCGCGGAGTTCATCATCGACAGCGGACGTGTCGGGGCTTCCTGCGCCGCCTGGCGCAGCATGTCGTAGGACGTCGAACCCTCGAAGTACGCCAGGTGCAGCTCGCTCGCGTGCGCCATCACGCGGTGGCGGATGGTCAGCGTCATGCGTTCCTGCAGCAGGGCCTGCGCGATCGACGTCAACGCGCTGCTGATCGCGGTCGCGGCGAGCACCGCGAACTGGAACAGGGCGACGTCGACGATGTCGGCGGTGGTGCCCTTGCCCTGGATCGCCGCGACGACGGAATCGAGCAGCAGCTTCGCGACGTACGCCGTCACCGTCGGCAGGAGGCCCGATAGGAGCGTGATCAGGGCCAGCACGATCGTCAGGGGCCGGCTCGCCTGCCACGTCAGCTTCGCGACCTTCGGCAGGCCGCGGACCGTGCCCGCCACGGACGTCCTCGCGCGCTTGAGCCGCGAGCGCAGGTCCTTCGGCTGGTCTTCCGGTTTCGGTTCCGGGATGTCGACCGGGCCGGTGAGCCCGCTCTCCGGCACGGTCGTCGCGTGCCGGCGACGGCCGCGGCGGGCCATCATGAACTCCATCCCGCCCCCACCGCCCGGGATCACTTGGCCTCCACGGCGCCGTGCAGGAAGACGTCGACCACCTGGCGCGGGGTGGGTACGTCGCCGTCCGGGGCCATCCGGCCGCCGAACAACACGGTCAGGAAGAGACCCGCCAGCTGCTCGGGTGGCAGGCGCAGGCGGTCCTTCTCCGGCGTGAACAGCTCGACCATCGCGCCGCGCATGGCGGCCATCGACTCGCGGCGGCCGCCCTTCCACGTCTTGCGCTGGTCCTTGAGGCGCTGCTCGGGGTCGCGGTGGCGGACGCGGCCGGACGCGTGCAGGGCGCCCATCAGCGCGCCCATCCGCTCTAGGTGCGCGCCGAGCGCTTCGGCGGCCTCGACGAGGCGGTCCGCCAGGGGCTGGTCGATCGGGATCTCGGCGATCGCGTCGAGCACGTGGTCGGGCTTGAGCGCCTCCGCGGTGCAGGCGTCGAACAGCTCGTCCTTGTCCTTGAACGCGCGGAAGATGGTGCCCTCGCCGATGCCGGCGGCGCGGGCGATCTGGCTCGTCGTGACGTTGGCGCCGTGCTCGATGAGGAGCGGCAGCACCGCGTGCACGATCATGGCGCGCCGCGCTTCGGCGCTCATGCCCGGCGCTCTCCGCCGGGTTTCGGGTGCTGGTGTCATGCCACCATTGTGCGGAGTGAGTGCTCACTCCGTCAAATGAGTAAAAGTGAAGGCCGCCCGAAAGCGGCCTCCACCTGAGAAAACTCAGTAAGTCATCGCCATCGCCGGGTCGGCCAGGAGGGCGCCGACGTCGGCCAGGAACTCCGAGCCCTGCTGGCCGTCGACCACGCGGTGGTCGAAGCTCAGCGACAGCTGGAGCACCTTGCGGACCTTGATCTCGCCGTCCACCACCCACGGCTGGTCCTTGATCGCGCCGAGGCACAGGATCGCGGACTCGCCCGGGTTGATGATCGGGGTGCCGGTGTCGACGCCGAACACGCCCACGTTGGTGATCGTGATCGTGCCGTTCGCCATGTCCGCCGGCGACGTCTTGCCCTCGCGGGCGACGTCGGTCAACGCCGTGAGCGCCTGCGCCAGCTCCTTGAGCGACAGCGAGTCGGCGTCGCGGACCTTCGGCACGATCAGGCCGCGCGGCGTGGCGGCCGCGATGCCCAGGTGCACGTAGTCCTTGTAGACGATCTCCTGCGCCGCCTCGTCCCAGACCGCGTTGATGTCCGGCGTGCGCTTCGCCGCCAGGCACACGGCCTTCGCGGCGAACGTCAGCGGCGTGACCTTGACCCCGGCGAACTCCCGCGACTTCTTCAGCTTCTCGCGGAACTCCATCATCGGCGTGACGTCGATGGTCAGGAACTCAGTGACGTGCGGAGCGGTGTACGCGCTCTGCACCATCGCCGCCGCGGTCATCTTGCGGACGCCCTTGATCGGCACGCGGCGTTCGCGGGTGGCCGGGTCGTAGGCGCTGTCCACCGCGGACACCACCGGCGCGGCCGGCGCCGAGCCGTTGGCCGCGCGCTGGACGTCCTCGCGGGTGATCACGCCACCGGACGCGGTGCCGGTCAGCGCGTGCAGGTCGACGCCCAGGTCCTTGGCCAGCTTCCGGACCGGCGGCTTCGCCAGCGGGACGTACCCACCGCGAGGCGCCGCCGGAGCCACGGGAGCCGGCTCGGGCGGAGCGGCGACCGCGACGGCGGCCGGCGCGGGTGCGGGTGCGGGAGCAGCGCCCTTGCGGGCCCGCCGCTGCGTGACCACGGCCTTGGAGCCGTAGCCGACCAGCGGCTTCATCTCTTCTTCTTCGACGGGAGCGGGAGCGGCCGCGGGAGCAGGAGTGGCCGCGGCCCCGCCGGGGTCGACGTCGATGGTGAGGATCGGCGTGCCGACCTCCACCGTCTGCCCCGGCTCGACGTGCAGCTCCGTCACGACGCCGGCCCACGGGATCGGCAGTTCGACAGCGGCCTTCGCGGTCTCGATCTCGACCACGATCTGGTTGACGGTCACCGTGTCGCCCGGCTTCACGTGCCAGTTCAGGATGTCGGCTTCGGTCAGCCCCTCGGCGGTGTCGGCCAAGGGGAACTCTTTGTACGTAGGCATTGCGCGGAGGTCCCCCTTACCAGGCGAGCGAGCGGTCGACGGCGTGCAGCACCCGGTCCAGGTCGGGGAGGTAGTGCTCCTCGAGCTTGGCCGGCGGGTACGGCGTGTCGAACCCGGTCACCCGCAGCACTGGCGCTTCCAGCGAGTAGAAGCACTCCTGCTGCACCCGGGCGGCGATCTCCGAGGTCAGCGACGACTCGGACGGCGCCTCCGACAGCGCGATCAGCCGTCCGGTCTTGCGCACCGACTCGAACACCGGGCCGAGGTCCAGCGGCGAGAGCGTGCGCAGGTCGACGACCTCGAGCGAGTGGCCTTCGTCCTCGGCCGCGGCGGCCGCGTCGAGGGCGACCTTCACGGAAGGGCCGTACGCGACGACCGTCGCGGTCGTGCCCTCGCGGACGACCTGCGAGGAGAACACCGGCGGCGCGGTGCCGTCGGTGTCGATCTCCGCGCGCAGCGCGCCCGAGTGGTAGAGCCGCTTGGGCTCGAAGAACAGGATCGGGTCGTCCGACTTGATCGCCTGCTGGATGCCCCAGTAGGCGTCGACGGCGTTCGAAATGGACACGACCTTGAGCCCCGGGATGTGCGCGAACAGCGACTCCGGCGACTCCGAGTGGTGCTCGACCGCGCCGATCCCGCCGCCGAACGGCACCCGGATCACGACGGGCATCTTGACCTTGCCCTGCGTCCGGTAGTGCAGCTTCGCCAGCTGCGAAGAGATCTGGTCGAAGCCGGGGAAGATGAAGCCCTCGAACTGGATCTCGCAGACCGGCCGGAAGCCGCGCACGGCCAGGCCGACCGCGGTGCCGATGATGCCGGACTCCGCGAGCGGGGTGTCCAGCACGCGCTGCTCGCCGAAGTCCTTCTGCAGGCCGTCGGTGATCCGGAAGACGCCGCCGAGCTTGCCGACGTCCTCGCCCATGATCAGGACCTTGGGGTCTTCTTCCATCGCGCGGCGCAGGCCGAGGTTGAGCGCCTTGCCGATGGTGAGTTTCTGGAGGTCGGTCATCAGTGCTCACCCGCCGAGGCGAAACCGTCGAGGTAGGACAGGAACTCTTCGCGCTGCGCCTCCAGCACCGGGTTGCCCTCGGCGTAGACGTTGCTGAAGATCCGGTCCGGCGGCGGTTCCGGCATGTTGAACGTGTAGTCGCGCAGGTCGGCCGCGAACGCGTCGGCTTCGGCCTGGACGTCGTCGAAGAACGCCTGGTCGGCGCCGCCACCGCGGGCGAGGAACGCCCGGACGCGCTCGATCGGGTCCTTCAGCTTCCACTCCTCCAGTTCGTCGGAGAGCCGGTAGCGGGTGGGGTCGTCGGTCGTCGTGTGCGCGTCCATGCGGTAGGTGAACGCCTCGATCAGCACCGGGCCGTTGCCGTGGCGGCACTCGTCGAGCGCCCAGCGGGACACCGCGAGGCAGGCGAGGACGTCGTTGCCGTCGACGCGGATGCCGGGGAAGCCGTAGCCGCGGGCGCGCTGGTACAGCGGCAGGCGCGACTGGCGCTCGGTCGGCTCGGAGATCGCCCACTGGTTGTTCTGGCAGAAGAACACCAGCGGCGCGTCGTAGACCGCGGCCCAGACGAACCCTTCGTGGACGTCACCCTGCGAGGTCGCGCCGTCTCCGAAGTAGACGATCGTCGCTTCGCCGTCGTCGTCGCCGACCTTGCCCTCGAACTTCTGCCCCATCGCGTAGCCGGCGGCGTTGAGCACCTGGTTGCCGATCACGATGGTGTACGGGTGGAAGCCGTGGCGCTGGTAGTCCCAGCCGCTGTGGTCGGTGCACCGGAAGATGCCGAGCAGGTCCTTCATGTCGACCCCGCGCGCGAACGCGACGCCGTGCTCGCGGTAGCTGGGGAAGGCCATGTCGTTCGCCCGCAGGGCGCGGCCGGAGCCGATCTGCGCGGCTTCCTGGCCGAGCAGCGGGACCCAGATGCCGAGCTGGCCCTGGCGCTGCATGGCGTTGGCTTCGCGGTCGGCCCGCCGCACCAGCACCATGTCGCGGTACAGGCCGCGCAGGGCTTCGGCGTCGATGTCGTCGACGTACTTGTCGAACTGGGGCGAGGGCACCCGTTCGCCTTCGGGGGTGAGCAGCTGAGTCAGCTCAGCGCCACCTTCGCTGGTTGCTCGCAATCCGGCGATGACCTGCTCCGGGGAGGGCTGGGCCGCCACGGCGGCGGGCCCGTCCCCGGGTTCCGGGTGCGTCCACTGTTCGGACGGCATGCGCAGTACTCCTCGTGTCGGTGCCTCTGGCGGCCGCTTGTGGCGACCACAGCGACTGCACCGGCGGGGACCAGCGCATCGGGTCCGAAGCGCTCGGTCGCCGTCGGCGTTGACGGTTCACGCGGACATCCTGGCACGATGGTCCGCCCTTTGGTGAGTCACGGATACTTATTTGTTGCTGAGAAATAGGCGCTGAACAGGGCAAACGTTAGGAAGCCCGAGCATCGGACCTGCGAGAGTCGGGCGTCGGTCCGCGCGCTCACCTGGTACGGCGGGGTGATCACTCAGCCGTGCGTGAGCGCTTCCGCACCTCCGGTGGCGACCTTGTGATGTGCCGCACGCCGGGACCCCCGTGGCACGATGGCGGCGTGGAGCAGAAATCCGTTCGTGAATCCGTCGTGTCCGCTTGGACCGGCGACGTCGTGTCCAGTTTGTCCGGGCTCGTGGAGATCCCCGCGCTGTCCCCGGCCTTCGACGCCGACTGGGCGAAGAGCGGCCACCTCGCCGCCGCCGTCGAGCACGTCCGCGCCTGGATCGCCGGGCGCGACCTGCCCGGCGCCACCCTCGAGGTCGTGCAGCTCGAAGACCGCACGCCCCTGCTGCTCGTCGACGTCCCGGCGACCCCGGGCGCGACGGACAAGGGCACCGTCCTGATGTACGGCCACCTCGACAAGCAGCCCCCGGTCGGTGGCTGGTCCGAGGGCCTCGGCCCGTGGACGCCGGTGCTCCGCGACGGGCGGCTGTACGGCCGCGGGTCCGTCGACGACGGCTACTCCGGCTACGCGGCGACGACGGCGCTCGAAGCCGTGCACGCGGCCGGCGGCGAGCACGCCCGCACGGTCGTGCTGCTGGAGACCGGCGAGGAGTCCGGCAGTCCCGACCTGCCCGCCTACGTCGAGCACCTGGCCGACAAGATCGGCGAGGTCTCCCTGGTCGTCTGCCTGGACGCCGGCGGCAGCGACTACGAGCGGTTGTGGCTGGTCACGAGCCTGCGCGGGATGCTGCACCTCGACGTCAACGTGCAGCTGCTGGCTTCGGCGCAGCACTCCGGCGTCGCTTCGGGCGTGGTCGCCAGCTCGTTCCGGGTGCTGCGGCGCCTGATCGAGCGGCTCGAGGACAGCGAGACCGGCGAGCTCCTGCTCGACGAGCTCAAGGTCGACGTCCCGGCGGACCGGCTGGCCGAGCTCGAAGCCGTCTCGAAGGACTTCCCCGACGCGCTGGCGAAGGCGTTCCCGCTGGTCGAAGGCGGGCGCGTGATCACGGAAGACGCGCTGGAGCTGATGCTCAACAACGCGTGGCGCCCGACGCTGTCGGTGATCGGCGCCGACGGCTTCCCGAAGCCGGCCGACGCGGGCAACGTCCTGCGCGAGAGCACCACGCTCACCTTGAGCTTCCGGCTGCCGCCGACGGCCGACGCCGAGAAGGCGCTCGAAGCCGTGAAGAAGGCCCTGACCACCGACGTCCCGTACGGCGCGAAGGTCACCTTCGGCGACAACCCGCAGTCCGAGAACGGCTGGAACGCCCCGAGCGAGGCGCCGTGGCTGACGGCGGCCCTGCGCACGGTCAGCGACGAGGTCTTCGGCCGTCCGCACCGCGCGACCGGCATGGGCGGCTCGATCCCGTTCATGGGCCTGCTCTCGCGGAAGTACCCGGCGGCGCAGTTCCTGGTCACCGGCGCCTGCGGGTCGGACTCGAACATCCACGTGCCGGACGAGTGGCTGCACCTGGACTACGCGCAGCAGGTCACCGAGGCCGTCGCGCACATCCTGGACGCGCACGCCCGCGGCTGACGCGCACTTTCACGTGAAAGTGATCCGGAGGCCCCTCCAGGTCACTTTCACGTGAAAGTGCCGCTCTATCGGCAGGCTTCGCGCACGGTCGCGACGGCCGTCTCCAGGCACGCCGGGAAGTCCCGCTCCCCGGCCGCGTCGATCCAGCGGTCGAACGCGTCGCCGAAGACGATCGCCGCGACCTGCGCGGCCGCTTTCGCCTGCTCAGGCGGGGTGCCTCGGCGTTCGAGGGCCTCGCGGATCGCGGTGGCGATCGCGGCCGCCTTGCTCCGCTCGCGTTCGCGGAGTTCGGCGCTCGAGGCGATCACGGCCCGCCGCTCGGGTGACGGGTCGACCAGCCGCGTGACCTGCGTGCCGACGTCGACGAGTGCCGCGAGAACCGTGCGCAGCGGCGACCCGGCGTCTTCGGCGGCCCCGATGGCTTCGGCCACCGCGGGCGGCAGCTGCTCCGAACCGGCGAAGAGGACTTCGCGCTTGTCGGGGAAGTAGCGGAAGTACGAGCGGCGGGTGATCCCGGCGCGTTCGGCGATCTGCGTCACGGTCACGGCGTCGTACCCGTGCTCGGCGTACAGCTCCAGCGCGGCTTTCCGCAGCCGGTCCGCGGTCCCGGGATCCCATCTGGCCACGAGCGCAGTCTAACTGGTGATGTCTCAGTGTGTTGTCACGTGCTAGCCTCAGTGATGACACACTGAGACATCACTGGAGGTCGACATGGAGATCTGGGTGCTCGGAGCCCTGGGCCGGACCGGCCGCGGGATCACCGCCGAGCTGGTGGCCCGCGGCCTGCCGGTCGTGCTGGTCGGCCGCAACCGCGAACGGCTGGCGGCGAGCGGCTCGAAGTACGTCGTCGCCGACGGCGCCGAAGCCATCGCGGCCGAGATCCGGCGGCAGCGGCCGACGGTGGTCGTCAACACGATCGGCGAGTACGCCGCCACGGCCGCGACGCTCGCACGGGCCTGCCTGCCCGGCGGGCACTACATCGACCTGGCCGCGGACCTGGTTTCGGTGCGGCGGCTGCTCGACCTGCACGAAGAGGCGCTGGCCGGCGGCAGCACGTTCGTGACCGGCGCCGGCTTCGGCGTCCTGGCCACGGAAGCCGTCGTCGCGAAGCTGTGCGAAGGGCGGGACACGCCGAGCCGCGTGCAGGTCGACGCGCTGGCCTCCGTGGCGTCCGAGGGCGGGACCGTCGGGATCGCACTGGCCGCCAGCATCGTCGACGGCCTGACCGCGGTCTCGGCCGGAGGCGCGAGCCCGCGTGCCGTCGTCCTGCCCGACGGCGAGACGGTGACGGTGGCGAGCATCCCCTCGGGTGAGCTGATCGCCGCCCAGCGCGCGAGCGGCGCACCGGACGTCACGGTCTTCTCCGGGCTCGCCCCGACCGCCCCGCTGGTCCGGGCCCTGCTCCCGCTGCTCGCGCGGCTGGTGTCGATCCCGGCCGTGCGCCGCTTCGCCGTCCGGCGGCTCGCCGCGATCCGCACGAAGCCGGCGCCCCGCCCTCGTCAGCACACTTGGGGCCACGCGGTGGTCACGTGGCCGGACGGCACGACGCGCGAAGGCTGGCTCCGCGCGGGCGAGGCGATGGACTTCACGACGTCGGTGGTGGCCGAGGTCGCGGCCCGCCTGGCCCGCGGCGAAGGCAAACCGGGCGTGCACACGCCGGCGTCCGCGCTGGGCCCGGAGGTGGCCGAAGCCGCGGGCGGGACCTTCTTGCGCTAAGCCAGCCGGGTCAGGTGGACCGAGACGTCCAAAGTGGACTGCCCGCCCCCGGTGAAGATGCCCTTCAACGGGGCCACGTCCGCGTAGTCCCGGCCCATCGCCACCCACACGTGGCGCGGGCCGACCGGGATCGCGTTCGTCGGGTCGTACGCCCACCAGCCGCCGGTCCAGACGTCGACCCAGGCGTGGGATTCGCCTTCCACCACCTCGCCGAGCTTCGCGTCCGGCTTCGTGTGCAGGTAGCCCGACACGTAGCGGGCCGGGATGCCGATCGCCCGCAGCATCACCAGCGTCACGTGCGCGAAGTCCTGGCACACGCCTTCGCGTGCCTGCCACGCGTCGGTCGCCGTCGAGTGGACGCCCGTCGTGCCCGGTTGGTACTTGAGCTGCTTGTTCACCCACTCGCAGACCGCCAGCACCGCGTCCGCCGGATCCAGCCCGGTCCGCAGCGAACGGGCTTCGCGCGCCAGTGAGACGTCGCGCGGGGTGTAGTCGGTCGGGGTCAGGTACTCGGTGCGGTGGTCGATGACCGTTTCGGAGCGCAGGTCCTTCCACGTCGCCGTGCGGATCGGTTCCGCCTCGTCCGCCGTCTCGACCACCGACGTCGCGAGCACCGTGAACTCGGTGTGCGGCGCGTGGAGGTCGAACGACGTCACGACCGTGCCCCAGTAGTCCGTGTACCGGTACGCGCGCGTCGCCGGCGCCGTCTCGATGCGCGTCGCGACCGTCGTCTGGCGGCGGTCCGAGCGCGGGGTCAGGCGGGCCTCGTTGTACGACTGCGTCGCCGGGGTCGCGTACCGGTACCCGGTCCGGTGCGCCACGCGCAGCTGCCACGTCACAGGGAAACCTCCGCACCGCTCCACGCCACCCACGGGGACGTGCTGAAGTACTGCAACGACACCGCTTCCCCGATCTCCTTGATCGTCGTCTGCAACGAGCCGAGCCGCCGGGGCAGGTCGGTCAGCAGGTCCGACGGGCGGAGGAACTCCAGTTCGCTGCGGGCCCGGCCGAGCTGGCGCAGCGCTTCGGACTTCTCGTTGCTGCGCGAGCCGCCGCCCGGGTCGAGCCGCTGCAGGCACTCCTCGGCCTGCCGCAGCGCGTGGAACACCGACCGCGGGAACAGCGTGTCCCGCAACAGGAACTGCACGACGCGGCCGGCGTCCAGCGCGCCCCGGTACGTCCTCAGGTACGTGTCCTGCGCGCCGGCCGAGCGGAGCACCGTGATCCAGCCCGGCGACGACGCGCGGTCCGCGACGCGGGACAGCAGCAGCCGCACGACCATGTCGGCGCGTTCGATCGAGCGGCCGAGCACCATGAACAGCCAGCCGTCGTCGCGGCTCATCGTCGAGTCGGCGAGGCCGGCGAACATCGCCGCGCGCTCTTCCACGAACGACAGGAACGCGTGCGGGCCCGCGCGCCGGGCGTAGCGCTGCCGGTCCGGCACCGCGTTCCACGTCGCGTTCAGGCATTCCCACAGCTCGGTCGGGACGACTTCGCGCGCGCCGCGGGTGTTCTCGCGCGCCGAGTTGATCGAGCCGACGATCGACGCGGGGTTGTCCTTCGCGTACGCCACCAGCTCGGTCAGCTTCCAGACGTCGAGCGCGTCCCCGTCGGGGGTGTCGATGCCCAGGACGGCCAGCAGCTGGCGGCTCGCGTGGTCCGGGTCGACGGTCGCGTCCTCCAGCAGCTGGTGGACCGAGACGTTGAGGATGCGGGAGGTGTCGTCGGCGCGTTCGACGTACCGGCCGATCCAGTACAGCGACTCCGCGTTGCGTGCCAGCACTTCGAACCTCCCTAGCTCTGCTGCTGCTGCTGCTGCTGGGACGACGTCAGCTCAGGCCCCTGTTCGGCGACCAGGCCGTCCACAGTGGACATCGCGCCGAGCGCGGGCTGCTCCAGCTCCCGCTCGGCCGTCGACGCGCGGGACGCGAGCACCCACGTGTCCTTCGAGCCGCCGCCCTGCGACGAGTTGACGACCAGGCTGCCCTCCGGCAGCGCCACCCGCGTCAGGCCGCCGGGCAGTACGAAGATGTCC
This sequence comes from Amycolatopsis sp. cg9, assembly GCF_041346945.1. Lineage (NCBI taxonomy): Bacteria > Bacillati > Actinomycetota > Actinomycetes > Pseudonocardiales > Pseudonocardiaceae > Amycolatopsis > Amycolatopsis sp. cg9. The sequence continues at coordinate 2,411,012 of NZ_CP166850.1, read as the reverse complement.
TTGCCGTCGTTGACGGCGAACGGCCGCAGGTCGACGTGCCGCGGCGCGAGCCGGTCGTCCACCTTGGCCGGCACGGTCGAGAGCTGGACCACCGGCTGCGCGATCCAGCCGCGCCGGTTGGCCCGCACCTTCCGCCGCAGCGTCGCCAGTTCCGCCGCGGTCGCCTCCGGCCCGAACACGATCCCGTAGCCGCCGGAGCCCTCGACCGGCTTGACCACCAGTTCGTCGAGGTGCGCCATGACGTGGTCGAACTCGTCCGGCAGCCAGCACCGGAAGGTGTCCACATTGGGCAGCAGCGGCTTCTCGTTCAGGTAGTACTTCACCATTTCCGGCACGTAGGTGTAGACGAGCTTGTCGTCGCCGACGCCGTTGCCGACGGCGTTCGCGACCACGACGTTGCCCGCGCGCGCCGCGTTGAGGACGCCGGCGATGCCGAGCACCGAGTCCGGCCGGTAGTGCACCGGATCGAGGAACCCGTCGTCGATCCGCCGGTAGATGACGTCGACCTGGCGCTCGCCCTCGGTCGTCCGCAGGTAGACGACGTTGTCGCGGCAGAACATGTCGCGGCCTTCGACCAGCTCGACGCCCATCAGCCGGGCCAGCAGCGAGTGTTCGAAGTACGCCGAGTTGTGGACGCCGGGCGTGAGCACGACGACCATCGGGTCGGCGACGTTCGCCGCGGACGCCGCGCGCAGCGCCCGCAGCAGGTGCGACGCGTAGTCACCGACCGGGCGCACCCGGTGCTGGGCGAACAGGTCCGGGAAGACCCGCGCCATCGTGCGCCGGTTCTCCATCACGTACGACACCCCGGACGGGTTGCGGAGGTTGTCCTCCAGCACCCGGAACGTGCCCTCTTCGTCGCGCACCAGGTCCACCCCGGACACGTGGATGCGCACGCCGTTCGGCGGGGTGATGCCGTACGCCTCCCGGTGGAAGTGCTCGCACGACGTGATCAGCCGCCGCGGCAGGACGCCGTCGCGCAGGATCTGCCGGTCGCCGTAGACGTCGGCGAGGAACGCTTCGAGCGCGCGGACGCGCTGGGCCACCCCGCGTTCGAGCTTCGTCCACTCGGCGGCCTGGATCACCCGCGGCACCAGGTCCAGGGGGAACGGCCGCTCCTGCCCGGACAGCGAGAACGTGATGCCCTGGTCGACCATCGCCCGGTCGAGCGCCTGCGACCGCGACTGCAGGTCGTGCGCGTCCAGCGCGGCGATCGACTCGTACAGCGCGCGGTACGGACCGCGGACCGTGCCGTCGGCGGCGAACATCTCGTCGTAGGCCCCGGCGTGCGGCCGGTCCGGGGCGAGGTAGCCCTCGAACCGGGCCCCCGGCCGGGTGATCCGGCTGGTCGCCGCCTTCCTCGCGCGTCGACCGGACGGGGGCAGCCGGGGCGGGGTGGCGTTCATGAACGACATCCTGACGCACGTGCCCCTTCGTGCGCGACACTCGCACAGCGGTGGGCGCGGTGCGAAACGTCGCTGTAACTCGACAGTGCTGTGCTTTGGTATGGATGAGTGGCAATATGCGTGCTCTCACGAACTGAGAACTACGAGGAGTGACGACGTGGCCCGAGGAACCCAACTCAAGGCGCTCGCGATGCTGCCTGCGTTCGCCCTGGTCGGCCTGACCGTGGCCTGCGGAGCGGGCGGGAGTGGCGCCGGCGACGTCGGCACGAGCAGCTCCGCCGCGGCGCCCGGCACCGGTTCGGGTGACGTGGGCACGGTCGCCAAGGACGACGCGCTCGCCGCCATGGTCCCGGCGGACGTCAAGACCGACGGCAAGATCCTGGTCGGGCAGGACCAGAGCTACCCGCCGAACGAGTTCCAGGACAACGGCAAGGCGGCCGGCTTCGACGTCGACCTCGGCACCGCCATCGGGCAGGTGCTCGGCGTGCAGATGGAGTTCCAGAACGCCTCGTTCGACGGCATCATCCCCGGCATCGGCTCGAAGAAGTACGAGATGGCGATGTCGTCGTTCAGCATCACGAGCGAGCGGCTGCAGACGGTCGACATGATCTCGTACTACAAGGCCGGCACCTCGCTGGGCGTGCTGAAGGGCAACCCGGACGGCATCAAGGTCGACGACCTGTGCGGCAAGAAGGTCGCCGTGCAGAAGGGCACCACCCAGGTCGAGGACCTCGACAAGAAGAACGCCGCCTGCACCGGCGGCGGGAAGCCGGCCATCGAGATCACGCAGCTGCAGGCCCAGACCGACGTCAACCTGGCCCTCACCGCGAAGCGCGTGCAGGCCGAGCTGGCCGACTCCCCGGTCATCGACTACGCCGTGAAGCAGACGAACGGCGCGCTCGAGGTCGTCGGCGAGCCCTACGACACCGCCCCCTACGGCATCGTGCTCGGGAAGAACAGCGGCGACTTCGGCAAGGCCGTCCAGGGCGCGGTCCAGAAGCTCATCGACAGCGGCGCCTACAAGAAGATCCTCGACAAGTGGGGTCTGTCCTCGGCCGGTGCGGTCACCAAGTCGGAGATCAACCCGGCTTCCTGAGTCAAAAGGACTGAGTTCGTGAGCTCCTCCGAAGCGCCTCCCCCCGAGGCGCCGAACGACGCCGAGTCCATCAAGGCCATCCCGGTGCGCCACTACGGGCGCTGGGTGGCCGGGGTGATCATCCTGTTCCTGGCGTTCATCGTGGTCCGCAGCGTGATCACGAACGACGCCCTGCAGTGGCCGGTCGTCGGGGACTACCTCTTCGACGACCGGATCCTGCGCGGCCTGCAGAACACGCTGATCCTGACGGTGATCTCGATGCTGATCGGCATCGTCGGCGGGATCCTGCTGGCCGTCATGCGGCTTTCGCCGAACCCGCTCACCTCGGGCGCGGCGGCCATCTACATCTGGCTGTTCCGCGGGACGCCGCTGATCACGCAGCTGATCATCTGGAACTTCCTCGGCCTGGCCTACTCGCGGATCGGGCTCGGCATCCCGTTCGGGCCGACGTTCGTCAGCTGGGACACCAACCTGCTGATCACGCAGTTCACGGCGTCGCTGCTCGGCCTCGGCCTCAACGAAGCCGCGTACATGGCCGAGATCGTGCGCGGTGGCATCCAGTCGGTCGACTCCGGCCAGCTGGAAGCGGCGAGCGCGCTGGGGATGAACCGCACCAAGACCCTGCGGCGGATCATCCTGCCGCAGGCGATGCGGGTGATCATCCCGCCGACCGGCAACGAGACGATCTCGATGCTGAAGACGACGTCGCTGGTCGTGGCGATCGGGTACTTCGAGCTGATGGTCGCGGCGCAGACCATCTACTCGCAGAACCTGAAGACCGTGCCGCTGCTCATCGTCGCCGCGGTCTGGTACCTGTTCATGACGTCGGTGCTGACGCTGGTCCAGATCCAGATCGAGAAGCGGTTCTCGCGCGGCACCTCGCGGGACGTGGTGCAGCGCCAGGGCTGGGCGGCGAAACTGTTCAGCCGGGGTGGAGGGAACGTCACATGACCCCCGTGGTGTCCGCGCAGCGGATCTGCAAGAGCTTCGGCAGCGTCGACGTCCTCAAGGGCATCGACCTCGAGGTGAACGAGCGGGAGGTGCTCTGCCTGATCGGGCCGTCCGGCTCGGGCAAGTCGACCCTCCTGCGCTGCATCAACCACCTCGAGAAGATCGACGCCGGCCGGCTCTACGTCGACGGCGTGCTGGTCGGCTACCGGCAGCGCGGCGACAAGCTGCACGAGCTGCCCGAGAAGGAAGTCGCGTTCCAGCGCAAGGACATCGGCATGGTGTTCCAGCGCTTCAACCTCTTCCCGCACATGACGGCGCTGGAGAACGTCATGGAGGCGCCGATCCAGGTGCGCCGCGAGCCGAAGTCCCAGGTGCGGGAACGCGCGCTGGAGCTGCTGGACCGCGTCGGCCTCGGCGACAAGGCGAAGAACTACCCGGCGCAGCTGTCCGGTGGCCAGCAGCAGCGCGTCGCGATCGCCAGGGCGCTCGCGATGAAGCCGAAGCTGATGCTGTTCGACGAGCCGACGTCCGCGCTGGACCCGGAACTCGTCGGCGACGTCCTGGGCGTGATGAAGCAGCTCGCCAAGGACGGCATGACCATGGTCGTCGTCACGCACGAAATGCAGTTCGCGCGCGAGGTGGCGGACAAGGTCCTGTTCATGGACGGCGGCGTCGTCGTCGAAGAGGGCCCGCCCGACCAGGTCATCGGGAGCCCGCGCGAGGAGCGGACCAAGTCGTTCCTGGCCCGGGTGCTCAACCCGAACGCCTGACGAAACCGTCCGGATTCGCTATTTTCAAAGCGGGTGACAGAGGGGGACAGGTGTTTTGACGACCGAAAGCGCGCTGCCCCCTCTCGACCCGTTCGCCGGTATTCCCGATCGCCGCTATGAAGTCAAAGCCGCCGATCTGCTGAAACCCGGCAACGCCGGCCTGATGCGCTGGCGGCGGCAGGCCACGAACGCGCCGATCGTCTACGTCGAGGACGCCTACATCACCGGCACGCTCGACCTGCGCGCCGCGGACCTCAAGTACCTCTTCCGGTTCGAGCGCTGCCGGTTCGAGCACCCGCCGGACGTGCGTGAGGCCAACCTGCTCGGGCTCGTGTTCCGCAAGTGCTGGCTGCCCGGGCTCAAGGCCCGCAACATGCGCAGCCGCAACGACGTCCGGCTGATCCGCAGCGTCGTGCAGGTCGACGGCGCCGACCGCGAGATCGAGGAGACGACCGTCCAGCGCGGCGACGACCGCGAACGCGGGATGCCGAACGCGGCGGTCAACCTCACCGACGCCGTGATCGAAGGGTCGATGGTGCTGACCCGCACGGTGATCTCGCACCCGCACGGCAAGGCGATCCAGGCCGACCGGCTCGTGCTGACCGGCGCGCTGCTGGCCTACCGGATGGTCGCGAACGGCGAAGTCCGGCTCCCTGGCCTGCGGACCGGCGGTAACGTCAACTTTTCGGGCGCCACGCTGAACAACCCGGACGGCTTCGCGCTCAACGGCAACGGCCTGCACATCGGCGGCAGCCTGCTGTGCGAGGTCGACAACTACGGGCCGGCCAGCCAGCGCAAACGCTTCTCCGCCACCGGGATCGTGTACCTGCCGAGCGCCACGGTCGACAGCGACATCGTGCTGCGCGAAGCGAAGCTGACGGTGTCCCAGCACGGGCCGATCGCCGTCGACGCGTGGAAGTCCAACGACCCGTACCTGGACCCGCGGCCCGCGCTGGTCGCCGACCGCCTGCGCGTCGACGGCAACGTCGAGTTGTCGGACGGTCTGCAAGCGCTCGGCACGCTGCGCATGGTCAACGCCCGCATCGGCGGCTCGCTGCGGCTGGCCGGCGCCGAGGTGCGGGTCGAGCGCGGCAAGTCGCAGCCGTACTACGACCGCGCGCTGCACCTGGACGGCACCGAGATCGGCGGCGACATCGAGGCGACCAGCCTGCGCGTGCCCGCGGGCCAGCTGCGGCTGGCGGACGTCACGGTCGGCGGCAACTTCCTGGCGTGGAACTCGATGTTCCGCCACCCCGGCCGCGACGTGTTCTCGGCCCGCCGGTCCAAGATCGCCGGCAACTTCCAGCTGACGGACGCCACGATCCACGGCACCCTGCGGCTGCAAGGCGTCGAAGTCGGCGGCTCGATCAACCTGGCCGGTACCCGCCTGACGGATCCGGGCCTGCGCGCGACCAGCAGTTTCTCGCTCGACATCCGGACCGGCCGGATCGGTCGCGACCTGACGCTGCGCGACAACAACAGCCGCCCCTTCGTCGCGGAGGGCGGCGTCAACCTGGACGGCGCCCAGGTCGCGCGGCGCGTGGACCTGCGGGGTTCGGAGCTGAAGTCGCTGCCCCCGTTCCACGTGGCCCTGGACGCGGGCGACGTCGCGGCGGACGAGTTCACGCTGACGCCGAACTTCTCCCCCGAGGGCCGGATCGTGCTGCGCCGCGCGCACTGCGGAACGCTGACCGACAACGACGAGTTCTGGGCCGCGTCCGGCGGCATCGAGCTGGAGGACTTCCGCTACGACGCGCTGGGCCGCGGCATCCCCCTCGACGACGACAAGGCCCTCGACCACCGCATCGAGCTGCTGCGCCAGGCCATGCGCGGCTATCGGCCGGGCCCGTACGACCAGCTGGCCCACATGCTCCGCGCGGCGGGCAACGAAGAGCACGCGTCGACGGTCGCCCTGCGCAAGCAGCAGTTCAGGTACGAGGCACTGGCCCGCGGCTTCAAGTTCTTCGGCCCGGGCGTGCGCCTGTGGAGCTGGCTGCAGAGGTCGATGGTCGGCTACGGCTACCGCCCGGTCCGCGCCCTCGGCTGGCTGCTGATGCTGCTGGTGCTGGGCAGCCTGTGGTTCGGCCTGGGCACCGACGACTGCATCCATTGGGTCACCTCGGACCCGGCCCACCAGATCATCGCGAACGGCCGCCGCTGCGTGGTGAACCAGCAGGACACGGGCCTGCAGTGGAACCCGGTGATCTACACGGCGGACCTGCTGGTGCCGATCGTGGATTTCGGCAACAAGTCGAGGTGGTACATGCACGGCCCGGACAACTGGGTGGCGGCGGGCTTCACGGCGTCCGGCTGGATCCTGGCGACGACGGTGGCGGCGGGCGTCAGCCGGATGCTGCGCCGGGAGAACTAGCCGCTTCTAAGCTTTTCTAGCGTTGATCCGATACAGCGCCAGAAAGGGCAAGCCGGGCTTCACGTGACCGCAGTCGCTGACATACCCTCGGTATGTCCCTCGACGTGGAGGTTCCATGACCGCACCCAACGCCACCGGCCGGATCGAGATCGGTGCCGCTCCCGAAGTCGTGTACGCCCTGGTCAGTGACCCCGGAAAGCTGGCCGAAGTGGCCGAGGAGTACGCCGGGCACCGGTGGGTCGGCGGTGCCGACGGGCCCGCGGTCGGCGCGAAGTTCCGTGGCCGCAACCGCCGCGGCTTCCGGCGCTGGAGCACCCTCTCCACCATCACCGACGCCGAGCCCGGGCGGCGGTTCGGCTTCGAGGTGACCTCGGTGGCGGGGCTGCCCGTCTCGCGCTGGCAGTACGACATCGAGCCCGCCGGTGCCGGCTGCGTCGTCGTCGAAAGCATGTGGGAGCGGCGGCCGGCCTGGTTCAAGGTGCCGACCTCGACCGTCACCGGCGTCTGGGACCGGGACACGGCGAACGCCGGCAACATCGCCGCCACGCTCGCCCGGCTGAAGCGGGCCGCCGAGGTCAGTCGATGAAGCGGGACCAGAACGGGATGTAGCGGGGGCCGTCCGGTGGCGCCGTGCAGATGCCGCCCGTCGCGAACTCGCGGTGCAGGTAATCCCGCAGGTCGCTGCCGTAGACGATGATGTCCGTCTGGTACACCGACAGCACCGGGTACCCCATCGTGCCCGCGAGGCCGGGCAGGTAGCGGTGCCCGCACACCGGCACCAGCTGTGGCACGTCGGCCAGGCGCTGGCGGGCTTCGCGGACCGCGTCCTCCGGGCCGACCGGGCGGGTGCCCCAGTCGGGCAGCCAGAAGCCGTTGTGCTCGACGTCGTACAGCACGCCGTCGACCGGCCAGGTCAACCGTTTGCGCAGCTGCTCGGGGTTGCCGCAGCGCCAGTCGGGCCAGCGGTCGCCGATGGGCACGCCGGCGGACAGGAACGTGCGGTGGTCCGCGGCGAAGCGGAAGCCGAACCGGCGCTCGACGTCGTCGAGTTCGGCTTCGCTCAGCCCCGGGCGCACCGGTTCCCGGAGGTTCTCCTGCAGGTGCCGTGCCTCCTCGGGGGTGAGGGCGCCGGCCGGCTGGACGGGGGTCATGAGCCGAGCCTAAGCGGCGGCTCACCCGCACGCGCGTCCTTTTTCGACCGGCCTGGGGGACCTCGGAGGGGTGAGTTTGTTCTCTCATCGGCTGGACCGCGGAACACCGCGTGAGCGCGTGTAGTTCACTCATCCCGTGACTTCCCCACGACCGCAGAGCCGCGTGCGTGCCCCCGAGCTGCGCGGCGACGTGTGGCTGAACACCGGCGGCCGCCCGCTGACCCTCGCCGAGCTGCGCGGGCGCATCGTGCTGCTGGACTTCTGGACCAGCGGCTGCATCAACTGCCTCCACGTGCTCGACGAACTGCGCCCGCTCGAGGCCGAGTTCGCGGACGTGCTGGTCACGATCGGTGTCCACTCGCCGAAGTTCCTGCACGAGGGGGAGCGCGCGTCGATCGAAGCCGCCGTCCGGCGCTACGACGTGCACCACCCCGTGGTCAACGACCCGAAGATGGAGCTGTGGTCGCAGTACGCGGTCCGCGCGTGGCCGACGCTCGCGGTCGTCGACCCCGAGGGCTACGTCGTGCACGTCGCCGCGGGCGAAGGGCACGAAGAGGCGCTTCGCCGGGTGATCGCCGACCTCGTGGCGAAGCACGAAGCGAAGGGGACGCTCCGCCGCGGCGGCAGCCCGTACGTCCCGGTCGAGGAACAGCCCGCCGAGCTGAGGTTTCCCAGCAAAGCCGTCGCCACCGCCGAGGGCCGGATCCTCGTCGCGGACACCGGGCACCACGCGATCGTCGAGTTCGCCTCCGACGGCGAGACCGTCATCCGCCGCTTCGGCAGCGGGGCCCGCGGCGGCCAGGACGGCCCGTTCGACGTCGCGACCTTCGCCGAGCCGTCGGGCATCGCGCTGCTGCCGTACGACGTCGCCGAGCGCGTCGGCTACCACGCCGTCGTCGCGGACACCGCCGGCCACCGGCTGCGCGGCCTCGACCTGATCACCGGCGAGGTGTCGACGGTCGCCGGCACGGGCGCCCAGTGGCGCAGCGGGCCGGACTCGGGCAAGGGCGCCGAGGTCGACCTGACCAGTCCCTGGGACGTCGCCTGGTGGGGCCCGGCGGGCGGGGTCGTCGTCGCGATGGCGGGCAACCACACGCTGGGCGTGTTCGACCCGGTGTCGGGCACGATCCGCCGCTTCGCCGGGACGACCGTCGAGGGCCTTCGAGACGGCGACGTCGGCGAAGCGTTCTTCGCGCAGACGTCCGGCCTGGCCGTCGACGGCGACAAGCTGTGGCTCGTCGACGCGGAGACGTCGGCGCTGCGCTGGATCGAGCCCGACGGCGAGTCCTTCACCGTCCACACGGCGATCGGCATCGACCTCTTTTCCTTCGGCCACACCGACGGCCCGGCCGACAAGGCGCTGCTGCAGCACCCGCTGGGCCTCGCCGTGCTGGCCGGCGACAAGATCGCGATCGCCGACACCTACAACGGCGCGGTCCGCTCCTTCGACGTCTTCACCCGCGAGGTGACGACGATCGCGACCGGCCTCGCCGAGCCGCAGGGCCTGCTGCTGCACGAGGGCGAGCTGCTGGTCGTCGAGTCCGCGGGCAACCGCGTCGGCCCGCTGCCGTCGAGCGAGCCGAAGGTCGTCAGCGGCGACGCGCACGCCGTGCGCCGCCCGCCGACCGTGCTCGCGCCGGGCGAGGTCGACTTTTCGGTGGTGTTCACGGCACCGCCCGGCGAGAAGCTGGACGACCGCTTCGGCCCGTCGACGCGCCTGGAGATCAGCGCGTCACCCCCGGAGCTGCTGGCCGACGGCGTCGGCACCGGCACGAACCTGACCCGCAAGATCCGCCTGGCCGACGGCGTCACCGAGGGCGTGCTGCAGGTCGTCGCCCAGGCCGCGAGCTGCGACGACGGCGGCGAGCACCCGGCGTGCCGGATCACGAGACAGGACTGGGGCGTCCCGATCCGGCTCGAGGAGGGCGGGTCGCGGGAGCTGAGCCTGGTCATGGCCGGTGCACCCCGCACCGACGGGTAACATGCAGGCCGTGTCTGACGGGGCGAAACTCGAGATCCAGATGCTGCACGACCGCGTCCTCGTACGGCTGTCCCCCGAGGAAGGCGAGCGCCGCAGCAGCGGCGGCATCGTGATCCCCGCGACGGCGCAGGTCGCACGCCGGCTCGCCTGGGGTGATGTACTGGGCGTCGGCAACAGCGTGCGGAACGTCAAGACCGGCGACCGCGTGCTCTTCAACCCGGAGGACCAGCTCGAGGTCGAAATCCAGGGCGAAGGACACCTGGTGATGCGCGAACGCGACATCCACGCGGTCGCCACCGAGCGAACCGAGCACGGCACGGGGCTCTACCTGTAGGGGAGTCGGGTCCCGCGGAGGGCGAGGGCGTGGCAGACGAAGAGGTGACCGGGCGCGCGGAAACGCTCGACCCAGAGCATGCGACGCCGCCTGCCGAGCCTGCCGAGCCTGCCGAGCCTGCCGAGCCTGCCGAGCCTGCCGAGCCTGCCGAGCCCACCGAGGTGGAGCCGGTCGCCGAGGGCGCGCGGGGCGTGGACGGGCCCGAGCCAGCAGAGGCAGCCGAGCCAGTGGCAGCCGAGCCCGCCGGCGAAGCGCCCCGAAGCGACGATGCTGCCGTCACCACCGACCTCTTCGCCGATGACCTCCTCGGCGAGCTGCTCGAAACCCCCGGCCTCCCACCCCCGCCCGAGACGCCCGCCCGGAAGCTGCGCAAGGGCGTCGCGCGCACCATGATGGCCATCGGGCTCGCGCTCGGGTTGTTCGTCATCCTCTACGCGGTCGACCTGCTCGTCAGCGCCGGGGACGTCCCGCGCGGGGTGACCGTCGCCGGGATCGACGTCGGCGGGTTGAGTCATGCCGAGGCCGAAGCCAAGCTGCGCAAGGAGCTCGAGCCGCGGTTGATCCGGCCCGTTGTCGTGCGCGGGGGCGATGTCCAGGCCGAGCTCGTGCCGTCGCGGTCCGGGCTGGGGCTCGACTGGCCGAACACCCTCGGGCTCGCCGGGCACCAGCCGCTCAGCCCGATCACGCGGATCATGTCCTTCTTCAGCAGTCGCGAGGTCGGGGTCGCCACCCGCACCGATGAACGGCAGATCACCGACGCCGTGCGCGAGCTCGCGCAGGGCAGGCTCGACCACCCGGCCACCGAAGGGTCGGTCGGGTTCCTGCCGATCGCCGGCAGCGACGGTGGCGTCAACCCCTACCCCGTCCTGCCGCGGCAGGGGCAGCAGCTGCTCGACCTGGCCGGTGCCGTGCACACCGTCACCGAGCACTGGCTCGACCCCGGCGGGGTCCGGCTGGCCATGGCGATCACGCCGGTCAAGGCGACCGCGGCCGGGGTGCAGGCGGCCTACCAGCAGATCGTCGTGCCCGCCGTCGCGAAGCCCGTCGTCGTGCACGGGCAAGGCAAGGACGTGCCGCTCAAGCCCGACGCCATCGCCGCGTCGTTCCAGTTCGCCGCCGTCGAGGGCGGGGCCGTCGAGGTGCGCATCGACCAGGGCAAGCTGCAGGGCGCGCTCAAGGACCCCCTGGCCGGCACCGAGACCGACGGCAAGGACGCGCAGATCGTCTTCACCGGCGACCAGCCGGCTGTCGAGCCGTCCGAGGACGCCCGGAAGGTCAACTGGGAGAAGACCTTCCTGCCGCTCATCGACGTGCTCAAGAAGACCGACGGGCGCGACCTCCCCGTCGTCTACAGCGCGTCGAAGCCCGGCGTGACCACCGAAGCCGCCAGCGCGCTCGGCATCAAGGAGGTCATCGGCGAGTTCACCACCGGTGGCCTCGCCGGGCCGGCCGCGACGAACAACCGGACGCTCGCCGCCCGCGTTTCCGGCGCCATCGTCAAGCCCGGCGAGACGTTCAGCCTCGGCGGCCGCTCCGGCCCGCGCACCGCGGACAACGGGTACGTGCCCGCGCCGGTCGGCGAGGACGGCACCGGCGCCACCGTCGTCGGTGGTGGCGTCTCGCAGCTGGCGGCCACGTTGTACAACGCGGGCTACCTCGCCGGCCTGACCGACGCCGGGCACCTCGAGCACGACCAGTACCTCGACCGCTACCCCGCCGGCCGCGACGCCAAGGCCGTCAACGCCGACGGCAGCCCCGTCGAGCTCAAGCTGACCAACGACGCGCCCACCGGGATCGCCGTCCAGGCCGTCGTTTCCGGCGACTCGGTGACCGTCCGGATCTGGGGCACCCGGCACTACCGCGTCGAGGGCCAGACCGGAGCGCAAACCCCGGGGGCTCCCCCGCCGGTGCAGTTCGGGGGCACCGAGCCGTGCGTACCGTCGATCGGCACACCCGGCTTCAGCGTCACCGACACGCGCGTGCTCTACGACGCCGCGAGCGGTGCGGAAGTCCGCCGGACGTCGCACACGGCGACCTACGCGCCGCGCCCGACCGTGCTCTGTTGAGTTGTCAGCGAAGGACCATGCACCCCGCCTCCTCGAAGTCGCGCAACCAGGCCGGCTCCCGGAAGTGCTTGTTCCACCGCAGATCCAGCTTGTCCAATTTGGACAGCTGGGTGATCGACGCCGGGAGGGAGACCAGCGCGTTCTCCCGCAGGTCGAGCTGACGCAGCTCGCTCAGCGAACCGATCGACGACGGCAGCGAAGCCAGCCCGTTGCCCCGCAAGTGCAGCTCCCGCAACGCCCCGAGCGCACCGATCGACTCCGGCAACGCGGTCAGCTCGTTGCGGTAGAGCCGGAGTTCGCGCAGGGACGCGAACCCCGAGAGATCGGCGGGCAGCGACGTGAGCCGGTTGTCCGTGCAGCCCAGGTACCGCAACCGGCCCAACCGGCACCACGCCGGCGGGAACGCCGTGAGCCGGTTGTCGCTGACGTACAGGTATTCCGTGAGCCCGGCCAGGTCGCCCAGCTCGTCCGGCAGCGAGTCGAACGAGTTGTGCGCGAGGTCGAGCGTGTGCACCGACTCGAGCGCCGAGATCCCCGGTGGCAGCGCGGAAATCCGGTTCGCCGCCAAGTTCAGCACGCGCAGCCCGGTCAGCGACCAGAGCGACGCGGGCACCTCGGTGAGCGCGTTCTTGTACAGGTCGAGCCGCGTCAGGTCGGGTGGCAACGCGGGCACCGACGTCAGGCCCCGGTCGCTCAGGTCGAGTGCCGTCACGACGGCCGCCGGGTCGACGGCAGCAGCGCCCACGTCGCCGCGTCGTCCGGAGTGGACACCTGGATCCGCAGCCCCGGCGCCTCCGACACCGCCAGCTCGGTCAGCCGGAAGTTCATCAGCCCGGCCCGCGGGTGGTCCATCCGCCGCAGCCGCGCCCGCGGTTCGGCGACCTCGTGCCGCGCCCACAGCTCGACGAACTCCGGGCTCAGCGCCGACAGCCGGCGGATGTCCTCCTCCCAGGACGGGTCGCCGACGTGCCTGCCGTACTCGGCGCGCATCCGCGCGACCATGTGGGGCACCTCCTCGTCGTAGTTCAGCAGGAACTGCCGCGCGTTCGGTTCGGTCACGCAGCACCACAGCAGGTTCTTGTGCAGGCACGGCATGCTGTGCCACTCCCAGAACATCTCCTCCTGCGCGGCGTTCGACTCCAGCACGTCGAACCGGCCGTTGACGACCGTGGCCGGTAGCGGGTCCAGCGCGCGCAGCACCTCGCACACCGCGTCCGGCACCACCTCGGCCGACGACGGGAGCCGCGACGGGGTCAGCTCCGCGAGCCGGTACAGGTGCTCCCGCTCGGGGTGGTCCAGCCGCAGCGTGCGCGCCACCGCGTCGAGCACCTGCGAGCTCGCGTTGATCGGCCGCCCCTGCTCGAGCCACGTGTACCAGGTGACGCCGACGCCGGCGAGCAGCGCCACCTCCTCGCGGCGCAACCCGCTGAGCCGTCGGCGCGGACCGGGCGCGAGCCCGACCTCCGCCGGGCCGATCCGCGCCCGGCACGCCTTGAGGAACTGGCCGAGTTCCTCCCGGCGGTTCGCGTGGACCTGCGTCTGGGTCATGCGGACATGGTGCCGGAGGGGTACGACAGTTTCGGGGGAAGCAGGTACTCACAGCACCAGCACCACCAGGCTCTCTCCCTGAACAGCCGGAAAAAAGCAGGCTCAGGGCATGACTCTGACCACCCCTGTCCCGGCCACCGACCGGGCCGCCCGGCCGGACCGGCGGCCGTGGTTCATGCTGGCCGTCCTGTTGCTCGGCCAGTTCATGGCGCTGCTCGACGTCACCGTCGTGAACGTCGCCATGACCGACATCCGCACCGACCTCGGCGCGTCCGGCGCCGCGCTGCAGCTCGTCGTTTCCGGCTACACCGTGGGCTACGCGATGTTGCTGATCACCGGCGCCCGCCTCGGCGAGCTGTACGGGCGACGCCGGCTGTTCGTCGCCGGCACGGTCGCCTTCACCGTCTGTTCGCTGCTGTGCGGCCTCGCACCGGGCCCGGCGACGCTGATCGTCGCGCGGATCGCGCAGGGCGCGGGCGCCGCGCTGATGATGCCCCAGGTCATCAGCCTCATCCAGGCGCAGTTCACCGGCGCCGCGCGGGCCAAGGCGCTCAGCGCGTACACCGCGGTCATCTCGGTCGCCTTCGTGGCCGGTCAGGTGCTCGGCGGGGTGCTCGTCGGCGCGGACCTGTTCGGCGCGGGCTGGCGGCCGATCTTCCTGGTGAACGTCCCGATCGGCGTGCTCGTGGCCGCGCTCGCCGGCAAGGTGGTGCCCGGCGGCGGCGCGAAGGCGGGCCGGCGGCTCGACCTCGCCGGGCTCGCGATCGCCGTGCCGTCGGTGGTGCTCGTCGTGCTGCCGCTGGTGCTCGGGCACGAAACCGGCTGGCCCGCCTGGACGTACGCCTCGATCGCCGCGGGCGTCCTGCTGGCCGTCCTGTTCGTGGTCGTGGAACGCCGCGTGCGCGACCCGCTCGTCGACCTCGCCGTGCTCAGGATCCGCGGTGTCGCGCCGGGTCTGGCCACGCTCGCGGCCGGCGTCGCCTCCTACGGCGGCTTCCTCTTCTGCGTGTCGCTGCACCTGCAGTCGGGCCTCGGCAAGACGGCGATGGCGGCCGGTCTGGCGATGGCGCCCGGCGGTGTCGTGTTCGGCCTGTGCGGGTTCTTCTGGAACCGGCTGCCGCGGCGGGTGCACGCTTGGCTGACCCCGTGCGGTTACGCGGGATCCGCGGTCGCCTACGCGCTGCTCGGGCTGGGCCGGGACGGCGGGACGCTGTTCTTCGTGGCCCTGCTGCTGTTCGGGCTGTCGATGGGGCCCGCGTTCGGCTCACTGATGGTCAACGCGTTGACACACGTCCCGCTCGAGCGGGCGGCGGACGTCAGCGGGCTGCTGACCACCACGCTGCAGCTGGGTCAGGTCGTCGGCGTGGCCACGTTTGGCAGCCTGTTCCTGACCCTGGCCGCGACGTCGTCCGCGACCGCGCTCACCACGGCGATGACCTGCGCCGCCGCGCTGCTGCTCGGCGGCGCAGGTCTGTCGCTCAGGCGCTAGTGCGGCTGCCGCCCTTGACCCTGGCGTAGATCGCCGAAGCCGCGATGACGCCGACGACGGCGGCCGCGATCTGGAAGATGTGCCGGATCCAGTCGATGCCGTTGGTGTCGCGGACGCCGAACACCCCGGCGAGCCAGTTGCCGATGAACGCGGCCACGATGCCGACGACGATGGTCAGCCAGATCGGGATCTTCTGGTCCCCCGGCGCGAACAAGCGGCCGAGCACGCCCAGGATCAGGCCCACGATGATCGTCGAGATGATGCCCCAAAGTCCGCCGAGCACAGCTGCCTCCTCGGATAGCGCAATAAGCGCCACCGTCGCACCGATCCCGGCGGGTCGCCCGCGCAGACCCCCGATGGAGTGAGCGCAAAAAGATCCGGCCCGGTTCGCCCCCGACGGCGAACCGGGCCGGATCGGCCTGGGAAGGGGTTACCTGGTCACACCCCGGCGGCCGTACATGCCGGCGGCGATGCTCACCCCGATGGCGGCGAGGACGACCTGGGTCAGGATTTCCAGCCAGTCGATGCCGTTGGTGTCGGCGTACCCGAGGCCGCGCGCGATGGCCGTGCCGATGAACGCGGCGATGATACCGATCAGGATGGTCAGCCAGATCGGGATGCTCTGCTTGCCCGGAGCGACCAGGCGGCCCAGCACACCGATGATCAGCCCGACGATGAGTGCGCTGACGATGCCGGCGACAGTCATCACTTTCTCCTCTCAAGGATCCGCGGACCCGGCCTTTCGGGTCCGTCGGACTCGGTGAGCGGAGTGCCCGCACCACGCGGACCCGAAACGCGAAAAGGGCCCTCCTCACGCGAGGAGAGCCCTTTTCGTGACCATCAGAAAGCGGCTTCGTCGAGCTCCATCAGCGCGTTGTCGGCGGCCTCCACGATGGCGCGGCGGGAGGTCAGCTCCGGCAGCACCTGCTTCGCGAAGAACGACGCCACGGCGATCTTGCCCTCGTAGAACGGGACGTCCTTGGCGGACGCGCCCGCGTCGAGCTTGCCGATGGCGACCTCGGCGTGCTTGAGCAGCTGCCAGCCGATGAGCAGGTCGCCGACCGACATCAGCAGGCGGACCGTGTGCTGGCCGACCTTGTTGATGTTCTGCGGGTCTTCCTGCGACGTCGTCAGGTAGCCGATCAGCGAGCCCAGCATGCCCTGGGTGTCCTCGAGGGCCTGCTTGAGCAGCCCGCGCTCGTTCTTGAGCCGGCCGTTGCCCGCCTCGGACTCGATGAACTTCGTGATCTCGCCGGCGACGAAGGCCAGGGACGCGCCCTTGTCGCGGACGATCTTGCGGAAGAAGAAGTCCAGCGACTGGATCGCCGTGGTGCCCTCGTAGAGCGAGTCGATCTTGGCGTCGCGGATGTACTGCTCGATCGGGTAGTCCTGCAGGAAGCCGGAGCCGCCCAGGGTCTGCAGCGACTGCACGAGCTGCTCGGTGGCGCGCTCGGAACCGACGCCCTTGACGATCGGCAGCAGCAGGTCGTTGACGCCGTGCGCGACCTTCTGGTCACCCTCGCCGGTCCACAGCTGGTCCTGGAACGACGCGGTGTACAGGTAGACCGCGCGGAGGCCCTCGGCGTACGCCTTCTGCAGCATCAGCGAGCGGCGGACGTCCGGGTGGTGCGTGATGGTGACGCGCGGGGCGGTCTTGTTCAGCATGTTCGGCAGGTCGGCGCCCTGGACGCGCTCCTTGGCGTACTCGAGCGCGTTGAGGTAACCGGTCGACAGCGTCGCGATGGCCTTGGTGCCGACCATCATCCGGGCGTACTCGATGACCTGGAACATCTGCGCGATGCCGTCGTGCACCTCGCCGAGCAGCCAGCCCTTGGCCGGGGTGCCGTGCTGGCCGAAGGTCAGCTCGCACGTCGTCGAGGCCTTGATGCCCATCTTGTGCTCGACGTTCGTGACGTAGGCGCCGTTGCGCTCGCCCAGCTCACCGGTCTTGGAGTCGAAGTGGAACTTCGGCACGAGGAACAGCGACAGGCCCTTGGTGCCCGGCTTGGTCTCGATGCCGGGACCCTCGGGACGCGCCAGCACGAGGTGCATGATGTTTTCGCTCATGTCGTGCTCGGCCGAGGTGATGAACCGCTTCACGCCGTCGATGTGCCAGGAGCCGTCCTCCTGCTTGGTGGCCTTGGTGCGGCCCGCGCCGACGTCGGAGCCGGCGTCCGGCTCGGTCAGCACCATCGTCGCGCCCCAAGCGCGGTCGATCATCAGCTGCGCCCAGTGCTTCTGCTCTTCGGTGCCGTTCTTGTCGACGATCATCGCGAAGTTCGGGCCCGCCATGTACATGAACAGCGGGGCGTTCGCGCCGAGGATGAGCTCGGAGGCGGCCCACTGCACGGTCGGGGGCAGGCCGAAGCCGCCGAGGTCGTTGGTCAGGCCGAGGCGCCACCACTCGCCCTCGATGAGCTGCTGGTAGCTCTTCTTGAACGACTCCGGGATCTTCACGCTGAACGTCTTCGGGTCGTACACCGGCGGGTTGCGGTCCGCGTCGGCGAACGACTCGGCGAGCGGGCCGGTGGCGAGCTTGTTCAGCTCGGACAGCACACCGCGCGCGGTCTCTTCGTCGGATTCGGCGAGCACGCCCTTCCCCAGGCGCTCCTGCACGCCGAGTACCTCGAAGAGGTTGAACTCCAGGTCTCGGACGTTGCTCTTGTAGTGGCCCATGTGTCACTCCAATGTGTTCGGCTCCCCGGCCGGGCACATACTCGCCTTACTCGCCGGTAACTTCAGGATATTACCTGCGGGTAACTGGAGCAAGCAGATCCGCACTACCGAGTACCGGAAATCCACACAGAAGTGGTGTTTTTCCTGGGGAACGGCCTCAGCGGTGCCCCGGGATCGCCGTTGTGTCGGCCGTCACCGGCACGTGGCCGTCTTCGGTCCGGGCGATGAGGATCCCGCCGCGGAAGGCGATGGTGACCGCGTGTGTCCGGTCCCGCGCGGACAGCTTGCGCAGGATGCTCTTCACGTGCGTCCGGACCGTCTCCACGGAGAGGAACAGCAGCTTCGCGATCGCCGAGTTCTCGAGACCTTCGGCGACCAGCTGGAGCACCTGGTATTCGCGCCTGGACAGCGGCATCGCGCCGCGGCCGGCCGGTGGGCTGTCGTGGGCGAGGTCGCCCTTCGGCACGGTCGCCCGCTTCGGCCGGGCGGTCAGCGCGGCCAGCGCGGGGTCGATGTACCGGCGCTCGGTGTGGGCCCGCCGGATCGCTTCGGCGAGCCGCCGTGAATCGATCGACCGTGGCACGATCGCGTGCGCGCCCGCGGCGATCGCGGCCGCCAGGTACTGCTGGGTGCGATTCGCGTCACGGATGAGCGTGACCAGGACCAGCGCCGGGTCGCCGGCGTTGAGCAGCTTGGTCAGGTGGCAGTTCGGGTCGAGCGCCGAATCGAGCACGACGACGTCCGGCTTGACCTGCTCGCACAGCTGCAACGCGGCGTGATGGCTGGCCGCCTGCCCCGCCCAGTGCAGCCCCTGGCTGCGGTGGACGAGCGCGGCCAGGCCGTCCCGGTAGATCGGGACGGGATCGACGACCGCCACGCCGAGACTGCGCCCGCCGGGTCCGATCGGCCCCGTGGGCCTGCGGGTGGGCTCGATGCCGTGCATCGTGGGCCTCCGTCTCCTGCGCCGTCGCTCCTGGGACGCCTCCCCGGCGTCGCCCGGTCCCCCCTGCCGGGACCGGCCAAAAGTGACTCCTCCTGCTTGGTACGAGTCGCGATTGCGCAGCTCATGACGCCAATTCCCCCTCATGGCCCAACCGTCCGGTCACAGCAAACTCTCGGTAGAAAACGGTGTGACCGGGTTCGTGCGGCGGGGGTGGGAGGGACCTGATGGGGGTGTCGTTGCTACTGAGGGTGGCCCGCAGGTCGTTCAACGATTTCGACGATCGCGGGATGCGGCCCGCAACCGCCCGAACTCCGCCCCGAGCCCGGCGGGCGTCCAGTGCGCGTTGAGCCCGCTCGGGTTGGGCAGCACCCACACGAGGGAGTCCCCGATCCGCGGTTCCTGCGGGCCCACTTGCGCCTTCGGGAAGCCGAACGCGGTGCGGTACGCCGTGATCCCGACGACGGCGAGCCACTTCGGCCGGTACTCGAGCACCTTCGCGACGAGCAGCTTGCCGCCTTCGCGCAGCTCGTCGCCGGTGAGCTCGTCGGCGCGGGCGGTGGTCCTGGCGACGACGTTCGTGATGCCGAGACCGAGGTCGAGGAGCTGCTCCTGCTCGCTGGGCCGGTAGCGGCGCGGGGTGAAGCCGCCGGCGTGGAGGGCGGGCCAGAAGCGGTTGCCGGGACGGGCGAAGTGCTGCTTGAGCACGCCGGAGTAGAGGCCGGGGTTGATGCCGCAGAAGAGGACGTCGAGGTCCGGGGCGATGACGTCCGGGATGGTCGTGTTGTGGGCGGCGGCGAGTTGGTCCTTGGTGGGTCGGGTGCTCACCCGTCCAGTTTCCGGCACGCTCGGGGGATGGAGCTCACCGCGGACGGCTGTTCGGTCGAGGTCTACCTGCTGCTGCCCCCGGGCGGCGAGTCCGAAGTCGTGCACGCCGCCGTCGAGCCGGGGGCGTCGATCCTCGAGCTGGGCAGCGGGCCGGGCCGGGTCACCCACCCCTTGCTCGAGCTGGGGCACGACGTCGTGGCGGTGGACGACTCGCCCGCGATGCTGGCCCACGTCCGCGCGGAAACGGTGTGCGCGCGGATCGGCGACCTCGACCTCGGCCGGACGTTCGACGCGGTCCTCCTGGGCAGTCACTTGATCAACACCCCGCGCGAACCGGATCGGCGCGCGCTGCTCGTCGCGGCTCGGCGGCACCTCGCTCCGGGCGGCCGGCTGATCGTCGAATGGCACCCGCCGGAGTGGTTCGACACCGTCGCGTCCGGCCAGGGCGGCCTGCTCGGCGAGGTGGCGGTCGAGCTGGCCGACGTGGTCCGCGACGGCGATCTGCTGTCCGCGACCGTGCGGTACTCGGCGCGAGGACGACGTTGGCGGCAAGAGTTCACCTGCCGCCGGTTCGCCCTGGAAGAGGCGCTGACCTCGGCTGATCTTTTCTTCGACGGCTGGCTCACCGCCGACCGGGCCTGGTTCGCCGCCCGGCCTGGTCGCGGGGGGTAGCGGAGTACGCACGGACCTGCGTACCCTTTGTGATCTCCCGCACAGCGTCGTACCGAGGAGGATTTCGTGCAGCTTCCGCTCATCCTCGGGCTCGTCGCGCTCGTGCTGGCCGTCGCCGCGCTCGTCGTGGTCCTCGAGGACCGGCGGGCCGCCAAGCGGGCGGCCCTGCAGCGGAAGGCCCGGTTAGCGCGGCTGGGCGAGGTGGATCCGCTCGCGCCGAGCCGGCTGCACGCCGATCGGTGAACGCCCGCCGCGCAGCAGCGTGAGCAGGAGCGCCCCGAAGACCCAGCCGACGCCGGCGCCGAAGGCGTTGTTCATGAGGTCGTCGACGTCGAAGATGCGGTAGACGTACGGTGCCGTGCCGAAGTTCGCCGTGACCTGCGTGAGTTCGATGAGCAGTGAGGCGGCGAAGCCGATCAGGGTCGTGCCGACCAGGCCGCGGCGCCACAGGATCCGGGCGAACACCCCCAGCGGGACGAACAGCAGGACGTTCAGGCACGCCTGCTGGAACGTCTGCGTGGCGAACCACTGCGACAGCGGCTCCCCGTGCTTGAGCAGTTCGGTGTGGATGTCGGTGATCCACTGGAACGGGTGCAGCTGCACCGTCTGCGTCAACCGGCGGGTGCCCGGGCCGGGCAGCGGGAGGAAGACGACCGCCAGCGTCATGCACGCGTAGAACAGCACCGCCGCCGTCGTGGCGATGCCGCGCAGGCGCAGGCCGCCGTACCGGGCGAGCTGGGTGAGCACCTGCGGCACCAGCACGACCGTCCACAGCGCGAGGAAGCCGATGAAGCCGTACTGCAGGGCCGTGACCTGTGCGTTCGTCATGCCACCGACGTTATGGATCTTGACCGGGGTGCCGCTTCGGTCGATGAGCCGGACGGTCCGGACGCCCATCGGCCAGTTGGCCGACCTCGGCACGGGCCGATCGGTCGGGGGCCGGACGTGGCCGAAGTCATTCAGGCATAACCGGATGCGTCTTGCGCCGACCCGGGAATGACAACGACGCTTCGCACGTCGGAGTGTTGTGCAGGCAACGAAAGGAACGCTCATGGCACCGGTCCGGGTCGGCATCGTCGGGCTCAGCGCGAACGGCGGCTGGGCCGCCACCGCGCACGTGCCCGCGCTGGCCGCGGTGGACGGCTACGAGCTCCGCGCGCTGAGCGGGAGCAGCGCCGAGTCGGCGCGGGTGGCCGGGGAGAAGTACGGCGTGCCGCTGACCTTCGGCGACGCCGGTGAGCTGGCCCGGCACCCGGAGGTCGACCTGGTCGTCGTCGCGGTGAAGGTGTCCGAGCACCGGGCGCTCATCGAGCCCGCGCTGGCGGCGGGCAAGCAGGTGCTGAGCGAGTGGCCGCTGGGCGTCAGCCTGGCCGAAACCCGGGCGCTCGCCGAAGCCGCGAAGACCGGGCAGACCGCCGTCGGCCTGCAGGGACGGTCCGCGCCGGCGTTGCGCTACCTGCGTGACCTCATCAAGGACGGCTACGTCGGCCGCGTGCTTTCGACGTCGCTGATCGCGTCGGGGGCGAACTGGGGGCCGAGCGTCCGCGCCGGGCGGGACTACCAGCTGCACCCCGAAGGCGGGGCCACGATGCTGACCATCCCGTTCGCGCACACCGTCGACGCGCTCGACATGGTGCTCGGCGGCTTCACCGAGCTGTCGGCGACGATGGCGACCGTCCGGCCGCGCGTGCGCGACGAGGTCACCGGCGAGTCGGTCGCGATGACCGCGCCGGACCAGATCGCCGTCTCCGGCGTGCTGGCCGGCGGCGCGGTCGCGTCGATGCACCTGCGCGGTGGGACGTCGCCCGCGACGGACTTCCACTGGGAGGTCAACGGCACCGAGGGCACGCTGGTCGTCGAGGCCGCCGACCCGCTGTTCTGGATCGCGAAGCTGACGCTGCGGGGCAGCCGGACCGGCTCGCTGGAGAAGCTGACCGTGCCCGCCCGCTACGAGCTCCCGCAGCTGGCCGGGCGCAGCGCCGAGCCCTCGTACAACGTCGCGCACGCCTACGCGCGGCACCTGAAGGGCGACCTGCCGGACTTCGCGCACGCCGTGCGCGTGCACCGGGTGCTCGACGCCGTCCAGCGGGCCGCCGACACCGGGACGCGGATTCACCCGGACGCAGAGTAACTGTTACCGACGGTTGTAGCTTTTGCGCGAGCCCCGACTTACTCTCGGGTGATGGACGACGTTGTCTACGACCGCGAGGGCCGGGGCGAGCCGCTGGTGCTGATCCACGGCATCGGCCACCGCCGTCAGGCGTGGGCGCCGGTGTTCCCGCTGCTCACGCCGCATCGCGACGTCATCGCCGTCAACCTGCCGGGCTTCGGGGAGTCGCCCGAGCCGGCCGGTGGCTACGGCGTCGAGCCCGCGCTGGTCATGTTCAAGGAGCTCTTCACCGAGCTGGGGCTCGACCGGCCGCACGTCGCCGGCAACTCGCTCGGCGGGCTGCTGTCGCTGGCGCTCGGCCAGGCCGGGCTCGTCCGCAGCGTCACGGCGTTGTCACCGGCCGGGCTGTGGAACCGCACGCAGAAGATGTACGCGATCGCCACGCTCAAGGCCCACCGCGCGCTCGCCCAGCGCACCCCGCCGCACGTCGTGCGCCGCATCGCCGCGACCGCGGCCGGCCGCAGGGCGCTGACCGGGATGATCGTCGGGAAGCCGGCGCTGCTGACCCCGGACGCCGTCGTCGAGGACGCGCACGCGCTCGCGACCGCGCCCGGTTTCGAGCCCACGGCCGCGCAGTCCCGCGGGGACTTCCGCTTCACCGGTCCCGTCACCGGCGTCCCGGTGACGATCGCGTGGGCCGCGCACGACCGGATCCTCGCCCGGCCACGCGTCGCCGACCTGCGGAAGGTCGCGCCGGACGGGACGTTCCGGTTGCTGCCCGGCTGCGGGCACGTGCCGATGAACGACGACCCGGAGCTCGTCGCGCGGGTGCTGCTCGACGGGAGCCGTTAGGTGACATTCGCTTTACGTCCGTCTTTTGACCCTGGTAGCTGACTCCTCCGCGAGGCAGAATCCTCCGCCGTGCGCCCGTTCGGGGACCCTGGGCGCGAATCGGAGGAAGAACACGCATGAGGCTTTCAACCCGGCTCGCGGTGTTCGCCGCGGCCGCGCTGGCGACGACGGCGGTGACCACCGCACCCGCGTCCGCGGGCCAGCGCCCGGACCCCACCACCGACGTCCGGATCATCGGGTTCAACGACCTGCACGGCAACCTCGAGCCGCCGACCGGCTCCAGCGGCCGGGTCGTGCAGTCGGACGGGACCACAGTGGACGCCGGCGGCGCCGCTTACCTGGCCACGCACGTGAAGCAGCTCCGCGCGCAGGTGCGCAACTCGTTCGTCGTGTCCGCCGGGGACAACATCGGCGCGTCGCCGGTGGTCTCGGCGCTGTTCCACGACGAGCCCACCGTCGACTTCCTGAACATGCTGGGCGTCGACGCGTCCGTCGTCGGCAACCACGAGTTCGACGAGGGCTACAAGGAGCTGCAGCGGATGCAGTTCGGCGGCTGCCACCCGACGGACGGGTGCCAGTTCGAGAAGTCCTTCAAGGGTGCGAAGTTCCCGTTCATCGGGTCCAATGTGTACTTCACCAACGGCCTGCCCGCCCTGTTGCCGTTCACCGTAAAGTTCGAGGGCGGCGTGCCGGTCGGCGTCATCGGCGCCACGCTGGAGGACCTGCCGTCCGTCGTCACGCCGGAGGCGATCAAGGGCCTGAAGTTCGGCGACGAGGTCGAGGCGATCAACCGCACGGCGAACCTGCTCGACTTCTTCGGCGTCAAGGCCCAGGTCGTGCTCCTGCACCAGGGTGACGGCACCGAGGTCGAGGGCCCGAACGACTGCAAGCTGCGCCCCGGCCCCGCCGCCGCGATCGCGGCCGCGGTGACCCCGAAGGTCGACGCGTTCTTCACCGGCCACAGCCACCAGCAGTACAACTGCGTGATCAACGACCCGGCGGGCCAGCCGCGGCCGGTCATCCAGGGCTCGTCCTTCGGGCGGCTGCTTTCGGTGGTGGACCTGAAGATCAGCACCAAGACGCGCGACGTCGTGCGGTCGCAGACCAAGGCGTTCAACGAGATCGTCACCCGCACGGTCACCCCGGACCCGGCCGTCGCGGCGCTGGTCGCCGACGCCAAGGCGAAGTCGGGCCCGATCGCGAACAAGCAGGTCGGCACCATCACCGCGGACCTGCCGGCGGCGGGCAACGCGGCCGGTGAGTCCCCGCTCGGCGACGTCATCGCCGACGCGCAGCTCGCGGGCACGCAGTCGAACAACGCGGTCATCGCGATCACCAACCCGGGCGGCATCCGAGCCGACCTGACCTACAAGTCGTCCGCCAACAACGAGGGTGACGGCGTGGTGACCTACGGCGAGGCGTTCACCGTCCAGCCGTTCGCGAACATCATGCAGACGATCACGCTGACCGGCGCGAACCTGAAGAACGTGCTGGAACAGCAGTGGCAGGGCACGACCACGCGCATCCTGCAGATCTCGAGCTCGCTGCACTACAGCTACTCGGCGTCCGCGCCGCAGGGCTCGCGGGTCTCGGACATCACGGTCAACGGCACGCCGGTCGACCCGGCGGCGACGTTCCGCGTGTCGGTGAACAACTTCCTCGCCGCCGGCGGGGACGGGTTCGCCGAGTTCACCAAGGGCACGAACCTGGCCGGCGGACCGGTGGACCTGGACGCGCTGATCGCGTACCTGGGCGCCCACCCGAACCTGGCCCCGCCCGCGGCGGACCGGATCACGAAGCTGCCGTAGTTCCGCTTCTTCCAAGACGCCGGGTCGACAATGGACCCATGACCACCTGGGAAGACGTCGTACGCCTGGCCTCGAGGCTCCCCGAGGTCGAGGCGTCGACCTGGTACCGCACGCCCGCGCTGAAGGTGGCGGGCAAGGGGTTCGCGCGGCTGCGCACCGAGGCCGAGGGCGGCCTGGTCGTGCTGTGCGGACTCGACGAGAAGGCCGCGTTGCTGGATTCCGGCGACGCGGCCTTCTTCACGACCCCGCACTACGACGGTCACGGCATGGTCATCGTCGACCTGGACAAGGTCGACGTCGATCAGCTGCGCGAGCTGCTCGAAGAGGCGTGGCGGCTGCGGGCGCCCCGCCGGCTCACCACTTGAGCTCGCCCTTGAGCATGCTCATCAGGATCATGTCGTGGCGCCGGCCGTCGGCCGCGACGAACGCCTCGCGGTGGCGGCCGTCCTCGCTGAAGCCGACCTTGCGGTAGACGTGCCGCGCGCGCTCGTTCTCGGCGACCACCCAGAGCGTGATCATGTGCAGCCGCATGGAGTCGAAGCCGTAGCGGCACATCAGGCGCAGGGCCTCGGTGCCGTAGCCGCCGCCGTTGCGGTACTCGGCGTCGCCGATGTAGATGTCCAGCTCGGCGTTGCCGACCTCGGGCACGGCGTCCCGGAGGTCGACGATGCCGATCAGCTTGCCGTCGGCTTCGATGCCGAGCACGACGAGTTCGTAGCTGTTGACCGGGCGTTCCGCGGCGTGCTTGCGGAGCTGCGCGAGCGACCGCGGGTAGCCGGTGTTCATCCACCGGCCGACCTCGGGGTCGTACCCCCACGGATGGATCTTGTCCGCGTCTTCGGGTTCGAGAGCGCGCAGCCGGACCAGGTCACCTTCGAGCATGTCGTCATCGTGCCGGACCCGGCGGCGGGGTTCGCGCGATTTTCGGGTGACCCCGGATCTGCGCGCCGGGTACCCCGATGGTGGGATATGGCGCATGTCGACCGCATGGCCGCTGCGCCAGGACCCGGAAGCGCCGGTGATCATCGCACTGGCACTGGTCAACGACCCGGACGCGCTGGGGTTCGTCGTCCTGGACGACGAGGACGACTTCTTCATCAGCGACGGCACCGAGCTGTCGGATGACGTGGTGGTCAACCGCGAGAGCTTCGGGAAGCTGTCGCTGCGCGAAGCCGTCGAACTGCTGCCGCAGCTGGGCGCGCTCGCCGGCCTGCCGACGGGCATGGCCGCCGACTGGGACCCCGAGCGCCGCACGTGGCTGCTCTCGTCGGTGACCGGTTCCGACGACGAGGACGAGGACATCCGGCTGTTGGCCCAGCGCCGCGCGGCCTGGGAGTTCGAAGGCTCGCCGGACGACGAAGCCCAGATCAGCAGCGGCCTGACCGAGATCCCGACGGGCCCGCAGCAGCCGGTGCGCGCGGTCCGCCAGGTCGTCCGCGAGCAGGACGGCACGTGGCTGTTCGTCGGCTTCGAGGTCCCGGAAGCGGAGGACTTCGAGGTCGAGGGCCTGGAGCTGGAGCACGTCGCGAACCTGTACCCGGACGTCCGCACGGTGCTGAAGGCCGCGCCCGGCCAGGTCTACGACCGCGCCACGCCGGAGAGCGACTGGGAGCTCGTCGAAGGCTGAGAAAAAGTCCGGCGCGGCTGTCCAGCGGCCGCCGGCGCCGTTCGTCCTTACAGTGAGAGCCGGCGACCGGCGCCGGTCAGGACCTGTGAGGAGCAGCCATGCCCCAGTACGCCGCGATCATCTACGCCTCCGACGTCGACCCGACCAAGCCCGAGGCCGCGGACATGATGAAGGACTACAACGAGTTCCACGAGGGCGCCCAGGCCGTCATCCGCGGCGGCGCGGCGCTGTACCCGACAGCCACCGCGACGACGGTCCGCGTCACCGGCGGCAAGGGCGGCGACATCGTCACGAGCGACGGCCCGTACGCGGAGACGAAGGAAGCCCTGACCGGCTTCTACCTGCTCGAATGCGCCGACCTCGACGAGGCCGTGAAGCGCGCGGCGCAGATCCCGGGCGCCTGGGACGGCGCCATCGAAGTCCGGCCGGTCGTCGACTTCGGCCAGTGACCGGCGCCGGGGACGCGGTCGCGCGGCTGGTCCGGGACGAGGGCACCCGGGTTCTGGCCACGCTGGTCCGCGTCACCGGCAGCGTCGACCTGGCCGAAGACGCGGTGCAGGACGCCGTCGTGCGCGCCCTCGAAACGTGGCCGCGCGACGGCGTCCCCGGCAACCCCCGCGGCTGGCTCCTGGTGGCGGCCCGCCGCCGCGCGGTCGACGTCGTCCGCCGCGAAGCGAAGCGCCTCGGGAAGGAGGCGGACGCGATGCCGGCCATCGACCCGTGCCCGGACCCGGTTTCCGTCCGCGACGACCTGCTGCGCCTGGTGTTCACGTGCTGCCACCCGGCGCTTTCGCTGGACGCCCAGGTGGCACTGGCGCTTCGGACATTGGGCGGTTTGTCGACCGCGGAGGTGGCCCGCGGGTTGCTGGTCCCCGAAGCGACGATGGCGAAGCGCCTGACGCGCGCGAAGCAGAAGATCGCCCAGGCGCGGATCCCGTACCGGGTGCCGGCTGCCGAGGAGTTGCCTTCGCGGTTGTCGGGCGTGGCGTCGACGGTGTACTTGATCTTCAACGAGGGCTACACGGGCCGCGTCGCGCTGCTCGACGAAGCCGTCCGGCTGGCACGCCTGCTGGCTTCGCTGATGCCGGACGAGCCGACGGCGCTGGGGCTGCTGGCCTTGGTGCTGCTGCAGGACGCCCGCCGCCCGGCCAGGTTCGTGTCGGGCGCACCGGTGCTGCTGGCCGACCAGGACCGTTCGGCGTGGGACTTCGAGCTGATCAAGGAAGGCGTCGAGCTGGTCGGCACCGGCCTGCGCCGGACCCCGTCGACCCCGAACCCGTACGTCGTCCAGGCGGCGATCGCGGCCTGTCACGACCTGGCCCCGTCGTACGCGGAGACGAACTGGAACGCGGTGATTTCCTGGTACGACGTGCTGTTGTCGATCCAGGACACGCCGGTGGTGCGACTCAACCGCGCGGCGGCGGTGGCGGAACGCGACGGCCCGACGGCGGCATTGGCTTTGGTGGACGCGCTGCCGGATTTGGCGGATTACCCGTGGTGGCACGCGTCGCGCGCGGAGTTGTTGCACCGCTTGGGTTCGGCGTCGGCACTCGCGGCTTTGGAGCGGGCGGTGGAAACGGGATTGCCCGCGGCGCACGCGGCGGAATTGCGGGCCCGGTTGGAAAGCGAAAACCCCGAGCGGAATGCCCGGGGTTTCGGTGAGAGCGGATGACGGGAATCGAACCCGCGTATTCAGCTTGGGAAGCTGATGTTCTACCATTGAACTACATCCGCAGTGTGTCGCCAGCATACACGGCGGCGTGATCCCCTTGTCCAGACCCCTCCTCCTTGACGTCGGCGCGTGAAGTGACAACACTTGTTGTCGACCTCGGAGGTGAGCATGGAGGATCCCGAGCTGTTCCGCCAGGGTGGGTTCCGGCTCGCGTCGCGGCTGTTCGTCGGAGGCGACATCCGGGGGGACGAGCGGCAGGTGGCCCGGCTGCGGGAGTTCGCGCAGGTGCAGGACCGGCTCGCGGACGACGTCGTCGCGTGGATGGCCCGGCAGCCGAAGGGGCAGGGGCGCCGGCTCTTCGAAGACGCGCTGCGGGGCGGTGTCGCGGCGCCCGGGCCGCTCAAGGAGTTCTTCGAGCAGGTCGACGCCAAGCCCTACTGGGTCGACGACGAGCGGCTCGAGCGCGGGGCGCGGGCCATCACGCGGGCCGGGTTGCTGGGGCTCTTCCCGCTCGGCGACATGTCGCTGATGGGCGGCTACCTCGCGTCGCGCGCGACGAAAGCGCTGGTCGGGACCGGGGAAATCGAGTACAAGGCGACACGGCGGCTCGTCGAGACCGCCAACTGGTGGATCGACGTCACCACGCCCGGCGCGCTCACGCACGGGGAAAAGGGGTACGCCTCCGCGCTGCGGATCCGGCTCGTGCACGCCCACGTGCGCGCCGCCATGAACGGGCGGGACGACTGGGACTACGAGGCCTGGGACCGGCCCGTCAACCAGGTGCAGACCGCCGGGACGCTGCTGCTCTTCTCGCTCGTCTACGTCTTCGGCACGCAGCTGCTCGGCCTCCGGTACTCCGCCCGCGAGCGCGGCGACATCCTGCACCTCTGGCGCTACATCGGGTGGCTCATGGGGGTCGACGACGAGCTGCTGCCGACCTCCGAAGAGGACGCCTGGCGCCTGTTGTGGCTGCTCGCCGCCACCGAGTTCATCCCGGACGACGACTCCAAGCGGCTCGCCAAGGCGCTCGTCGAGGCCAACGCCGCCGTCGGGGAAGGGCGCGGGGCCGTCGGAAAGGTCTTGTCGCACGTCTCCGTCGCCGTGCACTCTTCGATCAGCAGGCTCGTGCTCGGGAAGACCAACGCGGACTTCCTCGAGCTGCCGAACGATCCCGTCGCGCAGGCCGCGATCGTCGCCGTGGCCGGGGTGAACTTCGCTGCCGAGACCGTGCGGCGGTTCATCCCCGGGGCCACCGCGCTGCAGGAACGGCTCGGGCGCGCCGGGCGCCGCGGGTACGTGAAGCGGCTCGAGAAGATCTTCGCTCCCGATACCTCCTACGCGCAGCACATGCGGGTCGCCTGAACCCACCGGATAGGCTGCCGGGCGTGCTGCTCAGTGACCGTGACCTCCGCAAAGAGCTCGACGCCGGCCGGCTCGGCATCGACCCCTTCGATGCCGGCATGGTCCAGCCGTCCAGCATCGACGTCCGGCTCGACCGGTTCTTCCGCGTCTTCGACAACAGCAAGTACACCCACATCGACCCGCAGCTGCAGCAGGACGAGCTGACCTCGCTGGTCGAGAAGGAGGGCGACGAGCCCTTCGTGCTGCACCCGGGCGAGTTCGTCCTCGGGTCGACCTACGAGCTCGTCACGCTGGCCGACGACCTGGCCGGCCGCCTCGAGGGCAAGTCCTCGCTCGGCCGCCTCGGGCTGCTCACGCACTCGACCGCCGGGTTCATCGACCCCGGCTTCTCCGGGCACATCACGCTCGAGCTGTCGAACGTCGCCAACCTGCCGATCACGCTCTGGCCGGGCATGAAGATCGGCCAGCTCTGCATCTTCCGCCTGTCGAGCGCGGCCGAGCACCCGTACGGCTCCACCGAGGCCGGGTCCCGCTACCAGGGGCAGCGCGGCCCGACCCCGAGCCGGGCGTACAAGAACTTCCACCGCGTCGACACCTGGCGCTAGGCGGAGATCTTCTCGTTCCAGTCGATGCGGTGGTCCCACATGAAGGCGTTCGGGTCCTCGTCGAACGGCTTCGAGAACGCCCGCTTGATGAAGAAGTCGCGCACCACGCGGCCGACCGGGCCGATCACCTTCTGCTCGCCGTTGCGCTTGCCGGCCGCGACGACCGCTTCGACGCGCTCGCGGCGCAGGCGCTCGTAGGTGGCGAGAGCCTGCGCCACCTCCGGCACGTCCCGGAGGCATTTGCCCAGCGTGACGGCGTCTTCGATGGCCATCGACGCGCCCTGCCCCGCCGCCGGTGACGTCGCGTGCGCCGCGTCGCCGATGATCACCATGCGGCCGCGGTGCCAGACCGGGACCGACGGGAAGTCGTACGTCGGCCACGCCGGGTAGACCTCCCGCGTGGCGCGGATGATCTCGGTGGCCGGCGTCCGGTCGCGGGACACCAGGTCCAGCAGCTCCTTCCGCAGCTTTTCCCCGGCGAGCCCCGCCAGCTCGGACGCGGTCGGCTCGGTCTTGCGGGCCGGGTTCGCGAACCACCAGACGCGCCCGTCCGGACTGACGACGTGGCAGAAGAACACCCGCTTGCCG
The DNA here is from genome assembly GCF_041346945.1 of Amycolatopsis sp. cg9. Classification (NCBI taxonomy): domain Bacteria; kingdom Bacillati; phylum Actinomycetota; class Actinomycetes; order Pseudonocardiales; family Pseudonocardiaceae; genus Amycolatopsis; species Amycolatopsis sp. cg9. Next base: position 2,380,109 of record NZ_CP166850.1, on the reverse strand, counting down.
AACACCATGTTCAGCACCCCGGGCTCGTCCGGCAGCGACAGGCCCTCGGCGAACCCGCCGGTGTTGAGCAGCGGGACGTACCGTGGTGACGGCGCGTCCGGGTCGATGATCGTGCGGACCCGCGAGCGGAGGCCGTCGGCGCCGATCAGCAGGTCGCCTTCCGAGTGTGAGCCGTCGGAGAAGTCGGCTCTGACGTGCGTGTCCGTCTGGCTCGCGCCGATCAGCCGCTTGCCGTACTCGGCGTGGATGCCGCGCCGCGCGGCCTCGTCGCGCAGGGCGACGTAGAGCTCCGAGCGCAGCACGGTCTGGCTCACGGTGCCGTCCGCCAGCGCGCCGCCCAGGGGGAATTCGGCGAGCCGGGTGCCGTCGCCGAGCCCGATCGACATCCGCGGCGAGTCGAAGCCCGTGCGCCGGACCACGTCCTTCAGGCCGAGCGGCAGCAGGGCGTCCAAGCCGTTCACCGCCAAGGTCAGGAACGCGCCGACGCCCTCCGCGCCGCGGTCGTACGCCTCGAACAGCACCGGCTCGTGCCCGGCTTCGTGCAGGGCGATGGCCGTGATCGTGCCCGCGATGCCGCCCCCGATGATCAGTGCCCGTGTCATCTCGTTCGTCCCCTCGAATCTCTTAGAAACTAATTCGTTCTGTCGAACTAAAGAGTGCGCTAGGCTGAGGGCCGTGTCAAGCGAGCGTGCGCACCTGGTCGACGAAGTCCTGCTCAGGTCGCGGGAGCTGTCGACCGAGACGGTCATGTTCCACACGGCGATCTCCGAGACCCGCGGGCTGTCGGCGGTGGAGAGCAAGGTCCTCGACTACCTCGCGCGCTTCGGGCCGCAGACCCCGAAGGAGCTCGCTCGCCTGTCCGGACTCGCCCCGGCGTCCGTGACCGCGATGATCGACCGGCTGGAGCGCAAGGGCATCGTCGACCGCCGCCCGCACCCCGACGACCGCCGGCGGGTGCTGATCGCGCTGGACGAGCAGGCCATCGCGAGCGGCGTGCACCTGTGGGACCACCTGGTCAAGGGCATGTACGAGCTCTGCGACCGCTACACCGACGACGAACTCCGGACGGTCATCGGCTTCGTCGAGGCGGCGACGTCCCTGACCCACGAGTCGACGGTGAAGCTGACCGGCTCCACGAACGAGTGAGTTCGAGGGCGTAAACCCGGCGCTCGTGCCAGGCTCCCAAGGTCGTCTCGACCCCGGAGGTGGCGAGGAGTGCCGTTGCCCGAACGACCGCTTCGCCTGGTTGTGGTGCTGGCACTGGTCTTCCTGGCCTCGGCCGTCGTGCCGTCGGCGAGCGCGACCGCGGTCCCGCCGTTCGCGGTGGGCTACGACGCCGTCGTCTACGGCGACTTCCTGTACGCGGGCAACGGCGTCCTGCGCTGCCCGGTCGCCGCCGACCACGCGCCGACGTCCGGTCCGGTCGCCACCCCCGCGGCCTGCGCGAACACCGCGGACCGCAAGGACACCCTCGCCAACGAGGACTTCTTCCTGCAGTGGGCCGACATCGACGCCGACCCGGCCACCTTCGACTCGGCGAGCGCGTCGGTGAGCATCCCGCCAGGCGCGAAGATCGCCTTCGCCCGCCTGAACTGGGCGGGCAGCACGACGTGCCAGGGCGCGGTCCTCCCGCCCGGGACGCCCGCGAAGCAGAACGTCCGGCTCACCGTCGGCAGCGCGAAGTCCGTCGACCTCGCGCCCTCGGGGTACGCCGAAGACGCGGGCTACTACTCGGCCCACGCCGACGTGACCGACCGGTTCGCCACCGCCCCGACCGGGACCGCGCTCGACCTGACGGTCGGGAACGTCTGGGCCCCCAAGGGTTTCGGCTGCGTCGGCGGGTGGTCGGTCGCCCTCGTCTACGCCTACCCGGAGCGCAACGCGGACTACGCGCCGAACAAGCGCAAGGTCGTCGTGTACGACGGGCACGTCAACCAGACCGCCGGCGCCCCGGCCGCCGAGACGACGATCACCGGCTTCCGCGCCGCGGCCGCCGACGCGCACCTCGGCGTCACCGCGTACGACGGCGACTGGGGTGCCTCCGGCGACCAGTTCCTGGTCGACGGCACCCCGGCCGCCGAGCCCGCGACCGGCGGCACGTCGAACTTCTTCGTCTCGAACGCCGACAACGCCGCCGCCCCGGCCGCGAAGAACACCTTCAGCGTCGACGCGAAGGCGTTCAACGTCGACCGTGTCGCCGCCGGCGCGACCAGCGCGAAGCTCGGCTTCGTCACCAGCGGCGACGCCTACCTCGCGCAGAACCTCGCGTTCTCGGTGCCGGTGCCCGAACTCCAGCTCGCCCTGCGCGCGACCCAGCCCAAGGCGCACGCCGGCGACCCGGTCACGTTCGCCGTCGCCGTGACCAACCCGGGCGGCGTCCCGGCGACCGGCGTGCAGGTGACGGCCGACGCCGTCCCCGCGTGCGCGAAGCCGCTCGGCACGCTCGCCCCGGGCCAGACGGCCAGCTACACCTGCACCGGACCCGCCCCGGCCGACGACTTCACGAACTCGGCCAAGGCGACCGGCACGAGCGCGCTCGGCGACCACCTCGACGGCGTCGCCGCCGCCCACGTCGACGTCCTGCACCCGGCGCTCGGCCTCACGAAGACGGCCGACCGGCCCGCCTACCGCGCCGGCGACACCGCGACGTTCACGATCAAGGCCGTGAACACCGGCGACACCGGGCTGAGCGGCCTCCAGGTCACCGACCCGAAGACTCCTTCGTGCGCGCAGTCGCCGCCCGGCACGCTCGCGCCCGGCGAGAGCCGCACGTGGGAGTGCACGGCGAAGGCCCCGATCGCCGACGGCGTCACCACCGCGACCGCCGCGGCCACCGACGAGCTCGGCAAGCAGGTCATGGCCACCGCCGACGCACCCGCGCCCACGATCGCGCCCGCCGTCGAGCTCACCAAGACCGCGAACCCGCCGGTGATCCACGCCGGCGACCCCGTCACCTGGACCGTCGCCGTGCACAACACCGGCGACAGCCCCCTGGCGCCGGTCACCGTCGCCGACGACACGACGACGTCGTGCTCGCGCACCTTCGCCGGCCTGGCCGCGGGCGCGACGCAGACGTACACGTGCACGGCGAACCCGTCCCGCACCACGACGTCCCACACGACCGCCACCGGCACCGACCGGAGCGGGCAACCGGTGACCGCCACCGCGTCGGCCACCGTCACGGTGATCACCCCGGCGCTGACGCTCACGAAGGACGCCGCCCCCGCCGTCGCCCGAGCCGGCGACCCGGTGACCTTCACGATCACCGTGGCCAACGCCGGCGACGCGCCGCTGACCGACGTCGCCGTGACCGACGACCGCACCCCGGCCTGCGCCAAGGTGATCGGCGCGCTGCCGCCGCAGGGCAAGCAGACGTACTCGTGCACCGCGCCCGCCCCGGCCGACGACTTCACCAACACGGCGACCGCGACGGCCGAGGACCAGCTCGGCGGCCCGGTGAAGGTCACCGACGACGCCGTCGTCGACGTCATCCACCCCGCCGTCTCGCTCGCGGCGAAGGCCGCACCGGCGCAGGTCCGCGAAGGCGACACGGTGACCTGGACGATCACCGCCACCAACCCCGGCGACGTGCCGCTCACCGGCGTCGCGGTCGCGGACGACCAGGTCGCCGCGTGCGCGAAGCCGCTCGGCACGCTCCAGCCGCAGGCGACGCAGACGTACACGTGCACGACCGTCGCGGGCGCCACCGGCTTCGCGAACAAGCCGGTGGTTACCGGCACCGATCCGACCGTCCGCCCGGTCACAGCCGGCGCGGAAGCCGCGTTCGTCGTGCAGCACCCCGCCGTCGCGATCACCGCGGACGTCACGGCCGGCCCGTTCCGCGAGGGCGACACCGTGCCGTTCCGGATCACCGTGCGCAACACCGGCGACGTGCCGCTGGCCGGCCTCCACGTCACGGACGCGCAAGCCGCGCGGACCACCGGCTGCACCCAGGCGATCGACGGCGCCCTCGAGCCCGGCGCCACCCGCGAGTTCGGCTGCACCGCCACGGCTCCGGCCGACGACGTCACCCGCACCGTGCGGGTGAGCGCCACCCCACCGACCGGCCCGGACGTCACCGCCTCCGCCGTCGCCGCCGTCGACGTGGTCCACCCGGCCATCGCGATCACGAGGTCCGCCGACCCGAAGCTGGTCCGCCCGGGCGACACCGTCACGTCGACGATCACCGTCACGAACACCGGCGACAGCCTGCTGCGGGAAGTTTCGGTGGCCGACCAGCGGGCCCCGGACTGCACCAAGTCCTTGGGACCGCTCGAGCCACAGGCGAAGCAGACTTACAGCTGCACCGAAGTCGCCGGCGACGCCGACTTCGCCGCCACCGCGAAAGCGACCGGTACCGACGCCACGAACCGTCCGGTCACCGCCACCGCCGAGGTCCCGGTCAAGGTCATCCACCCCGCGGTCACGATCACGGACGACGCGGCGCCCGCGCAGGTCAGGCAAGGCGACACCGTGACGTTCACCCTCGTCGTCGCGAACACCGGTGACGTGCCACTGACCGACGTGTCCGTTGTGGACAGTCGCACTCCGGCGTGCGCTCAGTCCATCGGCACCCTCCTCCCCGGCGCCACCCAGCGCCACTCCTGCAAGGTAGCCGCCGGCACCGACAATTTCGTGAGCTCCGCAACCGCGACCGGAACCGATCCGACGAACCGCCAGGTCAGCGCCACCGACGACGCGGCGTACACCGTGCTGCACCCGGGGCTCGGGCTCGCCCAGGACATCCACGGCGGCCCGTTCCGCCCGGGCGACGCCGTGACCTCGACGATCACCGTCACCAACACCGGCGACGGGCCGCTGACCGCGATCCGGGTCGACGCGTCCTGCGCGAAGACGTTCGACAAGCTGGAAGCGGGCGCCGCGCAGAAGTTCGACTGCACCACGACCGCCCCGGCCGACGACGTCGCCACCACCGCGAAAGCCACGGCGAACGCCCCCGTCGGCCCGCCGCTCACGGCCGCGGACACCGACGAGGTCGACGTCATCCACCCGGCGCTGAAGCTGGTGAAGGACGCGACGCCCAAGGTGGTGCGCGCCGGCGACGAGGTCACCTTCACCGTCGTCGTGCGCAACACCGGTGACGTCGCACTGACCGGATTGTCCGTTGTGGACGATCAGCCGTGCGCGCGGCGGTTCGACCGCCTGCCTGCTGGTTCGACGTGGACTTACACCTGCAGCCGAAAAGCGTCGGACGACGATTTCACCGCTCCCGCGGAAGTGACCGGAACGGATCCGACCGGTCGCTCCGCGCAATCGTCGGCCGAAGCGAAAGTCGACGTCGTCCACCCCGAAATCGCGGTGATGAAGGACGCGACGCCGTACGAAGTCCGGGAAGACGGCACCGTCACGTTTTCCGTCCTGGTCAAGAACACCGGTGACGTGCCGCTGACCGCGGTGTCCGTCGTCGACGACCGCACGCCGTCGTGCGCGCACACCGTGCCCGAACTGGCCGCGGACGCCGAAATCACCTACACCTGCACGACTGTCGCGGGGAAACAGGGGTTCACGGGCAAGGCGACGGCGACCGGGCAGGACCCGACCGGGCGCCCGGTGTCGGCGTCCGGCGACGCGACGTTCGTCGTGCGCGGCGGCTGAACGGAGTAACGCGGGAGCGTCCGATTGCCGCGAAATTCCTGCCCGTCGGCGACGAGGGCGACCGAAGAAATGTGATCAGTGCGTTAGCAGGTTCTCGTCGTAATCGTCCCGTGATACGTTCCTGCGCCGTGTCCCCCCTTGGTGAACGTGCTCGCGTGGTGATGGTGTCACTCAGTGTGCTGCTCGGCGTTTTTTCCGCCGCGACCGGCACCTGGATGGCCACTGCGGAAGGAAACACCGCAGAGCTCGGCGCCGCGGCTCTGGTGCTGCCGAACGCGCCCGCCGGCTCCGGTGGCGGCAGCGGCACCGACCTCGCCGGTGGCCAGGCCCAGCCGGACAAACCGGTCGGGCCCGCCTCCACCGGCCCGGCTCCGACGACGTCCAGCGCGGCGCCCACCCCGACCGAGACCTCCGCACCCGCGCAGCCGACGACGTCGGAGGCGCCGCCGCCGACCACCAAGGCCGCGGCCCGCGTCGCGGCCACGGCCACCGGCCAGGTCCTCGCGCTGGTCAACGACGAGCGCGCGAAGGCGGGCTGCGACCCGCTGACCGAGGAAGCGCACCTGACCAAGGCCGCGCAGGACTACAGCGACCAGATGTCGGCCGGCGACTTCTTCTCGCACACCAGCCCCGACGGCACGACGTTCGACCAGCGCATCAAGATCGCCGGTTACGCGAAGCCGGGCGCGGAGAACATCGCGAAGGGGCAGACGTCCGCGGAGCAGGTCATGGACGCCTGGATGAACTCCGAGGGCCACCGCGCGAACATCCTGAACTGCAGCCTCAAGAAGCTCGGCGTCGGCCTCACGAAGACGGGCTGGTACTGGGTCCAGGACTTCGGCTACTGAGCTACGGCTTCGGGGCGCTCCACCGCTCCGCGATGTCGCCGTAGCGCGCCAGCACCGTCGCGCGCAGCTCGGGATCCGTCCGCGGCACCGGCTCGATGAACACCTCGGTGACGTCGTTGAAGGACTCCGTCAGCTCGCCCGCGAGCCGGACGCACGCGCGTTCGAGGTCGCCGGCGCTCAGGGAGTCGTCGAAGTCGACGCGGGTGCAGACGAGGACCTGGTCGGTGCCCATCAGCATGGTCTGCAGGTCCACGACGGCTTCGATCTCCGGCGCGGCCGAGAGGTGGTCGCGGACGCCGCGGACGATCTCCGGGTTGGCCTGGCGGCCGATGAGCAGGCCGCGGTTCGTCCGTCCGAGCAGGTAGGCGACGAAGGCGAGCAGCACGCCGATGACGATCGACGCGACGCCGTCCCAGACCTCCGAGCCGGTGATCTGGTGCAGCCCGATGCCGGCGAACGCGACCAGCAGACCGATCAGCGCGGCGGAGTCCTCGAACAGGACGGTCTTCGGGGTCGGGTCGTCGATCAGGCGGAGGTACGCCCAGAACGACCGGTTTTCGGCCTTGGACTCGCGCACGGTCTGGCGCACCGCCTGCACCCACGACGTGCCTTCGAGCAGGAACGCCACCGCCAGCACGATGTAGCTGAGGATCGACGTGCTCTGCGCCTCGCCGTGGCCGAACAGCGTCGACACGCCCTCGTAGAGCGCGAACATCGAGCCCGACGCGAAGATCGACACCGCCGCGAGCAGCGACCAGAAGTAGCGCTCCTTGCCGTAGCCGAAGGGGTGCACGCGGTCGGCCGGGCGGTCGGAACGTTTCAACGCGGTCAGCAGCAGGACTTCGGTGAACGTGTCGGCCACCGAGTGGGCCGCTTCGGAGAGCATCGCGCCCGAGCCGGTGATGATGCCCGCGATCAGCTTCATCACGGCGATCGCCAGGTTCACCCCGCCGGCGAGCAGGACGGTCAGAGTGCTTTCGCCACCAGGGCTCGCGGATTCCTCGCTCACCCGGTGAGCGTAATGCTCAGAGGCTGCGCAGGCCGTGCAGAACGCGCTCCATCAGCGCCACCGCCGGGCGGCCCTCGGCGTTGACCCGGTTGTCGTGGATGGTGACCAGACCCTGCTCGGCCATGTCGTCCAGCAGCACGCGGACGACGCCGAGCGGCACGCTCAGCGTGGCCGCGACCTCGGCGACCGAGCGCGGGCGGGAGCAGAGCGTGCGGACCGAGCGGAACTCGCCGGTCAGCCGGGCGCCGTTCCAGTGGGCGCCGGCGCGCGTCGAGACGAGCGCTTCGATCGCCAGGTGCCGGCGCGACTGCGTGCGGCCGCGGGTCAGGACGTACGGGCGCACGAGTGTCCGCTGGGCGGGCACGGGGTCCTGGGCGCCGGCGCCGGGGAACCGGACGTCCATGTCGTCGATGTAGGTGCGGAGAGCGTGTCGCCCGGTCGTGGTGCTCCGGTCCTCGCTCATACCTGGCCGCCCCCTGTTTCCGTGATCGTCGAAAGGAAGCCTTCGCTGGCAACGGCGGCGGCGAAGGAAACGTCAGGATACGCCCGTTGTCCAGGGTTCAGGCCTTCGTTTGTCCTTTACCTGATGGGCCATTTCGGTGAATTTCATGAACAACTTTCAAGAAAACGATTACCGCGCCAAAATCCCAGCTAGTGGACCTGTGACAACGCGTAGCGCAATGGCTACATCAATGCGAATAGCGCAATGTAAACGGCCCCGACCAGGAAGTTCCTGGCCGGGGCCGGTTACCCGAAATGTCGTGTCACTCTTTTGCGAGCGAAGGCGCTCCGGTGGGTAGCGGCTTCGACGCCGGCTTGCGCTTGACCGACTCGAGCAGCATCTGCGCGACGTCGACGATCTCGACCTTCTCGCTCGCGCTGCCGTCGCTCTGGCGGGCGGTCAGGCCGTCGTTCAGCATGACCTTGCAGAACGGGCAGCCGGTGGCGATCTTCGACGGCGCCGTCCCGAGCGCCTCGTCGACGCGCTCGACGTTGATCCGCTTGCCGATCTTCTCTTCCATCCACATCCGCGCGCCGCCGGCGCCGCAGCACATCGACTTGTCGCCGTGCCGCGGCATCTCGCGCAGCCGCGCGCCGGTCGCGCCGACCAGCTCGCGCGGCGCCTCGTACACCTTGTTGTGGCGGCCGAGGTAGCACGGGTCGTGGTAGGTGACGTCCTCGGCGACCGGCGCCACCGGCACCAGCTGCTTCTCCCGCACCAGGCGGTTCAGCAGCTGCGTGTGGTGCACGACGTCGAACTGGCCGCCCAGCTCCGGGTACTCGTTGGCGAGGGTGTTGAAACAGTGCGCGCAGGTCACGACGACCTTGCGCGCCTTCCGCTCACGTCCCTCGAACACCGAGTTCAGGACCTCGACGTTCTGCTGCGCCAGCATCTGGAACAGGAACTCGTTGCCCGCGCGGCGGGCCGGGTCGCCGGTGCAGGACTCCTCCGAGCCCAGCACCTTGTACTTGACGTCGGCCATGTGCAGCAGCTCGGCGACCGCCCGCGTCGTCTTCTTCGCGCGGTCCTCGAACGCGCCGGCGCAGCCGACCCAGAACAGGTACTCGGCGTCGCCCATGTCGCCGTCGAACACCGGCACCTCGAAGTCGAGGTCCTCGGTCCAGGCCAGCCGGTCCTTGGCGTTCTGGCCCCACGGGTTGCCCTTGTTCTCCAGGTTCTTGAACATGCCGTTCAGCTCGCTGGGGAACGACGACTCGATCATCACCTGGTAGCGGCGCATGTCGACGATGTGGTCGACGTGCTCGATGTCGACCGGGCACTGCTCGACGCAGGCGCCGCAGCTCGTGCAGGACCAGAGGACGTCGGGGTCGATGACGCCGCCGTCGTCGCCGATGAGCGCCTTCTGCGACTCGGCGATCGCGAGGACGTCGATGCCCGCGTACATGTTGTCGCCGGACAACCCGACCTCGTCACCGGCCATGTCCCGCTTGCCGCCGGCCAGCAGGTACGGCGCCTTCGCGTAGGCGTGGTCACGCAGCTGCGTGATGACCAGCTTCGGCGACAGCGGCTTGCCCGTGTTCCACGCGGGGCACTGCTCCTGGCAGCGGCCGCACTCGGTGCACGTCGAGAAGTCCAGCCAGCCCTTCCAGCTGAAGTCCTCGATCTTGCCGACGCCGAAGGTGTCCTCGTCCGGGTCGGCTTCCTCGAGGTCGAGGACCTTGCCGCCGCTCGTCATCGGCTTGAGCGCGCCCAGTGCGACGCCGCCGTCGGCCTCGCGCTTGAAGTAGATGTTGAAGAAGGCGCTGAAGCGGTGCCAGGCGATGCCCATGGTCATCGTGCGCGCGACCACGATCAGCCAGACCGTGGCGCTCATCAGCTTGACGAACGCGAACACCGTGACCAGGTTCGGGCTGGCCGGCAGCAGCTCGCCGAGCGGGTTCGAGACGAAGGCGGCCCAGGTCGGCGTCTCGTGCGCGCCGAGCGCGGCCTTCGCGGCGCGGACGCCGATGATGCCGATGCCCTCGATCAGGACGACGGCTTCGATGAAGTACGCCCACTTGAAGTTGGAGCCCTGGAAGCGGCTCTGGCGGTCGGCGCGGCGCGGGTGGTTGCGCTGGCGGATCGCCATCAGCACCAGGATGCCGACGATCGTCCCGACCCCGAGCAGCTCCATGAGCAGCTGGAACGGCGGGAAGTCGTCGAGGATCGGCCAGCCCCAGCTCGGCACGAAGACCTCGCCGTACGCCTCGAACAGGGCGAGCGAGCCGAGCAGGAAGCCCCACATCACGAGCCAGTGCGCCGGCCCGACGCTGCGCTTGCGGTTCATCCGCGTGTGCGCGGCGAACTCCTTGATCAGCGTCTTCATGCGGGGCATGAAGGGGCCGTTGCGCGTCGAATCGGGCTGCCCGAGACGGATGATGCGCACGAAGCGCGCGATCGTCGCGGCGAACATTCCCCAGGCGACGACGCCGAGCAGGACCGAGATCCCGCCGAGCGTCAGTTGCAGAGCGCCCATCGTTCGGGTGCCTTTCGTCCGGTTCAAAACTGTGGTGGTGCCGGGAGACTAACCTTCCTTACTGATGAGTAACCCGTTGAGTGGGCCTAAGTCCCACCGATGTGGTGTACGTCGCTCTTTGTTTTGGGACGATCGTTCAGGTAGTTTTCACCCTATGGGTGCGTACCTCCTCCTCGCGCTGGCGATCGCCGCCGAGGTCTCCGCGACGGTCTCGCTGAAGCTCTCCGAGGGCTTCTCGAAGCTCGGGCCGTCCGTCGTCGTGGTGATCGGGTACGCCGTCGCGTTCGTCGCCCTGTCGTACGTGCTGAAGATGGGGCTGCCGATCGGTGTCGCCTACGCGATCTGGGCCGCGGCCGGCGTCGCGCTGGTCGCGATCGTCGGCGTCGTGTTCCTCAAGGAACCCGTCAACGCGGCCATGATCGCCGGCCTGGCGCTGGTCATCGGCGGTGTGGTGCTGATCGAACTCGGGAGTGCTTCGACGTGAAACTGCAGGTCGACGGCCGCAAGGCGCGGGGGGAGAAGCGGCGCGCGGAGATCATCGAAGCCACGCTGCGGATCATCGAGCGCGACGGCGTCGCGGGCGTGACCCACCGGACCGTGGCGGCCGAGGCCGGCGTGCCGACGACGTCCACGACCTACCACTTCTCGTCGCTGGACGACCTGCTGATCGCGACGCTCATCTCGTGCGCCCGCGACATGGCGACCGAGGTCTACTGGATGATCGACCGGGCCCGGTCACGCGGTTCGCGCGGCGCCGAGGAGGTCGCGGGCCTGCTCGCCGAAGCGCTGGGCCCACGGCGCGGGCGCACGATGGCCGAGTACGAGCTGTACCTGCTGGCCGCGCGGAAGCCGGAGCTGCGCCCGGCTGCCCGGCGCTGGCTCGACGTGCTGACGTCGATGGTCCGCCACGACGACGAAGTGGCCTTCCGGGTGTTCCTCGCGGGCATCGACGGACTGCTGATCCAGGGCCTCATCGACGACGAGCCACCGTCCGCGGACGAGCTGCGTCCCGTCGTGGACTACCTGCTGAAACCGCGTTGACTCGGTCGTTAGCTTCGGATCATGCGGACCTTCGGTGAGTACGAGCTGGACGACGACCGGGAGCGGCTGGACCTCGACGTGGTGTGGAAGTTCCTCTCCACCGAGGCCTACTGGGGCCGCTGGCGCACGCGCGCCCAGGTCGAGGCGGCGGTCGACGGGTCGTGGCGGGTCGTCGGCGCTTACCGCGGGGGCGAGCAGGTCGGCTTCGCGCGCGCGTTCTCGGACGGGGTGGGGAGCGCGTACCTGGCCGACGTCTTCGTCGTCGACTCCGCGCGCGGCACCGGCCTCGGCAAGGAGCTCGTCCGGGAGATGATCGACAACGGCCCCGGCGCCGGTTTCCGCTGGATGCTGCACACCGCCGACGCTCACGGGCTGTACCGGCAGTTCGGCTTCGGCGAGCACACGAAGGGGCGGTACCTGGAGCGCGAGGGCGTCAACCAGGAAGCGCTGCGCTGACCCGGCACCGTTTGGGCAACGGTGCCGGGCCCGCCGGCGAACTCAGCCCTTGTTCTCGTACACCGGCGTGAGCACGGCCCGGGCCAGCGTGTGCCCGAACATGTTGAAGCCCAGGAACGCCGGTGTCGCGTCCGCCGGCACCTCGAGCTTGTCGACGTCCAGCGCGTGCACCGCGAAGAAGTACCGGTGCGGGCCGTGCCCGGGCGGGGGCGCCGCGCCGAGGAACTGCTTGACCCCGCCGTCGCCCTTCAGCGTCACCGCGCCTTCGGGGAGGCCCGAGCCGTCGCCCGCGCCGGAGGCCAGCTCCGTCACCGACACCGGGACGTTGAACACGGCCCAGTGCCAGAAGCCGCTGCCGGTCGGGGCGTCCGGGTCGTAGCAGGTGATCGCGAAGCTCTTCGTCTCCGCCGGGAAGCCCTCCCACGCCAGCTGCGGCGAACGGTCCTCGCCGCCGGCGCCGAAGATGCCGGACAAGTGGGGCGTGGCCAGGGTTTCGCCGTCGGCGACGTCGGTGCTGCGAAGGGTGAACGACGGCACGTCGGGCAGGGATTCGTACGGGCCGGGTGCGTGCGGCATGGATCCTCCTGATCACGGAACTGGAGTCTTGCGTCAGGTTAGGCCCCCGGTACCGCCCCCGCGTGTCAGGGACGGATCTCAGGGTCTTTCGGGGGGTTACCCCCATGTACTCGGCCCCGCACCGGCCATAGCGTTCTTCACGCAGAGGAAACAACACTGAGGGGACCACGACCATGGCGCGCCCGCTATTGGCTCTGGGTGGCATCGTCCTGATCGGCGTCGGGCTGGCGACCGCGTTCGGCTGGGGCTGGGGATCGGACTTCGAGAACAGCAGGACCCTGTCGGAGACGATTCGCAGCGTGAAGCTGGAAGGCGACTCGGGTTCGGTGAAGATCCGCACCGGCTCGGGACCGTCGACCGTGCGCCAGACGGTGAACTACCACTGGCGCGGCAAGCCGGGCGACACGTTCTACCGCGTCGACGGCGACCAGCTCGTGCTCACCGACTGCGGGAACAACTGCTCGGTCGACTTCGAGGTCGTCGTGCCGGAAGGCGTGCCGGTCAACGGCAAGCTGGACTCGGGCGGGCTGGACGTGCGCGGGGTGGCCAGTGTGGACGTTCAGGCCGATTCCGGGCACGCCAAGGTGGAAGACGTGCCGGGCTTGGTGAAGCTGCGGCTGGAAAGCGGCGGGATCGACCTGGAAAACGTCGGCGAGGTCCAGGTGCACGCCAGTTCCGGCAGCATCGAGGGCAAGGGCGTGCGCGGCCCGGTCGACGTGACGTCCGAGAGCGGCAGCGTCGAGTTTTCGCTGGAGCAGGCCAACAACGTGAAGGTGAAGGCCGACAGCGGGAGCGTCGACGTCACCGTGCCGGGCGGGCCGTACCGCGTCGTCGGCGGCAGCGACAGCGGGCACCGCGACATCGACGTGCCGACGGACGGAGCCGCGGCGCACACGCTCGACCTCACGACCGACAGCGGCAGCGTCACGGTCCGCGCGGCCTGACTTTTCCTTACTACGGGGGACATTTTCCGATGGGCAAGATCGAACGGCGCGTGCTGGCTGCCGCGCTGCTGGGCGCGGTCGCGATGTTCGGGGTCGTCGGCTTCGCGCGTGGTGAGTCCGCGGCGACGCCGGCGCAGGGGGTGCCGGTCACCGCGGATTCCCACTATCGAGTGACTTCCTGGGTGGGAACGCCCGCGGAAGTCGTTGTGCGACAAGGAAATTCCGATTTCTTCTTCTCCTCCTGGACCGCCCGCCGCTCCTGATCCTGTCGGTGGTCGCTGTTAGGAATGGGGTGCGCCGAAGGACGGCGTGCAGGGGGAGGAAACGCATCATGGATCTGCGCCGGATCGCCGCGGTCGCCGCGGCGGTCGTGGTCATGGCGGCGGTGCCGGCCGTCGCCGAAGCTTCTCCGCTGTCGTGGCGACCTTGTGCCACGCAGCAGGAGCCGACGGCGGAATGCGCGTCGGTCGACGTGCCGATCGACCGCGCGAAACCGGAGCTGGGGTCCGCGCGGCTCGCGCTGGCCCGGTTGCCCGCGCTGGATCCGGCCCACCGGATCGGTTCGCTGCTGGTGAACCCGGGCGGGCCGGGCGGCTCCGGGGTCGGGTTCGTGCAGTTCGGCGGGCTGGCGTCGCCGGACCTCGCCCGGCTGCGGCAGCGGTTCGACGTCGTGGGCTTCGACCCGCGCGGAGACTGGTTCAGCACGCCGCGCATCACGTGCGGCCCGTCGTTGTGGGATCCGGCGCTGGACCGGTTCCCCGCGTCCCGGCCGGGGTTCGACGCGTTGGTGGCGCACAACCGCGAGGCGGGTGCGGACTGCCTGGCCCGCACCGGGCCGCTGCTGGCGAACGCGGACACGCAGAGCGCGGCCGAAGACATCGAGACGATCCGCGCCGCGCTGGGCGAGCCGAAGATTTCGTGGCTGGGCCTCTCGTACGGCACGGAGCTGGGCGCGGTCTACGCGTCGAAGCACCCCGGCCGGGTGCGCACGATGGTGCTCGACGGCGCCGTCGACCACGCCCGGCCGCTGCGCAAGGCGATCCTCGAGGAGGCCGCGGCGACCGAGGACGCGCTGGTCCGGTTCGCGGACTGGTGCCGCGGGGCGGCCGACTGCGCCTTGCAAGGGCGTGACGTCCTCCGCTTCTACGACGACGTCGTGGCCCGCGCGGCGCACGGCGCGGTGTGGGCGAGCGATCTGGGCCGCCCGGCGACGGCCGACGAGATCTCGGCCGGCGTCTACAACCACCTCTACCTCCGGGACGAGTGGCCGGCGCTGGGCAAGGCACTGGCCGCCGCGGGCGGCGAGTTCCCGGACGCTCGCGCGCTGACCGAGCGGAACCAGTTCTCGTCCCCGATCTACGGGGCGTACCGGGCGATCGGCTGCCACGACTTCCCGTCGCCGTTCACCGGGCCGATGGACATGGGCGCGATGGCCGGTCTGCTCCGCGCGGTGGCCCCGCACAGCTGGCGGTACTCCGAGTACTGGGACTTCGCGAGCGGCTGCACCGGCTGGCCGATCCCGGCGAAGAACCCGCCGCAGCCCCACCCGGTCCGCGGCGCCCCGCCGATCCTGGTGGTCGGCGGCGCCCACGACCCGGCGACCCCGCTGTCCTGGGCCCGCGGCCTGGCGGCGAGCATCGACGGCTCGGTCCTGCTCGCCCGCACCGACGACGGCCACACGGGCCTGTTCAACTCGGCGTGCGCCCGCGCGGCCGAGGTGGAGTACCTGGTGAGCGGTGTCACACCCGCTCGCGGGCACATCTGCCGCTGAACCCGGGAACAAGAACCCGGACCGGGTCGTTAGGCTGGGTACAAAGGTTGAGCGCAGTCGACTCAAGTCCGGCTTGACGAGGCCCGCGAAGACCAGACTAAACTTGCCAGGGACCCGCTCAAGGCGGGGACGAACGTGCAGGTCACGAACATAGCAGGCTTACACAGGAGGAAAGCACCATGGCGCGAGCGGTCGGCATCGACCTCGGCACGACCAACTCGGTCGTCGCCGTCCTTGAGGGCGGCGAGCCGACGGTCATCGCCAACTCGGAAGGCTCCCGGACCACCCCGTCGATCGTCGCCTTCGCCAAGAACGGCGAAGTGCTGACCGGTCAGCCGGCGAAGAACCAGGCCGTGACGAACGTCGACCGGACGATCCGGTCCGTGAAGCGGCACATCGGCACCGACTGGAAGACCGAGATCGACGGCAAGAACTACACGTCGCAGGAGATCAGCGCCCGCGTGCTGATGAAGCTCAAGCGCGACGCCGAGGCGTACCTGGGCGAGACCATCACCGACGCGGTGATCACCGTCCCGGCGTACTTCGAGGACGCGCAGCGTCAGGCCACCAAGGAGGCCGGCCAGATCGCCGGCCTGAACGTGCTCCGCATCGTCAACGAGCCGACCGCCGCCGCGCTGGCGTACGGCCTGGACAAGGGCGAGAAGGAGCAGACCATCCTGGTCTTCGACCTCGGTGGCGGTACGTTCGACGTCTCGCTGCTGGAGATCGGCGAGGGCGTCGTCGAGGTCCGCGCGACCTCCGGTGACAACCACCTCGGTGGTGACGACTGGGACGAGCGCATCGTCAAGTGGCTGGTCGACAAGTTCAAGGCCACGAACGGCATCGACCTGACCAAGGACAAGATGGCGCTGCAGCGCATCCGCGAGGCGGCGGAGAAGGCGAAGATCGAGCTGTCCAGCTCGAACTCGGCCAGCATCAACCTGCCGTACATCACCGTGGACGCGGACAAGAACCCGCTGTTCCTCGACGAGACGCTGTCGCGCGCCGAGTTCCAGAAGATCACCTCGGACCTGCTCGAGCGCACCCGCAACCCGTTCAACAACGTGATCCGGGACGCGGGCATCGCCGTCGGCGACATCGACCACGTCGTGCTCGTCGGTGGTTCCACCCGCATGCCGGCCGTGTCCGAGCTGGTCAAGGAGCTGACCGGCGGCCGCGAGCCGAACAAGGGCGTGAACCCGGACGAGGTCGTCGCGGTCGGCGCGGCGCTGCAGGCCGGTGTGCTCAAGGGTGAGGTCAAGGACGTCCTGCTGCTGGACGTGACCCCGCTGTCGCTGGGCATCGAGACCAAGGGTGGCGTGTTCACCAAGCTCATCGAGCGCAACACCACGATCCCGACCAAGCGCTCGGAGATCTTCTCCACCGCGGACGACAACCAGCCGTCGGTGCAGATCCAGGTGTTCCAGGGTGAGCGCGAGATCGCCGCGCACAACAAGAAGCTCGGCATGTTCGAGCTGACCGGTCTCCCGCCCGCCCCGCGTGGCGTGCCGCAGATCGAGGTCACCTTCGACATCGACGCGAACGGCATCGTGCACGTCCTGGCCAAGGACCTGGGCACGAACAAGGAGCAGTCGATGACGATCACCGGTGGCTCCGCGCTGCCGAAGGACGACATCGAGCGCATGGTCAAGGACGCCGAGGCGCACGCCGAGGAAGACAAGACCCGCCGCGAAGAGGCCGAGACCCGCAACCAGGCCGAGACGCTGGTCTACCAGACCGAGAAGTTCCTCAAGGACAACGACGACAAGCTGCCCGAGGAGCTCAAGGGCAAGGTCAAGTCCGCGATCGACGAGGCCAACGAAGCCCTGAAGGGCACGGACTCGACCAAGATCCGCGAGGCGATCGAGAAGCTGAACACCGCTTCGCAGGAGCTGGGCACCGCCCTGTACGCCAACGCGAACGCCGACGCGGCGGCCGGTGCGGCCGGCGCTTCGGGTGCGGCCGGCGACGCCGGTGCGGCCGGCGGCCAGGCCAAGGCCGATGACGTGGTGGACGCCGAGATCGTCGAAGAGGACGAGAAGAAGTGACCCACAGCTACGACGAATCCGAGAGCCAGGGCCGAGGCCCCGAGGAGCCGGTGGTCGTGCGGGATCGGCGTCGGGTGGACCCCCAGACCGGGCAGGTCCGCCCGCCCGGTCCGGCCCACGCCGCGCCGGAGCCGGAGGAGGCGCCCGTGGAACACGCGGGCCCCTCGCTCGGCGAGTCCATTGTGGACGACTCGGTGTCGGTGGTCTCCGACGTGGAGAAGGAGCTGGCCGAGCGCACCGCCGACCTCCAGCGCCTGCAGGCGGAGTACGCCAACTACCGCAAGCGGGTCGAGCGCGACCGCGAGGCGGTCGTTCTCGGCGCGAAGGCGACCGTGGTGAACGACCTGCTGCCGCTGCTCGACGACCTCGAGCGGGCCGAGCAGCACGGTGACCTCACCGGGGCGTTCAAGGCGGTCGGCGACAAGCTGATCAGCGGCCTGCAGCGCGCGGGGCTCGAGTCGTTCGGCAACGAGGGCGAGCCCTTCGACCCGAGCGTGCACGAAGCCGTGCAGCACAACACCTCGCCGGACGTGGCGGGCCCGACGGTCACCGTGGTCATGCGCCGCGGTTACCGCTTCGGGGACCGCGTACTGCGGGCGGCATTGGTCGGCGTGACCGACCACGAGCCCGGCGCGGCCCCGGTGGACCCGCCCGTCGGTGGCGAGCTGCCACTCGGCGGCGGAGTCGATGAACAGCAGCAGTAAGACGTATCCGGTTCAAGTGGGAGGAGGAGACGCCCGATGAGTGCACGGGAATGGATCGGTAAGGACTTCTACCGTGAACTGGGCGTCTCTTCCGACGCCACTTCGGACGAGATCAAGAAGGCCTACCGGAAGCTGGCCAAGGAGAACCACCCGGACGCGAACGCCGGCAACGCCGAGGCGGAGCAGAAGTTCAAGGCGGTCTCCGAGGCTTACGGCGTGCTCTCCGACGCGAGCAAGCGCAAGGAGTACGACGAAGCGCGGCGGCTGTTCGGCGGCGCCGGGGGCGGGTTCAACTTCCCCGGTGGCGGCGGCACCGGCAGCTTCGACGTCGGCGACATCTTCGGCCAGGCCGGAGCCAACCAGCAGGGCGGCTTCGGCGGGCTCGGGGACATCCTCGGCGGGCTGTTCGGCCGTGGCCGAGCTTCGGCGGGTGCGACGGCGAACCGGCCGCAGCGCGGTGCCGACGTCGAGACGGACGTCCGGATCGACTTCACCGAGGCGGTCAAGGGCGCGACCCTGCCGCTGCGGCTGTCGAGCCCGGCGACCTGCTCGACGTGCGGTGGCAACGGCGCGAAGCCGGGTACGTCACCGCGGACCTGCCCGACCTGTTCGGGCTCGGGTCTGGTCAGCCGCAGCCAGGGTGCCTTCGCGTTCTCGGAGCCGTGCCGCGACTGCCGCGGCCGCGGGACGATCATCGACGACCCGTGCCCCGAGTGCGGCGGCGAAGGCGTCAGCACGCGCACCCGCACGCTGACCGTGCGGATCCCGCCGGGCGTCGACGACGACCAGCGGATCCGGCTGGCCGGTCAGGGCGAGCCGGGCCGGGGCGGGGCGCAGGCGGGCGACCTGTACGTCCGGGTGCACGTGGCTCCGCACGCGCTGTTCGGGCGCAAGGCGCTCGACCTGACGATCACCGTGCCGGTGGACTTCACGGAACTGGCGCTGGGCACCACGATCACGGTGCCCACGCTCGAGGGCAAGGTCTCGCTCAAGGTGCCGGCGGGCACGGCGAGCGGACGGGTGCTGCGCGTGCGCGGCAAGGGCATCGCCAAGCGCGACGGTTCGCAAGGTGATCTGCTCGTCACCCTCCAGGCGGCGATTCCCGCCAAACTGGACGACAAGGCGCGCGAAGCTCTGCAGGCGTACGCCGAGTCGATGGCCGGGCACGACCCCCGGCCCGAGATCACTGAGCTGCTCGAAGGCAGGTGAGTGGGATGTTCGGCGGGATCCCGCAGGAAGGCGACGAAGAGACCCCGGTGTTCGTCATCTCGGTGGCGGCCCAGCTCGCCGGGATGCACGCGCAGACGTTGCGCACCTACGACCGGCAGGGCCTGGTGTCGCCGGGCCGCACCTCCGGTGGCGGGCGGCGCTACTCGATGCGGGACATCGCGCTGTTGCGCGAGGTCCAGCGCCTGTCGCAGGAGGACGGCGTCAACCTGGCCGGCATCAAGCGCATCATCGAGCTGGAGAACCAGGTCGACGCGCTGCGCGCCCGGATCGCCGAGCTGACCGAAGAACTGACCGCAGCGTACGTCGCGGGCGAACAGGCCGCGGCGGCGGCGCACGCGTCCTACCGCCGGGACCTCGTGCCGCTCAACCAGCAGACGGCGATGGTGGTCTGGCGCCCCAAGCGCCGCTGAGCACGTGAACTTCGAAGGCCTCCCCGGGTGACCGGGGAGGCCTTCGTGCGTCAGAGCTCCAATCGCGGCCAGGCCGCGAGGTCCGCCAGCAGCCGGCGGTCGTGCGTCGCGACGACCACCGCGGCCGGGGTGCCCAGCAAGGCCTCGGTCAGCTCCTCGACGAGCACCGCCGACAGGTGGTTGGTCGGTTCGTCGAAGACGAGCACGTCCGGCCGTCCGGCCAGCCGCAGTGCGAGGTCGAGCCGGCGTTGCTGCCCCTGCGACATCCGCCCGACCGGGGTGCGCAGCGCCTCGGCGTCGAGGAGACCCATCGCCGAAAACGGGACGCCGGCCCGCTCGTACAGCTCGCGGGCGGTGCGGTCGTCCGGCCAGGCCGGGACTTCTTGGCCGATCAACGCCACGCGCGCGCCGGCCAGGTGCCGCACCGAGCCGGTGGACGGCGTGAGCTCGCCGGCGATGGCCGACAGCAGCGTCGACTTGCCGGCGCCGTTGCCGCCGGTGACGAGCAGCCGGTCGCCGTGGTCGAGGGTCAGCGTGATCGGGCCGGTCAGGCGGCCGTCGACGCTGACGTCCGCCACGCGCACCAGCGTCCCCCGGCCGCCGGCGCCGAGATCCGGCCACCGCAACGACAACGGCGGTTCGGGCACGGTGACGCGGTGGGCCTCCAGCGCGGCCCGTTCCCGGTTGAGCGCCTGGACGACGCCGGGCGCGCGGGTCTGCCGCTGGTGCCGCCCGGTGCCCTTGTCCGGGCGCCAGCCGGTGCTGAGCCGGTCGCGGGCCTGCGCCACCGCGGCGGCGAGCTGCCGGTGGGTGTCCTGCTGTTCCTCGTGGTCCTGCACCCACCGCTCACGGTCACGGCGCCGCCCGTCCTGCCAGGCGTCGTAGCCACCGGCGTACCGGCGCGGGCGGCCGTCCTGGCTGGGGTCGAGGTCGAGGAACTCGGTGGCGACGTCGGCCAGCAGCGCCCGGTCGTGGCTGACCAGCGCGACCCCGCCGTCGTGCCCGCGCAGGCGGGTCGTGAGGAACGCCAGGCCGGCGGCGTCGAGGTGGTTGCCGGGCTCGTCGAGCAGCAGGAAGTCGTACCGCGCCCCGAGCAGGCAGGCCAGCCGCACGCGGTAGCGCTGCCCCACCGAGAGCGTGCTCAGCTCGCGGCCGCGGTCGGCGCAGGCGTCGAGTGCTTCGAGGGCGACGTCGACGCGGCGCTCGGCGTCCCACGCGTCGAGGCGCGTGGCCGCGTCCAGCGCGACGGCGTAGCGATCTTCGGCGCCTTCGGTCGCCTTCGCGAGATCTTCGGTGGCCGCGTCGAGGGTGCGCAGAGCGGCGTGGACCTCCCGCAACGCCTCGGTGGTCAGCGTCCCGACGGTCTCCCCGGACCGGAACGGCAGCGCCTGCCGGGCGACGCCGACGGTGCCGGTCCGGTGGACGACACCGTGATCGGGCGCGCGAAGACCGGCGAGGACGTGCAGCAGCGTGGTCTTGCCACGCCCGTTCTCGCCGACGACGGCCAGCCGCGAGCGGGCGGAAACGGTGACGCTCACGTCGTGCAGCACCCGGCGCGAGCCCAGGGTGACGCCGACGCCTTCCGCGCGCAGGTGGGCGTGCTGGGTCAGGGTGGAAAGGGCAGAAGACAAAGGTTGCTCCGCGGCTCAGGAGGGAGCCGGGCAGCACGGAAGCGGCCGCCCGGCGAGGACCGGAACGGCGGGCAGAAAGGTGGGTGCACCGCCGTCAGCGGCGGATCCGCAACCTCATGAAGACGGGACAGGAGTACATGATCGCGAGGCTAGCTCGCGGAAGTGGCGGCGGCCAAGCGAATATCGGGCAACCGCGAGCAGCCCCTCCCGGCTGCCCGCGGTTCCGCGCCGCGGATCAGGTCTTGAAGTTCAGCAGTTGCTTCACCTCTGCCGTCCGCGACTCGATCACCCGGCGGGCCAGGTCGCGGGCCTCGGGGTGCACCCCGCCGGTCGTTCCGTTCTCCGTCTGGGCCAGCTCGACCGCGCCTTGCTGCTGGCCCGTCAGCACGTCCAGGAACTTGCGGGTGAACTCCGGGTCCGGTGCCGACTTCAGCGCTCCCACCAGGTCCGGGGCCGTCATCTTCATGCCGCCGTGGCCGGCGTGGGCCTGGGGGTTCGCGTCCATCGTTTCGGGCTCGTTCCAGGCGCGGAGCCAGCCCTTCATCTGGTCGACCTCGGTTCGCTGCGTCACCTCGATCGCCGCCGCGAGTTCCTTCAGGGGCGGGGGTACCGAACGTCCCGCGGCCAGGCGGACGATCTCGATGCCCTGCTCGTTCTGGGGGATCAGCATCTGCAGGAACATCACGTCGGCCGCGTTGTGGGACGGGGCGGCCGACGTCGCGCCGCTGCCGCATCCGGTCAGCAGCAGCGCGACGACGGCCAGGACCAGCCTCACTGGCGCTGCCAGAGGGCCGGGGTGTTCGGCGGCTCCCAGCCCGCGATCGCCGTGTGCGGCTGGAGGCAGCGGTAGCTCACGCCGTTGTACGTCACGACGTCGCCCGCCTTGTACGCCGTGCCCGCCGACCACGTGCCGGTCGACGGCGGGGTCGTCGTCGGGGGCGGGGTCGTGGTGGGCGGCGGGGTCGTGGTCGGGGGCGGCGTGGTGGTGGGCGGCGGGGTCGTGCCACCGCCGCCGACCTGCAGGTCGACGCAGCTGTAGAACGCGTTGGCCGTGTCCGCGATGTTCCAGATGGCCAGCACCTTGATCCGGCCCGAGTACCCGGCCAGGTTCACCGTGTGCGACAGCGTCGGCGGCGGCTGCTGGTTGTTGCCGTTGAAGACCGCGACGCGCGTGTTGCCGACGTAGTACTCGTAGTTCGTCGTCGAGTGGCGGGCGGTGAACACCCAGTTGAACGTCACTGTGCTGCCGACGGACTTCGCGGGCCACGGCTTCGACTCGTCGTTCAGCTGGGCGAACTGGGACAGCCCGCCGTTGCAGCTGCGCAGCCCCTTCGGGCCTTCGACGCTCTGCGGTTCGTAGATGATCTCGCCGCAGTTCGGGACCTTCCCGGCCGCGCAGTTGGCCTGCCGGCTGGGCGGGTCGGAGATGTACCCGTGGGCACTCGCGGTGGCCGCGGGGAGGACGACGACCAGCACCGGCGCCAGCAGGGCACCGGCAGCGGCCGCGAAGAGCTTTCGTTTCCAGGTCATTTCGGCTCCTCGAGGGGGAACAGCTCTGTTCCGGGGGGAGGACGAACGAGCACATCCGGGGAAGATGTGGTCTAGACCATAAGGCGATTCGGGCACAACGGTCAACGAACTACCGCCGTTCGACGATTTCGCTGATCCGTTCGGCTCAGTGCGAAGGTCGGGCCGGTTGCTGCAGGTGTTCGCCGAAGAAGGACGTCACTCGGCGCCACGCGTCTTCCGACGCTTCGTGGTGGTAGGTGAACCCGACGACCTTGAGCAGCAGGTTCAGCGGCGGCGCGACGTCGACCTTGTTCGCGAACCCGTGGCTCGCGCCCGGGTACTCCTTGACGTCGTGCGGGACGTCGCGCTCGGTCAGCGCCGTCTCGAGCTTCGCCGCCGCGCCGCGCAGCGAGAAGTCCTTCTTGCCGAAGCTGGCGACGACCGGGCAGGCGTCGTCGAGCACCGACAGGTTCTTCGGCAGCTGCCCGTAGTAGGGCGCCGACGCGTCGAACCCGCGGGCCGCCGCGACGAGGGCGAAACCGCCGCCCATGCAGAAGCCGGCGATGCCGATCCGGCCCGTGCAGTCCGGGCGCGCGGCGAGCAGCGCGCGGGACGCCTCGATGTCGTCGAAGCTGCGTCCCCGGTTGGCGAACATGTCCGAAAAAACCCGGCGCACGCAACGGCGCATGCCTCCGCGCGAATACATGTCCGGGCTGAGCGCCAGGAACCCCTCGGCGGCGAATCGGTCGGTGATGTTCTTCGTGTCCTGGCTCAGCCCGAAAGCGTCGTGGATGAGCACCACGCCGGGGTGCGGCCCGTCGCCTGCGGGTTCCGCCAGGTAACCGCCGATCGTGCCGTCCGAAACCGGAATCGTCGTCTCCATATCGGCGACGATAGCGCGCTCAGTCCAAGGTGAACGGGTCGTACGATATTCGCTCCAGGTCGATCCCCTTGGCGAGCAGCTTGGCGATGGTGGATTGGATCATCGGCGGCGAGCCGGAAACGAGGACGTCGTGGTTCTTCCACGAGCCTCGCTGGGTCACCGCGTGCGCGAGCGTGCCGCGGTCGCCGCCGGCCACCGCGCCTTCTTCGGTCACCGGCGTGACGGTCAGCCACTTGGCCGTCGCCGCCATCCGGCGCAGCTCGTCCAGCGCGTACAGGTCCTCCGGTCTTCGGCCGCCGAAGAACAGGTGCACCGGCGGGTTCCGCTTCCAGCGCGCGAGGTCGTCGAGGATCGCCATCAGCGGCGTGATCCCGGTGCCGCCGCCGATCATCAGCAGCCGCCGCTTGGTGGTGGTCGGCCGCACGTTGAGCGCGCCCATCGACGGTCCGAGGCGCCAGACGTCGCCCGGCCGGGTGTGGTTGACGATGCTGCCGCTGACCCAGCCGCCGGGCACCGCGCGCACGTGGAACGTGAGCTGGCCGTCGCCGCGGGGCGTGTTCGCCGGCGACAGGTACCGCCAGAACCGGGGCCGCTGCGGCACTTCCACGCTGACGTACCCGCCGGCGCGGTACGGCAGGAGGCCCTCGGTGCGCACTTTCACCAGTGCGACGTCGCGGGCGAGTTTCCGGTGCTCCAGCACGGTCGCCGACCACGCCGCCGGCCCGGTCTCCGCCTGGGCCGCCTCCCGCATGGTCTTGGCGATGAGGCCGTACGCCGACGTCCACGCCGCCTCGACCTCATGCGTCCACTTCTCCTTGAGGAACCGCTTGAGCGCCGAGATCAGCGCGAGCCCGACGGCGTCGTAGTGGCGGGAGACGACGGCGAACTTGCGGTGGTCGCGGCCCAGCTGGCCGAGGAAGGTGACCAGCTCGTCGGGCCGGTCCACCATCTGCACCACGTACACGAGCGCGCGCAGCAGCCTGCTCCGCTGGGTCGTCATGGTGACCGGGAACAGGTCGCGGCAATCGGGGGCGATCACGAACAACGCGCCGTAGAAGTACTGCGCCAGTTCGTCGGCTCTCGGCTCGATGGCCGCAAAACTTTCACGAATCAATCGAGCGAGTTCGCGACCTTCCACAGCCGAAACAGGAAGTGTCTCGGGCAGCGTGGAGATCTTCACGGATTCAGCATTCATCGGGAACGGTAATCTCCAGTCGTGCACAGGTAAAAGCGCCGTCCATGCGGCGTCGCTGTCGCGGTGCCGCCCCCGAGGGTTCCCGACTCTAGGCGCATTCCCGTGCAGATGCGCGCGATTCCGCGCGGTCCCGCTCGAACGGACCAATTTGGCCACAAGCGGTCAACTCGATCTGGCGGTGCGTGAAAACGATCAGTTAAAGTGAATGTTCACCGGACAGGAGTATTGCCTTTCCGCTGTTACGGGAATCAGTCGATCGTGAACGGATCGTATTGGATCTGGTCCAGTGCGCTGCCCGCCACGAGCATGCGCGACACCGTCGCGCGGATCATCGCCGGCGAACCGGACACGAGGATGTCGTGGCCGGGCCAGGCGCCGTAGCGCGTAACGGCCTCGGCCAGCGTGCCCTGCTCGAAGCCGGGGACGTCGCCGCCGCGCTCCACCACCGGCGAGATGGTCAGCCACGGGTTGGTGGCCGCGAGCGCGCGCAGTTCTTCGAGGTCGTAGAGGTTCTCGCGGGCCGGGCCGCCGTAGAAGAGGTGCGTCTTGGGGTTCTCGCCCCACAGCGCCAGGTGGTCGAGGATCGCGCGCAGCGGCGCGACGCCGGTCCCGCCGGCGATCATCAGCACTCCCCGTGACGCTTCGCGGTCGACTGTCAGCCTGCCGAGTGGCGGGCCGAGCCGCCAGACGTCGCCGGGCTGGGTGTGGCTGACGATGGCGCGGGAGACCCAGCCGCCGTCGACCGCGCGGACGTGGAACTCGATGCCGCCGTCCTCGCGCGGCGCGTTCGCCGGGGAGAGGTAGCGCCACAGCCGCGGCCGCTGCGGCACTTCGACGCTCATGTACTGCCCGGGGTGGTAGGGCACCGGCTGCTCGGGCAGCAGCCGGACGAGCGCGAGGTCCCAGGTCAGCCGCCGGTGCTCGACCACGGTGGCCTGCCACGACGGCGGGTTCTGGTCGGCCGCGGCGGCGTCCTGCATGGCCCGCGCGGCGATGGTGAAGGCCTCGGCCCACGCGCGTTCGACCTCGGGCGTCCACTCCCGGCCGAGGTGGTTCTTGAGCGACGCGAGCAACGCCGTCCCGACCGCTTCGTAGTGCCGGGGCACCACGCCGAACTTGCGGTGGTCGCGGCCGAGCTGGCGCAGGAACGGCGCCAGGTCGTCGGGCCGGTCCACCATCTGCACGATGTGCACCAGCGCGCGCACCAGCCGGCCGCGCTGGATCTCCATGTTGATGGGGAAGAAGTCGCGCGTGGTCGGGGCGAGGGTGAACAGCATCCCGTAGAAGAACTGCGAGATGTCCGCGATGTACGGCTCGGACTTGGCCCAGCTCTCGCGGATGAGCCGGACCATCGCCACGACGGCGGCGGGGGCCTCGCGCGGCGAGGAAGACCTGGGGAGCGGGCTGACCGAGTCGGCTGTCATGGGTGGGGGTTCACGGGTCGGGGACGGTTGCGGGGCGGCACCCGATCATGCACCGCCGACCCGGGCGCGAAGACGGCAATTCCGCTCACGGCCGCCTCCTGGGTCCATCGCCACTGCTGCCACCTCGTCACTCAACGTCACTCGAACGCGCCGCGCGCACGGCCCGTCCGCAGGGTAGCCGCCGGGCGGCCTTTTGCCCGCATTGTTGCTCCGACCGGGTGTATTTCCCCCGGTCACGGCGTGGGCGACCTCACCGGCCGGATGGTTGCCCTGAGCAAGCGTCCGGCAATAAACTTGTATTGCACAACTAAGGGAGGTTCCGATGGGCTTCGACGACACCGACGATGACGTCCGGGTCGAGCTCATGCGCGAGCTGAAGACCGCTTCCCAGCTCCAGCACGCCTGGATCATGCAGGCCTGGCAGAGCGAGCCGGGGCTGCACCCGGCGGCCGCGATGCTGCTCTCGGACCTGGCGAAGAACGGCGAGGCGAGGCCGTCCGAGCTGGCGAAACGCCGGTTCGTCGACCTCTCCGTGGTGAGCAGGCAGATCGCCCAGCTCTCCGCCGCCGGGCTGGTCGACCGCCGTCCCGCGCCCGAAGACGGCCGGGCGTCGCTGGTGAGCGTGTCGGAAAAGGGCCGGGCCGAGCTCGCCCGCTGGCGTGCCAACTACCTCGAGTTCATGGAGAAGGCGCTCGGCGGCTGGGACGACGAGCGCGTCACCGACCTGACCGAGCGGCTCGCAGGGATGAACGAAGACCTCCGCCGCGCGCTCGGCAGCGCGGCCTGCGGAGCCGACTCGACCAAGTGACGCGGTGCCGCCGAGGTGCCACCCGCAGTTGCCTTTCCGCCGCCGTACTTTGTCCGTTCGGGCCTGACTTCCCGGTGTTCGGCCGGGTTAACTTCGGTAGGTGACGCGTAGCCGGGTCGCACTGCTGTGCGCGTTGGGGACCGACAACTTCGGCTCAGGTCTGTTCCTCCCGTTGGCGCTGGTCTACGTGACCCAGGTGGTCGGCGTGCCGCTCGCCGTCGCGGGCACCGCCGTCACCCTAGGCACCGTCGGCGGCCTCGTCGTGCCGCCGCTCGCCGGCCGGCTCGTCGACCGCGTCGGGCCGCGCACGGTGGTGATCGGCGCCCAGCTGCTCCAGGCGGCCGGGGCGGGCGCGTACCTCGTCGCCGACGGCCCGGGCCCGGTGGTGGTCGCGGCGGTCCTGCTCGCGACCGGGCAGCAGTTGTTCTACAGCTCCTTGTTCGTGCTCATCGCCGACGTCGCGGGCGACGTCCCGAAGGATCGGCCGTTCGCCGAAGTGGGGATGGTGCGGGCCGGCTGCTTCGGCCTCGGTGGTCTCGCGGCGGGTGCGCTGCTGACGTGGGTCGGCGCGTCCGGGTACCGCATCGCGCTCGCCTTGGACGCGCTGACGTTCTTCGCGGCGGCGGCGGTCCTGGTCTTCTTCGTGCGGCTGGCTCGCCCGGCCAGGTGCCACGCCGAGCGGACGGTCCGCGTGCTCCGGGACCGGCCGTACCTCGCGTTGATCCTGTTCAGCGGGCTCTTCGGGCTCTCGCTGGACTTCTTCCTGATCGGCATGCCGGTGTTCGTGCTCGACCGGCTGCACGGCCCGGCCTGGCTGCCCGGCGCGATCCTCGCCCTGCTGACCGTGCTGACCAGCGTCGGCGGCACGGTCGCCCTGCGCCTCACCGCCCGGCTGACGCGGCTCGCGGCGATGCGCGCGGGCTCGGCGTTGTTCGCCGTGTGGTGCCTGGTCAGCCTCGGCGTGCTGCTGGTGCCCGACGACTGGCAGGTGGCCTACCTGCTGGCGTCGACGCTGGTGTTCGCCGCCGGCGACCTGGTCTTCGGGCCGCGCTCGGGGGCGCTGGCCGAGGCCGCGGCACCTCCGGTCGCCCGTGGTCGTTATCTCGCTGCGTACCAGTACGCGTTCGCCGTGGCGCAGGTGATCGCGCCGGTCGTGGTCGCGTTGTTTTCGGTGGCCGACTGGTTACCCTGGGTGCTGGTCGGGACGTGTGCCGCCCTCGCCGTGGCCGGGCTCGGGACGTTGGGCTCGCGGCTGCCGGCGAGCGCGGTGGCACCTGGTCAGAGTTGAGCGGAACAGACTCAAGTTTTCGTGCGTTAAGGATAGTGACGGGTCATGGTCAGGCCGGTCACCAGGACTTTTGAGTTATCGAGCATGAGGTGAGGGATGGACGCTTTCAACCCGACCACGAAGACCCAGCAGGCGATCTCGTCGGCGGCGCAGGCGGCCACGATGGCGGGCAACCCGCACGTGTCGGCCGCGCACCTGCTGGGCGCCCTGCTGGCGCAGGGTGAGGGGCTGACCGCACCGCTGCTGACCGCGGTCGGGGCCGACCCGGAGGTGGTGCACAAGGAGCTGGAGCCGCTCATCGCGGCGCTGCCTTCGGCGACCGGCGCGACCGTGTCGACCCCGCAGTTCGACACCAACGCCGTCAAGTCGCTGACCCGCGCCCAGAAGCTCGCCACCGAGCTGGGTGACGAGTACGTCTCGACCGAGCACCTGCTCGTCGGGCTCGCGACCGAGGGCGGCCAGGTCGCCGACCTGCTCAAGCGCCACGGCGCGACGCCGGACGCGCTGCGCGAGGCGTTCGTCAAGGTCCGCGGCTCCGCCCGGATCACCAGCGAAGACCCGGAGAGCACGTTCAAGGCGCTCGAGAAGTACGGCGTCGACCTGACCGCGCGCGCCCGCAACGGCGAGCTCGACCCGGTGATCGGCCGCGACACCGAGATCCGCCGCGTCGTGCAGGTGCTGTCGCGGCGCACCAAGAACAACCCGGTGCTGATCGGCGAGCCGGGTGTCGGCAAGACGGCCATCGTCGAAGGGCTGGCCCAGCGCATCGTCGCCGGGGACGTGCCGGAATCGCTGCGCGGCAAGCGCGTCGTCGCCCTCGACCTCGGCTCGATGGTCGCCGGCGCGAAGTTCCGCGGCGAGTTCGAAGAGCGGCTGAAGGCCGTGCTCAAGGAGATCACCGACTCCGCGGGCGAGGTCATCACCTTCATCGACGAGCTGCACACCATCGTCGGCGCCGGTGCCACCGGTGAAGGCGCGATGGACGCGGGCAACATGATCAAGCCGATGCTCGCCCGCGGCGAGCTGCGGATGGTCGGCGCGACCACCCTCGACGAATACCGCCAGCACATCGAGAAGGACGCCGCCCTGGAGCGGCGCTTCCAGCAGGTGCTCGTCGGCGAGCCGTCGCCGGAGGACACCATCGCGATCCTGCGCGGGCTGAAGGAGCGCTACGAGGTGCACCACGGTGTCCGGATCACGGACGCCGCGCTGGTCGCCGCCGCGACGCTGTCCGACCGCTACATCACCGCGCGCTTCCTGCCGGACAAGGCGATCGACCTGGTCGACGAAGCCGCGTCCAAGCTGCGCATGGAGATCGACTCGCGGCCGGTGGAGATCGACGAGGTCGAGCGCGCGGTCCGGCGCCTGGAGATCGAGGAGATGGCGCTCTCGAAGGAGAGCGACGCCGCCTCGAAGGAGCGCCTCGCCGCCCTGCGCGCCGAACTGGCCGAGAAGCGCGAGACGCTGACGGCGCTCACCGCGCGCTGGCAGAACGAGAAGGGCTCCATCGAGCGCGTCCGCGAGCTCAAGGAGCAGCTCGAACAGCTGCGCGGCGAGTCCGAACGCGCCGAGCGCGACGGCGACCTCGGCAAGGCCGCCGAGCTGCGCTACGGCCGGATCCCGGCGCTGGAGAAGGAGTTCGAAGCGGCCACCGCGGCGAACGAGGCCAGCCAGCAGAACGTCATGCTCAAGGAAGAGGTCGGCGCGGACGACGTCGCGGACGTGGTCAGCGCGTGGACCGGCATCCCGGCGGGACGGCTGCTGGAGGGCGAGACCGGCAAGCTGCTCCGGATGGAGGACGAGCTCGGCCGGCGCGTCATCGGGCAGGCCGAGGCCGTGCAGGTCGTCTCGGACGCGGTGCGCCGCAGCCGGGCCGGCGTCGCCGACCCCGACCGCCCGACCGGCTCGTTCCTGTTCCTCGGCCCGACCGGTGTCGGCAAGACCGAGCTGGCCAAGGCGCTGGCGGAGTTCCTGTTCGACGACGAACGCGCGATGCAGCGCATCGACATGAGCGAGTACGCCGAGAAGCACTCGGTGGCGCGCCTGGTCGGTGCCCCGCCGGGCTACGTCGGGTACGACCAGGGCGGCCAGCTGACCGAGGCCGTCCGGCGCCGGCCGTACTCGGTGGTGCTGCTCGACGAGGTGGAGAAGGCCCACCCGGACGTCTTCGACGTGCTGCTGCAGGTCCTCGACGACGGGCGGCTGACCGACGGCCAGGGCCGGACGGTGGACTTCCGGAACACCATCCTGATCCTGACGTCGAACCTCGGCTCGCAGGCCATCGCCGACCCGAACCTGGACGAGCGGCAGCGGCGGGACGCGGTGCTCTCGGTGGTGCAGCGGCAGTTCAAGCCGGAGTTCCTGAACCGGCTCGACGACATCGTCGTGTTCCACTCGCTCGGCACCGAGCAGCTGACGTCCATTGTGGACATCCAGGTGGCCCGGCTGGCCGCGCGGCTCGCCCAGCGCCGGCTGCACCTGGACGTCACGGACGGCGCCCGCGAGTGGCTCGCGCTCAACGGCTTCGACCCGATCTACGGCGCCCGCCCGCTGCGGCGGCTGGTCCAGTCGGCGATCGGCGACAAGCTGGCGAAGGAACTGCTGTCGGGCGAGATCCGCGACGGCGACACGGTGCGCGTCGACATCCCGGAGCTGGAAGCCGGTGACTCGCTGACCGTCACCCGGGTCTGACCCCTCGTGAGTGTTTAGGGCGGTTCTAACCGCCCTAAACACTCACGAGGCGGGGCGTCCACAGTAGAGACTTGTCGACTCGGTGCGGCGAAATGATCCGAATGGGCCCGGCGACACGGGTACCGGCCATCATCTCTTCGGCCTAGCAGGCGATACCCTGCACGTCGTGGGTATTCCGGCGTGGATCTGGTTCGTCATCGCGGCCGTCGCCCTGGTGGCGGGCCTCGGGCTGCTCGCGGCCGACCGGGCGAAGGAGGGCTCGCGCAACCGCGAGCGCATGCGGTGGGCGCAGTTGCGCGGCTGGCAGTTCGTCGAGGAGGACGAACGGCTGCCGCAGCAGTGGTCCGGCGGGGCGATCGGCTACTTCGGCGCGGACGCCGCCGTCAACGTCGTCGCGGGTTCGACCTTCACCTCCGACGGCCGCCGGCCGGTGTTCATCTTCGACATCGAGTCCGAGGGGCAGATCCCCGCGGTCGTCGTCGCCGTGCGCTGCAACAAGAAGCACCGGATCCCGATCGAGATGTGGCTGTCCAGCGTGCCGTTCCAGCGCGCCGACATGCCCGAGATGCTCGGCCCGATCGGCTCGCGCTACGCCTTCGCGGACGACGCCGACGGCGCCCGCGTCGTGATCACCCAGGAGCTCGTGGACGCCGCGGACCAGCTCGGCGGCGACGTCGGCGTGGCCTGGCTGGAGAACGAGTGGGTGCTCGCCAGCGTCGTCCCGACCGCCGGGCCCTCGCGGCTCGAGCGGCTGCTGCGCGACCTCGGCGAGATCGCGGACATCGTCGACCCGTTCGACGAGGACTACGACGCCGGTCGGCACCAGGCGAGCGCGCCCATCCCGTCGTCGGCGGGCAACCCGCCCACCCCGGCCGCCGGGACGCCGGTCCAGCAGCCGCCCGCGGACCCGCCGCAGCAGGACTAGCGGTTCAGCGGGCGGTCGAACAGGCTGCCCGAGAACGCCGGGGTGAGGGTGCCGCGCACCGTGGCCGCCCCGGCTTGGACGTGCACGACGTGGTCGACGCCGAGGTCGCCGCTGATCGAGCCGGACGAAAGGTCGTGGGACGCCTTCACCAGGCCACCGGCCGGGCCGAGCTGGCCGCCCAGTTCGTGCTCCTGGCCGAGGTCGAGGTCGCCGGCGAACTGCCCGCTCGCGTGCTGCTCCGACGACGTGCCGACCGCGCCGAGCCGGCCGAGGTCGACGGCCTGCCCGGACGAGCGGCGCACGGCGAGCCCGCCCGTGAGGTCGCCGGCGAACCGCCCCGAGGGGCTCAGCCCGCTGTCGATCCGCTCGGCGTGTTCGCTCAGCACGTCGACGCCGTTGCTCAGCCAGACGCCGTGGTGCGCGCTGTCGCTCGTGCCGAGCCGGGCGGGCGTGGTCGAGCCGGCCAGGCGCTGCTCGTCGCCGGCGGTCACGACGGCTTGGCCGACCCCGACGTCCTGGCGGCCGGCCCGGTTCGCGAAGGCCCCGGACGAACCGGCGCCCGCGGCCTCGCCGACATCGGCGAGGAACCGGGCTTCGCCGACCCGCTTGGCGAAGACGTCGCGGCGGGCCGCGGTGAGGCCGTCGCCGTCGAGCTTGCCGGCGTGCTGGTGGTCGACGGGCAGGGAGACGCCGTCCAGCGGCAGCGTGATGTCGGTGGGGCTCGCCAGCGCGGCGGCGGGGGCCGCGAAGAGCAGCGCGACGGGCGCCGCACCCGCGGCGACTTTGGGCAGGTAGCCGCTTTTCCGCTTGCTGTGCTTACCCATGCGCCGGACCATACTTCCCCGTCGGCTCGAACGCATGTCTGCCCGTGACCAGCGGGTATGGTTCACCCACATGACCACCACCGCCGTGATCACCGGAGCCACCGCGGGCATCGGCGCGCAGTTCGCGCGCACGCTCGCCGCCGAGAAGTACGACCTGGTGCTCGTCGCCCGGAACACCGCGCGCCTGGAGGCGTACGCCGCTGAGCTGCGGGAAGAGCACGGTGTCGCCGTCGAGGTGCTCGCCGCTGATCTGTCCGAAGTGGACGGACGGACCGCGGTCGAGGAGCGGCTCGCCGCCGGGCCGGTCGACCTGCTGGTGAACAACGCCGGGTTCGGGCTGAACGGCGACTTCTGGACCATCCCGCCGGACGCGCTGCAGCGCCAGCTCGACGTCAACGTCACCGCCGTGCTGCGGCTGACGCGGGCGGTCCTGCCGGGCATGATCGAGCGCGGCCACGGCGACGTCATCCAGGTCAGCAGCGTGGCGGGGTTCTTCAGCGGCCGCGGTTCGACGTACACGGCCAGCAAGAACTGGGTCACGTCGTTCACCGAAGGCATCGCCGCTTCGCTGCCCAAGGGCATCCGGATGATGGCGCTCTGCCCCGGCTTCACGGCGACCGAGTTCCACGAGCGCGCCGGCATCGGCAAACCCGGGCCGAAAATCGCCTGGCTGGGTGTCGAACAGGTGGTCGGCGAAGCGCTCGCGGACCTGCGGCGCGGCAAGGTGATCTCGGTGCCGAGCCTGCAGTACAAGGCCGTCGTCGCGATCGGCGGCCTGCTGCCCCGCGCGGTGCTGCGCCGGATCAGCGGCGGCCGCGGCCGCACCTGAGCCGTCACTTTCCCTATGAAAGCTCCGCGGAGCTTTCATAGGGAAAGTGACACGGTAGGGCTGTCCCCACCTCGAAGAGGCGCGTGCGCACCAGGGTGGTTCGGGGGCTGCCTCAATAGCGTTTTCCCCATGACGACTGAGGCAGTTCGGCTCGAGGCCGTGCGCAAGGAGTACGGCGGTGTGGTCGCGCTGGACGGGGTCTCGATCTCCTTCCCTCGCGGCGGTTTCACGGCGGTGATGGGCCCGTCCGGTTCGGGCAAGAGCACGTTCCTGCACTGCGCGGCGGGCCTCGACCGGCCGACGTCGGGCCGCGTCGTGCTCGACGGCCAGGACCTCGACGGCAAGAGCGAGACCTATCTGACGAAGCTGCGGCGCGACCGCGTCGGGTTCGTCTTCCAGGCGTTCAACTTGCTGCCGGCGCTGACGGTCGAGCAGAACGTCGTGCTGCCGCTGCAGCTGGCCGGGAAGCGCCCGGACAAGCGGCTGGTGGCGCGGATCCTCGCGCACGTCGGGCTGGACGGGCGCCGCAAGCACCTGCCGGGGCAGCTGTCCGGCGGGCAGGCCCAGCGCGTCGCGATCGCGCGCGCCCTGGTCACCGACCCGGCCGTGCTGTTCGCCGACGAGCCGACCGGCGCGCTCGACACCCGGACCGCCGCCGACGTGCTCGGCCTGCTGCGCGACTCCGTCCGGTCTTCGGGCCAGACGGTGATCATGGTGACGCACGACCCGGTCGCCGCGTCCTACGCCGACGAGGTCGTGTTCCTGGCCGACGGCCGGATCGCCGGGCGGCTCGCGCGCCCGACCGCGGAAGCCGTCGCCGAGCGGATGACCCACCTGGGTGCGTGGGGCCGGGTGGCGGCGTGATGTTCTCCCTCGCGATGCGGACGCTGCGCCTGCGCAAGGGCGGCTTCCTGGCGACGTTCGTCGCCGTGTTCTTCGGCGCGCTGATCGTTTCGGCGTGCGGTGGCCTGATGGAGTCGGGCATCCGGTCCGAGACGCCGGTGCAGCGGCTGGCCGCGGCGCCGATCGTCGTCGGCGGGCAGCAGACGCTGAAGCTGCCCGAGGACGACCCGGCGACCCTCGACCCCGACGACAAGCACAAGTTCGACAACGCGACCCTGCCGGAGCGCGTCCGGCTCGACGCCTCCTTGGCCGACCGCCTGCGTGCGGTCCCGGGCGTCACGGACGTCGTCGGCGAGGTCAGCTTCCCGGCGCAGATCGGCAGCGCGAGCGCGTTCGGGCACGCCTGGGATTCCGCCGTGCTGACGCCGTACACGCTGAGCGGTCAGCCGCCGCAGCCCGGTGAAGTCGTCGTCGACGCCGCGCTCGGGCTCGCCGCTGGGGACACGCTGCCCGTCGCGGCGCACGGAGTCGTCGGCCAGTACCGCGTGTCCGGGATCGCCCAGGCACCGCAGGCCATGCGCGACTCCGCCGTGTTCTTCGCGCCGTCGGACGCTTCGCGGCTCTCGGGGCACCCAGGCACCTTCGACACCATCGGCGTCTTCGGCGACGACGTCGCCGCGGTGACGGCGGCCGTCGGGGACGCGGGGGTCGTGGCGACCGGCGCCGACCGCGGTGCCCTGGAGTTCCCCGAGGTGAACAAGAGCGGCGAGGACCTGATCGTGCTGGCTGCCGTCTCGGGCGGGCTGTCCGCGATGGTCATGGTGTTCGTCGTCGCGGGCACGCTCACGCTGTCGACCCAGCAGCGCCAGCGCGAACTCGCGTTGCTGCGCGCGATCGGCACGACCCCGCGCCAGCTGCGGCGGATGGTGCTCGGCGAGGCGCTGGTCGTCGGCCTGCTCGCGGTCGCCGCCGCGGTCGCGCTCGGCCCGGTGCTCGGGCAGTGGCTGTTCGACCAGCTCGCGGCCAACCACGTCGTCCCCGACGTCCTGCGGTTCGAGCAGGGCTGGCTGCCGGCGACGGTCGCCGCGGGCGCGTCGCTGCTGGCCGTCGTGGCCGCGTCCTTCGTGGCCGGACGACGGGCGTCGAAGGTCCGCCCGACCGAAGCGCTGGCCGAAGCCGCCGTCGAGCGGCGCTGGCTGACGCCGATCCGGCTGATCACCGCGCTCCTCTGCTTCGCCGGCGGGACGGCGCTGGCCATCGTCACGGTCGCCGTGATGACCGGCCCGGTCGCGGCCAGCACGGCGGGCCCGGCGGTGATGCTGTGGGCGTTCGGCCTGGCGGCGATCAGCCCGGGCGTGACGAAGCTGACGGCGTCGCTGCTGCGCTGGCCGGTGCAGGCGATCACCGGCGTCACCGGCCGGGTCGCGCTGCGCAACACCCGTGTCGGCGCGGTGCGCACGGCGGGCGCGGTCACCCCGATCATGCTCGCGGTCGGCATCGCGACCGCCAACATCTACCTGCAGACCACCCAGGAAGCCGTCTCGAACCAGGCGTACACCGAGGACCTGCGCGCGGACGCGGTCGTCGGCGCGCCGAGCGGGCTCGACCCGTCGGTGCTGGGGCGGGTGCGGTCGGCCCCGGGGGTCGCCGGCGCGTCCGAGTACGTCACGAGCACGGTGTTCATCGAGAAGCCGTTCGAGTCGAACCAGGACAAGGACGGCTGGCCCGCGCTCGGCGTCAGCGAACTGACCGGGAACGCGATCGAGGTGCCGACGACGCTCGGCCGCCAGGTCGGCGACACGCTGTCGCTGCGGCTCGGCGACGGTGCTCCGGTGGACGTGCGGGTGGCCGCCGTCGTGAGCCAGCGCGCCGGGTTCGAGAAGCTCGTGCTGCCCGCCGGGCTGCTGGCGCCGCACACGACGCTCGGGCTCGCGCCCCAGCTGCTGGTCCGCGCCGCCGACGGCGTCGACACCGCGACGCTGACCGCCCGCCTCCACGAGGCGACAGCCGGGTTGCCGGTGGTCGTCGGCGACCGGGAGACGCTGATCGCGGCGCACGCGAAGGGCAACGAGGTCGGGGCCTGGGTCAACTACCTGCTCGTCGGGATGATCATCGCGTACACGGTGATTTCGGTGGTGAACACGCTGGTGATGGCCACCGCCAAGCGGCGCCGGGAGTTCGGGCTGCAGCGGCTGAGCGGGTTCACCCGCGGCCAGGTGCTGCGCATGGCCGGCGTCGAAGGCGGGCTGATCGCCACCATCGCCGTGCTGCTCGGCACGGCCACCGCGGCCGGCGCGATCGTGCCGTTCTGCCTCGTGGTGAGCGGCTCGGTGCTGCCGACCGGCCCGCTCGCGGTCTACCTG
This sequence comes from Amycolatopsis sp. cg9, assembly GCF_041346945.1. Lineage (NCBI taxonomy): Bacteria > Bacillati > Actinomycetota > Actinomycetes > Pseudonocardiales > Pseudonocardiaceae > Amycolatopsis > Amycolatopsis sp. cg9. The sequence goes on along the minus strand of NZ_CP166850.1, from coordinate 2,343,265 downwards.
GTGGTGCTCGCGATCGCCGTGGTGCTCTCGCTCGCCGCGATCCTGGTTCCGGCCTGGGCGGCGACCCGCGGGCGTGCGGTCGACGCCACATCGATCGGGGAGTGAGGACGGCGGTGTGTAAGACTCTCGGCCGTGGCGAACCCCGGGTTGGATCAAGCGGCGAAACTCGAACTGGCCAGGCTGGTCACCGATCTTTCCGTGGTGCACGGAAAAGTGACCCTGGCGTCCGGCAAGGAAGCCGACTACTACATCGATCTCCGGCGGGCGACGCTGCACCACGCGGCCGCGCCGCTGATCGGCAAGCTCCTGCGCCAGCTGACGGCGGACTGGGACTACGTGGCGGCCGGCGGCCTGACCCTCGGCGCCGACCCGGTCGCGCTGGCGATGCTGCACTCGGCGGCCACCGACGGCGTCGTGCTGGACGCGTTCGTGGTCCGGAAGTCCGTCAAGGAACACGGCATGCAGCGCCGCATCGAGGGCATGGAGGTCCGGGGCCAGCGCGTGCTGGCGGTCGAGGACACCTCCACGACCGGCGGCAGCGTGCTAGAAGCCGTCGCGGCCCTGCGTGAGGCGGGCGCGACCGTGATCGGCGTGGTGACGGTGGTCGACCGCGACACCGGCGCGCGCGAGGCCATCGAGAAGGAAGGCCTCGAGTACCGGTACATCCTCGGGCTCGACGACCTCGGCCTGAACTGAGAACCGGGACCGGGGACCGCTGGGTCCCCGGTCCGCGCGGCTCACTTCTTGAACAGGTCCTTCGCGGCGTCCTTCACGTTTTCGACGGCGCCCTTGAGCCCGGCCTTCGCCTGGTCGGCCTGGCCTTCGGCCTGCAGCTGCTCGTTCCCGGTGGCGTCACCGGCCGCTTCCTTGGCCTTGCCGCCCAGCTCTTCGGCCTTGTTGCTGATCTTGTCGCCCAAAGACATGGGGCACCTCCCGTTCCGGCGGTGCCCCGGCGGGGCACCCTGGTACCGGAAGGACCACCGCGACGCGTGATCGTCACGGACTCGCCCCGGTGACCACCGTCACCCAGAATCGGTGCGTGACGATTTCCGCGCACCGGTGTCCTCTTCCCGAGGAGGTGCCGTGACGACAACCGCAACGCCGCTGGACGACGCGACCCTCGTCGGGCGCGCGCGGGACGGCGACGTCCGGGCGTACGAGCAGCTCGTGCTGCGCTACCAGGGCCCGATGTTCCGGCTCGCCGTCAAGATGCTCGCCCACCGCGGCGACGCCGAAGACGTCGTGCAGGAGGTGTTCCTCAACGCCTGGCGCAAGCTCGACCAGCTCGGCGAGGACGCCGCGTTCGTCGGCTGGCTCTACCGGGCCACCACGAACCGCTGCCTCAACGCGATCCGCGCGCGCCGGCCGCAGGCCGACGTCGACCTGGACACCGCCGAGTCGCCGCGGACCGATCTGCAGCCGGAGCGGGCCGCCCAGGTGAGCGGGCAGCTCGCGGCGTTGAACGCGGCGCTGGCCGAACTGACGCCCGAGCAGAGAGCGTGCTGGCTGCTGCGTGAGGTGCACGGCCGGTCCTACGAAGAGATCGGCGAGGTCGTCGGTGCGAACACGACCGCGGTCCGCGGCCGGATCGCGCGGGCCAGGGCCCAGCTGGCGGAGGTGATGAAGCCATGGCGATGACAGACTACGAGCTGCCCTGCGAACGTGACGTGGAGCAGGTGTGGGACCGGCTCGACGCGGTCGGCGCCGGGCTGGCCGACGAACACGAACTGACCTGCCCGCACTGCCGGGCCGCGCGCGAGAGCCTGCTGGCGCTGCGCGAGGCCACCGCGGAGCTGGTGGTGGCGGAGGACGTGCCGTCGCCGGACCTGTTCGGCCGGATCATGTCGGCCGTGCGGGCCGAGGTGCGGCGGGACCGGATGGTGCGGCTGCCCACCCCGGAACCCGGGTTCGTCGAGATCAGCGAGCAGGCGGTGGCGGCGGTGCTGCGGTACGCGGCCGACACGGTCGGCGGCATCCGGGCGCGGCGCTGCCGCGTGCGCACCGGCGCCGACGGGGTCGTCGAAGTCGAACTCACCCTCGCGGTGAGTATGCGGAACGCCACGGGTGGTGAAGCGTTGGCGAAGGTGCGGGAGCGGGTGACCGCGGCGGCCGCGGCCCGGGTGGGCCTGACGCTGGCGAAGCTCGACCTGCTCGTGGACGACATCTATGCGGAAGACGCGGTCGGGGAGCCAGGGGAATGAGCGTTGACTACGTGGTGGCCGACCCGGTGATCGCCAGCGTGGCGGCACGGGCGGCGATCACCACACCGGGTGTGGTGCGCCTCGAGCCGGGCCTGCGCGGCCTGGTGACGGCGTGGACGCGCGCGGCCCGCCAACGCTGGAAGGGACTCGACCCGGCGCCGGCGGACGGCGTCCGGGTGCGCACCGCGGACGGCCGCGTGACGGTCCACATCGACCTCATCACGGCGTCGGGCGACCAGGCGGCGGCGGTCGGCCGGGCGGTCCAGCGCGCGGTGACGCGGTTCGTCGGGGAGCAGACCGGCTTGGTCGTCGACGAGGTTTCCGTGTCCATCATGGACATCGAACCGGTCGGCCGGTGACCGCGGACGAAGCCGTCGAGAGGATCGTCGGCGCCCTGAAGGAGATCGACGGCCTCCGCCCGGCGACGCCGGTTTCCCCCGAGACGACGTGGTTGCCGGTGGACTGGGCCGGCATGGCCGTCGACCTTTCGGCGGAGGTCGTTCAGATCCGCCTGATCGCGACCCGGCTGCCGATTCCCCCGCTGCTGGACCGGGCGGCGGAACTCGTGCGCCCGGTGCTGGTGGGCACGGAGTGGGAGAAAGCGCGCCTGCGGCTGGTCGTCACCGACCTCGACGGTGCCGCGTTCGCCGGAGACCCAAGTCACACGAAAGGGTAAGTGACGTTCTCCCCGCCGCTGGGTCCTTAGCTACGAACGAGGCGAAAAGCCTTGAGGCACCGGACATCCAGGGAGGACACCATGACCGCGACGGCCGAGAAGAACACCGTGGCCACCACCACCACCGAGAGCGCCCTCGTCACCAAGCAGGGCACCACCACCATCGCCGACACCGTGGTCCAGAAGATCGCCGGGCTCGCCGCCCGCGAGGTCACCGGCGTCCACGCCCTCGGCGGCGGCGCGGCCCGCGCGCTGAGCGCCATCCGCGACCGCATCCCGGGCGCGTCCGCCAGCGTCGGCCAGGGCGTTTCGGTCGAGGTCGGCGAAAAGCAGGCGGCGGTCGACCTGCAGATCCTGGTCGAGTACGGCGTCGCCATCGCGGACCTCGCGCGGGCGGTGCGCCGCAACGTGATCACCGCGATCGAGCAGATGACCGGGCTGGAGGTCGTCGAGGTGAACATCAACGTCAACGACGTCCACCTCCCCGGTGACGACGCCGAGCCCGTCACCTCGGACCGGGTGCAGTGACGATGAACGCGACGCTGCTCGGCCTGTTGTACGGACTGGCACTGGGTTTCGCCGCCGCGTTCGGCGGGTTCGGTGCGTTCGTGGCGGTGTTCCTGCTGGGCGGGCTCGGCCTGCTGGCCGGGCGCTGGCTCGACGGCAAGCTCGACCTGTCCGCCCTCGTGGGCGCCGCGCGCGATCGGAGGTAGCCGTGGAACGCGGAGTGACCACCGTGGCCCCGCGGGCGGTGCGGCGCATCGCCGCGCACGCCGCCTGCGAGGTCGACGGCGTCGGCGGCGACGTGACCGCCGAGGCCACTGTGGACGGCGAATCGACCACTTTGGACGTCCGGCTGCCCCTGGCGTACCCGGCCCCGATCGCGTCGACGGTCGAGCGGGTCCGGGCGCACCTGCTCGGCCGGACGGCGGAACTGACCGGGCTGAGCGCGAACCGCGTCGACATCACGGTCGCGGTGGCCCGGCCCGAACAGCCGAAGCGGCGGGTCCGATGAGGCGCCCCCGGCGGAGCGTGCCGGCGGTGCTGACGGCCCTGGTCGTGCTCGCGGCGTGCGCGCTGGTCGTGACGGCACTGGTGCAACGCCTCCTCGGCGAGCCACCGCTGCTGTCGTTCGAGGCGGTCGCCGGCCGGGTGCACGAGACGACGTGGAACGAACTGCCCGTGCTCGTCGGGGGCGGGGCAGCGGTTCTGGCGGGTCTCGTGCTCCTGGCGGCGGCGGTGCTGCGCGGGCGCCCGGTGGTCCTGGCGCTCGCGCCGGCCGCGGGCGTCGAGGCGGGCACGACCCGCCACGGCCTGCGCACATCGGTACGCGCCGCGGCCGCGGGCGTCGACGGCGTGGCGACGGCCGCGGTGAAGCTGCGGCGCCGGAAGGTGAGGGTGAAGGTGCGGACGAACCGGACGAACACGGAAGGCCTCGCGGCCGCGGTCGGGACGGCGGTCTCGCGGCGGCTGGCGCAGGTGGGCCTGGCGGAGACGCCGCGGGTGCGGGTCCGAGTGCGAGGAGGAGCGCGATGAACCGCCCAGTCAAGCGCCCCAATGTGGCGTTCGGTGCGTCCAGCGCACCCAATGTGGCGTTCGGTGCGTTGGACGCAACCAACGCCACATTGGGGTGCTTTGGACCGGGCGCAGCGGGGCGAGTTCACGAGCTGGGAGGTGCTCGATGAACCGGCCGGCCGGGCTCAACCGGACCCTGCTCGGCCTCATCGGGCTCCTGCTTCTCGCCGGCGGCGGGTTCGCCGTGGCCACGCACTTCGGGCGGCTCCGCCTGCTCGACCCCGCCGCGCCGCTCGTGCCCGGCGCCGCCGCGCCACCCACCTGGGTGTTCTGGGTTGCGATCGCTGTCGCCACGGTCCTCGGCCTGCTCTGCCTGCGCTGGCTGGCCGCGCAGGCGTTCCGGCGGCCGAAGACCGTCGCCTGGCGGGACGAGCGGGACACCGGCGTCACCGTTCTCGAATCGAGTGCGGCCGCCGCCCCGCTGGCCGCCGACGTCGAGGGGTACGACGGCGTCAGGAGCGCTTCGGCGTGGCTGTCCGGGCCGCGGGACGCGCCGGATCTCTTCCTGGTCGTCACCACCGACCGCGACGCCGATGCCACGGCGATCCGGCAGCGCATCACCGACCACGCCGTGCCGCGGCTGAAGCAGGCCCTCGAAGTCGAGGACCTGCCCGTGCGGCTGGAAATTCGGCTGACGGCGAAATCCGGGGTCCGGGCGCGCTGACCCGGGCGTACCGTCGAGCGCATGGAGGAGGACGACCCGCCGCCGCAGCCGGACTGGACCAAGCCCGACCGGGAGAAACCGAACCAGTACCCGCACGAAGAACCGACGAAGTACCCCGCGAAACGCCCGCCGGAATTCCCACCGGGTGTGACGCCTCCGTCACCGCCCAGGTGAACGGGTTGCTCCGGTGGGTTAAACATCACACACCGGGGCACTCTTCAGGGCGGCCGGATCCGATCAGCGGAGTAAAGTCGCTGGTAGGGGGTTCGGGGAAGGGGGCTGGTGATGGCGAAGTTCCTGGCCGACGTGACGGTCGCGGTGCACCTGCTGGCCCTGGTGCTCATCGGTTTCGGCGGTTTCGTCGCGTGGCGCTGGCCGAAGCTCATCTTCGTCCACCTGCTCGGCGTGTCCTGGGGCGTCCTGGTCAACGTCGCGCCGGTGCCGTGCCCGTTCACCGCGCTCGAGAACTACTTCCGCCACCAGCAGGGCCTCGGTGACCTGCCCGGCGGGTTCAACGCGTACTACCTGTACGACACCGTCTTCCCGCGGTCGTGGCTGCCGGCGATCGGCATCGTCGCGATCGTGGTGGTCGCCTACTCCTACGTCGGTGTCTACCACCGCTGGCGCCACCGCGACCACGCGGACGACGCCCGGACGCACCGCGTCCGCCTCGGCTGAGCGACAATCGGGGCGTGAGCACCTCCCCCGACGCCGGACCCACCGAGTGGGTGAGCCGCGAAGAGGTCGGCGTCGGCCCGTGGCCCGGCGACTGGCCCACCGGCGAGCACTACGACCCGGAACTGCTGCGTGAGGGTGATCGCCGCAACGTCGTCGACGCCTACCGGTACTGGCGCCGCGAGGCGATCGTGTCCGATGTGGACCGCCGACGGCACCCCTTCCACGTCGCCATCGAGAACTTCCAGCACGACCACAACATCGGCACCGTGGTGCGCACGGCCAACGCGTTCGCTGCGGCCGAAGTGCACATCGTCGGCCGGCGCCGCTGGAACCGGCGCGGCGCCATGGTGACCGACCGCTACCAGCACCTCCGCCACCACGACGACGTCTCCGGGCTCGTGACCTACGCCGCCGAGCGCGGGCTCGCCGTCGTCGCCGTGGACAACACGCCGGGGTCGCAGCCGGTCGAGACCGCCGACATCCCGCGCGAGTGCGTGCTCCTCTTCGGGCAGGAAGGCCCCGGGCTGTCCGAGCCGGCGCAGGAGGCCGCGGCGCTGGTCGTGTCGATCGCCCAGTTCGGCACCACCCGGTCGATCAACGCGGGCGTCGCGGCCGGGATCGTCATGCACGCCTGGGTCCGCCAGCACGCCGACCTGACCACGGCCTGGTAGCTACAGCCCCCAGCCCCACCGCAGCTGCACGACTCCCGACGCGTTGTTCGTCGCCAGGCCACTGCCGCTCTGCCGGGTGATCGAGTACGTGTCGCCCGAGCGCAGGCCGGGCCAGTAGACGACGCCTATCTGCCGCGACCGCGTCAAGTCCGTGGTGGCGGCGAAGTACGCGGTGAAGTTGTTGCCGTCCTGGTGCCCCGCCGAGTAGTCGAGCCCGGTCGTCATCGGCGCGCCCGCCTCGTCGATGACGGTCCGGGACGAGTACGCGCCGAGCCGGTTGCTCAGGTTCGCCGTCCACGCGGAGCGCGTGGTGTCCGACGCCCAGAAGCCGTAGAAGTGCAGCGACAGCAGCGTTCCGTTCAACGCGCTCGCCGCGCCGACCCCGGTGACGTTGTCGTTGTAGCCGGTCCCGCTGATCAGGACCCGGCCGCGCGGGACGGCCGAGTGCCGGGACAGCCAGGTCGAGCAGAGCGAAACCCAGGCGGTCAGGCTGTAGCCGAACGGCTCGTTCATCGGCTCGAAGTAGACGCCGGCGTCGCCGCCGTAGTCCGCGGTGACCCGGTCCCACATGGTGTTCCACGCGGTCACGTCGTCGACGAAGCCGTCCTTGTTCGCTTCCCAGTAGCCGAAGACGACCTTCATGCCGTGGGCCAGCGCGGAATCGGCGGCGCCCTTGTACCGGCCCCACCAGTCCGAGTTCACGCTCTGCGGGTTGATCGGCAGCCGCACGGTGTTCGCGCCGAGCTGCTGCTGGAAGCCGGTGAGGATGCCGTCCGCCTTCGTGCGGACGGTGTCGTAGCTGTCGCCGGCGGTGAGACCGGTCGGGATGACCCAGCCGTCGACGTAGTTGTCGCGGGCGTCCGCCCAGTTCACGCCGCGGAAGGCGGTCGTGGCAGCAGCCGCTCGGGGGACCGTGAGGAGGGCGGCGGCGAGGATCGCGATCATGACGGCGTGCAGACAGCGGGTCATGCGAACTCCGATGTTCACGTAAACATGCGACGCTGAGGATGCACTCGGCTTCGCACCGCTGTCAAGCGTCAGGCCGGCGCGACCTCCACCGGGATGCCGTTCAGCACCGACGTCCCCGACGGCACGTCGAGCAGCGTTTCGTCGGCGACCAGGTTGGAGTTGACGCCGGGGTGCGCGTACGCCACCCGGGTCCGCGCGCCGTCGACGTCGTGGCCCCAGCCGTGCGGGATGCTGATCACGCCCGGGCGGACCACGTCGGTGACCTCCACCGGTACCTCGAGCTTGCCGGCGCGGGACGTCACCGCCGCGAGGCCGCCGTCGGTGAGCCCCAGGCGCGCCGCGTCGGCGGGGTGGACCTGCACCGTGCAGCGGTTGCCGCCGCGGACCAGCGGTGCCAGGTTGTGCATCCACGAGTTGTTGGAGCTCAGGTGCCGCCGCCCGATCAGCACCAGGCCGTCTTCCACCGGCTTCGCCAGCTCGTCACGCAGGCGCGGGACGTCCGCGACGACCGGCCCCGGCGCCAGCTCGATCCGGCCGGACGCGGTGCACAGCACCTCCGGGATCCGCGGCTTCAGCGGCCCGAAGTCCACGCCGTGCGGCGCCGCTTCGAGTTCGGCCAGCGTGACGTCGTACGGACCCGCGCGCAGCATCAGGTCGACCAGCCGGGCGGGCCCGGTGCGGTCGTGGGTGAGCTCGAGCCCGGCGCGGCGGGCGACGTCGGCGGCGACGAAGTCGTCGAGCGCGGCGACGTCCGCCTCGGGGCCCTGACCGGTGACGATGCCGGTGAGCCGCAGCATCGTCTCCCACTCCTGGGGCAGCGCCGAGGGCAGCGTCGCTGGCGTCCAGTTGGCGACGTTGCGCACGGACAGCTGGTAGAAGGCCAGGTCGAAGTGCGGGCGTTCGAGCGGTGACGGGCCGGGCAGGACGACGTCGGCCTGGCGTGACGTCTCGTTGAGGTAGACGTCGACGGAGATCATGAAGTCGAGGTTCCCCAGCGCCTCGGTCAGGCGGCCCGCGTTCGGCGTGCTCAGGCACGGGTTGCCGCTGACCGTGATCAGCGCGCGGACCTGGCCTTCGCCCGGGGTTTCGATCTCGTCGGCGAGCGTCGCGACCGGCAGTTCGCCGACGACCTCCGGGTACCCGCGCACGCGGCTGCGCCAGCGCCCGACCGCGAACGGCCGCCGGTTCCCGGTCGGCTGGCAGGCGGCCAGCGGGAACATCGCGCCGCCCGGCTCGTCGAGGTTGCCGGTGAGCACGTTGAGGACGTCGACCAGCCAGCTGGCGACGGTGCCGAAGGTCTGCGTCGTGGTCCCGATCCGGCCGTAGACCACGGCGTTTTCGGCGTCGGCCAGTTCGAGGGCCATCCGGCGGATCTCGGCGGCGTCGATGCCGGTGCGCGGCGCGACGGCCTCGGGCGTGAACGGCCGGGCCAGCTCGCGGACGTCGTCGAGGCCGTTGAGGTGCTCGGCGAGGCGTCCCGGCGCGACGCGGTTCTCCGCGAACAGGACGTTGACCAGCGCGAAGAGCAAGAAAGCGTCGGTGCCGGGCCGGATGGCGTGGTGCTCGTCGGCGAACTCGGCGGTGCGCGTGCGCCGCGGGTCGACGACGACGATCTTGCCGCCGCGCGCCCGGATCCCGCGCAGCCGCCCGCGGATGTCCGGCGCGGTCATCAGGCTGCCGTTGGAGACGAGCGGGTTGGCGCCGAGGACGAGCAGGTGCCGCGTGCGGTCGAGGTCGGGCACGGGGATGGCGAGCGGGTCGCCGAACATCGTGCCGGCGGAGTAGTGCTTCGGCATCTGGTCGACCGAGGTCGCGCTGTAGAAGTTCTTGGTGCCCAGCGCCTTGTAGAGCACGCGGCCGTAGAGCGTCAGCGCGATGTTGTGCACGCCGGGGTTGCCCGCGTACACCGCGACGGCGTCCCGGCCGTGCTCCTCGAGGATCGGCGGCAGGCGGCGCGCGATCTCGTCGTAGGCCTCCTGCCAGCTGACCTCGACGAACTCGCCGTCGCGCTTGAGCAGCGGCGCGGTCAGCCGGTCGGGGTCGTGGTGCAGCGCGCCGAGCGACGCGCCCTTGGGGCAGATGTAGCCCTTCGAGAAGACGTCCTGATCATCACCCCGCACGCGGGTGACCTGCTGGTTCTCGTCGAGGGTGACCTCGAGGCCGCAGGTGGCCTCGCACAGCGGGCAGGTGACGTGAGCGGTCGTCATGACCACTCAACATACCGAGCGGTATGTCGATGGGCAAGGCACGATTGCGACATGGACGTTTCGGCCGCCGAACACGCGGTGACAGCGCGCCACCTGAGCCGGGTGTGGGGCCTGCCCGGCACGGTCCTCGGCCGCAGCGGCTGGCCCCCGTCCGGCGGTCAGCGGCTGCACTGGCATTGGAACTACTGGTGGCAGGCGCACCTGCTGGACACGTTGGTCGACGCCCAGTCGCGCGCGCCATCGCCGGCGCGGCTGGCGTCGATCCGCGCGTTCACGCGTTCGGTGCGGCTGCGCAACTTCGGCCGCTGGACCAACGACTACTACGACGACATCGCGTGGCTCGGCCTTGCGCTGCAACGGGTTTCCGCGCTGGGCATCGACGTCGGCCCGGCACTGGCGGCGATCGACACGCAGCTGTTGTCGGGCTGGACACCCGCGGCGGGTGGCGGGATCTGGTGGCGCCGCGGCGACGACTTCAAGAACGCTCCGGCGAACGGCCCGGCGGCGATCTTCCACGCCCGGTCGGGGAACCTCACCCGCGCCCAGGCGATGCGCGACTGGCTTTCGTCCACTTTGGTCGATCCCGGCACGGGCTTGGTGTGGGACGGCATCCGGGCGGACACGGGCGAGCTGGTGAAGCACATCTTCACGTACTGCCAAGGGGTTTACCTGGGTGCCTGCCTGGAGTTGTCCGCTTGGGACGATGCCGCCCGGACGGTCCGTGCGGTCGCCGAGCACTGCGCACCGGGCGGGGTGATCCGCGGCCAGGGCGGCGGCGACGGCGGGTTGTTCGCGGCGATCCTGGCGCGGTACCTGGCACTGGCGGCCCGGTCCTTACCGGAACCGGAGGCTGCGACGGCTCGCGCGTTGGTGCTGACGTCGGCGGAGGCCTGCTGGTCCGGTGCGTTCGACGCGCCGGAGGGCCCGCTGTTCAGCGCGTACTGGGACCGCCCGGCCCCCGCGCTCCCCCTGCCGGACGACGCCCCGGAGCGAGACCTGTCGGTCCAGGTGGGCGGCTGGATGCTCCTGGAGGCAGCGGCGACGCTCTGACCGGCTTCAGCAGCCGCAGGAGGCGCCGTGCAGGAACTTGGGGGTCAGCCACACCGACTCCGGAGGCCGGTCCGGGTCCGCCATCCTCGACATCAGCAGCTGCACCGCTCGCCGGCCCATGTCCGCCACCGGCTGGGCCAGCGTGGTCACCGCCGGGCTCACTCGGCGGGCCCAGTCCATGTCGCCGTAACCCACCACCGCCAGTTCCGAGCCGATGTGGATGCCGCGGCGGTGGGCTTCGTACTGGACGCCCACCAGCATCGACTCGTCCGCCACCACCAGTGCCGTCGGGGAGGGCCAGCCGTCCAGGAGCTTCGCTGTCGCGCGGGCTGCGCCGCCGGATGTCGACAAACCGCTTTCGACCAGTTCGCGGTTGTAGCGCAGACCCGACTGCTCCAGGCCCAGGCGGTAGCCGCGGACGCGCTCGCGGCTGACCTCTTGACCGTCGTCGCCCGAGATCAGGCCGATCTTGCGGTGCCGTCCCGACGTCAGGTGGCGGACCAGCGACGCCAGCGCGTGCACGTTCTCCGTGCCCACCTGGTCGACGTCGTTGCGCGCGGCGACCCGGTCCACCAGCACCGTCGGCACGCCCATCCGGACCAGGCCGTTGACCACCGCTTCGTCGCCCGCCGAGGGGACCAGCAGCACGCCGTCCACCAGGTCCGCCCGCAGGGCCCGGACCAGCGCGGCTTCTTCGCCGACCGCGTCGGCGGTGTCCGCGAGCACGACGTCGCACCCCGCGTGTGCCGCGGCCGCCCTGATGGAACGCAGCAGCTCACCCGAGTAGGGGCTCGCGTGCACACCCATCGCGACGCCGATCCGGTAGGTGACCGGGGGGTCCCACAACCGGAGCTCCGGCGAAAGTGCCGTCATGCTCTGCCGTTTCGTCACCATTCCGCCGCAGCCACGGCGGAAACCGGCGCCTGTGCAGCTCGGCCGCGGTCCGTGTCCGCCTACTTCCGGGCGGATTGGTGACGGCCTCGCAGACGCTCAGCCGAAAGGTATCCGCTGAACGCCCGCGAGATGACGTCAAAACTCCAGAATCACTGATGTGAGTGAACCGGTGGGCAGCCGCACGACTCACGGTGACGCAGGGTGGGCGCCAGCCGGACCGTCTCGGCCTTGCGCGCCGGGTCGTTGATGCGGGCCAGCAGGAGCCGGACCGCCTGGCGGCCGATCTCCTCGATCGGCTGCGCCATCGTCGTCAGCGGCGGGTCGACCAGGTCCGCCCACTCGACGTCGTCGTAGACCACCACCGGCAGGTCACGCCCGATCCGCAGCCCGCGCTGCCGCGCCGCGTGCAGCACCCCGACCATCATGCTGTCGTTGCCGACGACCAGCGCGGTCGGCGGCTCGGGCAGCGCCAGCAGCGTGCTCAACGCCAGCGCACCGCCCTCGCGCGACGAGTTCCCGCAGGCCACGAGGTCGGACGACCAGGTCAGCCCGGACCGGCCCAGCCCCAGCCGGTAGCCCAGCATCCGCTCCTCGCTCGTCGACAGCCCGGGCGCGCCGCTGATCATCCCGATCCGCCGGTGCCCGAGCGTGGCCAGGTGCGCGGTCAGCGCCGAGGTCGCCTGGATGTTCTCCGAGCCCACCTGGTCGACGTCGGTGCGGGTGGCCAGCCGGTCGATGAGCACCGTCGGCACGTCCAGCGACACGAGCTCACCGATCACCGGCCCGTCGCCGGGGGCCGGGGTGATGAGCAGGCCGTCGACCCGCCGGGAGCGCAGCGCGCGGACCGTGTCACGCTCGGTGTCCGCCGTGTCGTGCGTGTCGGCGAGCAGCACGGTGTACCCGTGCATCGACGCCTCCCGCTCGATCGCCTGCATCAGCGTCGCGAAGTACGGGTTGGCGACCAGCGAGATCGCCATCCCGATCGACCGCGTACCGCCGGTGACCAGGGAACGCGCGATCGCGTCACCGGTGTAGCCGGTCGTCTCGATCGCCCGCAGCACGGCCGCCTTGGTGTCCTCCGCGACCGCCCGCGTCCCGTTCACCACGTGGGAGACCGTGGTGATCGAAACGCCGGCGAGCTCGGCGATGTCGCGCTGGGTCGGCCGCGACGACCTCGGCTGGGGCATGCCAATCCTTTCCGGCAAGCGTTTGCGCAAACGCTTGCGTCCACGGAGCAGTCTGTCTACCTTCCCGTCCATCGGCAAGCCTCGAACCCAGACAAAGGGTGGGAACCCATGAGACAGCGAAGTCTCACCGCGGTCGTGCTGGCCGCCGTCCTCGCCGCGACGACCGGGTGCACGGTCGAACGCCATTGGGGCGGCAACACCAACACCGGCGGGAGCGGCAAGGCCAAGGTCGGCCTGGTCACCAAGACCGACACCAACCCGTACTTCGTGGAACTGCGCAACGCCGCGAGAGCGGCCGCCCAGGCCAACGGCGCCGACTTCAGCGCGCTCGCCGGCCAGTTCGACGGTGACAACGACGGCCAGGTCCGTGCCATCGAGAACCTGATGCAGCAGGGCGCGAACACCATCCTCATCACGCCCAGCTCGTCGACCGGCGTGCTCAAGGCCATCAAGGACGCGCGCGACGCCGGCGTCCTGGTGATCGCCCTCGACACCGCCACCGAACCGGCCGACGCCGTCGACGCCACGTTCGCCACCGACAACTTCGCGGCGGGCGAGCAGCAGGGCGCGTACGTCAAGGCCTCGCTCAAGGGCGTCCCGCCGAAGCTCCTGATGGTCGACGGGACGGCGGGCAGCACCGTCGACACCCAGCGCCACACCGGGTTCCTCAAGGGCATCGGGCTCACCGACTCCTCCCCGGAGATCAAGGGCCACACCGCGGCCAACGGTGACCAGAGCCTCGCCCAGCAGGGCATGGAGAACCTGCTCCAGCGCAGCACCGACATCAACGCCGTCTACTCGATGAACGAGCCGATGGGCCGCGGCGCGTACGCGGCGCTGAACGCCCGCGGGCTCACCGGCCGGATCGTGATGGGCTCCATCGACGGCGGCTGCGAAGGCGTCCAGAACGTCAAAAACGGGCAGTTCGCCGCCACCGTGATGCAGTTCCCGAAGAAGATGGCCGAGCAGGGTGTGCTCGCCGCCGTCGAATACGCCAAGACCGGCAAGAAGCCGGCCGGCTTCGTCAACACCGGGTCCGCCGTGATCACCGACAAGCCGCTACCCGGGATCGAAAGCCACGATTCCGCGTGGGGCCTGCAGAACTGCTGGGGAGGCACACGGTGACATCCACCAACGCGACTACCGCGACCGCAGTGTCCACAAAGGAACGTGAGTCCCTCGGCGAATTCCTCCTCCGCGCCCCCGCGGTCGGCCCGGCGCTCGCGCTGGTCGTCGCGATCGTGGTGTTCTCGGTCGCCACGGACACGTTCTTCGACCTCGACAACCTGTCCACGGTGGTCCAGCAGTCGCTGGTCGTCGGGACGCTCGCGCTGGGGCAGACGCTCGTCATCCTCATCTCGGGCATCGACCTGTCCAACGCGGCTTCGATGGTCGTCGCGACGCTGATCATGGCGAAGCTCGCCGCGGCCGGGACCAACGGCTTCGTCGCGCTGCTCGCCGGCGTCGTGCTGACGATCATCGTCGGCATCTTCATCGGCGGGCTCGCGACGCGGATCAAGCTGCCGGCGTTCATCATCACGCTCGGCACGTTCACGATGCTGACGGCGGTGTCGAAGCTGGTCGCGGGCGGCCAGGCCGTGCCGGTGACCGACGGGCTGCTGCAGTGGCTCGGCACCAAGCGCTACCTCTTCGGCGGCATCCCGATCACCTACGGCATGACGCTGGCGCTGCTGATGTACCTCGGCGTCTGGTACGCGCTGACGAAAACCGCGTGGGGCAAGCACGTCTACGCGGTCGGCAACGCGCCGGAGTCCGCGCGGCTGTCCGGCATCAAGGTCAACCGCACGGTGCTGTCGGTGTACATCGTGGCCGGGCTGACCTTCGGCATCGCGGCCTGGCAGGCGCTCGGCCGGACGCCGAACGCCGACCCGAACCAGTTCCAGCTGGGCAACCTCGACTCGATCACCGCCGTCGTCCTCGGCGGCACGAGCCTCTTCGGCGGCCGCGGTTCGGTGCTCGGGACGCTGATGGGCGCGCTGGTCGTCGCGGTGCTGCGGTCCGGGCTGACGCAGATGAACGTCGACGGCAACTACCAGGACCTCGCCACCGGGGCCCTGCTGATCGCCGCCGTCGTGGTGGACCGGATCGCGAGGAGGCAGCAGCAGTCATGAGTGAACCGATCCTGCAGGCCCGTGGCCTGGTCAAGCGCTACGGCCGGGTGACCGCCATCGACGGCGCCGACTTCGACCTCCTGCCCGGCGAGGTGCTCGCCGTGGTCGGCGACAACGGGGCCGGGAAGTCCTCGCTGATCAAAACCCTGTCCGGAGCCGTGGTCCCGGACGAGGGAGAGATCAAAGTGGACGGCAAGACCGTCCACTTCAAGTCCCCTTTGGACGCTCGCCGGTACGGCATCGAGACGGTGTACCAGGACCTCGCCGTCGCGCCCGCGCTCGACATCGCGTCGAACATGTTCCTGGGCCGGGAAAAGCGGCTCAAGGGACCGTTCGGGCTGTTCCGGAAGCTCGACACCGGGACCATGCGGTCCGAGGCGCAGCGGATCCTCGACGAGCTGGGCATCAACATCAAGTCGATCACCCAGCCCGTCGAAACGCTTTCCGGTGGCCAGCGCCAAGGTGTCGCCGTGGCGCGCGCGGCCGCGTTCGGCACCAAGGCCGTGATCATGGACGAGCCCACCGCCGCGCTCGGCGTCGCCGAGTCCGGCAAGGTGCTCGACCTGATCGGCCGGATCCGCGACCGCGGCCTGCCGGTGGTGCTGATCAGCCACAACATGCCGCACGTGTTCGACATCGCCGACCGCATCCACGTGCACCGCCTCGGCAAGCGCGTCGCGGTCGTGTCGCCGAAGACGCACTCGATGAACCAGGTCGTCGGCCTGCTCACGGGTGCGTTGCGGCTCAACGAGAACGGCGAAGTCGAAGAAGCCGCCGCCGCTACCCACGTGGCCGGCTTGAAGTGAGGGTGCTGCTGGCGGGACTGTGCACCGTGGACGTCGTCCAGCGGGTCACCGAGCTCCCGGCGCCGGGCGAGAAGGTCCAGTCGCTGTCGGTGGACGTCGCGGCCGGCGGGCCCGCGACGAACGCCGCGGTGACGGCGGCCGCGCTCGGTGCCGAGGCGACCCTGCTGACCGTCCTCGGCGCACACCCGCTGGCGGCCCTCGCCCGCGCCGACCTCGAAGCCCACGGGGTCCGGCTGATCGACCTGGCCCCCGACCGGCCCGACCCGCCGCCGGTCAGCGCCGTCGCCGTCCGCGACCGCGACGGCGAGCGCACCGTCGTCTCCCGCAACGCCAAGGGCCGCACTTTCATAGGGAAAGTGCCGCTTTTGGCAGCTGATGTCGTTTTGCTTGATGGGCATCATCCGGAGCTGGCGCTGGCGGTCGCGCGGGGAACCGAAGCGCCGGTCGTGCTCGACGCCGGGAGCTGGAAACCCGTGCTCGACGAGCTGCTTCCGCTGGTCGACGTCGCCGCGTGCTCCGCGCACTTCACCGCGCCGGAGCCGGGGCTGCACGCGCGGGGCGTCCCCACCGTCATCACCACCGCCGGGCCCGGTCCGGTGCGGTGGTCCACAGCGGACGGCAGCTCGGGTGAGGTGCCTGTGCCCGCCGTCGAAGCGCGGGACACACTAGGTGCGGGCGACGTCTGGCACGGCGCGCTCGCCGTGGCCGTGGTACGCGAACCGACGGTGACGGACCGGATCCGCTTCGCCAACGAGGTGGCCGCCGAACGGGTGCGGCATGTGGGACCGCGGTCGTGGCCGGCCGCGATCGCAGGAAGGAACAGGAAATGACGGCGTTCGACGACCTGCTGGCCCGGGCCGAGGGCCTGACCGTGCGCGGGCAGCGCAACGTGCTGGGCATCATCGGCGCGCCCGCGTCGGGCAAGACCACGCTCGCGTGGGCGCTGGCCAACGCGCTCGGCTCGCGCGCCGCGGTGGTCGGCATGGACGGCTTCCACCTCGCGCAGGTCGAGCTGCGCCGGCTGGAGCGCACCGAGCGCAAGGGCGCGCCGGACACGTTCGACGCGGCCGGCTACTACCACCTGATCCGCCGCCTCGCCGAAGGCCGCGAGACGGTCTACGCGCCGGAGTTCCGCCGCGAGATCGAGGAGCCGATCGCCGGCGCGGTCGCCGTGCCGCCGGAGGTCCAGCTCGTCATCACCGAGGGCAACTACCTGCTGCTGCCGGACGACCCGTGGAGCGCCATCCGGCCGCTGCTCACCGAGGCCTGGTTCCTCGCGCCGGACGAGCCCGAGCGGATCGAACGGCTGGTCTCGCGCCACCGCCGCTACGGCCGTTCGCTGGTCGAAGCGCGCCGCCGCGCGCTGGGCTCGGACCAGCGCAACGCCGACCTGATCTCGCAGACGCGGGACCGCGCCGACCTGGTGCTGGAGAACCTGCCGCTGGCGAACTTCGCGATTTGAGCGTCCTGATCGTCACCGGCGGCAGCCGGGGGATCGGCGCCGCCGTGTGCACGCTGGCGGCGTCGCGCGGCTACGACGTCGTCGTGAACTACTCGGGTGACCCGGTGCCCGCGGAAGAGGTCGCTTCGCGGGTGCGGGCGGACGGCCGGCAGGCGCTTTCGGTGCGGGCCGACGTCTCCGTGGAGGACGACGTCGTCGCGCTGTTCGACGCGGCCGCCGAGCTGGGGCCGGTGACCGCGCTGGTCAACAACGCGGCGATCACCGGCAACACCCCCGGCCGGCTCGACTCCTACGACGTGGCCGTCGTCCGGCGCACCCTCGACGTCAACGTCACGGGGGTGTTCCTGTGCTGCCGAGAGGCGGTCCGCCGGATGTCGA
Source organism: Amycolatopsis sp. cg9 (assembly GCF_041346945.1). Taxonomy (NCBI): domain Bacteria; kingdom Bacillati; phylum Actinomycetota; class Actinomycetes; order Pseudonocardiales; family Pseudonocardiaceae; genus Amycolatopsis; species Amycolatopsis sp. cg9. The sequence continues at coordinate 2,325,715 of NZ_CP166850.1, read as the reverse complement.
CGCGCCACGGCGGCCACGGCGGCGCGATCGTGAACATCTCGTCGACGGCGGCGCGCACCGGCTCGGCCGGGGAGTGGGTGCACTACGCGGCGTCGAAGGCCGCCGTGGACACGCTGACGTTCGGGCTGGCCCAGGAGGTCGGCGGCGAAGGCGTGCGGGTCAACTCGGTCCGCCCGGGCATGGTCCGGACCGGCCTGCACGACGCGGCCGGGCTGCCGGACCGGCTCGACCGGCTCGCGCCGCAGATCCCGATGGGGCGGCCGGGGGAGCCGGCGGAGATCGCCGAGGCGGTGCTGTTCCTGTTGTCGACGGCGTCGTCCTTCACGACCGGAGCGGTGCTGGAGGTCGGTGGCGGCCGGTGACCGGCTGAGTACTATCCGGCAGACGTGAATGACCTTCGGTCACCGGCGTCCGCCTGCTGGGACGGCCGGAGACGGCGAGATCACGATCGGACGCGGACTTGGTCACCTCGGTTTCGGCAGGCGAACGCTGTGCAACTCTGGGAAGCCGCCACGCGAAAGGACGGCTTCGGAAGCCATGGCCAAACTCATGTCCGTGCACCACCTCGCGCTCACCGTGACCGACGTGGACCGCAGCGTGCCGTGGTACGCCCGTGTCCTCGACCTCGAGGAGGTCCTCCGGCGCGAAGAGCCGGACACGGGTCTGCGCAAGGTCGTGCTCCGGTCCGCCGGTGACGAGTTCTCCGTGGTGCTGGTGCAGCACGCGGACACCGGTAGACGCGGCTTCGACGAACACCGCGCCGGCCTCGAGCACGTCGCGTTCCGGGTGAGCTCGACGGCCGAACTGGCCGAATGGGAGGAGCGCCTCGCCGAGTTCGGCGTCTCCTACCTGCCGACGGCGCCGTCGCGCACGTTCGAGGGTTCGAAGGTGGTCGTGTTCCGCGATCCGGACGGCATCCAGCTCGAGATCTGGGCCGACCCGGAGCTCTGACGCCTCAGGCCCGCGCGTCGTCCGGCTCTTCCACCGGGCGCCGCATCTCCTGGCGGTAGCGCAGCACGCCGTACCCGGTGCCGACCACGAAGAACGCGATGCTGACCCACAACGCCGCCGTCTTCACCCACGGCAGGGCGTCCAGCAGGCCGGCGCCGTAGTAGCCGAGCAGCACCAGCGTCGGCACCCACAGCAGGCCGCCGAGCGCGGTCGCCGCCATGAAGCGGCGGGGGTCCATCCGGGCCGCGCCCGCGATCAGCGGGGCCAGCGTGCGGATCCACGGGATCCAGCGGGCCGCCACGATCGCGAAGAAACCCCTCCGGTCCAGGAAGCGCTGCGCGCGCTCGAGGGCCTGGCGGTTCAGCACCTTGCCGTCGCGGCGGGCGATCAGCTTCGTCCCGCCGGTGCGCCCGATGTAGTAGCCGATCTGGTTGCCGAGCACGGCGACGATCAGCGCGGCCCCCGACAGGAACCACGCGTTCGCGTCCGAACCGTGCTGCGCCAGCACCACGCCGGCGCCGAACAGCAGCGAATCACCGGGCAGGAACAGCCCGATGATCAGCGCGCATTCGACCAGCACGAAGCTCAGCACGATCACCCAGACGAGCAGCGGACCGGCGGTGTCCAGCCAGCTCACGCCGACGCCCGCGGCCTCGATGCTCACGACGTTCACACCGGAAGCCTACGTGGCCCAGGTGAACACCCCGCGGCGAACGGTCGAATCCGGCTGTCCGGAATATTCAGTTCTACGAACGGTGAAGGCCCCCTCACCAGCGGTGAGAGGGCCTTCGGTGAACCGGGGGAGCTCAGAACTGCGGCAGCGACTCGCCCTGGACCGCTTCGACGTCCAGCTCGATCTTCACCGTCGTGCCGACCGCCGCGACCCCGGCGCGGACCATCGCGCTGTAGTTGATCGCGAAGTCGTTCCGGTGCAGCGTCGTCTCCGCGTGGAACGCCGCGCGCACGCCGCCCCACGGGTCCGGGCCCCAGCCGCCGTAGGTCAGCTCGAGCTCGATCTCGCGGCGCTCGCCGTGCAGCGTCAGCTCGCCGACCAGCGTCCACGAGTCCACGCCGCGCTGGCGCAGCCCGGTGCTCGTGAACGTGATCACCGGGTGCACGTCGACGTCGAGGAAGTCCGGCGAACGCAGGTGGTCGTCCCGCATCTTGATGCCGGTCTCGATGCTCGCCGCCTTGATCTCGGCGTGCACCGACGACTGCTCGGCCGGGCGGCCGATCTCGATCCGGCCGGACACGTCCGGGAACCGCGCCTTGATGCTCGCGATGCCCAGGTGCCGGGCGGTCGCCATGACCGACGAGTGCATCGGGTCGATCACCCACGGGCCGGCGGGCGGCAGGTCGATCGCCTCGGCGACCGGGGCCAGCACGACGTCGCCGAGCGCGCCGGAGCCGTCCGAGGCGATCTGCGCCGTCCGGGCGATCGGGGTGTACCCGGCCGCCGTGACGACGGCGGTGTACGTGCCCGCCGGGAGGGCGTCGGTGACGACCTCCCCGCGGACGTCGGCCGCCTGCCGGGCGACCTGCCGGCCGGCCGGGTCCGTGACGGTGAGCACCGCGTGCTCCACCGCCCAGCCCTCGGCCGTCCGGAAGGTCGCGCGCAGGCCGGTCATGACCGGTCGACCAGCTCGTCGAGGGCCTGGTCGTAGCTCAGCCGGACGTCGTGGTCCGCTTCGCCGCCGGTCAGCTCCACCTGGCTGGTCGCCGGCGGGTAGCCGCTCGCGACCACGGTGTACGCACCCGCGGGCAGGTCGCTGACCACGTACCGGCCTTCGCTGTCGGTCCGCGCGACCGCGGCCACGTTGCCCTCGGCGTCGAGCACGGTGATCCGCGCGTCCGGAACGATCCGGTCACCCTCGGTCCGCGCGGTGCCGCCGAGCAGCACCGAGCTGGCGAGCTCGACGTCGTGGCGCAGCACACCGCTGTCCGGCACGGTCAGCGTGAGCGCGACGGGCCGGTAGCCCGCGCCGCTGGCGACCAGGGTGTAGGCCCCGGCGCCGACCCCGACGAAGGCGTAGGTGCCGTCCGCGGTCGTGATGAACGCGCCGTTCACCTCGCCCCGGCTGTCGGTCAGCGTCACCGTGACGTTCGCCAGCGGCGAGCCGGTCGCGGCCGCCCGCACGGTGCCGGTCAGCTCGCCGGACCCGGTGAGCGTGACGTCGACCGTCGCCGGCCCGGTGCTGATCACGACGCTGGAGGCCTGCGGCTGGTGGCCGTGGGCCGACACGATGAGGACGTACGCGCCCGGGCCCTGGCTGGGCACCGAGTAGCTGCCGTCCGCGGCGCCGGTGGCCCGCGCGACCTGGCGGCCGCGCTGGTCGATCAGCGTCAGCGCGGCACCCGGGACGTGGCTGCCGTCCTGCCGCCGCACGTGCCCGATCACCGGCACGCCGCCCGCGCCGACCGGGGTGTCGACCTCGGAGTCCGCGACGGAGTTCGTGATCGGCATCGGCAGCGCGCCCGAGACGGCCTGGTAGTCGCCGTGGCCGTTGGTGCTCAGCGCGTGCTTCCCACCGCCGACCAGAGCCGGCTCGCGGTCGGCCGGCTTGACCGGCTCGACGATCTCGGTCGGAGCGTCCGCGAAGTCGTCCTCCTCGAGCAGCGCCTCGCCGCCCTCCATGGCCGCCGCGGCCGGGGCCGCGTTGGTCAGCGGGATCTCCTTCATGAACAGCAGCACGATCGTGGCCAGCAGGGCCACGCCGCCCGCGATGTAGAAGACCGTGGTGATCGACTCGGTGAAGCCGATCAGCACCGGGGTCCGGATCGCCTCGGGGAGGTTCTGGATGCCGCTGGTGTTCTCCGACAGGTTGCCGATGCCCGCCCCGGCGCCGGCCGGCAGCTGCCCGCCGAACGCCTTGGTGATGTTGGGCAGCAGGGTGTTGAACAGGACCGTCAGGAAGATCGCGACACCGGCGGTACCACCGATCTGGCGGAAGAACGTCGCCGACGCGGTCGAGACGCCCATGTCGCTGCGCGGGCCCGCGTTCTGCACCGCGATGATCAGCGTCTGCATGCACTGGCCGAGGCCGAGGCCGATGATGGCGGCCGCGACGAGCGGGTGCCACAGCGGCGAGTCGTATTCGACCTGCGCGAAGAAGAACGCGCCACCGGCGATCAGGATGGTGCCGACGATCGGGAAGATCTTGTAGCGCCCGGTCTTCCCGGTGAGCCGGCCGGACACGATCGAGCTGATCATGATGCCCGCCATCAGCGGCAGCATCAGCAGCCCGGACTCGGTCGGCGTGTAGCCCTGCACGACCTGCATGAACTGCGGGATCATCGTGATCGCGCCGAACATCGCCACACCGACGATGATGCCGCCGATGATCGCCACGGTGAACGTCGAGTTCTTGAACAGCCGCAGCGGGATCAGCGCGGCGTCCTTCATCAGCTTCTCGACCGCGATGAACGCGATGACGCCGACGCCGCCGATGACGTAGCACCAGATGGCCTTCTGGTCGCCCCAGCCCCACTTCTGGCCCTGCTCGGCGACGACCAGGAACGGCACGACCGCGACGACCAGCGTCAGCGCGCCCCACCAGTCGATCTTGTGCTTGTGCGGGGTGTGCGGCACGTTCAGGACCTTCGCCACGACGAACAGCGCGACGACGCCGATCGGGACGTTGATCAGGAAGACCCAGCGCCAGCCGGAGATGCCGGCCAGGGTGTCGAAGCCGGCGAACAGGCCGCCCAGCACCGGGCCGAGCACGGTGGAGAGGCCGAACACGGCGAGGATGTAACCCTGGTACTTCGCCCGCTCGCGCGGCGGCACGATGTCGCCGAGGATGGTCATGGCCAGCGACATCAGACCGCCGGCGCCGAGACCCTGCACCGCGCGGAACGCGGCCAGCTCGTACATCGACTGCGAGAACGTGGAGGCCAGCGAACCGGCGACGAAGATCGTGATGGCGGCCAGGTAGAACGGCTTGCGGCCGTAGATGTCCGACAGCTTGCCGTAGATCGGCGTGACGATCGTCGAGGTGATCAGGTACGCCGTGGTCGCCCACGCCTGCAGGTCGAAGCCGTGCAGGTCGTTGGCGATCTTGACGATCGACGTGCCGACGATCGTCTGGTCCAGCGCGGCGAGGAACATGCCGCACATCAAGCCGCTCAGGATCGTGACGATCTGGCGGTGGCTCAGCCGGGGTGGTTGACCCACCTCGGGCTGGGCGACTGCTTCGGTGGTGGAACTCATGCGTTGGCCCCCTTGGCCGGAGCACCGGCGGACGCGTGCGCGTCGGCCAGTTGTGGAGAGTGGTTCTCGATACCTGTGTTGAGCCGGCCGAAGAGCCGGTTCAGGGTCTGGATTTCCCCGTCCGTCCAGTCCCCGAGCACTTCGGCCAGCCACTGGTTTCGCTGCTTGCGGTTCTCTTCGAACACCCGCATGCCCTCGGAGGTCGGCGCGAGCAGGCACGCCCGGCCGTCTTCGGGGTCGGCCTGGCGTTCGACCAGGCCGTGCTGGACGAGGGAGCTCGACTGCCTGCTGATCGTGGAGATCTCGGAGTGGAGCGACTCCGCGAGCCGGCTGGTGCGCTGCGGGCCCTCGTGGATGAGGGTGAAGAGGATCGCGTACGCCGCCCGCTCGATGCCGTCCGGACCCTGCTTGGAGACCTGCGACTTCGCCTTGTTGATCAGGCGGACCAGGCGTACGAGCTCGTGGCCGAGTTGGTCGGCGAGGTCGAGTTCGGCCGTGGGCCGGGTGGCGGAGCTGTTCGGTGCCATGAGGGATCCTTCAACGGCGTTGGTTGGCGGCTGCAACTAGTTGCCTCAGGCAAGGATGTGCCTTCACCACCGGTTATGCAAGCGGACGGGCGCTCGGTGTGTCCGAACACACTTTAGTTGCCGTATGCAAGCAGATTTCCTCCGGGCTGCTCTCGGAACAACGGAGGTCCTCGTCGGTTGGAGAAGGTATGACCGACGACACAGCGTTGAAGGACTTCCTCGCCGCCCACCGCCACGGCGTGCTCGCCACCATCCGGCGTGACGGGCGGCCCCAGCTGTCCACCATCACGCACCTGTACGACCCGGAAGCGGCGACGATCGTCGCGTCGATCACCGAGACCAGGGCGAAGACGAAGAACATGCGCCGCGACCCGCGGGTGACCTTCCACGTCGGCAGCGAGGACGGCTGGAGCTACGTGGTCGCGGAAGGCCGCGCGTCGCTCACAGCGCCGGCGGCCGCGTCGGACGACTCGACGGTCGAGGCGCTCGTCGACTACTACCGCCGCGCGGCCGGTGAGCACCCGGACTGGGCCGAGTACCGCGCGGCGATGGTGTCCGACCAGCGGGTTCTGCTCACGATCCACGTCGAGAAGCTGCTCGGCTTGGTTCGGTGAGGGCTGCTCCGCGTGGCTGGTTTTGAAACTTTAGTTCCGCAGTGCGGACTGACCGGGCTTACGATGAGGCCATGAGCGACGAAGCTTTGGTCACCCGGCTCCGCGACCTGCTCGGCAAGAGCGCCGTGCTCACCGACACCGACGTCACCGCGTCGTACGCCCGCGACATGATGCCGCTGGCGCCGTCCGGCCGGCCGCTGGCGGTGGTGCTGCCCGAGAACGTCGAACAGGTGCAGGCGGTCGTCAAGGCGTGCGCCGAAGCGAGGGTGCCGATCGTGCCGCGCGGCGCGGGCAGCGGCCTGTCCGGCGCCGCGAACGCGATCGACGGCTGCGTGATGCTGTCGCTGACCAAGCTGAACGAGATCGTGGAGATCGACCCGGGCAACCGGCTGGCCGTCGTGCAGCCCGGCGTCGTCAACCTGGACTTCCGCAACGCCGTGGAGAAGCACGGGCTGTTCTACCCGCCGGACCCGTCGAGCTACGACTGGTGCACGATCGGCGGCAACCTGTCGACGAACGCGGGCGGGCTCTGCTGCGTGAAGTACGGCGTGACGACCGACTCGGTGCTCGGCCTCGAGGTCGTCCTGGCGGACGGGTCGTTGCTGAAGACGGGCCGCCGGACGGTCAAGGGCGTGGCCGGCTACGACCTGGCCCGCCTGTTCGTCGGCAGCGAGGGCACGCTCGGCGTCATCACGCAGGCGACGGTCCAGCTCAAGCCGCTGCCCCAGGCCCCGGCCACGCTGGTCGCGGGCTTCAGCACGACCGAAGCGGCCGGGGAGGCCGTGGCGCGGGTGGTGCGCGAAGGGCTCGTGCCGTCGTTGCTGGAGATCATGGACGCGTCGTCGATCAAGGCGTCCGAGACCTACCTGAAGACGGACCTGGGCGCGGGCTCGGACTGCCAGGCGCTGCTGCTGGGCCAGTCCGACGCGGGCGGCGAGGTCGCCCGCCGCGAGCTGGCGGCGCTGGAGCAGATCTGCGTCGACTGCGGCGCCGACCTGGCGTACACGACCGAAGACCTCGAAGAGGGGCGGATGCTGCTGCAGGCCCGCCGGGTCGTGCTGACCGCGCTGGAGACGTACGGGCTGTGGCTGACCGACGACGTCTGCGTACCGCGGACGCGCATCGCCGAGCTGATCCGCGGCTGCGAGAAGATCAGCGAGGAGGTCGGGCTGCGGATCGCGGTGGTCGGGCACGCCGGCGACGGCAACATGCACCCGACGATCGTCTACCAGCCCGACGACCCGGACGAGTTCGCCCGCGCCCAGCGCGCGTTCGACGAGATCCTCGAGATCGGCCTGTCCCTCGGCGGCACGGTGACCGGGGAGCACGGGGTCGGGAAGATCAAGCGCGAGTGGCTGGCGAGGGAGATCGGCCCGGTGGGCCTGCGGGTGCACCGGCAGATCAAGCAGGCGCTGGACCCGGAGAACCTGTTCAACCCGGGCTCGATGTTCTCGATGACCTGAGCCGCACCTGAGCCGCGCCGGCAGGGGTCCCCGCCCGGGGGACCCCTGTTTTCACGTTACCGCCGGGGTCCGACAGTTTCGGGCGGCTCGGTCTTGGCCCGGTGCTCGGGAGGGTCGCGAATGACTCATTCGGGACGTTGGTGGTCCCCAATGACTCATTCGCGACCCTCCCGCGAGCTGCCCCCGGTCCTCGCCGCCGGGGCTCACCTCAGCAGACCTGAGCCGGAGACGAAAAGGGCCCCACCGCCGACCGGTGGGGCCCGAACTTCGCCGAGACTCAGTCCTTGATCCGCGGGATCCGCTGCGTGACCTCCGGGTCCGCCGAAGACAGCGCCGCCTTCTTCTCGCGGCGCGCCTTCAGGTACTCGATGACGATCGGGACCACCGAGATGAGCACGATCAGCACGAAGATCGCGTCGATGTTCTTGCCGATGAAGGGGATGTCGCCGAGCACGTACCCGAGCACCGTGATGCCCGCCGCCCAGAGGATGCCGCCGATCACCGTGTAGGTGAAGTAGCGCTTCGGGTCCATCCGGCCGATCCCGGCGATCCACGTGATGAACGTCCGGACGAACGGCACGAACCGGGCCAGCACGACCGCCTTCGGGCCGTGCTTCTCCAGGAAGGCGTGCGTCTTGTCGACGTGCTCCCGTTTGAAGATCTTGGAGTCCGGCCGGTTGAACAGCTTGGGCCCGGCGAAGTAGCCGATGTAGTAGCCCACGACGTTGCCGAGCAGCGCGGCCACGGTGACCAGTACGCAGGTCAGCCAGAGCGGCAGCAGCTTGTCGCCGGCGATGAGCAGGCCCGCCGTGAACAGCAGGGAGTCACCCGGCAGCACCGGGAAGATGCTGCTTTCGATGAAGATGACGAGGCACAGCACCGCGACGGCGGGACCGGCCACGCCGTCGAGGAGGACGTAGGGGTCCAGCCATGACGGCAGCAGCGACATCGTGTTGACCGTGCTCTGGGCGAGAATCACCTCGAAAACGGTACAGGGTCACCCTGAGTCGTTACTGAGACCCGTCAGACCAGCGTCAGCAGGCCCACCACGGACCCCGCCGCGAGGCCCAGCAGCACCGCCAGCAGCAAGATCCAGTACGCGGGCAGCTGCGCCGACGAACGCGGGACGGGCGGTGGCGGGTTGTACGCCGTCGGTGCTTCGGAGGCCCCGTCCAGTGCCGCGCGCTCGCGCTCCAGTGAGTCCGCGCTCGCGCCCGAGAGCAGGCCGTACGCCGAGGGCAGCTCGTTGATCGCGCTGGTCGGGACGGCGTCGGTCGCCGGTTCCGGGTCGCGGGCCGGCGATGCCGAAGGGGCGAAGACGGCTTGCGCGCGAAGGGCGTCCGCCAGCAGTTGCTCGGGGTCCTTCGGCTCGCTCATCTCCGCCCGTCTCCTCGTGCTCAAACCCTAGGTGCTCAAGGTAGCCGTACCCACTTCGGCGACCCACTCACCCCGGCGCAGCACCTTCGACGGCCGCAGGTCCTGGTCGAGGACCACGATGTCGGCCTCGTAGCCCGCGCACAGCATGCCGGTGCGGTCCGCGATGCCGAGCAGCTCCGCGGGGCGCTGCGAGGTCGCGTGCACCGCGTCGAGGATGCCGAGTTTCGCACCCCGGACCAGATTGCGGAAGGCGGTGTCCATCGTCAGGGTGCTGCCGGCCAGCGAGCCGTTGTCGGCGAGGGTCGCGACGCCGTCGTGGACGTCGACCTCGAGGCGGCCCAGCGTGTAGCGGCCGTCGGCCGCGTCGGTGGCCGACATCGCGTCGGTGATGAGGACCGTGCGGTTGCGGCCCGCGTGCTTCGCGGCCAGCCGGACCACCGTCGGGTGCAGGTGGACCAGGTCGCAGATGAGCTCGATCGTGATGCGCTCGTCGTCGAGCAGTGCCCCGACCGGGCCGGGTTCGCGGTGGTGGAGCGGGCGCATGCCGTTGAACAGGTGCGTCGCCACCGAAGCGCCCGCGTCGATGGCGGGCAGCAGCTGCTCCTCGACGCCGTCGGTGTGGCCGATGGCGGCGATGACGCCGGACTCGGCCAGCTGCCGGACGGCCTTCACACCGCCGTGCAGCTCGGGGGCGATGGTGACCATCCGGATCGCGCCCTGGCCGGCGCGCAGGAGCTTCTCGACCGTGCCGGTGTCCGGCTCGAGGAGCGTCTCCGGGTCGTGGGCCCCGCAGCGGGCCTTCGAGATGAAGGGCCCCTCCAGGTGGATGCCCGCGACCTCGCCGTCCTGGACGATCTCACGCAGCGCGGCGACCTGCTCACGCAGGATGTCGACCGGGTCGGAGACCAGGCTGGCGAGCATGGTCGTGGTGCCGTGACGGCGGTGCGCTCGCACCGCCGTCAGGAGTTCCTCCGGATCGAGGGAGGTGAACGAAGCACCTCCCCCGCCGTGGCAGTGGGTGTCGATGAACCCGGGGACGACCAGCGCCCCTCCGACGTCCACGTGCTCGCCGGACGGCGGGGTCCCGGAACCCACGCCGGCGATCCGCCCGTCGGAGACGGCTACCCAGCCGTCGTCGAGTACACGGTCCGGGGCGGCGACCCGGCCGCCCATGATCACGAAATCTCCGGCGCCTCTCACGCACCCCAGCATATATTGGTCTGGACCAAGCATGGTGATACGACTCAGTGATCGGAATGGTCCACCCGGGTCACTGTGGGGCTTGCATGGCCTTCTGGAGTGCCTCGAGCGCCCGGCTGGCGGTCGATTTAACGGTACCCTTGGAAATGCCTGCCGCCTCAGAGATTTCGGCTTCGCTCAGCCCTCCGTAGTAACGGAGCACCAGCACCTCGCGCTGGCGGGGCGGCAACTTGGACAAGGCGGACACGACGGCCTGGTGCTCGTTGGAGAGCATCGCGAGGCTCTCCGCGGACCGGGCGTTGACGGCGTGCGGCGGCACGTACTCGCGGGCGGTCTTGCGCCGGCGCAGCACGCTGCGCGACCCGTTGACCACGGCGGTGCGCAGGTAGCCGACGGCGGCCGCGGCGTCCCGGAGCCGTCCCCAGTTGCGGTGCAGGCCGGTGAAGGCCTCCTGGACGACGTCTTCCGCGGTCGCGGGCTCGTCGACCAGCAGGATCGCCAGCCGGACCAGCCGCATCCGGTGCTGGCGGTAGAGGTCTTCGAGGGTCAGCGGCGCGGCTGTCTGCGCCGGGGCCGGACCGTCCATGACCCGCAGGTGGCCGAGGGTTGCCTCGACACTGCGTTCCGCATTGCCCTCGAGCATGAACCCCTGCCTGTCTCCGACCCCGGTTTGCACGGTGTGTCGCGTCAGCAGGTTCACGGTATTCACAGCGCTCACACAGGTACTGACGCACGCCCAGCCTATCGGGTTGGCCTCCCGTCGCCACAGATCGGATGCTGGGACACCGCGGCGACCCGGGTAGCGTCGGTTCCGTCCCGCCCCCGCCCGACCCCGGAGATCCACATGGCCTGGTACCTCGTCGAAATCACCTACGTCCAGGAGAAGCTCCAGGAGGTGCGGCCGCGGCACCGCGAGTTCCTGGGCAAGCTGGCCGAGCAGGGCCGCGTCGCGGTCGCCGGCCCGCTCGGCGACGGCACCGGCGGCCTCACGCTCTACCAGGCCGACGACGAGGCGCACCTGAAGGAGACGCTCGACCAGGACCCGTACGCGCTCGAAGGCGTCATCGCCGAGCGGACCGTCCGCGAGTTCAAGCCGGTGATCGGCGCCTGGCTGCCCCAGGGGTCATAGGTCGAGCACCGCGGGGCCGCGGTCGACGCAGATCCGCATCGATCCGCCGTCGGCCGTCGGCACCGCGCAGGTCCCGCAGAAGCCCTGGCGGCACGAGTACGGCGTGCCCGGCCGCGTCGCCAGGAGGACGTCGAGGGCGCTGCGGTCGCCCGGAACGTCCAGGACCTGCCCTGACCTGCGCAAAGTCAGCCGGAACGGCGCGCCTTCGACGATCGGCGGCGGGCTGAACCGCTCGAAGTGCACCGCGCCCTCGGTCAGCGCCAGTGCGACTCGGACGCCGGCGATCATCGGCACCGGGCCGCAGCAGTAGACCGCCGCGTTCCCGGGGATGCCTTCGAGCAGTTCCTCGCCGGACGCCGGGACGCCGTACTCGGTGTCCGGCCGGATCCAGACCCGGTCGTCGCCCTCCAGCTCGCCGAGGAACGGCATCGACTCGCGGCTGCGGCCGGTGTAGACCAGCCGCCAGTCCGCGCCGCTCGCGGCGGCGGCGCGGACCATCGGCAGGATCGGCGTGATCCCGATACCGCCCGCGATGAACCGGAACGGGCCCGCGCCGACGAACGGGAACGCCGTCCGCGGGCCGCGCACGGTCACCCGCGTACCCGGCCGAAGGCCGTGGACCTCGGCCGAAGCGACGCCGATCTTCCGCACGGCGATGCGGTAATGCTCCTTTTCGGACGGATCGCCGCACAGGGAGTACTGCCGGACCAGGCCCGACGGCAGCACGAGATCGATGTGCGCCCCCGGCCGCCAGCCCGGCAACGGCGTGCCGTTCGAAAGCCGCAGGCTGACGACGTCCTCGGCTTCGGGCCGAACCGCTTCGACGACGAGCGAAAGGTTCCGGTCGACCGCCCGCACCGGCGGCCGCCGCTTCCCGCTGAACCCCGACATCCGCCGGTAAACGCCCACGACGCCGACCAAAGTGGACAGCAGCAGGTCGGTCCGGCCACTCCCGTCCAGCCGCCCCGGCCACCCAAGCCCCGCACTTTCACGTGAAAGTGCCCACCTGGGCGCCGCACTTTCACGTGAAAGTGCGGGATCCGAGGGGGTCACTTCGGTGCGTCCGCCGCCCGGGCGGCCGGTGAGCTCGCCAGGTAGGCCACGGCCTGCTCGGTGTTCCCGGTCTCCGTCGGGTGGTAGGACTTGCGGAAGTACGGCCGGATCTCGCGCAGCAACTGGCGGCCGGTCGGCAGCAAGCCCCGTTCCGCCGCCCGGCGGTACCCCCGCAGGGTCGCGCGGCCCGGGCGGGTCGGGTCGTTGCGCATCAGGTACCGGGTGCCGCGAGAGAAGACCCACGCCAGCACCGGCGTCACCGCCGCCATGCTGCGGACCCGGCGCGTGTACCGGCCGTCGAGGTGCATGAACAGGTCGAACGCGACGGACCGGTGCTCGACCTCCTCGGCGCCGTGCCAGCGCAGCAGGTCGAGCATCACCGGGTCGGCGCCGGCGTCCTCCAGCGGCGCGTCGAGCACCCACTGGCCGAGGAACGCGGTGTAGTGCTCGATCGCCGCGACGATCCCCAGCCGCTCGACCAGCCACTCCTCGGCCGCTTTCCCGGTCAGGTCGCGGTCGCCGAGCAGCTTCCGGAACAGCCACTCCATCTGGGCGATGAACGGCCGCAGCCGCACGCCGGCGGCTTCGAGGTGCGCTGCCGCGCCGTCGTGGGCCTCGGCGTGCACCGCCTCCTGGCCGATGAAGCCGAGGACGTCCGCCTTGAGCCGCTCGTCGCGGATCAGCGGGACCGCCTGCTTGAACACCTCGACGAACCAGCGCTCGCCCTCCGGCAGCGCCAGGTGCAGGACGTTGATGGTGTGCGTGACCTGCGGTTCGCCGGGGATCCAGTGCATCGGCAGCGCCGCCCAGTCGAACTCGACGTCCCGGGCGTGCAGGACGAGCTGTTCGTCCGGCGAAGTCATGACGCCCGGCCGGACAGCTCGTAGTCCGCCGGGTCGACCTTGCGCGTCTCGAGCCAGTAGCGCCAGGTGAAGCCGGGCCAGATCGTCCGGTTCACGCCCTTGGCGTCGAGGTACCAGCTCTTGCAGCCGCCCTGCGTCCACACGCCCTTGACCAGCTTGTCCTGGATCTCCCGCTGGAACTTCTCCTGCACGCCCGGCCGCACGTCGAGCGCGGCGGCGTCGCGGGAGTCGGCGAGCTTGATGGCGTCGACGACGTACTTCGACTGCGACTCGATCATGAACACGACGGAGTTGTGGCCCAGCGCGGTGTTCGGGCCGAGCAGGAAGAACAGGTTCGGGAAGCCGGACACGGTGATGCCCTTGTGCGTCCGCATCCCCTCGGCCGCCCACTCCTTGGCGAGGTCGCGGCCGTCGACGCCGGTGATGTCGAGGTACTCCAGCGCGTCGGTGACCTTGAAGCCGGTGCCGTAGACGATCGCGTCGACCTCGTGCTCGACGCCGGCGGAGTCGACGATCGAGTGCGCCTTGACCTCCTTGATCCCGGCGGTGTTCACGTCGACGTTCGGCCGGTCCAGCGCCGGGTAGTAGTCGTTGGAGATCAGGACGCGCTTGCAGCCCATGGTGTAGTCCGGCGTGACCTTCTTGCGCAGCGCGGGGTCCTTGATGCCCTTCGCGATGTTGCGCTTCGCGATCAGCTCACCGGCCTTCATGATCGCCGGGTGGCCGTTGAAGCCGATGGCGCGCGCTTCGAGCAGCCAGTACAGCGCGTTGCGGTAGACCCGCTGGGTGCCGGGCACGCGCTTGAACAGCGTCTGCGCCCACGACGGCATCGCGTGGTCGGGCTTGGGCATGATCCACGGCGGCGTGCGCTGGAACAGCGTCAGCTCGGCGACGTCGGGGGCGATCTTCGGCACGAACTGGACGGCGCTGGCGCCGGTGCCGACCACGGCGACCCTCTTGCCGCGCAGGTCGTATTCGTGGTTCCACTGCGCGGAGTGCCAGGTCTGGCCCTTGAACTTCGCGATCCCGGGCAGCTCGGGCACCTGCGGGATGTGCAGGCCGCCGACGCCGGAAACGAGGAACTGCGCGACGAACTCGCGGCCGTCCTTGGTCGTCGCCGTCCAGCGGCGCTCGCGCTCGTCCCAGTGGGCGCCGGTGAGCTCGACGCCGAACCGGATCTTCTCGCGCAGCCGGTACTTGTCCGCGACGCCCTTGAGGTACTCGAAGATCTCCGGCTGCGGCGAGAACGACCGCGACCAGTCCGGGTTCTGCTCGTACGAGAACGAGTACATGTGCGACTGCACGTCGCACGCGCACCCGGGGTACGAGTTGTCCCGCCAGGTCCCGCCCACTTCGGTGGCCTTCTCCAGGACCACGTAGTCCCGGATGCCGGCCTTTTCGAGCTGGATCGCCTGGCCGAGCCCGGAAAACCCGGTGCCCACGATCACGACCTTGAACCGCTCGGTCATCTGTCGGCCTCCGCTGCTTCGAGGATGCTGCCCAGATGACGTTACCTCAGGTAACAGTTACTTGGAAGTACTCCCTACCGTTCAGTACGTCCCGCCGAGCTTGCCGTGGTTCCAGCTGGCGACCTTCGTCGGCCGGAAGATCAGCCCGACGCGTTTCGGTGCCTGACCTGCGATGAAGGCCCGCAGCTCGTCGGGCACGGGGTCGCCCGGCTTGGCGCCCGCGTACCGCTGCATGAGCTCGATCCCCATCCGGGTGACCTCGGCGGTGTCCTCGACGATCTCGACGTCGGCCTCGAAGGAGACGCCGCGGAGCTTCTCGTAGCTGTCCCCGTCCTCGACCAGCACGGTCGCTTCGGGGAGCCGCCGGAAGTTCTTGGCCTTCTGCGAGGTGCCGTACGTCCAGGTCGCGACGCCGTCCTCGTGCGGGAAGTACCAGAGCGGCGCGAGGTGCGGCCGGCCGTTCGGGCCGACGCTGGCGACGTTGATGACCTGCTGGCCGGCGAGGTACTCGCGGACCTCGTCCTCGGTCATCCGGATCTGATCGCGACGGGACATGTTCACCCCTTGGTGGCGGCTCGCCCGCCGTGGCCGGTGACCGCCGATTCGAACGCGCCGCGCGCCTCGATGTCGGCCAGCGCGGCCTTGTCCGCCGAAGGTACCCGGCTGCGGGACCCGATCTCGATGATCGGCGGCAGGAACGCGCGGAGCAGCTTGAGCCCGCCGACCCAGCGCGGCACGTGGATGGTCCGGGCGCGCTTGAGGATGCCCGCTTCGAGGTCGTCCAGCGCGGTGTCGAGCGGGTAGGTCTTGCCGATCAGGCCCGGCATCGACGCGCGGAGCTTGCCGAACACGGGGTGCGCGTCGGCGCTCTCGACCAGGTCGGTGCGGATCCACGTCGGGTGCGCGACGCCGACCTTGACGCCCAGGTGGGCGACCTCGGCGCGGAGGCTGTTCGAGAACGCCTCGACGCCGGCCTTGGCGGCGGCGTAGTTCGCCATGCCCGGCGCGTGCGTGATCGCGGCGAGGCTCGAGATGGCGAGCAGGTAGCCCTTGCGCTCGATGACGTGCGGGAGCGTGACGCGGAACGTCCGCCAGACGCCGAGCAGGTCGACCTCGATGACCTTCTCGAACGCGGCCTTGTCGACCGAGCGGACGAAGCCCGCGGTCGCGATGCCGGCGTTGGCGATGACGATGTCGATCCCGCCGAAGTGCTCGACGACGCCCTTCGTCGCTTTTTCGAGGGCGTCCCAGCTCGTGACGTCGGCTTCCCAGGCGTGCGCGTTCGGCCCGATCCGGTCGGCGACCTTCTTCTGCTCTTCGGCTTCGAGGCCGACGAGGGCGACCTTCGCACCGCGCGCGGCGAGCCGTTCGGCCAGTCCGGCGCCGATGCCGCGGGCCGCGCCGGTGATCAGCACGACCTTCCCGTCGACCTTCTTGGTGCCGCTCAGCAGCGAAAACGGGTTGGCCACGGTGCCCTCCTTGATGTCACTTGAGGGCACCGTACCTCAACTTACCCGCAGTAAGCTACCCAAGAGTAGGCGTCACTTTCCCTACGAAAGTGACGCTACTTCGTCGGGAGTCAGGTCGAGGGTGACGGACGCGATCAGGTCGGTGAGCTGCTCCGGTGTGCGGGCGCTGGCGATCGGTGCGGCGACCGTCGGCTGCTGCCGCAGCCAGGCGAGCGCGACCGTGGCGACCGAGACGCCGTGGGCGCTCGCGACCTCGTCGAGCTCGGCCAGCACGCGCTCGCCGCCGTTGTCCAAATAGGACTCCGCGCGGGCGGCGCGCGGGCTGTCGGTCACGTCGCCCTTCGTGCGGTACTTGCCGGTCAGGAAGCCCTTCGCCAGCGAGAAGTACGGCAGCGTGGCCAGGCCTTCGCGCTCGACGAGCGGGGCGAGGTCGCGCTCGTAGTCCCGCTCGACGAGGTTGTAGTGCGGCTGCAGCACGGCGTACCGCGCGAACCCGTTGCGGTCCGAAATGGACAGTGCTTCGGCGAGTCGCTCGGCGGTGTAGTTGGAGGCGCCGAGGTAGCGCACCTTGCCCGCGCGGACCAGCGCGTCGAAGGCTTCGAGCGTCTCCTCGAGCGGGGTGTCCGCGTCGTCGAGGTGGGCGTAGTAGAGGTCGATGCGGTCGGTCTTGAGGCGGCGCAGCGAGTCCTCCGCCGCGGCCTGGATATTCTTCGCGGACAGGCCCGGCCGGCCCTCCCACATACCGACCTTGGTCGCGACGACGACGTCGTCCCGGTTGCCGCGCGCGGCCAGCCAGTTGCCGAGGATCTCCTCGGAGCCGCCGCCTCCGCCGTAGAGGTCGGCGGAGTCCACGAAGTTGCCGCCGGCGGCGGTGTAGGCGTCGAGCACGGCGAACGACTGCGGCTCGTCGGCCGTCCAGCCGAAGACGTTGCCGCCGAGGTTGAGCCTGTACACGTCGAGGTCGGTGTTTCCCAGCTTGGTCATGTCCCCGACGTTAGTTCGCCGATCCGGGAGGAAAATCGCCGTCCCACGCGTTGGAGTGTTCCATGGCTATCGAACTGGGCAAGCTCGGGATCTGGCGGTACCACGCTAACGTCGACGCGGAGTTCGCGGCGGAGGCGGAGAAGCTCGGCTACGGGGCGATCTGGCTGGGCGGCTCGCCCGGCGCGGCCGACCTCGCGTCCGTGGACGACCTGCTCGCGGCGACGGACCGGCTGGTCATCGCGACCGGCATCGTGAACATCTGGCAGGACGAACCGGCGTCGATCGCGAAGGTGTACGAGCGGATCGCGGGCAAGTACCCGGACCGCTTCCTGCTCGGCGTCGGCGCGGGCCACCGCGAAGCGACGAAGGAGTACAAGAAGCCGTACGCGGCGCTGGTCGACTACCTGGACGGCCTGGACAAGGCGGGTGTCCCCGTCGCCGGTCGCGCGCTGGCGGCGCTGGGGCCGAAGGTGGTGGCGTTGTCGGGCGAGCGCACGGCCGGCGCGCACCCGTACCTGACGACGCCGGAGCACACCCGCGACACCCGGGAGATCCTGGGCGCGGGCCCGCTGCTGGCCCCGGAGCACAAGGTGGTCCTGGGTACCGACGCCGCCGAGGCGCGGGCGATCGGGCGGAACACCGTGAAGTACTACCTGGGGCTGTCGAACTACGTCGCCAACCTGCGCAAACTCGGGTTCACCGACGCAGATCTGGCCGGCGAGGGCAGCGACCGCCTGGTCGACGCGCTGGCCCTGCACGGCGACGCCGCGACGATCGCCCGCGGCCTGTCGGCCCACCTGGAGGCGGGCGCGGACCAGGTGGTCGTCCAGGTGCTGAACGAAGACCCGTGGCCCGGCTACCGGGCGCTGGCTGCCGAACTGCTGTGATCTCCGTCCGGCCGCCGGTGCGCCCGGCGGTCGGACGCACCCCCTTCTGAACCGATCCCACGTGCGGAAAAGTTTCTGCGCGGGGACCGGTGTGCGGCGGCGGTACACCTCGTACGATGCGGTCGGGACCCATCCCTGCCAAGGAGGAATACCGATGCCCATCGCGACCCCCGAGGTCTACGCGGAGATGCTGGACCGGGCGAAGGCGAACGAGTTCGCCTACCCCGCCATCAACGTGACCTCGTCCGAGACCGTGAACGCCGCCATCCGCGGGTTCGCCGAGGCGGAGAGCGACGGCATCATCCAGTTCTCCACCGGCGGCGCCGAATTCGCCTCCGGCCAGAAGGTCAAGGACATGGTCACCGGCGCGACCGCGCTGGCCGAGTTCGCCCAGGTCGTCGCCGCGCGCTACGACGTCAACGTCGCGCTGCACACCGACCACTGCCCCAAGGACAAGCTCGACGGCTTCGTCCGCCCGCTCATCGAGATCTCCGCCGAGCGCGTCAAGAACGGCCAGAACCCGCTCTTCCAGTCCCACATGTGGGACGGCTCCGCCATCGACCTCGACGAAAACCTCGAGATCGCCACCGAGCTGCTGGCCAAGACCGCGGCCGCGCACATCATCCTCGAGGTCGAGATCGGCGTCGTCGGCGGCGAAGAAGACGGCGTCGAAGCCGAAATCAACGAAAAGCTCTACACCGCCGAAGGCGACTTCCTCAAGACCATCGACGCCCTCGGCGCTGGGGAGAAGGGCCGCTACCTGCTCGCGGCGACCTTCGGCAACGTCCACGGCGTGTACAAGCCGGGCAACGTCAAGCTCCGCCCCGACGTGCTCAAGGGCGGCCAGGAAGCCGCGGCGAAGAAGCTCGGCCTCGACGCCGGGTCGAAGCCGTTCGAGCTGGTCTTCCACGGCGGCTCCGGCTCGCTGCCGGAGGAAATCCGCGAAGCGGTGTCCTACGGCGTGGTGAAGATGAACGTCGACACCGACACCCAGTACGCGTTCACCCGCCCGATCGTGGACCACTTCTTCAAGAACTACGACGGCGTCCTGAAGATCGACGGCGAGGTCGGCAACAAGAAGGTCTACGACCCGCGCTCGTACCTGAAGGCCGCGGAGGCCGGGATGGCCCAGCGCGTGGTCGAGGCTTGCCAGGCTCTCGGCTCGGCGGGCACGAAGCTCAAGTAGCCACGCGCGGAGGGGCGGCACTTTCACAGGGAAAGTGCCGCCCCTTCGTCGTGTTCAGACCTCGACGACTTCCAGCAGGCTCTCGAGACCGCGGAAGTCCTTCGCGTTGCGGGTGTACAGCGGCAGGCCGTTGACGGACGCGATCGCGGCGATCATCAGATCCGGCCGGCGTGGTCGTGGTGACCGGCCCGCGGCGGTGGTCAGCGCGACCAGCGTGCCGTACCGCACGGCGGCCTCACCGTCGAACGGCAGCGGGGTGAATTCGGCGATGGCCGCGCCCAGTTGCTCGTTCCGGATGGCCTTCGTGGCCGGATCCGCGGTCATGACGACGCCCTGGTGGAGTTCGGCCATGGTCACGGCGGTGATCTCCGGGAATTCCGGGAGCGTTGCCGGGTCCAAGCTGCCGAGCTCGAGGTAGGTGCAGGTGTCGAGCACGCCGGTGGCGTGCCGGTCAGCCACGAGCGCGCTCCCGCGGGTTGTCGTCGTCGCTGATGCGATCGTCGCCGAAGGACCCGTCGGCATCGCGCCGCAGTTCGGCCGCGTCGACCCGGGGCAGTCGCTTGTGCCGCTCGACCAGCTCTGCCGCGGTGAACCGCTGCCGACGGGACAACGGCCGCAGTTCGGCGATCTCCACGCCGTTCCGGGTGACGTGGTACGTCTCGCCGGCTTCGACAGCGTCCATGATCGCCGCCGAGTTGTTCCGGAACTCGCGCTGGCTGATGACGTTCACCAGCCGAATGTAGCACCGTGTGCTACGCCGTTACCCGCTTCGCGGACCACCGCCGCGTCGCCGGGCCGGCCGCTGCCCAGAGGGCGAACACCCCCGCCAGGACCACCGCCGCCGTCCAGTACGCGACCGGTGGGGCCGACTCCGTGTGCGCGTCGCCCAGTACCCACGGGCGGAACTGGGACTGCAGCCACAGCGCGCCGTAGCCGAACGCCGTCACCAGCAGGGCTCCCGCGCCGGCGCGCAGGACGCCCGAACCCATCGCGAACGCCAGGTCCACCGCGAGGCCCACGAACAGCAGGTAGAACGGCACCGTCGACACCGGGAACCCCAGGCCCAGCAGCAGCGGCCACATCACCGACCGGTAGGCCACGTACGCGAGCGCGACCGAGGTTGCCGCCCAGCGGAAGGCCAGCGTCTTGCGCGCCAAGACCAAGATCAACGCCATCGCGCCGATGCCCCACAGCGGGTACACCCACTCCGGGATCGGCATCGTGAAGTGCAGCACCGCCGTGCGGTCGACCGGGTGGCCGATCTGGTTGGCCGCGAAGTCCAGCAGGGACTTCTCGGCCTCCGGCTCGCCGCGCTCCCACGCGCGCAGCCCCAGGATCCCGTACTCCTGCTGGCCGTTCGGGAAGAACGTGTTCTCCAGGAAGAACGCCCACAGCCCGAGCAGGACGCCGGTGCGGAAGCGGCCGGGCGGCGCGTACTTCAGCCAGCCCAGCAGCACGCCCGCCTGCATGATGCCCGTGCCGAGGTACAGCATCATGTGTGACGGACTCCACGCCGTCAGGTCCAGGCCGTTGACGCGGTGGTTGATGACGTCCAGCGGCGCCGCCACCAGGAACACCAGCAGGCCGATCTGCATCAAGCGCAGGGAGCGGCGGTCGGCGCCCAGGCCCGTGTAGCTGTGGATCGCCACCAGCACCACGATGATCACCGTGCCGACGGTGTTGATCAGGTGCGGCGGCGCCAGGTCGTCGCGCAGCCACATGAAGTGCCACGACATGTCCCACGACGAGCCGACCAGCTTGAACGCGAACGCCGCCAGCCACATCCCGTAGCAGAACCGGAGCACCCAGTCCGGCGTCGGCTGCCCGGGTGCGCCGCGGTGCCAGTGCCGCGTGAAGAACAGCCGCGTCTTGCCGATAGGGCTGCGCGGGATCACGTCCACCGGGACGTCGACTGCCTTGGCCATGCCCGACATCATGGCCGGTCATGGTCACGAGCGGGCTAAGACCGTCGAAAACCGGGGTTCACCCCTACGGGTGGCGAACTTGCTTCCACCCGGCGCGGGTTGGCATGGTGTGCCGCCATGATGCCGAAACGAGTTGTGGCCGCCGTCCTGATCGGCGCCTTGGTGCTGGCCGGTGGCGGGGTGCTCGGGGCCCTGTTGTTCTGAGGGCAGAATGGGCGGCATGACCCACAACCTGCTCGGCCCCGAGCCGACGCTGCTGCCCGAGCACACCGCCGCCCAGGCCGCGCTCGACGCCGGGAGCGACCCGGCCACCGTCGCGGCCGAACACCCCTACTACAGCGAGGCGTGGGCGTCGCTGGCCGAGAAGGCCTTCGACGCGGGTGAGACCGTCGCCGCCTACGCGTACGCCCGCACCGGCTACCACCGCGGTCTCGACCAGCTGCGCCGCGCGGGCTGGAAGGGCTTCGGCCCGGTGCCGTGGGCGCACCGCCCCAACCAGGGCTTCCTGCGCGCCCTTGCCGTCCTGGGCAAGGCCGCCGGCAAGATCGGCGAGACCGAGGAGTACGACCGCTGCCGGACGTTCCTCGCCGACTCCGACCCCGCCGCCGCGGAAGCCACCGGCCTGAAGTAACGCCACGAGGGGCACCTCCACGGACTCGAAAGCCATGAGGGTGCCCCTCGTGATCAGAACAGGCCGCAGTTGGAGAGGGCCGGGAGACCGGCGAAGCGGCCTTCGAGCCACGCGAACGCCTCCGGGAACGCGCGCACCGCGGTGAGCACGTGCGTCGGCACCAGCGACGTGCTGAACTGCACCTTCACGCCCTTGCCGCACCACGTCCGGCCCAGGTCGCGGTCCTGCGCGTAGGGCACGATGTCGTCGAGGGCGCTGTGGACGATCAGCACCGGCACCGACGGCTTGAGCGTCCCGATCTTCTGCTCCGCCACCCTGGACGCGTACGGCTCCTCGCCGAGGTACGCGGTCAGCGAGCGGCCGTCGTTCGTCAGCGTCGACGACTGCGTGAACGCGTGCGCGGCGATCGCCTCCACCGTGCACTCGGTCCGGACCTGCTCGAACAGCTGCTTCCCGCGCGCGTTGAGCAGGGCCGGGACGTTCAGCTCCGGGTACGCGTAGTTCATGCTCACCAGCGCGAAGCCGAGGAAGCCGACCGCGTAGTGGCCGTCGAGGTTCTTCGCCACCGAAGCCAGGTCCGCCGGCACCGCCCCGGCGTACGCGCCCTTCAGCTTCAGCTCGGGGGCGTAGCTCGGCTGGAGCTCCGCCGCCGCGGCCGACGCGCCGCCGCCCTGGGAGTAGCCCGCGATCGCGACCGGGCCGTCGTCCGGCAGCCCCGCTTCCGGCAGCCGCTGCGCCGCGCGGACCGCGTCGAGCACCGCGTGCCCCTCCGCGGCGCGGTTGACGTACGTGTGGTCGCCCGGCGTGCCGAGCCCTTCGTAGTCGGTGACGACGACGCCGTAGCCCCGCGTCAGGAGCCCGGCGATGAAGGGGCCTTCGTACTCGAAGCCGGCGGCAAGCGCTTTCGACGGCGCGCAGTCGTCGCCCTCGCCCTGCGTGCCGACGGCGTAGGAGACGATCGGGCGCACGCCGGCGCCGTGCCACGCGGACCGCGGCGTCAGCACCGTGCCGGTGACGGCGATCGGCGAGCCGTGCGTGTCGGTGCTGCGGTACATGATCCGCTGCACGGCCGCATCGGCCTTGAGCAGCTTGATCGGGTCGATGTAGAACGTCGACGCTTCGTGCCGGATGACGTCGCCGTTGCGGCCGGCGGGCAGCGGTGACGGCGGGTCGTAGAAGGACGTGGCGGAGGCCTGCGGCGGGCCGAGCGTCGTCAACGCCAGCACCGAAACCGTGGCGACGGCCGCGGCGAGGGCGCGACGGGGGAAGATACGCATGCTTGCTCCTCGTTGAGCAGACGAGTGCGCGGGGAACACCTTTTCAGACAGAGGTGTCGAAAAAAGAATCACGTGAGGTGGACCACCATGTCAAGCCCCGCTCCGCGCGGGCGGCCGCGCAAGCTCCCGGTCGGGGAGCAGCGCGCCCGCGTGCTGACCGCGACGGCGAGGGTCGTCGCGCAGCACGGGATGCAGGGCGCGACGATCGAGCAGATCGCGCGCGAAGCCGGCGTCTCCCGGCAGGCCGTCTACGAGCAGTTCGGCGACCGGGCGACGCTGTTCGCCGAGGTCGTGGCGGCCACCGAGGAAAGCGCCTTCGCCGCCATCGCGGGCCCTTCGGTGGCCGACGAGCAGCCCGGCCTGCGGGCCTGGGCGCGGGCCAACTACGCGAACATGGTCACCTTCGTCGCCGATCACCCCGAGGGGTACGGCGTGCTCCGCGCGGCCGAGCGCGCGGGCGACCCCGCTCTCACCCGGTTGAGGGAGCGGCTGGCCGTCGTCTACGCCGAAGCCAGCCGCAAGCGGTGGGCCGCGCACGGCATCGACTCCGGCCGCGCGGACCGCGCGCTCGTGACGCTCTTCTTCGCGATGACCGAGTCACTGGTCCAGGCCACCTGGGACGGCGAGCCGCCGGACCAGGAGGCCTTGATCGACTTGCTGACCGAATTCACCGTCGGCGGCGTCGCCCGCCTCCAGACCAAGGCGAGCGACGTCATCGACCGGCTGCGCTGACCCGGAGCGCAGCTAAGCGACGGCCATCTCCGGGAGCGCGACCGAGCCGACCACCCGGTTCCGCCCGCCGTGCTTGGCCGCGTAGACGGCCGCGTCGGCGGACGACATCACTTCCTCGATCGACGACCCGTCGAGCGGGTACGCGGCGACGCCGATGGACGCCGTCTGGCGTTCGATGTCGACCGCCGCGCCTTCGTTGGTCTTCGTGCTGATCACCAGCTCGCTGACCCGTTGCCGGATCCGCTCGGCGGTGACGATCGCGTCCTCTTTGGACGTCGCGGGCAGCAGCGCGACGAACTCCTCGCCGCCGAACCGCCCGACCAGGTCGTGCGCCCTGGTCTCCTGCTTGACCACGGCGGCGACCGCCTTGAGCACGTCGTCCCCCGCGAGGTGCCCGTAGGTGTCGTTGATCCGCTTGAAGTGGTCGAGGTCGATCATCATGGCGCCGAAGCTGCCGTTTTCCCGCTGAGCGCGCGAAATCTCGCGCTGCGCGCCGTCCTGCCAGGTGGTGGCGTTG
Organism: Amycolatopsis sp. cg9; assembly: GCF_041346945.1. Lineage (NCBI taxonomy): Bacteria > Bacillati > Actinomycetota > Actinomycetes > Pseudonocardiales > Pseudonocardiaceae > Amycolatopsis > Amycolatopsis sp. cg9. Next base: position 2,301,251 of record NZ_CP166850.1, on the reverse strand, counting down.
AGCAGCTGCGTCTTCTGGTCGGTCGTGGCGAGCTCCTCGAGCCGCTTGATCAGCACGGACCGCTGCAGCACGTAGAGCGGCAGGATCACCAGCACCGACAGCAGCGGCTCGGTGGTCAAGACCATCACGAGCAGGCCGCCGACGCACAGGGTGGCCAGCTCCAGCAGGTTGTCGTCCATGTTGCCCAGGCAGCCTTCGACAGTCGCCTTCTCCGGTGCGGCCAGGTACAGGCCGAGCCCGGTGAGCGCGGTGTTCGTGGCGAAGAAGGCGGTGGCGGCGAGCGCCACGGCGGTCATCCCGTGCCCGTGCAGCGCGTCCGCGACGAAGTTGGCGGCGAACCCGGAGAGGATCATCGTGGTCGCGTTGGCCGCGACGCGGTGGAACTCACCCGGCCGGAACCCCGACCAGCTGCGGAACGCGAGGTAGACGTACAGCACCGTGCCCAGGACGGCCACCAGCTGCGGCGGCACGAGCAGCCCGGCGGGCAGCAGCCAGACCGAAGTCATGTTGACGTGCGGGCCGTTGCTCAGGATCCGGCGCTGGCGCTCGATGCGCCTGCTGACCTCGGTCTGGGTCACCGCCAGTGCGGTGAGCAGCGCGAACGTCCCCAGGTTCGCGAGCGTGACCGGAATCGTGAGCGTGGCCGCGGTGGTCCAGGCCAGCATGACGGCGATCGCGGTGAGTGTGACGGCGACCCAGGCCCGTGGTCGTGACCACAGTGCCCAGTCGGCAACACCACGAACCGAGGCTTGTCCAGACCGTTCCCCCGATGTGACCATTTTTCCCCCAGCCCCTTGCGCAGGTGATCAGTGACAATCTACTCACGGACAGTTTCAGACCGTTTGCCAGCTGTCCACAAGGGCTTTCGGTGTGTACTTTTTGGTTGACACCGGAACGAGAGGTGGCCAGCGATGCGCGGCAAAGATCAGTGACCGCACAGCGCACCGCAAGGTCGCGCAGGTCGAGCCCACGCGCGGAGCATGTCAAGCATGTTCGGCGCGTGCGGCTTCTTTGTCGTGCCACCGCTCGGGTTCGGTCGATAACGATCGTGCCCACAGCGCCGCCAGCGGCAGGGTGAGCACCACTCCCACGATGCCGAAGATGCCGACCGTGCCGTGCGGGGTCAGCTGATCCGCGAGCACGCCGCCGATGAGCGGGCTGATGCCCATCATCGTGGTCAGCCCGGTGTTGGACAGCCCCATCACCTGCGCGCGCTGCTCGTCGGGCACGGCGAGGGTGAGCGACGCGGTCGCCTGCAGCAGGCAGACCGTGCCGAACCCGCCGGACACGATGAACAGGACGATCGAGGACACCGGGCCGGGGTTCAGGAAGCAGAACACCAGCGGGACCGCGCACAGCGCCGCCAGCGGGCCGATCAACCGCGGCCGCAGCCGCGCGGGCACCCAGCGCGTGTAGGCGAAGGTCGCGATGACGCTGCCGATCGGGTCGGCCGCGAGCAGCAGGCCGATCGCCTCGGGCCCGCCGCCCGCCGCCGAGACGTACGGCGCGGCGATGCCCTCGTAGACCGGCAGCAGCCCCATCAGCCAGGTGAACAGCACGAGTGTCCGAAGTGGTGCGCTGGCGAACGCCGTCCGGCCGCCGCCGCCCAGCGTCGCGAAGAACGACTTGCGCTGCTCCCCGCTCGCCGCGGCCGGCCGGGCGCGGACGCCGAAGCGGACGAAGGCGGCCGAGAGCAGGAACGTGGCGGCGTCGATGACGAGCGCGACGTGCGGGTCGAGGGCGATCAGCAGCGCGCCGCCGCCGGCGAACCCGAGCAGCTGGGCGCTCTGCACCGTCATGCTGCGGATGCCCATCCCGACGACGAACCGGTCGCCTTCGAGCACCTGCGGCAGCAGCGCCAGCTGGGAGGCCTTGAACGGCGGGTTGACCAGGGAGACCCCGCCGACCAGCACGCACATCAGCCAGAACGGCATGCCGGGCAGCGCGACGAGCAGGATCAGCGCGGCGCGCAGGAGGTCGACGAGCACCATCACGGTGCGGCGGGGGAAGCGGTCGGCGAAGCCGGTCAGGAAGATGCCGCCGAGCAGCGACGGGGCGTAGGTCAGGGCGTACGTCAGGCCGGTCAGGGTCGCGGAGTTGGTACCGGTGAAGACGAGGATCGACAGCGCGACTCTGGCCAGCTGGTCACCGGCGATCGACAGCAGTTCCCCGAACCACAGCGCCCGGAACTCGGCGATCCCGAACACCTCGCGGAACGTGACCCGATCCGGCGGTGCTGCCATGCGTTTTCTCCCGACCTCTTGTGCAGACCGAGTCAGTCCCATGACCGCCGGTGACGAGACGACCAGTCGGTCATGGGGCAGTCACGGTACGTGAGTTACCCCAGCCAGTGTCCCGTGACTGTTGGTAAATCTCTAGGTTCTTTCGCTGGTATCCAAGGTGTCACGGAGCTTTCCCGAACGGATCAGACGATAGCCCGCAGTGTCTGACCGGTGGCCCAGGAGTCACCAATGGATCATTCCGTACCCGATGGCCGGAGGACCAGAGGCAAAAGTAGCCACCTCGCGTTCGCGAGGTGGCTACCTGGGGTCGGACCGGTGGGGCGGCGCTCAGCCGTCGACGGTGAGGGCGTCCTCCCGCGGTGCGCGGGCGGCGATCGCGGCCCGGGCGGCGTCGCGTTTGGCGACCTCTTCGCGGACGATCGGGATCACGTACCGCCCGAAGTCGATCGTGTCGCCGAGCATGTCGTAACCGCGGGCGGACAGGATCTCCACGCCGAGGTCGTAGTAGTCGAGCAGCGCCTGCGCGACCGTCTCCGGGGTGCCGACCAGTGCGTTCGAGTTGCCCGCACCGCCGGTCGCGGCCGCCGTCGGCGTCCAGAGCGCGCGGTCGAAGCGCTCGCCGTTCGCCGCGATCTCCAGCAGCCGCTGGGAGCCGGTGTTCTCGGGCTCGGTGAGCTTGTGCCGCCGGGTCAGCGGCTGACCGCCCTTGGTGCGGTCCTTGATCGCGCCCACCGTCGCGTACGCCTTTTCCCAGGCCAGCTCCTCGGTCGGCGCGATGATCGGCCGGAACGCGACCTGGATCCGCGGCACGTCCGAGCGGCCGGCGGCCAGCGCCGCGGCCTTGACCGAGCTGATCTGCTCCGCGGTCTGGGCCAGCGGCTCGCCCCAGAGGCAGTAGATGTCCGCTTCGGCGCCCCCGGCGGCGTACGCGGCCGGCGACGACCCGCCGAACGACACGCCGGGCCGCGGCTGCTGGACCGGCTTGACGTCGCTGACGTAGTCCGCGAAGCGGTAGTACTGGCCCTCGAAGCCGAAGGGCTCGTCGGACGTCCAGGCCTTCTTGATGATCTGGATGGCCTCGCGGGTGCGCCCGTAGCGGTCGTCCTTGCCCAGGTAGTCGCCTTCGCGCTGCTGTTCGTGGTCGTTGCCGCCGGTGATGAAGTGGACCGTGAGGCGGCCGTCGGAGATCCGGTCGAGCGTGGCGAACGTCTTCGCGGCGAACGTCGGGTACGAGACGTTCGGGCGGTGAGCGAGCAGGATCTGCAGCTTGTCGAGCTTCGTGGCGACGTACGCGGCCACCTGCGCGGGGTCCGGCGAGCCGGAACCGTAGGCGAACAGCACCCGGTCCCAGCCGAAGTCCTCGTGCGCGCGGGCCAGGCGCAGCGTGTACTCCTTGTCGAACACCCCGCCCGTGCGGGCGTGCGTTTCGGACCCGTCGTGCGTGCCCCCGATGCCCAGGAACTCCACTGGCATGCCGTCCTCCAACCGTCGCTACTGCAACGGCTACGCCGGGCAGGCGGGGGCGGCAACGACGTCCGCAGGGTGGAACGCTCACCGGTGCCGCTCGATGACCTCGATCGACGCGCGGACCTGCGCGAAGGTGGGCGGCGCCGCCCGGTTGAACACGACGGTCAGGGACCGGCGCGGGATCACGACGAATTCGACGTCGACGCCGGCCGCCTCCGCGGCGGCCTCGACGACGTCCTGCCAGTGCTCGGGGTCGATCCCGGCCGGACCGGCCCATTCGTGGGCGAGGATCGCCCAGTTCCCCCCGAGGAGGGTGTCGACCACGTCCTGCGCGGTGTGGACGCGGTGTGGTGGACCTGTCTCAGCGGCCACGTCTTCGCCGGTGGGGCGGTGCGGCTGAGGCCCGGGCGCCTGGGTGGACGAGGGACAACTCGGCTCCTTCCGTCGGCGTGCCGCGGGCATTCGGAGCCGGTCCCGCGGGTGTTTGGTCGCGTCGCCCGAATGCCGAGGCGGGTGGGTTCCGCTCTGTGGGAAGGCCGTTTCCGGCGGCAACCCCGGCGTAGCTTCGGATTCGTGGCCGATCTCCCGCCGTTCACCCTTGCCGTCGTGGGCGCCGGACCCCGTGGGGTCGGCGTCCTCGAACGGCTCGGTGCCAACGCCGCGGAGCTGCTCGGCGGCCGGCGGCTCGAGGTGCACCTGATCGACCCCTTCCCGCCCGGCCCCGGCCGCGTGTGGCGCTACGACCAGTCACCGCTCCTGCGCATGAACTCCATGCCCGAGGACGTCACGATGTTCACCGACGAATCGGTGCAGATGACCGGCCCGGTCCGTCCGGGGCCGACGCTGCTCGACTGGGCCCGCAAGGTCCGCGACGGCGGCCTCGACGCCGAGGTCCCGCCCGACGTCGTCGCCGAGCTGACCGCGCTCGACCCCTTCGACTTCCCCACCCGGCGCCTGCAGAGCGCCTACCTGACCTGGGTCTACCGGACGGTCGTCGAGGACCTCCCGGACGGCGTCGACGTGGTCGAGCACGCCGCGCGGGCGGTCGGCGTCGACGGGTACACCGTCAGCCTGTCCGACGGGACGGCCGTGCGGGCGGACGCCGTGGTGTTCACCGTCGGGCACCTCGACGCGGAACCGGACGACCGCGAGCGCGAGCTGGTGTCATTCGCCGCGCGGCACGGGCTGGCCTACTACCCGGCCGGCTACACCGCCGACGTCGACTACTCCGCCATCGCCCCCGGCGAAACGGTGCTGGTGCGGGGGTTCGGGCTGGCGTTCGTCGACCTGATGCTGCTGCTCACCGAGGGGCGCGGCGGCCGCTTCGAGGAGCTGGCCTGCGGCGGACTGCGCTACCACCCGAGCGGCGCCGAACCGATCCTGCACGTCGGCTCGCGGCGCGGTGTCCCGTACCACGCGAAGATCGGCTACCGGCCGCGCGGGAAACCGGCGCGGCTGCCCAGGTTCTTCGACGCCTACGCCATCGACGCGCTGGCCGGCGCACCCGGCGCGCTGGACTTCCGCGCCGACGTCTGGCCGCTGATCGCGAAGGAACTGGCCTGGGGCTACTACAGCGAGCTGTTCACCGGCCACCCGGACCGGGTGCGCCTGGACTTCGCGGTGTTCGCGGACGCTTTCGCCGACCTGGACTGGGATTCGCCGGGCATGCGCGACCTCGTCGCGCGGGCGGTGCCCGCCGAAGCGGACCGGCTCGACCTCGACCGCATCGACCGCCCGATGGCGGGGCGCGTGTTCGGCACGCCGGAGGAGTTCGGCAAGGAGCTGCGCGAATACGTCGAAGGCGACCTGGCGCGCCGCGCCGACCAGGAGTTCAGCGCCGACCTGGGTGCGTTCACGGCGTTGCTTTCGGTGTACAGCCAGCTGCCCGCGTTGGTCCAAAAAGGACGGCTGGGTGCGGCCTCCCAGGTGTCCGATATGGACGGCTGGTTCCACGGCTTCTTCTCCTACTACGCGAGCGGTCCGCCGCCGCGCCGGCTGGAGGAGCTGCTGGCGCTGCACGACGCGGGGATCGTTTCCTTCGCGGGCGCGGACCTGGAGGTGACGGCGGAGCGCGGCGCCTTCGTCGCGGCCAGCGCCAGTTTCCCGGGGACCGTCGAGGCCCGGACGCTCGTCGAAGCGCGGCTGCCCGGCCCGAGCGTGACCCGGGCGGCCGACGGCCTGCTGCGGCAGCTGCGCGACGCGGGCGAGCTGGCCGAGGAAACGGTGGCGGACCCGGTCACCGGCGCGCACCTGCCGTCGGGCCGCATCCACACGCGCGTCTCGGATTCCCGCCTGCTCGACGGCACCGGCCGGCCCCACCCGCACCGCTTCGCCGTGGGACCGCACACGAGCGCCCGCTCGGCGGCGGCGTTCACGCGGCCGCGGACGAACGCCTTGTCCTTCCGCCAGAACGACTCCGTCGCGCGCGAGATCCTGGCGCTGGTCAACCCGCCCAGCTGACGAGCTCGCCGAGCACCTGTTCCGGCGAAGGCATTTCCGCGATCTCGGCCGCGACGCCCCGCGCGACCTCGCGCGGCTTCGGGTCGTCGAGCAGGGTCCGGACCGCGGCTTCGACGGCGGGGATCCGGATCGCGGCGCCGACCAGCGACTTCGCCGCGCCGAGCGTTTCGAGGGTTTCGGCGTTGGCGAACTGGTCGGCGCCCTGGGGCAGCACCAGCTGCGGCAGGCCGGCGGCGAGCGAGGCGAGCACCGTGCCGGTGCCGCCGTGGTGGACGACCAGGCCGGCGTGCGCGAGGACCCGGGCCTGCGGCACGAACCCGGTGGCCCGCACCCGGTCCGGCAGCGGACCCAGCGCGGCCGGGTCGCCGGGACCGAGCGCCACCAGCACGTCAATGTCCAGACGCGACAGCGCGGCGATCGCGCCGCGCAGCACGTCCGTCGCGCCGAAGACGACCGTGCCCAGCGTGAGGTAGGCGAAGCCGTCGGCCGGGAGCGGCGGCAGCGGGACGTCCGGGTCGTACGGCGTCGGGCGCATCCGGAACACCTTCGGCACGCCCGCGGTGCCCGGGTCGCGAAGCCGGTCGGGCCAGACGTCGACGCAGGCGTCGCCGAGCAGCGCGTCCGCGGGCAGCGTCCCCCAGAGCGGCCGCAGCCGATCGGCGGCGACGGCCAGCACCGCGGGCGGCATGGACCGCCCGATCACGACCGAGACGGCGGGAACACCCGCCCGGCGTGCGGCGATCGCGGCGCCGACGTCGCTCATCTCGTAGACCACCAGGTCCGGGCGCAGTCGCGGGAGCAGCGGCGTCAGGTCGTCGAGCAGCGAATTGGGGAGCAGTTCGGCGAACATCGTGATGCCGAGGTCGAGGAACCCCGCGTCCTCGCCGTGCCGCCGCTTGGCCTCGGCCTCCGCCGCACCGATCGAGATCCCGGCGCGGTGGACCGCGAAGCCGAGGTCGCGCACCTTGGGCACGAACGCCTCGCCGGTGCCGAAGACGACTTCGTGCCCGGCTTCCGCGGCCGCGTTCGCCAAGGGCAGCAAGGGGAAGAGGTGGCCGTACGCCGGGCGGCACGTGAAGAGGATCCGCACCGCCCGAGCGTACCGCTCAGCCCTTGACCACCGGAGCGATTTGCTGCACCCACTGCTGCGGCGCCGACGTGCCGCCGGGCAGGGAGTTGAAGTACTCCCAGCCGTCGACCCCGCCGAAGTCCGGGTACTTGCCGATCAGGCTCCGCACGGTGGACTGGAGCGTCGACATGGCGACGTAACCGCTGCAGTTGGCCGGGTTGGTCACGGTCCCGGCGACGACCTTGCTCGCCGGCACGACGCCGCGGCGGACGATGTTGTCGTAGCCCGAGGTGCTGCTCAGCGAGCCCCAGCCGCAGTAGAACTGCGCGTTGAACCACGAGATCTGCGCGCCGCGCTCGCGGTAGAGGGTGTCGTAGTTCAGCCCGGAGAGCCCGCCCCCGCCGCTGAGCTCGGTCGCGACCGGCGCGAGCGTGACGAGGAACGAGCTGCCGAAGTCGGCCCGCAGCGCGTCGATGACCTTGTTCAGCGCGGCGTTGGACATGTGCTCTTCGACGTCGAGGTCGATGCCGGAGAGCGAGTACGTCCGGATCAGGTTGCGCAGCAGGGGGTAGTAGGTGTCGAACTGCGTTTCGAGCCGCTGGAAGCTGCCCGCGGCGGCGCCGCCGACGAACGCGAGCACGTGCACACCGCTGTTCTTGAGGGTGGCGAGGTCCTGCCACATCCTGGTGAACTTCGCGGCGTTCGGCGGATCGTCGTTGAGGTGCACGACGCTGCCGGCGTCGAGGTGGATGGCGCCCACGATGACATCGGTGACACCGGTGCCCTGGAGGGTGAGCGGCGAGACGTAGGTCGAGCCGTTGTAGATGGTCTGGTAGTAGACGACAACCCTGCGCCCGGCGGCGGCCGAAGCCGGCACCGCACCCGAAATCATCAGCACCAAGGCCACGAAGGCCACACCGATCCTCCGCATGGTCCAGACCATACGTCGCGGTGGGTGGTTGGGGAAACACACACCGTCGATCCTGTCCGGTTCTTGTCTCAGCCCACCTCCTGCACCGAACGCCCGGGGATCGCGTCGAGCAGCTCCTTCGTGTACTCCGCCCGCGGGTCCGTCAGCACCTGCGAAGCCGGGCCCAGCTCCACCAAGACGCCGTCCCGCATGACGCCCACCTGGTCCGCCAGCTGCCGGACCACCGCGAGGTCGTGCGAGATGAACAGGTACGACAGCCCGAGTTCCGACTGCAGGTCCGCCAGCAGCTTCAGGATCTGGGCCTGTACCGAGACGTCGAGCGCCGACACCGGTTCGTCGCACACCACCAGGTCCGGTCGCAGCGCCAGGGCCCGCGCGATCGCCACCCGCTGGCGTTGGCCGCCGGACAGTTCCGACGGCTTTCGGCGCGCGACCGACGACGGCAGCGCCACCTGTTCCAGCAGCTCCGGGACCCGGGTGCGCGGGAGCCCGAACGCCCGCAACGGCTCCGCGACGACGTCCTCGATCGAAAACTTCGGGTTCAGCGACGCGTACGGGTTCTGGTACACGACCTGCATCCGCCGCCGCAGCCGGCGCAGCTCGGGGCCCGCGAGCGCGGTGATGTCCCGGCCGTCGAAGGAAACCGAGCCCGCGGACGGGGTCTCCAGCCGGAGCACCATGCGCGCCGTCGTCGACTTGCCGGAGCCGGACTCGCCGACCAGGGCCAGGGTCTGGCCGCGCGGGACGTCGAACGAAACGCCGTCGACCGCGCGGATGCCGCCGTCGAACGTCTTCGCGAGGTCGCGCACCGAGACCAGCGGCTCGGCGGGCGGGACGGGCGGGCGCGGGGTGCTCGACAGGCTCGGCGCCGCCGCGATCAGCTGCCGCGTGTACGGGTGCGCCGGCGCGCTGACGACCGACGAACCCTCTTCCACGACCGAACCCTGGGACAGCACCACGATCCGCGACGCGCGGTCGGCCGCGACGCCGAGGTCGTGCGTGATCAGCAGGATCGCCGTCCCGGCCTCGGCGGCCAGCGAAGTCAGGTGGTCGAGGATCCGGCGCTGCACCGTGACGTCCAGCGCCGACGTCGGCTCGTCCGCGATGATCAGCTTCGGCCGCCCGGCCAGCGCGGCCGCGATCAGCACGCGCTGCCGGAGCCCGCCCGACAGCTGGTGCGGGTACTGCCGGGCGCGCAACGACGGCCGGGGGACGCCTGCCCGTTCCAGCAGCTCGATGGCCTGCGCTGACGCCGATCGGCGGTCCGCGAGGCCGTGGATCTTCAGCACCTCCGCGACCTGGTCGCCGATGCGGTGCACGGGGTTCAGCGACACCGCCGGGTCCTGCGGCACCAGCGCGATCTCCCGGCCGCGCACCCCGCGCCACCGCTTGTCCGACAACGCCAGCAGGTCCCGGCCGTCGAACGTGATCGAGCCGCCGTCGACGCGGCCGCCGCGGGGCAGCAGGCCGATCGCCGCGTGCGCCGTGGTCGACTTGCCCGAGCCCGATTCGCCGACGACGGCGACGACTTCGCCCGCGTCGACGGTCAGGCCGACGTCGCGGACCGCCGGGACGCCCCGGTAGGACACCGCCAGGTCCGAAATCCGCAGCAGGGTCATCGTTCGCCTCCGTCCAGCGCGCGGGACAGCCGGTTCGCGGCGAGGACCACCGCTGCCACCGTCAGGCCCGGGAACGTCGTCATCCACCAGGCCGTGGCCAGGAAACTGCGGCCGCCCGCGACCAGCGAGCCCCACTCCGGGGTCGGCGGGGTCGCGCCGAAGCCCAGGAAGCTCAGCGCCGACACCTCGAGCACCGCGGTGCCCAGCGTCACCGTCGCCAGCGCGAGCACCGGGCCCGCCGCGTTCGGCAGGACGTGCCGCAGCAGCACGCCCGACCAGCGCACGCCGGAAGCCCGCGCGGCTTCGACGAACACGCCGTTGCGCACGCGGAGCACCTCCGCGCGCATCACCCGCGCGAAGGACGCGAGGTTCGCGATGCCGACGGCGATGGCGACGTTCGTCGTGCCGAAGCCCAGCGCCGTGACCAGCGCCAGCGACAGCAGGATCGGCGGGATGGCCAGGAAGACGTCGACCACCCGCATGATCACCGTGTCCGCCCAGCCGCCGCGGAACCCGGCCAGCAGGCCGAGCGCCGAGCCGGCCACCAGCGCGACGAGCACGGCGATCGCGGTGGCCCGCAACGAGAGCGACGCGCCGTGGATCACCCGCGCGTAGACGTCACGGCCGGTCTCGTCGGTGCCGAACAGGTGGTGCACCGACGGCCCCTGCAGGCGTTCGGCCGGGACGCCGGCGATCGGGTCGTAGCCGGTCAGCAGCCCCGGCACGAAGGCCGCGAGCAGCACGAACGCCAACACCGCCACCGCGAGCACGAGCCCGGCCGGAAGCCGCACTTTCACGTGAAAGTGCGGCTCGGGGGTCTTGGCGAGGTCAACCACGGGCCACCTCCGGCGTCCGGGCGATGCGCGGGTCGAGCAGCGGGTAGAGCAGGTCGACGATCAGGTTGAGCACCACGAACACCAGCGCGGCCAGCACGATCACCGCCTGCACCACCGGGACGTCCTGCGCGGTGACGGCGGAGGCGGTGATCCGGCCGACGCCGTCGCGCGAGAACACCGTCTCGGTGATCACCGAACCCGCGACGAGGTTGCCCGCGACGACCCCGGCGACGGTCAGCGTCGGCACGGCCGCGTTGCGCAGCAGGTGTCCGAAGTGGACGCGCCAGCGGCTGGCACCCTTGGCCGCCGCGATCTCCGCGTACGGCTCTTCCTGCTGCGTCGCCAGGCTCTTGGCCAGCACCTGGCCGATGATCGCGCCGGTCGGCAGGGCCAGCGTGAGCGCGGGCAGGATGATCGTCTCGAAGCCCTGGGTGCCGAGCGCGGGCAGCAGCCGCAGGCGGAACGAGAAGAACTGGATCAGCAGCAGCCCGACCCAGAACGGCGGCAGCGAGATCGCCAGCGACGGCAGGGACAGCAGCGCCTGCCGCAGCCAGCGGAACCGCGTGAACGTGCCGAGGAACGCCGAGCCGCCGCCGAACAGCACCGCGAACACGAGCGCCAGCCCGGTCACCGCGAGCGTCGGCGGCAGCGCGGTGACGACCATGTGCGTCGCGTCGTCGCCGGTCGCCACGCTGCGCCCGAAGTCGCCGTGCAGCGCCGAGACCAGCCGTTTCAGGTACTGGACCGGCAGCGGCGAGTCGAGGCCGTACTCGGTGCGGGCCGCGGCGACCTGCTCCGGCGTCATCGACGCGCCGGCCTCCCCGCCGGCGAGCTTCGCCGAAACGGCGTCGCCCGGCAGCAGGTAGAGGATCAGGAACGACAGCGTGAACGCCGCCCACAGCACGAACACCGCCTGCCCGACGCGGCGGAGCAGGTAGCGCCTCACGAGAGCCACGCGTCGAAGAGCTGCAGCCGTGACGACGCTTCGAAGTCGACGGCGTGTGCCTTCGAGCTCAGCGCGACCACCTGGGTCAGCTCGAACACCGGGACCGCGTAGGCGTGCTCGATGATCAGCTTCTGGGCTTCCTCGGCGGACGGCTTGCGCTTCGCGGTGTCCACTGTGGACGACTGGGCGTCGAGGGCGGCGTCGAGCGGGTTGCCGGGTGCGAGCCGGCTGCGGTTGCCCGCCTTCGTCGAGAACTGGCCGCGCAGGATGTCCGGGTCGGCGCGGGTGACGTTGTACCAGAGGAAGTCGTAGTTCCCGGCCAGCTGGATCTGCGTGGTCTCGGCGTTGGTGTGCTGCTCGATCTTCAGGTCGAAGCCGATCTTGCGCAGCTGCTGCTGGATCAGCTCCAGCGCGCTGCGGTTCTGGTTGAACACCGGCGAGAACACGACGGCCGCGCTCAGCCGCTGCCCGTTCTTCGCGCGGATCCCGTCTGCGCCGGGCACCCAGCCGTCGCCGTCGAGGAGCGCCGTCGCGCCCTTCGGGTCGTAGGCGAGCTGGGCGGACAGGTCGCTGACCAGCGGCGTCGCCGAGCCGAGGATGCTCGTGGCGGCCTTGTAGTTCGGCGTCAGCACGGTGTTCACGACCTCGGTGCGGTCGACGCCCTTGAGCACGGCCTGGCGCACCTTCTCGTCGGTGAGCACCCCGCGGGTGGTGTTGGCGTGCAGGTTGAACACCACGCCCGGGTTCGGCCGGATGTTCTCGCTGAAGCCGCTGCCGGTGAACTGCGGCTCGTCGACCGGCTGCACGTCGGTGATCGCGTCGAGCTGGCCGGAAGCGAGGCTGCCGGTGCGGACGCCGGGTTCCGGCACGATCTTGTAGTCGATCTTGTCGAGGTAGGCCTCGCCCTGGTGCTTGAACAGCGACGAGCCCCAGGCGTACCCCTTGCGCTTGGCCAGGACGATCTCCTGGTTCTGCTTCAGGCTCTCGAAGACGAAGGGGCCGGACGCGATCAGGCCGTCGCCCTGGCAGCGCTGTTCCGGCGTCTTCTTGAACGCCGCCGGCGCCAGGACGGCGAGCGAAACCGTCGAACTGGCCTGCAGGAACTGGGCGCTGGGCGCGGAGAACTCGATCCGCGCGGTCCGCGGGTCGACGACGGTGGTGCCCCGGTACCCGGCGAGGTAGCCGTAGCCGAGGGGTGCCTTGGTGCCCAGCGCCTTCAGGCCGTCGAAGCTGGTTTTGACGGCGGCGGCGTCGACCGGGCTGCCGTCGGAGAAGGTCGCGCCGGCACGCAGGTGGAAGGTGAACGCCGTCGAATCCGCGGTGCTCTCCCACTTTTCGGCCAGCCACGGCTTGATCTCGCCGGTCTTCGGGTCCTGGTCGGTGAGGGAGTCCGCCAGCTGCCGGGACACGTTGATCGAGGCGTTCGTGGACGTCTGCTGCGGGTCGATGCAGTCGGGCGCGGACGAGATGCCGAGCCGCAGCGTGCCGCCGGCCTTCGGTGGACCGGAAGCGGCTTGTCCGGTGCCGGCGGCGGAGCACGCGGTCAGCAGCAGGGGCAGGGCGAGCAAGGCCGCGGCAGTGCGGGCGCGGGGGGATGGGGACACCGGACGGCCTCCAGCGGGAGTGGTTGCGTCTTCAACCGGCGACGCTAATCTCGCGCTGAAGGCCGTCCCAGCAGGCGAACCTCGGTCCCATTCCCTGGCACCGCGGGGATTCGCCCTTGACAGGGATCAGCAGCGGCCCAGCATGTCCGTCAACGCCGTCTTCTCCGCGGTGTTGATCGTCAGCTTGAACTTGTACTTCACGGCGACCCACATCTTCGCGTACGTGCACCAGTACGACGTGAGCGGCGGCTTCCACTGGTCGGGCGACTTGTCGCCCTTCTCCTGGTTGACGTTGTCCGTCACGGCGATCAGCTGCGGGTCGGTGAGGTCGTTCGCGTACGCCTGGCGCTGCGCGGTCGTCCACGACGACGCGCCGGTGCGCCACGCGTCGGCCAGCGGCACGACGTGGTCGATGTCCACATCGGACGCCGCGGTCCAGGTCGCGCCGTCGTACGGGCTCTTCCAGCTGCCGGACGTCGCCGCGCAGCTGGAGTCGGTGACCACGTTCGTACCGTCGCGCTTGAGCACCACTTCACGGGTGTTGCAGCCGCTGCCCTGGTCGATCCAGTGCGGGAACTTGTCGCGGCTGTAGCCGTCCTGCGAACCGTCGGCCTTGACGGTCAGGGACGCGAGCTCGGACTTCGCCGTGGTCGCCGAGGGGATGCCCGGCGGGGTGGCCTCCGCGACGCTGACCAGCGTCCCGGAGAGCACGGCGGTGGCCGCGAGGATGGTGAACGAATGACGAACAGCACGCCTGGTTGGCATTTTGCTGCCTCCGTGTCAGGTGTGGGGACAGCTAACCCTGATACACGGGAGTGGCGTATGCAACACGTATAGGTGACATGTTGCTGTCCGTCGGTGAACACGGCGTGTCCGCAGGCTCACTCGACCGTGAAAATAGCAGGTCAGACGGCGCCGCGGACCAGCCGAAGGTCTTCCGTGTGCCGGTACCAGGTCCACTTGTTCACCGCGCGCTCGTAGACGACGTCGTCGCGCACCGGCCGGGTCGGGATGCAGCCGATCTGGAAGGCCCGCGAGTACAGCGTCGCCGGCCGCTTGAAGATGGTGCCCTTCACCACGCGGACCGCCATGCCCGGTCCGTCCGGGTCCGGCGTCACCTCGATCGACGCGGCCGGCCCGCGCAGCGCCACCTGCTCGTCGGCGTAGGCCACGCCGCGGACCAGCCGCAGCTGCCCGCGCCCGACGAGCACACCGCCGACGTCGTCGCGGATCAGCGGCACCGGGTCGACCTCCCCGCGCAGCGCGAGCGCGAGGGCCTGCAGCGGCGTCTTCGGCAGTCCCCAGAGCGCGGCGACCGACGAGTCCGGCGCCGACGGGACGAACCCGACCGACACGCCGGAGAGCGCGTCCTTCCGGAGCAGCCGCAGCACGACGGCGGCCAGGTCCGCGTCCGTGCCCGACACCACCAGGTGATCGTGTTCGCCCAGCAAGGGGTCGATTTCCGCCTTGCCGGGGAGGCTCGGGACGCGGATCGATTCGACGTCGTCGACTTCTTCGAAGCCCGCCGCGCCATCACCACAGGCCACCACGATTCCGCGCACCCGCAGGTCCTCCGTTAAAGTCATGCACCGGCATTTCGTCAGCGCCACCGGTGTCCGTCCGGGACACTTAACCTCAGTCGTCGAACACCTGGAGTGTCACATGCCGGCCATCGTGCTCATCGGTGCCCAATGGGGAGACGAAGGCAAGGGCAAGGCCACCGACCTGATGGGTGACCGCGTCCAGTGGGTCGTCCGCTACCAGGGTGGCAACAACGCCGGTCACACGGTCGTCCTGCCGAACGGTGAGAACTTCGCCCTGCACCTCATCCCGTCCGGCATCCTGACGCCGGGCGTGACCAACGTCATCGGCAACGGCGTGGTGGTGGACCCGGGTGTGCTGCTCGACGAGCTCTCCGGCCTCGAAGCGCGGGACGTGGACACGTCCAAGCTGCTGATTTCGGCCGACGCGCACCTGATCATGCCGTACCACGTGGCCATCGACAAAGTCACCGAGCGGTACCTCGGCAGCCGCAAGATCGGCACCACCGGCCGCGGCATCGGCCCGTGCTACCAGGACAAGATCGCCCGCGTCGGCGTCCGCGTGCAGGACCTGCTCGACGAGAAGATCTTCCGCCAGAAGGTCGAGGCGGCGCTGGAGTTCAAGAACCAGGTGCTGGTGAAGGTCTACAACCGCAAGGCGCTCGACGCCGACCAGGTCGCCGACGAGGTGCTCGCGGCGGGCGAGAAGTTCTCGCACCGCATCGCCGACACCCGGCTGCAGCTCAACCAGGCGCTCGAGCGCGGCGAGACCGTGCTGCTGGAGGGGTCGCAGGGCACGCTGCTCGACGTCGACCACGGCACCTACCCGTTCGTGACGTCGTCGAACCCGACGTCCGGCGGCGCGAGCGCGGGTTCGGGCATCGGCCCGGGCCGGATCACCACCGTGCTCGGCATCCTCAAGGCCTACACCACCCGCGTCGGCTCCGGCCCGTTCCCGACCGAGCTGCACGACGAGTCCGGCGAGTACCTGCGCAAGCAGGGCGGCGAATTCGGCGTCACCACCGGCCGTTCGCGCCGCACCGGCTGGTTCGACGCGGTGATCGCGCGGTACGCGGTCCGCGTCAACGGCATCACCGACTACTTCCTGACGAAGCTGGACGTGCTGTCCGGCCTGGAAAAGGTGCCGGTGTGCGTCGGCTACGAAGTCGACGGCTTCCGCACGCAGGACATGCCGATGACGCAGACCGACGTGCACCACGCGATCCCGATCTACGAAGAGCTGCCGGGCTGGTTCGAGGACATCTCGGGTTGCCGCACGTTCGAGGAGCTCCCGGCGAACGCGCGCGCGTACGTCGAGCGCCTGGAAGAGCTGTCCGGCGCGCGGATCTCGGCGATCGGCGTCGGCCCGGGCCGCGACCAGACGATCGTGCGGCACGAGTTCGTCTGAGTCAGGTCAGCTTCGTCGTCACCGGCGTCTCGTTGCGGAACAGGTCGAGCACCGGGCAGTGCTCGTCGACCTCGCGCTTGAGGTCTTCGTAGCGCTCCCGGCTCGCCGGGCCTTCCAGCTCGACGGACACCCGGACGTCCCCGAACCCGGGGCGGGTGTTGAAGGCGAACCCGAAGAAGCCGTGCAGGTCGAGGTCGCCGTCCACGGTGACCTTGATCGAGTCGATCGGGATCCCGCGCTTCGCCGCCCAGAACTGGTAGGTGATGACCTGGCACGACCCGAGCGCGGCGAGCGCGTACTCGACGGGGTTGGCGGCCTGGTCCGCGCCGCCGAGCGCGGGCGGCTCGTCGACGGTGAAGCCGTGGTCCCGCACCTTGACCTCGACCTCGGTCCTGGTGCCGGGCTTGAGGGTGTGGTCGACGCTGAAGGAAACGGCGGCGTTGTGCGGATCGGCGTCGACGGCCTTGCGGGTGCCTTCGATGACTTCGGTCAGCGACATGGGGCTCTCCTGAAGATCGTGAGGGATGTGCCACAGGGTGGGCGAATCCCGCCGCGCCCGCTCGGGTTCTCAACTCCTGGGAAGCCGGAAATCGGTGGCGCCGCTCGCTAGCTTGGGACCATGACCATCGGAGTCACGCTGCCGGCCGGGGACACCGGGGCCGCGGCGAACCTCGTCGACGAGCTCATCGCCCAGACCCGCCAGGCCGCCGACGCCGGGCTGAAGTCCGTCTGGTTTTCGCAGCTGCCGCTGAGCCAGGACGCCATCACCGTCGCCGCGCTCGCGGGCCGCGAAGTCCCGGGCATCGAGGTCGGGACCTCCGTCGTGCCCACCTACCCGCGGCACCCGCTGCTGGTCGCGAGCGCGGCGCAGACCGCGCAGGCCGCCACCGGTGGCCGGTTCACGCTCGGGATCGGGCTCGGGTCGAAGGGGTTCCTCGGGCCCGTCTACGGCGTCGAGTACCCGCCGCCGATCCGGCACCTGCGCGAGTACCTCACGGTCCTGCGGCGGGTCTTCGACGGCGAAACCGTCGACTTCCACGGCGAGACGCTCGAAGCGCACCCGCCCGGACCGTCCACTGTGGGCGGGGACGTGCGGATCGTCGTCGCCGCCATGGGGCCGCAGGCGCTGCGGGTGACCGGCGAGCTCGCCGACGGCACGCTGCCGTTCCTGGCCGGGCCGAGAGCGCTTTCCGAGCAGATCGTCCCGCACCTGCCCGACGGCAAGCGGATCCTCGCGGCCGTGCCGGCGATCGTCACCGACGAACCCGACGCCGTGCGCGCGCTCGCCTTCGAACAGATGGCGTTCTACAGCCAGATCCCGTCGTACCAGCGGATCCTGGCCGCGGAAGGCGTCGAGCACGCGGCCGAGCTGGCGATCATCGGCGACGAGAAGACCGTCCTGGAAGGACTCCAGCGGTACTACGACGCCGGCGCGACCGACGTCCTCGTTTCGCAGACCGGCATCCGCTCCGCCGAGGAGCGGCTGCGGACGTGGGAGGTGATCAGCTCAGCCGGTTCGTGAGGGTCGCCGACACCGAAAGCTCCTCGAGGTCGAGCTCCCGCAGCACCTTCTGCAGGACTTCGTCGTCGAGCCGTCCGGCGCGGTTCTCCTCGATCATCGCCTTGCGCTGGGTGATCAGGAGCTCGCGCCGGGCCTTCGCGAACTGGGCCTGAGGGCTGCCGGTCCGGTCTTCGCCGGACAACGTGATCGCGGCCTTGGCGAAGCGGTACCGCGTGTCGATCAGCCGCTGGAGCCGCTCCTTGAGCCGGTCGACCTTCTCCTGGGGCAGGTCCAGCGAAGCCAGCCGCTCGTGGCTGATCTCGCGCAGCCGTTCCTGCGCCGCCTTCTTCGCGACCTCGCGCGCGGCGAGTTCCTCGGCCTCGTCCCGCGACGCCTCCTGGGGGTCCTCCACCTTCAGCACCCGGATCAGCGGCGGCAGTGTCAGCCCCTGGATCAGCACCGTCCCGATCGCCACGGTGAACGCGAAGAGCTGGATCTCCTCGCGGCCCGGGGTCGCGGCCGGGACACCGGCCGCGGCGGCGAGCGTGACCACGCCGCGCATGCCGGTCCACGACACCACCGCCAGCGTCCGCCACGAGGGCGTGGCGCGGTCCCGGCCGAACAGCCGGACGGTTTGCGGCAGGTACGCGGAAACGAAGACCGCCGGGACCCGCACGAGCATCGTCACGCCGAGCACGATCACCGCGACCAGCGCGAGCGTCCCGTTGTCGCGGGCCGCGTGCTGCGCGCCTTCGAGCACGAACGGCAGCTGCAGCCCCATCAGCGCGAACACCAGTGCTTCCAGCAGGACGTCGATGGAGGCCCACACGGATCTGTCCTGCATGCGCGTCGCGGGAGATGCGTAGAGCGCGCGATGCCCCAGGAGCAAGCCCGCCGCCACGACGGCGAGCACGCCGGAGCCGCTGAAGTCTTCGCTGAAGGGGTGCAGGTGCTCGGCGGTGACGTACGCGGCGAACGGCACGATGATGCCGAACGCCGACTCCATCAGCGGGTCGTCGAGCTGGCGGCGGATCAGCACGACGAGCGCGCCGATCGCCAGCCCGACCCCGATGCCCAGCACGGTCGCGACGCCGAACACCGCGAACCCGTGCCCGGCCGAGCCCGCGGTGCCCGCGACCGCGGCGAGCGCGACCTTGTACAGCGTCAGCGCGGCGGCGTCGTTGACCAGGCTTTCCCCGGTCAGCACGGTCATCACCCGGCGCGGCAGGCCGAGCTTGCGGCCGATCGCCACCGCCGTCACCGCGTCCGGCGGCGCCACGACCGCGCCGAGGACCAGTGCCGACGCGAAGGGCACGTCCGGCAGCAGCAGGTGCACGACGACGGCGACGACCACGGCGGTCACCGCCACCAGCACCACGCCGAGCGCGACGATCGGCCGCAGCGCCCGCTTGAAGTGCGTCAGCGAGCTTTCCAGCGACGTCGAGTAGAGCAACGGCGGCAGCACGACGGTGAGGACCAGTTCCGGTTCGAGCTCGAACCGCGGCACGCCGGGGATCAGCGCGACCCCGAGCGCGACGACCACCACCAGCAGTGGCGCGGACAGGTTGTAGCGCCGGGCCAGAGCGGTCAGCGCGAGCGAGCCGGCGAGCACGCCCATCAGCGTCAGGGTCTCCACTCGCGTGATCTTCCCGCAGGTAGAAGCGCTGCGCTCGGCTTCCGCTCAATGGAAGTGACCTGGCTTACGCCGGAGCCGCTGTGCATACTTGTGCGCAATACGCACACCTGTGCGGATCACGTGCACCGACGCACATCCGGAGGTTCTCCCATGTCCCCTGGCACTCGCTCCTGGGTCGTGCCCCTGGCCTGGACCGCCGTCCTGCTCGACGGGTTCGACCTGGTCGTGCTCGGCACCGTGCTGCCCGTGCTGCTCCGCGACCACGTCTGGGGCCTGACCCCCGGCACGGCGTCGCTCGTGTCGACGGTCGGGCTGGCCGGGATGATGCTGGGCGGGCTGGCGATCGGCACGATCACCGACGTCATCGGGCGCCGGAAGTCCCTGATCATCTCCGTGACGCTGTTCTCCCTGTGCACGCTGCTGTGCGCGTTCGCGCCGTCGACGTTCGTCTTCGGGCTGCTGCGCTTCGTCGCCGGGCTCGGCCTCGGCGGCTGCCTGCCGACGGCGATCACGCTGGTCACCGAGTACGCGCGCCGCGGCAAGGCCGGCAGCGCGACGACCACGGTGATGACCGGCTACCACGTCGGCGCGGTGCTGACGGCGCTGCTGGGCATCGTGCTGATCGCGCCGCTGGGCTGGCGCGCGATGTTCGTCGCCGGGGCGATCCCGGCCGTGGTGCTGATCCCGCTGATGCTGAAGTTCCTGCCGGAGTCCGAGTCGTTCCAGCGGGTCCGCGAGACCGAGCGGTCGGCCGGGCACGCCGTCGCCGGCCTGTTCCGCGGCGGCCTGCTGCGCGCGACGATCGCCTTCTGGATCACGTCGTTCATGGGCCTGCTGCTGGTGTACGGGCTGAACACCTGGCTGCCGGAGATCATGCGCCAGGCCGGCTACCCGCTCGGCGCCGCGCTGAGCCTGCTGCTGACGCTGAACGTCGGCGGCATCGTCGGGCTGCTCGTCGCGGGCCGGGTCGCCGACCGCGTCGGCATCCGCCCGTCGGCGCGGGTCTGGTTCGTCGCGGGCGCGGTGTTCTTGGCCCTGCTGAGCGTGAAGCTGCCGGCGGTCGGGCTGTACGCGGCGGTGTTCCTGACCGGCTGCTTCGTGTTCAGCGCCCAGGTGCTGGTGTACGCCTACATCGGCCGCATCTACCCGGACGCGATCCGCGCGACCGGCCTCGGCTGGTCCGCCGGCATCGGCCGCATCGGTGCGATCTCGGGCCCGCTCCTCGGCGGCGCCCTGCTGACGGCCGGCATCGCGTACCCGTGGGGCTTCTACGCGTTCGCCGGCGTCGGCGCACTGGGCGCGGCCGCGGTCACGATGGTCCGCCCGGGCCGCCAGTCCCCGACTCCCGATGCCGTCCCCGCCCCGGAAAGCCACGCGACTCCCTGAGCGTGCCGTGCGGGTGGTCGTGAGTGAGAAACAGGTTCCAACCCTGTTTCTCACTCACGACGACTTGCGCCGAACGTCAGCCGAGGTCCTTCAGTTCCTGTTCCACCGCCGCGAGTTCGGCTTCGGAGCCCTGGACCTTCGGGCCCGTGAACCACTTGCGGGCCGAGAGCGCCCACCACAGCGCCGCGCCGCCGAGCACCACCAGGAACGCGATCGGCGTGTAGTTGAAGGAATCCACCGTCACCGGCGACACCTGCGGCAGCATGAACAGCACGAAGATCAGCGCGACCCACACCGTCGCGATGATGCCGATCGGCTTGCCCCAGCGGCCGAGCGTCCACGGTCCCGGCTCGAACGAGTCGCCGCGCCGGACGCGCAGGAACACGGGGATCACGTACGCCACGTACAGGCCGACCACGGCGATCGACGTCACCGCCGCGTAGGCCGTCGCGCTCCAGAGGTACGGCAGGGCCAGGACCAGCGCGCCGCCCGCGGCGAGCCACACGGCGTTGGTCGGCGTCTGCGTGCGCTTGTTGATGTTGTGCCAGAAGCCGGACCCGGGGATCGCGCCGTCGCGGGCGAACGCGTAGATCATCCGCGAGTTCGCCGTCACCGACGCCATGCCGCAGAACAGCTGCGCGCCGATGCAGATCAGCAGCAGGAACTTGCCGGTGACCGCGCCGGTGGCGTCGATGAAGATCTGCGCGGGCGGGACGCCGGTCGCGGACCCGACCGCGCCGTCGTAGTCCTGGATCGCGAACGTCAGGCCGATCAGCAGGATCCAGCCCGCGACGAGCGACACGACGATCGACATGACGATCCCGCGCGGCCCGGCCGTCGCCGCGCTCTTCGTCTCCTCGGTCATGTGCGCGGAGGCGTCGTACCCGGTCAGCGTGTACTGGGCGACCAGCAACCCGAGCGCGAAGACGTAGAAGGTCGAACCCCAGCCCGTCTGGTTCACGAAGCTGCCGAAGACGAACGACGCGTCCTGGTGCTTGGCCGGCACGAAGACCAGCACGCCGACGATCACCAGCACGCCGATGAGGTGCCACCACACGCTGACGTTGTTGAGGATCGCGACGATCCGGACGCCGAAGGTGTTCAGCAGGCCGTGCACCACGAGGATGACCGCGAGCAGCAGGATCGTGTGCCCCGGGGTCGCGGCGAAGCCCCACTGCAGGTCGAGGAAGGCGTTGAGGAACAGCGCCGCGCCGAAGTCGATGCCCGCGGTGACGGCGATCTGCCCGATGAGGTTGAACCAGCCGGTGAACCACGACCACGCGGGCCCGGACCTGCCCGGCGCCAGCTTCGCCGCCCAGTAGTAGAGGCCGCCCGCGGTCGGGTAGCTGGAGCAGACCTCGGCCATGCCGAGGCCGACCAGGATGACGAACACCCCGACCAGCGGCCAGCCCCAGATCATCGCGGCCGGGCCGCCGGTCTTCATGCCGAAGCCGTAGAGCGTCAGGCAGCCGGAGAGGATCGAAATGATCGTGAAGGAGACGGCGAAGTTCGAGAACGCCGACATCGTCCGTTTGAGTTCCTGCGCGTACCCCAGCTGGTGCAGGCGGGCGCTGTCTTCGTCAGCGTGGTCGGGAGTGGTCTGCTGGTCGGAAACGTCCATCGGGCACCTCTTGAAAGGTATGCGGCCAGACCATTGAATTCGCCGAAAGTAGCCCTGGTCCCGAGGTGTGTCAAGCTTTCGTCAAGAACTCGTCCAGCTGCCTCAGCAGGGGCCCGCCACCCCGGTGGTCGTTCGAGATCAGGGTCGCGGTGAGCCCGGCCGCCGGCACGTGCGTGCTCCAGAACGTGACGCCGTGGTCGCCGCCGTCGAGGTGCACCGCGCCGGGCCGCGGCAGCCAGAAGCCGAGGCCGTAGCCGTCCGCGTGCGGGTGGAGCATCCGCTCGACCCACTCGCGGGGCACGATCCGGCCGTCGAGCAGGGCCGGCCAGAACTTCCGGAAGTCCGGCGCGGAGCTGTAGATCCCGCCGTCGCCGAAGCCCACGACGGGCAGGCTGAACACGTTGGTGCGGCCGTCTTCCTGGTAGCCGGTGGCCGTGCGGGCGGGCAGCGCGTCGGAGCGCAGGAACGCCGTGTCCGTCATCCCGGCGGGTTCGGTCACGCGGGTCCGGACGAGCTCGGCGAAAGGTATGCCCGCGATCCGTTCGGCGATCAGGCTCAGGACCGCGAAGGCGCCGTTGTGGTAGTGGAAGCGTTGGCCCGGCGGGAACTGCTGCGGATAACCGTCGAGCGCGGCGAGGTAGTCGGCCGAGGTGACCAGGCCGGGCGGTGTCTCGGGCGGGTTTTCGTCGTCGCAGTAGTCGCCGATGCCGGACGTGTGTGTCAGCAGGTGCTCGACCGTCACGCGGTCGTCGATCAGCGGCAGGTCGGCGCCGAGCACCTCGCGCGCCGGGGTCTTCAGCTCCAGCCGTCCCTCGGCGACCAGGCCGACGACGACCAGCGCGGTGAACCCCTTGGTGCCGCTGGCGATCGCGAACCGCGTGTCGACGGTGTTCTCGACGCCGTAAGCGATGTGCGCGTAGCCGGACGCTTCGGCGAACAGCGTCTCGTCGCCGCGGCTGACCAGCACGACCCCGGAGAAGTCCGTGAGGGGCACCTTCATGGCTCAAGCGTCCACGAAGGTGCCCCTCGTGACCAGCCGATTACCGGCCCAGGAACGCGTGCAGCGACTCGAGCGCGGTGTCCGGCTGGTCGGCGAAGAAGCCGTCGACGCCGGCCTTGAAGAACGCCGACTCCTCGGTGAAGACGTCACCGTAGGCGTCCGGCTCGGCCGAGGACCGCAGGTTCGCCGGCAGGAACGGGTTCTCGTTCCGGAAGGTGTACGGCTGCACCTTCAGGCCCGCCTTGTGCGCGTCGGCGACGAGCGCGGTCGGCTTCGTCAGGTTCCCGGCGGCGTCCAGCGGGATGATCTGCGCCTTCTCCGGCCCGAGGTACTTCGCGTACTTCGCGACGTCGCGCAGGCCCTGCGGGGTCACGAGGTCGGCGTAGGTCCGCTTGTCGCCCTTCGCGACGAAGTCCGCGGGGGCGCCGGTGGCCGAGGTCAGCTGCAGCAGCGGCGTCCGGACCTGCTTGTGCAGGTCGATCAGGTTCGACACCTCGAACGACTGGATGATCGCCGGCGCGTCCGGCCGGTCGAGGCCGTTGCGCTTGAGGATCGACACCAGCTTCGGCTCGGTCGGGTTGCCGATCGAGGAGAAGAACGTCGAGTGCTTGACCTCGGGGTAGGTGCCCAGCGTCCGGTGCAGTTCCCGGCCGAGCCGCTTGGTCAGGTCGAGCACCTCCTGGTAGGTGGCGATCTGGTAGCGGCCGTTGTAGAGCGTGTTGTGCGGGCGGTTCGCCGGGATCCGCTCGACCGCGCGCAGCGTCTTCAGCTCGGCCAGCGTGAAGTCCTGGGTGAACCAGCCGGTCGTGGTGACCCCGTCGAGCACGACGGTCTTCTTGCGGCTCGCGAACTCCGGGTGCTTGGCGACGTCGGTGGTGCCGCCGATCTCCGGCTCGTGCCGGGCGACGAGCTGGCCGTCCTTCGTGGGCACGAGGTCGACGTCGACCCAGTCGACGCCCATCCGGTAGGCGAGCTCGTACGAGGCGAGGGTGTGCTCCGGCCGGTACCCGGGCGCGCCGCGGTGTCCGATGATCACGGGGTCATCGTGGCCCCGCCCGTGCGCGGCCGCATCGGCGGACCCGGTCTCGGCGGCGTTCGCCGACCCGATCGCGACACCGGTGACGCTCAGCAACGCCAGTCCGGCCAATGCCAGTACACCCACACGTTTGCGCTTCATCTGGTGACCTCTTTTCACACAGGGTGTGCCCTGACTACCCGCGTCACCTTCGATGCCGCAAGCGTCTCGCGGGGGTATCTGGGCGGTCGGGGCGGTAAACGGCGCGTGGACTCCTGCGCACCGCTCGTCACGGACGGCGCCACGTCCCTCACCCCGGGTGCCCGGGGGCCGCGAAATGTCCGGCGCGAACCCGGCCGGATACGCTGTGCTGCGTGCGCGTACTGGTAATCGGCTCCGGCGCTCGTGAGCACGCCCTCGTCCTCGCGGCTTCCGGCGACCCCGCCGTCACGGCGCTGGCCTGCGCCCCCGGCAACGCCGGGACCGCCTCGGTGGCCGAGCAGCTCGGCGTCGAAGCGGCCGACCCGGAGGCGGTCGCCGCGCTCGCGAAGAGCTGGCAGGCCGACCTCGTCGTGGTCGGGCCCGAGGTCCCGCTCGTCGCCGGCGTCGCCGACGCCGTCCGCAAGGTGGGCATCGCCTGCTTCGGACCGTCGGCCGCGGCGGCCCGCATCGAAGGCTCCAAGGCGTTCGCGAAGGACGTCATGGCCGCGGCGAACGTGCCGACCGCGCGCAGCGAGGTGGTCGACAACCCGGCCCGCCTCGACGCCGCGCTCGCCCGCTTCGGCCCGACCTGGGTGGTCAAGGACGACGGGCTCGCCGCCGGCAAGGGTGTCGTCGTCACCACCGACTACGACGTCGCGCGCAAGCACGCGATCATGCTCCTCGACGGCGGCCACCCGGTGCTCTTGGAGTCCTTTTTGGACGGTCCGGAAGCGTCGCTGTTCTGCTTCGTCGACGGCAACACCGTCGTGCCGCTGCTGCCCGCGCAGGACTTCAAGCGCGTCGGCGACGGCGACGCGGGCCCGAACACCGGCGGCATGGGTGCGTACGCGCCGCTGCCGTGGGCACCCGAAAACCTGGTCGACGACCTGGTCGAGAAGGTCGTCCAGCCGGTCGCCGACGAGCTGGTGAACCGCGGCGCGCCGTTCTCCGGCCTGCTCTACGCCGGGCTCGCGCTGACCTCCGACGGCCCGCAGGTCATCGAGTTCAACTGCCGCTTCGGCGACCCGGAGACCCAGGTCGTGCTGGCGCTGCTGCGCACCCCGATCGCCGGGCTGATGCACGCGACCGCCACCGGCAAGCTCGCCGACCACCCGCCGCTGGAGTGGGCGGGCGGCACGGCGGTGACCGTCGTGGTCGCCGCCGACGGCTACCCGGGCAAGCCGCGCACCGGCGACATCATCACCGGGGCCGAGCTGGAAGGCGTGCTCCACGCCGGCACGCGCCGCCGCGACGACGGCGCCGTCGTCTCCGCCGGCGGCCGGGTGCTGTCGGTCGTCGGCACCGGCAAGACGCTCAAGTCGGCGCGCAAGCACGCGTACGAGACCGTGGAGAAGGTGCACCTCGCGGGGTCGCACCACCGCACGGACATCGCGCTGAAGGCGGCGAACGGCGAGATCGGCGCCCCGGCCGCGAAGCAACGCGCCTGATTTCACGGGAACGGGGAACCGGCCGGGCACGGACTTCGTCCAACTTCAGGCTGCTGCCACACTTGCGTTGGTAGCCTCGACGAGGAGCCGGCCGGTCACTGTCCGTATGACGTCAGGGGAGAGCATGTCAGGACCCTCGTACGACCTGAGTCCGGCCGTCCCGGTGGCGCCGGCCGTGGCGGACGTCCTGGTCCGCCCGGACAAGCTCCTCGACGTCGCCCGGATCGTCGAAGAGCAGGCCAACGCCCTCGAAGACCAGCTGATCACCCGCCTGGACCAGCTGCGGGTCGACGCGCCTTCGGCGGACGTCGTCAGCACCCAGTCGATCGAAGCGTGGAACTCCCTGATCGCCGACGGCGACCGGTCCTACGCCGGCCAGGTCCGCGAGTACGTCGCGGGCCTCAAGCGCCTGGTGTCGCAGCTGCGCGAAGCCGCGAAGGACTACAAGGTCAGCGACGAGGAAAAGGCGGCGGTGTTCGGTGACCGCGGCAAGCACGGTGCGTAACAGCGCGGTGCTGATCACCGGCGGGGTGCTCGCGACGGCGGCGCTCGCCGGCTGCTCCGCGGACAAGGACGGCACGCCGTACCCGATCGAGACGGCCGCCACCGCGGCGTCGCAGAGCGCGAAGGCCGCCCAGCTGCCGCAGCGCCCGGCCGACCTGCCGGTGCAGGGCGTCGACCTCTGCGACCTCTTCCCGCAGGTGCAGCTCGACGCGATGAAGATCAGCAGCACGCCCCGGCAGGCCGACAGCGCCGACGGACCGGTCTGCGTGCTCGACGCCGACCGCGAGGAGCCGTTCCACGGCTACCAGGTGGGCGCGGTGACCGCGGACCTCGACGAGTGGATCACCGGGGCCCGGCGCAAGAACAGCATGACCACCGAACCGAAGGCGATCGGTGGCTACCCGGCGTTGACGAGCTACCGCGCGGCCGCCGATCCGGCCGACTGCAGCACCCTCGTCGGCGTCGCGAAGGGCCGGACGCTGACCATCCGGACGTTCCCCATCACCCGCGGCAAGCTCACCCAGCCGCAGCTGTGCGACATGTCGGCGCACGCCGCCGACCTGGCGCTGCAGACCTTGAAAGCACGCAACTAGGGAGGGCGCGTGGAATTCTCCGAGCTCGCGGCCGGGATCCAGAACCACCGGTTCGACGGCTGGACCAACACCGCGATCGCCGACCAGATCACGCGGATCGTCAACGGCGACGGCACCGGCAGCATCGGCACCGCCGTCGACGCGCTGAAAGCCGTCGCGACCGCGCTCGCCCACACCGACCAGACGCTGCGCGCGCAGCTGCTGAAGCTCGGCGTCGAGTGGCAGAGCCAGGCCGGGGGCGCGGCCGGCCAGGTGCTGACCGAGCAGGCCGGGTTCTCCCAGGACGCCACCACGAAGGTCGCGCACGCCGCGGAAATGGTCTTCGAGCAGGGCGAGTCCTTCAACCGCACCAAGTACAAGCTCCCGGACGCCGAGACGGTCCGGAAGGGCGCGGGCGGCTACACGCTGACCGACGGGCTGCTGCTGTCCCTCATCGGTTTCGAGACCGACCACGCCCGGCAGGTCGAGGCGGCGAACAACGCCAAGGCGCAGGCGCAGCAGGCGCTCAACGAGTACGCGCAGGAGAGCGGCACGAACCTGCTCTCGACGCAGTCGCTGTCCGACCCCGAGTCGCTGAAGCTGGCCGCACCGGGGGTCACGCCGGGCGTGCTCGACGTCGCCGGCGCGGCGGTCGCGGTGACGCCGGACGGCGGCGTGCGGCCCGCGTCGGACAAGGTCCGGTCGGTGCACGTCGACCCGCCGGTGGTGCAGCCGGTCGCGCACCAGGTGCACGCCGACCCGCCGACCCCGGTCTACGGCGTCGCGGCGCAGCAGCAGCCGCCGTCCCGGCCCATCGGGTCGTCGCGGCAGACCGGCTCGGTGACCGCGCCGGCCGCGCAGCACACGACACCTTCGTCGACGACGACGCCGTCCGGTGTGAAGCCGCCGACGTCGACGCCCGCGCCCGGCTGGGTCAACACCCCGGGCCGCGGCCCGTCCGGCGGCGATTCCACGCACTTCTCGCCCGGCCTGGCCGTCGGCGGCGGCGAGCAGTTCGTCCCGCCGGGCGCGCCCGGTTCCCTGCCGCCCGGCTCGAACCCGGCGACGGCGCCGATCAAGTCCCTCGGGGGCGGTGGCACGTCCACCGGTTCGGGCGGCGTCGACAGCTCGCTCAGCCGCGGCCCCGACGGCCTGCTGGCCAAGGGCCGCACGGTCGGCTCGATGCCGCAGGCTCCGCTCCAGCCCGGCCAGTTCACGGCCGAACGCGGCTTCGTGGCGAAGCCGGGCGCGACCCCGGGCGAAATCGGCGCGGGCGCGGCGGCGGTCGGCGCGGGCGCCGCCGGTGGCGCGCTCAGCGGCGACAAGGAACGCCAGCGGCGGGAAAAGAGCCAGCCGAAGGGCCCGGTGCGGCCGCTGCCGGTCGGCGAGCTGCCCGAGGAGGAGGCCGTCGCGCTGCGGAAGTCCGAGCAGATCAGCCCGAAGCAGCAGCGCGGCGAGGCGAAGTTCCTGTCGGAGGCGGCCCCGCAGGAGGAGGACGCCGAGCACGTCCGCCGCTTCGGCGTCGACGACCAGGACCTGTTCGCCGACCAGCGGATGGTTTCCCCCGACGTGATCGGCGACCACGGTTCGGACGGTCGCTGACCGTGTCGCTGGTGCTGTCCGCGTCCGAGTTCGACGTGCTCTGGGAGTCGTTCGAACTGCCCCGGCGGCACGTCGCGATCGACGTGCCGAGCGAAGGAACCACCCGCACCGAGCGGTCGGAGCTGGTCGAGTCGGCGTGGGCGTCGCTCGGCGAGCGGCGCCTGGCCCGCAACCGCCGCCCGTCCGGCGAGCTGACCGACCTGCTCCACCTGCTGGCCCGCCCCCAGTTCGGCGTCGACGTCTGGGTCTGGGCGGAACGCGAGATCCGCGGCCGCGCGGTCAGCCACCGCGGCCAGGCGGTGCTGGCGGTGGTGGACAACGCGGAGGTGTGGCTGATCCCGGCCACGGAAGACGCCCTCCCGGAGGCGGCGGTCTCGGTGGCGGGCGACCTGGCCCCGGGCGTCGGCCAGACGGTGAGCATCCCGTATTCGACGCTGAAGTCGGCCGACGCGGCGGCGAAGGGCGACCCGAAGGCGCTGGTGACGGCGCTGGAGGACCGCGGCGTGGCGCTGTTCCAGGCCCAGGAGCTGTCGGGGATGCTGCTGGGCCAGGAAGCCCGCGGCCAGTTCGGCGCGGAGCGCGTGGGCCGCGACGGCGTCGTCCACCGCGCGGGCCGGGTCGTGGCGTTCTTCGACACGGACTCGGGCCGCTACCTGTTCCAGGTGGAGACCGACCGGGACGGCCGCGAGTGGGCGACGGTGACCCCGGCGGACAACGCCCTGCTCGCGACGAGGATCCGGGAACTGATGGCGGAGGCCTGAGCCCCGCCGGGTGGAAGTTGGCCGGGAACCGTACGCGCACCCCTCGGGAAGTCATAAAGTAAGCGCGGGAACCGTCTTGGTCATGACGACGTCTGACCGGGCGGACACAAGTTTTCCGAAGGGGATGACGAACCGTGCCTGTCTACGACGCCGACTCGATGGCCATCGCGGCCGGCCAGGTGGAGAAGCTCAAGGACGAGTTCGAAAAGTCCAAGCAGAAGGTCACCGGCTTGGACCACGAGAAGGAAAGCCCCTTCGGCGGCATGGACGACAAGGGTGACGCGCACGGCGCGGTCGGCAAGTTCAAGGACGGCGTGCACAGCCAGTTCGACGCCGCGGGCAAGCACATGGAGGCACTGGGGTTCGCCATGCGCAAGGCCGCGGGGCTGATCGCCGAGACCGACCAGGTCGGGGCGAGCGACCTCAAGCTGCACGTCGACAAGTGAACTGAGCAGGGGGCACCAGAGTGGGATTGAACCCGGGCGGCGCCGGAACGCCGGACAACTGGGAAGCCTTCATGAAGAAGGTCGATCAGGTCGAAAAGGTCGATTTGGGAAAAATCACCGCTGCCGCGACGCAGTTCCGCGAGGCGGGCAAGAACGCCGGTGACCACACCGCGTCGCTGAAGAATTCGACGGAAGCGCTCAACGGCGGCGTGTGGGCCGGTCCGGCGGCCGACGAATTCTTCAAGTACGTCCGCCAGGTCCGCGACGCCGGGACCAAGGTGCAGACCCACCTCGAGGACGTCGCCAAGGACCTCGACGACCTCGCGTCGACCCTCGACCAGATCAAGAAGAACGTCGGGGACAAGCAGCTCGCCGCGGAGAAGGCGGTCAACGAGCGCAACGCGACGGCCGAGACCGCGATGAAGGCGGCGGACCAGGCGGCCGCGGCGCACGAACGCGATCAGAACCAGCCGGCGCCGGCCCAGACCTCCGCGGAGATCAAGGCGAAGGCCGCGGCCGACATCCACACCATCACCGCGGGCTTCGACGGGGACGTGACCGGCCTGCAGACCCAGGCCGACACCGCGATCAAGGCGTCGCAGAAGCTGATGTCCCAGCAGATCGAGGGCGGCTACGACCAGGTCCCGCTGCCGAGCAGCTCCGCCGCGGCCCCCAAGAGCACCGGCGGCATCCACAGCAACGGCTCCTCCCACGGCGGTGGCGGTGGTGGAGGCGGCGGTGGTGGCGGCGGGGGCGGTGGCGGCCTCGGCCCCAGCGGCGGCCCGCCCTCTTCCCCGCCCCCGGGCAACGTCCAGCAGTGGATCCAGGAAGCCATGAAGGCCCTCCAGGCCGCGGGCATCCCGGTGACCGACGCCGACATCCCCAAGATCTGGGCGATCATCCAGCACGAGTCGGGCGGGAACCCCAACGCTATAAACAACTGGGATTCCAATGCCGCCGCCGGGCACCCATCCAAGGGGCTCATGCAGTGCATCGACTCGACCTTCAACGCGCACAAGCTGGCCGGGCACGACAACATCTACAACCCGGTCGACAACATCATCGCGGGCGTCCGGTACTCGTTCGACCGGTACGGCAGCCTCGACAACGTGCCGGGCATCAAGGCCATGGCCCACGGCGGTGCCTACCGGGGCTACTAGAACTAGCCTGGCCGCATGGTCGACCTCGGAGCCTTCGCCGGTCCCGCGCTGCGGGCCGGCGTGCCGCCCTTCCACGTCATGGACGTCCTCTCCGCGGCCGGTGCGCGGCAGCGCAGCCACGGTGACCTCGTGTCGCTCGCGGCCGGGCAGCCCTCCGCGCCCGCGCCGAAGCCGGTGCTGGAAGCCGCGGCAAACGCCCTGCGGGACAGCACCCTCGGCTACACCGAACAGCTCGGCATCCCCGAGCTGCGCGAGGCCGTGGCCGGGCACTACCGGCAGCGGTACGACGTCGACGTCCAGGCGCACGACGTCGTCCTGACGACCGGGTCCTCCGGGGGCTTCCTGCTCGCCTTCCTCAGCGCCTTCGACCCCGGCGCGAAGGTCGCCATGGCGCGCCCCGGCTACCCGGCCTACCGCAACCTGCTCTCCGTGCTGGGCTGCGAAGTCGTCGAGTTCGCCACCACCGCCGAGACGAACTTCCAGCCGACCGTCGGGCTCCTCGACGAGCTCGGGCCGATCGACGGCCTGATCGTCGCG
Organism: Amycolatopsis sp. cg9; assembly: GCF_041346945.1. NCBI lineage: Bacteria > Bacillati > Actinomycetota > Actinomycetes > Pseudonocardiales > Pseudonocardiaceae > Amycolatopsis > Amycolatopsis sp. cg9. Next base: position 2,269,737 of record NZ_CP166850.1, on the reverse strand, counting down.
AGCCCCGGCAACCCGACCGGGACCGTGCTGCCGCCCGGGGAGCTGGCCGCCATCACCGGGTGGTGCGCGTCGCACGGCGTGCAGCTGATCAGCGACGAGATCTACCACGGCATCTCCTACGGTGCCGAGCTCGACTGCGCGTGGCAGTACGGCCGGGAGCCGATCGTGCTCGGCAGCTTCTCCAAGTACTTCGCGATGACCGGCTGGCGGCTCGGCTGGATGCTCGCGCCGCAGCGCCTCCACCGCGCGATCGACGTCCTGACCGGCAACTTCACCATCTGCCCGCCCGCCGTCTCGCAGTACGCGGCCCTCGCCGCCTTCACGCCCGAGGCGTACGCGGAAGCCGACACGCACGTCGAGCGGTACCGTGCCAACCGCGACCGGCTCTTCGCCGGCCTGCGGCGCATCGGCCTGACCGAGCTCGCGCCCGCGGACGGCGCCTTCTACGCGTATGCCGACGTCAGCGCGTACACCGAAGACAGCCTGAGCTGGTGCCAGCGGCTGCTCGCCGACACCGGGCTCGCCATCACCCCCGGCGTCGACTTCGACCCGGTCGACGGCGGGAAGTACGTGCGGTTCTCCTTCGCCGGCAGCGCCGAGGACATCGACGAAGGCGTCCGGCGGCTCGGCGCGTGGCTCGGCCAGGGGGAACCCTGATTTAACCCCGAACGTTGGCCGTCGAGAGGGAGTTTCCCCGCCGGAGGTGGCACATTGGAGTCACCGGGCCGGTGGGGCCACGGGGACACAGCGGAGGAACCATGTTCTGGAAGATCGTCGGCGGCCTGATCGTCGCCTGGGTGGCGTTCATGGTGCTGGGCGCCGTGATCGGGTTCGTGTTCAAGGCCGTCCTGTGGATCGCCATCATCGGCGGCATCGCCTTCCTCGGCGCGGCCGGCTACAAGGCGATCACCGGCAACAAGGACACCAAGCGCATCAACCGTTACTGAGTTCTACGGGATCCGCGCCACGCCGCCCAGCGCCGTCCGGTTGACCGGCGTCAGCGGCGCCAGGCGCGGCCCGTCCGGCCACCACAGGTGCGGCTCGGTCAAGCCGGGTTCGAGCAGCTCGAGCCCGTCGAAGAAGGACGCGATCTCGGCCCGCGAGCGGTAGCGCGTGGCGAGATCGGTACGGCCGAACCGGTCCTCCAGCGCCGCCGCGACGGTGGCGGCCTCGGTGGCGTCGAGCGGGTTGTGGCGGTGCAGCAGGAGCAGGTACGAGCCCGGGGCCAGCGCGCCGGCGTAGGACTTGACCACCTGCTGCGCCTGCTGGAGGTCGGCGACGTGGTCGACGACCCCGCACAGGACGAGCCCGGCGGGGCGGTCGAGGTCGAGGAACCGCCCCAGCCCGGCGAGCGTCTCGCCGGGGTTCAGGGGGTCGGTGCCGCAGAAGTGCGTGAAGTCGTTGTCGACGAGCAGGGCCCGCCCGTGCGCTTCCACCACCGGGTCGTCGTCGACGTAGACGACGTGCGCTTCCGGGTTGTACTTCTGCGCCACCTGGTGGGTGTTCTCCACCGTCGGGAAGCCCGAGCCGAGGTCGGCGAACTGGTCGACGCCCAGCCGTTCGGTCAGGTAGCGGACGGCGCGGACGAGCCACTGCCGCAGCTCCCGCGCCATCGCCGGGGCCTCCGGCGCGATGTCGAGGATCTGCCGCAGGACGGCGCGGTCGGCCTCGTAGTTGTTCTGCCCGCCCAGCAACGCGTCCGAGACGCGAGCGATGCTCGGCCGGTCGAAGTCGACGCGGGCCGACGGTCGTTCGCTCGTCGCCATGGGCTACCTACCGGGTAAGTCGGCGGGGGACGCGCCCAGCCTAGGACACGTGGATCACGGCGGGTAGGCGGCCGTGCGGGGTGGGTGAGTTTCAGCCCAGCCAGGCCTGGGCCGCGTCGGCGCCGTTCCACACCTGGGCCTTGAGCCCCACCGCCCGTGCGCCGTCCACATTGGACTCCCGGTCGTCGAAGAACAGGCAGTCCGCCGGCTCCGCGCCGAGCTCGTCGAGCAGCAGGTGGAAGATCTTCGCGTCCGGCTTGACGCACCGGACGTCGCCGGAGAACAGCGTCACGCGGAAGTGCCGCACCCAGTCCTGCGCGCGGACCCATTCGCCGAACACCGAAGGCGCGTTCGACAGCAGCGCCAGCGCCGCGCCGGCTTCGGAGAGCGTCTCGAGCAGGGCTTCCGACGACGGCTCCAGGTGGCCCCAGCCCTCGACGTCGATGCGGGTCAGCTCGGCCGACAGCGCTTCGTCGACCGGCACGCCGAGCGCCTTGCCCACGGTCTGCCAGTACTCCAGCGGCGTGCCGCCGGCGTCGTACGGCAGCCGGAGGTCCCAGTACGCCTTTTCGAACTCCGGCAGCGGCGCGCCCATCGCCGCGGCCAGGTCGGGGCGGGCGGCGCTCGGCTTGCTCAGCACGTCGCCGTAGTCGAACACGATCCAGTTCACGGGGTCCCCCGGGTGTTTCAGGCGCCGGCCTTGATCCGGCGCAGGGCTTCTTCGACGTCGGTCGCGCTGAGGTCCCGGTGGGTGACGAACCGGACCTTGCCCGCCATCGGCACCGCGCGGATCCCGAGCGAGTCGAGCCAGTTCAGCGCGGTCGGGATGTCGGGGACCTCGGCGAGCACGATGTTGGTGTCCGGCGAGTTCGTCGGCCAGCCGTACTCGCGCAGCCCGTCGGCGAGGCGCGCGGCGTTCTCGTGCGAGTCGGCCAGCTCCGGGACGCGGTCCAGCCCGACCAGGCAGGCCGCGGCCAGCACGCCGCCCTGCCGGACGCCGCCGCCGAGCATCTGGCGCATCCGGCGGGCCCGCTCGACGAACGTCTTGCTGCCGGCGACCACCGAGCCGACCGGCGCGCCGAGGCCCTTGCTGAAGCAGGCCGACACGGTGTCGACGCCGACGGTCAGCGCGGCGGGCGGCACCTCCAGCGCCACCGCGGCCTGCCAGAGCCGGGCGCCGTCGAGGTGCACGGTCAGGCCGGCTTCCTTCGCGACGGACAGCAGCTGGGCGTGCTCGTCCGGCGGGGTCACGGCGCCGCCGGCCGCGTTGTGGGTGTTCTCCAGGCAGAGCAGCGATGTCCGTAATGTGAAGTACGGCCCGGGTTGTCCGATCGCGGCCGCGAGGGCGTCGGGAGACGGGCGGCCCGGGCCGCCGTCGTGCTCGAGGATGTCCGGCATGCCGCCGGCCAGCCACGCGGCCGAGCCCAGCTCGTTGTTCAGCACGTGCGCGCCGCGGGTGGCCAGGAACCGGTCGCCGCGCTGCAGGTGCAGGCTGAGCGCGATCAGGTTGGCCATCGTCCCGCTCGGCACCCAGAGCGCGGCGGCCATGCCCAGGACGTGGGCGGCCCGCTCCTCCAGGGCGGCGACCGTCGGGTCGTGCTCGAGGACGTTGTCGCCGACCTCGGCCGACGCCATCGCCGCGCGCATCGTTTCATCCGGACGGGTGACGGTGTCGGAGCGGAAATCCAGCGGCGGCAGGGTGAAGGTCACAGAGCGATCACATCACACCCACCTCGCGGGGATCAATCAGCCCTCGGGTGGTCGAACCCACTCGGTCCGTGCAACCGTGGACGCCCCTGATTCCGTCCTCATGGGCGAACGACAACAGAGCGGAGCACGACTGCGCGTGGACCAGCGCGACGAGGAGGAGTTCGCGGAGTACTTCGCCGCCAGGCGGGACGCCGTGCGCCGGACCGCGTACATGCTCTGCGGAGACTGGCACCGGGCGGACGACCTCGCGCAGACGGCGTTCGTCGCACTGCACCGGAGGTGGACGAAGATCAGGGATCGCGCGGCGACCGACGCGTACGTCCGCAAGACGCTCGTCCGGGCGTCGATCGACGAATCGCGGCGTCCGTGGCGGCGGGAGTGGCAGACCGAGACGCTGCCGGAACCGGCCGACGACTCGCCCGGCCTCGACGACCTCGTCGCGACCAGGGAAGACCTGCTCGCGGCGTTGAAGGAAGTGCCGCCCAGGCAGCGGGCGGTGCTGGTCATGCGGTACTTCGAAGGACTCGACGTGACCAGCGCGGCGAAGGCGCTGGGCTGCAGCGAAGGCAACGTGAAGAGCCAGACCGCGCGCGGGCTGGCCAACCTCAAGCAGGTGCTGGAACGGGAGGTGGAGACCAATGGATGAGCAGGAGCTGCGCTCGTTGTTCTCCGCCGCGCCGCCGGAGGCGCCCGCACCCACGTTCTCCCAGGACGACGTCGTCCGCGAGTCCCGCCGCCAGACCGTGCGCCGCCGCAACCGGATCACGGCGGGCGTGAGCGCCGCCGCGCTGGTCGTCGTCGGATTCGGTGCGTACGGAGTGCTGTCCGGGGGTACCCCGGGATCGTTGACCGCGGCCAAGGACAACGCCGTGTCGGCGCAATCGGAAGCCGGCTCCGCGCAACCCGGGGACGGCTCGATGCGTCCTCAAGTCGGTGGGGAGTCACCGAACTTCCCGGCCCAGCCACCTCAGCAGGGGGGTGACGGGGGCGGGAAGACCGGCCACCTGGCCGAAGGCGCCTCCGGGTGCGAACAGGTGGACGGGGAGCTCGCCATCGCCCTCGCTGGCGAGCTCCCCGTCCCCGTCGCCGCTTCCCAGGCGTCCCCGGGCGGCGCCTGTTCGACGGCCTCGCGATCCGCCGGGTTCCCGGTGCCGGGTGGCGAAGTGGCCGCGGCGGTGTACCCGAAGGGCATCCCGGTGGTCTTCAAGTCCCAGCCGGCCGGCACGGTCACGGCGCAGGTCCCCACGGCGTCCGGCGGGCAGCTCCTGCTGGTCAGCGTGCCTGCCGCCGGGGCGACAGCGCCGTACGCGGGGCAAGTGGACCAGTTCGCGCGCGCACTCGCGGCCCGCTTCTGAGCCCGGGTTCGCCCGGTTGGCAGAATGACCGGCCATGACCGGAGCGACCACCCCGAAGGGGGAGCGACGCCGCGCCGCGCTCGTCGAGGCCGCCGCGAAGCTGCTCGCCGAGGGCGGGTTCGACGCCGTCCGGCACCGGGCGGTCGCCGAACGGGCCGGCCTGCCGCTCGCGTCGACGACGTACTACTTCGACTCGCTCGAGGAGCTCGTCACGGCGGCCGTCGAGCACCACGCGAACGCCGAGCTGGAGACGGGTCGCCGCCGGCTCGAGGAGCTGGCGACCCGCAACCGCGGCGTGCAGGCGACGGTCGAGCTGGTGCTGGAGATGCTGCTGGGCCCGGAGAGCGGCGACCCGGAGGCCGACGCCGAAGCCGTCCTCCTGCGCTACGAGCGGCTGGTCGCGACCGGCCGCCGGCCCTACCTGCGGCCGTTGATGCGGACGCTGTCGGCCCAGCTCAACGAGCTGCTGACGGAGATCTTCGCCCGCTCGGGCACGCCGGTCTCCGCCACCGACCTCGAGCGGCTGATCGCCCTGGTCGACGGCGCGGTCGTGAACGCGCTGATCGAGATCGACCCCGAACCCCGCGCGGCCGCGGCCCGCATGCTCCAGGCCGCGCTGGCCTGAGCGCTCACGACTTGCGCTGAGCCCGCTCGAGGTCGTCGCGGGACTTCGTGACCAGGGCCAGCATCGCCTGCTCGGCTGCCGCGGGGTCGCCGGACACGATCGCGTCGAAGACCTTCCGGTGGCTCGGCACCGGGTCCTCCGCCGATGACGCCCCGTGCACCAGCTTGTCGCGCTCGGCCAGGCCGATCGCGATGACCCGCTCCATCCGCATCAGGAAGTTGTTGTGGGTGGCGGCCATCAGCCGCCGGTGGAAGGCGAGGTCGGCCTGGACGCTCGCCTCCGCGTCGCCGGCGGCCGCGGCCATGTCGGCGAGCGCTTCCCGCAGCCCCTCGACGTCCTCCTCCGACGCGCGCCCGGCGGCGATCCGGGCCGCGGCGGGCTCCACGACCGCGCGGACTTCGGTGAGCTCGTCGAGCAGGCCCGGGTCGTCGGCGGCCGCGGTCTGCCAGCGCATCACGTCGGCGTCGAGCATGTTCCACTTCTCGCGCGGCTGGACGAACGTGCCGCGCTTCTGCCGGGCGTCGATCATGCCCTTCGCGGCCAGCACTTTCAGCGCTTCGCGCAGCGCGGTCAGGCTGATGTCGAGCTCTTCGCGCAGTGCCGGCAGGTCGAGGACGGTTCCCTCGCCCCACTCGTCGGAGAGGATCCGGCTGGCCAGTGCCTCCACGGTCTGGCCGTGCAACCCGCGTGGCCGGTGTTCGGTCAATGGAGGGGCCCTCTCAGCTGGCGGACTGGCGGACCGTCATCCTACGCTGCCTGCGAAGTCGTCATAAATTATGAATACATCTTGACAGCGGCGGCGCCCGGTTGCACTCTTTGGCAGCAGTCACGCCCGTGCGGGCACCTAGACAGCGCGCCAAGACAAAGGGGTCACGACATGACGAGTGCCGGCCTGTCCCGCCGTCGTTTCCTGCGCAACGCGAGCCTCGCCGGGCTGGGGGCCATCGGCTCGAGCAGCTTCCTCGCCGCCTGCGCCACTTCCGCGTCCAACGGCCCGGTCAAGCAGGCCGCCGGCGCGGTCACCGTCCAGTCGAACCTGTCCTCGCCCGAAGCCAAGAAGGCCATCGAGGCGCTGGCCAAGGCGTTCGGCGAGAAGGGCGGCGCGACGGCGACCGTGAACACGGTGGCGTCGGAAACCTTCCGCACCCAGCTGCCCAGCTACCTCACCGCGGCCAACCCGCCCGACACCTACACGTGGTACCCGGGTTCGCTGCTGTCCGGCTACGCCCGCAAGGGCCTGCTTCTCGACATCGGCGACGTCTGGCAGACCATGGACGGCTACAGCGCCGCCTTCCGCGCGCTCTCCGGCGACGGTGCCGGGCACCAGGTCTTCGTCCCGACGTCCTACTACTGGTGGGGCTTCTTCTACCGGAAGTCCAACTTCGCGAAGTGGGGCGTCCAGCCGCCGACGAACTGGACCGAGTTCCTCGCGCTCTGCGAAACCCTGAAGGGCAAGGGGATCGCGCCGATCGGCCTCGGCGCGGGCGGCAACACGCCGTGGACCGCGTCGGCGTGGTTCGACTACCTGAACATCCGGATCAACGGCGCGCCCTTCCACCGCGAGTTGCTCGCGGGCAAGCAGCGCTTCGACGACCCGCGCGTCAAGAAGGTCTTCGACCCGTGGCGCCAGGCCCTGCCGTACTTCGACCCGAACGGCACCGCGATCGCGTTCCAGGACGCCACCACCGTGCTGCTGCAGGGCCGCACCGGCATGGTCCTGACCGGCACGTTCTTCGCCGACGCCGCGCCGAAGGACGCGCTCGGCGACCTCGACTTCTTCCAGTTCCCGATCCTCGACCCCGCGGTGCCGGTCGCCGAAGAGGGCCCGACCGACGGCTTCTTCGCCAGCGCGCGCACGCCGCACGTCGCCGAGGTCAAGGAGTGGTTCTCCTACGTCGCGACCGCCGAGGCGCAGGAGCTCTACATCAAGAACTCCTCCGGCACCGTGCTGCCGACCAACCCGTCCGCGAAGGACACCGGCACACCACTGGTCCAAAAGGGACGGAAGATGCTCGCGGACGCCAAGGAGATCACGCAGTTCTTCAACCGCGACTCCTCCGACGCGCTGCAGCCGACCGCCGACGCCGCGCTGATCCGGTTCATCCAGAAGCCGAACGAGCTCGACTCGATCCTGGCCGACTGGCAGACCGCCGCGCAGAAGGTCTGGCAGTCCTGACATGGCGGTGCTGACCGCCGAACGGCCGAAGACGGCGGCGCGGGCCCCGAAGCGCCGTCGCCGCGTCTCGCCCGTGCTGCTCGCGTTCGTCCTGGTACCCCTCCTGGTCGAGGGGTTCTGGGTGTTCTGGCCCGCGCTGCAGGGGTTCTACCTGGCGCTGACGAACTGGGACGGCGTCTCGGCGCCGGCGTTCGTCGGCTTCGGGAACTTCGCCGAGATGTTCTCCGACGACATCTTCAAGACCGCCGCGCTGGACACGGTGATCTGGCTGGTGCTCTTCGGCGGGCTCTCGGCGGCCGGCGGGCTCGCGTTGGCCACGCTCCTGCAGCGCGAGCGGCGCGGGGTCGGGTTCTACCGGGCCGCGCTGTTCACGCCGGTGGTGTTCTCGCTGGTCGCGACGTCGCTGATCTGGCAGGTGATCTACCAGCCGGACGGCGTCTTCAACAAGGTGCTCGGCGCGCTCGGGCTGGAAAGCTGGCAGCACTCGTGGCTGGCCGACCCGAAGACCGCGCTGTACGCGGTGCTCGTGCCGGCGCTGTGGCGCCAGGTCGGGTACGTCATGGTGCTGTACCTGGCCGGGCTCAAGGGCATCGACCCGGCGCTCTACGAGGCGGCCAAATTGGACGGTGCCACCGCGTGGCAGCAGTTCCGCAACGTGACGTGGCCGCAGCTGCGCAGCGTCAACTCCGTCGTCCTGTCGGTGATCATCATCGACTCCCTGCGCTCCTTCGACGTCGTCTGGTCGATGACGAAGGGCGGGCCGTACCACTCGTCCGAGCTGCTCAGCACGTACATGTACGCGACGGCGTTCCAGTCGCTGCGGCTCGGCTACGCGTCCGCGCTGGCCGTGGTGATCTTCGTGCTGGCGTTCGGCGTGATCGTCACCTACCTCGTGCGTGCCTTCCGGGAGGACTCGTGAAGCCGCGGACCTTCGGTTTCCACCTGGTCGCGGGCGGGCTCGCGGTGCTGTGGCTGCTGCCGATCCTGCTCGTGCTGACCACGAGCGTCCGGTCCTTTCCGGACATCGCGTCGAACGGGCTGGGCGCGCTGCCTTCGTCGTTCACGCTCGACGGCTTCGGCCAGGCGTGGGGCGAGGGCGGCGGTGGGCACGCGATGCTGAACAGCCTGCTCGTCACCATCCCGACGGTGCTGCTCGCGCTGCTGCTGAGCGCGGCGGCGGCGTTCGCGCTGAGCCGGTACGCGATCCCGTTTCGCCGCACGCTGATCCTGGTGATGCTGTCCGGCAACCTGCTGCCGCCGCAGATCCTGCTGGTACCGGTGGCGAAGCTGGCCGAGCTGCTCGGCATCTACGACACGCTGACCGCGCTGATCGTCGTCCAGGTCGGGTTCGGACTGGGGTTCTACACGTTCGTGCTGCAGGGGTTCATGCGGTCGATCCCGGACGAGGTGCAGCAGGCCGCGCTGATCGACGGCGCCGGTGTCGTCCAGATCTTCTGGCGGATCATCCTGCCGATGACCCGCCCGGCGCTCGCGGCGCTCGGCGCGCTGGCGTTCACCTGGACGTTCAACGACCTGCTGTGGTCGATCACCGTGCTGCGCACCGGCTCGGTGATGCCGGTGACGCCGGCGCTGCTCGGCCTGCAGGGGCAGTACGTGTCCAACTGGAACGTGATCGCGGCGGGGTCGGTCCTCGCGGCCGTCCCGACCGTGGCCGTGTTCCTGCGGTTCCAGAAGCACTTCATTTCCGGGCTCGCGATCGGGGCGATCAAGTGACGTGGACCGTGTCGATGGCGACGACTTCGTACACCGTGGCGCTGGATCCGTCCGCCCGGTGGGCCGAGCTCATCGCGTGGGGACCGGCCGGGATCGAGGACGGGCCGTCGGTGTTCGCCAACCGCGGTGCCGTGCACTTCATCACCGAAGCCGACGCGGCGCCGGTGGAGTACGCCCCGCTGGGCCTGCGCCCGTTCTCCGGCGCGGACGTCGCCGTGCGCGGTGGCTCGTGGTGGCGGTTCGACTCGGCTTCTTCGGGTGCTGACCTGCGCCTGGCCTTCGTGGACGAGGTTTCCGGCTTGCGGGCCGTGCTCTGCTACCGCGCGGTCCCGGAGACCGACGTGCTCACCCGCTGGGTCGAGTTCGAGAACACGGGATCGTCCACTTTGGAGTTCGACCGGCTCGGCTCGGCGGGCGTCTGCGTGCCGACGGTTTCCGGCGCCCGCTTGACGTACTTGACCGGCCAGTGGTCGCAGGAGTTCACCCGCCGCTCGCTGGACCTGCCCGCGGGCGGCTTCCGGATGGAGAGCCGCTTCGGCGTCCCCGGGCACGCGCACGTGCCGTGGCTGGCGGTGCAGGACGCGTCCGGTGGGCCCGCTTTCGGCGTCTCGCTGGAATGGCCGGGTTCGTGGTCCATCGAGGCGGACGTCGAGCCTTCGGGGTTGACGCGCGTCCGGGCCGGGCGGCTGCCCTCACCGGGCCCGGTTCTCTTGGAACCGGGTGCCACCCTGGCCACCCCGCGCGTCGCTCTGGCGTCCAGTGCGGACGGACTGGCGGGACTGGCCGCGGTGTGGCACGACTACGACCGTGTCCTGGCGGGTTCGCGGTGGCAGCGCCCGCGTCCGGTGTTGTACAACTCGTGGGAGGCGACCGGCTTCGACGTCCGGGCCTCGCACCAGCTGGAGCTGGCGAAGCGGGCGGCGGACCTCGGCGTCGAGCTGTTCGTGGTGGACGACGGCTGGTTCACCGGCCGCGACGACGACACCGGCGGCCTCGGCGACTGGACGCCCGCGGAACCGGCGTTCGGCGCGTTCGTCGACTCGGTGCGGGAACTGGGCCTGGAGTTCGGCTTGTGGGTCGAGCCGGAGGCGGTCAGCCCGAAGTCACGGCTGTACGCGGAGCACCCGGACTGGGTGTACCGCATCGACGGCCGCCCGCTGACGTTGATCCGCAACCAGCTGCTGCTGGACCTGGGGCTTCCTTCGGTGGTGGACTTCGTGAAGTCCACTCTGGACTCATTGCTGACGACGTATCCGATTTCGTACCTGAAGTGGGACATGAACCGCCCGCCGACCGAACGCGGCCGCCCGGGCTCGCCGTTCGCGGACCTGGACGCCGAGCACGTCGCGGGGTACCTGTCGGTGCTGGACCACCTGCGCGCTTCCCACCCGCACGTGACGGTGGAGGCGTGCGCGGGCGGCGGCGGCCGGACCGACCTGGCGACGGTGGCCCGCGCGGACGTGGTGTGGCCGAGCGACAACACCGGGCCGCTGGACCGCCTCGCGATCCAGGACGGGTTCCTGCTGATGCACGCACCGCACCTGATGAGCTCCTGGGTGACGGACTCCCCGGGCGTCTTCGACCCCCGCCCCCGCTCGCTGCGCTTCCGCTTCGTCACGGCGATGGCGGGCGTGCTGGGCATCGGCGCGGATCTCTCACGCTGGACCCCGGCGCAGAATTCCGAGGCGGCCGCGCTGATCACGGCGTACAAGTCGATCCGCGACGTGCTCCACCACGGCACGGCCCGGGTGCGGTCGGCCCCCACGGCGCCGACCGCGGCCACGCAGTACACCTCGGAGGACGGCGACACGGTGGTCGTGCTCGCGTGGAGCACGGGCCCGTTGACGGGGGCCCCACTGACCCCGGCCCGGTCCTCCCGGGTGCGGCTCGCGGTGTGCGCGGAGTCGTCCTATGTGGACGGAAAGGGGGCCCGGTACTCGGGTGCGCACCTCAAGTACGCGGGCCTCCCGTTCGACTGGACGGCGGACCACGACGCCGACGTCGTGGTCCTGCGCCGTCAGGGCAGGGAAACCGGCAGCACGAACGTCGGTGACCCCGTCGGGTAGTACCGCAGCTCCGACTCCCCGGACGCGGTCAGCGTGAACGCCGTGATCGCGTCCTCCGACTGCGCCGCCACGTAGCACGTCCCGTCCACCAACGCGAAGTGCCGGGGATTCGCCCCGCACGGCTGGTCCGCCACCGCGGCCGCCTCGTCGAGGGCGAACTCCGTCACGCAGTCGGGGCCGCGGTTCGACAGGTACAGGCGCGAGTCGGCCAGTTCCACGTGCGCCACCAGGTTCGGCACCGAAGGCGGCTTGACGGTCGACGCGGTCGAAGCGACCACCGAAAACGCGCCCGGGGCCGTTTCCCGGACCGTCACCAGCGTGCCGGCCAGCTCCCCGACGACGTAGGCGAGGTCCGTTCCCGGCCGCCGGACCAGCTGGCGCGGGCCGGTGCCCGGCGGCAGGGAAGACACCGCCAGCGGTTCCAGGCCGCCCGACGGGGTGAGCGTGTAGCTGCGGATCTCGTCGGTGCCCAGGTCGACCGCGCTCACGATGCCCGGGCCGGGGAGCGCCATGTGGACGTGGGCCGCCTCTTGGCGATCGGTGCGCGGCCCGCTGCCGGTGTGCTGCGCCAGCGCGGTCCGCGAAAGCAAAGCGCCCGAGGGCGACAGCGAGAACACCGCGAGGCTGCCGCCGGTGTAGTTGGCGCACAGCAGGAACCGGCCGTCCGGGGTCACCGCCAGGTGGCACGGGTGCGCCCCGCCCGTCTCCAGCGCGCCGAGCACGGACAACGAGCCCGAAGCGTCGAACGACAACGCCGTCACGGACCCGGTCGCGGTCTCGTTCACCGCGTACAGCACCGGCAGCGACGGGTGCCGCACCAGCCACGAAGGACACTCCAGCGGCAGCGACGCCACTTCCGTCAGCGAACCGGAGGCGGACCGGGAGAACGTCGTGATCCCCGTGCCGTTCCCCGCTTCACCGGTGTAGCACCCGACGAAGACCAGTTCAGCCATGCGCGCTCCTCAACAGCGTTCCGACCCGGGCGGCGATCTCCGCGGCGGTGCCCCGGGTCAGCGCCGAACCGACCCCGCACGCCACCGCGCCCGCTGCCAGCCAGCCTGGCACGTCTTCCGGCGCGATGCCGCCGGTGGGTACCAGCGGGGCCTGCGGCAGCGCCGCCCGCACGTCCGACACCCACGACGGCGACAACGCGGAGGCCGGGAACACCTTCACCGCGTCGGCGCCTTCCGTCAGCGCCTGAACGATTTCGGTCACCGAGCCGGCGCCCGGGAACGCCGCCGCGCCGTACCGGTGAGCGGTGCGGATCACGCCCGCGTCGACCGACGGGGACACGAGGAACCGGGCGCCCGCGCGGATCGCGAGCACCGCGGAGGCCTCGTCGAGGACGGTGCCGGCGCCGATCGTCGCGTCCGGGTAGGCCGCCGAGAGCCCGGAGATCGCGTCGAGCGCGCCGGGGTTGGTCAGCGGCAGCTCCACCGAGCGCAACCCGGCCTCCAGGATCGCGCGGGCCGCGGACACCGCCGATTCCGCGTCGTGCGTCCGGACGATGCCGACGACGCCCTGGCGCAACGCGTTCGCGGTGATCTCCCATCGATAGCTCATCGGGCCAGCCTACCGCGTGAAATCTTAATTTAGGATTTATTCTTGACGGCGGCCGAGGCGCCCCGGCATGCTGCTCCCGGCTCGCAGTTCACCGGAGAAAGGCGTCCGGCACATGCTCCTGAAGAGAACCCTCGCGGTGGTCGCCGCGGTCGCCGCCACCTGCACGGCGGTACCCGCGCACGCGACCCCGGCGGCAGACCAAGGCGCACCCGACTACTACGACAGCGGGGTCGCGAGGACCCCGTACATGGGCTGGAACACCTACTACGGCCTCGGCGCGCCCAGCGAGGCGTCCGTCAAGTCCGTCGCGGACTTCCTCGTCGCCGGCGGCCTGCGCGACGCCGGCTACCGCTACGTCTGGATCGACGGCGGCTGGACCGCGCCCGAACCCCGTGACGCGAGCGGAAACCTCCACGAGGACACCGCCAAGTTCCCCAGCGGACTGTCCACTTTGGTCAGCTATCTGCACGGCAAGGGCCTCAAGGCCGGCATCTACACCGACGCGGGTGCCTCCGACGGCAAGAACTGCGCGGCCGGCTCCGGCGGCTACTACGAGCAGGACACCAAGCGCTTCGCGAGCTGGAAGTTCGACGCGGTCAAGGTCGACTTCCTCTGCGGCATCGCCCAGAACCTCAAGCCCGCCGAGGCGTTCACGCAGTTCAGCCGGGCCCTCGCGAAGGCGGGCCGCCCGATGGTGCTGAACGTCTGCAACCCGGTCACCGACGAGTGGGGCGTCCCGCACGGCCCGGACCAGGTCGCCGGCATCGCCTACAGCTACGGCCCGCTCGTCGCCGACTCCTGGCGCACCAGCACGGACATCGCGTTCGGCACGCCGTACGAAGGCATCTGGAAGGACGTCCTGCGCAACATGGACGCCAACGCCGCGCACCCCGAGGCGAACGGGCCCGGCCACTACAACGACCCCGACTACCTGATCCCGATGCGCAAGACCGAGCAGGGCACCTACGAGCTGAACGAAGAGGAGTCGACCACCCAGTTCGTCATGTGGGCGGAAATGGCCTCCCCGCTGATCCTCGGCTCGGACCCGCGCACGCTGCCCCCGTCGATGCTCAAGACCCTGAAGAACCCGGAGATCATCGGCGTCAACCAGGACGGCCTCGGCACCCAGGGCGTCCGCGTCGCGACGACCGGCACCACGGACACCTACAGCAAGGTCCTCTCCCGCTCCGGCGACCGCGCGGTCGTGCTGCTCAACCGCGGTGAGGCGCCGACGCGGATGACGCTCCAGTTCGCCGACGCCGGGCTCACCGGCCGGGTGTCCGTTCGCGACCTCCGGGCCCGCGCCGACCGCGGCAGCGCCACCGGCGAGTACTCGGTCACCGTGCCCGCGCACGGAACGGCGTTCCTGCGCCTGCACGGCACCGACCTCGTCCCCGGCGCCGACGTGGCCGGGCCCGCGTCGGCCAGCCCCGCGGTGGTCCGCACCGGCGGGAAGACCGTCACGTTCTTCCGCGACCGCGCCGGGAACCTCCAGCAGACCGGTCTCGACGGGCCGCGCCAGGTCGGCGGCGGGTTCCTCGGCCAGCCCGCCGCCATCGCCACCGCGACCGGCGTCGACGTCTACGTTCGCGGCCTCGACAACGCCCTCTACCAGCGCAGCTACCAGAAGAGCTGGGGCGACTGGAAGCGGCTCGGCGGCACGCTCACCGACTCGCCGTCCGCGACCACCGACGGAACGGTCTTCGCGCGTGGCGCCGACGGTCAGGTCTGGCAGCGGACCAGCACGGGTCAGTGGTCCGGTCTCGGCGCCCCGGGTGGCAAGCCGAGCTACGGCCGGCCCGGCGCGGCGACGTCGACGAGCGGCACGGTCGTCGCCGTCCGGACCGCCGACGACAGCGTCTGGGCTCGCACGAAGACCGGCGGCAGCTGGTCCGACTGGACGTCCATCGGCGGCACGGTCAGCAGCAGCCCGACGCTCGTCGCCGTCGGCGCGAAGGTCGCGCTCACCGCGTCCGCGAGCGACTACACGCTGTGGGCCAACGACTGGACCGGCTCCTGGGCGGGCTGGTTCAAGCGGCCGGAGTACCCGAGCGGGAGCATCGTGGGCACCCTGGGGGCGGCGGCCGACGGCGCGTCGCTGTGGTTCGCCGCCCGCGGACCGGACGACCATGTCCACGTAGCGAAGTTCTAGGAACAGGAGAGCGGCGATGTCCACGCGCACCGCGGTGGTGACCGGAGCGGCGTCCGGGATCGGCAAAGCGACCGCCCGGAAGCTCCTCGCAGACGGCTACCGCGTGCTGGGCGTGGACATCGCCGAACTCCCCGACGGCGTCGTCCCGATCCGGGGCAGCGTCACCGACGAAACGACCTGGGCCGGCATCGGTGAGGTGGACGCCCTGGTCAGCAACGCCTACGTCCCCAGCACCGGGCCCCTGCACGAGATCGACCGCGCCGAGTGGCAGCGCCAGCTCGACGTCAACCTGACCGGCACGTACCTCGCGCTGAAAGCCTGCCTGCCCTCCCTTCGCGAACGGCGCGGCGCGGTCGTGCTGGTCTCGTCGGTGCACGCCCACTTCGGGCTGCCGGGCCACCCCGCGTACGCCGCGAGCAAGGGCGCGCTGGTCGCGCTGGCCCGGCAGCTGGCCGTCGAATACGCGCCCGACGTGCGCGTCAACTCCGTGCTGCCGGGGCCGGTGCTGACCGAAGCCTGGAACCGCATCTCGGCGGCGGACCGCGAACGCAGCGCGCGGGCGACGCCGGT
The DNA here is from genome assembly GCF_041346945.1 of Amycolatopsis sp. cg9. Classification (NCBI taxonomy): domain Bacteria; kingdom Bacillati; phylum Actinomycetota; class Actinomycetes; order Pseudonocardiales; family Pseudonocardiaceae; genus Amycolatopsis; species Amycolatopsis sp. cg9. Next base: position 2,254,020 of record NZ_CP166850.1, on the reverse strand, counting down.
GGGCCGGCTCGGTGACCCGGCCGAGGTGGCGAACGTGATCGCCTTCCTGCTCTCGGCCGCCGCGTCGTTCGTCACCGGGGCCGAGCTGACCGTCGACGGCGGCTGGTCCGCCGCCAAGGATTCCGCGTAGATGGGGGACACGGGTGAAGATCACCGGGGTTGAAACGTTTCTGGTCGCGCCGCGCTGGCTGTTCCTCAAGCTCAGCACCGACGAGGGCGTCTGCGGCTGGGGCGAGCCCGTGGTCGAGGGCCGCGCGGAGACCGTGCGCGCGGCCGTGCACGAGCTGTCCGAGCTGCTGATCGGCCAGGACCCGCTGCGGATCGAGGACCACTGGCAGGTGCTGCGCCGCGGCGGCTTCTACCGCGGCGGGCCGGTGCTTTCGAGTGCTTTGGCGGGCTACGACCACGCGCTGTGGGACATCGCGGGCAAGGTCCGCGACGCGCCGGTCCACGAGCTGCTCGGCGGCCCGGTCCGCGACCGCGTCCGCGTCTACAGCTGGGTCGGCGGCGACCGGCCGTCCGGCATCCGCGAAGCCGTGTCCGCGCAGGTCGAAGCCGGGTTCACCGCGGTGAAGATGAACGTCGCCGGCCCGCTGACGGCGATCGCGTCGCCCGCCGAAGCCGAGGCGGCGGTGGCGCGCGCGTGGGAGGCGCGGGAGGTGCTCGGCCCGCACCGCGACCTGGCGATCGACTTCCACGGCCGCGTCTCCCCGGCGATGGCCCGGCGGCTGGTCAGGCTGCTCGAAGAGGTCCAGCCGATGTTCGTCGAGGAACCGATCCTGCCGGAGACCCAAGGCGACGCGCTGCGCTCGGTGGTCGAGGCGTCCACCGTGCCGATCGCGGTCGGCGAACGGCTCTACTCGCGCTGGGAGTTCAAGCCGGTGCTCGACGCCGGCGTCGCGGTGGTCCAGCCGGACCCCTCGCACGCCGGCGGCATTTCCGAGCTGCGGCGGATCGGCGCGCTCGCGGAGGTGTACGGCGCTTCGCTCGCACCGCACTGCCCGCTGGGCCCGATCTCCCTGGCGGCCTCGCTGCAGGTGGCGTTCGCGACGCCGAACTTCCTGATCCAGGAACAGAGCGTCGGCATGCACTACCACGAGGGCCGCGAGCACCAGTACCTCGTGGACCCGTCGCTCTTCGCCTTCCAGGACGGCTACGCGGCCCGGCCGCTGAAGCCCGGGCTCGGCATCGAGGTCGACGAAGCGGCCGTCCGCCGCGCCGACGAAACCGGGCACGCGTGGCGCTCGCCGGTGTGGCGCCACGACGACGGGAGCCTCGCCGAATGGTGACCTGGCTCGAGCGCGGCGACCTGCGCCTCGGCCTGGTCCCGGAGCTGGGCGGCCGGCTCCTGTCGGTGCGGTACCGCGACGCCGAGCTGCTCTGGCGCGACCCGGCGCTGCTCGGCGACGACCTGCGCGGCGAGTACGGCCCGAACTCCGGCCGGATGGGCGACTGGGTCAACTACGGCGGCGACAAGACGTGGCCCGCGCCGCAGGGGTGGGATGGTCCGGACCAGTGGCCCGGCCCGCCCGACCCGGTCCTCGACTCCGGCCCGTACACCGCGGTGACGAACGGCGACACGGTGACCATGACCAGCGCACCGGACCCGCGCACCGGCTTGCGGCTCACGCGCGCGATCACGATCCTCGACGACGGCTACCGGCTGGACCTGCGCGCGGAGAACGTGTCCGGGCGCCGGGTGCGCTGGGCGCTGTGGAACGTGACCCAGCTCCCGGGCGGCGGCGCGGTCACCGCGGGGCTCCGGACGCCCGAGGTCGTCGCGCTGGTGGCGGGCACCGGCACGCCGGAGTACACAGTGGACGGTGACCGGCTGGTCGTGCCGCCGCAGGACGTCGTCGGCAAGCTGGGCGTGCCGGGCACGGCGGGGTGGGTGACGTACGGGGCGTTGACGCTCTCCTTCGACGTGGATCCGGCCGGGGAGTACCCGGACGAGGGCTCGCCGCTGGAGATCTGGCTGGAGCACCCGCTGCCTTCGCCGCTCGCGGAGCTGGGTGACCTGGACCCGCCGGCGCGGATCGTCGAGCTGGAGGTGCTCGGCCCGCTGACCGTGCTGGCCCCGGGTGCTTCGATGAGCCTGACCTGCACAGGTATCGTTAGGGCGTGACGGACAAGCCCCGCATTCCGAACGTGCTCGCCGCCCGCTACGCCTCGGCGGAGCTGGTCTCGCTCTGGTCGCCGGAGCAGAAGGTCGTCCTCGAACGGCAGCTCTGGCTCGCCGTCCTCAAGGCGCAGAAGGACCTCGGCGTCGAGGTGCCCGACGGGGTCGTCGAGGCGTACGAGCGGGTCGTCGACGACGTGCGGCTGAACTCGATCGCCGAGCGGGAGCGCGTCACCCGGCACGACGTCAAGGCGCGGATCGAGGAGTTCAGCGAGCTCGCCGGGCAGGAGCACGTCCACAAGGGCATGACCTCGCGCGACCTCACCGAGAACGTCGAGCAGCTGCAGCTGCTCCGCTCGCTCGAGCTGGTCCGCACCCGCGTCGCCGCGGTGCTGGCGCGGCTGGCCGCGCTCGCCGTCGAGCACACGGACACCGTCATGGCCGGGCGTTCGCACAACGTCGCCGCGCAGGCCACCACGCTCGGCAAGCGGTTCGCCACCGCCGCCGACGAGCTGCTGGTCGCCTTCGAGCGGCTCGACAACCTGATCGAGCGGTACCCGCTGCGCGGCATCAAGGGCCCGGTCGGCACCGCGCAGGACATGCTCGACCTGCTCGGCGACGAGTCCACTTTGGACCAGCTCGAAGACCGCGTGATGCAGCACCTCGGCTTCAACCGCCGGTTCACCAGCGTCGGCCAGGTGTACCCGCGCTCGCTCGACTTCGACGTGCTGTCCACTGTGGTCCAGCTCGCCGCGGCGCCGTCCAGCCTGGCCAAGACGATCCGGCTGATGGCGGGCCACGAGCTGGTCACCGAGGGCTTCAAGCCCGGCCAGGTCGGCTCGTCGGCCATGCCGCACAAGATGAACACCCGCTCGTGCGAGCGCGTGAACGGCCTCGCCGTCGTGCTGCGCGGCTACCTGTCGATGATCGGCGAGCTGGCCGGCGACCAGTGGAACGAGGGCGACGTCTCCGACTCGGTCGTCCGCCGCGTCGCGCTGCCGGACGCGTTCTTCGCGCTCGACGGCCTGCTGGAGACCTTCCTCACGGTGCTCACCGAGTTCGGCGCCTTCCCGGCGGTGATCGAGCGTGAGCTGGATCGCTACCTGCCGTTCCTGACGACGACGAAGGTGCTCATGGCGTCGGTCCGCGGTGGCGTCGGGCGTGAGACGGCCCACGAAGCGATCAAGGAGCACGCCGTCGCCGTCGCGCTCGAGATGCGCGAAGGCCGCGCCGACAACGACCTCCTCGACCGCTTCGCCGCCGACGAGCGCATCCCGCTCGACCGCGGTGAGCTGGACAAACTCCTCGCCGACCGGATCTCGTTCACCGGGACGGCCGGGCGCCAGGTGGCGCAGGTGGCCGAGCGCGTCACGCAGCTGCTCGAGCGGTTCCCCGAAGCGGCGGGCTACGCGCCGCAGCCGATCTTGTGAGCTGACGCACCCGTCCACAGAATGGAACGAATCCACTCGAACGGGCGAAATCCCTAATCTCGATCGCTGACCACGGAGCGCTGTGAAGCGCCAGTCCTCACCATGGAAGAAGCGATGAGATCCACGCTGTCCAAGATCGCCGCCGCCCTCACCGCGGGCGCGCTGACGTTGACCCTGGCCGCCTGCGGTGGTTCCGACGCGGGGACGAAGACCCTGCGCGTCGGGACCCTGAGCGACGCCCCGCCGTCGATCTACCTGGAGAACGGCCGCTTCACCGGCTACGACAACGAGTTGCTGCGCGACATCGCCAAGCGTGAGGGCTTCGAGGTCGAGTTCGTCGGCACCGAGTTCTCCAGCCTGCTGGCCGGCGTCGCGACCGGCAAGTTCGACATCGGCAGCTCGACGATCTCGAGCACCGAGGCGCGCAAGAAGACGGTCGCCTTCTCCGACGGCTACAACACCGGCTTCACCACCGTCGTCACGGCGAAGGGCGCCAACCTCAAGGACGTCGCCGCGCTGTCGGGCAAGCGCCTCGGCGTGGTCCAGGGTTCGGTGCAGGACGAGCTCGCCGGCAAGACCGCCGGTGCGCAGGTCGTCCGCTTCCCCGACTACAACGCGGGCTTCGCGCAGCTGAAGAACGGCACGCTCGACGGCTGGGTCGTGCCGCAGGACATCGGCCAGAAGTACCTGGACCAGAACCCCGGCGTGCCGCTGGAGCTCGGCTACACGGTCGAGGACAAGGACACCCCGTCGGCGTTCGCGGTCGCCAAGACGAACACCGATCTGCTGAACAAGCTCAACGACGGCCTGCGGAAAGCCGTCGCCGACGGTACGGTCGCCCGGATCTACGGCCAGTTCTACAAGAACACGCCGCTGTCGAAGGAACTCCAGCAGGGCGGCCCCGGGCTGCCGGTCAAGAACGCGGGTGCGTGACATGAAGAAGCTGATCGTCACCGTGCTGGCCGCCGCCCTCACGCTCACCGCGTGCGGCGGGGGTTCCGAGAGCGCTTCCTCGACGCTGCGCGTGGGGACGCTGAGCGACGCGCCGCCCAACGTCTACCTGAAGGACGGGAACTACACCGGCTTCGACAACGAGCTGCTCAAGGCCATCGCGGCCAAGCAGAACCTGAAGCTGGAGTTCGCCTCGACCGACTTCTCCGCGCTGCTCGGGCAGGTCGCCTCCGGCCGCTTCGACATCGCCAGCTCGGCGATCGCGCAGACCGACGAGCGCAAGAAGACGGTCGACTTCTCCGCGGCCTACGACTTCGAGACGATGAGCATCCAGGCCAAGCAGGGCACCCCGGTCACCGACGAGAAGGGCCTGGCGGGCAAGCGCGTCGCCGTCATCCAGGCGACCGTCGGCGACCACTGGCTGACCAGCACCGTGCCCGCCGCGCAGGCCGTGCGCTTCCCCGACTACGCGGCCGCGCTGACCGCGCTCAAGACCGGCGCCGTCGACGCGTACATCCTCGACCAGAGCATCGCCGAGAAGAACGTCACCGACAACCCGGACGCCAAGCTCGTCGTCGTGAAGAGCTTCGTCACCGACGTGCCGCACGGTTTCGCCGTGAAGAAGGGCAACGCCGAACTGCTCGGGAAGGTCAACGACGGGCTCAAGCAGGTGATCTCCGACGGGACCTGGCTTAAGCTGCACCAGCAGTTCCTGCCGACCGCTCCGGTGCCGGCCGGGTTCCAGGGTTAGGAGAAGCATGAAGAAGACACTGGTCACGGCGCTCACCGCGACCTTGCTGGCCGCGCTCACCGCGTGCGGCGGCTCGGACAGCGGCGACGGCAAGACCCTGCGGGTCGGCACGCTGAGCGACTCGAAGCCGAACGCCTACCAGGAGAACGGCAACTACACCGGGTTCGACAACGAGCTGCTCAAGGCGATCGCGGCCAAGGAAGGCCTGAAGCTGGAGTTCGCCGCGACGGAGTTCTCGGCGCTGCTCGGCCAGGTCGCCAACGGCACGTTCGACATCGGCAGCTCGGCGATCTCCCAGACCGAAGCCCGCAAGAAGACCGTCGACTTCTCCGCGCCGTACAACTACCAGTCCCTCGGCATCGAGGCCAAGGAGACCGCCGGCATCACCGACGAGAACTCGTTGGCGGGCAAGCGGATCGGCGTCGTCCAGGGCACGGTCTCGGACACCTGGCTCGGCTCGAACGCGCCGACCGCGCAGGCCGTCCGGTTCCCGAACGACGCGGCCGCCCTCAACGCGCTCAAGACCGGCGCGATCGACGGCGCGGTGTTCGACCAGGCCACCGCCGAGGACTACGCGAAGAACAACGCCGACGCGAAGCTCAAGGTGACCAAGGCGATCACCACGACCATCCCGCACGGGTTCGCCTTCAAGAAGGGCAACAACGACCTGATCGGCAAGATCAACGACGGTCTCAAGAAGGTCATCGCGGACGGGACCTGGGTCAAGGTGCACGACCAGTTCGAGCCGACCGCGCCGGTGCCGGCGGAGTTCAAGGCGGGGCAGTAGTCCACAATGGACGATTTTGTCAACACGTTCCTGGACTGGGACTACATTTCGCAGGTTCTGCCGGACCTGCTGAAGACCGGTCTGCTGAACACGCTCGTCCTGTCGGTGTCCTCGGCGCTGATCGGCACCGTGCTCGGCATGCTGCTGGCCGTCATGGGCCTGTCCACCAAGTGGTGGCTGCGCTGGCCCGCGCGGATCTACACCGACATCTTCCGCGGGCTGCCGGCCATCCTGACGATCCTGCTGATCGGCCAGGGGCTCGGCACGCTCGCGCGGGACGTCGTCGGCACGAACCCGTACCCGATGGGCATCCTGGCGCTGTCCCTGATCGCCGCCGCCTACATCGGCGAGATCTTCCGGTCCGGCATCCAGAGCGTGGACAAGGGGCAGATGGAGGCCAGCCGGGCGCTCGGGATGAGCTACACCAAGTCGATGCTGCTGGTGATCATCCCGCAGGGCGTCCGGCGGGTGCTGCCCGCGCTGGTGAACCAGTTCATCGCGCTGGTCAAGGACTCCAGCCTCGTCTACGTGCTCGGGCTGCTGTCCGGGCAGCGCGAGCTGTTCCGGATCGGCCAGGACCTCGCGGCCAACACCGGCAACCTCTCGCCGCTGGTCGCCGCGGGCGTGTTCTTCCTGGTGATCACCGTGCCGCTGACGCACCTGGTCAACTACATCGACAAGAAGCTCCGGACCGGCCGCAAGGTGCGCGTCGACGACCCGGACGACAGCGACCCGGTCGAGATCGGTCCCGGAGGGAGGGTGAGCACGTGGTGACGACGGCGGTGCGCTCGTCCAGCGTGGAGCTGCGCGACATCCACGTCAGCTTCGGCACGCTCGAAGTGCTGCGCGGGGTCGACCTCAAGGTGCCCAACGGCAAGACGACGTGCGTCATCGGGCCGTCCGGCTCCGGCAAGTCGACGCTCCTGCGGTGCGTGAACCGCCTGCAGGAGCCCGATTCCGGCGACCTGCTGCTCGACGGCGAGTCCGTGATCAAGGCCGACCCGGACGCGCTGCGCCAGCGCGTCGGCATGGTGTTCCAGCACTTCAACCTCTTCGGCCACCGGAGCGTGCTGGACAACATCGTGCTGCCGCTGCGCAGCGTGAAGAAGATCGGCAAGGAGGAAGCGGCGGAGATCGCCCGCGCCCGCCTCGCCGACGTCGGCCTCGCGGACAAGGCGCCGTACCGCCCGAGCGCGCTTTCGGGCGGTCAGCAGCAGCGCGTCGCGATCGCGCGGGCGCTGGCCATGGACCCCGAGGTGATGCTCTTCGACGAGGCCACCAGCGCGCTCGACCCGGAACTGGTCAAGGGCGTGCTGAACCTGATGGCCGGGCTGGCTTCGCGGGGCCTGACGCTGATCGTGGTCACGCACGAGATGGGGTTCGCCAGGAGCGTGGCCGACGAGGTGGCGTTCATGGACGCGGGCAAGATCGTGGAGCAGGGCCCGCCGGCCCGGCTCTTCGACGACCCGCAGAGCCCGCGCCTGCAGCGGTTCCTGTCCCAGGTGCTCTGAGCGCGGGCGTGCCCGCGCTCAGAACCCGGTCGGTACGTGCACTTCGCGGCCGACGCGGCGGGCTTCGGCCAGCAGTTCGCTCCGCCACCGGTCCCACAGCCCGGCCATCCGCGACGTGACGATCACCACGTCCACGGACTGGTCGGGCAACGGCGTGCGCAGACCCATGGTGTGGTGCCCGGTGTGCCGGCCCGACGCGGTCGCCTCCGCCAGCAGCGCGGCGTCGAAGTCCAGCAGGATCGCGGGCGGCACGGTGGCCGGGATCTCCCCGCCGGCGCCGAGAACGGCGATCTTCGCGCCCGGGGGAAGGTTCCGCACGGCCTCGGCCAGCTCGGCCGCCACATCCGTGCCGCGCGCCCGCTCCTGCCACTCCACCAAAGCCCGGTAGTCCGCTTCGTAGCTGATGAAGAGGTGCTTGACGGCCAGCGCCCAGCCGATCTCGACGACCGGCTCCCGGTGCTGGGCCAGGAAGTGGAGCATGTTCTGGGCGAACTGCTCCCACAGGTCGAACTGCTCCCGCTCGTGGGGCAGGTCGACCACCCAGGCGTCCTCGGAGACCTCGAACCGCACGCCGTGGCGGGACAGCCGGAAGCCGAGCTCCGTGTCCTCCCCGCCCCAGCCGTGGAACCGCTCGTCGAAGCCGCCGACCGCCCGGAAGTCGGCCAGGCGCATGGAGCAGTTGATGGTCCAGAACAGCCGCCACGGCAGGAGGTCGGTACCGGCTTTGACGTCCATCAGCTGCTCGTGCCGGACGTCCCGGAAATCCGGGTCGTCGGCGTAGCGCGCGACGGTCTCTTCCGGTCCGAGCCGCTCCACGGCTTCGGTGACCCAGGACGTGTCCTTCTCCGGGCTGTACCCGTGCGCGTACCCGATGACCGCCCGGCGTTCCCGGTCGTCGCGGTGCGCCGCGAGGTGGCGGAGCAGGAGGTCGGTGCCGAACAGCGGCCCGGTGTCCAGGAAGAACAGGATGGGCGCGGTGGCCAGCGCCGCCCCCGCGTTGCGCGCGGTGCCCGCCCGGAACCCGAGGTCCTCCTGGAAGTGGTACTTCACCCGCAGCCGGTCCGCGAAGGACTCGACCACCTCCCTCGTCGCGTCGGACGACCCGTCGTCCGCGACGATCACCTCGAACTCCCCCGGCGGCAGCTGCTGCCGCGTCAGGTGTTCGAGGGTGGTCCGCAGCATCTCGCAGCGGTTGTACGTGGGGATGACCACGGAGATCCGTGGGCGAGCATGGTCCGAAGGCATGGTGACCGACCGATCCTCTCCTGACTCGCGCGACAAGAGCGTGGCACCGGCCACCGCGGCCGGGCGTCTCCGGAAATGCGGTCCGTCCTCCGGGTGGCCCCCGGGTAGCCTGCGGGCATGGCGAGGATCGCGCGGCTGACGTACTACCCGGTCAAGGGGTGTGCCGGTACTTCGGTGCCGTCCGCCGAGGCCGGGCCCGCCGGGCTGGCGCACGATCGGGTCTTCCAGGTCGTCGCCCCGGACGGCGACTTCCGCAGCCAGCGCCGCTACCCGGTGCTGGCCGCGGTCCGGCCGCGGGTGCTCGGCGACCGGCTCGCGCTGTCCGCACCGGGCCACGGCGAGCTCGAACTCGACATCCGCCGCGACGGTCCCCGGCACCCGGGTTCGACGTTCTCCTGGCAGGGCGAGGGTGTCCACCAGGGGAAGGCCGCAGCCGAATGGTTCTCGGACCTGCTCGGCCTGCCGTCGGTGCTGATCGGGGTCGCGCCGGACCACGAGCGCGTCACCGGCGGCGAACACCCGGGCACGGCCGCGTTCGCCGACGGGCACGCGCTGCTCGTCGCCTCGGAGTCCTCTTTGGACGGACTGAACGCCCGCATCCTCGAACGCGGCGGCGAACCCGTGCCGATGGACCGCTTCCGCCCCAACGTCGTCGTCTCCGGCTGGCTCGAGCCGCACACCGAAGACGAAGTCCGCGCGATGGCGGTGGGCACCGCGGAGTTCGGCTACGCCAAGCAATGCGTGCGCTGCACGGTGCCGATGGTCGACCAGGAGACCGGCGAGAAGGCCGGCCCGGAGCCGATCCGCACGCTGGCGACCTACCGCCGGCACGCCGACGGCGGGGTGGTCTTCGGGATGAAGGCCGCGGTGCTGCGCCCGGGTCAGCTGGCCGTGGGCGACGAGGTGATCGTGCACTCCTGGGCGGGCCCGAGCCCCAGCACCGCGGCCGCCGAACCGCCGTTGACGGCGACCGCGAGCCGTCCGGCCGAGTCGGTGTAGAGCACGCTCGCGCCGGCGGGGACGTCCGCGAACGTCCGCCCGAGCACCGTCGTCACCGCGACCCGCTCGCTGTGCACGGAAACCGCGCCGGTCAACCCGGACAGCTCGAGGTCGGCCGGTGTCGCGGCGAGTTGGACGTTGCCGAAGTGGTCGACGGTCAGCACCTCCGACACCAGCTTCCCGGGGAAGGCCGCGACGAACGGTTCCGGCATCGGGACCAGGTCGGTGACCGGGTCGCCGAAGTCCGAAGGTGCCACCCCCAGCGCCAGGTGCGCGGCCGCCGGGGCGAAGACGTCCCGCCCGTGGAACGTCGCCGACGTGACCGGCAGCCGCAGCGACGGCTCGGCCAGCTCGTAGGCCGCCCGGATCCCGCCCAGCGCGTGCGCGGCCGGCAGCAGGAGGCCGTTGTCCGGCCCGACCAGCAGCCCCTCCCCGGCGACCACGACCACGCCGAGCCGGGTGGTGCCCACGCCGGGGTCGACGACGGCGACGTGCACCGACGGCGGCAGGAACGGCGCCGTCTGGGCCAGCGCCATGGCCCCGTGCCGGATGTCCTGGGGCGGCACTTCGTGCGTCACGTCGATCACGCGCACGGCGGGCGCGAGCCGCGCGATCACGCCATGGCAAGCCGCCACGAAGCCGTCGCGCAGGCCGTAGTCGGTGGTCACCGAGATCCAGTCGTACGCCATGCCAGCATCATCCATGGTGGCGGAGGGTGCCGGTTAGGGTTCAGTGCGTGACACCCCTCCCCACCCTCACCACCGGCAAGGTCCGCGACCTCCATGCCGTGGGCGACGACCACCTGCTGGTCGTCGCGTCCGACCGCATTTCGGCCTTCGAGCGCGTCTTCCCCACCCCCGTCCCGGACAAGGGCCGGGTGCTCACCGCGATGAGCGCGTTCTGGTTCCGCGAGCTCGCCGACGTCCTGCCGAACCACCTGGTGGCCTCCGACGGCCCGCTGGTGCCCGCGGCCTTCCGCGGCCGCGGGCTGCTGGTCGAGCGGCTCGACATGCTGCCGGTGGAGGCGGTCGTCCGCGGGTACCTGACCGGCCGCGGGTACGCCGACTACCGCCGGTCCGGCGCGGTCTGCGGGCTCGGGCTGCCGGCCGGGCTGCCCGAGGCGGCCCGGCTGCCCGAGCCGATCTTCACGCCGTCCACCAAGGCGCGGCCCGGCGAACCGGACGAGAACATCGACTTCGACACCTTCGCGTCCGTGCTCGGCCGCGCGCTCGCCGAAGAGGTCCGCGAGGCGTCGCTGGAGCTGTACCGCCGGGGCGCCGCGCGGGCCGCGGAGCAGGGCCTGCTGCTCGCGGACACGAAGTTCGAGTTCGGCATCGGGGCGAGCGGCGGGCTGGTGCTCGCGGACGAGCTGCTGACCCCGGATTCCGCGCGCTACTGGCTCGCCGGCGATCACCGGCCGGGCCGCCCGCGGCCGTCGTTCGACAAGCAGCACGTGCGCGACTGGCTGGTCGGCCCGTCGTCGGGCTGGGACTGCGTGTCCGCGCTGCCGCCGCTGCCCCCGGCGGTGGTGACCGCCACCCGCGACCGGTACATCGAGGCGTACCACCGCATCACCGGGCTTTCCCTGGCAGACTGGCCGCGTGATCCTGCTGATCTGCGGCAGCCTGCGAGCAGGCTCGGGCAATGCGGCGGTGCTGGGGACCGTCGCGACCCTCACCACGAGCACGACCTACACCGGCCTCGGCGAGCTGCCGCACTTCAACCCCGATGACGACCGCGACCCGCTGCACCCGGAGGTCGCTTCGCTCCGGCAGGCGATCAAGGAAGCCGACGCGATCCTGATCTGCACGCCGGAGTACGCCGGCGGGCTGCCGGGCTCGTTCAAGAACCTCCTGGACTGGACGGTCGGCGGCGGCGAGATCTACGGCAAGCCGGTGGCGTGGATCAACGCGTCCTCGATCGCGGCGCCGACCGGCGGCCGGGACGCGCACGACTCGCTGCGCAAGGTGCTGACCTACGCGGGCGCGAAGATCGTCGACGAGGCGTGCGCCCGGATCCCGGTTTCCCGCGCGGACGTCGCCGACGGCCAGGTCGCCGACCCCGACCTGCGCGGGCGGATCGCGATGGCCGTGCAGCTGCTGCGCGAGGGCAGCTGACGCTTCCGGCAACGGTCGCCGGCCCGTTCTGCGCAGTTCACGGGAGTTTCAGCCGCGTGCGTCCCAATGGTGGCGTGGACGCTCGCTTGCTGGTTTCGCTGTCGGGAATCACCCCGCGCACGCTGCACCGGTGCGCCGACCTCGCGGCCGAGCTCGACCGCCGCAAAGTGCCGTTGTCACTGCTGTACGCCGCCCGCACCGGCGAAGGCCCGGTGACGGAGTGGGTGCGCACCCGCACCCGCGGCGGCGATTCCGTGCTGCTGCACGGCTACGACCACACCGTCGCGCCCACCCACCGCACGGTGTACCTGGGCAAGAAGGCGGAGTTCGCGACGCTGCCGGCGCACGAGGCCCGGCTGCGGCTGATCGCGGCGAAGGCGTTGCTGGACACCGCCGGTCTCGACGTCGACGGCTTCGCGCCGCCGCGCTGGGTCGCGTCGCAGGGCACGCTGCAGGCGTTGGCCGAGCACGGTTTCCGGCTGTGCGCCGACCTCGGTGCGGTGCGGGACCTCGTCACCGGCGAGGTGCGCCGCGCCCGCGTGAGTGAGTTCACGAGCCAGTCGCACCGCACGGAGACGGTGCGCTGCTTCGCGCTGGTGCTGGCGGCGGCGCGCGCGGCCCGCCGGGGCGGGCTGGTCCGGCTGGGGGTGGAAGCCGCGGACCTCACCCGCCCCGGCCTCCGGCAGGCGCTCCTCGACGCCGTCGACGTGGCGCTGGAGAACCGCGCGTTCGGCGCCACCTACGGCTCGCTGCGCACCGTCGCGGCCTGAGCCAGGTTCCGATGCCGGCCGCGGGCGCAGCCCTCGGTGGGGGGTGTCCTAGAACTTCGCGGGTTCGCCCCGGTCGAGCACCTTGACCTCGGTGCCTTCGGGCGCGAGGTTGCCGAACAGGCCGTAGTGCATGGCGGGGTTGGCGAGCACGGCCTCGTGAATGGGCACGGCCACTCGCGGCGCGACGGCCCGCAGGTAGTCGACCGCTTCCCCGGCCTTCAGCCACGGCGCCCCGGTGGGCAGCCCCAGCACGTCGATCTTCTGCTCCGGCACGAAGAACGAGTCACCGGGGTGGAAGAAGGCGCCGTCGTCGAAGACGTACCCGATGTTCGGGATGACGGGAATGTCGGAGTGGATGACGGCGTGCTCCCCGCCGACGGCCTTGACGGACGTGTCCCCGACCGCGAAGGCGTCCCCGACGTTGGCGACGTCGAACGGAACCCCCAGCTTCTGGACGGCTTCGGCGGACCCGGGATCGACGATCAGCTTCGCCTCCGGGTTGGCTTCCAGGATCTTCGGCAGCTTCTCGACGTCGAGGTGGTCGAAGTGCTGGTGCGTGACCAGCACGGCGGACAGTTCCCGCTCACCCTCGAACCCGGTGGAGAACGCGCCGGGGTCGATCAGGATCCGCTCGGCGCCGGTCTCCAGGAGCAGGCAGGCGTGTCCGAAATGGACGATACGCATCGATGGTTCTCCTTCGCAGGTGGACGATTCCAGCCTAGTCAAAGCTTCCCCGCCAGCAAGGCGTCGCCGAGTTCCGTCCGGCGGTACAGCACCCGGTGTCCCCGCCGCTCCGAAGCCAGCAGCCCCGCGCCGCGCAACGCCGTCAAGTGCGCCGACACCGTCGCCGGTGCCAGGCCGTGCCGGGCGGCGAGCTCGGTCGTCGCCGCCGGGCGGTCCAGCGTCGTCAGCAGGAGTGCCCGCGTGCGGCCGAGGATCTCCGACAAGGCCTCCGGTGCCGCCGTCTCGGCCGTCCACAGGGAGGCGACCCCGCGGGCCGGGTACAACACCGAAATCTGCCACGGCGGCACCGTCACCACCCCGACGCCCGGCCACGCGAACACCGCCGGGATCAGCAGGAGCCCGCGCGAGTCGATCTCCAGCCGCTCGCGGGCCCGGACGTCGACCAGCACCGACGTCCCCGAGAGCCGGACGCGCGGGTGCAGCTCCGCGAACATCGACGCGGTGCCGCCCGAACCCAGCTGCCGCGTGCGGAACGCGATGTCCGCCGCCAGCAGTTCGCGCAGGCGGGGCCACTCCGGCGCGAGCAGCGCGTGCCACACGGTCTCGAGCTGGTCGGCGAGCAGGTCGCGCGCGGTCGCCGGATCGTCGGGCAGCAGCGACAGGTCCGCGTCGACCATCCCCAGCTCCAGCGCCACCTGGGCCGGCGGTGTCGCGCGCACGGCCCGCAGCTGAGCCGAAGCCGTCGTCTCCGGGCCGTCGGGCGGCGGGCTCAGGAACTCGGTGATGTAGTGCCGCGCGCTCAGCACCGCGGCCAGCTCGGGGACGTCGGGAAGATCGGACAGCCACGGCGGGTGCGCGGGGTGCGCGCGGACGCCGAGCAGCGTCTGGACGGCGCCGAGCACCTCTTCCAGCGGCGAAATCGCGAACCGGACGCGTTGGCTCCCGGCCGCGGTCAGGACGAGCTCGATCATCGCCGATTCGCTCTCACCCGAATGAGTGTGCCGCACGAACGCCGCCGGAGAGGGTGCCGACATGTCGTTGTTCACCCATCGCGCCTACTGGCGCTGGTCGGCAGGCGTGCAGTTCGCCCGGCTCCCGGCGACCATGGCGCCGCTCGCGTTCACCTTGCTCACGACGGCCACGACCGGCTCGTACCGGCTGGGTGGCGTGCTCATGTCGGTCTTCGTCGCCGCCGAGATGGCCGGCGCCGTGCCGGTCGGGCGGCTGCTCGACCGCGTCGGCCCCGCGCGCGGCCTGACGGCGCTGCTGCTCTTCACCGCCGCCGGGTTCGCCGCACTGGCACTGGCCGCCGACGCGCCCACCCCCGTGCTCGTCGGGCTCGTGGTGCTGCCGGGGATCTCCGCCGGCGCGCTGTCCGGCGGCTTCCGGACGCTGCTGGCCGACACGGTGGACGACGAGCTGCTGCCCCGCGCGATCTCCGTCGACGCGATGCTCCTCGAAGGCGTGCTGATCGGCGGCCCGGCGCTGGTCGCGGTGCTCGACCTGGCCGGCCCGGTCGTCCCGGTGGCCGCCATGGCCGTGGCCTGCGTGGCCGCCGCCGCGCTCGTCCCGCGTCGCGCGGGTGTCCCCGATCGGGTGGAGTCCGCCGTCGACGTCCCGCCCGCGCGGCTCCTCGCCTACTTGCCGTGGCTGTGCTGCGCGTTCACCGTCGGGCTGCTGCTCTCGACGATCGAGGTCGCGCCGCTGCCGCTGGTGCAGCGCCTCGGCGCGCCGGGAACGACCGCGCCGGTCGTCATCGCCGTGCTCAGCGGGGCGAGCATCCTGGGCAGCGCGCTCTACGCGTGGCGCGGCAAGACCGGCGACCCGCGGCTGTTCCTCGCCGGGTTCGTGGCCGGCGGGCTCACCCTCGCGGCCGATTTCGGCTGGCCCGGGCTGATCGCCTCGATCGCGGTCATCGGCGGGTGCACCGGGCCGCTGGTCGCCGCGACGTCGGTCAACCTCCAGCGTCTCCTGCCGAAGAACCGCAGGTCAGCGGGGTTCTCGCTGAGCTTCACCGTGCAGGCGTGCGGGTTCGGGCTGGGCTCGCTGGCGGTCGGCGTGCTGCCGTTGTGGCTCGCCCCGCTGTTCGGTGTCTTTGCCGCGGCGATCGCCGGTGGAATGCTGGTGGTGAAGCCCGCGCGAGCTATTGGCACAGTGTCAGTAACGTCGTAACCTGGGCTGAACCTCGACCCACGGGAGACGCCGATGACTGCCGTCCAGCCGAAGCCGACGTCGGTCGGCGAAACCTTCGACTCGCTCAGCCCGGCGACCGACGAGGTGGTCGGAACCTACCCGATCCACACGGCGGACGACGTGAAGGCGGCCGTCGAGCGGGCGCGCGTCGCGGCGCTGTGGTGGGAAGGCCTCGGCTTCGCCGGGCGCGCGGAGCGGCTGAAGAGCTGGAAGGGCGTGCTGACGCGCCGGCTGCCGCAGCTGTGCCAGGTGGTCCGCGACGAGACCGGCAAGCCGATCGCCGACGCGCAGCTCGAGAGCGTCCTGGCCATCGAGCACATCGCCTGGGCGGGCAAGCACGCGAAGAAGATCCTCGGCAAGCAGAAGCGCTCGGCCGGGCTGCTGATGTCGAACCAGGCCGCCACCGTCGAGTACCAGCCGCTCGGCGTCGTCGGCGTGATCGGCCCGTGGAACTACCCGGTGTTCACCCCGCTCGGCTCGATCGCGTACGCGCTCGCGGCGGGCAACGCCGTCGTCTTCAAGCCGAGCGAGTACACCCCCGGCGTCGGGAAGTGGCTGGTCGACGCGTTCGCCGAGATCGTCCCGGAGCAGCCGGTGCTGCAGCTGGTCACCGGCTTCGGCGAGACCGGCGCGGCGCTGGTCGGCGCCGGCGTCGACAAGATCGCGTTCACCGGCTCGACCGCGACCGGCAAGCGCATCATGGCCGCTGCCGCCGAGACGCTCACCCCGGTGGTCATCGAGGCGGGCGGCAAGGACCCGGTGCTCGTCGACGCGGACGCCGACCTCGACGCCGCGGCCGACGCCACCGTGTGGGGCGCCTTCTCCAACTCCGGTCAGACCTGCATCGGCGTCGAGCGCGTGTACGTCCACGAGAAGGTGCACGACGCGTTCGTCGCGAAGGTCGTCGAGAAGTCCAAGGACGTCCGCGCGGGTTCGGACGAGGCCGCGCAGTACGGCCCGGTGACGATGCCGTCCCAGCTGGGCGTGATCAAGCGCCACATCCAGGACGCGCTGGCCCGCGGCGGCAAGGCGGTCCTCGGCGGCGAGGACGCGGTCGGCGACCGCTACGCGCAGCCGACGGTGCTGGTCGACGTCCCGGAGGACTCCGAGGCGGTCACCGAGGAGACCTTCGGCCCGACGGTGACGATCGCGAAGGTCCGCGACATGGACGAAGCGGTCGAGCTGGCCAACAGCACGAAGTACGGCCTCGGCTCGACGGTCTTCTCGAAGTCGCGCGGCGTCGAGCTGGCCGAGAAGCTGCGCACCGGCATGACGGCGATCAACGCGCCGCTGTCGTTCGCGGGCATCGCGTCCCTGCCGTTCGGCGGGGTCGGCGACTCGGGCTTCGGGCGCATCCACGGCCCCGAGGGGCTGCGCGAGTTCGCCCGCACGAAGGCGATCGCCCGTCAGCGCTTCACGGCCCCGCTGACGCTGACGTCGTTCACCCGCAAGGAATCGACGGACGCGCTGGTCGCCAAGCTGGTGACCATCCTGCACGGCAAGCGCTAGCGGCCCCGGATCAGATCCGCGGCCTTCTCCGCGACCATGACGGTCGGCGCGTTCGTGTTGCCCCGCGGCACCACGGGCATCACGGACGCGTCGACCACGCGCAGGCCCTCGACGCCGTTCACCCGCAGCTGCGGGTCGACGACCGTGC
Organism: Amycolatopsis sp. cg9; assembly: GCF_041346945.1. Lineage (NCBI taxonomy): Bacteria > Bacillati > Actinomycetota > Actinomycetes > Pseudonocardiales > Pseudonocardiaceae > Amycolatopsis > Amycolatopsis sp. cg9. The sequence goes on along the minus strand of NZ_CP166850.1, from coordinate 2,236,806 downwards.
CGATCGAGCAGGTCCCGACCGGGTGGTAGAGCGTCTGCGTGTTCTCGCGGATGTGGTCGGCCAGCTCGGAATCGCTCAGATCGTGCCGCGCGGGCAGGAACGGCTGGTCGAGGAACCGCTTGAGCGGCCCCGACTTCCCGATGTCGATCAGCGCGCGCAGCCCGGCGATCATCGTCTCCATGTCCTTCGGCTCCGCGTAGTACGCCGGGTCGATTTCCGGCTTCCACAACGGGTTCGCCGACTTCAGCCGCAGCCGGCCGCGGCTCGCGACGTCCACCAGCGTCGCCGCCGACGTGAAGCCCGGGACCGTCGGTTCGCGCAAGCCGTTGTCGTAGAACAACGTCGGCGCCACGTGGATCTGCATGTCCGGTGCGGGCAGGCCGTCGCCGGTCGGGAAGAACGCGCCCGCTTCGCCGATGTTGGACGCCAGCGGCCCGCGCTTGGTCAGCTGGTAGCGGACGAGGCCGCGCGGGGTCGCCGCGTCGACCAGGTCGGTGGTGCCGCGCGTGGACCAGATGATCCCGCAGGCCGGGTGGTCGTGCAGGTTCTCGCCGACGCCGGGCAGCGCCGCGACGACGTCGATGCCGTGCTCGCGCAGGTGCTCGGCCGGACCGACGCCGGAAACCATCAGCAGCTGCGGCGAATTGATCGCCCCGCCGGAGAGGACGACCTCGGCCGACGCGTGCGCGGTGCGCTCCACGCCGTTGTCCAAATAGGACACGCCGACCGCGCGGGTGCCTTCGAAGACGATCCGGGTCGCGGGCGAGGACGTCTTCACGGTGAGGTTCGGCCGCTCGAGCGCCGGGCGCAGGTAGGCGTCCGCGGTGGACCAGCGGCGGCCCTTCTTGCAGGTCACCTGGTAGACGCCGGCGCCTTCCTGGCTCTCGCCGTTGAAGTCGTCGGTGCGCTTGAGGCCCCACGAGACGGCGGAGTCGACCCAGGCGTGCGACAGCTCGTGGGTGAACCGCCGGTCCTCGACGTGCAGCGGGCCGTCGGTGCCGTGCAGCGGCCCGCCGAGCCGCTGGTTGCCTTCGGCTCGCTTGAAGTACGGGAGGACGTCGTCCCAGCCCCAGCCCTCGGCGCCGTGGGAATCGCGCCAGCCGTCGTAGTCGGCGCGGTTGCCGCGGATGTAGATCATCGCGTTGATCGACGAGCAGCCGCCGAGCACCTTCCCGCGCGGCCAATAGGACGTCTTGCCGGTGTGCTTCTGCTCGACGGTCTCGTAGTTCCAGTCCCACTTGGTCTTGAACAGCGAGGGGAACGCGGCGGGGATGTGGATCTCGTCCGCGGTGTCCTCGCTGCCCGCTTCGAGCAGCAGGACCTGGGCCGACGGGTCCTCGGTGAGCCGGTTGGCGAGCACGCAGCCCGCGCTGCCGGCGCCGACGATGACGTAGTCGAAGGACTCCTGGACGGCCACGGTGCCTCCTGTTGGCGAGATGTCAACGACTCATCATGGCGCAGCGCCGCGCCCTCGGCCAGTCTAGGTTTTCCGGTGGCCCTCGCCACCTGGGCGCGAGTGCGGCAATCGGTGTCAACTATGCTGGCCCGGTACCCACGACCTGCGTGAATAAGGAGCAGCCTGCCGTGGCCCGAGTCGTCGTCGACGTCATGCCGAAGCCCGAAATCCTCGACCCGCAGGGGCAGGCCGCGCTCGGCGCCGCCGGCCGCCTCGGCTTCACCGGGATCAAGGAGATCCGCCAGGGCAAGCACTTCGAGATCGAGGTCGACGACACGGTCGACGACGCCACGCTGGAGAAGATCGCCGAAGGCTTCCTCGCGAACCCGGTGATCGAGCAGTGGACCATCAAGCGGGTGGAGGCGTGAGCGCGCGCATCGGCGTCATCACCTTCCCGGGCACCCTGGACGACGGCGACGCGGCCCGCGCGGTCCGCTACGCCGGCGCCGAGGCCGTCCCGCTGTGGCACGCGGACGAGAACCTGCACGACGTCGACGCGGTCGTCGTCCCGGGCGGCTTCTCGTACGGCGACTACCTCCGCGCGGGCGTGATCGCCCGCTTCGCCCCGGTGATGACCCCGGTGATCGAGGCGGCGCGGGGCGGCATGCCGGTCCTCGGCATCTGCAACGGCTTCCAGATCCTGTGCGAAGCCGGGCTCCTGCCGGGCGCGATGATCCGCAACCAGGGCCTCCACTTCATCTGCCGCGACCAGTGGCTCCGGGTCGAGAACACCGGCACGGCGTGGACGACGCGGTACGACGAAGGCGCCGAGATCCTCATCCCGATGAAGAACATCGACGGCTGCTACATGGCCGAGCAGTCCACTTTGGACGAGCTCGAGGCCGAGGGCCGCGTGGTCTTCCGGTACGTGGGTGGCAACCCGAACGGCTCGCGCAACGACATCGCGGGCATCCGCAGCGAGAACGGCCGGGTCGTCGGGCTGATGCCGCACCCGGAGCACGCGATCGACGCGCTGACCGGGCCGTCGGACGACGGGCTGGGCATGTTCTTCAGCGCGGTGGACGCGCTGGTCAAGGCCTGACGCGAAGCAGCCGGGGTGCCGGTGGCGCCCCGGCTGGTCGCGGTCAGAGGCTGCTCAGCGCCTCGGCGACCCCGTCGCGGTCCGCGTTGACCGGCCTGCTGCACCAGGCGGGTGTGCTGCGCCCCTGGCACACCTGGATCTTGAGGCGGTCGAACCCGCCGACGCGGTCCGGGTCCCCGATCGTGAAGTGGAACGGCTCGGTCTTGTCGGCGGGCGTGGTCCGGGTCGTGCTGTCGATCTTCACCGAGCCGGAGTAGGCCTCGAAGAAGACGGTCGTGCCGGAACCTTCGATGTCGGTCATGCTTCCCTGCACCTCCGCGGTCCGGTTGCCCCACGCGACACCGCCGATGGTTCCGCCGATGGCGCAGGTCGTGGGGCACAGGTCGAAGCTGTCGTTCGGCCAGCCGGCCGCGGCGGCCGGCGTGGCCGCCACGGTGATCACGATTCCGGCGGCGACCGCCCCGGTTCGCAGGGCAAGGCGTGTCGACGTCATCCGGCTTCTCCCTCAGGTCGGACCGGGCGTGCCCCGGCACCGCTGACACGCCCGGACCGGCTCCGCGGTTGAGGCGGCGAGCCCTCAGGTCTTGCTCTGGTCGTTCGACAGCCACTTCTCCGGCCGCACCCGCACCAGCACCGACCGCTCCCCGAGCGACGCGTCCACATAGGCCGTCGCCTGCTCCGCCGGCCAGTACCGGTGCGCGATCCGCAGCGCCTGCTCCCGCGTCGGCGGCGAGTCGTTCGCCACCACCGGCCCCTCGACCGTCACGTACCGGTACGGCGGGGTCTCGTCCTGCGCCACCAGGCTCAACCGCCCCGCCGCGCGGATCGAGCGGTCCTTGACCGTGTCCCGCTCCATCCAGATCAGCAGCTCGCCGCCCGGCGAGTAGTCGTACCAAACCGGGACCGCCAGCGGGGCCCGGCCCGCGCGCTCCACCGCCAGCACCCCGATGTGCGCCCCGCTCAGGAACTCTTCGCGTTCCGCCACGGTCATCACGAAAGACGACATGTCACTCCCCAGCGTCCGTTGACACCGGGGAGCAACACGCCACCGCGTCCGGACATTCCGGACTACGAAGCCGCCGCCACCAAGCGGGCGTACGAACCGCCCGCCGCCAGCAAGGCCGAGTGCGGGCCCAGCTCCGTGATGCGGCCGTCCTCGACCACCGCGACCCGGTCGGCCGCCGCGGCCGTGTGCAGGCGGTGGGCGATCGCGATGACCGTCCGCCCGGACAGCACGCTGTTCAGCGACCGCTCCAGGTCCCGGGCCGAACCCGTGTCCAGCAGGGACGTCGCTTCGTCGAGCACCAGCGTGTGCGGGTCGGCCAGCACCACCCGCGCCAGCGCCAGCTGCTGTGCGATCGCCGCCGGCACCGGGTGCTCGCCGGAACCCAGCTTCGTGTCGAGCCCGGACGGCAGCGACGCGACCCAGTCCGACGCGCCCGCCGAGGCCAGCGCGGCCAGCAGTTCCTCGTCCGGCCAGTCGCCACCCGAGCGCCGGGCCGGCAGCGCCAGGTTCTGCCGCAGCGTCCCGGAGAACACGTGGTGCTCCTGGGTCAGCAGCAGCACCTCGCCGCGCAGGACGTCGTCGGCCAGCGCCGAGACGTCCTGGCCGCCGATCCGCACCGAGCCCGACGACGGCGCCGCGATGCCCGCCAGCAGCCGGCCGAGCGTCGACTTGCCGGCGCCGGACGGCCCGACGATCGCCAGCCGCTCGCCGCGCGGCACCCGCAGGTCGATGCCGTGCAGCACTTCGCGGTCGGCGGTGTAGGCGAACCGGACGTCGTGCACGTCGATGTCACGCCCGCGCGGTACCTCCGTCACCTTCGGCGCCCCCTCGGAAGCCACCGAGTGGACGCCGCGGATCCGGCGCGCCGCGGCCGCCGCGACCTGCAGATCCTCCAGCCAGAACAGCGCCTCGTTCAGCGGCGCCGCCATCGCCTGCATGTACAGCAGCACCGTGGTGATCTCGCCGAGCCCGGCCCAGCCCCGCGTGTGGGCGAGCAGGCCGAGCGGCAGCATGACCGCCATCGGCACGACGTAGCTGATCTCGAGCGACGGCAGCCAGCGCAGCTGCAGCGCCCGCATCCGGCGCTCGCCGTAGATGCTGCGGTCCAGCGCGTCGTACGCCGCGCCGACCCGCCGGTCGGTCAGGCCGAGCGCCTCCACCGTGCGCGCGCCCTCGGCCGTCTCGTGCACGCTCGTGGTCAGGTCCGCCCAGCGGTCCAGCATCCACTGCATGACCGCCGGGATCCGCCGCTGGTACCAGACGTTCACCGGCACCAGCAGCGGCACCGCGACCAGCAGGCCCAGCGCCAGTAGCGGCGACGTCAGCACCATCGCGACCACCGTGAACACCACGGTCACCACCGCGACCAGGATCTCCGGCGCCGCGAACCGCGCCGCGTGGTCGATCCGGCCGAGGTCGGTGGTGGCCCGGCTGAGCAGGTCGCCGGTGCCCGCCGCTTCGACGGTGCCGAGCGGCAGCCGCAGGGCCGTCCCGACGAACTCTTCGCGCGTGTTCGCCAGCACCAGCTCGCCGAACACCGCGCCGCGCATCCGCGCGACCTTCCGCGCCAGCGCCTGCAGGACCAGGATCCCGACGAACGCCGCCGCGAGCACGTCGACGTGGCCGGTGGTGGTGCCGGCCGCGACGGCGTCGACCAGCGCGCCGAGCAGCTGCGGCCCGGCCAGCCCGATCAGGGTGGCCACCGCCAGCGAGCCCAGCAGCAGGCCGAACTCGCGTTTGTGGAGCACCGCCGTCCGCAGCGCCCAGCGGCGGACGTCCCGCCGGGACGCCGTGGGGAGCCGTTTCACACCGTCACCACCTTCGCCGTGAAGACTTCGTCCGCCACGTGTGTCCACAAGGGACTCTGGCTGAACACCACCGTCGTCTTGCCGCGGCGAAGCGCCGCGACGCGCTCGGTGATGCGGGCCTCCGTGTGCGCGTCGACCGCCGACGTCGGCTCGTCCAGCACCAGCACGTCGGCGTCGGCCGCCAGCGCGCGGGCCAGGTTCAGCCGCTGCCGCTGGCCGCCGGACACCTCGCGCCCGCGCTCGCCGATCACCTCGTCGACGCCGTCGGGCAGCGCCGCCACGATGTCGTCGGCGTCGGCCGCGGACAGCGCTTCGGTGATGCCCACGCCGGTCTCCCGCGCCGGCGCCAGCTGCTCGCGCAGCACACCGGAGAACCAGATGTCCTGGTTGTGTGCGTAGACGACCCGCCGCCGCAGCTCCGCGAGCGCGACGTGGTCCGCCCGGACGCCGCCGACCAGCACCGCTTCGCCGTCGGCCGGGTCGGCGAACCGGGCCAGCCGGTCCGCCACCGCTTCGCCGTCGGCACCGAAGTCGACGACCGTCAGGCGGCCGGGCGCGACCCGGACGCCGGACTCGGTGTCCACCAGCTCCAGCGGCCCTTCGGGCAGCGGCACCGGGTTCTCCGGGTCCGCCAGCTTCGGGCGGATCGCCAGCAGCAGCGCCACCACCTTCCGCGACGCGACCAGCCCCGACGTGATCGAGCCGACCGCCTCCGTCGCGGCCGTGACCGGCCAGATCAGGAACGCCGAAACACCGTAGAACGCCACCAGCTGCCCGACGTCGATCGAGCCGGCCACGGCCAGCCGCGCGCCGAGCCAGGTGATCACCACGGTGACCAGGCCCGGCAGCGCGATCTCCGCCGCGGCCAGCCACGCCTCGGCCTTGCCGACCTCGATGCCGGCCCGCCGCACCCGCTGGCTCGTCTCGCGGAAGCGGGCGAAGAACCGCCGCTCGCCGCCGATGCCGCGCAGGATCCGCAGGCCGGACACGATGTCCGCGCCCAGCGCGTTGACGTCCCCGCGCTGCTCACGCTGCTTCGCCTTGCGCTTCTGCAGCGGCGCGAGCAGCGGTCCGATGCCGAGCACCGCGACCGGCACGCCGACGAGCGCGACCACGCCCAGCAGCGGCGACGTCGAGACCAGCCACACCGCGACCACGACGAACGCCAGCAGCGAGCCGACCGCCCGCCCGGTCATCTCGACGGTGTTGCCGATGTGGTTGATGTCGGTGGTGCTGACGGCGACGAGGTTGCCGGTGGTCGTCTGCTCGCGCAGCCCGGCGCCGACGCGGGTGGTGTGCGCCGACACGGCCCGTTGCGTCGTGCCCGCGCCGTGCAGCCACAGGCCGTAGTTGAGGAAGTGCAGCCAGGTCCCGAAGACCGTCTGCACCAGGCCGAGGACGGCCGCCGCGAGCGCCCAGCGCCCGACGGCGGCGCCGTCGTGCGCGCCGATGGCGCCGATGCCCTGGCCGACGACCAGCGGCAGCAGCGCACCGGGAAGCGCCCAGACGACACCGATCGCGGCCGCGCCCAGCACCGTCCCGAGCCGGGCCCGGAAGACGGCGAGCAGGAAGCGGCTCGCGCTCGGCCGTGCGGGCAGCCGCAGCGGCGGAAGGGGGTATGTGGCGGAAAGCACGATTCTCGACGTTAAGCCGACACCCGGGCGAAGGCGACCGATTTTCCCGCCGCCCACGCCAGGTGCCCGGTCCGGAGCGCCCCAATGTGGCGTTGGTTGCGTCCAACGCACCGAACGCCACATTGGGTGCGCTGGACGCACCGAACGCCACATTGGGGCGCTTGGGTGTTGCGCCGCTCACACCGGCCGGGGGCCGTCCGATTTCGGTGGCCCACCGTCCGGGGCGCCACCGGGCGGCCCGTATCCTGGCGGCCGTGGCGAACCCTGACACGGACACCGTGACCAGCACCGTTGACACCACCGAGCGCGCCGGGGCGACCCCGGAGCACACCCAGCCGTATCGCGAATTGGGCCTTGCCGACGACGAGTACGCCCGCATCCGGGAAATCCTCGGCCGCCGGCCCACCGACGCCGAGCTGGCCATGTACTCGGTGATGTGGAGCGAGCACTGCTCCTACAAGTCGTCGAAGAAGCACCTGCGGTACTTCGGGGAGACCGCCACCGACGAGATGAAGGCCAAGATGCTGGCCGGCATCGGCGAAAACGCGGGCGTCGTCGACATCGGCGAGGGCTGGGCGGTCACCTTCAAGGTGGAGAGCCACAACCACCCGTCCTATGTGGAGCCGTACCAGGGTGCCGCGACCGGCGTCGGCGGCATCGTCCGCGACATCATGGCGATGGGCGCGCGGCCCCTCGCGGTCGCCGACGCGCTGCGCTTCGGCCCGGCCGACGCCCCCGACACCAAGCGCGTGCTGCCCGGCGTCGTCGCCGGCGTCGGCGGCTACGGCAACTGCCTCGGCCTGCCCAACATCGGCGGCGAGCTCGTCTTCGACCCGTCCTACGCCGGCAACCCGCTGGTGAACGCCCTGTGCGTCGGCGCGATGCGCGTCGAGGACCTGCACCTGGCGTTCGCGTCCGGCACCGGCAACAAGATCATCCTGTTCGGCGCGCGCACCGGCCTCGACGGCATCGGCGGCGTTTCCGTCCTGGCGAGTGACACCTTCTCGGGTGATGAATCGTCGGGCGGCCGCAAGAAGCTCCCGAGCGTCCAGGTCGGCGACCCGTTCACCGAGAAGGTGCTCATCGAGTGCTGCCTCGAGCTGTTCGCGCAGAAGCTGGTCGTCGGCATCCAGGACCTCGGCGGCGCCGGGCTGTCCTGCGCGACGTCGGAGCTGGCCGCGGCCGGCGACGGCGGCATGCACATCCACCTCGACCGCGTTCCGTTGCGCGCCAACGGGATGACGCCCGCCGAGGTGCTCTCCAGCGAGTCGCAGGAGCGCATGTGCGCGGTCGTCTCGCCGGAGAACGTCGAGGCGTTCATGGCGGTCTGCCGCAAGTGGGACGTCATCGCCACCGACATCGGCGAGGTCACCGACGGCGAGCACCTCGTCATCACGTGGAACGACGAGGTCGTCGTCGACGTCCCGGCGCACACCGTGGCGCACCAGGGCCCGGTGTACGACCGGCCGATCGAGCGCCCGTCCACTCAGGACGCCTTGGTCGCGGACACCTCCGCGAAGCTGCCGCGTCCGTCCACACCGGACGAACTGCGCGCGGACGTCCTCAAGCTCATCTCGTCGCCGAACCAGGCGTCGAAGGAATGGGTGACCTCGCAGTACGACCGGTACGTGCGCGGCAACTCCGTGCTCTCGCAGCCGTCGGACTCGGGCATGATCCGGATCGACGAGTCGTCCGGCCGCGGCGTCTCGGTCGCGACGGACTGCAACAGCAAGTTCGTCTACCTCGACCCGTACCGCGGCGCGCAGCTGGCGCTGGCGGAGGCGTACCGCAACGTGGCGACGGGCGGCGCGACCCCGGTCGCGGTCTCGGACTGCCTGAACTTCGGCGCCCCGACCGACCCGGGCGTGATGTGGCAGTTCGAGCAGGCGGTCCACGGCCTCGCGGACGGCTGCGTCGAGCTCGGCATCCCGGTGACCGGCGGCAACGTGAGCTTCTTCAACCAGACCGGTTCGACGGCGATCCTGCCGACCCCGGTGATCGGCGTCCTCGGCGTGATCGACGACGTCACCCGCCGCATCCCGACCGGCATCGGCGCGGAAGCCGGCGAAACCCTGCTGCTGCTGGGCGAAACGCACGACGAGCTGGACGGCTCGGCCTGGGCCCGCGAGCTCCACGGCCACCTCGGCGGTGTTCCCCCGCGCGTCGACCTGGCCCGCGAGAAGCTGCTGGGCGAGATCCTGGTGGCGGGCTCCCGCGACGGCATGATCTCGGCGGCGCACGACCTGTCCGACGGCGGCCTGATCCAGACGCTGGTCGAAACCGTCCTGATCGGACAGTGCGGCGCCCGGGTCTTCCTCGACACCGACCAGGACCCGTTCGTCCAGCTGTTCTCCGAGTCGGCCGGCCGCGTACTGGTGGCGGTCCCGCGCACGGAGGAACTGCGCTTCACGGAGATGTGCACGGCCCGCGGCCTGCCCTGGCGCAAGACCGGCGTGGTCGACCCGGAGTCGGGCACGCTGGAGCTGCAGGGCATCACGGAGTTCACGCTGGACGAGCTGCGCGAGGTCTGGGAAGGCGCCCTGCCGGCGCTGTTCGACTGAGCACCGGAGGGCGCCGGCTCCGGCCGGTGCCCTCCGCTCAGCCCCGCTTGGCGACGACCCGCAGGTCCCCGTCGTGGAGTTCCTCGACGTCCCAAGCCGACGGCAGCTGCACGTCCTTCTCCGCCCGCACCCGCGTGTTGTACAGCGAAACCGCCGCCGGCAGCGAGGCGAACCGCAGATCGGTCTGCCCCCGGAAGCAGGCCCGCCGCAGGTCAAGCGACCCCGTCGCCTGCACCCCGCCGAACAGCGCGTCGTTGCCGAACTCGGCGTCCTTGAACGTCGTCGGCCCGGCGAACGTCGTGTCCGTGAAGTCCGTCAGCTCGGCGAACTGCGTGCCGCTGAACCAGGCGTGACTCTCGAAAACCGCGCCCCGGCACCGGAAGTACCCGATCAGCCGCCCCTGGCCGGTGCCCGCGGCCGTGAAGTACACCTTCCCGGTGAACCGGCAGCCGCTGAAGTTGGTGCTGCTGTACAGGGCCGCGTACCGCAGCAGCATCCCGCCGATCCGGCGCCCGGAGAAATCGAGGTATTCGACGACCGCGCCGGTCAGGTCGAGGTCGTAGTCCAGCGCGTCCGGCGACGACGCCGGCGGCAGCAGATCCTTGATCAGCCGCTGGGCGGTGAGCCGCACCTGCAGCTCCTGCTCCTGCTCGGGCGTGCCCCGCGTGCCGTCGCGATCCTTGCGGTCGAGCTCCTCTTCGTACCGCGGGTGCTCGAACGGCCGCCGCAGGTACGAGCACAGCACGTCCAGCACCGTCTGCGTGTACTCCGGACGGTTCCGCGCCAGCCCCGCCAGCGCGTGCAGCGCGCCCACCCGCACCTGGTCCGCGGCGTGGCCGAGCAGCTCGACCGCCTTCGCGAACCGCTCGTCCGCCACCCGCTCGCGGTCCTGTTCCGCGCGCTGCGACTCGAGTTCGTGTCGGCGGCGCTCGATGTCCTGGCGGCGTTCCTCGACCCGGCGGCGCCGGTCGTTGAGCCACAGCGCGTACAGCGCCACGATCGCACCGCCGGCGAGGCCGCCCGTCTTCAGCGCGTCACTGCGGCTGGTGGCGGGGTCGGTCAGCAGCCAGCCGCCGACCCCGAGCAACAGCACCAGCGACGCGAAGAACGTCCACGCCAGCGGTGATCGCCACAGCTTCACGCGTTCAGGACACCAGCATGGTGCTGACGCAGAAACCCTTGTCGTCGAAGTTCGTCGCGCTCAGCGTGCCCTTGACGTTCTTGCCGGCGGACGTCCCGGTGACCTGGCCCTCGACCAGGTACTCGTCGTCCGGCACCTCGCCGAGCGTCAGCTTCAACGGCGGCTTGAGGAACGTGTCGAGCCACGAGTCGAGCAGGTCCTTCGAGTCGGAGCAGCCCAGCGCGAGCGCGCCGGCCTTGTCGTCCGCGTTCAGCTTGTCGATGAAGCCCTGCAGGACCGCCTTGGCGTCCGAAGCGTCGGAGCCCGACGGGGGCTTGGAGGTCGGCGTCGTCGTCTTCTTGGGCGTGGTCGTCTTCGGCGCCGTCGGCTTCGCGGACGTGCTCGACGACGGCGGCGCCGCGACGTTCGTGTTGTCGTCCTTCGAAAGGAAGAACCCGGGCGCGACGAAGCCGGTGACACCCAGCGCCGCCAGCACGACGACCACGGTGGCGCCGACGGCGATCCACATCCCGGTCTTGCTCTTCTTCGGCGGGGCCGGCGGTCCGCCGAAGCCCTGCGCGTAGCCGCCGGTCGCCGGGTCCCAGCCGGACATCTGGCCGCCCTGGTTCGGGTCCCAGGCCTGCTGGCCGTACTGCTGCGCGTTCGGGTCCGCCCACGCCGACTGCTGCTGGGTACCCGCGTCGCCCCACTGCGGCTGCGGGCTCGCCGGGAAGCCGCCCGACGGGTAACCCTGCTGCTGCTGGCTCGGGTCCCAGCCCTGCGGGTACTGCTGCGTCGGGTACGGCTGTTGCTGCTGGTTGGGGTCCCACCCGCCCTGCTGCGGGTACGGCTGCTGCGGGAAGCCGCCGGACTGCGGCTGCTGGCCGTACGGATCGGGCTGGCCGGGCTGGCCCGGCTGAGGCGGGTACGTCATCTTTCATGCCTTCCGGGCGCTGGGTGTTCGTCCGCTTTCCGACGTCCGGTGGACGCGTGCGGTTCCCCAGGACGTGTGAGCAGCATTCTGCAAGCTCGGACGGTACGGCATGAAACCGGCTCCCGGCCGTGCCGACGCGAAGTCGTCACGATCCGGGAGCCGGGGTGGTGCGGGTCAGCCGTTGGCGAGTGCCTGGAGCCGGTCGTAGGCACCGTTGAAGGTGTCCTGGTCGAGCGGGCTCGAGGTGTACTGCCAGACGGTGTAGTAGCTCCAGTTGTACGGCAGGGTGCCCACCGACGACGCGTACCGCGCGACCCACAGCGGGGCCGTGCTGGAGAAGTCACCGCTCACGCAGCTGCTCCACCAGCTCGTCGACGTGTAGATCACCGGGTACCGGCCGGTGAGGGAGTGGTAGGTGTCGTGGAAGTCGAGGATCCACGACGTCATCCCGGCCTTGCTCAGCCCGTAGCAGGTCGCGCCGTACGGGTTGTACTCCATGTCGAGCGCGCCCGGCAGGGTCTTGCCGTCCTTCGACCAGCCGCCGCCGTGGGCGACGAAGTACCTGGCCTGCGCCGCGCCGCTCGCGGTGTTCGGCGTGGCGAAGTGGTACGCGCCGCGGATGAAGCCCTGGTTGTAGGAGCCGTTGTACTGCTGCGCGAAGTACGGGTTGGTGTAGCTGGTGCTCTCCGTGGCCTTGGTCCAGACGAACCGCTTGCCCTGGTTCCACCAGTTCGCCCAGTCGACGTTGCCCTGGTAGCTGGCGACGTCCATGCCGGCGACGGTGGCGAGCACCTGGTTGGGGATCGCCTGGGCGGGCTGCGGCTGCTGAGCCGCCTTCTGCGTGTCCGGTGTCGACTTGTCGCCTTCGACGCGCCGGATCTGCGACCCCAGTTCGTGGTTGTGCTGCGCGATGTCCGCGTTGATCGCGGCGACCGGGTCGGCCTCGGGGGAGAACGTCGCCGCCTGCGCCGTGCTGCCGAGCAGGAGCAGCGTGGCCGGGACGACCAGGGCGGCGAACAGCCGCCCTCTTCGGGAAGTGGACATGATGGAATCCCTTCACAGAACCCTCGCTGAGGGCGGCTATGTGCAGGTAGCCGCCCGGGCACGATTGTTGAGGACGAGGTGGCGGTTTGTCACTCAGTTTCGTGAAATTGGGTATACGCGTGGGTGATTTTCTCGGGAAGTCGATCTTCAATTCGTTACTGGTTAACACCTATTACCGCGGGTGCTGGGCCGTTCAGCCCAGCGCGAGCGCGCGCAGCCGGTCGGCCGAGCCGTTGAACCAGTTCTGGTCGCCGGGCAGGGTGCCGCGGTCGGCGAACTGCCAGATCGTGTGGACGCCCCAGCCGGCGGGCAGCTCGCCGATGTAGGTGTTGTAGCGGGCGATCCAGAGCGGGTTGTCGCCGAACCCGCCGTTGTTGGCGGTGCAGCGCTTCCACCAGCTCGTCGAGGTGTAGATCGTCGGGTAGCGGCCGGTCGCCGCGCGGTAGGTCTCGGAGAAGTCGCTGATCCAGCGGACCATCCCCGCCGCGTCCTTGCCGTAGCAGGTTTCGCCGTACGGGTTGTACTCCGCGTCGAGCGCGCCGGGCAGGGTCCGGCCGTCGGCCGACCAGCCGCCGCCGTGGGCGAGGAAGTACCGCGCCTGCGACGCGCCGTCGGAGATGTCCGGCCGGGCGAAGTGGTAGGCGCCGCGGATCAGGCCCGCGTCGTAGGAGCCGTTGTACTGCTGCGCGAACTGCGGGTTGACGAAGCCGGTGCCCTCGGTCGCCTTGACGTAGACGAACTTGGCGCCGGAGCGCGCCGCGCCCGGCCAGTCGACCGGGCCCTGGTGCCCGCTGACGTCGTGCCCGAGCTGCTGGTCGTCGGACCCGTACAGCACGCCGGGAACCGCGCCGACGCCTTCGACCTTGGCGATCTGCGAACCCGCGTAGTGCTCCTCGGCTCCGGCGTAACCGTCCTCGGCCTTCGCCGGCGTCTGGCCGGCGACGAGCAGCACCGCGGCGGCGAGGGGTAGCAATGCGCGACGTTTCACCCTCATGCTCCCCACCGTTCTCGCGAGACTTATCCAGCCTCACGATGCACCCGAGTCACCGGATTGGCGACTCGGGTGGTCACTCGATGGGGTTAAACCCGCAGGTCAGCGCTGTTCGTCGGCGATCGCCTTCAGGAGGTGCTCGGCCGGCACGACCGCCGTGATCAGGTCGTGCGGGTTGATCGCGACCGGGTGACCGCCGAGCAGGCTGACGATGTCGCGGCCGAGCACGGCGCGGGCGTGCGGCCACTCGTTCGGCACCAGGGCCTTGCGGGTGTACGCCGGCACCATCACCCGGCCGTCGGTGTTGTGGAACCCGATCACCGTGCGCTGCACCGGCGACATCGCGTAGACGAACAGCGTCGAGTCGAGGACGACCTTCGGCAGGTCCGACGGCGGGCGGTGCTCGGTGCGGACGAGCTGCAGCAGCTGCTCGAGGTCGTTCGCGGGGTCCGGGAAGCCGAGCGCTTTCGGCGAAGGCCGGTAGCGGTCGTTGGGGTGGAAGTCCGCGACGACGTCGCCGACGCCGTTCACCGGGTAGGCGCCGACGACCGCCCACGACGGGACCGGCCCGTTCGGGTCGAAGGCCTCGTCGATGACGTAGAGCCAGCTGTTGGGGTTGGCGCGGGCGTTCGCCCGCATCTCCGCGGTGATCTCGGGCGTGCCGTGCTTGCCGGAACGCCGGGCCTGCTGGCCGCTTCGCCGCGCCGCGCGGCTGTGCTTGCCGGGGCGATCGGGCCCGCTTCCGGTGGGCTGCTGCGAAACCATCCGATCCGCCTCGTCCCGCTGCGCCATCTCATCCCCATGTTCTCGGGTGTGCCTGAAAACTGAACCTCATTCTGGTCAGGCCGACGCCACGGACCGCAGGTTGCGGTCCTGCGGCGACACTTGCGTCGGCCGACGGCTGAATGAGGTTCATCCTTGGTGCGCCACTCTACTGTTTGCCCATGGCCTCTTCGCGTTCGGTCGACCCCGGACAGTTACGTGCGGCGGTGCTGGCGGTTTTCCCTTGGCTGCAGGGCGATGCACCGGACCCGGCGCGCCCCGAGCTCGCCACCGCGGTCCGGCTCAGCCTGCGCGCGCTGGCGGCCGACGCGCCGGGCCGCACGGTCGAAGTCCGCGTGCCGCCGTTCGCGGCGGTGCAGTGCGTGGAGGGCCCGCGGCACACCAGGGGCACCCCGCCGAACGTGATCGAGACCGATCCGCGCACGTGGCTGGAACTGGCCACCGGCGGACTGGACTGGACCACTGCGGTGGCGGACGGCCGGGTGTCCGCATCGGGCACCCGGGCCGACCTCTCCCATTGGCTCCCCCTCGTCCGCCTCTGACGGACGGGGATCCCTACGGCTTGCGGCCGACGCCGCCGGCGATCGTCCGCTGCGCGACGTTCAGCTCCTTGAGCCGCGGGCCGTCCGGCCACCAGTCGGCGCACCGGACCACGCCCGGGGGCACCATGTCGAGGCCGGGGAACAGCTCTTCGATCTCCTTCTGCGTCCGGAAGGTGCCGGAGCCCATCGGGCTGTGCAGGAAGAAGTCCTCCATCCGGCGGGCGGTCGCGGAGTCGTCGTTCTCGGGGTCGAAGAAGTGGCTGAGCCCGACGAAGGAGCCGGACGGCAGCGCGTCGACGTACTCCCGCATGATCTCGGCCGGCCGGGCGGGGTCGCCGTTGAAGTGGTGCAGCGTGCCCATCTGGAGCAGGACCAGCGGCTGGCTGAAGTCGATGTGCTCGCGGACGACCTCGTTCTGCAGGATCCGCGCGGGCTCGAAGATGTCTTCGGCGACGAAGTGGGTGTGCTCGTTCTCCTCCAGCAGCGCCCGGCCGTGCGCGAGGACCACGGGGTCGTTGTCGACGTAGACGACCTTGGTCTCCGGGTTGATCCGCTGGACGACCTGGTGGGTGTTCTCCGCCGTCGGCAGGCCCGAGCCGAGGTCGAGGAACTGGGTGATGCCGGTCTGGCTCGCGAGGAAACGGCAGGCGCGGATGAGGAAGCCGCGGTTCTCGAACGCGAGGTCCTGCGCCTCCGGGGCGGCCTTCTGCACCTTGTGCAGGACCTCCCGGTCGATCTCGTAGTTGTCCTTCCCCAGCAGGAAGGCGTCGTACACGCGCGCGATGCTGGCTCGGGTCGGGTCGACCCCCACGGGAACTCGTTCGGTCCGGGTCGCGGCGTCGGGCATCTTGAACCTCGCAAGTTCTGTGTCGAAAGTCTCGTACTCTACGTAGAGTAGGCCGACGCGCGCACGGGGTAAACCGGGTCACCTCTTTGCGCAGGACGGGTTAACGTGTACTTTCGGTAGTCGGGCTAGAACCCCCTGGTGACGTGAGCGCGGAAGGTCCGGGAATGAACGCGGTGAACGCGTCCGCAGGAGAACAGAACATCGGCCCCACGGCGCGCCGCATGATCCTGGGCTCGCAGCTGCGGCGGCTCCGTGAGGAAGCCGGCATCACCCGCCAGCAGGCCGGGTACAACATCCGCGGGTCCGAATCGAAGATCAGCCGGCTCGAGCTGGGCCGCGTCGGCTTCAAGGAACGCGACGTCACCGACCTGCTGACGATGTACGGCGTCGAGGACTCGACGGAACGCCAGACGTTCCTCGACATGGTCAAGCAGTCGAACGAGCCGGGCTGGTGGCGGCGCTTCGGCGACACCATGCCGAACTGGTTCACCGACCTCGTCGGCCTCGAAGAAGCCGCCGCTCGAATCCAGATCTGGGAGCCGATCTACGTCTCGGGCCTGCTCCAGATCGAGCCGTACGCCCGCGCGATCTTCAGCCACGGCCGTTCGGAGATGGCCGACGAGCGGGTCGACCAGCTCGTCGCGCTGCGGATGCGCCGGCAGAAGATGTTCAGCAGGCCGGACGCGCCGCGCGTCTGGATGGTCCTCGACGAATCGGTGCTCCACCGACCCATCGGCGGGGTCAAGGTCCTCAAGCAGCAGATCGAATACCTGCTCGAGATGAGCGCGCTGCCGCACGTGTCGATCCAGGTCCTGCCGTACACGCGCAGCGGCCTGTCCGCGGAACACGCGTTTTCGCTGCTGCGGTTCGGCGAGCCGGAACTGCCGAACATCGCGTACGTCGAGTACATGACCGGTGCGCACTACATCGAGAAGCGCGAAGAGATCGAGAAGTACAGCCGCGCGCTCGACATGCTGGCGGTCGACTCGGAAACGCCGGAGCGGAGCCGCGCCCTGCTGGCGAAGCGCCGCGCCGAGATCTGACCCCTCGCCGCCGCTTCTCGTCGTCACTCTCCGGAGTTCGCTCTCGTGCGGTGCTCCGCTGACCGGTAACTACTCGTAGTGGTTAACCCGAAAGGGAAGCTGCCTATCACCCGATAGGTTAACCGTGACCAGGTGATTCTTTACCGTCCGAGAACTTTGCAAGAACTTCTGCACGTGCATTTACCGTTGCAGGCACACGTGCTAGCCTTCGATACGCGGGCAAATGCACATGCAGATGCGGCGCCCGGGGCAAATCCGCTTCGAGAGGTGGGAACGTGGCAGAGCAATTCGAGAACGGCATCCCGGCCGATCGGCTCTCCGGCGCCCAGTGGCGCAAGGCGAGCTACAGTGGCGCTTACGGCAACTGCGTCGAGGTGGCGCCGCTGTCCAACGGCGAGATCGCGATGCGCAATTCGCGCTTCCCCACCGGCCCGGCGCTCGTGTATACGCGCGCGGAAATGGCGGCCTTCCTGGCGGGCGCCAAGGACGGTGAATTCGACGATGTCCTCGGCTGAGGTCGTCGCCCCCGTCTTCGACATCGAGACCGGATTGCAGGAGCTGGTGGCTCGCGGTTACCAGTTCGTCCACCCCGCCGACGAGCGTGGCGAGGTCCTCGCCGTCGTCGGCGTGCGGGTGCACGACGACGTGGTGGACGTGGTCCGGCTCAACGCCGAGGACGACGTGGAGGCGACCCGGATGCCCGGCACCGAAGACAACATCTTCGAGCCGGAGCGGTGGCTTTGGCGCCGCCGCGGCGAAGGCGCACAGGTGCTCTCCGAGATCCTCGCGTTGCCGGATGCGTGCTAGAACCCCAAGTTTGCGGGCCCCGTCCGAAGTGGTCAGAACCACTCCGGGCGGGGCCTGACTCATGTCCGCACCGTCTACACTGAAACCGGCCTGACCACGTCTTCCCAGGAGCTCCTCGGTGGTTTCCGACCCGCAAGTCGTGTCCGACCAGCCCGAACCGGAACCCCGTGAGGAGTGTGGCGTCTTCGGCGTCTGGGCTCCCGGGGAAGAAGTCGCGAAGCTGACCTACTACGGCCTCTACGCCCTGCAGCACCGCGGGCAGGAGGCCGCCGGCATCTCCGTCTCCGACGGCTCGCAGATCGTGGTCTTCAAGGACCTCGGCCTGGTCAGCCAGGTGTTCGACGAGCAGATCCTGCAGTCGCTGCAGGGCCACATCGCCGTCGGGCACTGCCGGTACTCGACCACCGGTGCGACCATCTGGGAGAACGCGCAGCCGATCTTCCGCACCACCGAGACCGGCAGCGGCCTCTCCTTCGCGCACAACGGCAACCTCGTCAACACGGCCGAGCTGCGCGAACGCACCATCGAGGCGGGCCTCAAGCCGCACGCGGGCCTGACCGGCTCGTCGAGCGACTCGGACCTCATCTGCGGCCTGCTCGCCGCGAACGCCGCCGACAAGGGCATCGAGGCCGCGGCCATGGAGCTGCTGCCCACCCTGAAGGGCGCCTTCTGCCTGGTGTTCTCCGACGAGAACACGCTGTACGCGGCCCGTGACCCGCACGGCGTGCACCCGCTGGTGCTCGGCCGGCTGGAGCGCGGCTGGGTCGTCTCGAGCGAGACGGCGGGCCTCGACATCGTCGGCGCGTCCTTCGTCCGCGAGGTCGAGCCCGGCGAGCTCATCGCCATCGACGCCGAGGGCCTGCGGTCCTCCCGGTTCGCGAACCCGGACCCCAAGGGCTGCGTCTTCGAGTACGTCTACCTCGCGCGCCCCGACACCACGATCGCCGGCCGCGGCGTGCACGCCACCCGCGTCGAGATCGGCCGCCGCCTGGCGCAGGAGCAGCCGGTCGAGGCCGACCTCGTGATGCCGGTGCCGGAGTCGGGCACGCCGGCCGCGATCGGCTACGCGCAGGGCTCCGGCATCCCCTACGGCACCGGCCTGGTGAAGAACGCCTACGTCGGGCGCACGTTCATCCAGCCGTCGCAGACCATCCGCCAGCTGGGCATCCGCCTCAAGCTGAACCCGCTGCGCGACGTCATCCGCGGCAAGCGCCTGGTCGTGGTGGACGACTCGATCGTCCGCGGCAACACCCAGCGCGCGCTGGTCCGGATGCTGCGGGAGGCCGGCGCGCTCGAGGTGCACGTCCGGATCGCGTCACCGCCCGTGCGCTGGCCGTGCTTCTACGGCATCGACTTCGCGTCGCGGGCCGAGCTGGTCGCGAACGGTGTCGACACCGACGGCATCCGGCGCTCGATCGGAGCCGACTCCCTGGGCTACATTTCCCTGGACGGCCTGGTCGCGGCGACGGAACAGCCGAAGTCGCGGCTGTGCACGGCGTGCTTCTCCGGCGAGTACCCGATCGCGCTCCCGGAGGACGCGCTGATCGGAAAGCACCTGCTCGAAAGCCTCGACTCGGTCAATGGCGCGGCGACCCCGGTCAGCCCCGCCGGGTACGGTGCCGAAGACGCCGTCCGGCGTCCCTAGCAGTTCCTTCCAGAGGAGTCCTTCCACCGTGAGCGAGTCCACGAGCGCCACGTACGCCGCCGCCGGCGTCAGCATCGACGCCGGTGACCAAGCCGTCGAGCTGCTCAAGCCGCACGCCGAGCGGGCCACGCGGCCCGAGGTCATGGGCGGTGTCGGCGGCTTCGCCGGGCTCTTCTCCCTCAAGCTCGACAAGTGGAAGGAGCCGGTGCTCGCGTCCTCGACCGACGGCGTCGGCACCAAGATCGCGGTCGCGCAGGCGCTGGACAAGCACGACACGGTCGGCATCGACCTGGTCGCCATGGTCGTCGACGACCTGGTCGTGACCGGTGCCGAGCCGCTGTTCCTGCAGGACTACATCGCCGTCGGCAAGGTGCACCCGGAGAAGATCGCCGCGCTGGTCGGCGGCATCGCCGAGGGCTGCGTCCAGGCCGGCTGCGCGCTGCTCGGCGGCGAGACCGCGGAGCACCCGGGTCTGATGGGCGAGCACGACTACGACATGTCGGCCACCGGGGTCGGCGTGGTCGAGGCGTCGCAGCTGCTCTCGCCGGACAAGGTCCGCCCGGGCGACGTCGTGCTGGCGCTCGGCTCGTCCGGATTGCACTCGAACGGGTACTCCCTGGCCCGGCACGTGCTGCTCGACATCGCGCGGATGCCGCTCGACGGGCACGTCGAGGAGTTCGGCCGCACCCTCGGCGAGGAGATGCTGGAGCCGACGCGGATCTACGCGAAGGACTGCCTGGCGCTCGCGGCCGAGACCGAGGTCCGGACGTTCGCGCACATCACCGGCGGCGGCCTCGAGGCCAACCTCGCCCGCGTCATGCCGCGCGGCCTGGTCGCCCGCCTCGAGCGCGGCACCTGGACGCCGGCGCCGGTGTTCGCGCTGATCGGCCAGCGCGGCAAGGTCGAGCGCGCCGAGCTGGAGAAGACGTTCAACATGGGCGTCGGCATGGTCGCGATCGTCGGCGCCGAAGACGTCGACCGGGCGCTGGCCATGCTGACCGCGCGGCACGTCCCGGCGTGGATCCTGGGTGACGTCCAGCCGGCCGGCGACGTCGACGGCCCGCGCGCGGTGCTCTCGGGCGACCACCCGCGGTTCTGACCGTGGCCACCGGGGACGTCGTGGTCGGCGCCCGGTTCGTCGTCCCCGAGGCCGAGCTCAGCGAGCGCTTTTCGCGCTCGTCGGGCCCGGGCGGCCAGGGCGTCAACACCACGGACTCGCGCGTCGAGCTGTCGTTCGACGTCGCCGCGTCGCCGTCGATCCCGGAGCACCTGCGCGACCGCGTGCTGGCCGCGCTCGGGCCCCGGCTGGTCGACGGCGTCCTGACCATCGCGGCCAGCGAGCACCGATCGCAGCTGCAAAACCGCGAAGCGGCGCGCGGGCGGCTGGCGAACCTGCTGCTCGACGCGTCAGCGCCGCCGCCCGCCAAGCGGCGCGCCACGAAACCGTCCCGCGGTTCCAAGGAGCGCCGCCTGGCGTCGAAGAAGCGCCGGAGCGACGTGAAACGTGGCCGCTCCGGCCGCTTCGACGATTAACCCAAGGACAGGTGCACGCACTCCCCGGCCGGCCGGTAGCCGACGCGAGCGTAGACGTTGCCGATCCCCAGGTCACCGGGGGTGAGGAACGCCGTGTG
This sequence comes from Amycolatopsis sp. cg9, assembly GCF_041346945.1. Lineage (NCBI taxonomy): Bacteria > Bacillati > Actinomycetota > Actinomycetes > Pseudonocardiales > Pseudonocardiaceae > Amycolatopsis > Amycolatopsis sp. cg9. Next base: position 2,215,912 of record NZ_CP166850.1, on the reverse strand, counting down.
GGCACCGGCCTCGTGGACTTCCCGGGTGAGCCGCGCGGTGAGCGCCGCGGCGATCCCGCGCCCGCGGTACGGCTCGAGCACGGCGATCCCGGCCACCTCGGTGGTGCCGTCGACGACCTCGAGCGCGAGGCCGCCGCCGACGACCGCCCCGGTGGCGACGTCCTCCGCCAGCAGGTGCCGGACACCCGAGCCGGCCTGCAGCTTTTCGACCTCTTCGGCACCGATCTCGGCGGGTTCGCCGAACGCCGTGTTCTGCGCCGATCGCAGGCGCCGGAAGTCCTCGCCGGACTCCGGTGCGCGCAGCCGGATCCCCGCCGGGACGGGCCGGTCGATCCGCTCGGCGGGGCCGCAGGTCATCAGCGGCACCCGCCGTTCGAGCGCGTACCCCGCCTCGACCAGCAGTTTCTCCAGGTCGGGGGCGACGTCGGTGAAGTACTCCAGCCGCGGGAGCAGGTCCCGCCGCCGGTACGCCGCGGTGAGCGCGTCGATCTCGGCCGCGGCCGGCTTCGCGCCGTCGTCCGGGATCGCGTAGTTGAGCATCGGGTGCGCCGTACCGGGCGAGTAGGTCGCCAGGAACGGGCCGACCCGCTCGGTCTCACGGCCGTGCGGCGCCGTCTTGCGGACATAGGTCTGGATGGCAGACATTCGAGCCTTTCGAAAAGCACGCCAAGGAACCGCGGCCGCCGGACGCGGCACGCGGGCAGGTCGCTGGGCGTCGGGCCTAGCGAGGGCCGACGCCGAACGCGGCGCCAGGCATAGGCGGTCATTCCTCGACTCGAAGGGGCTCTTCACCCCCAGTTTCGCACCGGCCGCAACCGGTTTACCGGCGCTCCGGGTGGGCGATCGCGGCGTAGCGCGTGTCCCACACCGAACGCGGCACGCGCATCCGGAGCGTGGGCGACTCGCAGATCCGCCGCCGCTGCGCCGGAATGGCGACCGGCGCCGGTGGCGGCGGGTCCAGCGCGCGCCACCCGCGACGGCTCAGCGCCGCGCCGAGCGTCGCGCCCGCGGTGTTCAGCAGGACGTCGTCGGTCGAGGTGACCCGGCCGGAGTGGATCAGATATTGCGTACCTTCCACCAGCAGGGACGCGAGCAACGCGGCCAGCGCGATGCGCGCGAGCGTGCGCAGCCGCCGCATCCGGAGGGGCAGCAGCGCGCCGAGCGGGCAGAGCAGCAGGACGTTGCCGATCACCTGCCAGAGTGAACCGTCGTCGGCGAACGCCGCGGTGATGTCGGAGCCGGGAACGAGGTCGAGAGTGCTCTCGGAAGAACCGCCGACCGGCATGATGACCAGGCAAAACACCAGAAAGGCAACGAGCAGCGCGGCGCAGTCGACGCCGGCCGTCGCGGTCGCGAAGCGGACCGGGAGTCTTCGGCGACGCCGGGCCGCGAGCAGCGGCCAGCCGACCAGCGCGTACGGCAGCGCGATCGCCGAAATCGGAATCATCCCCCAGAAGGCGCGAAGCAAGGCTTCCATGCGCCTCCTCTCTCGGAACCCCTCCACTCAAAATCACCTTCGCATCGCAAGATCGACTCGGCAGTCCGAGCGAGCCGCACTATTCGGTGATCTTTCCGGTGGCGGAGTCCCTCCCGCCGTGGTTCGGTCGGGAGGCGCACTGTCCACAGTGGAAACTGTGGACAACCCTGTGGAAGAAATGGGGGATGGTGGCGGAAACCGTTGTTCCACAACGGAATCGCGCGAAAGGGGCCTGTGTACTACTCGGCGAGCCGGCGGGCCTGGTCGAGCAGCGTCTGCAGGTGCAGGCCGCGCCGGACGTCGCACGGGTGGGTCGTCGTGCCGCTGGCGATCATCGCCGCGAAGTCGTCCAGGAGCGCGGTGTAGGACTCCTGCGCCGAGCCCGGTTTGCGGCCGAGCGTCCGGTAGCCGTGCTGACCCCAGACGGCGAGTTCGACGACAGTCGGCTGCACCGGCAGCCGCAGCGAGAGCGTGGCGGTGCTGATCACGCCGTCTTCGTGGGCGAGCATCAGGTGCCAGAGGTCGCCGGGGCTCCGCCGCGCGGCGACGACGCCGGTGATCGGGCCGAGCGCGGCGTCGAGGAGGTCGAGCGCGTGCGGGCCGATGTCGAACAGCGCGCCGCCGTCGTCCTGGCGCCACTCCGACGCCGCGTACTGACCCCCGAGCAGCGCACCGGACAGCCAGCGCGCGCCACCGCCCGCCCAGCCGCCCGCCTGGGCGAGGCCGGCGAGCCACTCCTGGGTCTGCGTCGAGTACCGCAGGGTCAGCACGACGAGCGCGGCGACGTCGGCGGCGGCGACCGCGTCGGCCAGCCGTCGCGCGCCCTCGAGGTCGGCGGCGATCGGCTTCTCGAGGATCAGGTGCTTCCCGGCTTCGGCCGCGCGCACGCCCAGCTCGGCCTGGATCGACGGCGGGACGGCGAGCGCGACCGCGTCGACCTGCTCGAACAGCTCCTCGACGCTGGCGGCCGCGGTCGCGCAGTGCGTCTCCGCAAGCGTTTGCGCCGCCTCCGGCCGCCGGGCCCAGACCGCGGTCAGCGCCGTGCCGGGGTGATCCGCGAGGCCCGGCGCGTGCACCGTCTTCGCCCACGGGCCGGCGCCGATCAGGCCGACGCGCAGCTGTCCGTCCGCGATGAGCTGTCCCACGGCCCGCAGTCTAGGTGTGTTGCTCGTCGCGCCGGAACCGCACCTTCGGCGGGTGCCGTCCTGGCTAAAGTGCCTGCATGATCGCCTCCCGTTTCGCCGTCGTCTGCGCTCTCCTGTTCGGCGCCGCCTTCGTGGGCGCCGCGCCCGCGTCGGCGGCGGGCACGGACGGGCCCTGCCCGGAGGGCGGCGGCGTCACGGTGGTCGTCGACTTCGGCGACCTGGGCCCGCAGCCGCTGATCCGCTGCGTCCCCGGCGCGCCGGCGAACGGCATCGCGGCCCTGCAGGACGCCGGCGTCGAGGTCGCCGGTTCGCAGAAGTACGGCCTGGCCGTGGCCTGCCGGATCGCGGGCCAGCCGGGACCCGACGTCGAGTCGTGCGCGGGGATGCCGTCGGCCACGGCGTACTGGAGCTACTGGCACGCCTCCGCCGGCGGCAGCTGGACGTCGAGCCAGGAAGGCGCGCAGACCGCGAAGCCGGCCCCCGGTGGGTTCGAGGGCTGGGCGTTCGCGCGGCCGAAGTCGGCGAACGACCTGCCGGCGCCGCCGAAGGTGGCTCCGGTGCGGCAGGCCGCGACGGCCGCTCCGGACGTCTCGAAAGCCGGCGACGTCGAATTCCCGTGGGGCTTCGTGATCGGTGCCGCCGTGATCCTGGTCCTCGGTGGCGCGGGCGTGTTCCTCGCGTCGCGCCGCCGTCGCCGTGGCGAGTAGGGCGCTGCACCCCGGCGCCTGGTGGACGTGGGCGCTCGCGCTGGCCGTCGCCGCCAGCCGCACGACGAACCCGCTGCTGCTCGGCCTGATCATCACCGTCGCCGGGTTCGTCGTCGCGAACCGGCGGACTGACGCGCCCTGGGCGCTGGCGTTCCGGCTGTACGCGTACGTCGGCGCGTTGATCGTCGCCTCCCGCGTGGTCTTCCGGATCCTGGTCGGCGGCGACGACGGCGGGCACGTGCTGTTCTCGCTGCCGCGGATCCCGCTCGCCGCCGGGCTGTCCCTGCTCGGACCGACGTCGGCGGAGGAGCTGCTCGGCGGCTTCTACGACGGCCTGCGGCTGGCCACGATGGTGGTCTGCGTCGGCGCGGCGAACGCGTTGGCGAACCCGAAGCGCCTGCTCAAGGCGGTGCCGGGCGCGCTGTACGAGGTGGGCACGGCGGTGACGGTGGCGCTGACGGTCGCGCCGCAGCTCGTCGAAAGCGTGCAACGCGTCCGGCGGGCGCGGCGGCTGCGGGCGGGCCGGACTCGCGGGCCGCGGGCGGTCAAGGGCATCGTGGTGCCGGTGCTGGAGGACGCGATGGACCGGTCACTGCGGCTGGCGGCCGCGATGGACTCCCGGGGCTACGGGCGCCGGGCGTACCTGAGTCCTGGCCTGCGCGCGCTGATCGCCACCTGCGTCCTGGCCGGCTTGGCCGGGGTGTGCGTCGGCGTCTACGGCGTGCTCGACGGGACGTCGTCGTGGCTCGGCGTCCCGCTGCTGGCGGGCGGCCTGGCCGTGGCCGTCGCCGGCTTCGTCCTCGGCGGGCGGCGCGTGCGGCGGACGGCGTACCGGCCGGACCCGTGGCGGTGGCCGGAGACGCTGGTCGTCGCGTCGGGGGTCGGTGCGTGCGCGCTGCTGTTCGCCACCGCGCGGATCGACCCCGGCCGCTTGTTCCCGTCGCTGAGCCCGTTGCGCTGGCCGGAGGTTTCCTGGGTGCACGCGTTGTCCGTGCTGGTCGCGGTGCTGCCGGCGTTCGTCGCGCCGCCACCGCCGTCGTTGTCGGAGGTCGTCCGGTGATCGAGTTCTCGCGGGTCACGGTGACCTACCCGGACGCCTCGCGGCCGGTGCTTTCGGACGTGTCGCTGGTGGTCGAGGAAGGCGAGTTGTGCCTGGTCGCGGGGCCGACCGGGGCGGGCAAGTCGACGTTGCTCGGCGCGCTGAACGGGCTCGTCCCGCACTTCACCGGCGGCCGCTTGGCGGGGCGGGTGGTCGTGGCCGGACTGGACACGTCCGCGCATCCCCCGCGTGAACTGGCTTCGGTCGTCGGCGTCGTCGGGCAGGACCCGCTGGCCGGGTTCGTGACCGACACCGTCGAGGAGGAGCTCGCGTACGCGATGGAGCAGCTGGCGGTGCCGCCGGACGTCATGCGCAAGCGGGTCGAGGAGACTCTGGACCTGCTGGGCATCGCGGAACTCCGCAACCGTCCACTTCGGACGCTCTCGGGCGGCCAGCAGCAGCGGGTCGCGATCGGCTCGGTCCTGACGGCCCACCCGTCCGTCGTCGTGCTCGACGAGCCGACGTCCGCCCTGGACCCGACCGCGGCCGAGGACGTGCTGGCGGCGATCACCCGGCTGGTGCACGACCTGGGCACGACGGTGGTCGTCGCGGAGCACCGGATGGAGCGCGTCGCGCAGTACGCGGACCGCCTGCTGTACCTCCCGGGCGACGGTTCGGTGCGCTCCGGCCCGCCCGCGGAGATCCTGGCGACGTCGTCGATCGCACCCCCGATCGCCGAGCTGGGACGGCTCGCGGGCTGGTCCCCGCTGCCCCTGTCGGTCCGGGACGCGCGGCGTCTCGCGGGCCCCCTGCGATCACGGCTCCGGAAATTGTCGGTGGTGGGTCGTAGTCTTTCGGTGACCGGTCGAGCACTGGACGTGAGAGGGGTGGTGGTCCGCTACGGAGATGTCTCGGCGGTGCGCGGGGTGGACCTGCGTGCCGGGCCGGGGGAAGTGATCGCGCTGATGGGACGCAACGGCTCCGGCAAGTCGTCGCTTCTCTGGGCGGTGCAGGGCAGCGGCCCGAGGTCGGCGGGGAAGGTCGACGTCGGGGGCGCGGATCCCGCGTCGCTCAAGCCACGAGCGGCCCGTCAGCGCGTGGGGCTGGTCCCGCAGACACCGGCGGACCTGCTGTACCTCGATTCGGTGGCCGCCGAGTGCGCACAGGCGGACACCGAATCGCAGGTGGCGGCGGGAACGACCCGGCAGCTACTGGACCGCCTGTCCCCGGGAATCGCCGGCGAAGCGCACCCCGGCGACCTCTCGGAAGGCCAGCGACTGGCGCTGGTGCTGGCGGTCCAGCTGGCCGCGGCACCCCCGGTCGTCCTCCTCGACGAGCCCACCCGCGGCCTGGACTACCACGCGAAACGGCGCTTCGCCGCGATCCTGCGAGAGCTGGCCTCGCAGGACCGCGCGGTGCTGCTGGCCACCCACGACGTCGAGTTCGTGGCCACGGTGGTCACCCGCGTGGTGGTCATGGCCGAGGGCGAGATCGTCGCGGACGGCCCGACGAAGGAGGTCATCGTCGCATCGCCGGCGTTCGCTCCCCAGGTGGCGAAGATCCTGGCACCGGAGCGGTGGCTGACGGTGGACGAGGTCGCGGAAGCCCTGGCATGAGAACGCAGGACGGTCCGATGCCGACCCCCGCCCACCCACGTACGCACGGCGGCGGCTCGGCGCCCGGTCGATGCGGCGGCGCCTCGCGCCCCAGCGCGGTCACGAGGGTCGCCCCGGAGTCGCCGGTCCTGGCCGCCGCACCGCGCGGCGCCGCACCACAGGCCCCCGCGCGATCCAGCGCGGCGGGTCACCCAGTCGCGCCCATCGCAGCACCGAGCCACGCCCGAGCACGGTCGGCCGTAGGCGCACGCTCGTCCGGAGCTGCCGGAGCTGCCGGAGCTGCCGGAGCTGCCGGAGCTGCCGGAGCTGCCGGAGCTGCCGGAGCTGCCGGAGCTGCCGGAGCTGCCGGAGCTGCCGGAGCTGCCGGAGCTGCCGGAGCTGCCGGAGCGCCGAGCCGCGCCCGAGCACGGTCGGCCACGAGCGCCGTCTCGTGCCGGGCTACCCGAGCCCCGGAGCCGGCGCCATGACCGACTTCCTCCCGAAGCCCCGCACCATCCGGCTCACCCCTCGGCCCGCGCTGGTCCTCACCACCGCGAGCCTCCTCGGCCTGGCCATGTTCTGCTGGCCCCTCTTCACCAACCCGCAGCCCACCGCGGCCGCCCACACCGCCGACGCGCCGTTCGTCTTCATGGCGACCCTGCCGGTGCTGATCCTCGTCGTCCTGGCCGAGCTGTCCCGCGGCGGCATCGACGCCAAAGCGCTCGCTCTCCTCGGCGTGCTCTCCGCCGTCAACGCCGGGCTGCGGCCGCTCGGGGCCGGGACCGGGGGTATCGAGCTGGTCTTCTTCCTGCTCGTGCTCGCCGGCCGGGTCTTCGGGCCCGGCTTCGGGTTCGTGCTCGGCTCGACGTCGCTGTTCACCAGCGCGCTGCTCACCGCCGGGGTCGGGCCGTGGCTGCCGTTCCAGATGCTCGCTTCGTCGCTCATCGGGCTCGGGGCCGGGTTGCTGCCACGGGCGCGCGGCAAAGCCGAGATCGCGATGCTCGTCGTGTACGGCGTGTTCGCGGCCTACTTCTTCGGGCTCCTCATGAGCCTGTGGTCGTGGCCGTTCCTCGCCGGGGGCAGCACGCAGCTCGGCTTCGTGCCCGGCTCGCCGCTGCTGGAGAACCTCCACCGGTTCGCGGTGTACACCGTGCTGACGTCGACGCTCGGCTGGGACACCGGCCGCGCGATCACCAACGCCGTCGCCATCGTCCTGCTGGGGCCGGCCATCCTCGCGGTGCTGCGCCGGGCCGCTCGCCGGGCGGCCTTCGGCGCGCCCGTGACCTTCGATCAGCTGTAGGAGTAGAACCCGCGGCCGGTCTTCTTGCCGAGCAGGCCCGCGTCCACCATGCGCAGCAGCAGCGGCGGCGACGAGTACAGCGGCTCCTTGAACTCCGCGTACATCGAGTCCGCGATGGCCTTGATCGTGTCCAGCCCGATCAGGTCGGACAGTCGCAGCGGGCCCATCGGGTGGGCCGTGCCCAGCTCCATGCCGCGGTCGATGTCCTCGGCCGAGGCGAAGCCCGACTCGATCATGCGGATCGCCGAGAGCAGGTACGGCACCAGCAGCGAGTTCACGATGAACCCGGCGCGGTCCTGCGAGCGGATCACGGTCTTGCCCAGCGCCGTCGTCGCGTGTTCCTCCGCGCGGCGGGCGGTCTCCTCGCTGGTCAGCAGCGAGGGCACCAGCTCCACCAGCGGCAGCACCGGCACCGGGTTGAAGAAGTGGATGCCGACCACCTGCTGCGGCCGGCTCGTCGCCATGCCCAGCTTCATGATCGGGATCGACGACGTGTTGGACGCGAACACCGCGTCCTCGGCCTCGACGATCTTGTCCAGCTGGCGGAAGACGTCGACCTTCGCCTGCTCCTGCTCGAGGATCGCCTCGACGACGAGTTCGCGGTCGGCGAACTCGGCGATGTCGGTCGTGAACCGGACCCGGCCGAGCGCCCCGTCGGCGTCCTCTGCGGACAGCTTGCCGCTCTTGACGCCGCGCTGCAGGGATTTCTCGATGCGCGCCTTGCCCGCGTCGAGCGCCGGCTGGTTCACCTCGGTGACCACGACGTCCAACCCGGCCCTGGCGTGCACCTCGGCGATGCCGGACCCCATCAGGCCCGCCCCGACGACTCCAACTCGACTGACCACCGGTTCACTCCTTCATCGCTTCGCAGGCCCGTTCTTGGGCAGCACGCAGCGCGCGAGGGCGGTTGCCGGGTTTTGCCCGGCTTCGCCCTCGCGCGGTTACGCGTGCTCAACGACGGTACTCGTCGTACCCGTCGTCGTACGGGTCTTGATCTTCGCTGTCGGACTCCTCGTGATGACCGCTGGAGGAGTTACTCGACAGCTCGCGCTGCAAAGCATCGAAGTCGGTCTCGTGCGAGCTGTACTTGAGCTCGCGCGCCACCTTCGTCTGCTTGGCCTTAGCCCGGCCGCGCCCCATGGCTCGACCCCCTCGCACAGGGGCGGGGCGGCCGGGGGAATCGGCGGCCCCGCATCGTCTCGACAATTCTTTCCTGGTCACACCGTACCGTGTCCGGGGGGTTCGATGCGACGTGGCACGGTGTGCCGGTGGTGACAGTGTCGGGCGGACACCGGTTACCGGCCGGTCGGTGACGATCGGTGCAGGTAGACGTGCCACGATCTACCCGTGCTCCGTCCCTTCGTGGCCTACCTGCGGGTGTACGAACCCCTGCTCGCCCTGGGCGACCCGCCGGACGAACGGCTGCGCGCGGCCGTCGCGGCGGCCAAGCTGCAGCGGACGGACGCGGGCGCGCGCGAGCAGGCCATGTGGCTCAAGTCACAGGTCGCCGCCCCGCGGCGGTTGCTGCCCGCCGAGCTCGCCGACGGCCGTCCCGCGCCGAGCCTGCTGACCGACGTCCTGGTGCTCGACCCGGAGGACGTCCCGGACGGCAAGGCCGAAGCCGGGCCGCTGGTCTGCCCGCTGGAACTGCGCGCCCGTTCGGCGGCCGCACTGGTCACGTTCCTGGGTGACGCGCACCCGGCGCTGAAGAACGTCGTCCTCGACGAGGGCGGTTTCACCCAGGAGACGATCCGCGCCCGCACCAAGTCGGCGATGGCGGACCTGAGCACGACGGCGGCCCACACGCTGTCGACGACGTGGACGGTCCCGCTGCCCTGGTTCGTGCTGATCGACCCGGACGACCGCCGCCTGGTCCTCGGCACCGGCCGCGACGACCCGAAGCGCGAACTGTCCTGGCGCGCGACGCTCGCCGACGCCCAGCACCGCGCCCGCGAGGCCGGCGAGCTGCTGGAACAGACCTTCGGCGACTCCGGTCCGGGCCGGGTGCTCTTCGAAACGCGCCGCTGGCTCGACAACTTCCACCCCGACTCGGTGATCGAACTCGACTACGGCGGCCTGGTCCAGCTCTTCACGGACGCGGTCCTGGAGGCCGACAACACGGCGGACGAGGTCCACGACATCCTCGACGCGCTGCGCTCGGGCAACGTGGAGGAGCTGGCCGAGCTGTTCTCGGACCTGCGCGAGTTCTGGGGCGACCTGGCCGGCCGCGAGCGCTCGAACTAGCCGCGCAGTTCCGGCACCCGGATCTCGCCGACCGGGCGGCCGCCGCCCAGGATCGAGCCGTGGGCGAGGGCGTCCAGCCCGGACACGTCGACCCCCAGGTACCGCAGGGCCGCCACCGCCAAGGGGGCGCACGCTCGCTTGTTGCCGTCGTCGATCTTGATCGCCACCGCGAAGCCGTCCGGGAGCGCGAACGCCTGGACGCCCTCCGCGCCCGCCTTCGACACCAGACCGTCCACCGCGGACATCAGGTCCGTGTCCTCGCGGCCGGTGCCGGCGACCAGCCACGGGTGCGCGCGCATCGCCGAAGCCACCTGCCGCGCAGGACCGTCGGGTGCGGCCGCCACCCGGCCGAACGCGCGGGCCAGTCCGGTCAGTGAGAACGCGAACAGCGGGGCACCGCAGCCGTCCACTCCCGTGTGGGCGATCGGCTCGGCCGTCAGCTCCGCCACCGTCGCGGCGATCTCCTGCTGCAGCGGGTGGTCCGGGGCCTCGTAACCCGACGTCGGCCAGCCCGCGCGGAGGCAGGTGGTCAGCATCGCCGTGTGCTTGCCGGAGCAGTTCATCATCACGCGGCGGGGCTCGGCCGCGTCGCGCATGCTCGGGACGTGCAGCGGGAAGTCCGGTGGGCAGGCCAGGTCGTCTTCGCGCAGGCCGGCCGCTTCCAGCAGCTCGAGGACCCGCTTCACGTGGCCCGGCTCGCCGGAGTGCGACGCGCACGCCAGTGCCAGGTCCTCGCCGTCGAAGTCCAGGCCGGCGCGCAGCATGCCGACCGCCTGCAGGGGCTTGTTGGACGAGCGCGGGAACACCGGCGAGGTGACGTCGCCCAGCGCCAGGCGGGCTTCGCCTTCGGGGCCGGTCACCACCAGGGCGCCGCGGTGGGCGCTTTCGACGAACCCCGAACGGACGACTTCGGCGAGGACCGGGTTGGTCACGGGGCCTCGCCGCGTCCGCGCTCGCTCTCCAGCAGCTCGTCCACAGTGGCCGATCCCTGCTGGTAGCGCTTCGCGATCTCCGCGTTCAACGTGTCCATCACGCCCTGGACCTCGCGCCGGAAGGACGACACCGACAGCTCTTCGCTGGCGTAGGTGTCCAAAGCGGAAGCGAGCTTCTCGTCCGAGAGGGACCCGACGTCGGTCAGGTCGGTGTCGCCGATCAGGGCTTCCGCGTGCCTGCGGTGCTCGCCCGCGCGGGACGGTTCCAGCTGCTGGTGCCGGCCCGAACCCGCGGCCGGGCCCAGTGCGTTGTCGGCCAGGATCGTCGCCAGCTGGTCGACGATGCTGGCTTCGCCGCCGGAACTGCGCCGCGTCTGCTCCGCGCGCACGATGTCGATCCGCGCGTGGAGGAGCCGGCGCAGGTAGGACAGATCCGTCTCTTCCTGCGCTGCTTCGTCGCGCCGCTCGCGCAGCACCTTCAACGGCAACTCGCCCAAGCCGCTGAGGTACCCCGGGCCGAGCACGCGGTCGATCCGCCGCCTGCCGCCGGGCCGCACTTCGATCACAGCGCAGTTTATCCCGGTTGAGCGTGATCTCGCTGTCAGGGGCTTTCCTTCAGCCACGGAGTTGCGCCGCTGCCGCACGTCCCGGGGCGGGGAGTTCCGACGGCACCGAGTCGGGGTCGATCGCCGCCTGGACGAGGTTGTCCTCCGAACCCGCCAGCAGCTCCGCGCCCACCGGCGTCGACCGCTTGACCAGCGCCAACGCGATCGGGCCGAGCTCGTGGTGCTGGATCACCGTGCCGATCCGGCCGACCGTCCGGCCGTCGAGCAGCAGCGGGTCGCCGGGTTCCGGCGTGACCTCCGGCGAGCCGTCGAGGTGGAGCAGCAGCAGGTTCCGCGGCGGGCGGCCGACGTTGTGCACCTTCGACACCGTCTCCTGACCGCGGTAGCAGCCCTTCGCGACGTGCGCGGCCGAGCCGACCCAGCCCACCTCGTGCGGGATCGTGCGGTCGTCGGTGTCGACGCCCAGCCGGGGCCGCAGCGACTCGACGCGCAGGGCGTCGAACACCCAGCTGCCCGCCGCCCGCGCGCCCGCGTCCGTGAGCCGCTTCCACCAGTCGAGCAGCGCCGCGCGCGGGACCGCCAGGTCGACGCTGGAGCGGCCCGGCCACGGCATCCGCCGCACGAAGCCGCCACCCGGCAGCGCCGCCACCGCGTACGGCTCCGGGCCGATCTCGGCGCCGACCGCGCTCAGCACGCGCTCGGCGTCCGGGCCGAGCACGGTGAGCAGCGCGAGCTCGGCGGTCGCGTCGCGGATGTCCACCTTGGACCAGAACTTCATCGCTTCGAGGTATTCGAGCAGCGTCTGGGGGCCGCCCTTGGGGAGCGCGCTGGTGACGCTCGTGCCCGGGTCGGTGTCGAGGTACACGGTCCCGTCGACGTGCGCGACCACCATGTGCGTCTCGACGCGGCCCTGGCTGTCGAGGACCAGCGCCTCGGTGCCGGAGCCCTCGGCGAGCCCGGTCACGTGCTGCGAGATGACCAGGTGCAGCCACGACAGCCGTTCTTCGCCGGTGACGGCGAGGAACTCGCGGTGCGACCGGTCGATCACGACCACGCCGCGCGAGGCCGTGCGCTGCTCGGCGAACGGGTCTCCCCAGTGCCAGGGGACGCCGGCTTCGGGGTGGTCGTCGGGTGAGGGGATCGATCCGGGCACGTCCAGCAGCGGCGAGCGGTACGGCATACCGCCCAGCCTAGGTGAGTACCGTGGCCGCATGCGCGTCCTCGTCTTCCTCGACGGAACCCCGGCCGACCCCGACGCCGCCCAGATCAAGGTCGACGACCTCGGGCTGCTGCGCGGCGACGGCGTCTTCGAGACGATCTTGGTCGTCGGCGGGAAGCCCCGTGAGCTGCGGCCGCACCTCGAGCGGCTGGCCCGTTCCGCGGCCATGCTCGACCTGCCGGAGCCCGATCTCGCCGCCTGGGAGCAGGTCGTTTCGGCCGTGCTCGAAAGGTGGACCGGCGGCCCCGAGATGACGCTGAAACTGGTGTACACCAGGGGATCCGACGGTGACCCCGCCGCGGAACCGACCGGGTTCGCGCTCGGCTCCGAGGTGCCGCCGTCGATCTTGAAGGCCCGCGCGGAAGGGGTCGCCGCGGTCACCCTCGACCGCGGTTTCCCGCCGGACCTCGCCGAGCGCGCGCCCTGGCTGCTGCTCGGCGCGAAGCCGTTGTCCTACGCGATGAACATGGCCGCGGTGCGCGAAGCCGGCCGCCGCGGCGCCGAAGATGTGATTTTCACCGCCGCCGACGGTTCGGTCTTCGAAGGGCCGACGTCGACCGTCGTGCTGGCGAAGGGCCGGACGCTCTACACGCCGCCGTCGAGCATCGGCATCCTGCCGGGCACCACCCAGGCCGCGCTGTTCCGCGGCGCCGAGAAGGCGGGCTGGGCGGTCAAGGTGGAGCCGCTGACGGTCCGCGACCTCGTCGAGGGCGACGGCGTCTTCATGGCCTCCAGCGTGCGCAAGCTGACCCGCGTGCACACCTTGGACGGCGAGCGCCTGCCCGACTCTTCGGCGGTGTACGCCGAGCTGGTGGCGGCCTACGAGGGCGAGTACGCCTGAGTGATCCGCACGATCGCCGGCGCGACCGCTTCCGCGCGGTACGCGGCGATCTTGTGGTGGCCGTCGATGATCAGCTCGCGTTCGCCGTCGGCCAGCACCACCGCGACCGGCCGGTGCCCGGTGCGGATGGCGGTCCGGTAGTACCCGACGCGGGCTTCGTCGGACGGCGGCCACGTGTCGGTCGGCGTCAGCTCCTGGTCCGCGGCGAGCCGTTCCGGCCCGCTCACGCGGTAGTCGCCGTCGACGAGCAGGTCGAGGACGGGGCCGAGCGTGGTGGCCAGCGGGCGGCGCAGCTGCCCGGTCGCCAGCGCGATCCGCAGCGACTGCGGGAGCTCCGCCCGCGCCCGCGTGTTCACGTCGAGGAAACCCGTGCCACCGCTGATCGTCACCTGTTCCACGACTATCAGGACGGGTGGCGGCGCGACATGGTTCCAGCCCCTACCCGGACGGGTGCACGCCGTGATCGCGGTCTCACCCGCCTGGCGGTAGCGGACTTTCAGGACATCCGGAACCGGACGCGGGTGCCCGGCCGGGCCTGCGCGAGCGCGTTCAGCGCGCCCGCGCGGACGACGGCCGCGACGGGGTAGCCGCCGGTGGTCGGGTGGTCGGCGAGGAACACCACCGGCCGCCCGTTCGGCGGCACCTGGATCGAGCCGGTGACGACGCCTTCGCTGGGCAGCTCGCCGTCGATCGCCCGGCGCAGCGGCGGCCCGTCGAGGCGCAGGCCGACGCGGTTCGATTCGGCGGTGACCGTCCACCACGCCGAGAGCCCGCCGGCCGCGTCGTCGAGCCAGTCGTCGCGGGGGCCGAGGGTCACCGGCACCACGAGTTCGCCCGGCGCCGGGACGGGGACGACGACGTCCGCGCCCGCCGGGACCCCCGTCGGCGCGCCGAGCGGGAGCACGTCGCCGGCCCGCAGCGGCGCCGGGCCGATGCCGGACAGGACGTCCCGCGACCGGCTGCCCAGCACCGGCTCGACGGCGATGCCGCCGGACACCGCCAGGTAGCAGCGCAGCCCGGTCACCGGCGTGCCGATCGACAGCGTCTGCCCGGCGCGCACCGGCACCGGCACGTGGGAGCCGAACGAGCGGCCGTCGACGACGACCCCGACCGCCGGGCCGGTGACGGCGACCGTCGCCGCGGCGGAGAACCGCACCGAGAGGCCGCCGAGCAGGGCTTCGATCCCCGCGGCGGCTTCGGCGTTGCCGGCCAGGCGGTTCGCGAGCCGCAGCGACGCCGTGTCCAGCGCGCCCGAAGGCGCGACGCCGAGGTGCGCGTAGCCGGTCCTGCCGAGGTCCTCGACCAGCGCGTACCGGCCCGGGTCGAGGACTTCCAGGTGCCTCACCGGACGCTCCGGAAGCGCACGCGGTCACCCGGAGCGAACAGCGCCGGCGGATCCGCGTGCGGGTCGAACAGCGTCGCCGACGTGTGCCCGAGCAGCCGCCAGCCGCCCGGCGACTCGCGCGGGTAGACGCCGGTGAACTCGCCCGCCAGCCCGACCGAGCCGGCCGGGACGCGGGTCCGCGGCGATTCCAGCCGCGGCTGGCGAAGGGGTTCGGGCAGGCCGGTCAGGTAGCCGAAACCGGGCGCGAACCCGGTGAACGCGACCGTGTAGACGGCCTTCGTGTGCAGGTCGACGACCGCGGCCGCGGAGATCCCGGCGTCCGAAGCGATCAGGGCGAGGTCCTCGCCGTCGTAGTGGACGTCGAGGGTGACTTCGCGCGGCTCGCCGGCGGGCGGGTGGGTGAGGTCGGCGCCGTCCAGCAGCGCCCGCACCTCGGCTACGCCCCCGACGACGAGCAGGCTGCGCGCGCCGGGCACGAGGTCGACGACCCCCGCGGGGCGGGCGGCCAGCACGGTCGCGTGCGCGGCCCGCAACTGGTCGAGCGAGTCGCAGTCGAGCAGGGCGGCGTCCTCGCCACACCGCCGCCAGCGCACGCCGTCAGCCGACGACGCGGTGCAGCAGGGCGGAGCTGTGGGGCTGCATCTCCTGGCCGACCATCGCGCGCTCCTCGACGTAGCCGAGGGAGCCCTCGATCAGGCCGTACAGCCGCTGGGCGGCGGTGACGTCCTTCGCCGTGGCCGTGCGGACCACCGCGTCGGTGCCGAGCTCCCAGGACGTCTGGTTGCGCGGCTTGCCGTAGTACAGCTCGACGATGCCGGTGTTGTGCGTGAGCAGCAGCTCGATGGTGTCGTCCTCCTGCGGCCGCCAGAACCCGGATTCGCGGGCGGCGGGGCGGATGACGTTGCCCTCGTCGTCGAGCAGCCAGGCCCGGGCCTCGTGGATCAGGAAGGGCCGGCCGTCGTGCGAGATCGTGAGCTGCTGCGCGAACTTGCGCGGGCCGTCGATGGTCGGGTAGTCGACCTCGCCCTCACCGCGCCACACGCCGACGAGCGGCAGCAGCGCGAGGCAGGCGTCGTTGAGGTTCGCCCCCTCGCGCAGGTTCGCGGTGTCGTTGGGGATGGGCAGGTCGTCCCACAGCGGGAGGTTGCGCGCCCGGGTGCTCTCCGCGCGCTTCTCCGCTGCCGCGATGGCTTCGTCGCCGCTGGCGGTCATGGGTCAGCGCTGGTCCGCGTACAGCCGGTAGACGACGTACACGGCGAACCAGGTGATCGCGATGCCCGCCAGCACCAGCAGGGTCGTAAACAGGATTTCCACGCCTCGCAGGATAGTCCGCCCGCCCTCAGCCGGCCCGGCGCAGGGTCGCCGCGGTGAGCACGGTCACCGACAGCAGGACCAGCCCGGCCACCGCCATGGCCAGGTGCAGGCCGCTCGGCAGCGTCGGACCGGCGGCCAGCAGCGCGCCCAGCGCGGCGACGCCGAGCGCGGTGCCGGTCTGGCGGGCGGCGTTGACCGTCGCCGACGCGATCCCGCTGCGGTGCCCCGGCAGCCCGGCGAGGCCGACGATGTTCGACGGCGTCACGGACAGCCCGACCCCGGCCCCGGCGACCGCGAAGGCCACCGCGACCAGCCAGTACGGCGTGGCGGCGTCGAGGAGCAGGAACGCGAACGAGCCCGCCGCCGCGACGGCGTAGCTGACCGGCAGCAGCCGCTCGGCGCCGTAGCGGGCGGAGAGCCGGCCGGCGGTGAAGGCGGCGACGACGTTGGCCAGGACGTACGGGAGCAGCTGGACGCCCGCTTCGGTCGCCGTCGCGCCGCGCGCCTGCTGCAGGTAGATGCCGATCAGGAACACGGCGGGGTAGGCCGCGAACCCGAGGCTCCACGCGGCGAAGATGGCCACCGAGAAGCGGGTCCGCGTGAACAACCGCACCGGCAGCATCGGGTGCGGCACGCGCAGTTCGACCACGACGAACGCGATCAGCGCGACGAGCCCGACGGCCCCGGTGACCAGCACGGCCGGGCTCGCGCCGAGCCGGCCGGCTTCGATCACGGCGAACGTCAGCAGGCCGATCCACAGCGCGCCGAGCACCTGCCCGGTCAGGTCGAGCGCGCCGTGCGCCGGGTCGCGCGACTCGGTGATCCCGCGACGCCCGGTGAGGACCGCGACGAGCCCGATCGGCACGTTGATCAGGAAGATCGACGGCCAGCCGAAGGCATCGGTCAGCGGGCCGCCGACGAGCGGGCCGAGCACGAGCGCGCAGCCGGCGACCGTGCCCCACAGGCCCATCACCCGCGCCCGGGCGGCGGGTTCGGGGAAGGCGTGCGCGAGCAGGGCGACGGCGCCGGGGATCACGGCGGAGGCCGCGAAGCCCTGGACGACCCGGGCGGCGATCAGCCATTCGAGCGTCGGCGCCAGCGCGCAACCGACCGACGCGACGGTGAAGACGCCCAGGCCGCAGAGGTAGCCGAGCTTGCGGCCGTAGCGGTCGCCGAGCGTTCCGCCGGAGAGGATCACGGCGGTGAGCGCGACGGTGTAGCCGTCGACGATCCACTGCAGGCCGCTGAAGCTCGCGCCGAGCGTCCGCTGCATGGTCGGCAGCGCGACGCTCACCACGCTGACGTCGAGCAGGGCCATGAAGCTGCCCAGGAAGACGGCGGTGAGCAGGCCGGTGCGGGTCGCCGGGGAGGTTAGGGTCACCTAAACAGCTTGCGACCTCAACCCGGCTTGAGGTCAACTCTCCGCATGCTTTCGATCGGTGAAGCGGCGGCGACCGTGGGCGTTTCGGTGTCCGCGCTGCGGTACTGGGACGAACGCGGCCTGGTCACGCCGGCGGCGCGTCGCGGCGGGAAGCGCTACTACGGGCCCGACGAGCTGCACCGCCTGGCCGCGGCGAAAATGCTGCAGGACACCGGCTTGCTCAGCCTGGACGAGATCGCCGCCGTCCTGCGCGGCCCGGAGCACGGCGACTGGCGCGCGGCCGTCCGCGACCGCATCGCGGAACTGGCCGAGCGGCAACGCAAACTGGCGATCGCGGAAACGTTCCTCACGCACTTCCTGCGCTGCCCCCGCGACCACCCGATCGAGACCTGCCCGTCCTTGCGGGACCACACCGCCCGCGTTCTGGCCGAAAAGCCGTGAAGGCCGCCTCGAGGAACTCGAAGTTCCTCGAGGCGGCCGTCACGAACTACGGGACTCAGGCGACCGAGATCGCCAGCTGGTGCAGGCCCGGGCCCTCGGCGGTGACCGAAGCCTCGCCGTTGCCGGAGCGGTGCAGGGCGCGGACCGTCCAGTCGCCCGGCGCCGCGTAGAAGCGGAAGTCGCCGTCGGCCGAGGAGACCACCTCGCCGGTGAAGTCGCCGCCGCCGTCGAGGAGCCGGACGAACGCGCCACCGACCGGCCCGTTCGCTCCCGTCACCTTGCCGGCCAGCACGACCTGGCCGCGCGTGTCGTAGTTCGCGGGCGTGGCCTCCTGGACCGGCGCGCCGCAGCTGTCGTCAACCGCCATCACTTGGCTCCCAACTCGACCGGCACGCCGACGAGCGAGCCGTATTCCGTCCATGAACCGTCGTAGTTCTTGACGTCCTCGTAGCCCAGCAGCTCGTGGAGCGCGAACCACGCGATCGAGGAGCGCTCGCCGATGCGGCAGTAGGCGATGGTGCCCTTGCCCTCGTCGATGCCCTCGTCCTTGTAGAGCTCCTTGATCTCGTCCTCGGACTTGAAGGTGCCGTCTTCGTTGGCGACCTTCGCCCACGGAACGTTCAACGCGCCGGGGATGTGCCCCGGAACCTGGGACTGCTCCTGCGGCAGGTGCGCCGGGGCGAGCAGCTTGCCGGAGAACTCGTCGGGCGACCGCACGTCGACGAAGTTCTTCGACCCGATCGACTGGACGACCTCGTCGCGGAACGCGCGCAGGGTCAGGTCCTGGTCCTGCGCCTTGTACTCGGTGGCGGGGCGCTTGACCTCGTCGGAGTTCAGCTCACGGCCGTCGAGCTCCCACTTCTTGCGCCCGCCGTCGAGCAGCTGGACGTTCTCGTGGCCGTACAGCTTGAAGTACCAGTACGCGTAGGCGGCGAACCAGTTGTTGTTGCCGCCGTACAGGATCACGCGGTCGTCGTTCGAAATGCCCTTCTCCGACAGGAGCTTCTCGAAGCCCTCCTTGGAGACGAAGTCGCGGCGCACCCCGTCCTGCAGGTCCTTGCGCCAGTCGAACTTCACCGCGCCCCGGATGTGGCCCCCGTCGTAGGCGGTGGTGTCCTCGTCGACCTCGGCGAACACGACGCCGGGGGTGTCCAGGTTCTCCTCGGCCCACTGGGTGGTGACCAGGACGTCTTCACGGCTCATGGAACGGACTCTCTTTCTGGGGTTGAACTTTCAGGACGCGCGGGCGGGGGTGAAGCGCTTGATGAGCAAGAACATTTCGCAGCCGAGGCAGAAGTCGAAGGCCGCGTTGAGGAAGGCCGCGAAGAGCGCGAAGGCCGTCGCGACGATGCCGAGCGGGGTGATCCCCGCGGCGAAGCCGATCGTGCCGACCAAGGCGAACACGAACCCGACGGCCTGCGCGAACCGCAGCGGGGCCGCGTCCTCTCGCTCGTCGGTCGGGCCGAGGCGCGGGGCCACGAAGGTGCGGTAGAGCACCGAGTACGGCGCCGGCTTGAGCCCGACGAAGGCGCCGACGGCGAACACGACGGTCTGGATCGCCAGCAACGGCCACCACTGGGTGACCAGCACGACCGCGAGCACGATCGTGGTCAGGATGGCGGCGAACCGCGGGCCTCGCGGGTCGACGGCCGGTCCGGCGGACATGGATCCTCCAGCTGGAGCAGGGAGATTACGTGCGAACGGCACGCGTCAGCGGCATCAGGGCTGGCGGGGACGGGCGTGGTTCAGCGCCGGTCGGACGACGCGCGACACAGGCTGCTGCGGACGCGGCAGAGGTCTACTGCGCGTCGCTGCGTGAGGAAGGTGCTCAGCCTGGTCACGGGTGCGAGCGTACCCAGCTCTCCCTCAGAGTGGGAACCACGTTCACACTCTGGGAGAAATCCCAATCGGCGGGAAGGTCCCTGGTCAGGACGTCCGAGTCGTGAGATGCGGCTGCAGAGCGGCCAGCAGCTCGGGTCCTTTCGGGACACCGCCGACGCGCAGCAGCTCCCGGCCGTCCGGGGTCAGCGCGATCGTGGTCGGCGTCCGCAGCACGGACAGCGACTGCGCGACCTCCGGCTGGTTCGTGACGTCGAGTTCGACGTGGTGCAGGCCGTCGGTCCGCTCGGCGAGCGGGGCGAGGACGGCCTTCGCGTGCCGGCAGGGCGCGCAGAAGGTGGTGGAGATCTGGACCAGCGTCACGGCGGACGCCGGGTCGAGGGCGGCGGTGACGGGGCCGGGCAGTGCGCGCGCGGCGGGCTTCGCCTCGCGCACGCGCCCGTTGCGCGCTCGAAGCAGCACGCCGACGGCCGCGGCGGCCACCAGCGTCGCCACGAGCACCCAGAGCCCCGTCACCGCACCGCTCCTCTACTTGCTCAGGTCCGCGAAGGACACATTGGTCGCTTCGCCCTTGATCGTGACCGATCCGCTCTGCACCCGCACGCCGGTCGGCGTGACCGACAGCGGCAGGTCCTTCGTGTTGATCGACGCCTTGAAGTTCGGCATCAGCGCCTTCTGCACCGCCGCGGGGACGACCGTGGTCTCCTGGTCGTTCCCGAACTGCAGCCGCTTGGGGACGAAGTTGATCGTCCCGCCCTTCGCGTCGGCTTCGATCATCGCGAAGCAGAAGATTTCCAGATCCTTGCCCGCGAACTGAAGGTGTCCCGAAATGCGGACACCGGTGCTCGACTCGTCGACGGGCTGGCCGTCGGCGCCGGTCGTGGTGGTCGGCGTCGGCTCGCTCTGGCCGGAGTCGCCGTTCTCGACGTAGTCGGTGCTCGACGGCTCGATCCGCAGGTCCTTGATCTTGTCCAGCGGCGAGAGGCGGGCCAGGTCGGCGGCCTTGATGGTGACCGAACCGGTCAGCTCGCCGATGGTGATCGACTTCGTGTTGCCCGACGTGAGGTCGGACAGCGGGGCCGAGACGTTCTCCAGCTCGGCGTTGACCGCGACGTCCTGGAGCTTGTCCGCGACCGGGAGGCCGGCGGCGGACACGCTGATGTGACGGTAGTCACCGCCGAGCGCCTGCGTGAGGAACGGGAAGCCGTGGATCGTCACCGACGGGTCGTCGGTCAGCTGCAGCTGCGTGCGCGCCTTCTGCGAGATCATGTGCTCGGCGTACGCGGCGGCGCCGAAATCCGCGCCGACCAGCAGCAAAACCAGGACCACCAGTGCGATCACCCAGCGTCGGGCCCGGCGTCCGCGGCGCCGCGCGTCCGGCGGCGGTCCGGGTCGGTCGTCCCGGGTCACGGGCCTGCTCACCATCGCGTCCGTACTCCTGTTCGTCGGGTCCACCGGGGTTTCTCCAGGTGTGATCGATCCAGCAAGGGTTAGGTGCCGGGCGGTCGAGCCGCTATTCTCACTTAGCACCGAACAACGCCACCGAGCGGCGACGATTTGTGGAGGCGGTGCGGCTCATGAGCCTGGACCTTCTGGTGCTGACTGCGGAAGCCGACGCCACTTCGGTGCTTCCCGCGCTGGACCTGCTGCCGCACACCGTACGCGTCCGGCCCCCCGAGGTGACGGCCCTGCTCGACGCGGGCCACCGGGACGTCATCGTCCTGGACGCCCGCAGCGACCTGGCCTCGGCGAAGAGCCTCTGCCGGCTGCTCAAGGGCGCCGGTGAAGACGAGGCGGCCACGCCGATCATCGCCGTCGTCGGCGAGGGCGGCCTGGTGGCGGTCAGCGCCGAGTGGCGCACCGACGACATCCTGCTGCCCACCGCGGGCCCGGCCGAGGTCGACGCCCGGCTGCGGCTGGTCACCACCCGCGACGGCGGTTCCGCGCAGGTCGACGCCGAGCTGCGGGTCGGCGAGCTGGTCATCGACGAGGCGACCTACACCGCGCGCCTGCGCAAGCGCACCCTCGAGCTCACCTACAAGGAGTTCGAGCTGCTCAAGTACCTCGCGCAGCACGCCGGCCGGGTGTTCACCCGCGCCCAGCTGCTGCAGGAGGTCTGGGGCTACGACTTCTTCGGTGGCACCCGCACGGTCGACGTCCACGTCCGGCGGCTGCGCGCCAAGCTCGGCCCGGAGCACGAGCAGATGATCGGCACCGTGCGCAACGTCGGCTACAAGTTCGAGCGGCCCGCGAAGGGTGGCGCGCCCCGCCAGCCGGCCCCGGCCGAGGCGCCGGCGGAGACCCCCGAGCTCGCGCACTGACGCCGTCACACCTCTCAGGACGCGGTGACAGCCGTCGCGTTGCCTCGGCGCCCAAGCCGCACTTTCACGTGAAAGTGCCACTTTGAAACGCAAAGCCGCACTTTCACGTGAAAGTGCGGGCTCGCGGGTACGGTCGCAGGGTGACCGGAGAAGGCGAGTGGCGCCAGGAACTGGACGACAAGCAGCTCGACGACGTCCGCGGGCTGCTGGTGGCCGTCCGCGAGGCCGACGGGCGACCCGAAGTCGAGCCCGGCGGGCCGCTGCCCGGTGAGTTCGACGGCGGTGAGCACCTGGTCGCCTGCGTCGAAGACGAGGTCGTCGGCTACGCCCACCTCGACACCACCGGCGACTCCTTCGGGCACCAGGTCGCGGAGCTCTTCGTGCACCCGGCCCACCGCAACCGCGGCTACGGCGCGAAGCTGCTCCAGGCGCTCGACGAGCGCGCCGCGGTCGGCTTCCGGCTCTGGGCGCACGGCGACCACCCCGCCGCGCGGAAACTGGCGCTTAAGACCGGCCTGGAGCGCAAGCGCGAGCTGCTGATCCTCCACGCCGGCGTCGAGGACGCGGACTGGCCGGAGCCGGTGCTGCGCGCCGGCGTCACGCTGCGGACGTTCGTGCCGGGCCAGGACGAGGACGCCGTGGTCAAGGTGAACGCGCGGGCCTTCGACTGGCACCCCGAGCAGGGCGCGCTGACCGCCGACGACGTCCGCGCCGACGAGCGGCGGCCGTGGTTCGACGCGGACGGCTTCTTCCTCGCGGAGGAGGACGGGACCGTCATCGGCTTCCACTGGACGAAGGTGCACGAGCCCACCCCGGGCCGGTTCGGCGGCGAGCGCGTCGGCGAGGTCTACGTCGTCGGCGTCGACCCGGCCGCGCAGGGTGGCGGCCTCGGCCGGGCGCTGACCCTGGCGGGGTTGCGGTACCTCGCGGGCCGGGGGCTGCGGCAGATCATCCTGTACGTCGAGGGCGACAACGCACCGGCGCTCGCGGTCTACACGAAGCTCGGGTTTGCGCGTTACGAAACCGACGTGCAGTACGGTCGGTGACCACGGTGGACGCGGCGCGAACGCCTCGTCACGGTGTGCGAACACGCAGGTCACGGCCCGGACACGGCACCCTATCGGGGTAGTAGCACTCCTCACATCCGGAGCCTTGTTCACTTTTCGTTCATCTGGAGAGGGGCACCCGTCCACCGGCGCTGCCTAATGTCCGGATCCGGCGCGGCAGCACGCCGCGACGACCCGGTCAAGCTCCTGATGGAGGAAACAGCAGTGAAGATCATGCGGCCCCTGAGCGCGGTGGGCATCGTCGCGAGCGCCGCCCTCGTGCTCGCCGCCTGTGGTTCCGACCCCGCGGCGACCAACAGCGGCAGCTCGAACTCGGCTTCGGCGCCCGCTGCGACCGGCACCGCCGACGTGGAGTGCGGTGGCAAGAGCCCGCTCTCCGCCGAGGGTTCGTCGGCCCAGAAGAACGCCATCGACATCTTCACGCAGCAGTACAGCAAGAAGTGCGCCGGCCAGCAGGTCAACTACAACCCGAGCGGTTCGGGCGCGGGCGTCAAGCAGTTCAACGCCAACCAGATCGACTTCGGCGGCTCGGACTCCCCGATCAAGGACGCCGACGCCGCGGCCGCCAAGGCCCGCTGCGCCAGCGACGCCTGGAACATCCCGCTGGTCGTCGGCCCGATCGCGGTCGCGTACAAGCTGTCCGGTGTGGACAAGCTGACGCTGACCCCGTCGGTGACCGCCAAGATCTTCAGCGGTGGCATCACCAAGTGGAACGACCCGGCCATCAAGGCGGTCAAGGGCAACGAGAGCCTGAACCTGCCGGACAAGCCGATCCAGGTCGTCTCCCGCGCCGACGAGTCGGGCACCACCGACAACTTCCAGAAGTACCTGGGCGCCGCGGCGAAGGCCGACTGGACCAAGGGTGCCGGCAAGAAGTTCAACGGCGGCGTCGGCAACGGTGCGCAGGGCTCCAACGGTGTCGCGACCGCGGTGAAGGCCTCCGACGGCGGCATCACCTACGTCGAGGGCGCGTTCGCCAAGGACGGCCTGACCCCGGCCCTCATCGACAGCGGCTCCGGCGGCGTCGAGCTCAACGCGGCGAACGTGGCGAAGTCCCTCGACGCGGCGAAGTTCCTCAAGGACGGCTCGAACGACCTCGCGCTCGACCTCAACGGCATCTACGCCAGCAACACCCCGGGTGCCTACCCGCTGCTGCTGACGACCTACGAGATCGTCTGCTCGAAGTACGCGAACCCGGACGTCGCGAAGGCCGTCAAGGCGTTCCTGACGGTGGCCGCCACCGACGGTCAGCAGCCGCTGTCCGCCAAGGGCTACGTGCCGATCCCGCAGTCGCTGCAGACCAAGGTCCTGGCCGCCGTCAAGGCGATCTCCTGACCCGGCATTGCGACTGACATCCGAGTGATAGAGGCTGGTCAGAAGTAGCTGATGAGCGAGTCATCCTCGACGCGAACGCCCACCGGCGACCCCGGTGGGCGTTCGTCGTCCGCCACGACGCCCCCGGAGGTCCCGATTTCGGAGCAACCAGGCTCCCCGGCGGCGCCGCAGCCGCCCGCGAGCGAGAAACCGAAGAAGCGGCCCGGTGACCGCATCTTCCAGAACCTGACCACCGGGGCAGGTGTCTTCGTCGTCGCCCTGATCGGCCTGATCGGGCTCTTCCTGCTCATCCAGGCGATCCCGGCGCTGCAGGCCGACAACGTCAACTTCCTGACGAACCACGGCTGGTCGACCAACGACCCCGCCAACATGTCGTTCGGCATCCTCGACCTGCTCGAGGTCACCGTGGCGACGTCGGTCGTGGCGCTGATCATCGCGATGCCGGTCTCGCTGGGCATCGCGCTGTTCCTGACCCAGTACGCGCCGAAGCGGCTCGCGCGGCCGTTCGCGTACGTCATCGACCTGCTCGCCGCGGTGCCGTCGATCATCTTCGGCCTGTGGGGCATCCTGGTCTTCGCGCCGGCGATCGAGCCGTTCTCGCAGTGGATCAACACCACGTTCTCGTGGTTCCCGCTGCTGGCGCCCGGCAACGTCGCGCCGAGCGTGCGCGGCACGATCTTCACCGCCGGCATCGTGCTGGCCGTGATGATCCTGCCGATCATCACGTCGCTCTCGCGCGAGGTCTTCGAACGCACGCCCACCCCGCACATGGAGGGCGCGCTCGCCCTCGGTGCCACCCGGTGGGAGGTCATCCGCACAACGGTGCTGCCGTTCGGCAAGGCCGGGTACATCGGCGCGTCCATGCTCGGTCTCGGCCGCGCGCTCGGCGAGACGATCGCCCTGGCCGTCATCCTGCTGATCCCGCAGGGCAAGAACTTCGACTGGAGCCTCTTCGACGGCGGTGCCACCTTCGCCTCGAAGATCGCCGCGAACTACAGCGAGTTCAACAACGAGATCTCGGCCGGCGCGTACATCGCGGCCGGCCTGGTGCTGTTCGTGCTCACGTTCCTCGTCAACTTCGCGGCGCGGTCCGTCATCGGCAAGAAGGGAGACTGAGCATGACCACCACGCTCGAAGCCCCTGCCACGACCCCCGCGTTCCAGCAGGTCAGCCTGGCCCGCAAGGTCAAGAACGGCATCGCAACGGTGCTGGTCTGGCTGTCGTTCCTGATCGCCGTCGTCCCGCTGGTGTGGGTGCTCTACACGGTGATCGCGAACGGCATCAAGCGCATCCCGTACACCAACTGGTGGTCCCAGGACCTGGGCAACTACCTGTCCGACGAGGTCGGCGGCGGGGTGCTGCACGCGATCATCGGCAGCCTCCTGCAGGGACTCGTCTGCGCGATCATCGCGGTGCCGATCGGCATGCTCGTCGCGATCTACCTCGTCGAGTACGGCCGGGGCAAGCTCGCGAAGGCCACGACGTTCATGGTCGACATCCTCTCCGGTGTCCCCTCGATCGTCGCCGCGCTGTTCATCTACGCGCTCTGGATCACCACGTTCGGCCTGCCGCGCAGCGGTTTCGCGGTTTCGCTGGCCCTGGTGCTGCTGATGATCCCGGTGGTCGTCCGCTCGTCGGAGGAGATGCTGCGGATCGTCCCGGACGACCTGCGCGAGGCCTCCTACGCGCTGGGCGTGCCGAAGTGGAAGACGATCATGAAGATCGTGCTCCCGACGGCGATGTCCGGCATCGTCGGCGGCGTCATGATGGCGCTGGCCCGCGTGATGGGCGAGACCGCGCCGCTGCTGGTCCTGGTCGGCTATTCCGCCTACACGAACTGGGACATCTTCAGCGGCGAACAGGCGGCGCTCCCGCTGTTGATGAACAACGAACGCGTCACCAACTCGATGGATCCCGGCTCGGTCGGCTTCGACCGCATCTGGGGCGCGGCGCTGACCCTGGTGCTCATCATCGCGCTGATCAACCTCCTCGCCACCGTGTTCGCGCGCCTCGTCGCCCCGAAGAAGAAGTGAGCTGTTCCTGATGGCCAAGCGAATCGATGTCAAGGACGTCGACATCTACTACGGCAAGTTCCACGCCGTGGACGGCGTCACCCTGTCCGTGCCGCCGCGCAACGTCACCGCGTTCATCGGCCCGTCGGGCTGTGGCAAGTCGACGGTGCTGCGCACGCTCAACCGCATGCACGAAGTGATCCCCGGCGCCCGCGTCGAGGGTGACGTCCTGCTGGACGGCGAGAACATCTACGCGTCGTCGGTCGACCCGGTCCAGGTGCGCCGCACGATCGGCATGGTGTTCCAGCGCCCCAACCCGTTCCCGACGATGTCCATCAAGGACAACGTCGTCGCGGGCCTGAAGCTGGGTGGTACCAAGGGGAAGAAGACCCTCGACGACATCGCCGAGCGCGCCCTGCGCGGCGCGAACCTGTGGAACGAGGTCAAGGACCGCCTCAACAAGCCGGGCGGCGGCCTCTCGGGTGGTCAGCAGCAGCGTCTGTGCATCGCCCGCGCGATCGCGGTCCAGCCGGACGTCCTGCTGATGGACGAGCCGTGCTCGGCGCTGGACCCGATTTCGACGCTCGCGATCGAGGACCTGATCGGCGAGCTGAAGAAGGACTACACGATCGTCATCGTCACGCACAACATGCAGCAGGCAGCGCGGGTTTCCGACCAGACGGCGTTCTTCAACCTCGCCGGCGTCGGGCAGCCGGGCCGGCTGGTGGAGCTCAACGACACGGAGAAGATCTTCTCCAACCCGGACGAAAAAGCCACGGAGGATTACATTTCCGGCCGCTTCGGCTGAGTTGTCGTTGTCGCGGAAGGCCTTTCTCGCCGGTGCTCGGGGTCGGCGAGAAAGGCCTTTCTTTTGTCCTAAGTGGAGCAAAAAAACTGCCCCCGGCGTGGGCCGGGGGCAGTTCTCGTTGGTGCGGCTCAGATGTCGTCGTCCGAGCCGTAGCCCGGCATCTTGCCGGTGACCACGAAGATCATCCGCTTCGCGACCGACACCGCGTGGTCGGCGTAGCGCTCGTAGAAGCGGCCGAGGAGGGTGACGTCGACCGCCGCGGCGACGCCGTGCGGCCACTCGCGGTCCATCAGGACCGTGAACAGGTGGCGGTGGATGTCGTCCACCTGGTCGTCGTCGGACTCGAGCGTCTTCGCCGCTTCGACGTCCTTCGTCTTGATGACCTGCTCGGTCGAGCGCGCCAGCTTGACCGCGACCTCGCCCATCTCGGCGAAGTACGGGCGCACGGCCTCGGGCAGCACCGGGTCGGGGTGGCGGCGCCGCGCGGCCTTCGCCACGTGCAGCGCCAGATCGCCCATCCGCTCCAGGCTTTCCGCGGCGTGGATCGCGGCCAGGACGGTACGCAGGTCGGTGGCGACGGGCGCCTGCAGGGCCAGCAGGGCGTACGCCTGCTCCTCGCACTGGGCCCGCGCGTCGTCGACCTTGGCGTCGTCGCTGATCACCTGCTCGGCGAGACTGAGATCGACCTCCAGCAGTGCCCTCGTGGCCCGCTCCATGGCGTCGGCGACCTGGACCGACATGGCGGCCAGGTGGTCGGCGAGCTGTTCGAGTTCGACATGGTAAGCCTCACGCATGGCCCAACCCTACGGGCAACCGTGACCAAACACCGCATCTCCGGGTGAACCGCACGTGAACCCGGTCTAACGATCCTCGCGGATCAGCCCGTGGTGCTGCTCTTCTTACTGGTCGTGGTGCTCTTGGAACTGCCGGTCTTCGACTTCGACGTGCTGGTCGGCGGCGCCTGCTCGCTCGCCGGGATCGGCGCGTTCGGGTCGGGCAGCGGGCTGTTGTTGCGCAGCGCGTCGAAGAGGGCCTTCGTCTTGCTCCGGACGAGCACCTCGTTGCCGCGGTTGTTGGGCAGGCCGACCGTCGGCACGGTCAGGAAGGTGATCTTGGATGCGTCGAGGCCCTTCATCGACTGCGCCAGCGTCATCATCTGCTTGACGCCGAGGTTGTCGCCGAAGGTGGCCTTCGCGAAGGCGGTGATGAAGTCGCTGAGCTTGCCCGGGTCGAGCACGACGTCCGACGACATGACCTTCTTCAGCAGCGCGCCGATGAACTCCTGCTGCCGCTTGATCCGCCCGTAGTCCGAGGTCGGGTCGCCCTTGACGTGCCGGGCGCGCACGAAGTTCAGCGCCTGGTCGCCCGAGATCGTGACGTCGCCGGTCTCGAGCAGCACCTTGCCGAGGATCGTGTCGTCGATCGGGATCTCGTTGTGGACGGTGACGCCGTGCACGGCGTCGACCATCTCCTTGAAGCCGTTGAAGTCGATGCCGACGAAGTGGTTGATCCGCAGCCCGGTGATCTGCTGGATCACCTTCGTCACGCACGACGGCCCGCCGACGGCGTAGGCGGTGTTGAGCTTCGCGATCTTCTGCTCGGGCACCTTTTCGTCGGTGTTCTTGCTCTGCGCGGGATCCCACCGCTGGCACTCGGGCCGGTCGATCTCGAGGTCGCGCGGGAAGGACGTGACGACGACCCGCTTCCGGTCGGCGGGGATGTGCGCCACCATCACGGTGTCGCTGCGCGCGCCCGGCGTGCTGTCCGCGGTGCCGACGCCCTCCTCGGCGGAGGCGCCGTCACGGGTGTCGGAGCCGACCATCAGGAAGTTCTCGTCGTTGGCCTGCGCGTCGGCGTCCTGGATGTCGGTGGAGTTCTCGTCGAGCGCGGAAACCTGGGTGAACTTCGCGTCGAAGTACGTTTGGGCGCCCCACGCGCCCCCGATCCCGAGGAAGACGAGCCCGGCGACGACGGCGGCAGCGATCCGCCCGAACCGCACCGAGCGCTCGATCTTCCGGGCCTTCTTCTCCTGCAGCCGGGTCTGCGCGGCCTGCTCCTCGGAGACGGCTTCGCTTTCCCCCTGCGGCGTGGTGGTGACCACGCGCTGAAGGGCGGTGCGGGTGCTCTCGAGGATCGAGGCGGGGGAGAGGCGCTCACGGCGTTCACGCCGCTTCGCTTCTTCGGCTTCCATCTCGTCGTGCGCGGCGGAGAACCGGGCGAGGGTGTGATCGATCTTGCGCCGGTACTGGGTCGCCTCGTCGATCGCTTCCATCTCATCGGTCATGGTCAGCGGATCAAGCGCAGCCCGAGGCGGCACCCCGGCGGCGGCCGGGTGTACGGGCATGGCGTTCTCGTCGGCGCCGGCCGCCGGGCGGCGGCCCCCTTCCGGCATGGCGGCGTGGCCGGTGTTGTCATCGGGCCCGGCCCCTCGGCGGGGTCCCGGGCTGTCCGGGGTGGCACCGGGGCGGCGAACTGCCGGCGCGCCGCCGCGGCGGGCCCCTTCCGGCAGGGCGGCGCGGCCGGCGTTCTCGTCGGGCGCGATGCCCCGGCGGGGCGCCGGGCTGTCCGGGGTCCCGGGCGGCCCGACCGGCCGAGCGGTCGCGGGGCGCCGCGGCCCGGCTCCCTCGGGAGAGCGGTGCGGCGCGGGCCCGTCCGGCGCGGCCCCACGCCGAGGCGCGGGCCCATCGACCGCCGGCGCGAGGCGAGTGGCGGCATCTTCAGCCCCACCACGGCGAGGCTCAGGTCCATCAGCCGCGCGCCGGGCTGCGGGGTGGCGAGGGGCTGCGTCGTCGGGTGCAGCCGCGCGCCGGGCGGGGCCGTCGGCGGCGGGCGTGCGTCGGGGGGCTGCGTCGTCGGGCGCACCTGCGCGGCGTGCGGAGTCGGCCGCGGGGTGGCGCAGGCCTGCGTCGTCGGGCGCACTCGCGCGACGGGCGGGGCCGTCGGCGGCGGGGGTGCGTCGAGGAGCTGCGTCGTCAGGGGCAGCGGCGCGCCGGCCGGCGGGGGCGTCGAGTGGGCGCCGGGGTGCGCCGCCGTCCGCTGGTGGGGTCGCGTCCGCGCCCGGGCGGCGGGGGCGGCGCGGGGGCTGGGGTGCTGCCGACGTCTGCTGGGGGCCCGGGTTGGCCGCCGGGGGGCGGCGCTGGAGCGGGGCCTCCGGGGCCGGGGCCGCCGCGGTCGAGCGGCGGGGCTGGCGGGGGCGCGGGGGGCGTGGTTGACGGTTCGCGTCCGTGGGTACTGGGTTTTCGGCGGGCGGCTGCGGTGCCCGCGCCCGGGACGGCGGCTCGGCCGCCCGACGGCCGGGCTGCTCGGGTTCCCGGGGCGGCGTCGGCCGCACGCCGGTGGTCTTGGCGACGACGTCCGAGACGCTGATGCCGCCCTGGTCCTCCATCGACCTGCGTCTACCCGTCCGCGGCCGGGCCGGACCATCGGTGCGGCGACCGGTTCCCGGGCTGTCGTGCTCGTCCGGCACTCGGTCTCCTTCCGCACGATCTCGACTAGGACGTCCTCCCCCGCAGGAGGTGATCGTTCCTCCGGAGGTTTTCGTTATCGTACGGATACCCCCCGTTCGTGACGACACCCTCCCGGAAATTTCTTCACCTTGAGTCGACGAACGGCCGGTCGGCGTCGACAAACGGGTGAAGCAGTCCCTCGGCAATCCGGAGTAATGCGGTGTTTACGTTACTCAGAGTGGGTTATTAACTGCGTGCTTTGCGCGTCGTGATAGGCCACTTTGTTGCGGCCCGCGCGTTTCGCCGCATAAAGCAGGCTGTCGGCGCTGCGCAGCTGGAGTTCGGGTGATGACGGCGGCCCGGCCTCGTGCGCCAGCCCGGCGCTGATCGTCACGTGCAGTCCCGGCTGGAGTTCTGACCAGGGATGACGGGCGACGCGCACCCGGGCGGCGTCGACGATGCGGATCGCGTGCCCCGCGTCGACGCCCGGCAGCCACAGCACGAACTCCTCGCCGCCGTAGCGGGCGCAGAAGCCCTCCGGGGGCAGTTCCTCCTGCAGCAGATCGGCGACCCGGCGGAGGACGCGATCGCCGACGAGGTGACCGTACGTGTCGTTCACGCGCTTGAAGCGGTCCAGATCGACGAGTGCGATCCCGAGTGGGGGACGGTCGGTGAACGGTCCGTAGAGCCGCTCGTCGAGGTAACGGCGGTTGTAGCTCGACGTCAGCGCGTCGCGGAGGCTGCCGTCGCGGGCGATGTCCAGCGCGGACCGCAGGTGCTGGTACGCGCGGCGCCAGTCGCCTTGGGTCGCCAAGAGGCTTGCGATGGCTTCGTGCAGGCGGAGCAGGTCCGGCTGCCGTGGGCGGCCGACCCGGCTCAGCGCGCCTTCGCCCTCGGCGACCATGCCCACCTCCACCACCCATTGGTTGTCGTCGCGGCGGAGGCCACCCTTGAGGCGTCGGTGCGGACGAAGGTGAATTTCGCTCAAACGGGACAGTGGTGGTGACTCTGCGGAGTGGACACCTCAGAGTCCGGAGAACGGCTCGATGCCCTTGAGCTGTGCGAACTGATCTTTGGCCCAGTAACTCACATCTGCAGTGACGTCGTTCAGTAGCTCCGTGTAGTCGCTCCAGGCGACCCAGCGCCAGTCCCCGACCTCGGCCGGGTTCGGCGACGGCTCGTCGTCGGCCCACGCGGCGAACACCGGGCAGAACTCGTTCTCGACGATCCCCTGGAACGGCGGCGTCCGGTAGCGGTAGCTCGGCAGCACGCAGCGCAGCCCGGACAGCGACGGCAGCCCGAGCTCGTAGGCCGCGCGCCGGCGGACGGCGTCTTCGAGCGACTCGCCGGGCGCGGGGTGGCCGCAGACGCTGTTGGTCCAGACCCCCGGCCAGACCTTCTTGTGGAGGGCGCGCTGCGTGATCAGCAGGGCGTCGTCGCTGCGGCGCAGGACGTAGCACGAGAAGGCCAGGTGCAACCGGGTGTGCTCGTGGTGGCTGGCCAGCTTCGGGCCGGTTTCGCCGGTGGGCACGCCGTCTTCGGTGACGAAGACGACCTGCTCGGTCTCGGGTTCGATCGCGGTATCCACGGTCTCAGTGAACACGAACGCGCCGAACCGGCCGTACCGCGAGGTGGGTGGGTTACCCGCGATCCGCCCGGCGGGGTGACGGGCCGTTACCGCGCGTTGAGGTGCTCGACGAGCAACGAGGTGACGGCCTCCGGCGCCTCTTCCGGAACCCAGTGCGTGACGTCTTCGAGCATCTCGAACCGGTACGGCCCGGTGACCCAGTTCGCGGTGTCGAGCGCGGCGGTCGAGCCGAAGGAGACGTCCTCGGTGCTCCAGAGGTACAGCGTCGGCACGGCGATCTTCCCGATCTTCCCGCCGGGTCGCCCCGCGCGGTACCAGTTCAGCGCCGCGGTGAGCGCCCCCGGTTCGGACAACCGCTGCACGTACTCGTCGACCTTGGACGGCGACACCCGCCGCTCGAACATGTCCCGCAGCGCCCGGCCGTCGTTCTCCAGCATCCGCCGCTCGGTGACGCGCGTCTGCCGCCACTCGGTCATGTACCGCGTGCGCAGGTGCTGGTCCTCATCGGTCTTCATCGCCTCGGCGAGCGCGGCGGGGTGCGGAGTGGAGACGACAGCGAGGCTGCGCAGCCGATCGGGGTGCGCATCGGCGGTCCACCACGCGACGGCGCCACCCCAGTCGTGCCCGACGAGGTCGAACCGCTCCCAGCCCAGCGCCTTCGTGATCGTGACGACGTCCTCGACGAGGTGGTCGATCGAGTACTCGGACGCCTGCTCCGGCCGCACCCCGGGCGAGTACCCTCGCTGATCGGGCGCGACGGCCCGGAACCCGAGCACCCCGAGCGTGGCGACCTGGTGCTCCCACTCGATCGCGGCCTCGGGAAAGCCGTGCAGCAGCAACACGGGCCGCCCATCCTCAGGCCCGGCGGCAATGGCGTCGAAGGTTCCGGCCTCGGTGGCGATGCTGATGTGGTCGATCACGGGCCCGAATCTACTTCGCGGGGCTGAACGGCGGGTGGCCGGTCAGAGTCACTCGACGGAGCTCCCCGGGCCCAGCAGCTCGGCCCCGACGATGCGGGTGTTGTCGCCCACGTACACCGTGAGGCCGGACTTGCCGGCGAGCGGGGTCAGGTCGGTCTCGTCCACGTCGAAGACGTACAGCTTCCGCAGCTCAGGCAGCGAAGCCAAGGGTGCTGGATCGACGGCGTCGCACCCGACGAGACGAACGTCGGTCAGGCTGTCGGCCCATCTGGTGAGGCCGGAAATGTCCCGGAGGGTCGGGCACTTGTCGAAGCTCAACGAGCGAGGTGCTTCCAAGAAGCACAGCGGAGCCAAGTCCGTGAGGTAGGGCATGTTGTACAAGACCAGCGAAGGCAGGTAGCTCATGGGTGTCAGCTCGACCAAGCGCTGCGGGTCGTCGACCCAACTCAGCTGCAGGTGCGTCAAGTGCCGCAACTCCGCAAACCTCGACCAGCCGTGAGTTTCCACGGTGGCGATCAGGGAGAGGAGCCCGGGGACGGCGGCGAGTGGGCCGAGGTCGACCGACTCCGGTTGGAGATCTCCTTCCAAGGTCAGGTGCTCCAGTGACGTGCCGGCCAGCGACCGCAGGTCGTAGCCGTCTCGATCGTAGATCGTCAGTCTCTTGAGCCTGCGGAGCTTCCGGACGAAGCCGAGATCTCCGTAGCCGTCCTCGAAAAAGCAATTGAGGCTCTCGAGGTGTCGCAGACGTTCCAGACCCGCCAGCATCGCCGGCTCCACCACATTCAGGTTCCCGCTCGGCAGGTGGACGTCGGCGAGCACTCGCTCGGCGTACTCCGCGGGCTCGAACCTTTCCCGGCTGGTGATCAGTTCTCTCACCACGATGGTGCTCGAGTGCTTGCTGTAGCGGGAAAGCACATCCAGCGCGCCAGGGCCGCCGATCAGTGCGGCAGCCCGAATGGTCGCCGCCACCGTTCGTGGTGTTCCGGGGTCGCACGCGGCGAGGAGGTCCAGCACGAATTCCCCTGCCGTCGCGAGGCGCCCGGCGACCTCGAAGTCCTCGGGCGGGATCACCGCGGCAGTCCGGCGTTCGATCTCGGTGCGCAGCCGGTCGGGAAGCTCAGGGGACGTCTCCAGGCACGCCAACGCGATCAAGCCGAGCTTCAGTTGCCGTGATTCGAGAACACCGGTGATCAGCTTCTCGCGTTGTGCCGGATAGGCGTGCCCTGCCGCAAGTACAACGACGTCACGCCATGCGTCCAGATGAGCGTTCGCCACGAGCACACCGATGTCGTCCTCCTCCACGGCGGCCTTGGCCGCGAGGTATTCAGCGAAGGTCCGGTGTACGAAATCGATTCGGCCGGGAACCGGTTCGCGCAGCACGCCACCGCGATCGAGCAGGTGTCGGAACGCCTGGTTCGGGCTCGCGTCTATCTGGCCCATGACCGCGAGCTTGGCCCCGAGTCGCGCTACTGCGTCCGCCACCGGAATGTCGCTGTGGCCGTTGCGAACCAGCCAGTACGCGAGATGTCGCAGCAGCACGAGCTTTTCGGTCAGGGACAGCCTCAGGTCAGGCTCGATCCGCCGTTCGATGTCGCGGCTGTCGAGCAGCATGCGCAGCGCGACGTCGTACAGCTCCATTCGGTTGTCCGGCAACCGCCCGTTTCCCTCGTGGTTCAGGGCGCACAGCAACGCGCACAGCAGCGGGTTCTCGGCGAGCCGCCGCAATGCGCTGCGCGTGCCGATGGCCGCGATCAACGCGTCGCGTCGTTCGTCGAGAGCTTCGCCGGGCATCGCCGAGTGCCACCGGGTGACGAACGTTCGGACATCGCGAGGTGTCATCGGTTGCAGTCGAACCGCGGTGAAGTCCTTGGCGGCCAGCCAATCGGGATCGACTGCGGCAGGGCGGGTGGTTACGACGTACCGTGCCCGCGGAAACGCACTGACCAGGTCGGTCAGCCAATCCCGCACTTCGGGCCGCCGTTCCTCGGGCAGCTCGTCGATCCCGTCGACGAGGACGACAGCTTGTCCTCGTCGAAGTCGCCGGTGCACCCAGCCCTTCGGCATCTCGTCGGCGATGTGCCTGCCGACCTCGTCCAAGAATTGCTCCGGCGCGGGCAGTTCCGAACGGCTGAACCGGCGCAGCCGGATGAGGAACGGTTCGACTTCGTCCCAATTTTCGACACCTCGCAGCCGGCGCCCGGCGCACTGCACGGCCAGCCACTGGAG
Organism: Amycolatopsis sp. cg9; assembly: GCF_041346945.1. Classification (NCBI taxonomy): domain Bacteria; kingdom Bacillati; phylum Actinomycetota; class Actinomycetes; order Pseudonocardiales; family Pseudonocardiaceae; genus Amycolatopsis; species Amycolatopsis sp. cg9. Next base: position 2,180,804 of record NZ_CP166850.1, on the reverse strand, counting down.
CATGGTCGTCTTGCCGGAGCCGGCTTCGCCACGCAAGAATATCCGCCGGGTCTGGGGCAGGACGTGCTCGATCCGGTCGGCTGGGATGCCGTCGTGGTCGGTGCTGACGCTGAGGCTGAGGTAAGCGACTGACAGCGGGTACAGCCGGGTCGCATCGGCCAGGCCGGCGCCGAAAAGGGACATCCGATCAAGGGTTGTGACGACCTGTCGCCGGAAGTCTGCCGCGAAGTCGTCCGATTGCCGGCGTTCCGGCAGTTCCGCCAAGACGTTCCGAACCGTCTCCAAGATCTCGGTCTCCCGGCGGAGTGACTCCACCAGTGCACCGGGCTGAAACCGTGGCAGAGTGCTGGTGACCTGGACGAGGTAGGCGCAGCATTCTCGGAGGACTCGCTCGTACAACTTCGTTGCGTCGTCGGAAAGGAGTGAGGTGAGGCCGGGAACGGATCGGCGCAGGTAGCGATCGAGATAGGCGGCGTCGAGGTCCGCCGCGAACAGGTCGTCGTCCGTCAAGGCGGCGCATTCGAACGTTTCGCGCACCGCGCGCACTGCGGCGACTCGTTCGTTCTCCGGAAGATCGCGAAATTCGACATCGATGAACGGCAAAAGATGATCGGATACCCGCGACTCGATGTTGGTGAACAACAACCGAAGTTTCCGGCGATCGCTGAGCCCGGCGACCTGTTTTTCAAGCAGATCAAGAATCTTGGCCGAAGCATCTGCGGCAATGGTCCGATCGCCCAGCCAGACCTTTGCGGCTGCCTTTACGACCGCCGTGGTCAATGCGATGGCTGACGCTTCCAGTGCGCTCACCGCGAAGAGTTTAGCTCCAAAACCTCCTCCGTTGTGGCCACCGTCACCAATGGGCTGTAGAGCCGCAGGATGTGGAGGGCCTTTGTGTGGCTCTCGTCGTCCACGCCCGCGCATGCGTCCGACACCACGGTCACCGAGACGCCTGCGTCTGCCGCCGCCAGGGCTGTCGACAGGACGCAGCAGTCCGTTGATACGCCCGCCAGTACCAGTCGGGCGCCGCCTACGCGGGTTGCCAGGCGGGGGGTCCACTTGCCGAAGGTGGTTGCGTCCACTGTGGACGTCGGGTGGAACGCGTCGACGACTTGGTACAGCGGTGCGTCCGGGGGCTGCAGAGCGAAGGGCCACTGCGCGTAGTACTGCTTCCACGCCCCTTCCGGGCTTGCGGGCGCGACGAACCGGGTGAACACGACGTCGTTGCCGAAGGCTGTCACCAGGCGGCGGATCGGCGGGACCACCTCGGCGAAGCGTGGGGTGAACCAAGCGCTCGCCGGGTCGGCGAAGACGTTCTGCAGGTCGATGACCGCCAGGACCGCTCTCACGCCGCCTCCTGGGCGCGGACCCGGTGCCGCGTCAGCAGTGTGACCAGGAAACCGAGGGCCAGTGCCAGCAGTACGCCGAGGTTCGCGAACGCCCACGCGCCTTCGCGGCCGCCGAGGCCGAGTGGCTCCAGGAGGTAGCCCTGCCACTTCAGCCAGTCCGCGGACGTGTTCGTCACCAGGCCCCAGCCGAGCGCCGTTGCCACCAGCACCAGCGCGATCGGCTCGACGCGGACGTCGCCGTAGCGGCCTGCCGGGTCGAACAGCTCCGGCTCGGCGTAGTCGCGGCGGCGCAGCAGGACGTCCGCGAGCATCACGCCGCACCAGGCCGCCACCGGGACGCCCAGGGTGACCAGGAAGCCCTGGAACTGGCCGAGGAACTCGCCGCCGAAGAACACGATGTAGACCGTGCCGAGCACCATCAGCACGCCGTCGACGAGCGCCGCCACCGGGCGTGGGACGCGCAGGCCGGCCGACAGCAGGGCCAGGCCCGACGAGTAGATGTCCAGGACCGCGCCGCCGACCAGGCCGAGCACCGCGACGATCGCGAACGGCACCAGGAACCACAGCGGCAGCAACGTCGTCAGCGCGCCGATCGGGTCCGCCGCGATCGCCTTGTTCAGGTCCGGCGACGACCCGGCGAGCAGCAGCCCGAACACCAGCAGCACCAGTGGCGCCACCGACGCGCCGAACGTCGTCCAGCCGACCACCCCGCGGCCGGACGCCGAGCGCGGGAGGTAGCGCGAGTAGTCCGCGGCCGCGTTGACCCAGCCGAGGCCGAAGCCGGTCATCAGGAACACCAGCGCGCCCACCCACTGCTGCGCCGAGCCGGGCGGCAGGGCGCTCACCGCCGTCCAGTGCACGTCGCCGGCCACGAGGACGACGTAGACGACCGTGAGCACGCCGGTGATCCACGTGATCCACGTCTGCAGCCGCATGATCGCGTCGAAGCCCAGCACGCCGGCGGCGACGGTCAGCGCGGCGACGACGACCAGCGCGACCACCTTCGTCACCGTCCCGCCGCCCCAGCCGAGGCGGTCGAACACCGTCGCCGTGGCCAGTGTCGCCAACGCCGTCAGCACGGTTTCCCAGCCGACCGTCAGCAGCCACGAGATCGCGGACGGCAGCCGGTTGCCGCGGACGCCGAAGGCCGCGCGCGAGAGCAGCATCGTCGGCGCCGACCCGCGCTTGCCGGCGATCGCGATGAACCCGCACAGCAGGAACGAGAACAGGATGCCGACGACACCGGCGACCAGCGCCTGCCAGAACGAGATGCCGAAGCCCAGGGTGAACGAGCCGTAGCTCAGCCCCAGCACCGACACGTTCGCCCCGAACCACGGCCAGAACAGCTGCCGCGGCCGGCCGCGGCGCTCGGCGTCGTCGATCACGTCGAGGCCGTTGGTCTCCACCTCGAGCTTGCGGGAACCGGTCATGTCATGGCCTCCACCCAGTGGTCGATCTCCGATCGGTCCGGCGCCGTCGCCGGGCCGTGCCGGGTCACCGAAAGCGCGGCCGCCGCGTTGGCGCGCACGGCGGCGTCGAGGAGGGTACTGCCGCGCAGCAGCTCCGCGGCCAGCACGCCGCAGTGCGTGTCGCCGGCGCCGTTGGTGTCCACGGCGTCGACCGCGAAGCCGGGGACCTCGGTGGTCCGGCCGTGCTCGTGGACGAGGCAGCCCTTCGCGCCCTCGCGGACGATGGCGACGGGCGGAAGCTCGCCGAGCACATCGGCTTCTCGGACGTTGCAGCTCAAGATGTCTACAATGGACAGTAAGTCATGAAGGTCTCCAGGGTTGATTTCGGCCACCAGCGGGCCGGGGTCGAACAGGATCCTCGAGCCGGGCAGCTTGGGCAGCCACCCGGCGAGAGCCCTGCGATTGGTCTCGTGCAACAAACTGTAGCCAGTCACGTACACCACGTCGTCATCATTTGGGAGGACCCGGTCGAGCAGCGCGGGCGACAGCCGTCCTTCGGCGCCGGTACCGGTCGCGAAAGTGCGCTCGCCACTCGCGTCGACCAGCGCGACGACGACGCCGGTGTCCAGCTCGGGCGTCGGTTCGTGGGCCAGTTCGACGCCTTCGGCGGCCAGCGCGGCCCGCGCGAGGTTCCCCAGCGGACCGGTGCCGTGGGTGCCCGCGTAGAGCGCACGCGCACCGGAGCGCGCGGCCGCGGCCAGCACGTTGAACCCGCCGCCGGGCAGGAGGTTCGTCGAGGTCGCCAGGACGTCGCCGCCCGGCGGTGGCAGGGCCGGTACCGCCATGACCAGGTCGAGGACGACCTGCCCGGTGTGCACCAGCCGGCCGGTCATCGCCGGCGCAGCTTGAGGAGCTCGTCGATCAGCGGACCGAATTCCAGGCGGTTCACGCTGAGCACCGTCTCGACGACGTCGGGCCGGAAGGCGTCGGCGCCGTGCGCGGCCCCGAGCATCGCCCCGCAGATCGCGGCCACGGTGTCCGTGTCGCCACCCAGCCCGGCGGCCAGCCGCAACGCCGACGGCGGGTCGTCGCCCATGGCCTCGGCCAGCGCGAACGCGGCCACGACGGACTCCTGGGACGCGACCGAAGTGCCGATCACCCGGGCGACCGCGTCGGCGACGGCGGCCGGGGCCATGCCCCGCACCCAGCCGCGGGCCCAGCGGATCCGGGCGGCGATCTCGCCGCCGGGCGCCCAGTGCCCGCGTTCTCCACCGACGACGGCGGCGCGCTCACCCGCGTCGAGCGCTTCGGCCAGGCTCGCGCCGTCGACCCCGGCGGAGACGGCGGCCGCGACCGCGGCGGCGGACGCGATGCCCAGGCTGGTGTTGTGCGTGACCCGCGCGGTCGCGACGACGGCGTCGACCAGGCGGTGCAGGTCTTCGGACGGCGTGGCGATGCCGACCGGCGTGACCCGCATGGCGGCGCCGTTGGTCGTCCCGGTGCGGCCGGCTTCGTCGGCCGGGACGCCGTCCTGCAGCTGCGAGAGCGCGCGTTTCGTCGACGGTCCGAGCAGGTCGGCGGAGCCGCGGCGGACCATGTCCGCTTCCCAGATGAGCAGGGCGTCGGCGAAGACGTGCGGCTCGATGGTGCCGCGGCCGTCGATGAGCAGCCGGGCCAGCAGGACGGCCTGCTCGGTGTCGTCGGTGACCGACCCGGCGGGCATCGACGGCGCGATCGGCTGCTCGGCGACGGCGGTCAGCAGGCCGGTGACCGGCCCGTAGGTGGCGGCGATCGCGGCGCGGGACATCGACTGCGTCGGCATCCCGAGCGCGTCGCCGACCGCCAGCCCGGTGAACGCGCCGAGCGCCCGGTCCCGCGCGTTCACCGGTGTCCGAAGGTGAGGTGGAACTGGAAGCGGTCCGGGTCGAGCAGGCTGACCACCCGCTCGACCAGCCTGCCCTCGACGTCGACCGAGGTGCGCTCGGCGCGGAGGAAGAGCTCGCCGATGCTGCGGCCGAGGAGTTCGGCGGCGCAGGCGTCCAGGCGTTCGGTGCTGATCCACTGGTCGCCGCCGACGGAGACCAGGCCGGCGGCTTCGAGGGTCTTGGTGAGGGAGCCGTCCCGCAGGCCGGTCCCGGGGAGGTCGGCGAGCGGCCCGACGGCGGGCACGGTGGCGGTTTCCAGGGAAACCCCGCGGTCGCGCTCCCGCCGCAGCCGCCGCACGGCGACGTAGGTCTCCGGCCCGAACTCCTCGTGGAGCGCCTGGTCCCGGACGGTTTCGATGCCGAGGAGCTCGGTGGTGACCGGCGCGCCGGCGTCGGCGAGCGCGCGGGCCCAGCCGATCCGCTGGTCGAGCTGGACGCCGTCGAAGGTGACGAACGACCCGACGCCGGCCTGCGTGGAGATGAGTTCGAGCTGCTGCAGTTCGGACAGCGCGCTGCGGACCGTGCCGCGGCTGACCTGGTAGCGCAGGGCGAGCTGGTTCTCGCCGGGGAGGCGTTCGCCGTTGGCGAGCCGCCCGGAGCGGATCAGGTCGGTGAGGTCGCCGACCAGCTGCTGCCGCTTGCTGTACATGTACACACCTGTACACCCTGGCGTTGTCGCAGGTCAAGCGGCGACGAGCGGCCGGACGTCCGCGTTCGCCTCGGCGACGATCAGCTTGCCCGCCCGCTCGGCGACCTTCCCGCCGATGACCATCATCAGCGCGAAGGCGCCCACGAAGATGACGGTGCTCAGCCACACCATGGTTTCGATCGGCAGCGTGAAGGCGCCGATCACGCGGGCGGCGGACTCGAGCACGAACCCGATCCCCCAGATGACGCTGGTGTGGCGCATGATCCGCTGGAATCGAGGGGTGCCGCTCAGGCGGTCCCACGCGGCTTCGTTCGCCGCCTTGCCGCGGGTGAGGAACGGCTGGATCGTCTTGGTCATGATCGGCGCCGCGGTGAACGCGGAGACGAGGATGACCAGCCCGGTGATGCCGCTGCCGATCGAGTCCTTCGCGATCATCATCCGGGCGTCGCCGGAGACGAACGTCAGCAGCATGCCGACCACGTTCGTGACCAGCACGACCAGCGCGAGGCCGTTGAGGGTGCGGTCCTTGGCGAACTGGTGGAGCGTCCGGGCGAGGGGGACCACACCGCTGAGGGCGAGCGAGAGGAAGACGCTGGCGCCGAGCGCGTGGAGCCCGTAGTAGACGCCGATCGGGACGGCGATTTCGATGGCCAGGGTCTGGAGCGGGGAACCGTTCTTCGTCATGCGGAAAGCTTGTCGCGGCGGGGGTTCCGGGACGGATGCCGTCCGCCACGACTTCGGCCTGACAGATGTCACGGCCTCACGTTCCGCGGGGCTGCGTCGTCGGGTGGGCATGGGAACGTTCTTGCGCGTCTTGCAGACCCTGGCGGTCTTCCTCTCGGCGGTCACCGCCGGCTTGCTGCTCACCACCCGGAGCGGGCATTCGCTGCACAGCGCGGCGGCGTACACGGTGTTCGTCGTCGCGGTGGTGCAGGTGGTGGCCGCGGTCCTGGGGTGGAAGTCGGGCGGCGGCTCGCCGCGGCCGATCCTGTTCGCGGTGGTCTTCCTCGGGCTCGTGCTGGCCCAGGTGGCGCTGGGGATCGCGCACGTCACCGCCGTGCACGTCCCGCTCGGGGTGCTGCTGTTCGGGGCGAGCCTCAGCCGCCTGAGTGCATGTCTTCCGCTTCGGGGACGCAGTCGTCGTCCGGGTCGTCGAGCCAGCCGTGCGGCAGCGTGACCTTGCCCGGTGAGCCCTGACGGCCGCGGGGGCCGGTGGCGGCTTCGGGGAACGGCGCCGAGTGGTCGAGCTGGGCGATCAGGTCGTCCAGCTGGGCCATGCTCGACAGCATCGCGAAGCCGCGACGCAGCTCGGAGCCGACCGGGAAGCCCATCAGGTACCAGGCCATGTGCTTGCGGATGTCGCGCATGGCCTTGTCGTGACCGTCGTGCTCGACGAGCAGCTCGGTGTGGCGGCGCAGCACCTTCGCGACTTCGCCGAGGTTCGGCGGGGTCGGGATTTCGGTCCCCTTGAAGGCGGCTTCGAGCTCGCCGAACAGCCACGGCCGCCCCAGGCAGCCGCGGCCGACGACGACGCCGTCGCAGCCCGTTTCGGCGACCATGCGGAGGGCGTCGTCGGCGCTGAAGATGTCGCCGTTGCCGAGCACCGGGATGCTGGTGACGGCTTCCTTGAGCTCGGCGATCTTCGTCCAGTCGGCCTGGCCGGAGTACCGCTGCGCGGCGGTCCGCGCGTGCAGGCTGACGGCGGCGGCCCCCTCGGCTTCGGCGATGCGGCCGGCGTCGAGGAAGGTGCGGTGGTCGTCGTCGATGCCGATCCGGAACTTCACGGTGAACGGCACGTCCCCGGCGGCCTTCGCGGACTCGCGCACGATGGCTTCGAACAGCTTCCGCTTGAACGGCAGCGCCGCCCCACCGCCCTTGCGCGTCACCTTCGCGACCGGGCAGCCGAAGTTGGAGTCGACGTGGTCGGCGAGCCCCTCGCCGACGATGATGCGGACGGCTTCGGCCATGGTCTTGGGGTCGACGCCGTAGAGCTGCATGGACCTGGGCTTTTCGTGCTCGCCGAAGGTCATCATGTGCATGGTCCCGGGGTGCCGTTCGACGACGGCGCGGGCGGTGATCATTTCGCAGACGTAGATGCCGGCGCCGTACTCGGCGCAGAGCCGGCGGAAGGCGACGTTGGTGATGCCGGCCATGGGAGCGAGCACGACTGGGGGATCGACCTGGTAGGGGCCGATCTTCAGGGTGGGCTTGCTCAGGGTGGCGGTCACGTCCTCCATTGTCGCTTGTGGTGTCGATCACGTCGACCAGGGGCGCCCGGACCTCGGTTCGGCCGGTCGTCGGCGGGTGGCCGGGACGGAGGCGCGAGGTAGTGCTGCCAGAGTCGTCGGGCCTACGAATTCGCGTAGTCGCTGGTCACGATGATGATCACTCCCGGACTCGCGTTCTCGATCGCGGCGAAGCGGGGTTCGGCCGGGAGGTGGTTTTCGGCCTCAATTTGTTTGGCCGCGGTTTCTTCGTCCGTTCCGGGCCGGTAATACGCGGTGGTCTTGGGAAGAACTCCCTGGGAGTAGTTCATCACCTCGGCGACGTTCCAGCCCCTCGCGCGCAGGTCATCGGCCGCTTTTTCGGCCAATCCCTTGACGGTGGTGTTGTTGTAGACGCGCACGGTAACCCACTTCGCCGATGCGTCGGCGGACGTACTGGGTGGTGTCGACGTCGCGCTGGACGGGCTCGAGGTCAAGCGAGTCGGTAATTCGCCGACGCCTGTCTGCGGGAGGTTGCTCGCGGGCAAGGCGGTGCCGACGACATGGTCGCTGCCGGCGCCGAGCAATTTCACCAGGACGGTCGCCACCACCGCGACGGCAACGGTCGCAGCTCCGATGGCGAGCATCGCGCGCCGACGTCCCCGTGGCGAGGGCGGTGGACCTTCACCGGCGGTGGCCGTCGTCGAGAGAACCGGCGGGAGAGTGAACTCGTCCAGGACGCGCAGGGCCTCGATCGCGGCGGGGTCACCGTCGTCGGCGGCGTTGTTCAGGGCGCGGAAGGCGCCTCTGCGGATGGTCGCGTGTTTGCTCTGCAGCCCGGTGCGGAGCTCGGGGTCGAGCCCGCGCGGTAGCGGCGGGCTCTTCCGGCTGTACGCGAGGTAGACCGGGCCGCTCACTCGGTCGCTGCGGGTCGGGGTCTGGTGCGGGGTGCGTGCTCGGACGCGTTCGCGCACGTAGGTGTAGAGCTCGCCGGCTTCGATCTGGCCGTCGGAGTCGAGGTCCGCGTCGCCGCTGCGCAGCCCTTCGATGATCGCCTCGGTGAAGAACGACGGCGCCGTGGGTGCGGCTGGGGCAGCGTCGGCGCCGAGCTCGAAAGCGTGCTCGACGTGGTTCGACGCCGTCATCACCAGACAGCCGCGGCTGTCACCGGTCGACAATTGGTCCACTACATCAACCCGGCCGCCTGACTTCGGGACGAGTCCAGCTGGGAAGGCGCCGCTGAAGCAGCAGTCCAACCACAGCGCTACCTGACGGGCCGGGCTTCGGTCGACCTCGTCACGGACGAAATCCGCCGAGATGCCCGTTGCGGACAGCAGCTCGAGAGAGGTGTCGGCGGCCGCGAAGTGCAACCGGCCGGCTGCGTCCTTGACGCCGTGCCCGGAGATGTGGAGCAGCAGCAGGTCATTCCTGGCCGCCGTGGCGAACAGCCGGTTGATCGCTATCCGGACCTCGTGCGCCGAGCGGTTGGCCAGAACGGTCACGGTGAAGTCCCCGATTCCGGGATCGCCGAGGACCGCGTTCAGCTCGTCGACGTCTCGGGCCGGCCCGCGCAGTGACCCCAGCCCCGGGTCCGCATATTCGTCACAGGCGATGAGCAGAGCTAGCCGGCGCCCGGCCGGGGCGGTGTGGCTTCCGGGTGTCTTCACGGTGTGAGTACCTGCTGGATCCGGTTCGCGTGCTATATCGTTCGGAGGGTGACGGACGTTTTCCTGACGGTGCTCGACGACGATCCGGCGGTCGCCGACGAACAGGCCCGGCAGTTGCGCCAAGAACTGCTTGGACTCGATGTCGACGCTGTCGAGTTCGCTTCCACCGGGGCCGTGCCGCCGGGGGCCAAGGGAGTTGATGCGGCGACGGTGACCTCGCTGGTCGTCACCCTCAGTTCGTCTCCGGTGCTGATCATCCTGGGCCGTACGCTGCGCGATTGGGTCAACCGGGCCAACGGGCGTTCCCTGGTGATCCGCAAGGACGGCCGGTCACTGGAGATCAATGGTGCCCGCGGCCGACGTGACCTGGAGATCATCGAGGCTTTCATGCGGGACGGCCGGCCCTGAATCGCGGTCCTTTGGTTGCCATGGCTTTCGCATTCCCCCTTGGTGCCTCGGTTCACCAACCCCTCATTTTAGAGGGCAAGTTGGATCATGAACCACCGGAGGCTGACGCGCCGGTCATTTCGCGCCCCGTCGGCCAGGGGCCGCTACTCGAACGGCTCGACGTTCGCCGTCTCGAGGGCGTGGTGGACGCGCTGCCAGAACTCGCGGAAGTCGGCTTCGGCGTTCTTCGCCTGTGACGCGGTGGCGGCGACGCGGACGAGCACCGCGAACTGCTCCGGGGTGAGCAGCAGGGAGAACCACGTCCAGTCCCGGCCGGAACTCGGCGGGGTGGCCAGGTCGCGCCGCTTCGTCATCGCGCGGGCGAGCAGTCGCAGGTGGAAGATCGTCTCGCGGAGTCCGGCATCGGGTTCCTCGTCGCCCATCAGGTGCCCGATGAGGTCGCCGAGCAGGGACGTCGTCCAGTCGTAGTCCTGCACCGAGAGCTTGAACCCGTAGAAGTTTTCCGCCGTGCTGACCCGGTTTTCGGCGCGCTGCCACGACCAGACGGGGGCGAACTCCGCGGGATCCGGGGCTCCGGGCGAGCGCAGCCGCGCCGCGAACGCGCGCAGGTTCCCTTCGCCGATCCGGTCGTAGTACTCGAACGCGACCGCGGACAGGTGGGCCCGCGCGGGCATCAGGCGGCAGAAGTGGCCGAGGATCGCCACGACCTCTTCTTCGGCCAGCGTGCCCCACTCCCCGTACTGGCCGCCGCACGCTTCCTCCAAGTCGCCGAGGCAGAAGGCGACGGCTTGCGGCTCGCTGCCGAATTCCGCCTTGGTCCAGCGCGCGTATTCGGTGTCTGCGGGCATGGCTTCTCCTTCGCTCGGGTCGTGCTCCGACGGTGGGCGTTCGAAAGGTGCGTGGCCCCTGAGCGCGCCGAGGCCCAGCGCCAGCCGGCGCCGCAGCCCTTCCAAGCTCGCCCGCGCGCCTCCGTGACCGCCGGTGGCGGCCCTCTCGTACCACTTGAGGGCCTCGTCGGGGTCGCCGAAGTGCTCCTCGTGGACCCGGCCGACGTGGAAGGCGCCGAAGATACTGCCGCGGTCCGCGGACTTGGCGTACCAGTGCAGCGCGGTCCGGACGTCCGCGGCGGACGGGTCGCCGGACGGTTGCCCGAGGACGCTCGCCCGCAGCCTGCCTTCGGCGCTCAGGCCGACCATGGTCATCGCGTCGGCGTGGCCGGCGTCCGCCGCCTGGCGGTAGAGCCGTTCGATCTCGACCAGGTCGTCGACCGTCTTGTCCCAGCTCATGTGCAGTTCGCGGGCGGCTTTGTAGGCTTGCTCGGCCTGCTCGCTGTCGCGCGCGCTCAGGACGGTGAGCAGTTCGAAGGCGAACGCGGCCGCGTGCCGGGACGCCACCGGCTGCCAGTGCTCGTCGGCCGTTCCGGTCTTGCCGGACAGCAGGTCCGAAATCCCGCGGACGACCAGGGCCTGCACGCCTTCGTTGACGTAAGCGCCGTAGAGGAAGCCGTGGGCCTCCATCTCGACCGCGGCCGCGTCCCCGCAGTGCCGCTCCAGGAACCGGGCGGTCGCCGACGCGGTGCCGGCGACGACCTTGCCGCCCGCCGCGATCGGTTTCACCAGCGCGCGCGGCGCGGTGTCCGGAGCGGCGGGCCGGATGCGGTGCTGCCACGCGGAATCGCGGGCCAGCTGCCGGGCGCGGCGCACCAGCGGCATGGACGCGGCGGCGGTCTTGATGCGCGGCAGGTAGCCCCCGGCGGTGTCCTTGCCGGACTCGTAGTCGTAGACGTGGTCGGCCACCACGACGTCGCCGAGGGAGACGTCCTTGCGGCCGCCCGCGACCCCGACGAACAGGACCACCTCCGGGCGGAACACCGAGATGGCGCGTTCCAGCTCGACCCCCGCCTGGGTGTTGCCGTCGCCGGTCTGGGCCAAGGCGACCGTCCAGGGGCCGAAGGCGCCGACGTCGTACAGCGCGCCGCGTTCTTCGCGTTCGGTGAAGGGACCGCGCAGGTGCTCGCGGACGGCGCGGTACTCCACGTCCAGCGCCGTGCAGATCACCACCGTGCTCGTCACCCCGATCACGTTCCCTTCCTTTCGCCTGGACCAAAAGCGGGTGGCCACAACCGGTCACTGACGGAAGACCGCGGGGTGGAAGTCCTACGTTCGAAGCGGAACCACAGTCCACGGGGGAGGAAACGGTCATGGCGCAACGGTGGGGCTGGTCCGAATTCGTCGCCGCGGGTCCGTACCGCGGCGAGATCATCACCTACCCCGATTCGTTCGAAACCCAAGCGCTCGCGCGGGAGCACCTCCAGCTCTACCTCGACGAGGTCGACAACCCGACGGCGACGCACGCCGCGCCCGCCTTGCGCAAAGCCTCGTCGAGCGGCCACCTGCTGGTGACGGCTCCGCCGTCGCACGCCTGGTTCGTCTTCCCCGTCCCCGACGGGGTGTCCACCGGCCAGGCGGCCTCCTTCTACCTGGCCGACCACGAGAAGGAGCTGTGGCGGCGCCTGCTCGGGACGCGGCAGAACTCGGTCTCGGGCGACAACGGGTGCGCGGTGGTGGCGCTGGCCGCGCTGGGCGCCACGACCGCGCTCGCCGCGGCCTGGGCGCGCGCGAAGTGGGGCGCCTAGGCTCGCGGACATGAACGACAAGCCCCTGCGCTGGGGAATCCTGGGCACCGGCGGCATCGCCAAGGCTTTCGCCGACGACCTCGAGCTGACCACCTCCGGCGTCGTCGCCGCCGTCGGGTCCCGCACGGCCGAGAGCGCCGAACGGTTCGCCGACGCGCGGGGCATTCCCGCCCGGCACGGCAGCTACGAAGCCCTCGTGAACGATCCCGGTGTCGATGTCGTCTACGTCGCCACCCCGCACCCGCTGCACCACGCCAACGCGCGGCTCGCCCTCGAAGCCGGGAAGCCGGTGCTCGTCGAGAAGCCGTTCACGATGAACGCCGCCGAGGCGCGGGACCTCGTCGAGCTGGCGCGGGACAAGAACCTCTTCCTCATGGAGGCCATGTGGACGCGGTTCCTCCCGCACATCCGGCACGTCCGTGAGCTGCTGCCGAGCCTCGGCCGGGTCGTCACCGTGTTCGCCGACCACGGGCAGTGGTTCGCCGAGGACGCCGGGTTCCGGTTGTTCGCGCCCGAGCTCGGCGGCGGCGCACTGCTCGACCTGGGGATCTACCCCGTCTCCTTCGCCTCGATGGTGCTCGGCCGGCCCGAGCGCGTCGCCGCCATGGCGACACCCGCGTTCACCGGTGTCGACGCGCAGGTGTCGATGCTGTTCGGCTACGAAAGCGGCGCTCAGGCCGTGCTCGGCTGCACGCTCGGCGCGGTTTCGGCGACCACCGCCTCGATCGTCGGCACCGACGCGCGCATCGACATCGAGGGCGCCTTCTACGCGCCCGCCTCCTTCACGCTCATCCCGCGCGAGGGCGACCGGAGCCGGTTCGAGTACGTCGACGAGGGCCGTGGCCTGCGGTACCAGGCCGATGAGGTGGCGCTCCGGCTGGCGAACGGCGAGACCGAGAGCCCGCTCATGCCGCTCGACGAGACCGTTTCGATCATGGCCACCGTGGACGAGGTGCTGGCCGCGACCAGGACGTGACCCGGGATTGAGTAGTGCTACGGATCCGCAGGTGGACGCCGGTGCGTGACCCTGTCCGGTATGACCACCGAAGCAGATGTGCTCCTCCGGCTCGCCGGCGAGATCGACGACCTGGGGCGTCGTCTCGCCGTGGTGGGTGCCGAACTGCGGACCGCCCGCGCCGAGCAGCCGAAGCCGGAGCCGGCTCCGCAGCCCCAGCAGGCACCTCCGCCCCAACCCCAACCCCAACCGCAGCCGCAGCCGCAGCCGCAGCCGCAGCCGCAACCGCAGCCGCAGCCGATGCCGCCGTGGCCGCAGTACCAGTGGCAGGCGCCGCCCCGGCCGCAGTACTTCCCGCAGCCGCCCCAGCCGCCGGTTCCCCGCCAGACGCTCGGCGAGAAGCTCGGCAAGGAGGGCGCCGGTAGCCGCGTGCTCGCCTGGGTCGGCGGGGCCGTCACGCTGCTCGGCGTCGTCCTGCTGCTGGTGCTGGCCGTCCAGCGGGGCTGGCTCGGGCCGCTGCCGCGGGTGCTCGTCGGCGCCGCCTTCGGGCTGGCGCTGACCGGCACCGGCGTGTGGCTGCACCGCAAGCCCGCCGGCCGGACCGGGGCCTTCGCCCTCGCCGCCACCGGGATCGCGACGCTCTACCTGGACGCCGTGGCCGCGACCACGCTCTACGAGTTCCTGCCGGTGCTCGCCGGGCTCGCCGCCGGGCTGGCGATCACCGTCGGCGGGCTGCTCGTGGCCGTGCGCTGGGAGTCGCCGCTGCTGGCCTCCGCCGTCGTCGTGGGGTGCGTCGTGTGCGCGCCGATGATCACCCGCGGGTTCACCGCCGAACTGGTCACCTTCCTGCTCATGGTGCAGCTCGCGACGACGCCGGTGCAGCTGCGCCGCGACTGGTCTTCGCTGACGCTCGCCGCCGGTGTCCCGCCGCTGTTCGCCTCCGTGATCAGCACGGCCGTGCTCGGCCAGGGTGGCGGCTGGGCCAACACGGCCGCCGCGGGCGGGGCCGGCGTCGTCGGGATCGCGCTCGCGCTGATCGTGCTGCGCCGCCGCGAGAACGACCCCGCCGCGCTTTCGGTGCTGGCGACGGCCGTGCTGCCCACGCTCATCGCGGCGCTGCTGCTGCCGAAGCCGCAGGCCGTGCCGATCACGGCGGCTGCCGGCGTCGTCCTGCTCGCCGTCTGGGCCGCGCGCCGCTTCTGGCCGGGCGTCGCCGGGCACCTGGCCGGGCTGGCCGGCCTGCTCGCGATCCTGCAGGCGACCGTCACGCAGTTCGACGGCCCGGCCCGCGCCGGGGTCCTGCTCGGCGAGGCGCTGCTGCTGGTCGTGGCCGCGGTCGCCGGCCGCAACCGGTTCGCGCTCGGCGCCGCGCTCGGGTTCGCCGCGATCGGCGGCCTGATCGGCGTGTTCTTCGACGTCACGCCCGCGCTGCTGATCATCCCGCGCACCCGCTCGGCCGCCGAGCTGACCGGCGCGCTCGCGGTCGCCGCGCTGATCCTCGCCGTGTCGGTCGCGCTGCCGTGGGCGGCGGCCCGGCTGGCGGTGTTCCGCGGCCCGGCCGACGACCTGCCGGTGTGGCTCCTCGCCGGCGTCGCGGCGCTGTACGGCGCCGCCGGGGTGGTGCTGTGCGGGTCGCTGCTCGCGGTCCCCGGCCGCTCGGGCTTCCTGCTCGGCCACGCGCTGATCACGGTGTCCTGGACGGTCGCCGCGCTCGTCCTGCTGCTGCGCGGGATCGACGTCGTCGGGCTGCGCGTGACCGGGCTGGTCCTGGTCGGCGCCGCGGTGCTGAAGCTGGTGCTGTTCGACCTTTCGGCGCTGGACGGCCTGGCGCGGGTCGGCGCGTTCCTCGGTGCCGGCCTGGTGCTCCTGGCGGCCGGGACGCGGTACGCCCGCCGGGTCGCCTCGCGCTAGCGGGAAGAATTGTCGGTGCCCCGTGGTTACCTGGGTCACAGGACCGAGGAGCCAGGGGGCACCGACATGGCAGAACCGAAGCTCGCCGACCGGGCGGGCGAGAAGATCGCGTGGCTGACCACCGTCACGCCGAAGGGGCGGCCCGCGCCGCGGCCGGTGTGGTTCGTGCTCGACGGCGACGACGTCGTGCTGTTCAGCAAGCCGGACACCGCGAAGCTCCGGCACATCGAGGCGAACCCCGAGGTGAGCTTCCACCTCAACGGCGACGAGCACGGCGGCTCGATCCTCGTCGTCAACGGGAAAGCGACCGTCGACGAGGCCAAGGCGTCCGAGGCGCCGGGCTACCTCGACAAGTACGGCTCCCACTACGCGGCGATCGGCTTCGAAGCACCCGAAGCCTTCGACGCCGAGTACTCCGTGCGCATCCGCGTGGTGCCCGAGCGCACCTGGGGGTGGTGACTAGAAGTCCACGTCCAGGCAGGCGAGGCGGGCGCCCGCCGTCCCCGCGTGGCCGGGATCGGTGTGCGTGTGCGTCTCGTGCACGACCACGGACTCGGGCCGGCGCGCGCCGAACGTCCAGTCCACAGTGGACCGGGCGAAGCCGGTGCCGAGCCGGTCGGTGGTGAAGTCGAGCCAGATCTCGTTGCGAGGGTTGGCGTACGCGGGGTCGGTCGACGGCTTCACCGGGTCCGGCACGTGCTGGAAGTGCGGCCCGGCGGCGTCACCGGTGGCGCCGCACGGCTGCGCGTGCGCGTGGGCGCCGTACGCGTGCCCGGGCAGCAGGCCGGTGACGACCAGCGTGGTCGTCGTGCCCGCGTGCGCCGCCGAAAGGCCGAACACGTGCGCGCGGGCGCCGTCGGGGACTAGGTCGGGTCGGTACGTCACCGCGTGTGCGCTGGGGGCATACGCGGTGAACGTGCCGTGCGCGGTCGTGACGTGCACCGGAGACGTGGCCGCGGAAGCGGTGCCGGGGACGAGAGCGGCGAGGGCCGCCGCGGCGGCGAAGGCCGGGAGAAGACGCATGGTCCTTCTCTAGCAGCGCGAACGCCGGCTGCCGTGATCTTCATGCGAACGGGTGATCCGATGCGGTGGGAAAGTCACGTTTTTCCCATCCGGTGGGAGATCCCGGGCCCGGTTAAGGTCGGCGTGTGCCCGAACACACCGGCGAGAGCCGCAACGAGCAGCTGACGCGCAACGTCGGCGAACTGCTGCAGGAACTGCGGGTCGCGCAGGCCGGCGTGCAGATCTTGTTCGGGTTCCTGCTGTCGGTGGTGTTCACCGACCGGTTCCACGACGCCAGCGGGTTCGAGAAGTCGCTGCACCTGTCCGCGGTGGCGCTCGCGGTGGCCGCGACGGCGCTGCTGACCGCGCCCGCGGCCTGGCACCGGCTGCTGTTCCGCACCGGGAGCCGGGAGCGGATCCTGACCGCGGGCAACCGGCTCGTTCTGGTCGGGTTGGTCTGCCTGGCCCTGGCGATCACGTCGACGGTCGCGCTGATCGCCAAGGTCGTCTACGGCGGGATCGCGATGGTCGTCATGGCGGTGCTCTGCGTGCTGATCTTCGGGATCCTCTGGTTCGTCATGCCGATCCGGATGCACCCGGCCAACGGCGATCAGCCGACGGGCCCGCCCGAGTAGCGCGTGTCCTCCTGGACGAAGCAGAGCGGGTTGCCGAACGGGTCGTCGGCGTAGAAGGAGCGCTCGCCCCAGAACTGCGTCTCGATGGCGTCGTCGATCCACCGCGGCTGAGCGGCGCGGACGCGCTCGAACGTCTCGTCGACGTCGTCGACCGCGAGGTAGACGATCCGCGGGTCCTTCCGCGGGCGCGGCTCGCGGTGCCCGGGCGGCGCCTCGACGCAGGCGAGCACGACGTCGCCGCAACGGAAGTAGTGGCGGTTGAGCGCGATCCGCTCGCCGGGGTGGCCGAGGACGGCGGCGTAGAACGCGACCCCGGCTTCGATGTCGTCGACGGGCTGGATCAACCGGAACACCCGCGGACCACTCATGTGCGCACAGTACCGCTGTTCATCCGGCGTTCGGCAGCAGTTGCCGGGGCGGTCGGCCGGCACCCGTAGCTTCCCGCCCGTGACTGACACTTCTCGCCGGACCTTCCTCCTCGGCGCCCCGGCCGTCGCCGCCGCGGCGACCCTGCCGGGCGTCCTCGGCGCACCGGCCGCCGAAGCTCGGGGCGCGCACCGCCCGGACCCGGAGGACCCGCGCTTCACGCTCGTGGTCATGCCGGACACGCAGTACCTGTTCGACGAGGACCGCGGCGACGCGGCCCCGCTGGACGCGTCGCTGCGGTACGTCCTCGACGAGTCGGATGACAACGTTGTCTTCCTCGCTCACCTCGGAGACCTCACCCAGAACGGCCGCGCCGACGAATTTGCACGGATCAGCAAGTCGTTCCAGGTGCTCGACCGCCGCCGGTTCCCGTACAGCACGCTCGCGGGCAACCACGACATCGACGGCTCGAAGGACGACCAGCGCGGCCCGTCGCCGTACCTGGACGCGTTCGGCCCGCAGCGCCAGCGCACCTCCCCGACGTTCCGCGGTGCCTCGAAAGACGGCTACAACACGTTCCACATCTTCCGCGGCGGTGGCCGCGACTGGCTGCTGCTCGCCCTGGACTGGCGGCCGTCGGCGGGCGGCTTGAACTGGGCCAAGCAGGTCCTCGCGCAGCACCCGACGTTGCCCGCGATCCTCACCATCCACGAGCTGGTCTGGGCCGACGACGACGCACAGGCGCAGTTCTCCACCTTCGGCGAGCTGGTCTGGAAGGAGCTCGTCGACGGCAACGACCAGATCTTCCTGACGCTGAACGGCCACTACTGGCCGACCGGGCGCACGGTCCGCAAGAACGCCGCCGGCCACGACGTCCACGTCCACATCGCCAACTACCAGGACCGCTACTACGGCGGCAGCGCCATGGTCCGGCTCTACCAGTTCGACCTCGCGCGCGGCGTGATCGACGTCCGGACGTTCTCGCCGTGGCTCGCCGCGCAGGACCACCTCAGCGAGATGCAGCAGGTCGAGGTCGAACGCAGCGGCACCGCCGACTACTTCAGCCTGGAGATCGACTTCGCCGAGCGGTTCAAGGGGTTCGCGCCGGTGCCGGTCCCGCCGGGACGTCCGGCGAAGCAGCTGCTGGTGCCCGGAACCGTCGCCTACTGGCGCTTCGAGGGCGGGGTGGACGGGAAGCCGGTGCCGGCCGACGTCGTCGTGCGCGACCAGACCGGCCACGGCAACGACCTCACGCGCGTCACCGCGCCGGGCAGTGGGCCGGACCAGCTGAAGTACTCGAGCCAGTTCTCGCCGCGGCAGCCGTCGCGGGCGAGCCTGAACTTCGACGGCGGCCGCGACCCGAGCCGCGGTGCGTACCTTCGCACCGTCGACCGGGCGCCGATGAACAAGCTGAAGTTCGAACGCGGCTACACCGTCGAGGCGTTCTTCCGGCTGCCGGCGGACTTCAAGGACGGCCACCACGGCTGGTGCGGCCTGTTCGCGCGGCAGGGCAGCGGTGCGGCGGCGGGCAAGACCGGCGACGACCCGAAGGAATCCGCCGCCACATTGTCCCTTTCGGACGGTGGGGAGCTGCAGTGGGCGGTGTACCCGCTCAACCAGGACCGGACCGCGACGAACTGGGGGCACGAGCTGGCGGTCGAGAAGTGGTGGCACGTCGCCGTGGTCAACGACGGCCGCCGCACGATCGTCTACGTCGACGGCTGCCCGGTGGTGCGGAACCCGTCGACGCCCGCGATCGGGCTCGCCGACCCGGGTGGCTCGTGGCTGGTCGGCGCCTCCTCCTACGACGGGAAGGTCGACCGGAGCTTCGCCGGGCTGCTGGGTGACGTGCGGGTGGTGGACCGGCCGCTGAACCCGCGCGAATTCATGCTGGGCTGAACCCCTTGACAGCGGGTGGACAATAAAAAATCGGCGTGCTCTCCGAAAACAAGGAGAACTCGCCGAAGCTGGTGCCAGTCTAACCGCTGTGAGGGGAAATTGTCAAATCAGGGGTACGACGAGGAATTGCGGGACGAGCGCGCGTACATCGCCGGGCTGTACGCGCGGCTCGACCGCGAACGCGAACAGGCGCGGGCCCGCTACCGCACCGCGCTGGGAGAAACCGGGCTCGCACTGGTGGACCGGGACGCCGACGTGCGCATCCGGGCCCGGGAGGCGGCACGGCTGGACGTCGCCGACAACGGGCTTTGCTTCGGCCGCTTGGACGCCCTTTCGGGCGAACGCAGTTACATCGGCCGGATCGGTCTCTTCGACGGCGAAAACGACTACGATCCCCTTCTCCTGGATTGGCGGGCACCGGCGGCGCGCCTGTTCTACGTCGCCACCGCGGCGACGCCGGAAAACATGCGCCGCCGTCGCCAGTTCCATTCCGTCGGCCGCTCGGTCACCGAGTTCACCGACGAGATGTTCGGCCGACCCGGCGCCGGCGAGCGCGGGGACGCGGCGCTGCTGGCGGCCGTCACCGCGCCCCGCGGCGAGGGCATGCGGGACATCGTCGCGACGATCCAGGCCGAGCAGGACGAGATCATCCGGCTCGGCCACGCGGGCGTCCTGGTGGTCGAGGGCGGCCCGGGCACCGGGAAGACCGCCGTGGCGCTGCACCGCGTCGCCTACCTGCTCTACACCCAGCGCGAGCGGATGTCGCGCAGCGGCGTGCTGGTGGTCGGGCCGAGCCCGCTGTTCCTCGACCACATCGGCCGCGTGCTGCCGTCGCTCGGCGAATCGGACGTCGTCTTCCTGACCACCGGCGACCTCGTCCCCGGCCTGCGCGTCACCGCCGAAGACGCGCCGGAAGTGGCGCGGCTCAAAGGATCTTCGAAGATGGTCGGCGTCCTCGCCGCGGCGGTCGCCGACCGGCAGCGGGTGCCGGCCGAGCCGGTGCCGGTCGAGCTGGCCGACGTCACCGTCGACCTCGACGCCGGCGCCGCGGGCGAGGCCCGGCTCGAAGCGCGCCGGTCGGGCCTGCCGCACAACGAAGCCCGCGCGGTGTTCCGCGAGCACGTCGTCGCGATCCTCGCCGAGCGCGCCGTGGCGAAGATCGGCGAAGGCTGGCTGACCCGGGCCGACCGCGGGGCGTGGGCCGACCTCCGCGCCGACGTCCGCGAAGAGCTGGCGGAGCACGAAGAGCTCGACGCCACCCTCGGCGCGCTGTGGCCGGAGCTGACGCCGGAGACGCTGCTGGCACCGCTGTACATGTCGCCGCGCCGGCTCGCGACGGCCGGCGCCGATCCCGCGTTGTTCCGCGCGGACGGCGGCGCCTGGACGGTGTCGGACGTGCCGCTGCTCGACGAGCTCGTCGACCTGCTCGGCCGCGACGACGCCGCCGAGCGGGCCGCCGCGCGCCGGCGGGCGGCCGAAGCGGCCGAGTATTCCGCCGGCGTCCTGGACGTCCTCAAGCTGGACCGCGAGGAGCTGGACGAGGACGTCCTGCTGTCGGCGGAAAACCTGCTGTACGCCGAAGACCTGGCCGAACGGTTCGTCGAGCGCGACCCGCGCGACCTCGCCGAACGCGCGGCCGCGGACCGCGACTGGACGTACGGGCACGTCGTCGTCGACGAGGCGCAGGAACTGTCCGAAATGGACTGGCGGGTGCTGATGCGGAAGTGCCCGAGCCGGTCGTTCACGATCGTCGGCGACCTCGCCCAGCGCCGGTCGGCGGCCGGGGCGACGTCGTGGGGCGCGATGCTGGCGCCGTACGCCGGCGACCGGTGGCAGTACCGGGAGCTGACCGTGAACTACCGGACCCCGGCGGAGATCATGACCGTCGCCGGCGCCGTACTGGCGCGGTTCGCGCCGGCCGCGCGACCGCCGGAATCGGTGCGCGCCTGCGGGGTCCGGCCGTGGTCCAGACGTGTTGCAGACGGCGAATTGCGGGACGCCATCGACGATTTCGACCGCGACGAGGGCGGCCGTGAAGGCACGGCCGTAGTGATCGGCCCGCCGGGCGTGCCCGGCGCGGTTCCGCCGTCGGCCACCAAGGGCCTGGAGTTCGACGCCGTCCTCGTCGTCGAGCCCGAGCGGATCCTGGCCGAGGGCCCGCGTGGCGCGGCCGAGTTGTACGTCGCGCTCACCCGCGCCACGCAGCGCCTCGGTGTGCTGCACCGGGAACCGTTGCCGGCGGAGTTGTCGGGGCTCGCCGAAACCGGGGTTCCGGCGCGGGCCGGGCACCGGCGGTTCGTGTAGCGGAACGGGGGTGGCGGGCGGGGTCCCGGCCCGTCATCCCCGGTCGCTACGCCGTGAGCCGGCCCCAGGAGTAGTTCTGCTTGGCCAGCTTGAGGTACACGAACAGCTCGGTCCCGGAGACGCCCGGGATCTGCCGGATCTCCTCGCCGAGCACTTCGAGCATGTGGTCGTCGTCCCGGCAGACCAGCTCGGCCAGCAGGTCGTACCGCCCGGCGCACAACACGACGTAGTGCACGTTCGGCAGTTCGGAGAGCTTGTCCGCCACCTCGCGCGGATCGGCGCCGTCGACGCTGATCCCGACCATCGCCTGTCTGGTCAGATCGACGTTGACCGGGTCGGTCACCGCCACGATCTGCATGAGGTCGTCGCGCAGCAGCCGCTGCACCCGTTGGCGGACGGCTCCCTCCGAAAGCCCGACCGCCTTCGCGAGCGCGGTGAACGACGCGCGGCCGTCCTGCTGGAGCAGGGCGATCAACGATCTGTCCGTGTTGTCCAGTCCGCGCGCACGTGAATCGTCACCCATGCCGTCCCTCCCTGTGTTTCGGCATGTGATTTGTCAAGTGCGCAGCGTATCGAGACCTGACCAGAAAGCGAGACCCCCGCGCCAGCTTCGCGTGATCCGGCGTGCACGTCGCCGTCAGCCGAGGAATCGGTGGCGGGGGCGGAAAATCACGAGGCTTTCCGAGGCGGTTTTGTGCGCCCGCGCACAGCCGCACGCGCTCGGCGCGCCCCGCCGGGTACCGTCTGGCGGCTCTGTCGTCTCCCGTTACCCCAGGAGGACCAACGCATGTCGGAGGCCGTGGCGCTCGGCGTCGCCCCCGCCGTCCCCGAAAAGGGACTGCGCGGCGGCACCCTAGGCATGGTGTCGTCGATGGTCATCGGGATGTCGTCGACCGCTCCGGCGTACTCGATCGCCGCCACGCTCGGGCTGATCGTTTTGGCGGGCACCGGCTTCAAGGCAGCCGCGTTCGTCCTGCTGTCGTTCGTGCCCGTGCTGTTCGTCGCCGTCGCGTTCCGGGAGCTGAACGCGGCGGAACCCGACTGCGGGACGAACTTCACCTGGGCGGCGCGCGCGTTCGGCCCGCACGCCGGGTGGTTCACCGGCTGGGTCGTCACCGTCGCGCAGCTGCTGGTGATGAGCAGCCAGTCCGCGCTCACCGGCCGGTACACGCTGCTGCTCTTCGGCGCGTCCGGCGCCGCGGACAACCGGTGGCTCACGACGGCGATCGGTGCCGCCTGGCTGCTGGTGCTGTGCTGGCTCTGCTACCGCGGCATCGAGGTGTCCGCGCGGGCGCAGTGGATCCTGCTGGGTGTGGAGCTCGTCGTCCTGGTGCTGTTCTCGGTGGTGGCGCTGGTCCGCGTCTTCGAGGGCACGGCCGGGCCGCAGGCCTCGGCCCCGCGCCTCGACTGGCTGTGGCCGGGCGGGGTCGGCGCCGGCCCCGCGGTCTCGGCGGTGCTGCTCGCCGTGTTCATCTACTGGGGCTGGGAAAGCTCGCTGTCGGTCAACGAGGAGTCCGCCGACCCGCGCCACGCGCCGGGCCGCGCCGCGGTGCTCTCGACCGTGCTGCTGGTGCTGAACTACCTGCTCGTCACGGTCGCCGCGCTGGCCTTCGCCGGTGTCGGGACCGAGGGCGTCGGGCTGGGCAACGAGGCGAACTCCGACGACGTCCTCGCGGGTCTCGGCGGCGCGGTGTTCGGGGACGGCGCCACGGGCAAGGTGCTGGGCGTGCTCCTGATCGTCTCGGTGCTGACCAGCGGCGCGGCCACCAGCCAGGCGACGATCATGCCGGCGGCGCGCACGACGTTGTCGATGGCCAGCCACGGCGCGCTGCCCCGCGTCTTCGGGCGCGTGCACCCGCGGTTCCGGACGCCGTCGGTGGCCACCTGGACGTTCGGGCTGATCTCGCTCGCGGTGTACGTGCTGCTGGCGCTGATCAGCGACAACGTGCTGTCGGACTCGGTCGACGCGGTCGGGCTGACCATCGCGATCGAGTACACGATGACGGCGCTCGCCTGCGTCTGGGTGTTCCGCCGCACGCTCTTCACGAGCGCCCGCAACTTCCTGCTGCGCGGCCTGCTGCCGTTCCTCGGCGGGGTGTTCTTCCTGGCCGTGCTGGGGTTCGCGCTGGTCGAGTACGCGCGGCCGGACGCGGGCGAGACGACGGTGTTCGGCATCGGCGGCGTCGCGGTGATCGGCGTGGTGTCGATCCTGCTGGGAGTGCCGCTGATGTTCGCGGTCCACCGCGCCTGCCGCGACTTCTTCGCCGGTCGCCGCCTGCCCCGCGGCGTGGTGCGGCGCGGTGGCGAGGCCATCGAGCCGGGCTGAAGCGGCTAGCCGAGGTCGCGGCGGCTGAGGTCCTCCTCGGTTTCGCGGCGCACCAGCAGCGTCGCGGCGCCGTTCTTCACGCCGACCAGTGGCGGCCGGCCGACCTGGTTGTAGTTCGACGCCAGCGAGTGGTGGTACGCGCCGGTGCACGGCACGGCCAGCAGGTCGCCCGCGCGCAGGTCGGCGGGCAGGTCGATGCCGTCGGCCAGGACGTCACCGGCTTCGCAGTGCCTGCCGACGACGGTCATCGGGACACGCTTCGCGGTGGAGCGTCGGCCCACCGGGCGCGTCGTGTACCGGGCGCCGTAGAGCGACGGCCGCGCGTTGTCGCTCATGCCGCCGTCGACCGCGACGAACGTGCGGCTGCCGCGCTTGACCGCGCACACGCGGTACACCGTGATCCCGGCCGGCCCGACGATCGCCCGGCCCGGCTCGATCGTCAAGCGGGGCAGCGGGAAACCGTGCGCCGCGCACTCGTAGGCGAGCGCCACGCGCAGCCGTCGCGAATAGCCGCCGAGGTCGAACGCGGGCTCGCCGCCCACGTACGGCACGGCGTGCCCGCCCCCGAGGTCGAGCTCCCGCAGCGTGACGCCGTGAGCGTCCCGGAGCCGGACCAGCACCTCGGCCATCCGCCGCGCGGCGGCTTCGTACCGGTCGACCCGCGAGACCTGCGAGCCGATGTGGCAGTGCAGGCCGGCCAGCCGCAACCCGGGTTGCGCCAGCACGGCCCTGGCCGCGGCGTCGACGTTGTCGGGAACGCCGTCGAGCAGCGAGAACCCGAACTTCTGCCCCTCGGCACCGGTGCTGATGGCGGCGTGCGCCCCGGCCGCGACGCCCGGTGTCACGCGGATCATCACCTGTTGCCCGCCGTGGGCGAGCGCGCCGAGCTGCTCGATCTCGTCGAGCGAGTCGACCACGATCCGCCGCACGCCGTAGCCGAGCGCGGCCTTCAGGTCTTCCGGCGTCTTCGCGTTGCCGTGCAGCAGCATGCGCTCGGCGGGAAAGCCGACGGACCGGGCGACGGCGATTTCCCCGGCCGAGCAGGTGTCGAGCGACAGCCCCTCTTCGGCGACCCAGCGCAGCACGGCGCGGGTGCAGAGGGCCTTGCTCGCGTACGCGACCTCGACGTCCGGGAGTGCTTCGCGGTACTCCCGGGCGGTGTCGCGGACCTGCTGCTCGTCGATCAGGTAGGCCGGCGTCCCGAAGCGGGCGGCGAGGTGGCTGACCCGCGCGCCGGCGAAGAGGAGCTCGCCGTCTTCGCCGAGTCGGGTGCTTCGCGGCCAGACTCCTGGCTCGAGGTGATCGGCGGCTTCGCAGCCGAGGCTGGGAAGAAGCTCGCTGAGCGTCACGGGTGCCTCCGGGCATCGCGGCGGATCGGACCCCGTCAGGACACCGCCGTCCGTGCGGCCGGGCCTCCCCCGTGAATGCGGTCCTGACGGCCGGTACCCGGTCGCTTACTCGTCTTTAACGCGCGAGTAACTTCGGCCACAGTGCGGGTGACCTGCGAAGAGTTGCTTTCCGGTGCCGGACGTCGTCACACCGGGCATGGTTACCGACACGATGGACGAGACCGAGTTCGCCGAACTGACCGAGCGGCACCGGCGGGAGCTGCGGGTGCACTGCTACCGGTTCCTTGGCTCACTGGACGAGGCCGAGGACCTGGTGCAGGAGACGTTCCTGCGCGCCTGGCGCGGTCGCGACCAGTACGCGGGCCGGGCGAGCGTGCGGGCGTGGCTGTACAAGATCGCCACGAACGCGTGCCTCGACTTCCTCGACCGCACCCCGCGCGTGGTCCCCGCGGTGGACCTGCCGGAGGCGTCCGGTTCGCACCTGGCTCCCCGCCCGGCGGCGGCCGTTCCCTGGCTGCAGCCGGCGCCGGACGACCTCCTGGACGTGGCGATCGCCCGGGAGACGGTCGAGCTGGCGTTCCTGGCCGCCCTCCAGTACCTGTCGCCCCGGCAACGCGCGGTGCTGATCCTCCGCGACGTCGTCGGGTGGTCGGCGAAGGAGACGGCGGCCGCGTTGGAGACGACGCCCGCTTCGGTGAGCAGCTCGCTCCAGCGGGCGCGGGCCGAGCTGAAGGAACAGCTGCCGTCGCGGCGCGCGGAGTGGCGCGTCGAGTCGAGCGGCGCGGAACGGGCGGTCGTCTCCCGCTACATCGCGGCGATCACGGCGGCGGACGACACGGCCATCGCGGCCGTGCTGAGCGACGACGTCCGCTGCAGCCACCAGCCGGGCGCCGGTGGTCACAGCGGCCCCGAACCGACTTGGTACCGCGGGCTGGCGACGGTCCTCGAAGGCTGGGCCCCGGTGCTGCACGGGGCGGTGCCGATGGAGCTGCGGATGGTCCCGGTCCGCGCGAACGGTGGCCCGGCCGTGGCGACGTACCTGCGCCACGACGGCCGGTTCCACGCGTTCGGCCTGAACGCGCTGTCGATCGACGGCGGCCGCGTGACCGAGGTGACGACGTTCGTCCCCGCGGTCTTCGGGAAGTTCGGGCAGCCGGTCGTGCTCGAGCCCTAGCGGACCCGCTCCGGGAGGGTGTCGAGCTCGTGCACCATGTGCACGGCCAGCTCGAGTGCCTTGGCGTCGCTGAGCCCGGTGCGCTCGACGACGATGTGCTTCACCCGGTCGACGCGCCGCTGGTAGCGGGTGACGGGTTCGGTGGTGCCGGTCATCGGTACGTCCTCGGCTTCTCGGGTGCTTTGATGTGGTCTTGCGCGGTGCCGCAGACGCAGCCGCGATCGGCCGCCGCGCCGGCCGTGGTGGCGGCGCAGTAGCGGCGGGCGATCGCGTCGTGCGTGCCGAGCGGGTGCGGGCAGCTCGGGCACGGGGTACCGGACCGGGACTCCTCCGACGTGTCCGGCACCGGGGTCGTCACGCCGCCGCTTTCGCCGGCCGGCGCAGGGGTTCGCCCGCTTCGTGCAGGTGCTGCAGCACGTACCCGTAGGAACGCGCCCAGCCGCATTCGGCGTAGGAAATCCCGCGCTGGGCGCAGAAGTCCCGGACGATCACCTGCGCGTGCTTGAGGTTGGGCCGGGCCATGCTCGGGAACAGGTGGTGCTCGATCTGGTAGTTCAGCCCGCCCAGCGCGAAGTCCACCACCGGGCCGCCGCGGACGTTGCGCGAGGTCAGGACCTGCTTGCGCAGGAAGTCGAGCTTGTGCCCGTTCGACACCATCGCCATGCCCTTGTGGTTGGGCGCGAAGGAGCAGCCCATGTACAGCCCCCACAGGAACTGGTGCACCAGGATGAAGATGACCCCGATGAGCGGCGAGAGCACCACGAACACCGCGGTGAGGTAAGCCGCCAAGTGCGCGATCAGCAGGGCGGACTCGAGCTTGTGCCGTCGGACGTCCTTGCGCCACACGGCTTGCACGCTCGAGACGTGCAGGTTGAGACCTTCGAGCAGGAGCAGCGGGAAGAACAGGAACGCCTGGTACTTCGCGATCCAGCGCAGGAAGCCGCGCTTGCCGGCGCTCTGCGCCTTGCTGAACGCGAGCGCCGCGATGTCGACGTCCGGGTCCTCGTCCTCGTTGTTCGGGTTGGCGTGGTGACGCGTGTGCGTGCCCATCCACCAGCCGTAGCTCAGCCCGGTCAGTCCACCGTGGACAAAGCCGGTGGCGTCGTTCGCCCGGCGGCCGCGGAAGATCTGCTTGTGCCCGGCGTCGTGGCCGATGAACGACAGCTGCGCGAACATCATCGCGAAGAACGCGGCGAGGAAGAGCTGCCACCACGAGTCGCCGAGGAAGGCGAAGGCGACCCAGCCCCCGCCGAAGGCGACGAGGTTGAGCCCGATGCGCACGGCGTAGTGGCGCCGGCGCCGCTGGAGGAGGCCGACGGCCTTGATCTGCCGCGACAGCTCGGCGAAATCGCTGCCCGCCGTGGCGGGCGTATCCGGAATTTGGGTTGAGGTCATCGCGTCACCGCTCTGGGTAAGTCGTAAAGGCTTGTCCAGCAACGGTTTCCGTCCCCGACGGGGTCCGGGTCCGGTCCGGGAAAAGGGCACTGGGGCCTGGCCGCGGTGGTACCGCGTCCTGACCTCAGCCTCCCACTCCACCGGCTCGGTGGCAATTCCCCGCGTCCTGCCGAAAAGGTGTACAGTCAGACACATCGGGATGAAGGTGACCCACCGCACACCCGAGAACTTCCCGCCCGGAGCGATCCGGCCGGGGACAGGAGCCGAGTCCGGGCCGGAACCCGCTCGTACGCAACCGTGCCGGCTGATCAGCCGGCGAGCAGCCGCCCGTAGCCGCCAAAAGCGACACTCGAGGCGCCCAGTTGGGTTGCTACAGCGTGTTCTTTTCCGGTCGCGACCTCTGTCATCAGGTGGCTCGTCGGCGAGCCGAGTTCCGGTGTCACCGCGTCCCGGCGCGCCGATGGGCCGCCACCTTCACGAGAGCCCCCACGACGACACCATGCCGAAAAGCTGTTCGCGTTCGGCCGTCGTCAGCCGGCGGCTCGGCGGCCGGACGTCGGGGCGGCACAGGCCCAGCTGGGCGAGCGCGTCCTTCACCACGCTGACGTTGTTGGCATTCCCGTTCGCGGCGCGGAGTTCTTCGAAGGGCCGGATCCGCTCCCACACCGCCATCGCCCCCGGGTAGTCCCCTGTGGACAGTGCGCGGAACATCGCCAGCGACGTCGCCGGGTCGACGTTCACCAGCCCGGAGGTGAAGCCGGTGGCGCCGACGGCGAAGTAGCCGGGCGCGGAAAGCTCCGCCAGTCCGGCGATCCAGACGAACCGATCGAAGCCGGCGTCGCGGGCCACCGAGCCGAACCGGACCGGGTCCGGCACCGCGTACTTCACGCCGATGACGTTCGGCGCCGCCTCGCCCAGCGCGCGCAGCCGTTCGCCGGCGATCGCGGGGTTGCGGACGTAGAGCACGACACCGAGTTCGGGCACCGCGCCGGCGATCGCCGCGTGGTAGTCGACCCAGCCGTCACCGGAGATGTACGGGTGCACCGGCTGATGGATCATGATCATGTCGGCTCCGGCATCCCGCGCGTGCGCCGCGGCCCGCGTCGCCGAAGCGACGTCGTGGCCGATCCCGGCGAGCACGCTCGCCCGGCCGGCCACGGCTTCGACGGTGATCTCCAGGCTCTGCCGGGCTTCGCCGGCGTCGAGCGCGTAGAACTCGCCGGTGTTCCCGTTCGGCGTCACGACCTCGATGCCGCCGGTGATCAGCCGGTCCACCAGCTTCGCGTACGTCGCGGCGTCGACGGCCCCTTCGGCGTCGAACGGCGTGACCGGGATGGCCACCACGCCCGAGAGTCGTCGCGTCTGCTCCTCGAACGTACTCGCCACTGGCATGTCCTATCTGATATACGATGCGGCGTACAACATTATCACGGACCCAGGAGCAGCCATGCACCGTCGCACCGGCTTCCGATTCCGACGAGTGTTGCTGGCGGTGAGCCTCGCCGCCGGTCTGACGGCCTGTGGCGCGCCCGGCGGCGACGGCGGCGGCCAGGCAGCGGATCCCCAGGCCGTGCCGGACAAACCGAGCAAGCCGGTCGAGCTGAACATCCTCGACGTCGCGGGGAACCTGCAGCTCACCAAGCAGATGATCGAGAACTTCAAGGCCGCCCACCCCGAAGTCCTCGCGAAGGTCACGTACTCGACCGCCCCCGCGCCGAGCATGGCGGGCAAGCTGAAGGCCGAACAGGACGGCGGCGTCGCCCAGACGCACCTGGTGCTCAGCGGCACCGACGGCCTCTCCGCCGGCATCGCCAACGGCACCCTGGCCAAGGTCCTCCCGGACTTCGCCGGCCGGTTCCCGAACCTGATGCAGAACTACCTCGAGCCGGCGGCCAAGATGCAGGAGCTGGCCAACGGCTACGGCGTCGAGGTCGTCTACTACCCCTCCGGCCCGCTCCTGGAGTTCAACCCCGGCGCGGTGCCCGCCGCCCCGGCGTCCCCGCAGCAGCTGCTCGACTGGGCCAAGGCGCACCCCGAGAAGTTCCAGTACGCGCAGCCGGCCAACTCCGGCCCGGGCCGGACGTTCCTGATGGGCCTGCCGTACCTGCTCGGCGACCAGAACCCGAAGGACCCGGACAAGGGCTGGGACAAGACCTGGGCGTACCTGCAGGAGCTGGGCAAGTACGTGAAGTACTACCCGTCGGGCACGACCGAGACGATGAAGAACCTCGCCTCGGGCGCGGTGGACATGATCACGTCGACCACCGGCTGGGACATCAACCCGCGCAAGCTCGGCACCGTGCCGAACACGGTCAAGACCGCGATCATGCAGCCGATGCACTGGGTCACCGACGCCCAGTACGCCCTGATGCCGAAGGGCCTCTCGCCCGACCAGGAGTCGGCGATCCTGCAGCTGATCGCGTGGATGCTCAAGCCGGACCAGCAGGCGATCGCCTACGACGACGGCTACTTCTACCCCGGCCCGGCCGTCAAGGACGTCACCCTGCAGATGGCGCCGCAGAAGAGCCAGGACACGATCAAGCAGTTCGGGCGCCCCGAGTACGAGCAGTGGATCGCGCAGTACCCGAAGGAGACGTCGCTGCCCGCCGAACAGCAGGTCAAGGCGTTCGACAAGTGGAACCAGCTGGTCGGCGGCTCGAAGGTCGGCAAGAAGTGACGTTCGAGCAGCTGCGCCTCGACGGGGTCTCCCGCAGCTTCGGCACCACGGCCGCCCTGCGCGAACTCGACCTGGCCATCGCACGCGGCGAGTTCGTGGCCCTGCTCGGCCCGTCCGGCTGCGGCAAGTCGACCGCGCTCAACTGCCTGGCCGGCCTGCTCCCGCTGACGGGCGGCAGCATCTGGCTCGACGACGCCCGCATCGACGGCCGCCCACCGGAGCAGCGCGGGTTCGGGATGGTGTTCCAGAACTACGCGCTGTTCCCGCACCTGTCCGTCCGCGCCAACGTCGGCTTCGGCCTCAAGATGCGCAAGGTCGCCCGCGCCGAAGCCCGCCGTCGGGTCGACGACGCCCTCCGCCTCGTCCAGCTCACCGAGCACGCGGCGAAGTTCCCGGCGCAGCTCTCCGGCGGCCAGCAACAGCGCGTCGCCATCGCCCGCGCCGTCGTGCTGGAGCCACCGGTGGTCCTGATGGACGAACCGCTGTCCAACCTGGACGCCAAGCTCCGCCTCGAGATGCGGATGGAGATCCGCCGCCTCCACCAGACGCTCGGGCTCACCACCGTCTACGTCACCCACGACCAGGAGGAGGCCCTGTCGCTGGCCGACCGCCTGGTGGTGCTCCGCGAGGGCGCGGTCCAGCAGGTCGGCATCCCCGAGGAGGTCTACGCGCAGCCGGTGAACAGCTACGTCGCCTCCTTCATGGGCTACCGCAACCTCCTGGACGTGACGGTCACCGGCGCCGTCGGCCCCTCGGTCACCGTCGAGGGCGACGGCGTCCGCCTGACCGGCGCGAACCGCGGTTCGCTCACGGAAGGCCCCGCGAAGGTCGCGATCCGCCCCGAGGACTTCGTCGTCGGCGACGGCGCGGAGAACGCCCTCGACGTCACGATCGAGATCGTCGAGTACCACGGCCGCGAGCTGTCCGTCTCCGCCCGGCTGCCGACCGGGCTGCCGGTCTACTTCCGGACGGACAAGCGCCTGGCCCCCGGCGACACCGCGAAGATCGGCGTCCCGGCCGAGCGCGTCCTGGTGTTCGCGCCGTGACCGCCGTGACGACGGCCCGCCCGGCCCTCCGGCACCGCCTGGCCGAACGCGGCATCGACCGCACCCTGCTCCTGCTGGTTCCCGGCCTGCTCGTGATCGCTTGCCTGTTCCTGTACCCCTTCCTCTACGGCCTGCAGTTGTCCTTCGCCCCACGCCGGGGCGGCGTCTTCGCGAACTACGCCCGGTTCTTCGGCGACCCCTACCTGCGCGACACCGTCTGGACGACGCTGGGCATCGCGCTGCCCGCGACGTTCATCAACGTCCTCGCCAGCATCCCCATCGCGTACGTGCTGCGCGGCCGCGTCCGCGGCAAGCGCCTCCTGACGGCGATCCTGGTCGTGCCGATCACGCTCGGCACGGTGCTCACCGCGCAGGGCCTGATCATGTACGGCGGCCCGGCGGGCTGGCTGAACAAGGTGCTTACGGTCCTGGGCATCACCGACCAGCCGCTGCCGCTGATCCACAACTACACCGGCGTGCTGCTGTCGCTGGTGATCACCGGCTTCCCGTTCTCCTTCCTGCTGACGTTGTCCTACCTTTCGGGCATCGACCCCTCCCTGGAGAAGGCGGCCGCCACGCTGGGCGCGAACGGCGTCCAGCGCTTCCGGCGGATCACGCTGCCCCTGCTGGCCCCCGGCCTGGCGATCACCTTCTGCTTGTCGTTCGTCATGGCGTTCTCGGTGTTCCCCTCGGCGCAGCTGGTCGGCGACCCGGCGAACGAGACCCGCGTCATCTCGATCGCGGCCTACCACGCCGCGTTCGAGGAGTACGACTACTCGATGGGCTCGGCCGTCGCGATGCTCATGGCGGTGGTCATGCTGATCGTGATCGGCCTGGTCATGGCGTGGCGCGCCACGCTCTACCGCGGAGCGACCGGAGGCAAGGGATGACCGGTTGGGTCGCGCGTCCCGGACGTTGGGTCGTCTGGGCTGTCGTCGCGTTCTTCTTCGTCAACCTCGCCGGCGTGGTGCTCTCGGTGGTCGTCGACTCGTTCGGCACGCAGTGGTTCGGCACCTGGCTCCCGGACGGCTTCACCACTCATTGGTACGCCGACGCGTGGCGCGAGTTCGGCCTCTCGGACGTCCTCCTGACGACGGCGGTCGTCGCGCTCGTGGTGATCGCCGTGTCGGTGGCAGTCGGTGTCCCGGCCGCTTACGCGCTGGCCCGCCGCTCCTTCCCCGGCAAGCGCCTGGTGATGCTGCTGTTCGTGCTGCCGATCCTCATCCCGCCGATCACCTACGGCATCCCGCTGGCCACGGTGCTGTACAAGGTCCACCTCGCCGGCACGACCACCGGCGTCATCCTGGCGAACCTGGTGCCGTCGGTGCCGTTCGTCGTGCTGACCATGACGCCGTTCATCGAGCAGATCGACCCGAAGATCGAAGCCGCGGCGCGCATGTCCGGCGCGCGGACGGCGTCGGTGTTCACCCGCATCCTGGGCCCGCTGCTGCTGCCGGGCATCCTGGCCGCGTCGATCCTCGTGCTGGTGCGCACGGTCGGGATGTTCGAGCTGACGTTCCTCACCGCCGGCCCGGACTCGACGACCCTCGTGGTGGCGCTGTACAACTCCGTGTTCGCCGCGGGAATTCGCGCGAACCAGTCCGTGGACGCGATGGCGACCATCTACACGGCTTCCATGCTCCTGCTCCTCCTCGTCGCGTTGCGGTTCGTGAACCCGACCCAGCTGGTCACCCGGATTCGGGAAGAGACCTGAGGGCCGGCGGTGCTCGTTGGCTCATGTGATCCACGTTACCGCGAATCGTCGAACAGGTGATCGACACGATGGGGTGAATCAGGGCTTGCGGCTCCCCCGAGGGGAGCTGCCAGGCTGGCGGCATGCGGTATTCGATCGGCGAGCTGGCCCGGCGGACGGGACTGACGATCAAGGCCGTCCGGTTCTATTCGGATCGCGGTCTCGTGCCACCGTCCGGGCGCAACGCCGCAGGTCAGCGCCGGTACGACGACGCCGCCCTCGACCGGCTCGACCTCGTCCGCACCCTGCGCGAACTCGGCCTCGACCTCGCCACGATCGGCCGGATCACCGACGGCGAAGTCGCGATCGCCGACATCGCGGCACGGCACGCGGAGGCGCTGGAAGCGGAGATCCGCGTGCTGCGGCTGCGCCAAGCGGTGCTGACGGCGATCGCCGGCCGCGGCTCGACCACGGAGGAGACGAAACTCGTGCACGAACTGGCCCGACTGTCCGAAGTGGAACGACGGCACCTGGTCGGCGAGTTCCTGGCCGAAGCGCTGGGTGACCGTCCCGGCCTGGCCGGGATCGCGCGAACGCTGACCCCGGAACTGCCGGCGGACCCGAGCCCCGAGCAGCTCGAGGCGTGGATCGCGCTGGCCGAGCTGACGCGCGACGCGGAGTTCCGCGCCGCCCTGCGCCGGCTCGCCGACCGGCACGAAACCGGTCTCCGCCGCGACCTGGCCGCCGAGGTGCGCGCCGCCGTCACGCCGGCGCTCGAAGCGGGAATCGCTCCGGACGCGCCGGAAGCGGCGTCGATCGTCGACGGCCTGGGCCGCGACCCCCGCGAACTGCGGGAGTGGCTCGAGACCGTCAACAACCCACGCCGTGAGCGCTACCTGGAACTGCTCGCGGTGATCAACGGCTGGGCGCGGCCGGAAAGCCTGACCCCGGTCCTCGACTGGCTGACGGCGGCGAGCTCTCGGCCCTGAGCCAGGCGAGCGCCTCTTCGGCCGGTCGCGCGTCGAGCCGGCTGCCGTCCCGCAACCGCAGCGAAAGCCGCCCCGCGGCGACCTCCTCCGGTCCGAGCACGGCCTGGAACGGCACCAGCCGCCCGTCCCGGATCCGGGCGCCGAGGCTGCCTTCGGCCGCGATTTCGGCCCGCAGGTCGCCGCAGCGATCGAGGACTTCGCGCGCGTACGGCACTTCGGCCTCGGAAAGCGGGAGCAACCGCAGCTGCACCGGCGCGAGCCAGGCCGGGAACGCGCCGCCGTGCACTTCGATCAGCTGCGCCACCGCGCGTTCGACGCTGCCGATGATGCTGCGGTGCACCATGACCGGCCGGTGTTTCGCCGCGTCCGCACCGACGTATTCGAGGTCGAACCGCGCGGGCTGGTGAAAATCGACCTGAACGGTGGACAGGGTCGATTCGCGACCGGCATTGTCGGCGATCTGGACGTCGATCTTGGGCCCGTAGAAAGCCGCTTCCCCTTCGACGGCGTCGTACGGGAGCCCGCTCCGATCGAGCACGGAACGCAGGATTTCCGCGGCGCGATCCCAATTCCCGGCCACGTACTTGCCGCCGGCACCGGGCAGGGAAAGCCGGTAGCGCGCCGCGCTGATGCCGAGCGCGTCGTAGGCCTGCCGGATCAGCGCCAGTGCCGCGACCGCCTCGGCTTCGACCTGGTCGAGACGGCAGAAGACGTGCGCGTCGTTGAGCTGGATGGCGCGCACCCGGCCCAGCCCGCCGAGGACCCCGGACAGCTCGCTGCGGTACATCCCGCCGAGTTCGGCGATCCGCAGCGGCAGTTCGCGGTGGCTGCGGCCGCGTGACCGGTAGATCAGCGCGTGGTGCGGGCACAGGCTGGGCCGCAGCACGAGCTGCTCGCCGCCGACGTCCATGGGCGGGTACATGTCGTCGCGGTAGTGCGCCCAGTGCCCGGAAATCTCGTACAGCTCGCGTTTGCCGAGCACGGGCGAATGGACGTGCCGGTACCCCGCGCGCCGTTCGAGGCCGCGGACGTATTCCTCCAGGCTGTGCCGGATCTCGGCGCCGTCGGGCAGCCAGTAGGGCAGGCCCGCGCCGATCAGCGGGTCGGAACCGAACAGGCCGAGTTCGCGGCCGAGCTTGCGGTGGTCGTGCATTGTGGACTCCTCGGGAACGGCGAGGCGGTGCACCACAAGACGAAGCCCGGGGCGACCGCCCCGGGCTGGAATGCGTGGTTCAGCGCGCCGGGACACTCTCCGGCGTCGTCGTCAATGCGCGCTTCACGGGATTGACGGTAGCAAGGGGATGTGATTTCGGCCGGTTCTTTTTCGGGGCGTGGTGGCTTGTCGGGGGTCCGCAGCATCGTGCTGGACGGGCACGTTCCGTCATCGCGACGGGACCTGGAGTAGGGGGTCGGGGATGAACGACGCCGTGATGCGGTCATGGTCGGCTTGGCCGGAGTGAGCACGATGCGAACGCGTTCGTCTCCATTGGTCCTCGCCGCGATCCTCGCCGGGGCACTGCTCACCGCCTGCGGGCCCTCCAGGCTGAAAACGACTCTTCTCGAACCGCCGTTGCCACCGCAGACCGGTCCGGCCTTGCCGTTGACGCCGGTGCGGCAGCCGGTCGACCTGGCGAAGTTCGACGCTGATCCCTGCTCGCTGCTCACCAAGGAGCAGGTGGCTGCCGTCGTCGCCGATCCGCCGGACATCGTGACGCCGCGCAGGTCGTTCACCGCCGTGGCCGCGGGCTGCGTCTGGACCAGCGGGAAGTCGCCAGCCGTCTCCGCGCTGAAGTCGCTCACGGAACCCAAGACGCTCGAGGCCCTCAAGGACTCGTCGCGACGCGAGTCCGGAGCGCTCGATCCATGGAGCGGGGTGTCGATCTCCGGGTTGCCGGCCGCGATCTTCCACGAGATGCCGGGGCCGGACAACTGCGACGTCGCCATCGGCGTCACCGACTCGGACATGCTGATCTTCAGCTACCACGGCAACGGAGCACCCTCGGTCTACTGGGACAAGGACCGCTGCGGTGGCGTCCTGAAGACCGCCGAGTTCGTGCTCGGCAACCTGCGGGGCTAACCCAGGAACAGCTCCAGCTGCTCGACGACGAACGCGTGGTCCTCGGCCTGCGGGAGCCCCGACACCCCGACCGTCCCGACCGGGCCGACGCCGCGGACCAGCACCGGGAACACCCCGCCGTGGGCGGCGTACTGGTCCGGGTCCAGGCGGCTGTCCTCCTCGAACGAGCCGCCGTTGGCGCGGAACCGGGTGCCGACCAGGAAGGAGCTGTGGCCGTAGCGGTCCACCACCCGGCTCTTGCGGTCGATCCAGGCGTCGTTGTCGGCCGACGTGCCCGGCAGGGCCGCGTGGAAGAGGCGCTGGCCGTTGCGGCGGACCGAGACCGTCACCGGCAGTCCGCGGTCGCGCGCGGCCGTGAGCAGCTGCTGGCCGAGGGCGAGCGCCGTCTCGTTGTCGAACTTCGTGAACTGGAGGCGTTCCTCCTGCTCGGCGAGCTGGGCGAGGGCGTCGGGTTCGGTCATGCCGCCTATTAAATCAACACTGTTGTTTAATTGCCAGTGAACTCCGTCAGCGACAGCACGTTGCCGTCCGGATCGCGGAACCACGCGATCCGCCCGCCGGGCGTGCTCCAGATTTTGTCGGTGTCCTGTGGCAGCGTGTCGAACGTGAGGAACTCGACACCGCGGCCACGCAGCTCGGTGACGGCCGCCCGGATGTCGGCGACCGCCCAGCCGAGCACCGTGAACGGCTGCGGCGTGAACTCGGCCACGGCGGTGACGCGCACCATCGTCCGGCCACTCCGGAACACGACAGCGAAGGGGGTTTGCTCGATGAACTCGAGCCCGGCGACATCCGTGTAGAAGGCGCGCGAGCGCTCGAGGTCGCTCGACGGTGCGAAGGCGACCAATTCCGCTGAGTTGAGCATGGCTTCACCTCTCTCGGCGGGAAAGGTACTCCGGTCAGGCCGCTGACCTGGGGACGAGGAGGTGGACATGAGCCGGATCCGGCGGCGCACGGTGCTGGGCGGCGCGGCCGCGGTCACCGTGGCCGGCGCGCTGTCCGCCGCCTGCGCCCCCGCGTCGCGGAAGGGCACGATCGACGACGTCCGCCACGTCGTGGTGCTGATGCAGGAGAACCGGTCGTTCGACCACTACTACGGCACCATGGCGGGCGTACGCGGCTTCGGTGACCGCGCGGCGCTTCGCGACGTCTTCCGCCAGCGCGGCGCCGGCGACCCGGTGCTGCCGTTCCGGATCGACACGTCCGTTGTGGACGGTCAGGACCTCGGCGAGCTGCCGCACGACTGGAACAGCACGCACCGCGCGTGGAACGACGGCGCGTACGACGGCTGGATCGCGGCGAAGAGCCCCATGACGATGGGGTACTTCACCCGCGACGACATCCCGTTCCAGCACGCACTGGCGAGCGCGTTCACCCTGTGCGACAACTACTTCTGCTCGCTCCAGGGCCCGACGCACCCGAACCGGCTGTTCCACTGGACCGGCACGATCGACCCGGACGGCGTCGCCGGCGGGCCCGCGACGCGCAACGCACCCGACTACGAGCCCTCGTTCCGCTGGCCGACCTACCCCGAACGGCTGGAGTCGGCGGGAGTCTCGTGGCGGATCTACGCGAACGACGAAGAGCGCGGCGTCCCCGAGCACTTCGTCGGCGACTACGGCGACAACCCGTTGTGGCTGTTCCAGAACTACCACGACGCGCTGTACTCGATGGACCCCGTGAAGCGGCGGCTGGCCGAGCGCGCGAACCTGCGCAAGAAGCTCAAGCCCGACTCGGGTCGCGGGAAGGACGTCGACCACGTGCTGGCCGAGTTCCTCGCCGACTGCGCGGCCGGCACGCTGCCCGCGGTGTCCTGGGTCGTGGCGCCGTACGGCTATTGCGAGCACCCCGCCGCCCGGCCGGTCGACGGCGCCGCCTACATCCAGCGGATGTTGAAGGCGTTGTGGGACAAGCCGTCGCTCTGGGAATCCACCGTCGTCTTCATCAACTACGACGAAAACGACGGCTTCTTCGACCACGTCGTCCCGCCGGCGCCGCCGCCCGGCACGCCCGGCGAGTACCTGCCGGGAAACCGGCCGGAGAAGGGCGAGCCGTCCGGGGCGCCCGCGCCGATCGGGCTGGGGCCGCGGGTGCCGATGACCGTCGTCTCGCCGTGGAGCCGCGGCGGCTGGGTGAACTCGCAGGTCTTCGACCACACGTCGGTGCTGCGCTTCCTCGAGACGTGGACCGGGGTGCGCGAGCCGAACATCTCGGCGTGGCGCCGCGCCATCTGCGGCGACCTGACCAGCTGCTTCGACTTCCGCACGCACGACACGACGATCCCGCTGCTGCCGGACGCCGACGCGTTGCGCGCCGAAGCCGACCGGACGCAGTCGAAGCTGCCGAAGCCCCGGGTCCGGCCGGGCGCGCTCGTGCAGGAGCCCGGCACGGCCAAGGCGCGCCCGCTGCCGTACCAGCCGGTCGCCTGGGCGGAGGTCGAGCCCAGTGCGCTGAAGCTGCACCTGGCCAACCACGGGACGCAGGCGCTGCAGCTGGCCGCGTACGCCTACCACGTCGGCGGGCCGCCGCAGCGCTTCGACGTCCCGCCGAACGGGGAGGTCACCGGCCGGATCCCGCACGCCGGGTCGTACGACGTCGCGATCCACGGCCCGAACGGCTTCGTCGTCGAAGCCTCGGGCGGCCCCGGTCTCGACGCCGCCGTCACCTTCGTGAGCACGCCCGCGCTGCGGGTCACGGTGACCAACAGCGGGCCGTCCCCGGTCACGCTGAACGACGTCGTGGTCCCGCCGGGTGGCTCGCGCGACTTCCCCGTGCCGACGCGGAACGGCTGGTACGACGTCGCTTTCGAGGTCCCGGGGTGGCGCCGCCGCTTCGCCGGCCACCTGGAAGACGGCCGCCCGTCGCGGACCGGGCCTTAGCGGAGGGAGTCCAGCGCGAAAGCAGCGAGCATCGCGACGCCGCTCGGCATTGCGTCCTCGTCGAAGATGACGCGGTTGGAGTGGTTCGCCGCCGCCTCGGCCGGGTCGACGCCGGGCGGACACGCGCCGAGGAACGCGTAGGCGCCGGGAACGCGTTGCAGGACGTAGGAAAAGTCCTCGGCGCCCATCAGGGGGTCGGCGAGCAGCTCGACGTTCTCCGGCCCCAGCACGGTCGCGCCGAGGCGCAGCACCTCGGCCGCGACCCGGTCGTCGTTGACGGTCACCGGGTAGCCGGGCTCGACGTCGGCGACCACGCGGCAGCCGTACGCCGCGCCGACCTGCTCGCACACCTTGGGCAGCTCGGCGCGGACCAGCGCGCGCGTCTGCTCGGACAGCGTGCGGATGGTGCCTTCGAGCTCGGCGGTCTCCGGGATGATGTTGGACGTCGTGCCGGCCTGGATCCGGGTCACCGAGAGCACCGCGGGGTCGAACACGCTGACCCGGCGCGTGATCATCGTGTGCAGCGCGCCGACCATCGCCGCGGCCGCCGGCACCGGGTCGATCGTGTGCTGCGGCGCGGAGCCGTGGCCGCCCTTGCCGGTGACGCGCACGGTGAACGAGTCCGCCGACGCCATCAGCGGACCGGGCCGCAGCTGCAGCAGCCCGCTGGGCGCGTTGGCGAGGATGTGCACGCCGAATGCGCGCTCGGCCCGCGTCCCGGCGGCGTCCAGCACGCCTTCGTGGATCATGAACCGGGCGCCGTGGTGCCCCTCTTCGCCGGGCTGGAACATGAAGACGACCGAGCCGGCCAGCTGATCCTTGCGCCCGGCGAGCAGCCGGGCCGCGGACGCCAGCATCGCGACGTGCGTGTCGTGCCCGCACGCGTGCATCGACTCCTCGTCCTCCGACGCGAAGTCGAGCCCGGTCTCCTCGGTCAGCGGCAGCGCGTCCATGTCGCCGCGCAGCAGTACGGCCGGACCGGGCCGGGCGCCGCGCAGGACGGCCGTCAGCGACGTCGTGGCCTTGCCCTCGGTGATCTCCAGCGGCAGGTCGGCGAGCGCGTCCCGGATCGCCGCCTGGGTGTGCGGCAGGTGCAGGCCCTGCTCCGGCCGGCGGTGGACGGCGCGGCGGAGCGCGACCGTGCGATCTTGCAGCGCCCGCGCGTCGTCGAGGAGGCCGGCGAACGGCGTGCCGGGCAGGGTGGGCAGGTCAGTGGGGCCGGTCATGGTCCCGATAGTGCCCCATGCGGCGCTTCGGGCGCACCGTGCGTGCGTTCGGTCGGGCAGCGGAATACGGTGTGCGCATGGCGGTGGAAGAGCCGGTCACGGGGTTCGCGGTGGCCGTGGTCCGGGAAGACGGTCGGTGGCGGTGCAGCGCGCTCGACCCGGGTGCCCTGACCGAACTGGACGCGGCGATCACTGAACTGGGCAAACTACGTTCCACCGGTGCGGCCTTCGGGCTGTTGGCGGTCGATGACGAGTTCTTCGTGATCGTCCGGCCGAGCCCGCGTGGGCCGTCGTTGCTGCTTTCGGACGCGGCGGCGGCGTTGGACTACGACATCGCGGCGGACGTCCTCGACGTCCTGCGCGTCGATCCACCGGACGAGGAGGACGACTCCGTCTGGCCGGAGGGTGACCTGGGGCTCCTGGCGGACCTCGGGCTGCCCGGGCCGGAGCTGGAGGTCATCGTCGGCGAGGTCGACCTGTACCCGGACGAACAGCTGCAGATGGTCGCGCAGCGCTGCGGGTTCGGCAGCGAGTTCGCCAAGCTCCTGGACGAGCTCTGAGACGCCCGTCCGACACCGAGGCCGTGGAGGCGGCGCTGGAAGCCGCGCGCGCTCCCGGCGCGGACGTCCCGATCGGGGCGGTCGTGTTCGCCCCCGACGGGCGCCCCCTGGCGGCGGCCCGCAACGCGCGCACGGAGCTCGGCGACCCGACGGCCCACGCCGAGATCCTCGCGTTGCGCGCGGCGGCCGGCGTGGTCGGCGACGGCTGGCGGCTGGAGGGCTGCACCCTGGCGGTGACGCTGGAGCCGTGCACGATGTGCGCGGGCGCCCTGGTCCTCGCTCGCATCTCACGGCTGGTGTTCGGGGCGTGGGAGCCGAAGACGGGCGCGGTGGGGTCGCTGTGGGACGTCGTGCGTGACCGACGTCTCAACCACCGCCCGGAAGTCCACGGTGGAGTGCTCGTGGACGAGTGCGCCGGGCTGCTCGAGACGTACTTCGCGATGCGTCGCTGACGTTTTTGGGTACTCCCGCAGCATGACGATGAAGCACAAGATCCAGCAGACGGTCGGCGGCGCTCGTCAGAAGTTCGGTTCGGCGACGGGCAACCGCAGGCTCCAGGTGGCGGGCCTGGTCCAGCGCCGCGGAGCCCAGGCCCGCGAGGCGGCCCACGACCTGCGCACGCGCGCCCGGGGCGCACTCCGGGAAGCCCAGGTCAGGTGGCGTGCGGGCGGTGCGGGCGACCCCTCGTGAGCGGGCGCCGGGCCCTCCGGTATTGTTCTCGGCGGTGGCGTGTCCGAGCGGCCGAAGGAGCACGACTCGAAATCGTGTGACGGTTAATCCCGTCCGTGGGTTCAAATCCCACCGCCACCGCTCTCATCCGGACCCCCGGTCAGCCCAGCTGGCCGGGGGTCCGTTGCGTTGGCTACTGAGTCCAGTCGATGGGACGTCCGGCCTCGTCGGCGAGGTCTGCGACCTTTTTCGGCGCGCTGCTCCCGGCGGTGGACACGGTGTAGAGGGCGGGCCCGCCGCTCACCGACGACACGAACGCCACTTCGGTACCGGCCGGGTTCGCGACCACGTCGCTGACCGGCTGCCTGGTTCGTGGCAGCAATGCGGTCTGGACGATCTTCCTGCGATCGGCGCTGATCGTCATCTTGAATATCTGAGTGCGATCGGTGGGCAGGCAGAAGAACGTGTCGGCGGTCATGAACCACTTCGGCCAGCAGGTTTCCGCGCCGTCCGAAAGCTCGGCAGGAGGCGTCGAATTGTCGACCTCCCCCTCGTCGCCGATCCGATAGTTGATCGAGTAGTCGACCTCGGTCGTCCCGTCGAGGGAGTAGATGTCGTACGCACCGGTTGCCAAACCGATCGGAATCTTCCCGTCCGGGGTGAAGTAGAAGATCTCTGCGTGCTGGTCGCTTCCAGTACCTTGCGACGACGCTCGTGAACCAAATCCTTCCGGTGGCGGGGTTGAAGACCGGAACCTTCTGGTTCGGCGGGTCCGCGTAGCCGGAGGCCGGTGGCGTCAGATTGGTGAAGATGTTGCTCACGTCGTTGTCCACGTAGCCGATGTGCACCCCGCCTTCGGGCATGCCGGTGGTGGCGACGGCCATGCGGGTGAAGTCCCGGTTGAACTGCTGGCGAAGCACTTGGCCGGTCGGAACGGAAGCGAGGCAGTTCATGGCGGCGGAATCCCCGGGTGCCAAGGTGAAATGCCGGGTGGCCTGAACGGCGTTCGTGGGGTCGATGCTGGTCAACGTCTCCGACGAGCCGCCGCTGCACGTCGCCAATACGATGCCCGTGAAGTTCGGCTGGGTCACGGAGGTGGCCGAGGGGCTCGAGGTGATCGATGTGGTTTCACCGAGCGTGGTATTCGTCAGGGAATTGTTGCCACAGCCGGCCATGAGCCCGTGACGCTTGACTTGAAGGGAACTTGAAGTGTGACCGTGGTCGGCACCAGCTGATCAAGGAGCACTCCATGAAGGTTCTCGTCACCGGAGCCACCGGCCACTCCGGGCGGCACGTCGTCGCCGGGCTGAAGGGTGTCGACGTCCGGGTTCTCGTTCGCGACCCCGCCAAGGCACCCGGAGGGGTCGACGTCGTCGTGGGCGACGTCAGGGACCCCGCCCAAGCCGCGAACGGCGTCGATGCCGTCTACCTCATCTGGCCCTTCTTCACCGCCGAAGGCATCGAACAAGCCGTGAAACCCTTCGAGGGCAAGAAGATCGTCTACCTCTCCGCCATGTCCGCGGAAGACGGCGGTGTCTGGGGAGACGTCGAGGCCGCCGTCCGGAAGGTCACCGACGACTGGACCTTCCTGCGCGTCACCGGCCTCGCCACCAACACCCTCGGCTGGGCTCAGCAAGCTGCTAGTGGCGTCGTCAGGGGCCCGTACGGGCAAGCCAGACGCTCGCTCGTCCACGAACGCGACGTCGCCGACATGGCCGTCAAGGCGCTCACCGAAGACCACCGCCAGGAGATCCATCTCGTCACCGGCCCGGAAGCGCTCAGCCAGGCCGAGCAGGCCAAGATCATCGGTGAAGCACTGAACACACCTGTCCGGTGGGAAGAACAGCCGGAAGGAGAAGCAAAAGCGGAGCTGGCCCACTACACGGGTGCGGAATTCGCAGCCGGCGCGCTCGCCCACTGGGCGTCACTCGTCGATGACCCGGAGCCCGTCTCGCTGGACGTCGCGAAGGTGACCGGGCATCCCGCGCGGTCCTTCGAAGAGTGGGCGCGCGAACACTTCAGCTGAGCTCGACGGCGGGAGTCGTCAACGGCTCCAGTTCCTCCGCCAGCGAAGACAGCGACGCCACCTTCGCGGAAACCGTTCGCAGCACGGCGGTGCACGCGGTGTTGACGTCGCTGACCACCTCGGCCGAGCGGTCGCCCGTCAGCACCGCGGCCACCGACGCCGAAGCGGCGGACGCGATGGCGCACACCTCCGAGGCCGCCGACTCCGCCAGTTCGTCCAGGCGCGCGGCGATCCGGGCGCCCAACGCGGCCGTTGCGGCGGCCGCTCGGGCGGCTGCGCCGTACTGACCGTCCACTGTGTCCGCCCAGGTGCCGAACGTTTCCGTGCTGCCGCCGGTTTCCGCGCGGTCGACGCCGGTGCGGAACTCCGCCTGCGCCGCGGTCACCACCAGTGATCCCGCGTCGACCGTCGACGCCGAGGTGCGGATCGCGGACGGGGCGCAGTCCAGGTGCCGCAGCGCCGCGACCGGGTCCGGGACGCCGATGCGGCCCGCCGCGGCCCGCAGCGAGGACAGCGCGGACGCCGCCGACGTCAGGGCCGGGTGTTCGAAGACCTCGGCGAGGGCGGTCACGGGGCCACCGCGAGCCGGCCCCGGAAGCCGGTGCTCCGGGTGCTCTCCGCCGCCATGCGGAGCCGGCCCGCCAGGTCGGACGTCGCGTCGCCCAGGACGCGGGCGTCGGCCTCGCGCGCGGCCAGTGCGGCCGCCCAGCGGGCCGCCAGCTCGCGGGCCTGCGGTGAGATGCCGAACGGCGTCGAGTCGACGCGGGCCTCGGCGAACCGGCCCGCGGCCTTGTCGTCGGCGGCCGTCGCCTGGTCGAGCAGGTCGGCCGCCTCGCGGAGCCGGTCCAGCCGCTTCGGGGCGCTCCGGGCGGCGAAAACCCCGGGGCGGAGCTCCGGCACATCACCGTTCTTCCGGGGGTTCCGGGTGGCGGAGCCCCCGGCCCCGGAGCGGAGCTCCGGCACATCACCGTTCTTCCGGGGGTTCCGGGTGGCGGAGCCCCCGGCCCCGGAGCGGAGCTCCGGCACGTCACTGTCGATCCGCGAGCCTCTGCCTTCCGGCATGGGGACCTCCGTCGTCAAGGGCGCTCACCCGATCGTGGAAGATCTTGCCTCATGCGCCCGCGCCGCTCGCA
The DNA here is from genome assembly GCF_041346945.1 of Amycolatopsis sp. cg9. NCBI lineage: Bacteria > Bacillati > Actinomycetota > Actinomycetes > Pseudonocardiales > Pseudonocardiaceae > Amycolatopsis > Amycolatopsis sp. cg9. The sequence goes on along the minus strand of NZ_CP166850.1, from coordinate 2,136,267 downwards.
TCGCGGTGACCTGCGCCGTTCGGCACGTTCCAACAAGTGGACGTCTTGACCGCAAGGCGGGACGGCGCGGACCATGGGGTCATGCCTGCCACCTCGGAACGCATCCCCGTCCGGTGGCTCGACCGCGCCGTGAAGCGGTCGATCGGAGAGGGCGTCGTGGAGCTCCTGCTGCGCCGCGGCCGCCTGGGCTCGCCCCCTGCCTGACGCGAGCCCGGCGTCCGCACACTCCCGAAAACCCTTGGAGCACAACCATGTCCGTAGACCTGCCTGCCCGGATTCAGCTGCGCGAGGCCGTGACCCCCGCCGGTGGCATCGTCGAAGGCCCGCGCCTGCTGCGGGATCCGCGGGAGGAGTTCGAGCTGTTCACCCTCCGGCCGCTGGGCCGGGTGATCGGCGCCGAGGTCGAGGGCGTCGACCTTCGCGAGCCGCTCACCCCCGAGCTGCGCGAAGAGCTCAACCGCGCGCTGCTCGAGTGGAAGGTGATCTTCTTCCGCGACCAGGACATCACGTCGGCGCAGCAGCGCGCGTTCGCCGCGAACTGGGGCGAGCTGGAGACCAACCCGTTCATCCCGAAGGGCGACGACGACGCCGTCACGCGCTTCGAGCGCACCGCGGCCATGCCCGGCTACGAGAACATCTGGCACGTCGACGTCACCTGGCGGCCGAACCCGGCGCTCGGCTCGGTGCTGCGGCTGATCGAGGTGCCGCCGGTCGGCGGGGACACGATGTGGGCCGACATGGCCGCCGCCTACGACAACCTGCCCGCGGACGTCCGCGCGCGCATCGACGGGCTCACCGCCGTGCACGACTACCTCCCGGGCTTCGACCGGTTCTCCGATCCCGCGCTCCTCGCGCGGTGGCAGGACGAGTTCCCGCCGGTCGAGCACCCGGTGGTCCGGACGCACCCGGAGACCGGGCGGCGCACCCTGTTCGTCAACCAGGCGTTCACCACGCACATCGTCGGCATGGACCGCGCCGAGAGCGACCGGCTCCTGCGGTACCTGTTCCTGCAGGCCCACACGCCGGAGTTCCAGGTCCGGTTCAGCTGGCGGCCCAACTCGGTGGCCTTCTGGGACAACCGCGCGACGCAGCACTACGCGGTCAACGACTACCACCCGCACGTCCGGATCGCGGAGCGCGTCGCCATCGCGGGCGACCGGCCGTTCTGAGCCTTAGCCTGGGGGCATGACCGATGAACCCCAGGCAGTGGTGACCGGTTTCCTCAAGGCCCTCGAAGACCTCGACATCGACCGCGCGCTGGCGTTCGCGGCGAGCGACATCGTGTACCAGAACGTGCCGTTGCCGCCCGCTCGCGGCGTCGCCGCCGTCGAAAAGCAGCTGCGGCTGCTGGCCCGGTTCGGTTCCGGGTTCGAGGCGCGCACGCACCACATCGCCGCGGACGGCAACGTCGTGCTCACCGAACGCACCGACGTGCTGCGCCGCGGCGCGTGGGAAGCGGAGTTCTGGGTGTGCGGCACGTTCGTCGTCGAAGGCGGCCGGATCGTGCTGTGGCGCGACTACTTCGACTGGACGACGGTGCTGGCCGCGAGCGCGAAGGGCGCCGGGCGGGTGGCGCTGGCCGGCGCGCGCACGCTCCTCGGCCGCTACAAGGCGAGGCAGGCGGTGCGCTAGGCGCGGTGCTCGCCGCGGTCGTGGTCCCGAAGGTCCACGACCGCGGCTATCCCCAGCACCAGCACGAACACGCAGCTGAGAACAATCAGCCCCCACATGATCGTTCTCCCTCCCCCCGTGTCGTGCCGACCGCGAGCTGTCGGGGAGTGGTCTGTGCCACTTTTCCGGCGGCTCACGCAGACCGTACCGCCGCTTCACGCGGGTTGTTCCCGTCCTTGAGCTGCATTTAAGGCAGATGCGCCGGATGGGTGACAGGCGTGCGTCGCGTTGTAACAGACCGCGCGCGATCCGTTACGCACCAACGCCTAAACCGGACACCGAGGCGATTCCATCCCGGACGGACACCTTCGTCGAGCGCGCCGCCGAGACGTCCGCGAGGTACCGCAGCACCTTGCCCGCGTCGTCGCCGGCCAGCGGCTCGCATTCGTTGTCCGCGTTCCGCCGCACCGGGATGAGCTCGAGCCGGGGTTCGGCGCCGAACATGCAGCCCGCCAGCAGCCCGTCGACGTGCCGCCCGCGCATCGCCGGCCAGTCGAAGACGAGGTTGCCGAGGCTGTAGAGGATCGGGCGGCCGCGGTGGACCTCGACGGCCTGGATGGTGTGCGGCCCGTGCCCGGCGACCAGGTCCGCGCCGGCGTCGATGGCGGCGCGTCCGTACGCGACCTGGTACTCGGTCAGTTCCGGCCCGGGCAGCCCCCAGTGCATCGAGACGACGACGTGGTCGTTGTCCGCTTTGGCCCGCTTGACGTCGGCGACGAGCCGGTCCAGGTGCTCGGGCACCGGCGTCGTGCGGACGAGCGGTGGCCGGCCAGGGATGTCCGCGACGCGCGGATCGGGCTGGTACGCCGTGGTCGCAAACGCTTGCGCGACGCCGGGGAAGTCCGGCAGCGCGCTTTGACCTCGCGAACGGAGTGACGTGTACGCGAGGAACGCGACCTTTTCGCCCGATCGTTCCAGCACCGCGGGCGCGTGCGCGGCGTCGAGGGTCGCACCGGCGCCGCAGTGCGCGATCCCGGCGTGGCCGAGGACCGGGAGGCTCGCCATCGCGGTGAGGTCGTTGGCGCACGACACGACGTCGATGCCGGCCGACGTCAGCGCTTCGGCCGCCTGCGCGTCGACGGGCCCCTCGAGGTTCACGAACCGGAGGTCGGCGCCCTGGAACAGTGGGTTCAGCGGCTCGAACGCCGCCGCCGGGGTCGCCCGGCCCTGGATGTTGACGTCTCCGCCGAGTACCAGCGTGATCACAAAACCTGCTCTGCCAAATGAGTGACGACGAAAGTAGTTGTTACGAATCGTTGCATCTTTGTCTTCCTCCTCCTCACTTGCCCGGGGGACTATGCCACGACTGTTCAAGCACAAAGGGGACTCAGGGTGACCAAGACCCACAGATCCAAGGCCGCCTTCACGGTGGCCGTCGCGTCGGGCCTGGTGCTCGGCGGCGTGGCCGCGCCGGCCGCGCTCGCCGCACCCAGCGCCGACGCGGTCATCGCCGAGGTCTACGGCGGCGGTGGCAACTCCGGCGCCACGTTGACCAACGACTTCGTCGAGCTCGCCAACCACGGCGCGGCGGCCACGAGCGTCGACGGCTTCAGCGTCCAGTACCTGCCCGGTTCGCCGAGCGCGTCGAGCGCCTGGCAGGTGACGCCGCTGGCCGGCAGCGTCGCGCCGGGCGGGCGCTACCTCGTGGCCGAGGGCAAGGGCAGCGGCGGCACGGTCGCGCTGCCGACGCCGGACGCGACCGGCGCGATCGCGATGTCCGCCACCGCGGGCACGATCGCCCTCGTCTCCGGCACCACCGCGCTGACCTGCAAGACCGCCGCGGACTGCGCGGCCGACACCCGGATCAAGGACCTCGTCGGGTTCGGCACGGCGACCGTGCGCGAAGGCGCCCCGACGGCCGCGCCGTCCAACACGACGTCCGTCGCCCGCGGCACCTCGCTGGCCGACACCGACGACAACGCCGCCGACTTCACCACCGGCGACCCGTCCCCGACGAACACCAAGGGCGAGACGACCGGCGGCGGGAACCCCGGCGAACCCGGCACGCCGGCGAAGATCCACGAAATCCAGGGCACCACGCGCATTTCGCCCTTCAAGGACCAGAAGGTCAGCGGCGTCACCGGTGTGGTCACCGCGACCCGGACGTTCGGTTCGTCGCGCGGGTTCTGGCTCACCGACCCGAACCCGGACAGCGACCCGCGCACCAGCGAGGGCCTGTTCGTGTACACCGGCTCGACGAGCCCGGCCGTCGCGGTCGGCGACGCGGTGACCGCGACGGGCACCGTCCGCGAGTTCTACCCGGACGCGCCCGCGACGTCGAACTACCAGTCGCTCACCGAGCTGAGCAGTGCGCAGTGGACGGTCGACTCGCACGCGAACGCCCTCCCGGCGCCGACCGTGCTGAACCCGGACACCGTGCCGACGACGTACGCGCCGTCGCCCGGCGGGAACATCGAGCCGCTTCCGCTGGAGCCGGCGAAGTACGCGCTCGACTTCTGGGAAGCGCACGAGAGCGAGGTCGTTTCGGTCAGCGACGCCCGCGTCGTCGGTCCGTCGAACTCCTTCAACGAGCTGTACGTGACGTCCAAGCCGGACCAGCACGAGTCGGTCCGCGGCGGCAGCGTCTACCTGGGCTACGACCAGCTCAACAGCGGTGTCATGAAGGTGTCGTCGCTGATCCCGTTCGACCAGCGGCCGTTCCCGAAGCTCAACGTCGGTGACGTGCTGACCGGCACCACGTCGGGTCCCGTCGAGTACAGCACCTTCGGTGGCTACACGCTGTTCGCCAGCGTGCTCGGCACCGAAAAGGACAACGGGCTGCAGGGCGAAACCACGCGCAAGCAGCGGTCGGGCGAGCTCGCGGTCGCGACGTACAACGTCGAGAACCTGGCGCCGGGCGACCCGCAGGCGAAGTACGACCGGCTCGGCGAGGCGATCGTGACGCACCTGGCGACGCCGGACATCGTGAACCTGGAAGAGATCCAGGACAACACGGGCGCGACCGACGACGGCACCGTCGCGGCCGACCAGACGCTGCAGAAGTTCACCGACGCCATCGTCGCCAAGGGCGGCCCGCGCTACCAGTGGCGGTCGATCGACCCGGTGAACGACCAGGACGGCGGCCAGCCGGGTGGCAACATCCGTGTGGCGTTCCTGTTCAACCCGGCGCGTGTGTCCTTCGTGGACCGTCCGGGTGGGACTTCGACGACGGCCGTCGGTGTCGTTCGCGAGCACGGGAAGACGCACCTGACGGCTTCGCCGGGCCGTGTCGACCCGGCGAACGAAGCCTGGACGACCAGCCGCAAGCCGCTGGCGGGCGAGTTCGTCTTCAAGGGCCGCACGGTGTTCGTCATCGCCAACCACTTCAACTCCAAGGGCGGCGACCAGCCGACGCACGGCCGCTTCCAGCCGCCCACGCGGAGTTCCGAGGTGCAGCGCGCGAAGCAGGCGACGGTGCTGCGCGGGTTCGTCGATTCGCTGCTGGCGTCGGACAAGAGCGCCAACATCGTGGTGGCGGGCGACCTGAACGACTACCCGTTCTCGCCCGCGGTCCAGACGCTCACCGCCGGTGGCGCGCTGAAGGACCTGATCGCCACGGTGCCGGAAGCCGAGCGGTACAGCTACGTGTTCGAGGGCCAGTCGCAGGTGCTGGACCACATCCTGGCGTCGAAGGCGCCGCGCGGGGTGGACTACGACGTCGTCCACATCAACGCGGAGTTCGCCGACCAGGCCAGCGACCACGACCCGCAGGTGATCCGGTTCCGGCCGGGTGCGGGCAACGCGGTCTTGGACGGGCTTTACGACCTGCTCGACTACCTGGAGCAGGTCTTCGGGAAGTAGTTCTCCTTGCAGGAGGCCACCTTCGGGCGCATCGCCCGGAGGTGGCCTTTTGTGTTTTGACACCTTCGGGTGACGAGGAAACCGCATCGCGTGCGCCGCCGTCTTTACTGGTTGACGGGACCACAGGGGAGGGTGGCGTGGACGGGTACGCGGTGAAGGTGGGCGAGCTGGGCAAGCTCGTCGATGATCTCGGCACGGTGGCGGGGCGGATGGCCGACGCGAACCGGAAGCTCGGGGGCGGTGGGGCGTTCGGTTCCCTCGGGACAGCCGAACTGGGCCAGGCGGGGGTTGAGTTCGAGGAGGCGTGGGGGTTCGGCATCGGGCGGCTCGGGGAGGCGGCCTCGGGGGTCACCGAGCGGCTGGAGCGGGCGAAGGAGCGGTACGAGCGGATCGAAGCCGAGTTCGGGGGCGAGCTGGGTAGGTTCGGCTCGGCGGTGCTCGGAGGCGGTGTGCAGGGGATCGGCAGCTCGGTGCCTCCGGGCGGCGAAGGCCCACCCGGTGGCGGCGCCACGGGCGGCATCACCGACGTCCTGAACGGCCTCGGCCGGTGAGCGCCCGCGACTTCCCCGCCCTGGGCTTCGACCCGGCGCCGGGGGACCGCGACGGCGTCATCGACCTGGCGGGCAAGTACCGGGCGGTGAGCACCGACCTGGCCGAGGCCGACGACGCCCTCCGTCGGATCGTGCGCAAGGAGGGCAGCTGGCAGGGCGAGGCGAGTGAGGCGTTCGCACGGCGCCTGGGCCCGCTGCCGCAGTACCTCGAGGGCGCGGCTCGCTCGATGGGCGAGGCGGCCGACGCACTGGACGGGTGGTCGCGGGACCTCGGCGACCTGCAGAAACGCGCGTCGGACCTGGAGGCCCGCGCGGAGGTGGCGGCGCGAGCGGCGGAGCAAGCGCGGGCGAATCCGGACCTGGCGCTGGCGAACCGGACGTTCTCGGACGAGCCGTCGCTGCAGATCGCGCAGCGGCTCTTGGACAACGCGGGTCAGCAGCTCCAGGCGGCGATCGACGGCTGCCAGAACGTCCAGGACGCGGCGAAGCAACTCCAGCAGGAGCACACGGAGGCGGCGGCCCGGGTCGCGGTGGCGCTGCGGACGGCGAAGGAGTCGGCCCCGGACGAACCGCACGTGCTCGACAAGCTGAGCGACGCGGCCGGCGGGCTACTTGTCGACTTGTCGAACACCCTCGTCGACGGGGCGGAGCGGGCGTGGGACTTCGTCCAAGACCACGCCGAGCTGATTGCCAAGCTCTCGGACGTCCTGGGCGACATCGGCAACGGACTCGGGGTGTTGAGCGATGCCCTGCCACCTCCGGCGGGCGAGATCACCAGCCTGTTCGCCACCGGTGTGGGTCTCGGCGCGCTCGGCGGGCACGCGCTCGCGAAGACGGCCGGCGCCGACGTGGCGGGCGAGACGCTGGTCTTCGACACGGCCGGCGCCGTGACCTCGCTCGCCGGGGTCGTGCCCGGGGTCCCGGACACCGCGCTCAAGGTCGCGGCCTACGGCCTGCTCACCGAGCAGGCCGCCGGTGAAGTCGCGGCCGGCAAGGACTTCGAGAGTCCCTGGGACGACTTCGAGAACTACTGGGTGCCGAAGGACGGGGGCCAGGTCGCGGTGGCGGCCGGCACGCTCGTCGCCGGGCCGGCTCCGTGGGCGGCGGTGGCGCTGGGCAACGCCGCCGACGCCGGCGTCGCGGCCGACAACGCACCGGACCGTCGCCGTGCGCGGGCGGAAGACGAGGTGTGGAACTGATGCCGCTGGAGATCGACCTGCCGCCGGGATTCGCCGGGATGCCGGTCGGAGCCGACGACAAGATGAACCGCGGTCACGCCTGGACCATCGCCGGGAACCTGGCGGACGGTGCCGGCACCTCGGTCGAGGAGTTCGGCAGCTACCTGATGGCCCTGGTGCCGACGATGCGGGCCAACGGCGTCCGCGTGTTCGGCAAGTTCGCGGTCGGCAGGCGCAAGGGGGACGTCGCGACCCTGACGCTGGGCGTGGCGCGGTGGCCGGACGTCGCACCCGGCAACCGGGACGCGCTGGTGGAGGCGATGGCCGCGCAGTTCCGGAGCCGGCACGAGCACGCCGTCGTGCGGCCGGTGCGGCTCCCGATCGGCCCGGCGGTCGTCGGGTTCAGCGGAGGCGAATTCCGCCTGCCCGACCGGGACGCGCGCACCCAGATCAAGGCCGAGTACCAGATCCCGTTGCCGGACGGCCGGTCGGTGGTCATCCTTTCGGTGGTCGCGGAGTCCGAGGACGCCTGGCCGGCGGTCGCCGAGGCGACGGCGAAGGTGGCTTGGAGCTTGCGCGGACGGGCAGCAGCGTGAGCGGCTCGGTGCCGGACGTGCTCGGCATCGTCCTGATGGGCACGGTCGTCGCCGGCGGCCTGACGTTGACCATCGTCCGCGTGGCCCGGTCGGCGAAGCCGCGGGAAAAGCAGATGGCCCTGCTGGCCGCGGAGCTGGACGGCCGGAACCAGGTGTACCTCCGCATGATCGAGAACGGCCTCGAACTCGAGGACCTCCTCTTGGTGGCGCGCAGCCGCGGCTACAGCCTGATCGTGCACCGGTCCTTCAAGTACTACGAGTTCGTCTACACGCCGTACCACCCGGGGAGGGTCGCATGACCGGCAACGCGCACTTGATCGAGGAAATGCGGTGGCAGCTCAAGCAGATCGAAGACCGCAAGGCCGACAACCAGCGCCTGCTCAGCGCCGTCACGCCGGATCGGTGCGTCACCGTCGTCACCGGGCCGGACGGCGTCGTCAGCGAAGTTCGGCTCGCACCCGAAGCCATGCGGTCGGACGCCGGCGCGCTCAGCCGGGCCATCACCGCGGCCATCCGCGAGGCCACCGCCGGAAAACCGCCACCCGCGGACGAGGAGGAGCCCTACGACACCGTCTTCGACGTCTAGACCGGCGGGGGCTGTTCGCCCCGCTTCGACGTCGCCCGCTTCGCGCGCCAGCCCAACGCGAGCACCGCCTGCACCAGCTCCTGGTAGCTCGGCTTGACCTCCTCGAGGTACCGCTCCAGGTAGGCCGCCCGCGCGGTGGGGACCGGGCGTGGTTCGTCGCCGGGGGCGAGCCACGCGAGGCCCTGGATGTTGTGCAGGGCCATCTTCCACCAGCGCGTCGCGCGTTCGGCCGCTCGGGCCTCGCGCTCGGTGGCCGCTTCGATGGCGGTCCGGGCTTCCTCGATCTCCGCGGTCAAGGCCTCCTCGCGGGCGAGTTCCCACTCGCGCAGGTTCTCCGCCGAGCCGCGGGACAGGGCGATGATCTCCTTGTACCGCATGGCCGCGGTCGCGCCGTCGTCGGTCATTGCGGGTTCTCCGGACGCTGGAACGGGATGATCACTTCGGGCGCGCCGTGGGTCGTGCGGTCGAAGAACAACGCGCGGCCCGGGCGGGGCGACCAGTGCACGACCTGGCCCGCCGCGAACGGCGACAGTTCGTTGCCCTGGACGTCGAGCGCGGCCCACGTGCCGATGTCGTCGGTGCCGCCGAAGCCCAGGGTGTCCTTGAGCCGGGCGATGCTGCGCCACCAGCCGATCGTGTGGATGCCGTGGCCCGGGCCCTGCTTCAGGATCACCCGCAGGTGGTCGAGACCGCTCTTGAGCTGGCCGACCGCCTTCGCCTCCAGGGCCGGCAGCGCCGCGTCCACGCCGTACAGGAGCAGCACCTTCGGGCCGCCGGACAGCGAACCGGTCATCGATTCGAGCACACCGGTCAGGTCCTCCACCAGTGAAGCCGCGTGGCCGTCTTCGCGCAGCCGCTCGGTCAGCTCCAGCGCGGCCGGGGCGCACGCCTCGATCGGGCAGCTCAGCACGAACTCGACCTCGCCGGGTTCGTACTGCCGGGACAGCGAGCGCGCCGAGGAGTCCATGATGGACAGTGCCTCCGCGGTGGCCGAACCGAGCACGGCGACGTTGCGGCCCGGCGCGCGCGGGAGGTCGACGCCGCAGGCCGTCTCGGTCACGTCGATCGACTGGCCGAGCAGGGCGCGCGGCTTCGAGTTCGGCTTGAGGTCCAGGTACGCCGGGAACTGTTCCAGGATCGGCTGGTGCGCACCGTCGAACAGACGGGGGCGCGGGAAGCGGCCCGCGTACTCCTCCCACAACCGGTGCTGGAGCCGGACGAACACGTTCTTGCTGCTCGCGTCCGGCACGTGGGCCAGCTGGTTGCCGTGCGCGACGCCGGAGTCGTGGTTGATCACCGCGTGCCACTTCGGCGCGGACACCGCCGCGTTGTTCGTTTCGGCCAGTACGCGCCGCGCCTTCGGCATCGCGATCCGCAGCGTGCACTGCTCGAACACCGCCGGCTTGCCCCAGAACGCCTCGATGCCGGCGACGTCCTGGCTGGCCAGCACCAGGTGGATGCCCTGCGAACGGCCGCGTCGCGCGATGTCCTCCAGCAGCTGGGTGGCCGTCGCCGTCACCTGGTCGCGGCCCGCGAACAGGTACTGGAACTCGTCGATCACCGCGACGATCCGCGGCCAGTGCCCGCCGGGGTCGGCTTCGCGGAGGTCGGCGAGGTTCGTGACCTCGTGCTCCTTCGCGGCGGCGGACCGGCGGCGCAGTTCGTCGGCCAGGAAGCGCAGCAGCGCCAGGCCGAACTCGCGGTCGGTGTTGACGTTGACGCCGACGAGCCGCGCGTGCGGCAGCCAGCTCGCGTCCTTGCGCCCCGGCGCGAGCCCGGCGAACGAGACGCCTTCCTTGAAGTCCAGCAGGTACAGCGCCAGCTCGTCCGGGGTGTACCGCGCGGCCATGCTGCCGAGCAGCGCGTACAGGAAGTTGGTCTTGCCCGAACCGGACGGGCCGCCGATCAGGACGTGCGGGCTCGCGTCGCCGATCACGACCTCGACGGGTTCGCCTTCGAAGAACCCGACCGGTGCGCGGAGTTCCCGTGCCGAACTTTCGCGGCCCAGCTCCGTCGGCAGCAGGTCGTCGAACGAGCGCGGGCCGCCCTGCTTGGCGATCAGCGCCTTGGCGATCGTGTCGACGGCCCGGATGACCTGCGCGGAGGGCATCGCGGAATCGAGGTCGACGACCAGGTCGGTGCCGGTCATGCTGCTGATCGCGTGCTTGTCGTCGAGCAGGCTCAGCGTCTCGACGGGGGCGCTCACCGCGGTCGGCACGTCGATCATGATCAGGCAGATGCCGGCGGCCAGCGCGCCGCTGGCGACGCGCTTGAGGTCGCGGGCGCGTTCGGGTTCGAGCGTCTCGCCGTTGCCGTAGAGCACGACGATGCGGTACGGCTCGCCCCGCTGCCCGCTCTTCTTCCGCATTTCCCGCAGCGACGTGTACCCGGCGGACATGCAGCTCGCGTGGATGCGGCGGATGTGGCCGGCCAGCTCGTCGAGGAGGTCCTCCAGCCGGCCGGGGTCGTACAGCGAGAGCGCGCTGGTGTGGCTGAGCGGGTAGAGGTCCGGCAGGATCGCGGTCAGCTGCCCGATGTCCCACAGGTGCACGCGCACCGCGCCGGGCTCGAACGTCGAGAGCACGCGGACCAGCAGGTTCTGCACGATGCCGTCGATCACCGGCCGGGTCTTCGGCGCCGACGTGATCGCCAGGTGCGACTCGTCGAGCAGCGGGACGGCGACGTCGAACGTGCGGGTCGGGTCGTTGCCGGCGGCCGTCGCCGAACCGACGCGCCACAGGCCCGGCGAGACCAGGCCGGGGTTGTGGCCGACGGTGCCGAGCCAGTCGCCCGGCGGCAGCCCGGCCGCGCCGGGAGCGTTGTGCGCGACTAGGTCCCGCAACGTCGCCGGACCCTGGCTCCAGTCGGTGTAGAAAGCGCTTCGCACGCTGCCGAGCGCGCCGAACACTTCGTGCGCGGCGGGGTGGCGGGACCACTCGTTCTGCTGCTCGGCGCCGGCGTGGTTCATGCCGACGTGGACGATGTCCCGCTCCAGCTCGAGCTTGGCGAGGTCGGCTTCGGCGGCTTGACGCGCTCCGGCGGCCGCACCCAGCACCAGCCCGATCTGGTGGCGGACCCGGTCGAGTGCGGTTTCGACGCGGTTGCGTTGCTCGGCTGACTTGTTGGCCATCGGCGTCCCCAAGAAAAAGTGTCCCTAGCAGGATTACAGGCGCGACCGGTATCCGCTCACCAGGTCTTCGGCGGAGGCCAGGCGGACGAGGAGCTGGTCCAGCCCCTCGCCGGCCTGCGCGTACTGCGAAGGAAGCCAGGGATCGGCCTTGGCCTGGGCGTCCACGAGCGCCTGCCGGGCTTCCCCGAGCAGGCTCGTGGCCCGCTCGGAGTGGGCGCGCGCATCGGCGAGCCCAGCCACGACCGCGGTCAGCAGCTGGTGGAGTTCGGCGAGCGTCATCCGGCTAGAGACGCGCCGAGTAGGAGTCAGCTGAGGAAATGCTTGCTTGGACGGTGCTCTGCAGACCATTGATGCCTTGCAGGGCTTCGGCCAGCAGTCCGTGCGCTTGGCTCACTTCGTGCTGGCTGCTGCCCTGCGTCGCTTGTGCGAGCGACTGCTGGGCTTCTTCGAGAGACTGCGCTGCCTGCTGCAGAGCGGCGATGCTCGCGGACGCCTTTTCGTTGGCGAGCGCGATGCCAGCGCGGATCTCTTCGACTCCGGCCATCGGGCCTCTACTCCTCGAAATCTCTGGTGTCGTACGGGACGGATTCCATTGAAACAGATCCAACGACTCAGCGTGATCATCTGACTTTGCCGAGTGATCGCGGGTCCGGAATCAGCAAGGCCCCGGACGTGGGACGTCCGGGGCCGAGCCGATCACGGTCTGTGCGGGGGTCGTCCCGGCACCAGTACCGCACACTGAAGTCGCTGGCCAGCGCTACCCCAGGTCAGAGCGGTTTTCGTGCCACTGCTGGCCTTTCTCGACAGGGGGCGGGCGAGGTGGGGCTGAGACTAGCGCGACCGGAGTAACCCGTTTCGCCCAGCCCTGGTCGTGACTCGCCGTACCCGGGGAGAAAAGCGCAGCACCGAAGAGGTTTCACATTCCGGGCAGCTGAAAGTCCCAGACGAGCAGTGCCGGCGCACCCTGTCCGGCCGCTCGGGCCGCGTCCGGCACGAGGGCGGCGAGGCTCCACGGCCAGAGCTCCCACGGTCCGGGCTCGGTCGCCGCGGGGGCTGGATCCTTCGTCGGCAGACAAGGTTCTTTGCAGCGAAGCGGCGTGAGCCCGGCCGCGAGAGCGGCTCGCAGGTAGTCGCCGACGAGGTGGCGGTGCGAGGCGAGGCGGCCGGGCCGGCCGTCGGGGCCGCGCAGCGACGGGATCGAGCCGCGGGCGACGGACTCCGGGTGGACGTCGCAGAGCACGGCGCGCCCGCCCGGCCGCAGCACGCGGGCGAACTCCGCGAGTACCGGACCGAGGTCGCCGACGTGGGTCAGCGCGAGGCCGCACGTGACGAGATCGACCGAGGCGTCGGCGACCGGGAGGGCGGTGAGGTCGCCGAGCCGGAAGTCCGCGGTGGGCACCCGTTCGCGGGCGCGGGCGAGCATGCCGGGCGAACTGTCCACGCCGATCACCCGATGCCCGCGCGCGGCGAGGATGGCCGCGTAGCGCCCGGTTCCGCAGGCCGCGTCGAGGGTGTCGCCGGGGTGGCCCGCCAGTTCCTCGAGCCACGGCTCATCGAGCGCGAACGCGGCGTTCGCGGGGTCGTCGTAGGTGCCGGCCCAGAGGTCGTAGCCCGGCACGGTGTCGAGCCGGTCGACGTCGACGCCGGTGGCGAGGGATTCGTCGTCGAGGAGCCGGCGGACCTCGGCGATCCGGGCTTCGACGAACTCGCGGTCGTGTTCGCCGGTGAACGCGCGCAGCAGCGCGAGGCCTTCGATACCGATCAAGTAGGCCAGCGGGTGCTCGTAGCTCACCCGCGGCACGTTAGGGGCGCCGATCCGGGGCGGGCCAGCGGTTTTCCGGCGCCGGGCCGCAAAACGACGAAACGCCGGGCGCGCGGCCCGGCGTTTCGCCTGATCAAACGGCGGAGGATACAGGATTCGAACCTGCGAGGGCGTGAACCCAACACGCTTTCCAAGCGTGCGCCTTAGGCCGCTCGGCCAATCCTCCGCAGGAGACGATACCGGATGGCCGTCCCCCGGTTCGAAGGTGGGTCACCGCGTGACGTCGGCCACCACGCACGTGATGTTGTCCGGTCCGCCGCCTTCGTTGGCCAGGCGGATCAGCTCCGGGATCGCCTCCGCCGGGTCGGCCACCGCGGACAGGACGTCCCGCAGGCGCGGTTCGCTGACCGGGCCGCTCAGGCCGTCCGAACAGAGCAGGTAGCGGTCGCCCTCCACCGCCGGGAACGTCCAGATGTCCGGGTCGCCGGAACCCGCTGTCTGCAACGCCTTCATCAGCAGGGACCGCCGCGGGTGGGACTCCGCGTCCTCGGCCGCCACCCGGCCGTCTTCGACCAGGGCCTGGACGAGCGTGTGGTCGCGGGTCAGGCGGCGCAGGGCGCCGTCGCGCAGCAGGTAGCCGCGGGAGTCGCCGATGTGGGCCGCCGCGAACTCGACGCCGTCGAACATCAGGGCCGTGAGCGTTGTGCCCATGCCCGTGGTTTCCGGTTCCTGCGCGGCCACTTCGTGCAGCCGCTCGTCGATCGACTTGACCACGCCGGTCAGCGTCGCCGCCAGGTCGACCCCGGTGAGGTCGAGCCGCCGGAGGTCGACGTCGAGCTCGCGCAGCACGTCCACCGCGGTCGCGCTGGCGACCTCGCCGTGCGGCTGGCCGCCGATGCCGTCGGCGACGGCGAGCAGGCGGGAACTCGCGTACACCGCGTCCTCGTTGATCCGGCGACGCTGGCCGACGTCCGACCCCGCGGCGTACCGCAGGACGTACCGATCGTGTGTCATGTTCCCCATGTAAGCATTGGTTGACTGAGTTCACAACCATGTCGGCTGAATGGAGCATCCTCCGATAGAGTCCTCGCCATGGACGACGACGCCACGGTCAGCGCGGCCGACATCGCGCGGCTCGCCGGGGTCGGCCGGGCCGCGGTGAGCAACTGGCGCCGCCGCTACCCCGACTTCCCGCAGCCGGTCGGCGGCACGGCGTCGAGCCCGCTGTTCGGCCTGTCCGCCGTCGCCGCCTGGTTCGAGGCGCGGGGCAAGCCGTTCGAGCTGAGCGAGGGCGAACGCGCCTGGCAGCGCCTGCGCGCCCTCGGCGACGACCTCGACCTCGCCGAGCGCGTGAACCGCGCGGGCGTCTTCTTCGCGTTCCAGGCCGGGATCTTCGACACGTTCGACAGCGAGCTCGACGACCCGGAACTCCTCACGCTGCTCAGCGAGATGACGCACCGCGCGGGCCCGGTCGAAGCGTTCGAACTGGTGTGCCGCCGGTACTTCGAGGCGCACTCGCGGCGGCTGTCGGCCACGCCGGAGCCGATCGCGGAACTGATGGCGCGGCTCGTCGGCCCGGTCTCGACGATCCTCGACCCCGCGTGCGGTTTCGGCGCGCTCGCGCTGGCGAGCGGCGCGAAAACCGTGCTGGGACAGGACAGCGACCCGATGACGGCGTCGATCGCGGCGCTGCGGCTGCGGCTGCGCGGCCTCGAGGCCGAAGTCCACCCGGTCGACGCGTTGCGCGAAGACGCCTTCGCCGGCCGGACCGCGGAAGCCGTGCTGTGCGACCCGCCGTTCAACGAACGCGCCTGGGGTCACGACGAACTCGTCGGCGACGCGCGCTGGGAGTACGGGCTCCCGCCGCGCGGCGAGCCCGAGCTCGCCTGGGTGCAGCACTGCCTCGCGCACGTCGAACCCGGTGGTGCGGTGGCGATCCTGATGCCGGGCGCGGCGGCCGGGCGGCGCAGCGGCAAGCGCATCCGCGGCAACCTCCTGCGCGCGGGCGCGGTCCGCGCGGTCGTCACGCTGACGCCGGCCGGTCCCGACCTCTGGCTGCTGCGGCGGCCGGTCGCCGGCGACCGCCCGCCGTCCACGGTGCTGCTCGGCGAGGCGGGCGCCGAGCTGTCCACTGTGGACGAAATGTGGCGCGAGTTCCGCGCGCACCCCGAATCCGGCGTCCGGATCATCGACCTGCTCGACGACGACGTCGACCTCACGCCGGCCCGCCGCCGCACCAGCGACGAGGACCTCGGGCAGGCCTTCGAGGCCGTGCGGAGCCGGTTCGCCGAACTCGTCCCCGAGCTGCCGCCGTTGGAAGCGGCGGACGGCGAGCCCGCGTTCACGACGATCGGCGAGCTGGTCAAGGCCGGTGTCGTCGAGGTGCGGCACGCGGCGGCCCGCGCGGACGCCGAGCACCCGCTCGCCGAGGCGGGCGACGTCGTGGCGTCGGTGACCGGGATCGCGTACGTCCACAGTGGACCGGAAAGTCCGGTGGGGGCCGGGCTCACCGTGTACCGCGTCGACGCCGCGCGGCTGGACGCGGACTTCCTGGCCGGCTGCCTGCGCGCGGCCGACCTGCCCGCCGCGTCGGCGTCGACCCGGATCGACGGCAGGCGGGTGCGGATCCCGCGGGTCCCGATCACCGTCCAGCGCGAATACGGCCGGGTCTTCCGGAACCTCGCCGAGTTCGACACCGTCCTGCGCCAGGCGGCCGAAACGGGCCGTGAGCTGGTCCGGCTAGGCTTTGCGGGACTTGTCGAAGGACGGCTCCGCCCGGGCCGATAGGGGAACGGATGCTGATCGCCGACCGCTACGAGCTCGACGAGCTGCCGCTCGGCCGCGGCGGGATGGGCGCGGTGCACGGCGGGTTCGACCGCAGGCTCGGCCGGCGCGTGGCGATCAAGCTGCTCAGGCTGCCGGGCCGCGACGAAGAACTGGAAGCCCGGTTCGCGCGCGAGGCGCGGATCCTGGCGACGCTCGACCACCCCGGCGTGCCGACGCTGTACGACTACGGCACGCACGACGACCGGTTGTTCCAGGTGATGCAGTTCGTCGAGGGCGTGACCGTGGCCGACCTGCTCGCCGAGCACGGGCCGCTGCCGGTGCCGTGGGCCGCGGCGATCGCGGCGCAGGCCTGCGCGGTGCTGACCGCCGCCCACGCGCTCGCGGTGTGCCACCGCGACCTCAAGCCGTCCAACCTGATGCTCGGGCCCGACGGCGGCGTGAAGGTGATGGACTTCGGGCTCGCCGTGCTGCGGGAAGCCGACGCCGCGCAGTTCACGCGGGCCGGCCAGCTGCTGGGGACGCCGTCGTACATGGCGCCCGAGCAGATCCAGCGGGGCGGCGCCGAACCGCGCAGCGACCTCTACGCGCTCGGCTGCGTGCTGCACGAGATGCTCACCGGTCGACGGCTCTTCGACGGGCCGACGGCGTACGCGGTGTTCGAGCGGCAGGTCAAGGAGCTGCCGCCGCCGGTCCGCGGGGTCCCGAAGCAGCTCAACGCCCTGCTCGCCGAGGTGCTGGCGAAGGAACCCGAGGCCCGGCCGTATGGCGCGGCCGAGCTGTACGAGCGGCTCGGCGGGTTCGTCGGCGGGCTGCCGCCGCTGCCCGGGTTCCTGGTGCCGCCGTCGGTGCCCAGCCCGGGCCGGATGTACGCGCGGATGCTGGGGCGGGTCAGCGGCTGAGCGCCGGGCGCCGGTCGGCCAGCGGCAGGCCGCGGCGCTGGACGCGGAGGTAGGTCGTCGCGTTCTGCACCGCGATGCTGACGCCGAGGGTGAGCGCGATCGACGCCGAGGTCAGCGGGCCCGCGACGCCCAGCGCGGTCCCGAGCGCCACCAGGCCGACCCGGACCGCGACGGTCAGCGCCCACAGCCCGATCGTGACCGCCGAGCCCTTCTGGAACGTCGTGCCGGCGCGCTCGGTGAGCGTCGTGGTCGTGCTGCGCAGGACGCCGAGCCCGGCGAGCACCACCAGGTCGGCGGCGAGCAGGCCGAACTCCCCGGCGGACGCGCCCGGCAGCGCTTTCAGCGTCAGGTAGGCGCCGACGGCGGTCAGCACGAGCGGCAGCGTGACCAGCGACTTGCGGTCGAGCAGCGTGCCGCGGACCTGCCGGTAGACGACCCGGTACAGGACGAGCAGGGCGATGGCGGCGTAGAGCAGGAGGTTCGCTGCGGTGGGCATGGGGGCTCCTCGGTTCGGCAGGTGCTCCCAGCCTCGACCGGTGGCGCCCCGGTTTCGTCGGCGCGGGGGCCGGTACCGGGTGGATTCCGGCCTCAACCCACGGGTTGACCCAAATCGTGACCTTCACCGACGAACCTCTACCGGGTGACCGTCGTCTTTACCGATGTCCAAACGCGATGATCGAGACAGCTGGGGGTACCGGATCGTGAAGAGGCTTCTGGCGGGAGCGGCCGCGCTGGCCACCGCCTTCGTGCTGGCCGCCTGCTCCGGTGGCGGGGGCGCGGCGGGCGGGCCGAACGCGGGCGGCGGGGCCGTCGCGGCGGGTGCCGGCGGCGGGACGCCGACGACGTCGAGCGCGTCCCCGACCCCTACGCCCACCCCGGCGACGACGAGCGCGAGCCCGACGCCGACGCCCACGACGTCGAAGCCGGCCCCCACCACGACCAAGCCGAAGCCCAAGCCGAAGCCGGCGCCCGCGGAGAACCCGGGCGTGCCGTGCGCGGCGGCGGCCGCGGCGTCGGGCACCGCGGCCTGCGTCGACATCTCGGCGCACCAGGCGTGGCTGCTGCAGGGCGGCAAGGTCGTCTACGGGCCGGTGAAGATGCTGCCGGGCCGCAAGGGCTACCCGACCCCGACCGGCACGTTCCACGTGCTGTCGAAGGAGAAGATGCACCTGTCGAAGGAGTTCGACAACGCGGAGATGCCGAACTCGGTGTTCTTCTACCCGGGCGACGCTTTCCACACCGGCAGCCTGTCGGTGTACTCGCACGGCTGCATCCACCTGTCGCCCGCCGCGTCCCTGAAGTTCTTCAACACTTTGCACGTCGGTGACGTCGTGCAGGTGGTCCCGTAACGCGATAGGGACCAGCACGGACAGTAGGTCACAGTCCGATAAATTCACTCTGCCGAGTGCAACTGGCCCCCCTGTTCAGACGATAAGTGATCGTTTGGGAAGGGGGGCCAATGGCCTTGCGAAAACTTCGCGCACTCCGTCACGCCTTCGTGGCGGCAGTTTTGACCGGGGCGATGCTGCCCGTCGTGGCCACGGGGGTGGCGACGGCGGCGACAGCGCTTCCGCAGGGGTTCGTGCTGCGGGACACCAGCGCCGGACTGGGGCAAGAACCACTCACCGACTTCGCGTACCTGCCGGACAACTCGGTGCTCGTCACCGGCAAGAGCGGCACCGTCCGCTGGCTGCCGTCCGACGGCTCGGCCGGCCGGTCGCTCACGAAGCTCCCGGTCCGGACCAACGAGGACCTGGGCCTCGTCGGGCTGGCCGTGGCGCCGGACTACGCGACGTCGCACACGATCTACCTGACGCGCTCGATCAACCAGACCAGCGGCTTCGTCATGCGGCTGGCGCGGTTCACGGTCACCGTCGACGCGGCGGGCGCGCCGACCGGGCTGACCGGTGAGCAGTCGCTGTTCGAGGTGCCGGGCATCTTCAACGTCCACGGCATCGACGAGGTCGTCGCCGCCACCGACGGGACGCTCTGGCTGTCCATCGGGGACAACGGCGACTTCACCAAGATGGACCCGGCGTCGCTGCGCGCCCAGGACATCAACCAGCCCTACGGCAAGATCTTCCACCTCGCCGCCAACGGCAACGGGGTGCCGGCCAACCCGTACTACGACGCGGCCAACCCGGGCTCGACCGCGAGCAAGGTGTTCGCGCGCGGGTTCCGCAACCCGTTCCGGTTCAGCATCGACCCGAACCTGGGCCTGCCGGTCGCCGGGGACGTCGGCTGGAGCAACTGGGAAGAGGTCGACGTCGTCCAGCGCGGCGCGAACCAGGGGTGGCCGTGCTGGGAGGGCAACCACCCGACGCCGGGCTACAGCGGTCTCGCGGAGTGCGCCGGCGTGGCGAACCAGCCGCCGGTCTTCGAGTACCAGCACGGCAACGGCGTCATGCAGGGCAACAGCGTCAGCGGCGGGATCGTCTACAACGGATCCAGCTACCCGGCGGCCTACCGCGGTTCGTACTTCTTCGGCGACTACGTCACGCACAAGATCTGGACCCTGCGCTACGACAAGCAGGGCCAGCTCACGCAGGCCCCGGAGAACCCGCCGGTCTTCACCGACATCGGTGGCCCGGTGAAGTTCGCCGCGGCGCCGAACGGCGACATCGTCTACGCCGACATCCTGTCCGGCAACCTGCGGCGGCTGACCTACTCGGCCAACAACACCGCGCCGGTCGCCAAGGCCACGTCGGTCACCGACCCGGCCACCCGCACGGTGTCGTTCGACGGCTCCGCTTCGGTCGACTACGACAACGACCTGCTGAAGTACGACTGGGACTTCGGCGACGGGACCACCGCGGTCGACGCGGGCCCGACCGTGTCGCACGCCTACGCGGCGGGCACCGAGTCGTTCACCGCGAAGCTGACGGTCCGGGACCCGCTGGGGGCCACCGACACGACCAGCGTCGCGGTCGCGCCGGGCAACCACACCCCGGAGATCGCCCTCACCACGCCGGGTGACACCGCGACGTTCGCGGTCGGTCAGCAGGTTTCGCTGAGCGCCACCGCGACCGACGCCGAGGACGGCGCGCTGCCGATCACCTGGAGCACGACGGTGCGGCACTGCCCGAGCGAGGCGACCTGCCACTCGCACCCCGGGGCCGGCGGCACCGGGGAAAGCTTCCAGGCGCCGTTCACCGAGCACCCGGACTCCCGGATGGAGTTCACCGCGACGGTGACCGACAGCGCGGGCGTCACGACGTCCAAGACGTACACCGCGTGGCCGCGCGAGCACCGGATCACCCTGGTCAGCACGCAGCCGGCGGCGCTGAGCATCCCGGTCGAGGGCGGCGTCAGCACCGCGATGGTCGCCGAGGGCGCCACCTTCGACGTCGAGGCGGCGGCGAAGGCCATCGACGGCGTCTCGACGTTCGCCGGCTGGCAGGGCGGGCCGACGGACCAGAAGTGGATCGTCACCGTCGGCACGAGCGACCTGACGCTGACGGCGAACTACTTGACCCCGATCGACCAGCGCTACAACGCCGACCCGGCGCTGCAGGCGAAGCTCGGCGCGCCGACGGCGCCCGAGGTCACCGACGGCCCGGTCCACTACCGGGTCTACGCGAACGGGCGGCTGTACTGGAGCGCGGTGGGCGGCACGAAGTTCGTGACCGGCCCGGTGCTCGACAAGTACGTCGCGTTCGGCGGCCACGGTGTCCTCGGCCCGCCGACGTCGGACACGGCGTCCACTCCGGACGGTGTGGCGCAGTACAACCACTTCGTCAACAACGGAAACGTCGGGTCGATCTACTACACGGCCGCGACGGGCGCGCACGCGCTCTACGGTGAGATCCGGAAGAAGTGGGCGGCGCTGGACTACGAGCGCGGGCTCGGCTACCCGACGACCGACGAGGCCGGCACGCCGGACGGCGTCGGGCGGTACAACCACTTCGTCAAGGGCGGCAACGTCGGGTCGATCTACTACACCGCCGCGAACGGCGCGCACGCGATCTTCGGTGAGATCCGGAAGAAGTGGGCGGAGTACGGGTACGAGCGCGGGCTCGGCTACCCGACGACCGACGAAGGCGTGACGCCGGACGGGGTCGGCCGCTACAACCACTTCAGCCTCGGCCACTCGATCTACTACACGGTGGCGACCGGCGCGCACGCGGTGAAGGGCGAGATCCGCAAGCGCTGGGCGGCGCTCGGGTGGGAGCGGTCCTACCTGCGCTACCCGACGTCGGACGAGTACGTGGTGAACGGGGTGTACCGCAGCGACTTCCAGGGCGGCTACATCACGTTCACGCTCGCGGGCGGAGCGGTCGACCGGCCGTGGTGAACTAGGCGGTGAAGAAGCGGGCCGTCCCCGGGTTTCCGGAGGCGGCCCGCTTTCGTCCGTCAGGTGAGCAGGTCCGACGGCGTGGTTCCGGTCGTCGTCAGGGGAAGGCCGAGGGCGACGCGCTCGGTGAGCCACGGGCTCGGCCGGTAGCGCGGGTCGCCGGTGGCCGCGGTGAGTCCGCGCAGGATGCGCAGCACCACGTCGCCGCCGACGAGGTCGCCCCAGGTCAGTGGGCCGCGCGGGTAGCCGAGGCCGAGGCGGACCGCCGTGTCGATGTCCGAAGGGGACGCGAGGTGCTGGCCCGCGATGAAGCACGCCGTGTTGACGATCGAGGCCAGCAGGCGCTGGGCGATCGGGGCGGGCCCGTCGCGGACGACGGTCACCGGGCGGCCGGTCGCCGCCAGCGCGCCCCAGGCGGCGCGGCCCGCCGCCGGGTCGAGGCCGGGGTGCACCGACATCGTCAGCCGGCGTTCGTAGCCGCCGAGCGGGTCGACGCCGGCGACGCGGTCCAGCGGCAGCCCGGCGCGGGTGGCCGCGTCCACTGTGGACTCACCGTAGAGCGGCACGAGCAGGACCGCGTCCGGGTAGGCGTCGGGCACCACGTGCACGCCCGCCGACGAGAGCGTGCGGGAAAGGTGCTCGTCCGCGGTGAACACCGGGCTCGTCGGCTTCGGCGGCGCCGCCGGCTCGTCGGCGACCACCTGCTTGCCGCCGGCGTAGGAGTAGAACCCCTCGCCGTTCTTCCGCCCGAACAGCCCGGCGGCGACCCGCGGCCGGGTCAGCCACGACGGCCGCAGCCGGGGGTCGCCGTGGAAGCCGCTCCAGATGCTCTCCAGGACGGCGTGGGAGACGTCGAGGCCGGTGAGGTCGAGCAGTTCGAACGGGCCCAGCTTCAGGCCGAGCACGTCCCGGGCCACGCGGTCCACGTCGGCGGGCTCGGCGAGCGCCTCGGCCAGGATCTGCAGCGCTTCGGTGTTCAGGCCGCGGCCGGCGTGGTTGACCAGGAAGCCGGGCGCGTCCTTCGCCAGCACCGGCTCGTGCCCCCAGCCCCGCACCAGCTCGAGCGCCTGGCCGGGCAGCCAGTCGTGCGTGCGCGCGCCGGGCACCACCTCGACCAGGCGCATCAGCGGGACCGGGTTGAAGAAGTGCAGCCCGATGAGCCGTCCGGGGTCCGCCAGCCCGGCGGCGATCCCGGTGACCGACAGCGAGCTGGTGTTGGTCGCGAACACCGTCTCCTGTGGACAGACGCGCTCGAGGTCGGCGAACAGGGCCCGCTTGGTCTCGAGGTCTTCCCGCACGGCTTCGACGACGAGGTCGACACCGTCCGCCGGGGCGTCGGGCGCGGACACGGCGACCAGCCGGTCCTTCACCGCCCGCGGGTCGTCGAGCTTGCCCTTCGCGGCCAGCTTGTCGACCATCCCGCCGACGTACGCGATCGCGTCGTCGACGGCCTCGCGGCGGACGTCGGCCAGCTCGACGGTCACTCCTGCGGTCGCGGCCAGCTGGCCGATCCCGCGCCCCATCACCCCGGTGCCGATCACCCGGATCCTGCCGACCTTCCCGGCCCACCCCGTCACGTCGCCCGCCTTCCGTCGCCCTCTGGCGTGACGGTACCGCCTAGAGGCCGACGAACTCGGCCATCCGCCTCGCCGAGTGGGCGAAGAACGCGTCCGCCGGGTCGACGCTGCCGACGTACTGGCCGAACAGGTCGAAGCTGATCGCGCCGAACAGCTGGGTCCACGCCATCAGCAGCCGGGCCACGGTCTCGGGGCCGGCCACGATCCCGAGGGCCTTGGTGAGCGTCTCCGCTTGGGCACGCAGCTCCGGCGGGACGTCGCCGACCGCCCGCAGCTCGGTGTGCGTGAGCACCTTGACCAGCGCGAGCGCGACGCGCGACGCCGGGGCGACGGTGTCCTGCGGGGCCTGGTAACCGGGGATCGGCGAGCCGTAGATCAGCGCGTACTCGTGCGGGTGCGCGCGGGCCCAGTCGCGCGTCGCCTGCCAGATCGCCAGCCAGCGGTCCCGCGGCTCGCCCTCGCCCGGGTCCGCGTTTTCCGCCGCTTCGCCGATCGCGTTGTAGGCGTCGACGATCAGGTCCGTCAGCAGCCGGTCGCGGCTCGGGAAGTACCGGTACAGCGCGGACGAGACCATGCCCAGCTCGCGGGCCACCGCGCGCAGCGACAGCCCGTGCGCGCCGACGTCGGCGAGCTGGCGGCGGGCTTCGTCCTTGATCTCCTGGGTCAGTTCGGCGCGGGCGCGTTCGCGGGCGGTCCGGGTGGCGGTCATGCGATCAGTGTGCCACGACGAGAGCGCCGCACAAAATGGAGAGCAGTGCTCTTGACAGTGAGCAGTGCTCGGGTGTTCACTGCTCTTAGTCGAGAGCAGTGCTCTCCCAGGCCTCCGGAGGACACCATGACCGCTGCCCGCTACATCGAGCCGAAGAAGTCCACCAACGCCTTCAACGAGCTGGTCGCGAAGCTGACCAGGATGGGCGTGAGCGTCTGGGGCAGCCGGGTGCTGACCGTCGTCGGCCGCAAGAGCGGCGAGCCGCGGTCGGTGCCGGTCAACCTGCTCACCGTCGACGGCGTCCGCTACCTCGTCGCCCCGCGCGGCGAGACGCAGTGGGTGCGGAACCTGCGCGTCGCCGGCGAAGGCACGCTCCGCGTCGGGAAGCGCGTCGAGGGGTTCACCTTCCGCGAGCTGGCCGACGACGAGAAGCCGGGCATCCTGCGCGCCTACCTCAAGCGCTGGAAGTTCGAGGTCGGCGTGTTCTTCGACGGCGTCGACGCCAAGGCCTCGGACGAGAAGCTGCGCGAGATCGCGCCGGGCTACCCGATCTTCGAGATCTTCACGAAGTAGGTTTGCGCCGCCGCGTCAGGTTGGCCGCGACCAGGACCACGCCGACCAGGAACGCGGCGAGCCCGATCAGGAACCACAGCTTCTGGCCGGTCATGAAGCTGCCGGTGATGACCCCGATGCCCTGCAGCACCCAGACGGCGCCGACCAGCACGAGCACGACCCCGACCGCGAGCGTGATCCAGCGCTTCATCGGCCCAGCTTAGGCGGGCCGCTCGTCCGGCACGAGTTTGTGGCGGTAGGCGTAGACGACGGCGTGCACCCGGTCGGGCAGCCCGAGCTTGCTCAGCACGCGCGACACGTGGGTCTTGACCGTCTCCTCGCCGACGTGCAGCCGCCGCGCGATCTCCGCGTTGCTGCAGGCGTTGGCGAGCAGGAGCAGCACTTCGCGTTCGCGGGACGTCAGCCTGGCCAGCTCGGGTGGTTCGGCGGCCGCGGGTTCGAGCACCGACGTGAACTTCGCGACCAGCCGCCGCGTCACCGACGGGTCGATCAGCGCGTCCCCGCGCGCGGCCACCCGCATCGCCGCGACCAGCTCTTCCGGCGCCAGGCTCTTCAGCAGGAACCCGCTCGCCCCGGCGCGCAGCGCGCGGTAGACGTACTCGTCGGCGTCGTAGGTGGTGAGCACCAGGACGCGCGTGTCGTTGCCGGGCGCGGCGAGGATCGCCTCGGTCGCGGCGAGTCCGTCGAGGCGGGGCATCCGGACGTCGAGGACCGCGACGTCCGGGCGCAGCCGCGCGGTCTCGGCGACGGCTTCGCGGCCGTCGGACGCCTCGCCGACGCACGTGAAGTCGGGCTGGGTGTCGAGCAGCGCGCGCATCCCGGAGCGGAACATCGCGTGGTCGTCGGCCAGCAGGACGCGGATCATGTGCTCTCCACCGGGAAGGTCGTGCGCAGCTGCCAGTGCTCGCCGGTCTCGCCGTAGGAGACCTGGCCGCCGAACAGGGTGACGCGCTGGCGGATCCCCGCCAGGCCGCGGTGCGCGTGCCCGTTCTCCCGGGGGCGGCCGGCGCGGAGCCCGTTCGTCACCGTGAGCACGACTTCGGTGCGGCCGTGGTTCAGCTCCACCTCGACCGGGCCTTCGCCGTGGCGCAGCGCGTTGGTCAGCGCCTCCTGGGCGATCCGGTACAGGGCGACGTCGAGCGAGCCCGGCAGTTCGCGGGGCTCGCCGCGCAAGGTCAGCCGCGTCGGGAGGCCGGCCGCGCGGACGGTCTCGACCAGCTCGTCGAGGTTGTCCAGGCCGGGTTGTTCGGCGTTGGTCTCCGCGTGCAGGAGGTCGAGGAGCCGCCGGAGGTCGGCCATCGCCGAGCGGCTGGCGGACTCGACGGCGCCGAGGGACTTCCGCACCGGCGAGTCGCCGTCGGGGAGACCGAGCCGGGCCGCGCCGGCGTGCACGCCGATGGCGCTGACGTGGTGGGAGATGACGTCGTGGAGGTCGCGCGCGATCGTCGTGCGCTCCTCGAGGACGGCCCGCCGCACGGCCTCTTCTTCGTGCTGACGGCGTTCGTCGGCCGCGCGTTCGAGATCGGCGATGTAGGCGCGGCGGGCGGTCGTGTACCGGCCGACCAGCCACGGCAGGAGCGCGCTGACACTGACGCTGATGGCGGTCAGCCGCCAGTCGGCCGCGGTCCGGCCGCCGCCTTCGATGCAGCCGGCGATCACGCCGAGGAGCAAGGCGAGGAGCGCGAGGACGGCGGGTTTCGGCCGCAGCCAGGCCCCGGCCCGGTAGCCGGCGATCAGGATCCCGGCGTTGTTGCCGATGACATACCCCTGGCAGGTGCAGAGGAGCAGCGGCGAGCCGGCGAAGAGGACGGCGTGCGCGAGCGCGACCCAGCCGGAATGGCGGGCGGCCCCGGCGAGGGCGGCGTTGACGGCGATGCCGCCGAGCAGCACCGCCCAGGCCTGCCAGCCCGCTTCGCCGAGTGGGCCGCGGAGGGTGAAAAGGGCGGCGTCGCAGACCACGCAGACGAGCGCGACCAGCAGCGACTGGCGCCTCAGCGACCCCCTGATGTCCGGCACACCCGACACTGTGCCCTAAGGCGGCGGCGGGATGGGCGGGAACGCCCCGACGCGGCGGGAGGGGTACGCGGCATCGGGACGTCCCCTGGCAGCGGGACCGGAACACCCCAATGTGGCGTTGGGTGCGTCCAGCGCACCCAATGTGGCGTTCGGTGCGTTGAGCGCACCCAACGCCACATTGGGGCGCTTGGGGTGAGCGGGTGAGGGGCGGGTCAGTTGGTGGGGCGGGCCGAGTAGTCGCCGTTGCGGCGCTGGCCCGGCTGGCGCTGGCCTTCGAGGCCCTGGCCCAGCGTGGTCGCCGTCGCCGTCTGGCCCTCGACCTTCGCCACCACCGTCACGTTCGTCGCGCCCTGCTTCACGTCGCCCGTCTTCTGCGTCGACGAGTCGATCGTGTACGTCTGCTTGTAGCCGTCCTTGCTGGTCAGCGTCACCGAAGTGGCGCTCAGCTCGGTCACGTCGCCGGTCTGCAGGCGCTCGGTCGTGTAGCCGCCGTTGGGGTTCGCCACGACGAAGTCGCCGTGCAGGGCGTCGCGCATCGCGGCCATGCCACCACCGAAACCGCCGCCCGGCATGCCCTGGCCGCGGAACTGGCCGTTGCCGCCACCCGGGCCGCCGAAGCCGCCGGGGCCCTGCGCGGTGTTGTCGGCGCTGCTGGTGCCCGCCCAGATCGCCGCGCCGCCGCCGGCCGCGATGACCAACGCGATGCCGGCCGCGATGGCCGTCTTCTTGCCGGACCAGCCCTTCTTCGGCGCGGCGGGGGCCGGGTCGCCCCAGTTGGCTGGGGCCGGCTCACCCTGGGGTGGCGTGGTCGGCGTCGGCTCGGTCGTCATCGTGTCCTCCGGTGGTGCCCGCACTGGTCCGGATCAGGTTCGCCGCCGAGGCTGTGTTTGAGCTGTGCGGGGCGTCAGCGGGTGCTGTGCCTCGACCGGGCGAACTCTCACAGGGAACGCACAGCGAGCGCACAGCGAACACTGACGGCGAGCCGGGAAGGTGGCACCATGACCGCTATGAACGCCACGTCACCCGGCCCCGGCAAGGCCGACCTGCGCCGCGCCGACGGCAGCCCCGTGCGGGTGCTCGTGGTCGACGACGAGGCGACGCTGGCCGAGCTCGTGTCGATGGCCCTGCGGATGGAGGGCTGGGAGGTGCGCAGCGCGGGCGATGGCACGGAGGCCGTCCGGATCGCGCGCGACTTCCGCCCCGACGCCGTCGTCCTGGACGTGATGCTCCCCGACTTCAGCGGCCTGGAAGTGCTGCGGCGCATGCGGTCCGAGGCGCCGAACCTGCCGGTGCTGTTCCTGACGGCGAAGGACGCGGTCGAGGACCGCATCGCCGGGCTGACCGCGGGCGGCGACGACTACGTCACCAAGCCCTTCAGCCTCGAAGAAGTCGCCCTGCGCCTGCGCGCGTTGCTGCGCCGCGCGGGCGGGGTCACCGGCGCGAGCGGGTCGCAGCTGGTGGTCGGCGACCTCACCCTGGACGAAGACAGCCGCGAAGTGCACCGCGGCGGCGACCTGGTGCCGCTGACCGCGACCGAGTTCGAGCTGCTGCGCTACCTCATGCGCAACCCGAAGCGGGTGCTGTCGAAGGCGCAGATCCTGGACCGCGTCTGGAGCTACGACTTCGGCGGGCAGGCCAACATCGTCGAGCTCTACATCTCCTACCTGCGCAAGAAGATCGACGCCGACCGCGAGCCGATGATCCACACCATGCGGGGCGCCGGGTATGTCCTCAAGCCAGCGGGCTGAGCGGCGGCGGTTCCGGGCGCGGCGGCCGTGGTCGTTGCGGCGGCGGCTGATCGTCCAGCTCGCCGCGCTGCTCGCGCTGGTGTGCCTGGTCGTCGGCGTGGTCACGGAGTTCGCGCTGAGCGAGTTCCTCGTGGGCCAGCAGGACAAGCGGCTGGCCGCGACGAGCGACCGCGGCAAGCACAACGGCGAGCCCCCGCCCTGGGTGTACGGCGACACGCCGCCGCCCGACCCGCTGCGGGTGCTCGGGCAGGGCGACGGCACCCTCGCGGTCACCGTGACCGCCGGGGTGGTCCGGGCGAACGTCCTGGACTTCACCGCCGGCACCGCGCCCACCGGCACCGGGCAGGGCAAGCGCCGGCCACCGCTCAAGCCGATCAGCCGCGACCAGGTGACGACGCTGCTCGCGCTGCCGGCCGACGGCAAGTCGCACACCGTCGACCTCGGCGGCAGCCTCGGCGAATACCGCGTCCTGTCGACCGCGTCGCCCGGCGGCGAGCGCACCGTGATCGGCCTGCCGCTCAAGGACGTCAACGAAACGCTGTGGCGGCTCGGGTTCATCCTCGGCGGCGTCGCGCTCGCCGGGATCCTGGTGGCGGGTGCGGTCGGCGCGGCGACGATCCGGCGCACGATGCAGCCGCTCGACCGGCTGGCCGCGACCGCGACGCGCGTCTCCGAACTGCCGCTCGACCGCGGCGAAGTCGCGCTGTCGGAACGCGTCCCGGAGCCCGACACCGACCCGAACACCGAGGTCGGCAAGGTCGGGTCGGCGCTGAACCGGATGCTGCAGCACGTCGCGAACGCGCTCACCGCGCGGCACGCGAGCGAGAACCGGGTCCGCCAGTTCGTCGCGGACGCGAGCCACGAGCTGCGCACGCCGCTGGCGGCGATCCGCGGCTACGCCGAGCTGACCCGCCGCGGCGGCGAGCAGGTGCCGCCGGACGTCGCGTTCGCGATGAGCCGCGTCGAGTCGGAGTCGCGCAGGATGACGACGCTGGTCGAGGACCTGCTCCTGCTCGCGCGCCTCGACTCCGGCCGCCCGGTGGTGCACGAGTGGGTGGACCTGTGCCGCCTGGTGGCCGACGCGGTCGCGGACGCGCACGTCGCGGGCCCGGACCACAAGTGGCTGATGGACGTCCCGGGCGAGCCGATCGGCGTCCGCGGCGACGCCGGTCAGCTGCACCAGGTGGTGATCAACGTGCTGGCCAACGCGCGCACGCACACCCCGGCGGGCACGACCGTGACGACCACTTTGTCCACTTCGGACGGAACGGTCCGCCTCCGCGTGGCCGACGACGGCCCCGGCATCCCGCCGGACATCCTCCCGGACGTCTTCGAGCGCTTCGCCCGCGGCGACAATTCGCGGTCACGGGCCGCCGGGAGCACGGGGCTCGGGCTGGCGATCGTGGCCGCGGTGGTCGGCGCGCACGGCGGCCGCGTCGGGGTGCAGAGCCGGCCGGGCCGCACGGAGTTCGAGATCACGTTCCCGGTGGCGCCGGCGCCCGCGTGAGCCGGGCCACGACCGTGGCGGCACCGGGGCCAGCCGCAGTTCGGTCGCGAGCAGGTCCGGGTGCCGCAGCCAGTGCAGCCGCGCGGTGTCGGGCGCGCCGCCGTACGTCGGCGGCCACGACGTCATCGGAGTGAAGTCGTCGACGACGAGGGTGCCCCACGGCCGCAACCAGCGGCGCGGTTCCAGCGGCGGTTCGGCGCTCTTGCCCTGACCGCCGCCGTCCAGCACCAGCAGGTCGAACGGGGCCACCGCGGCCAGGTCGGTCCAGTCGCCGTGCCGGACCGTCACGTTCGGCACGCCGGCGAAGACCTCCGACGCGGCCGCGAGCCGGTCGGCGTCCCGCTCCACGCTGACCACCGTCGTACCTGGCCCGGCGCCGGCGGCGAGCCAGGCGAGGCCCACGCCGAAGCCGGTGCCGGTCTCGCCGATCGCGCCGCCGTGGACGCCGGCGGCCAGCAACCGCAAGAGCCGGCCCTGTGCGGGCAGGCAGGATCGGTCGAAACCCGCGCGGTGGGCGGCTCGCACCGCGCGGCGCACCAGCTCGGGCAGGTCCGGTTCGAGCGCGTCCTCACCCGATCGGACCGGATGCACAGCGCGCGCACAGCTTCGGCACAAGTTCACCACATGCGGCGCCGACACGGTGAGGCTCATGACGACCACGCTGCCGGCGCCGGTGCACGCCCAGCCCGTTCCCCCGGCCGCCGGGGAACCGCGGTGGGTCAAGCCTTCCGTGGGTGCGCTGCTGCTCGGAACCGGGCTGCTCTACCTGTGGGACCTGGCGAAAACCGGCTGGGCCAACGACTTCTACGCGATGGCCGCGCAGGCCGGCACGTGGAGCTGGAAGGCGTTGTTCTTCGGTTCGCTAGACCCGGGCAACGTCGTCACCGTCGACAAACCGCCCTTCTCCCTGTGGATCATGGGGTTGTCCGGGCGGCTCTTCGGCTTCTCCAGCTGGAGCCTGCTCGTCCCGAACGCGCTCGCCGGTGTGGCGTCGGTCGGGCTGCTGTACCTGGCTGTGCGGCGGCTTTCCGGGCCGGGGGCCGGGTTGCTGGCCGGGGCCGGGCTCGCGCTGACGCCGGTCGCCGCGCTCATGTTCCGCTACGACAACCCCGACGCCTTCCTCGTGCTGCTGCTCGTCGCCGGCGCGTACTGCGTCGTGCGCGCGCTCGAACGCGGGAGCACGGCCTGGCTGCTGCTCGCCGGGGTCGCGATCGGGTTCGGCTTCCTCGACAAGATGCTGCAGGCGTTCCTCGTGCTGCCCGCGTTCGTGCTCGCGTACGCCGTCGCGGCGCCGACGTCGCTCGGGCGGCGGATCTGGCAGCTGTTCGCCGCGGCGGGGGCGGTGCTCGTCTCCGCGGGCTGGTGGATCGCGGTCGTCGCGCTGTGGCCGGCCGCCGACCGGCCCTACATCAGCGGCTCCACCGACAATACCGTGCTGGAACTGGCCTTCGGCTACAACGGGCTCGGCCGGATCTTCGGCGAAGGCCGGGGTGGCGGCGGTGGCGGAGCGATCACCCCGCCGTCCGGGGCGGAGCTCCCCGCCGGTGGACGCGGCTTCGGTGGCGGCTTCGGCGGCGAGACCGGGCTGACGCGGTTGTTCAGCGGCGAGTTCGGCGGCGAGGCGTCGTGGCTGCTGCCCGCCGCGGTCATCGGGCTGGTCGCCGGCCTGTGGTTCACGCGCCGCGCGCCGCGCACCGACCGGACGCGGGCGGCGCTGCTGCTGTGGGGTGGCTGGCTGGTCGTCACCGCGCTGGTGTTCAGCTACATGAGCGGGATCATCCACCCGTACTACACGGTCGCGCTGGCGCCGGGGATCGCCGCCACGCTGGGGATTTCCGCGCGGGAGCTGTGGCGCGGCCGGGCGAACTTCACGGCTCGCGCGGTGCTCGCCGTCCTGGTCGCGGTGACCGCGGTCTGGGGGTTCGTGCTCCTCGCCCGCACGCCGGACTGGCAGCCGTGGGTGCGCTACGCGCTGCTCGTGCTGAGCGCGGCCGCCGTGCTCGCGCTGCTCTTCGGCGCCGACCGGATCCGGCGGCTCGGCCCGGTCGTGGCCGTGCTCGGCCTGTGCGGCGCGCTGCTCGGGACGACGGCGTTCACGCTGGCCACGGCGGCGACCGCGCATTCGGGCGGGACGCCGTCCTCCGGCCCGGCCGCCGCGAGCGGTCGCGGCTTCGGTGGCGGCGGTTTCGGCGGCGGCCGGACCGACACCGCGGTGATCGACCTGCTCAAGGGCACGACGACGAAGTGGGCGGCGGCGCAGAGCGGCGCGATGGAGTCGGCCGGGCTGGCCCTCGCGAGCGGACGCCCGGTGCTCGCGATCGGCGGCTTCAGCGGCAGCGACCCGGCGCCGACGCTCGAGCAGTTCCAGCGGTACGTCGCGAGCGGCGACGTCCACTACTACGTCGCCGGCGGGCGCGGCGGCTTCGGCGGCGGCCGCGGGACCGCCGGCGAGATCCAATCCTGGGTCGAGCAGAACTTCGCGCCGATCACCGTCGGGGGCACGACGGTTTACGACCTGACAAAATCTATCAATTGATCGAAATGTGTCGCGGTGTTTCGATCGTGTTAACGACCGGAGAATCATTCGCGGATCCGAGATCGATGCGGTATCGGCGTGGTCGTACGCCTGTTCGACTGCCGTTCCGGTGGTCGAAACACGCCGAACGATTGTTCAACGACGCGAGGTAGCGCTCGGTGATCAACGTCCTGAGGTGTAACGCCGGAGGACTACAGCCCGTGCAACTGCACGCGACCGGAGCCGGTCCGCGACCCGATCTTGACCGGGCGGCCGACAGAAACCAGCTCGAAGTTGATCTTCGGAAGGGCCGATGTTGCTGGTTGACACAGTTGATGGTCACTCATTCGGATGCACCGCTGGGGCGTTGTGGTGATCTTGTGTCACTCGCTAGGGTGTCCGCCGGGAGAGGGACAAGGGGTGGCTGACCTGGCACGCTCAGTGCTGCGTTCACATCGTGGTGGGTAATCCTTGTCTCGCGTTCTCTCGCTATGACCCGATCAGGTGCGGCTGGAAGAGAGCAGCGATGACCGTGCGCGGTGGCGCAGCTCGGCCCTGTCCACCCGCTCGTCGTCACGACCTGTAGCCCCGAGCACCGCAATTCCCCCGTTAGGTACGGCACCACTCCACTTCCCCCGCACTCTGGAGTTCGTTGTGATTTCCCGTCCTCGACCCCGTCCGCTGACGGTGCTCCTCACCTTGCTCACCCTCGTGGGAGTCACCGCGCTCTCCGGGTGCAGCGACAGCTCCGCCTCGGGCAGCGGCGGCAAGATCACGCTCGGGTTCAGCGCCTGGCCGGGGTGGTTCCCTTGGCAGGTGGCGCAGGAACAGGGCCTGTTCGCCAAGAACGGCGTGAACGTCGACCTCAAGTACTTCGACAACTACACCGACAGCATCAACGCCCTCTCCAGCGGCGCGATCGACGCGAACAGCCAGACCCTCAACGACACGCTGTCCTCGGCGTCCGGCGGCGCCAAGCTGTCGATCGTGCTGGTGAACGACAACTCCACCGGCAACGACAAGATCATCGCGCGGGACGGGATCAACGCGATCGCCGACCTGAAGGGCAAGAAGGTCGCGGTCGAGCAGGGGACGGTGGACCACTACCTGCTGCTGCTCGCGCTCCAGGCGGCGAAGCTGTCCGAAAAGGACATCCAGCTCGTCAACCTGCCGACCGACGCCGCCGCGGCCGCGTTCGTCGCCGGCCAGGTCGACGCGGTGGGTGCGTTCGCGCCGTTCACCTCGAAGGCGCTGGAGCGCCCCGGCAGCCGCGCGATCTCGACGTCGGCGGAGTTCCCCGGCGCCATCCCGGACCACCTCGTCACGTCGCAGAAGCTGGTCAAGGACCACCCGAAGGACGTCCAGGCGCTGGTCAACACCTGGTTCGAGACGCTGACCTGGATCAAGAACAACAAGGACGCGGCCGTCGGGATCATGGCCAAGCGCGGCGGCGTCTCCGACGCCGACTACAAGACTTACGACGCCGGCACCACGATCTTCACGCGCCAGCAGAACCTCGACGCGTTCACCCCCGGCGTCACCGCGCAGCACCTCGACTTCCAGGCGAACAAGATCATCGACTTCATCGTGAACACCGGGCTCGCCCAGCAGCGGCCGTCGCTCGACGGGTTGTTCGACGACCAGTTCGTGAAGGCCGCACCGCAGTGACCGGTCCGTCCCAGCGCACCACCTCGGCGAGTACCGCCGACGAACGGGCCGCCGAGGCACTGGAAGCCGAGCAGCGGCTCGCCGAAGCGCAGGAGTCCAGGCGGGGCCGTCCCGCCTGGACCACCCTGCCGCGCCGGACCCCGCCGAAGCGCGCCTCGGCGCTGTTTTCCCTGCGCACGCCCATCTCCGCGGGCGCTCGCTGGACGCTGGCGGTGCTGTCGTTCGCGATCCCGTTCCTCGCCTGGGTCGTGCTGAGCGTCAGCGGCGCCGTCGACTCGACGTTCCTGCCGTCCCCGGCCGCCGTGCTCAAGGCCGGGCTCGACATGGCGAGCAGCGGCGAGCTCTTCGGCGACCTCTGGGCGACCACCCAGCGCGTCCTCGAAGGCTTCGGCCTGGCCGTGCTGGTCTCGGTGCCGCTCGGCATCCTGATGGGCACCTTCGCCGCCGGGCAGGCGTTCTTCGAGCCGCTGATCGGGCTGCTGCGCTACCTGCCGGCGAGCGCGTTCATCCCGCTGCTGATCATCTGGCTCGGCCTCGGCGAGCCGTCGAAGATCGCCATCCTCTTCATCGGCACGGTCTTCTTCAACACCCTGATGACCGCCGACGTCGTCCGCGGCGTGCCGCGCTCGCTCCTCGACGTCTCCTACACGCTCGGCGCGCGCCGGGGCGAGGTGCTGCGCAAGGTCGTCGTGCCGCACTCGCTGCCGGGCATGATCGACGCGATCCGGGTCAACGCCGCCGCGGCGTGGAACTTCGTCGTCGTCGCCGAGCTGATCAACTCCTCGGCGGGCCTCGGCTACCGGATCGTCCGCGCGCAGCGGTTCCTGCAGACGGACAAGATCTTCGCCGTGCTCGTGGTCATCGGGATCGCCGGGCTCGTCATCGACGTCCTGCTGCGCCTGCTGCGCACGCGGGTGGGGAAGTGGGCGGCATGACGCTGGAACTGCGGAACGTCGCCAAGGACTACACCGTCCGCGGCCGGGTGACCCGCGCGCTCGACGGCGTGGACCTCGAAGTGCTGCGCGGCGAGTTCGTCTGCGTCGTCGGCGCGAGCGGCTCCGGCAAGTCGACGCTGCTGTCGCTGGTGGCCGGGCTCGACCGGCCGACCGGCGGCGAGATCGTGCTCGACGGCGTCCCGGTGACCGGCCCCGGGCCGGACCGCGGGCTCGTCTTCCAGTCCGGTGCGCTCTACCCGTGGCGCAACGTCGAGAAGAACGTCGCGTTCGGACTGGAGCTGCTGGCGCTCGACGCGGCCGAGCGCGCCGAGCGCGTCGACTGGTACCTCGCCGAAACCGGCCTGGACACCGTGCGCAAGTCGCTGCCGAAACAGCTTTCCGGCGGCCAGAAGCAGCGCGTCGCGATCGCGCGCGCCCTCGCGTGCGAGCCGGATGTGCTGCTGCTGGACGAACCCTTCGGCGCCTTGGACGTCCAGACCAAAGAGGACATGCAGGTGCTGATCCGCCAGGTGTGGGCCGACACGGGCACGACGGTGCTGATGGTCACCCACGACGTCGAGGAAGCGGTGTTCCTCGGCGGCCGGGTGGTCGTGCTCGCCTCCGACCCGGGGCGGATCGCCGCCGACGTCGAGGTGGAGCTGCCCGCCGAGCGCGACCTGGCGGTGAAGCGCGAACCGCGGTTCCTCGCGCTGCGCGCCCGGATCGAGGACCTGGTCCGGGAGCAGCACCGCGGCCACGTGAGCCGGGTCGCCGCGGTCGAGTGAGAACGGAAGACGGGAAGGTGGCGGGATGAAGCACGGCGGGGCGACCGCGAAACGTGCGGGCGGCGGGGGTTTCCTCGCCCGGCTCGGCATTCGCGGCAAGCTGAACCTGCTGCTCCTGCCACCGCTGGTCGCGGTGGTGCTGGTATCGGTGCCGTTCGTGCTGACGCAGGCGACCAGCGCCGTGGCCGCGGCGCAGTCGGCGACGGTCGCGCGGCACACCCAGCAGCTCGGCGGCCTGGTCTGGCAGCTGCAGCGCGAGCGGCTGCTGACCGGCGCCTACGTCGCCACGCCGTCGATGTCCGCCGACCGGATGCTGCAGCAGCAGAAGGCGGTGAACGCGGCGGTCGAGAACGTGCGGTCGTCGCTGGGTTCCGACGCGCCGGACGAGCTGGCCGCCGCGCTGACCCGGGTCGGCTCGCTGAACGAGCTCCGGCAGAACGCGGAGCGCCGCGGCGTCGCGCTCGACAGCGTCGCCCGCACCTACCACGCGGTGATCGGCGCGGTGATCGACTCGCTGCGGCTCGTCCCGCAGCTGACCAGCGACGCCGAGGGCACGCGGGAGCTGACCGCGCTGGAGGCGCTGCTGCGCGCCAACGAGGAGAACTCGTTGCGCGGCATGGCGTTGATCGTGACCGCGGTGTCGCCCGAGGCCGGCCGGTCCATCTTGGACGACGCGACCCAGCAGGCGCCGATCTTCACCGACCGGTTCGTCCAGCAGGCCGACGACGAGACCGACCGTTCGCAGTCCGCGCTGGTCGTCAACGTCGAGCAGAGCGAAGCGGGCCGCCGGATCAACGACCTCGCCGCCCAGATCGACAACCCCCGCGACTCGGCCGGGACGATCCAGTACGTCGCCGACGTCCTGAGCGCGTCGGAAGCCCAGGCGGGGCAGCGGAAACTCGTGCAGGAGAAGGTCACCGGCGAAATCGCCGACGCGGCGACCGGCCGCGCCGACGCCGGCACCCGGCTGGCCTGGACGGTCGGCATCGGCGCGGCCGCGCTGTTCCTGCTGGTCGCCTTCCTCGCCGTCGCGGTCGCCCGCTCGATCGCGCAGCCGCTGCGGCGGCTGACCACGGCGGCGACGTCGGTCGCCGACCTGGCCGGCACCGAGCTCGTCCGCGTGACCGACACCGAAGAGGCCGAGGAACAGGTCCCGCGGCTGGCCACCATCGACGTCGTCTCCGACGACGAGCTCGGCAAGCTGGCCGCCGCGTTCAACCGGGTCCAGACCACCGCGGCCGAGCTGGTCGAGCGGCAGGCGCTCACCCGGCGCAACACCAGCCTGATGTTCGCGAACGTCGCCAAGCGCACGCAGAACCTCGTCGGCCGCCAGCTGGCGCTGATCGACGAGGTCGAGCGCAACGAGCAGGACACCCGGCTGCTGGCCAGCCTCTACCGGCTCGACCACCTCTCCACCCGCCTCCGCCGGAACGCGGACAACCTGCTCGTCGTCTCCGGCACCCGCGACGAAACCCGCATCGCCGGCCCGATCGGGCTGTCGACGGCGCTGCGCTCCGCGCTCGCCGAAATCGAGGACTACCAGCGGGTGAAGCTCGGCGTCGTCGCCGAAATCCTGCTGTCCTCGGCCCTCGGCGCCGACCTGGTGCTGGTGTTCGCCGAGCTGCTGGAGAACGCGACGTCGTTCTCGCCGCCGGGGTCGATGGTCGAGGTGGACACGATGCTCCTCGCCGACGGCTCGTGCCTGGTGAACGTCGTCGACCACGGCATCGGCATGACCGCGGAGAAGCTGGCCGAGGAGAACAAGCGGCTCGTCGAGCGCGAGCGCCTCGAGCTCGCGCCGACCAGCGTGCTCGGCCTGTTCGTGGTCGGCCGCCTGGCGCGGCGCCACGAACTGGGCGTCGAACTGCTCGCGACGCCGACCACCGGCGGCGTGACCGCGCGGCTGACGATCCCGCCGTCGCTGTTCAGCCACCGCACCGGGCTGCTCCCGAAGACCGAGCCGGTGCCGGCGATCCCGGCGCAGGTGTCACCCGCACCGAAACCGCGTCCCGCCGAAGCCGCCGCGGTGGCCGCCGCGGCGACGTCCTTGTCCACTTTGGACGAGCTGCGGCCGGTGGCGCGCCCGGCCGAACTGCCGGCGCCGGCGATCCCGGCCCTGCTCGGCAACGGCAACGGCTTCCGCTGGTTCAACCAGCTCGAACCGGTGTGGCCGGACGCCGAACCCGCCGAGCCGCCCGCGGCCGACCCCGAACCCGAGACCCGGGGTGGCCTCCGCCGCCGCGTCCGCGGTGCCCAGCTGCCCGAGCCGGGCACGACGGCGCCGTCGGCCGAGGGCAAGCCGCGGCACGACCCCGACGCGACCAAGCTCGCCATGGACGGCTTCCAGAGCGCGTTCGCCAAGGCCGCCGAGGTCAGCGCGATGGAGACCGCACCGCCCGCCTCGCCGCCGACCGCACTTTCACGTGAAAGTGCCGACCTGGGAGCCGCACTTTCACGTGAAAGTGCGGCGCCGGCCCCGGCCGCGTCGGTGTCGTCGCCGGGCGATGGCGCGTCGCTGCCGGTGCGCGTCCCCGGTGACTCGGCGATGCCCGGCGGAGCGCCCCGCGCCGTGGCGCCGCCCGCCGCGACCCCGCCGTCCCGGGACGGCCTGGTCCGCCGCGTCCCCGGTGCCCAGCTCGCCCCCGGCCTGCGCCAGCAGCCCGCGGGGCGGCCGATCGCCCGAGCCGTCGTCAACCGCAGCAAGCGGGACCCGGCGGCCGAGCGAGCGGCGTTCGACGCGTTCGCCGCCGGCCTCGCCAAGGCGGACGTGGTAACGGCAGACAGCCCGCCCCAAGGCGTGGTCGCCGGTCGTGTGATGGAACGAGGAGAAGAGAGCAGGAAATGAGCATCCCCGCACCTGGAGTCAGTGTCGAAGCCCAGAACTTCAACTGGCTGGTGAGCCGCTTCGCGCAGCACACCGCGGGCGCGATCGCCGCCATCGCGGTCTCGGCCGACGGCTTGCTGATCGCGGTGTCTTCGGAGCTCGAGCGCTCCAACGCCGACCGCCTCGCCGCGATCTCTTCCGCCATGCTCGGCCTGGCGCACGGCGTCTCCGAAAGCCACCCGCTCGGCTCGCCGGACAAGGTGATCATCGAGCTGGAGCACGGGTACCTGCTGGTCTGCACCATCAGCATCGGCTGCTCGCTCGGCGTCCTCGCCAACAAGCAGGCCAGCCTCGGCACGATCGCCTACGAGATGGCGATGTTCGCCAACCGCGCCACCGAAGTCCTCACGCCGGGCCTGATCGAGGAGCTCAAGAACACCGTGGGTGCGTGATGACCGAGGAGCCGGACATCTCCCTGCTGCGGCCGTACCTGATGACCTCGGGGCGGGCCCAGCCGGTGGACCAGACCCTCGAGATCGAGGCGCAGGTCATGACGTCCCGCCTCGGTGCGGCATCGCACCCGAAGCTCACCTTCGAGCGGCAGGAAATCGTTTCCCTCTGCCGGAGCACCATGTCGGTCGCCGAGGTGGCCGCCATGCTCGGGCTCCACATCGGCGTCGCCCGCGTGCTGGTGGCCGACCTCGCCGAGCTGGGCTACGTCGTCGTCCGGCGGCCGGGGAACCACAACAAGCACGACCTGGGCATGATCGAAAGGGTCATTCGTGGACTCGAAGCCATTCACTGAACCGGCGGCCCGCCCGCCGGCCCCGGTCAAGATCGTCATCGCGGGCGGCTTCGGCGTCGGCAAGACGACGGCGGTCGGCGCGATCTCGGAAATCAAGCCGCTGACGACCGAAGCCGCGATCACGTCGGTGGCGGCTTCGGTGGACCGCACCGGCCACGTCCCGGCCAAGACCACCACGACGGTCGCGCTGGACTTCGGCTGCATCACGATCGACGACGAGGTCAAGCTGTACCTGTTCGGCACCCCCGGCCAGGACCGCTTCGGCTTCATGTGGCAGGACCTGGTCCACGGCGCACTGGGCGCGCTGGTGATCGTGGACACCCGCCGCATGGACGACTGCTACCCGGCGGTCGACTACTTCGAGAACGCGGGCCTGCCGTTCGTGGTGGCGGTGAACATGTTCGACGGGGCACTGGGCCACAACCTCGAGGACATCCGGTGGGCGCTGGCGGTCAGCGAGGACGTCCCGCTGATCACGTTCGACGCGCGGCAGAAGCTCTCGGTGCGGGACGCGCTGCTGGCGGTGCTGCACAACACGTTCAAGAAGGCCCGAGCGCAGGCCGGCGCCGGGGCTTGAGAGGCCTCCGCTAGACTGATCCACGGACCCCGCGCGGCGTCCACCCTGTGAACCTCCCCAGGGCCGGAAGGCAGCAAGGATAAGCAGGCTCTGGCGGGTGCGCGGGGTCCCCTTCTTTTCGGCTCCGGCTCTCGGGGCTTCGCCCCTTCGCCGGGCCTGCACTTCGTCCTTTTGCCCGGGGGCCGAGCCCCCGGAACCCCCACGGTGCCGCACGTGCCGGTTGGGAGGGCCCCGCGCGAGTGAGAGCGTGCGAGTTTCAGAACAGGCCCAGGACGTCTTCCGGGGGTTTGGGGGGTGGTGGGGTGTCCGCGTCCGTGATCACCGCTGCCCGGCCTGTCAGTTTGTGCAGCCCGGGGCCGTGTACGCACCTTGCCGGGAATGCCGCTGAGGCCGTTCGGCGCTCGAGTTCCGTCGTGGGGAGTGGGGTCGCTGAGGCTGCGAACACCAGGTTGCCGAAGCGGCGGCCCTTCAGGACCGCCGGGTCCGCCAGCACCAGGACCTCCGGGAAGACCTCCCGCAACGTCGCCAGGAAGCGGCGGGCGAACGGCAGGCCCGAGCCGTCCGTGATGTTCGCCAGGTAGGTGCCCGGGGTGCGCAGGACGCCCGCGATCGCGCGCGTCGCCTCCAGCGTGGCCAGGCCGCCCGCCAGCGTCGCGCGCTCGAACGCGTCGACCACCACCAGGTCCGCCGTGTCCTCGCGGCGGGTCGCCAGGCCCGTGCGGCCGTCGGTGATCCGGACCCGCAGGCCCGGGATCCGCAGGCCCAGCTGGGCGCGGACCAGGTCGACCAGCTCGCCGTCGGCGTCGAACACCAGCTGCCGCGAGCCCGGCCGCGTCGCCGCGACGTACCTCGGGAGGGTGCACGCCGCGCCGCCGATGTGCAGCGCGTCGACGGGACCCGGCGGCAGCAGGTCCACCACGTCGCCGAACCGCCGGACGTAGTCGAACTCCAGGGAGGCCGGGGCGTCGAGGTCGACGTACGACTGCGCGACCCCGTCCACCGACAGCAGCCACGCGTTGCCGCGGTCGGCGTCCCGGAGCAGCTCCGCCGTCCCGAACCGCACCGGGTACCGCCCGGGCACCGGCCCGGTCTTCCGCGAACGACTCACGGAGTCCGAGGTTATCGGAAACATTCCGACCGGCTCCGCGATAAGGGAGCGGAACGATCATCGATCGAGGGGGTTCTTCTTGCGTGCGAACGCATTGATCGCGGCTGTGGCACTCGCCGCCGTCGCCGTGGCGACGCCGGCGGCCGCGGACGTCCTGCCCGACCGGGCCCAGGCCGTTTCGCTGCTGGAGACCGGCGGACCCGGCGTGAGCCGCGCCGCCGAAGCGGCACTCCTCGGCTCACCCGCCGACCTGCGGAGCTTCCTGACCACCGGCCAGTACCAGGCGAAGAACGACGACGACCGCGTCCTGGTCAACCAGGCCGTGGCGAGCGGCGGCCCGGTCACCAAGCGCGCCGCGCAGCAGGCACTGGACGGCACCGTCGAGGACATCCGGGCCTTCCTCGCCACCGGGCTGCCCCAGGCGCGGATCGCGGACGACCGGATCGCGGTCGGCCAGGCCATGAGCACCGGCGGCCCGACCGTCAACGCCCGGGCCCAGAAGGCCCTCGACGGCACGGCCGCCGATGTCCGCGCCTTCCTCGAGACCGGCCTGCGGCAGGCGCGCGACACCGACGAGCGGATCACGGCGAACCAGGCCCTCGCGGCCGGTGGTCCCGAGGTCAAGGCCGCCGCGCAGACCGCGCTCGACGGCACCCCGGACGACGTCCGGTACTTCCTCTCGCTGTGGCGTCAGGTCGCCGCGAACGGGGACACCGAGCTCGCCGCGGTCCAGGCGCAGGTCGACTACGGCAAGGCCGCCGCGGCCAACCACAGCGCCATCGGCGTCCAGCTGGCCAAGAGCCGCGCCACGACCATCGCCTCGGACGCGCGCCGGGCGAACACCGACCGGCTCGCCGGCCAGCAGGCCGAGGCCCAGCAAGACGCGCAGGTCGCGGCGGCCGCGGCGGCCGCCGCGGAGCAGCAGGCCCGTGACGCCGCCGCCCGCGCGGCGCAGGCCAAGGCCGACAACGACAAGCTGCTCACCGACGCGGCGGACCCGGCGCTGACCGTGCCGAACGGCCGCCGCGCGTCGGCCTACCTGCTGCGTCACGGCAGCGCCGCCGTCAAGAACGCGGCCCGCGTCGCGTTGAGCGGTTCCGACGACGACGTCGTCACGTTCGTGCGCGGCGGGCTCGCGGCCGCGCAGGAGACCGACGACCGCGCCGCCGTCGCGGCGATCGCGGCCGACCCGAAGGCCCGCCCCGGGCTGCGGCAGGCCGCCCGTGACGCGCTCGCCGGGCCGTACTCCGCCGTGGCCGCGCTGCTGCGCACCGGGGACTACCCGGGCCGCGACACCGACGACCGCGTCGAGGTCGACCAGATCATGGCGGCGGGCGGTACCGCGACGAAGTCGGCGGCCCAGCACGCGCTGGACGGCACCGTCGCCGACGTCCGCGAGTTCCTCGCCCACGGTCGGTACGCCGCGCACCTGATCGACCTGCGCGTCCTGGTGACGCAGACGCTGTCGGACGGACCCGAGGTCAACGCGGTCGCCCAGGGCGTCCTCGACGGCCCGGACTCGTTCCTGCAGCCGTACCTGGACGGCGAGCTGGCGAAGGCGCGGGCGCGCGACGCCTTCACCGCCGAGCACGTGGCCAAGGTGAACGCGCTCCTGGCGCAGCTGCCCTGACCGCACGGCGAAGGTTGTCGGTGGTGCCCGGTAGTCTCGCGGCGTGGCTCTCGCGCTGTACCGCAAGTACCGTCCGGCGACCTTCGCCGAGGTCGTCGGTCAGGAGCATGTGACCGATCCCCTCCGCACGGCGCTGTCCGCCGGGCGGATCAACCACGCCTACCTCTTCTCCGGCCCGCGCGGCTGCGGCAAGACGTCGAGCGCGCGCATCATGGCGCGCTCGCTGAACTGCGCCAAGGGCCCGACGCCGGACCCGTGCGGCGAGTGCAACTCCTGCAAGGCGCTCGCGCCCGAGGGGTCGGGCAGCGTCGACGTCACGGAGCTGGACGCGGCGAGCCACGGTGGTGTCGACGACGCCCGCGAGCTGCGGGACAAGGCGTTCTACGCGCCGGCCGAGTCGCGCTACCGCGTGTTCATCATCGACGAGGCGCACATGGTCACCACGCAGGGCTTCAACGCCCTGCTGAAGATCGTGGAAGAGCCGCCGGAACACGTCATCTTCATCTTCGCCACCACCGAGCCGGACAAGGTGCTCACCACCATCCGCTCGCGCACGCACCACTACCCGTTCCGGCTGATCCCGCCGAGCTCGATGCGGGCGCTGCTGGAGCGCAACATCGCCGCGGAGGGCGTCGAGGTCGAGCCGTCGGTGTACCCGCTGGTCATCCGCGCGGGCGGCGGGTCGGCGCGCGACACGCAGTCGGTGCTCGACCAGCTGCTCGCCGGCGCCGGGCCGGAAGGCGTGTCGTACAGCCGGGCGGTGGCGCTGCTGGGCGTCACCGACGTCGCGCTGATCGACGACATGGTGGACGCGCTGTCGACCGAGGACGCCGCGACGGTGTTCGGCACGGTCGAGAAGCTCGCCGAAGCCGGCCACGACCCGCGCCGGTTCGCCACGGACCTGCTCGACCGGCTGCGCGACCTGGTGCTGCTGCGCGCGGTCCCGGATTCCGCGGGCGGGCTGGTGTCCGCGCCGGAGGAGGAACTGACGCGGATGGTGGCGCAGGCCGAGCGGATCGGCCTGGCGACGCTGTCGCGCTACGCTGACATCGTCCACAATGGACTCCTGGAGATGCGCGGCGCGACTTCCCCGCGGCTCGTGCTGGAACTGCTGGCCGCCCGGATGCTGCTGCCGTCGGTGACGGACGCGGAGAAGGCGCTGCTGGCCCGCATCGAGC
This sequence comes from Amycolatopsis sp. cg9, assembly GCF_041346945.1. Taxonomy (NCBI): domain Bacteria; kingdom Bacillati; phylum Actinomycetota; class Actinomycetes; order Pseudonocardiales; family Pseudonocardiaceae; genus Amycolatopsis; species Amycolatopsis sp. cg9. The sequence continues at coordinate 2,092,857 of NZ_CP166850.1, read as the reverse complement.
GGCTGGAGCGCCGCGCGACGGCACCGGCGGCCCCGGCCGAGGGTGGCGTCGAGCCGCCGGTGCGGGCGGCGGAGGGGAAGTTCTCGCGTCCCTCGCAGCGCGCGGCTTCGGCCGGGCCGGCGCCGGTGGCGGAGCCGGTCGAGCCCGCTCCCGCGCGCCCGGCTGCTGCGGCTTCGGCGGGGGCCGGGGCTTCGGCTGCGGCGGCCGGGGCCCAGTCCGCGGAGAGCGGCTCGTCCGCCCCGGCTGCGCCCGCGCCCTCCGCCGATGGCGGTTGGGGCGCCCCGCGCACGCCTGGCGGTGGCACGCCCGCTCCGGCGGCCGGTGCTCCCGCCGCCCAGTCCGCCGATGGTGGTTGGGGCACCCCGCGCACGCCCGGTGGCGGCACGCCCGCCCCGGAAGCCGCACCCGCTGCGCAAGCCGCACCCGCGCCGGCCGCACCCGCGGCGGACGGCGCGATGGACGCCGCCGCGATCCGGAACATCTGGCCGCAGCTCATGACCGCCCTGCGCAAGTTCACCGGCGGGCGCAGCCTCGAAGCGATGCTGACCCAGGCGACGGTGGCGAGCGTCGAGGGCCACGCCGTCACGCTCACGCACAAGTCCGAGCCCCTGTCCCGCCGCCTCTCCGACCAGGACAACGCCCGCAAGATCGCCGGCGCCCTGTCCGACGTCCTCGGCGGCGACTGGCAGGTCCGCTGCGTCCACGGCAACGCCCCGGCCGCCCCCGCGGCCCGCGCCCAGCAGGCGGCACCCGCACCGGAGCGCTCGTTCACGCGCCAGTCCACCGCGGCCGCCCCGCCCGCCGAAGCCCCGGCCCGCCCGGCGACCCCGCCCTCGCCCGCGCGGCCCAAGGTCACGACGAGCGAACCGGACATCCCGCTGCCCCCGGAACCCTCCGACGAGGACGACGAGGACCTCTACAACGAGGACGCCAGCCCGGCCCCGCCGCCGCCCCCACCCCCGCCGGACCAGGACCCGGACGAGGTGGCCCGCAAGCTCATCTCCGACCACCTCGGCGCCCGCCCCCTGGACTGACCGAAGCGTTCCGCCAAAGGTCGCGAATGACTCATTCGCGACCTCAGTGGTCCCCAATGAGTCATTCGCGACACCACAGCCGCCACCCACGGGCCGTGGTGCTCAGGAAGCCAGGTAGGCCTCGATCGCCGCGGCGATCGAGGCGGCGAACCCCTGTCTGCCCTCCGCGCTCGTCATCCGGGCCGCTTCGGCCGCGTTGCGCATGTTGCCGCACTCCACCAGGGCCGCCGGGCGGGTCGACAGGTTCAAGCCGCCCAGGTCCGAGCGGGCCGAGAGGCCGTTGCCGCCGATGTAGTTGGACGTGCTGAAGCCGCCCGTGCGCATCGTGTCGCGCAGCACCTGCGCCAGCCGCAGGGACGGCGCGCCCTGGGCCGCGTTCAACGGCGGGGACGAATACGCGACGTGGAAGCCGTTCGCGCCGGCCGCGGTCGAGCCGTCGGCGTGGATCGACACGACGGCGTCCGCGTTCGCCTCGTTGCCGATCGCGGCGCGGCGGTCGACGCAGGGGCCGACGCCCGTGTCGTCCTGCCGCGTGTAGACGACCCGGATTCCCTTGCCGGCCAGCACATCCCCGACCCGCCGGGCGACGTCGAACGTGAACGCGTGCTCCGGGTAGCCCGCGTTGGTCGCGGTGCCGGTGGTGTTGCACGGCTTGGTCTGGCCACGCCCGGCCGGGACGAGGCGGTTGATCTCCGCCGGGTGGGACGCGTTGCCGCCGTTGTGTCCGGGGTCGAGCACGACGACCTTGCCCGGCGCGGGGGCCACCGAAGACACCGAAGACGAAGACGGCGTCGGCGAAGGGGTCACTGTCGTCGGGGCCGGGGTGACCGTCCGCGTGGTGACGGGAGCGGGCGCCGGGGCCGCCGGGGTGTCGTCGGAGCAGCCCGTGAGCAGCAGGGCACCGGCCAGCAACAGGGGGACAATCGCGCGTCGCACGGCGACCACGGTGCCACAGCCCGGCACCCCGCGTGGCGCGACTACCCTGGTGGGGACACAGGCGTGCAGAGAGGACCGAGTGCGATCATGGTGCAACCCGGCGGCGGCTTCGACATTTCCCAGCTGATGCAGCAGGCCCAGCAGATGCAGCAGAAGCTCGTCGAGGCCCAGGAGGAGCTCGCCAACACCGAGGTCACCGGTACCGCCGGCGGCGGGCTGGTCACCGCGACCGTCTCCGGTGACAGCCAGCTGAAGAGCCTGCAGATCGACCCGAAGGTGGTCGACCCGGACGACGTCGAGACGCTGTCCGACCTGATCGTCGCGGCGGTGCGCGACGCGTCGGCGAGCGCGCAGAAGCTCACCGAGCAGAAGCTCGGCCCGCTGGCCGGCGGGCTCGGCGGCGGTGGCGGCATGCCGGACCTCGGCAGCCTCGGCTTCGGCGGCTGACGAACTTGTACGAAGGTGTCGTCCAGGACCTGATCGACGAGCTCGGGCGGCTGCCCGGGGTCGGGCCGAAGAGCGCCCAGCGGATCGCGTTCCACCTGCTGGGCACCGACCCGGCCGACATCGCGCGGCTGCAGGACGTGCTCGGCAAGGTCAAGGAGGGCGTGCAGTTCTGCGAGATCTGCGGCAACGTCTCCGAGCACCCGACCTGCCGCATCTGCCGCGACGAGCGCCGCGACCTCACGGTCATCTGCGTGGTCGAGGAGCCCAAGGACGTCCTGGCGGTCGAGCGCACGCGCGAGTTCAAGGGCCGCTACCACGTCCTGGGCGGCGCGCTCGACCCGTTGTCGGGCATCGGCCCGGAGCAGCTGCGGATGCGCGAGCTGCTCAAGCGGATCGGTGAGCACGACATCACCGAGATCATCATCGCGACCGACCCCAACACCGAGGGCGAGGCGACCGCGACGTACCTCGTCCGGATGCTGCGCGACTTCCCGGGCCTGACGGTGACGCGGCTGGCCTCGGGCCTCCCGATGGGCGGCGACCTCGAGTTCGCCGACGAGCTGACGCTCGGGCGGGCGCTTTCCGGTCGCCGGGCGCTCTAGGCCGTTCGACGGAAGATCACCGGTAGCCCGGTGCCGCGGGTAAAGAATCATTGACCCGCGGGTGGGCCGCCCTTAAAGTCCGATCCGGCGTCCGGGGAGGGATGCCGCAGCGGCTGCGCGGTCCACTTCGGTGGCGGCGATTCCCCGGGCGAACGACGTTCGCCGACTGGGGGGTTGACCGCGATGAAGCCGAGATCGTCGTCGAGACGGGGAATCGGGCTCTTGAGGAACGCGGCGATCGTCGCGTTCCTCTTTTCGTTGCTGGCCGGGCTCCTCGCGCCACCCGCGCTCGCGGACGTCACCGACCCCGACGACCCCACGCCGGTCCTGACCGACCGGGCCCGGACCGTCGACGCGTGGCGCACCGGTGGTCCCGGCGTCAAGGAAGCGGCCGTGGCCGCGCTGAGCGGGACCGACGAAGCCGTCCGGCAGTTCTTGACCACCGGCCTCGCGAGCACCACCGCGCAGGACGACCGGGTTCAGGTGGCGCAGCTGCTGGCCACCGCGGGACCGGCGCTGAAGACGGCCGCGCAGGCCGCCCTGTCCGGCACCCCGGAGGAGATCAAGGCCTTCCTCACCACCGGCATCCGCGCTCCGTGGGAACAGGACACGCGGGTCCGGGTCGCGCAGCTGATGGCCGTCGGCGGCCCCGGCGTGAAGGAAGCGGCCCAGGCGGCGTTGAACGGCACCGTCGCGGACCTCTCGCGCTTCGTGCTGTCGGGGCACGACGCGGCGCTGGCGCACGACGAGCGGGTGCTGGCGGCGCAGATCCTCGCGGTCGGCGGGCCGGAGGTGAAGCGCGCCGCGCAGATCGCGTTGTCCGGCACGCGGCAGGAACTGCAGGAGTTCCTGGAGAGCGGCCAGTACGCGGCTCGCGAGCGGGACGACGAAGTCGCGACCGTGGCCAGCCTCGCGGCGGCGGCGAAGGAAGAAAGCGAACGCGCGGCGACCGAAACGACGCTCGCGAAGCAGGCGTCGGAGCGGGCGGTCCAAGCCGCCGACCTGGCTCGCCAGGCCGCCGAGACGGCGGCGGCGGAAACGGCCGCGGCGAAGGACGACTCGGTCAAGGCGGCGAACGCGGCCGGCCGGGCGGCCGACGCCGCGACGCGGGCCGCCGCGGCGGCGCGGGAGGCCATCGGCGCGGCCAACGAGGCGACGCAGGCGGCCAAGGTCGCGGCCACCGCGGCCCAGCGCGCGGCCGTGGCCGCGGTGCTCGCCGGCCGGGCCGCGGGTGCGGCGCAGCGCGCGGCGGCCGACGCGAGGACCGACGCCGGCAAGGCCGACGACGCCCGCAAGGCCGCCATCGGAGCTCGGCAGGCCGCGGCCAGCGCCCGGCTCGCGGCGGACGCCGCGGTGGCGGTCGGCGACGCGGCCAGGGCCGCGGGCGCGGCGGTGCAGGCGGCGTCCTCGGCCGCCTCGAACGCGCAGAAGGCGGGCGACGCGGCGGACGCGGCCGCCGGCCAGTCCGCCGCGGCGGGAGCGCAGGCCGAGCGGGCCAAGAGGGCCGCGGCCGACGCCAAGCGGGCGGCGGCGCGGGCCACCCGGGCCGCGAACGCGGCCGGTGCGCTGGCCGCCGAGGCCGCATCGGCCGCCCAGGAAGCGCGTACGGCCGCCCTCAGCGCGGCCCAGCACGCCGACGCGGCCGCGGCGGCCGCGGACGAAGCGGCGGCGCACGCCGGTGAAGCCGACAAGGCGGCGACCGAGTCGGAAGCGCACGCCCGGGCCGCCAAGGAAGCCGCCGACGCGGCGACAGCGGCGGCCGCGCAAGCGAGCCGGACCCAGGAGGTGGCCCGCCACGCGGAGGCCGAGCGCCTGGCGACGGAAACCGACGAAGCCGTCGAGCTCGCCCAGGCCCTGCGCACCGAAACCGCGGTGATCCCGGCCGAAGTGCCGTGGGACACCCCGGAATCCGATCGGATGGACGCCGAAGCGAAGCGCTTGCTGGCCGAAGCCGCGGCGCCCGGCGCACCCCGGGCGACCGTGGTCACCGACGGCCGCAAGATCGCCGTCAAGCAGCTGTCGGCAGCCGGGCCGATCAGCCGGGCCCGTGCCGAAGCGGTGCTCGGCGGCTCCGACGACGACGTCGTCGCGTACGTCGCCGGCGGCCTGACCGCCGCCGCGTTCCAGGACGACCGCGCGCGGGTCGGCCACCTCGCCCAGAGCGAGAACACCGCGCTGGCCCAGGCCGCGCTCGCCGCGTTGAGCGGGACCGACGGCCAGGTCAACGAGTTCCTGAAGACCCAGCCGTACCCGGGCAAGGAGCACGACGAGCGGACGGCGATCGCGCAGCTGCTGGCTTCCGGCGGCCCGGCCACCAAGGAAGCCGCGCAGGCCGCGCTCGACGGCTCGGCCGACGACCGGCGGGCGTTCCTGCGCACCGGCCAGTTCTCCGCCGCGCAGAAGGACGACCGCATCGCCGTCGCGCAGGCGCTGGCGACCGGCGGCCCCGAGGTCAAGGCGGCGGCGCAGATCACCCTCGCCGGCCCGGACGACGAGCTGCGTGCGTTCTTGGAGGTCGGCAAGGCCCAGGCGCAGCGCCGGGACCAGGACACCGCCGCGCACGTCGCGGTCGTCCAGCGCTACGTCTCCGAAGCGGCGGCGTCCGCGGCGTCGGCCCAGGAGTCCGCTTCGTGGGCGGCCGCGGCCGCGGCAACCGCGCGCCACGCGGCCGACGAGGCCGCGGGCTATGCGGCGCAGGCGCGCCAGTCGGCCACCGAGGCCGGGAACTACGCGAACCAGGCCAAGGCGTCCGCCGCCGCGGCGCAGGCGTCGGCGGAACAGGCGGCGCTGTCGGCGAAGCAGGCACGGCAGGCGGCCGCGACGGCGCAGCAGGCCGCGGCCCGGGCCGCGGACTCCGCGGCGAAGGCGGCGCACTCGGCCGCGGTCGCCCGCTCGATGGCCCAGTGGGCCGCGAGCGAGGCCGAAGACGCCCGGAAGGCAGCCGCTGACGCGGGCAAGAGCGCGTCGGAGGCGGCGGACGCCGCGGCCGAAGCGGTCGAGGTGTTCCTGCGGACGCACAACAACGAGCAGTTGAACGGACCCCCGCAGCGCTTCCGGGTCGCCGAGTTCGAGAACGGTGTGACGGTGCTGTTCACCGACGGCACCTGCCTGGTCAACGGGCTCGTGTTGCCGTTCGCGGACTACGGGCTGTCGGCGTGCGAAGCGATCGGGCGCAACTTCGACGCGTGGATCACCGAGCACGCGGACGAGTACGAGAGCGCGAAACCCCTCGGCGCCGAGTTCTCGGACCTGCTGCTGCGGGAGTACTGCGAGAAGGGCGGCTCGTGCAGCGCTGCGCTGCGGAGCCAGCTGAAGGCCCTCGGCGGCCACCTGATGATCACGCAGGAAGCGGGCATCGGGAAGCCGTTCAGCAGGCTGCTGCAGCGGATGCTGAAGCTTCGCGCGGCCGGAGTGGTCGTCGACAAGCTGGGTTTGTACCCCGGGCGGTCGTTGGGTGTGTTGTCGGGCTGGACGAGCAAGGCGTTCCAGGTCGGCGGTCAAGAGGCGAGGCTGAACCAGGACTACCTCAAGCACATCCTCGAACGACACCACCCGAAGTACTGGGACGGCAGCTTCAAGACGGATCAAAGCTTCTTCGACGCGCGGATGACCATCCCGGACATCGAGGACGCGATCCGCCAGGTACTCACCCAGAACCAAGCGAAGATCATCGCGAACGGCGGTACCAACGCCAGTACCAAAATCGAAGGCCTCGTCAACGGCGTGATGTACCGAGGTACGGTCGACGGTGGCAAGGTCGTGCAGTTCTACCCGAAGTAAGAGGTGTGATGGGCACGGTGGAGCGGGTACGGACCGTACTCGACGTCGGGCAGCGGGACTTCTGCTTCGTCGACGTTCTCGACTGCACCGAGTTGCCGCCGAAGCAGCGGGTCGACGATCCGGGTGGCGCGATCTTGTTGACCGTCAACGGGGTCGCCCTGCTCGACGAAGACCTGTACTCGACCATCGAGCTGTTGTGGATCTTCGTCGCTCAGCTCATCGGCGACTACCGCCGGGACGGGCGAGCCGTGACGTCGTTCCCGGATCAGTCGATCGACATTTCGCTCGAGCCGGTCCCGCGGAACCTGCTTCGGATCACGGTGGCCGGGAAGGACTTCCGCCGCACCTCGGTCGCCGGTGAAGAGGAGTTGCTTTCAGCCATCGTCACCGGAGGGCTCGAATTCTTCGAGAAGATGACCGAACTGTCCGGACGAAATTTTTCGACAGCGATAAAGCGGCTCACCGGTACCTGACCGGTGAGCCGCACGTAAGAATGCGATCAGGCCGGGCCGGAATTGAGCTCGACGAGCGATGACGGCCCGTTCTGCGGGTCCGCGCCCTCGCCGACCGAAGTCCAGCTGTTCTTTTCGATGTCGACGACCTTCGGGACGCCCTTCACGATCATCGTCGCCTTGAGGGCGTGGTCGTCGGCCTTGATGAGGTAGACCTTGGCGAGGTCGAGGCTCAGGTAACCCTTGTTCGCCGTGACGCGGAAGCAGAACGTCGCGTCGTTGGTGCGGCTCCACACCTCGACCCGGTTTCCGCTGGTGGCGCAGTCGGCGAACAGGATGTGGCCGTCGCCCTTGAGCAGGCGGATCCCGTGCTCGGCGAAGATCTGGTCGGCGCCCGGGTAGTCGTAGTCCTCGACGATGGGCGGGGGCGTGTCGTCGGCGGCCGCGGTGGCCGCGGTGGGGCCGGCGACGAGCGCGGCGGCGGTCAGCACAAGTGCGCCGAACGGGCGATTGACAGATTTCACGTATTTCCTCCCCTGAATTCCGATTCGGATGCTACTTGACCACCCCATAGGCAAAATGTGATATGTGTCACCGCCTTGCTCGGTAAAAACTTGTCTACCTTTCGCGATGTGCCCCGAGGGGCGGAAAGCGCTTCGCGAAACGATGAGGGGGAACTCTGGTGGATCGCTCACGTACAGCAGGCAGAACGGCGATCGGCGGTGTGCTGCTGGTGACCGGGCTGCTCGCCGCCGTACCGGCGTCGGCGGTGTCGCACAGCTCGGTCGCCGCCGACGGGACCTACGGCTTCACCGCCAAGCTCAGCATGGACGGCCGGGCCTGCAGCGGCGTGCTCGTCGCGCCGGACTGGGTCGCCACGGCCGCCAGCTGCTTCCCGGAGAACCCGCAGGGCGGGGCGCCGGCGAAGGCGACCACGGCCGTCGTCGGGCGGACCGACCTCGCCGGGACCGCCGGGCACGCCGTCGGTGTCTCCGGGCTGGTGGTCGCCGCCGGCCGCGACCTCGCGCTGGCCCGGCTCGCGGCCCCGATCACCGACGTCACCCCGATTTCGCTGTCGGCCACGGCGCCCGCCACCGGCGAGAAGCTGCGGGTCGCGGGCTTCGGCCGCACCGACACCGAGTGGGTGCCCGACAAGCTGCACAGCGCGGTCTTCACCGCCGGCGCGAACACCGCCACCACGGCGAGCCTCACCGGGGACGCCGGCGCGGACACCTGCCGCGGCGACGCCGGGGGCCCGGCGTTCCGCGAGGTCTCCGGCCGCGCGGAACTGGTCGGTGTCAGCAGCGCTTCCTGGCAGCACGGCTGCTTCGGCGAGACCGAGACCCGGCAGGGGAGCACCGCGGCCCGGACCGACGACGTCGTCGCCTGGATCCGGCAGACGGTCGTCACCCCCACGGCCAAGGGCATCGGCCACACGATCGTCGTGAGCTGGCCCGGGCTGCCGGCGGCGGACAACGCCAGCTACGCCGTCTACGGTTCGGCGACCTCCGACGTCCCGGTCGACGCCGCCCACCTGCTCACCACGACCTCGTCGCTGTCGTACACCCAGCAGCAGCTGCCGGCGAAGCAGACGCGGTACTACCGCGTCGTCGCCACCCCGGCGACCGGCCCGGCCGGTGCGCCGTCGGCCGTCGTCTCGGCCACGACGCCGCTGTCCAAGGGCACCGACTTCACCGGTGACGGCCTGGAAGACGTCGGCGCGGTGTACGACTTCAAGAACGCGCGGACCGGCCTCTACGTCTGGCCCTCGCTCGGCCCGGGGTCGGCCGAGTCCCCGATCCTCGGCAACCCCGCGCTCAAGTGGGACAGCGGGAACGGCGCCGTGAACGCCGGCCAGGCGCGCTGGCTGACCGGTGACTTCAACGGCGACGGCCGAAGCGACTTCGCGATGATCTACGACTACCTCAACAACAGTTCGACCATCTGGCTCTGGTACGCCAACGCCGCCGGCGGGTTCGACGCGCAGGGCGTCAAGTGGGACAGCGCGAACTTCTCGCCGAGCAAGGCGCGCTTCGTGGCCGGCGACTTCGACGGCGACGGCCGCACCGACATCGGTGCCGCCTACGACAACGGGAACGCGAGCATGTCGTTCCTCACCTGGCACGCCACGGCGACCGGGATCGACGCGCCGGTGACCCAGTGGACCACGGCCGCCGGGGTCTGGGGCCTGGCCCAGTCGACGTGGGTGGCGGGTGACTTCACCGGAGACGGCCGCGCCGACCTGGCGTCCTTCTACGACTACCGCAACAACACGGCGAACCTGTTCCTCTGGACCGCGAACGCGGCCGGCAAGTTCGACGACAAGGGCGTGAAGTGGAACGGCCTGACCTTCACCCCGGCCAAGGCGCGCTTCGTGACCGGCGACTTCGACGGTGACGGCCGCATCGACATCGGCGCGGCCTACGACAACGGCAACGCCGACACCACGTTCTCGACCTGGCACGCGACGGGCGACGGCTTCGACGCCCCGGTCACCAAGTGGGACAGCGGCGCGGGGAACTGGTCGTGGGCCAAGTCGCAGTGGACGGCGCCGGACATCGACGGTGACGGCCGGGCGGACGTGATCGCCAGCTACGACTACGGGAACTCGAACACCGGCCTGTTCTACTGGCACGCGGGGCAGAACGGCGCGCTCGACAACCGCGGCGGCAAGTGGAACAGCGGCGGCACGCTCAGCGCCGCGCAGGCGGTGTTCCTCTGATCGGCTGAGCCGAAGCGGGCCGTTCACGTCTTCGTGAACGGCCCGCTTTCGTTCACTGGCCCCAGTTTTCGATGTCGGGGGCGCCCATGTCGGTGTTCCAGTACCAGTGGGTCAGGGTGCCGTCGGTGGCACGGCCGTAGATGTTTTCCTGGCTGTCGGTGGCGAACCCGGTGGGGTTGGCGCCGAGGTTGCCGCCCCAGTTGTCGTGGCGGGGCTGGTTGTCTTCGGGGGTCCAGTACCAGTGGCCGAGCTGGTTGTCCGGGGTGCGGGCGAACACGTGCTGCTGGTCGTTCCAGACGTAGGCGACCGGGTTGCCCTGGATCTGCGCGCCGAGGGGTTCGTCGACCACCTCTTCGTCGGGGGACCAGTAGAAGTGCTTGAGTGTGCCGTCGGTGCCGCGGGCGTAGACGTGCTGCTGTTCCCCGAACGCGTACCCGGTCGGGTCACCGGCCAGTGTGCTGGAACCCCAGGTGCCGTAGTTGGGATCGGCGTCGGTGGGGGTCCAGTACCAGTGGGCGAGGTGGCCGTCGGTGGTGCGGCCGAAGACGTGCTGCTGGTCGCCCCAGACGTAGGCGACGGGGTCACCCGCGACGGACTGGGTCTGGGTTTCCTCGACCGTGCCCGTGTCGGGGGTCCAGTACAGGTGCTTGAGTTTGCCGTCGGTGCCGCGGGCGAAGATGTGCTGCTGGTCCCCGAAGGCGTAGCCGGTGGGGTTGCCGGCGATGTCGTCGGCGCCCCACTGCTCGAAGTTCGGGTCGGCGTCGGTGGGGTACCAGTACCAGTGGCCGATCGTGTTGTCGGTCAGCCGGGCGAAGACGTGCTGCGTGTCGCCCGCGACGAACGCCACCGGCTCGCCCGCCAACGCACCCGGGTAGGACTCGGACTCGATCGACTCACCCGCGTTGTAGGAGTGCAGCAAGGCTCCGTCGGCGCCGCGGGAGAACATGTGCTCCTGGGTCCCGTACCGGTAGGACGCCGAGGCCGCGATGCCCTCGTCGCCGAGCGAAGCGCCTGGCGCCGTGCCCGAGTCGAAGCGGTAGAGGTTGTAGGTGTTCATCAGGGAGATGACCTTGTTCGCGTAGTTGGGGTCGGTGGCGTAGTGCCGGCTCACCTCCCGGATGAAGGCGTCCGGGTCGTGGCGGTACGGGAGCGCGCTCGAGTAGATCGAGCTGGTGGTGAGGAGCCGTCCGTAGTCGCGGAACGAGTTCTCCATCGAGTCGTAGGAGCGGAAGTACGCGTTGACCGGGTGGCAGGGCGCCGGCACGCACTCGGTGGTCGGGTACGGGGCGCAGCCCTTCGCGAACGGGCCGGGGTTGGTCGGCGAGGTGCACTTGAAGCCGAAGTAGTTCCGGTCGTTGACCGAGAGCGTGCTGCGGCCCCAGTCCGACTCCAGGATGGACTGGGCGGCGGTCACCGAAGCCGGGATGTCGAAGTCGTCGCGGACCCGTTGCGCGGCGGGGCCGGCCGCGGCGACGTAGTCGTCCTGGAAGCCGGCCTTGACGGCCGCGTCTCTCATCGCGGCCGACCGCTGTTCTTCCTGGGTCGTGGTGCTCGTACCCGGGTCGCTCGTCGTCGGCTGGGCGGCCGTAGCGGGCGCGACGAGGGCCAGCGTGCTGATCAGCGCGCCGAGCCCGCCGACGGTGATCCGGGTGGTGGTGCGGGTCATGGTGTCCTCCAGGTCGTGGCGATGGGCCAAGCCTGGAAGCCCGGTCTCCAAGTCGGCTCCAAGCCGCCTGCAAGTCGCGTTGAAGCGGTTTTGGGGCGGACTTGAAGCCTGCCGCGACACGGTTTCCCGGCGACTCCGCCGCACCGAGGACGGCGGAGCGTTCACCCGGGAGGAACCCCATGACCGTCCAGCGCACCGGCGCCGTCCTGGCCGCCGTGCTGACCTCGCTCGCGATCGCCGGTGCCGCTCCCGCGATCGCACAGGCCCACCCGCTCGGCCCGGCGGCCGCCGCCGCGTACTACGACCCCGCCCACCCGGGTGCGCTCCCGCACGAAGGCACTGCGGGCGTGCCGAGTCATCCGAAGGCCGCCGCGCGGGCGATGACCTCGGTCGAGAACGGCCAGATCACGCGCTCCGAGGTGCTGACCAGATCGAGGTCGTGGATCGACGAGCACGTGATGTACAGCCAGTCCGCGTACCACACCAACCAGTACGGCACCTACCGCCAGGACTGCTCCGGGTTCGTGTCGATGGCCTGGAACCTCAGCACGAGCCTGACCACCTACAGCCTCCCGACGCGGATGGACGCCATCGGCTGGGCGGACCTGCTGCCCGGCGACGCGCTGTGGCGTGACGGGCACATCGCGCTCTTCCTCGCCTGGAACGACGCCGCGAAGACGCAGCCGATCGTCCGCGAGGAGTTCGACTACGGCAACCCCGCGGTCGAGCGGGCGTGGACCGCGCAGTCCTACATCCGGACGTTCACCCCGATGCGCTACCGCAACATCGTCGACGACATCGGCCAGCCGGCCCCGATGGGCGACGAGGGCATCGCGGCCTCGGCGTCGTACCGGTACGGGACCCAGGAGCACCTGTTCTCCAAGGGCGCGGACGGCTCGCTGCTGCACTCGTACAACGCGGGTGAGTCCATCGAATCGGAGTCCTACCCCGCGGCGCTCGCCGGGGAACCGGTCGCGTTCGTTTCGGGCGACACCCAGCACGTCTTCGCGCGGCTGACCGACAACACCATCGGGCACTGGTACTGGTACCCGACGGACGCCGACCCGAACTTCGAGCAGTGGGGCGCCGACGACATCGCCGGCAACCCCACCGGCTACGCCTTCGGGGACCAGCAGCACATCTTCGCCCGCGGCACCGACGGCAAACTCAAGCACCTCTACTGGACCCCCGACACGGGCACGGTCGAGGAAACCCAGCCCCAGAGCGTCGCCGGCGACCCGGTGGCCTACGTGTGGGGCGATCAGCAGCACGTCTTCGCCCGGACGACCGACGGGCACTTGGCGCACTGGTACTGGACGCCGACCGACGCGGACCCCAACTACGGGATCTGGGGGTCGAGCACGCTCGCCGGTGACCCGACCGGGTACGCGTTCGGCGAGCAGCAGCACGTGTTCGCGCGTGGCACCGACGGGACGTTGAAGCACTTCTACTGGACCCCGGCCGAAGAGGTGGTCGACGAGCCGCTGGGGGCGGCGATCCAGGGCAACCCGGTGGCGTACGTGTGGCAGGACCAGCAGCACGTGTTCGCCCGCACCCCGGACAACCAGCTCGGCCACTGGTACTGGACCCCCGAAGACAACCAGCCCCGCCACGACAACTGGGGCGGCAACCTCGGCGCCAACCCCACCGGGTTCGCCACCGACAGCCAGGAAAACGTCTACGGCCGTGCCACCGACGGCACCCTGACCCACTGGTACTGGAACACCGACATGGGCGCCCCCGACATCGAAAACTGGGGCCAGTGAACGAAAGGAAGCACGTCATGCGCACGAAGATCGCGCGGCCGCTCGCCGCGCTGGTGCTGGCCGCGGCGACCGTCGCCGCGGTGCACAGTCCCGCTTCCGCGGACACCACCACGACGCTCAGCTTCTCCGCGCACCAGGACGACGACCTGCTGTTCATGAACCCGGACATCGCGTCCGACGTGCAGGCCGGGTACAACGTGTGGGTCACCTACCTCACCGCGGGGGAAATCCCGTGTGAGAGCCACGATCCGTGCGGCATGGACTACGCCGACAACCGGGTGCAGGGGGAGCACGCCGCCTACGCCGAGACGGCGGGCGTGCCGAACTCCTGGACTTACGAGGAAATGTGGTTCGGCGGCCACCCCGTCGCCGTGGACCACCTCGACGGGACCAACGTCCACCTCGTGTTCACCTACATCCACGCGGCCGCCGGGCCCGAGGACAACTGCGGTGACCTGTACCGGATGCTGCACGACGACTCGTACGTCGCTGAGCCGATCGACTACCGGCCGGCGTACACGAAGGACTCGTTCGTCGGCATGCTGCGCTCGATCATCGACTACGTCCAGCCCGACTACCTGCGCACGCAAAGCACCATCGGGCACCGGGAAAGGCGCGGTGACGGCGTGGCCGACAACGTCGACCACGTCGCCGGGGCGATCCTCGCGGCCGACGCGGACGTCGACGGCGCCGGCAACACCCTGATCCGCCGCGACGAGTACCAGGGCTACGTCATCACCGACTACCCGGACAACGTCGGCGGCTACTGGCGGGACCGCAAGCAGCGGATCTGGAACGCCTACAAGCCGTTCGACTACCAGATCAGCCCCTGGTCGTGGGACAACGTGATGGGCAAGCAGTACCGGCCGGAAGGACGCATCTTCTGGCCGGGCATCCCCTGGGTGCCGCCGGGCGACTTCAACGGCTGCTAGTGGTGTTCCGTGAAGACCGCTTTCCCGGAAGCGGTCTTCACGGCCATCCGGGGTTCGGTGGCCTCCCGCGCGCCGTACCTCGTGAAGAGGGCCTGCGCTTCGGCGTGGGTGGCGTCGGATTCCGCGTGCCTGCCCAGCGCTCGCTGGGCCGCCGCGAGGTCCCGCAGGTTGCGCGCGCGCCACAGCGGGAGGGAAAGCGCGTCGCACCAGGTGAGGGCGAGTTCGAGGTGCCGACGAGCGGAGTCCGGTTCGCCGCGGACGAGGTCGAGCTCGCCCAGGGTCCGGAGCATCAGCGCCTGGCCGAAGCCGTCCTGCATTTCGCGGCACGTGGCCAGCGCGTCTTCGAGTTCCGCGTGCAGCTCGGCGGTGTCCCGGCGGCCCTGCCTGAGGTGGACCTTCACGAGGGCCTGGGTGGCGTAGGCGATCATCAGCCGGTCGCCGACTTCCCGCAGCAGGGTCAGGCTCCGCGCGCACGCCAGTTCGGCCTCGACGAGCCGGCCGGCCGCGCGGTGCACGATGCCGGTGGACCGCAGGACGAGCGCGACGCCGTGGTCGTCCGGCAGCGCCCGGTACCGGGCGAGGGCGAGCTCCAGCTCGTGGCGGGCTTCGGGCAGTCGGCCGAGCTCGGTCAGGACCATGCCGCGGCCGTGGTGCCCCCTGGCCTCCGCACGGGGGTCGTCGAGCTCGTTCAGCACCGGAAGCGCTTCCCCCAGCAGCTCCAACGCTTCGGGGAGCCGGGCCTGCTCGCGCCGGACGCTGCTCAGCATCAGCCTCGTGACCGCCGTGCCGCGGGCGTCGTCGACCTCGGCGTACGCCTGGAGGGCCTGCGCGTAGTAGTCGGCGGCTTCGTCGAGCCGGTCCTGCTCGCTGCGCAGCCAGCCGAGGCCGGACAGCAGCAGGCCCTGACCGGAGAGGTCGCCCGCTCGCCGGGCCGCTTCGAGCGCGGCCGTGTGGGTCCGCCACCAGTGGTGGAAGTGGTTCTCCACGGCGAAGGACGACGAACACAGCGCGGTGGCCAGCCGCACGGCCGTGTCGGCCAGCCCGAGTTCACTGGCGCGTTCGACGATGTGCACCAGCGCCGCCTGCTCGGCGTCGAACCAGGCGAGCGGCTCGCCGAGGGTGTCGGTGCGCACCAGCTCGGGGGTCGTCGCCGGACCCGGCGAGGCGGGCCGCAGCGCGCGCACCGGGGTGCCGCCCGACGCCCACTCGACCAGCCGGTACCACTCGTCGGTGGCCTGCCGGACCGCGAGCCGCAGCTGCTCGGCGTCCTCTTCCGCCTCCGCGCGTTCCCAGCCGAACACGCGGATGAGGTCGTGCAGGCGGTACCGGGTGACGCCCGATCCGTCGTTGCTGACCACGTCCAGCAGCTGGGCGCGGACCAGTCCTTCGACGATGTCCTCGGCGTCGTCCTGCGGCACCGACAGCAGCACGCTCACCAGCCAGGCGCCGAAGTCCGGCACACCCAGCCAGCCGAGCCGGCGCAGCGCGGACCGCTCCCGGTCCCCGAGACCGCGGTAGGAAAGGGCGAGGCTGCCGCGGACTTCGAGGTCGCCGATCGCCAGTTCGTTCAGGAACTTCCGTTGTTCGCGCAGCCTCGGCACCAGCCGCGACGGCCGCCAGTCCGGCCGCGCGGCGAGGCGGGCGCCGATGATGCGCACGGCCAGCGGCAGGTTGCCGCAGAGGTGGACGAGCGTGCGGGCCGCGTCGGGTTCGGCGGCGATCCGGGTGCCGCCGACGATCTGGGTGAGCAGGGCGAGCCCGGTCTCGTCGTCGAGGACCCGCAGGTCGATGTGCTCCGTCGAGTCCAGCGCCGCCAGCCGCACCCGGCTGGTGAGCACGCACAGGCAGCCGTCCCCGCTGGGCAGCAGCGGCCGCACCTGCCGCTCGTCCGCGGCGTCGTCGAGCACGACGAGCAGCCGCTTCGACGCCGAAAGGGCCCGGTACAGCTCGACGCGCTCGTCGAGACCCACCGGGAGTTCCCCGTCGGGGGCGCCCAAAGCGCGCAGGAACCGGCCGAGCACCTCGACGGGATCCACCGGCGACTGCTGCGCACCGCGCAGGGCGACGTAGAGCTGGCCGTCGGGGAACCGGGCCCGCAGCAGGTGGCTCACGTGCACGGCCAGCGAACTCTTGCCGGCGCCGGGTTTCCCGGAGATCGCCACCCGGCGCGCGGACGGCTTGGTGAGCGTCGACGTCTCGGTGCTCCGGCCGGTGAAGTCGGTGATGTCCGGGGGAAGCAGGCACGGGCCGCCGTTCTCGGGCGCCGGTTCCCCTTCGGACTTCGGCGCGGCCGGTGCGCCGGGCTCGGGCGGCACCGCGTCGCCGCGCAGGATCCGCTGGTGCAGTGCGCGCAGCTCCGGCCCGGGTTCGACGCCGAGCTCCTCCACGAGCAGGCCGCGTCCGGTTTGGTAGCACCGCAGGGCGTCCGCTTGCCGTCCGGCCGTCCACAACGCCGTCATCAGCTGCCCGCGGAGGCGCTCGCGGAGGGGGTGCTCCGCGACCAGCGCCGTCAGCTCGTTGACCAGCTCCGCGCCGCGGCCGAGCGCGAACGCGGAGTCGAGGCGCTTCTCCAGCACGTCCAGCCGCTGGTCCGCGAGCCGGGCGGCTTCCGTCGCGGCGAACCGGGACTTGAGGCCGCCGAGGGCCGGGCCCTGCCACTGGTCGAGCGCTTGGTCGTAGCGCCGTTCTGCGGTTTCGTGGTCGCCCGCGCCGGCCGCCGCGTCCCCCTCGGCTGCCAGGCGGGCGAACTCCAGCAGGTCGACGGTGCAGCCGGTCAGCTCGATCCGGTAGCCGCTCTGTTCGGTGCGGATCGCGCCCGGTTCCCCGTCCGGCTGCTGGAACGCCCGCCGCAGCGTCGAAACGTAGGTGTGCAGCAACGCCGGCGCGCTGTCCGGCGGCGTCTCGTCCCAGATGATCGAGATCAGCCGGTCGGCGTGCAGCACCCGGCCTTCCGCCAGCAGGAGCGCCGCGAGCAGCGTGCGGGGCTTCGGCCCGCCCAGCGGGACATCGGCCCCGTCTCGCCGCGCGGTCACCGCCCCCAACAGCTGAAACCGCATCGAGATCCCCCCAGTCCCGTGAGATCACACGTTCAGGTGACCTCGCTTCGGACCCTAGTCACGCTTGATCACGTGCGGAGGGGAAAACACTCGAACGGCGGAAGCCGTCCGGGTCAGCAGTAGCCGAGCTGCGCCAGGGTGTCCACGACGATCTCGGACGGGTGGTACTTGTCCATCCAGGACTCACCGCGCCGGTTCTGGTACGTGTCGAGGAAGTTCTGCAGCTTGTCGCCGCGCATCTCGGTCAGCACGACCGTTTCGCCCAGGTGCTGCGGGGTTTCCGTGCGCTCGCGGTGCACCGCGCAGGGGAGGCCGAGGTAGTAGCACTCCGCCGACAGGCCGCCCGAGTCGGTGACGACGTACTCGGCGCGCGCGACCAGCGGCAGGAACTTCAGGTAGCGCATCTTCGGCTGGACGATGAACTGGTCGTCGAAGATGTTCCCGATGCCCAGCGCGCGGATCTTCTCGCGCTCCGGCGCCCCGGCCATGTACAGGATCGGCATCTTGCGGCTCTGCTCGCGCAGGATCTCCAGCGCCTCGCGGTACTTGTCCGGGCGCGAGACCAGCTCGAAGCGGTGCAGCGTGGCCAGGCCGAACTTCTCCGGCAGGTTCGGCACGTCGAGCGGTTGGTTGATGGCCAGGCGCATCGCGTCGATCGCCGTGTTGGCTTCGGTGTCGACGACGACGCCGCGGGCGTTGCGGAGGTTGTTGACCTCGCGGATGCTCGGCGCGAAGTGGATGTCGACGATCTTCGCCGCGATCTTGCGGTTCAGCTCTTCCGGCAGCGGCGAGAGGATGCTGCCCGACCGCGCGCCCGCCTCGACGTGGCCGACGCGGGACTTGAGGATCCGCTTCCCGATCAGCGAGCCGTACGGCGTGGTGAACGTGTCGCCGTGCACCAGCACCAGCGGCGGGCGGCCGTCCTCGGTCAGTGCGGCGCGCAGCTCGTGGCGGCGGCTCCAGGCGGTGCGCAGCACCTGCGCGGCCCAGCCGGGCACCTGCGCCGGCGACTCGAGGTTGTGGGCCTTGTCCTCCGGCACCAGCCAGACGTCGGGCTCCGGCATGTTCAAGTCCGCGAGGACGTCCGCGACCTCGTCGACGTGCTGGGCGGTGAACCAGATCTTCGGCCGCATCCCGCGCTCGCGGATCCCGTGGTACACGGGCGCGATCTTGATCAGTTCCGCGGTGGTGCCGAGAATGAAGGAAATCACCAGAGGAGCCCATTTCGGATCGGGTGCGGTGGCGTAAGGATACTGGCCGACCCGCCGCGGGGGCCGCCGGGTAGCCTCGGCACGGTGAGTGCGAACCCGCTCCTCCCCTCGCTCAGCGTCGTGATCCCGGTCTACAACGAGCAGGACTGGATCGAACGCAGTGTCGGCGCGCTGCTCGCTTCGGCGTCGGCCGCGAGCTGGCCGATCGAGGTCGTCGTGGTCGACGACGGCAGCACCGACGCCACCCCGTCGCGGCTCGACGACCTGCGCGAACGCCACGGCATCACGGTGCTCAGCCAGGCCAACGCCGGCCGGTTCGAGGCCAGGAGCGCGGGCATCGCCAAGTCGTCCGGCGAGTGGATCGCGCTGCTCGACAGCCGCGTCATCGTCGACGAGCACACCCTGACGTTCCTGCGCGACCAGCTCGTCGACCACCCCGAGCGCGCGGTCTGGAACGGCCACATCAACGTCGCTTCCGAGCACAACCCGTACGCCGGCTTCATGGCCGGGCTGGTCAAGGTGCCGTGGCGCAAGTACTGCGCGAACCCGCGGCTGATGTCGTACGGCATCGAGGAGTTCGACGTCTACCCGAAGGGCACGACGTTCTTCTGCGCCCGCCGCGGCCTCCTCGAAGGCTCGGTGACGGCGTTCGCGTCGCTGTTCGACGACATCCGCTTCGCCAGCGACGACACCCGCATGCTGCGGTGGATCGCCGAGCGCGAGCGGATCTGGCTGGCCCCGGAGCTGTCCGCGACCTACAACGGGCGCGACTCCTTCAAGAAGTTCACGCAGCAGGCCTACTTCCGCGGCACGACCTACGTGGACTCCTACATCGCTTCGCCCGGTCCGGCCCGCAACGCCCTGTTCGGCGCGCTCGCGGCCGGTGTGATCGGCCTGGCCTTCGCCGCGAAGAAGCCGAAGACGACGCTGGCCGCCGGCGTGCTCGGCGCGGTCGCGGCGGGCGAGGTCGTCAAGAAGTGCGGCGCGACCGGCCCCGAGGCCCGCGCGGTCACCAAGCTGCTGCCGGTGTTCGCCGGCGGTTTCGGCGCCGGTGTCCTCCGTGGACTGGCCATGGCCGTGCGGACCAAGCTCCGCCGCCGATGAGCGCGGAGGTGGACACCCCGGCCCCCGCCCGCAGCGGACGCACCACCGCGGGCAGCCTCGGCGGCTCGCTGATCGTGTCGATCGGCCTTGGCTACGTCCTCACCGTCGCCTGCCAGCGGCTGCTGTCCCCGCCGGACTACGCCGTCTTCGTCACCTTCTGGGGCCTGGTGATGGGCCTCGGCAGCACGCTCTCGCCGCTGGAGCAGGAGCTCTCGCGCCAGTCCGCCGTAGCCGCGCTGACCGGCGGCAGGGCGGGGCGCCCGGCGCTGCGCGCGGTCGCCGTCGGCATGCTGGTCGCGGCCGCTTTTTCGCTCGCCCTGCTGATCCCGCCGGTCAACGACAAGCTCTTCCACGGCGACTGGTCGCTGGCCGTGATCGTGCTGTGCGGCGGGGTCGCCTTCGCCTGCCAGTTCGGCACGCGCGGGCTGCTCATCGGGCAGCACAAGGTGAAGGCCTTCTCGCTGCTCGTGGTCGCCGAACCGGCGATCCGGGCGCTGATCCTGGGCGTGCTGTTCGTCTCGGTCGCCTACAACGTCGTCTCGCTGGCCGTCGCGGTCGCGGCCGGGTCGTTCGCCTGGCTGCTGTTCGCCCGCCCGGCCCGGCAGCTGCTGGACGTCCACGTCGAGGGCGACGGCTGGGGCGTCACCGGCCGCCGGATGGGCATGCTCCTGGTCGGCGCGGCGCTGACCGCGGCGGTCATCACCGGCTACCCCGCGCTGGTCGGCCTGCTCGCCCCGGGCGGCGACGGCGACCGCGTCGGTGCCCTGTTCGCCGCGCTGGTCATCGCGCGGCTGCCGCTGACGCTGATCGGGCCGGTGCAGTCGCTGGCCGTGCCGTTCGTCGTCCGGCTCTCGGTCACCGAGGAAGGCCGCCACCGGTTGCGCCGCGTGCTGGCTCTCGGCGCCGCCGCGGCGCTGGTGCTGGCCGCGCTCGGCGCGCTGGTCGGGCTGTGGATCGGGCCGTGGGCGGTGCGGTTCGTCAGCGGCCCGAAGTACGACATCGACGGCTGGTCGGTCGCCGGGCTCGTCTGGTCGTCGGTGCTGCTGGTGCCGATGCAGCTGCTCACGGCGGTGCTCGTGGCCCGCACCCAGGCCCGGCTGGTGCTGGTCACCTGGGCGATCGTCACCGGCACGGCGTCCCTGCTGCTGGTGCTGCTGCCCGGCGACACCGTGTTCCGCGCGGTCGTCGCGCTGGCCGCCGCCCCGACGCTCGGCCTGGCCGTGGTGCTCGCGTTCGTCCTCCGGAAAGCACCGGAAACGGTTTCGGGGACAACCCCGGGCACCGGTGAAACGTCTTCGTAGCGGCCCAGTAAGGTGCGATGCGAACCCGCCGGTGGGGACGGGAAACGGCGTGAAACGCCGGTAAGGTTTGGACTGCGAATTCGATGAACGTGCTACTCGTTTTGCTCGCGTTCTGGTTGCCGGGTCTGGTCTTCGGTGCCGCGATCCGGCTGCGCGGCTGGACGCTGGCCGCCGCCGCGCCGATGCTCACCTTCGGCCTCGTCGCCATCGGCATCCCGGTGCTCGGCAGGTTCGGCATCCGCTGGTCGATGCCGAACGTCGCGCTGTGGACGCTCGTGCTCTCGGCCGTCGGGTTCGCGCTGGCCTTCGCCGTGACCCGGTTCACGCGCCGCCGCCACCCGGACTGGGACGAGCCGGAGCGGCCCGAGCGCAGCATCCGCGACCACGTCCTGATCGGCCTCGGCGTCCTCGCCGGCGCCGGCATCGGCACCGTCACGTTCCTCCGGGGCATCCGGAACGTCGGCAACGTCCAGCAGGGCTGGGACGCGCCGTTCCACGCCAACCTGGTCCGCTGGATCGCCGAGCACGGCGACGCCCGGCCGTCGACCGTCGGCACGATCGCGAACCTGCCGGACGAGACGCACTACTTCTACCCGGACACCTACCACGCGCTGCTCGCCCTGGTCTTCGGCAAGGGCGGCCTGACGATCATGCCGACGCTGAACCTGGCGGCGCTCGCGGTCGTGCTGACCGTGCCGCTCGGCGTCGCCGCGATGTGCCACGCCTGGCGGATGCCGCCGATCGGGGTGGCCTCGGCGGCCGCGGTGTCGGCCTGCTTCACGGTGTTCCCGTACGACTCGCTGTGGCGGGGCCCGCTGTGGCCGTTCGTCGCCGGCGTCGCCCTGATCCCGGCCATGCTCGCGGTGGCCCGGCACCTGCTGGAGCCCCGCGCGATCGCGGGCCCGGTCGCCATCGGCGTCGGTGTCGCCGGGCTCGCCGGCCTGCACACCAGCGTCGTGTTCGTCGTCATCGTCTACTTCCTGCTGATCCTCGCCGCGGTGGTGTTCCGCTTCGAAGCGATCACCTGGCGCCGTTCGCTGCCGTCGCTGCTCGCGACCGTGGTGCTGGCCGCCGCGCTCGGCATCCCGGTGGTGCTCCCGTCGCTGTACAACGCCGGCGGCGTGACCAGCGCGTACTGGGCGAACGAAGCGACCGTGAGCGGCGCGGTCGGCGAGACGATCACGTTCTCGCCGATGGCGGCGTTCCCGCAGTGGTGGATCGGCGTCCCCGCGATCATCGGCGTCTTCCTGCTGGTCAAGCACCGCCGGATGCTGTGGATGGTCGGCGCGTACGTCGTGCTCGGCGGGCTGTTCGCCGCGACCGTGTCCCTCGAGACCGACCTGGTGCACACGCTGAGCAGCCCGTTCTACAACGACAACTGGCGGGTCGCGGCCTTGGTGCCGCTGGCCGGCTGCGTCGCGTTCGGCGAGTTCGTGCACACGGCGTCCGGCTGGTTCGCCGAGAAGGTCGCCCCGCGCCTGCCGAAGCTCAAGCCGGCCACGCTCACCCTGGTCGGCGTGGTGGTACTGGCGCTGGTCGTCGGCGGGCTGAGCCGCGGTGGCTACATCGGCCGCAACGCCGCCCGCCTGCAGCTGAACTACAGCGGCGGCCCGACGGTCAGCAAGGACGAAGAGGCCGCGTTCACCTGGCTCGCGCAGCACACCGCGCCGGGCGAGCGCGTGCTGAACGACAAGGCCGACGGCTCCGTCTGGATGTACGCGCTGGCCGGCGTGATGCCGACGCAGTGGAACTTCTACGGCGCCGAGTTCGACACCGACGCGGGCTACCTGAGCGTCTTCGCCAACGACGTCGAGAAGTACCCGAAGGTGCGCGAGCTGCTCACCGACCTGAAGGTCCGCTACGCGTTCGTCGGGGCGGGCAAGGTGACCCCGACGACGCAGAACGACGTCGGGCTCCAGCACCTCGACACCAGCCCCGGGTTCAAGCTGGTCTACCGCAACGCGGGCGCGAAGATCTACGAGATCGAGGGCCAGCAGGGCGTCGTCGCGGCCGGTGCGGCGCCCGGGTCCGCGGCCGGTAACGGGCAGTGAAAGGCTAGAGTGATCGCGTGTCCACCACCTCCGTGACCAGCCGCCGGGTGCTCATCGTGATGCCCGCGCTCAACGAATCGGCGAGCGTCGCGTCGGTCATCGCGCAGGTCAAGCGGGCTTTGCCGGGCGGCGATCTGCTGGTCGTCGACGACGGCTCGGTGGACGACACCGCGCAGCTGGCCCGCGCGGCCGGCGCCGAGGTGGCCCGGCTCGCGGTGAACCTCGGGGTCGGCGGCGCGATGCGCACCGGCTTCCGGTACGCCGCCGCCCGCGGCTACGACGTCGTCGTGCAGGTGGACGCGGACGGCCAGCACGACCCGGACGAGCTCGACGCGCTGCTGCGCGGCCTGGACGACGCGGACATCGTGATCGGCTCCCGGTTCGCCGGCAAGGGCGCCTACAAGGCCAGCGGGCCGCGCAAGTACGCGATGGTCGTGCTGTCGCTGGTGTTCTCGCGCCTGGCGAAGACCAAGCTCACCGACGTCACGTCGGGGTTCAAGGCGATGGGCCCGCGGGCGATCCGGCTGTTCGCCGGCTACTACCCGGCGGAGTACCTGGGCGACACGGTGGAGTCGCTTGTCATGGCCATCCGGGCCAAGCTGACCATCAAGGAGATCCCGGTCATCATGCGCGAGCGCGCGGGCGGCACGCCCAGCCACTCGCCCGTCAAGTCGGCCGTCTACCTGGGCCGCGCCGGCCTCGCGCTGCTGCTGGCGCTGGTCCGCCGCCGCCCGGCCGTCGACTCCTCAGACTCGGCATAAGGAGCTACCGAAGATGGTCGGTTGGCGCATCCTCAGCATCGTCATCGCATGCCTGGTGCTGTTCGTCGTCATCGAGATGATGCGGCGGCGCAAGCTGCGCGAGAAGTACGCGGGTGTGTGGCTGATCGTCTCCATCGGCGTCGTCGTCTTGGCCGTGGTCCCGTCGGCCGCGGATTTCCTGGCCAAGCTGACCGGGGTGGAAACCCCGTCGAACTTCGTCTTCCTCCTGGCCGGCGTCGTGCTGGCGCTCGTGTCGCTGCACCTGTCCACCGAGGTCGGGCACCTCGAGGAAGAGGTGCGCACGTCGGTCGAGGAGATCGCGCTGCTGCGCTGCGAGCTCGAAGACACCCGGCGCGACCTGGAGCAGCTGATCGCCGGGCTCGAGTCCCGCGTCTCGGCTCCCGACGACGTCAAAGGGCTCCCGGAAGTCGAGCGCGTCAGCAAGTGACGCCCTGATCGAAGCCCTGCTGGCCGCTCCGGCCCGGTTGGGCTCGGTCCGCGTGCTCGCCATCGACGGGCCGTCCGGCGCGGGGAAGTCCACACTGGCCGCCCGGGTCGTGGCCGCGCTGCGCGCCCGCGGGTGTCGCACCGAGCTGATCAGCACCGACGCCTTCGCCACCTGGGACGACCCGGTTTCGTGGTGGCCGCGGCTCGTCGACGGCGTCCTGAGTCCCCTGTCGGCGGGTGTTCCGGGGGTTTACCGGCGCACGGACTGGTCCACGGGGGTTCCCCGCCCGGGTGAGCTCGTCCGGGTGGTCGTGCCGGACGTCCTGGTGCTGGAGGGGGTGTCGAGCGGCCGGGCTTCGGCAAGAACCCTGCTTTCGCACCTCTGCTGGGTCTCCGGCGGCTCGGAAGGCGAGCGGCTGGCCAACGCCGTCGGCCGGGACGGGGAGGCCGCACGGGCCGATTTGGGGCGCTGGCAACGGTTCGAGCGCGGCTGGTTCGCCGTCGACGGCACCCCCGGAGCGGCCGGAACCCGACTTTCGTAGGGAACGGACCGGTCACCCTGCGTGCCCGGCCGGCCCGGATCGATCCAGTGCCCGAACACGACCGGCCTAACGTGGGTACCGCCATCTGAGTTAGTGATCCGGTACCGGGCGCATCCGTAACGCACAAACGGTCACATTCTGTCGTGATTTACGGACACATTGCGGTCAAATCGACGTCCACGTAGCGCGATCGTAACCTCACGTGCTTAAGTGCGAGCCGAGTTCCCGCTAGTGTCGGCGAACACACGATCGTCCGTCGAGTTCCTGACCGACCGGACGGTGACTTTGAACCCGAAACATCTCCCAAGGGGTGCCAGATGCAGCAATTGCGGCTGACCCGAACACGCCGCGTGGCCCTGATCGGGCTCGCCGGCGCGCTCGCGGTTTCGCTGTCCGCCTGTGCGGAATCCAAGCGTGAAGAAGGCGCCGGGGGTGGTACCGGGGGCACGATGATCTTCGGTGCGGCCGGCAACCCGAAGCTGTTCGACCCCGCGTTCAACGACGAGGGTGAGACCTTCCGCATCACGCGGCAGATCTTCGACACGCTGATCCAGAACAAGCCGGGCACCGCTGACCTCGAACCCTCCCTCGCCGAGAAGTGGGAGTCGAGCAACGAGGGCAAGACCTGGACGTTCACCCTCAAGTCGGGCGTCAAGTTCTCCGACGGCACCGCGATGGACGCGACGGCGGTCTGCGCCAACTTCGACCGCTGGTACAACATGAAGGGCGCCGCCGCCCAGAGCCAGATGATCTACTACGGCGACGTCTTCGAGGGCTTCGCCAAGAACGAGGGCGACGCGGGCGGCGACCCGGTCTACAAGAGCTGCGAGGCGAAGGACCCGACGACCGCGGTCCTGAACCTGAACAAGGCCAAGGGCGCGTTCCCGGCGGCGTTCACCCTCCCGTCGTTCTCCATCCAGAGCCCGACGGCGATCAAGCAGTACAACGGCGACACGGTCACCCAGAGCGGCGACTCGTTCACCTACAGCGAGTACGCGAACAAGCACCCGGTCGGCACCGGCCCGTTCAAGTTCGAGAGCTGGGACCAGGCCAAGGGTGAGATCACCCTGGTGCGCAACGACAGCAGCCCGTCCCCGGCGAAGCTCGACAAGCTGATCTTCAAGGTCATCCCGGACGAGAACGCCCGCAAGCAGGCGCTGAAGGCCGGCGACATCAACGGCTACGACTACCCGAACCCGGCGGACTACGGCCTGCTGCGCAACGACGGCGAGCAGGTCCTCATCCGCCCGTCGTTCAACGTGCTGTACCTGGGCATCAACCAGTCCGGCCCGAACGCGGCGAAGCTGAAGGACCCGCGGGTCCGCCAGGCACTGGCCTACGGCATCAACCGCGAGCAGTTCGTGAAGTCCAAGCTGGCCGAGGGTTCCGAGGTCGCGACCGAGTTCGTCCCGAAGGTCATCTCGGGCTACACCGACGACGTCACCAAGTACCCGTACGACCAGCAGAAGGCCAAGGACCTGCTGAAGGCGGCCGGTGCCGAGGGCATGACGCTGAAGTTCTACTACCCGACCGAGGTCAGCCGCCCGTACATGCCGAACCCGGCGGACACGTTCACGGCGATCTCCGAGGACCTGAAGAAGATCGGCATCAACATCGAGGCGCACGCCGAGCCGTGGAACGGTGGCTACAAGGACGACGTGCAGAAGTTCGGCAAGCAGGACCTGCACCTGCTCGGCTGGACCGGTGACTACAACGACGCCGGCAACTTCGTGGGCACGTTCTTCGGCCGCGAGAAGAAGGAGTTCGGCTTCAACAACGCCGAGCTGTTCTCGGCGCTGGCCGCGGCGGACGCTTCGCCCGCCGGTGACGCGCACGCCAAGGCGTACCAGGAAGTGAACAAGAAGATCATGGACTTCCTCCCGGCGGTCCCGATCGCGTACCCGACGCCGGCGATCGTGGTCGGCCCGAAGGTCAAGGGTCTGGTGGCGAGCCCGCTCACCGATGAGCGCTTCAACACCGTGACCGTGAGCTGATTGCTGGATTTCAGCCAAAGGCAAGGGGTGGGTGCTACCGCGCCCACCCCTTGCGCCTGATCCCGGGCTGGCGACAAAGGACTGCACGTGCTCCGTTTTCTCGTGCGTCGGCTGCTACAAGCGATCCCGACGCTCCTCATCCTGTCCATCCTGGTCTTCGCATGGTTGCGTTCCCTGCCCGGCGGTCCCGCAGCCGCGCTGCTGGGTGACAAGGCAACGCCCGAGAAGATCGCCGACCTCAACCACGTACTCGGGCTCGATCAGCCGATCATCCTGCAGTACTTCGGGTTCCTCGGCCGCGCCTTCACCGGCGACTTCGGCAACTCCCTGGTGTCGACCCAGCCCGTCATGGGCGAGATCACCACCTTCCTGCCGGCGACCATCGAGCTCGGCTTCACGGCCATGATCATCGCGATCATCGTCGGTATCCCGGCCGGTTACCTGTCGGCGCGCTACCGCGGCGGGCCGGTCGACAACGGTGTCATCCTGCTGAGCCTGATCGGCGTCGCGGTGCCGGTGTTCTTCCTCGGCTACATGATGCAGGACCTGCTGGCTTCGCCGCTGGGACTGCCGTCGCAGGGCAGGCAGACGACCGGCCTCGACGCCACGGCCATCACGAACTTCGCGATCCTCGACGGCATCATGACGAGCGAGTGGGACGCCGTCTGGGACGCGATCCGGCACCTGATCCTCCCCGCGTTCGCGCTGGCCACGATCCCGCTCGCGGTGATCACCCGGATCACCCGGGCGTCCGTGCTCGAAGTGCTCAACGAGGACTTCATCCGCACGGCCAACTCGAAGGGCCTCACCCAGCAGGTGGTCCGCCGCCGGCACGTGCTGCGCAACGGCCTGCTGCCGGTGGTCACCACCATCGGCCTGCAGACCGGCGCGCTGCTCGGCGGCGCGGTGCTGACCGAGCGGGTGTTCAACTTCCGCGGCCTCGGGTTCCTGCTGGCCGAAGGCATCGAGCGGCGTGACTACCCGCGGCTGCAGGCGCTGCTGCTGTTCGGGGCCGTGGTCTACGTCCTGGTGAACATGCTGGTCGACATCTCGTACGGGATCATCGACCCGAGGGTGCGTGTGCGATGAACACTCTGCTCAACAAGAAGAAGGAACCGATCGACAAGCTCGCCGCGGCGAGCGGGCGCAGCATCGGCGGCGAAGCGTTCCGCCGGATGCTGCGCAGCCCGGTCGCGATCACCGGCGGGGTCATCACCGGCCTGTTCTTCCTCCTGGCGATCTTCGCGCCGCTGCTCGCGCCCAAGGACCCGCTCGACCGCGCGATGCAGGACCAGGTGCAGCTCGGCCGGGGCATCATCCCCGGCTCGATGCCCGGGTACCCGCTCGGCGTCGACGACTTCGGCCGCGACTTCCTGTCCCGGCTGATCGTCGGTGCCCAGCAGACGCTGATCGTCGGCGTGCTCGCCACCGTGATCGGCGTGCTCATCGGCGTCATCATCGGCGGGCTCGCGGGCGCGTTCGGCGGCTGGGTCGACACCGTCCTCATGCGACTGGTCGACGTCATGCTGTCGTTTCCCTCGCTGCTGCTGGCCATCTCGATCGCGGCGCTGTTCGCCAAGCCGAGCCAGTGGACGGTCATCCTGGCCGTGTCGATGGTCGGCGTGCCGATCTTCGCCCGGCTGCTGCGCGGTTCCATGCTGGCCCAGCGCGACGCCGACCACGTGCTGGCGGCGACGTCGCTGGGCGTGAAGCGCGGGACGATCGTGTTCCGGCACATGCTGCCGAACTCGCTCGGCCCGGTCATCGTGCAGGCGACGCTGACCCTGGCGACCGCCATCCTCGAGGCCGCGGCGCTGTCGTTCCTCGGTCTGGGCGACCCGGACCCGTCGCGGGCGGAATGGGGGCTGATGCTCGGCAAGGCCGCGCGCCAGTTCCTCGACATCCGCCCGGAGCTCGCGTACTACCCGGCCATCGCGATCATCGTGGTCGCGCTCGGGTTCACGCTGCTCGGCGAGTCCCTCCGCGAAGCCCTCGACCCGAAGAACAGGCGGTGAGAACCCATGGCACTCCTTGAAGTCCGCGACCTGACGGTCGACTTCGTCCGGCGCGGCGAGAAGTCGTTCACCGCGGTGGACGGCGTGAGCTTCGACGTCGAGCCGGGCCAGACGGTCGGTCTGGTCGGCGAGTCCGGCTGCGGCAAGTCCGTGAC
Organism: Amycolatopsis sp. cg9; assembly: GCF_041346945.1. Lineage (NCBI taxonomy): Bacteria > Bacillati > Actinomycetota > Actinomycetes > Pseudonocardiales > Pseudonocardiaceae > Amycolatopsis > Amycolatopsis sp. cg9. Next base: position 2,063,883 of record NZ_CP166850.1, on the reverse strand, counting down.
GTCGCTGGCGATCATGCGGCTGCTCGCCCGCCGCGGCAACAAGGTGAGCGGTTCGGTGCGCTTCGAAGGCACCGACCTGCTCACGCTGTCCGACAAGGACATGCGTGACCGCCGCGGCCGCGACCTCGGCATGGTCTTCCAGGACCCGCTGTCCTCGCTGAACCCGGTCATCCCGATCGGGCTGCAGATCACCGAGGTGCTGGAACGCCACCGCGGGATGTCGCGCAAGGCGGCGTCCGTCGAAGCGGTGGACCTGCTCGACAAGGTCGGCATCCCCGACCCGTCGCGGCGGCTCACCGAGTACCCGCACCAGCTTTCCGGCGGGATGCGGCAGCGCGCGCTGATCGCGATCGCGCTGGCGTGCCGGCCGCGGCTGCTCATCGCCGACGAGCCGACCACGGCGCTGGACGTCACCATCCAGGCCCAGATCCTGGCGCTGCTGCGGGAACTGGTGCAGGACACCGGCACCGCGCTGATCATGATCACGCACGACCTCGGCGTCGTCGCCGGGCTCTGCGACGAGGTCAACGTGCTCTACGGCGGCAAGATCGTGGAGCGCGCGCAGCGGCACCAGCTGTTCGCCGAGCCGCGGCACCCGTACACGCACGGCCTCCTCGCGTCGATCCCGCGCCTCGACGCGGGCCGCGGCGAGAAGCTGATCCCCATCCGGGGCTCGGTGGCCGACAACATCCCGTGGGACCACGGGTGCGCGTTCGCGCCGCGCTGCCCCAACGCGGTGCCCGCGTGCCGCGAGGTCCAGCCGCAGCTGGTCCCCGACCGCGGCGGGCTGCTGCGCTGTCACAACCCCGTGCGGCCGCCGGTCGCGGCGGGAGGAGGAACCCGATGACCCGTCCTGCTGGTGAGGTGCTGCTCGAGGTCAGCGACCTCAAGGTGCACTTCCCGATCAAGCGCGGCATCGTGATCGACCGGACGGTCGGGCACGTGTTCGCGGTCGACGGCGTCGACCTGGCCATCCGCCGCGGGGAAACCTACGGCCTGGTGGGCGAATCCGGGTGCGGCAAGTCCACGCTGGGCCGCGCGATCCTCCGGCTCAACGAGCCGACCGCCGGCCAGGTGGTCTTCGACGGCACCGACGTCGCGGCCCTGAAGGGCGAGGAACTGCGGAAGGCCCGGCGCCGGATGCAGATGATCTTCCAGGACCCGCTGTCCAGTTTGGACCCCCGCCAGTCGGTGGAATCCATTCTGCTGGAAGGCATGCACGCGCACGGCCTCGACCAGGACAAGGAAGCCACGCAGCAGCGGCTGCGCCAGCTCCTGTCCGCGGTCGGCCTGCCGGAGACGGCGCTGCGGAAGTACCCGCACGAGTTCTCGGGCGGGCAGCGCCAGCGCATCGGCATCGCGCGGGCGCTGGCCGTGGAGCCGGACCTGATCGTCGCCGACGAGCCGGTGTCCGCGCTGGACGTGTCGGTGCAGGCCCAGGTGGTCAACCTGCTGGAGGACCTGCAGGACCAGCTCGGGCTGACCTACCTGGTGATCGCGCACGACCTCGCGGTGGTCCGGCACATCTCCGACCGCATCGGCGTGATGTACCTGGGCGCGCTGGTCGAGGAGACCGACGCGGATTCGCTGTACCGGGACCCGCTGCACCCGTACACGCGGGCGCTGCTGTCGGCCATCCCGGTGCCGGACCCGCAGGTCGAGGACACGCGCGAGCAGATCCTGCTCGCCGGTGACCTGCCCTCGCCCGCCAACCCGCCGTCGGGCTGCCGCTTCCACACGCGCTGCCCGTGGCGGCAGGCGAGCCTGTGCGACACCGACCGCCCGCAGCTGCGCGAAATCGGCAGCGGGCACCGGGTGGCGTGCCACTACGCGGAGGACATCCGCGACGGGCGCATCCAGCCGCACGAGGTGGAGCCGGAACTGGTGGAGCTCACCGGGGCGCTGAACCCCGACCTGGGCCCGCCGGACGTCGGCACCTCCGCCGAAATCCTCTGAGGGTGGTGGCCGGCCGGGAGTCTTCTCCCGGCCGGCCGCTTTCGTTCCTAGGGCTTCAGGTCCAGGGCGGCGCTCATCGTGCCGTCCATGTGGAACGGCGTCGAGTCGTGGACGTGGGCGATCCGCCATTCGCCGTTTTCGCGGCGGAAGCCCGTGGTCGAGCGGAACCAGAGCTCGAACTTCTGCGGCATGCCCTTCGGCGTCGTCGACAGCCGGTTGAGCGAGTGGCTGTAGGCGACGTCGCCCCCGACGACGACTTCGAGGTCGCGGACCTCGTACTCGATCGGGCCGTCGAAGCTCGCGAACCAGGCCTTGCGCGCCTCGACGTCTTCGCCGTGGTGCGCGAGCGGCGGGGCCAGGGTGTACGCGAGCAGTTCCGGCACGCACTGCCCGGCGAGCGCCTCGGCGTCACGCTCGGTGATCGCCTTGGCGCGGGCGGCCACGAGGTCGCGAATCAGCTTGTCGTCGTGCTCGGTCATGCCATCCTCCTGAGGTGGTGGTGCCTGCCTGTCGAAAGGGACGTAGTCGCCGCCGCGTGGATTTCGACATCCTGCGGGAGGTTTTTTGAAGTACGTGGTGTTGATCTACGGCAACCCCGAGTCCCGCGCGGCGTGGGCGGGCATGACCGAGGAGCAGCGCGCGGCCGGGCTCGCGTACTACCGGCAGCTCAACGACGACCTCGACGCGTCCGGCGAGCGCATCGTGTCCGAGCGGCTGGCGTTCCCGGAGGAGACGAAGCAGGTCCGGGCCGGCGATGGCGGCGTCCTGACGACGGACGGCCCGTTCGCCGAGGCCAAGGAGTTCCTCGCCGGCTTCTACCTGCTGGACTGCGAGAACCTCGAACGCGCGACCGAGATCGCCGGCCGCATCCCCGAGGCGGCGTTCGGGGTGGTCGAGGTCCGGCCGGTGATGGGGCTTCGGTGACCGCCGAGCTCCTGCGTTCGCTGGCCCCGCAGGTCCTCTCGGCGCTGGTCCGCCGCTACGGCGACTTCGACGCGTGCGAGGACGCGGTCCAGGAGGCGCTGCTGGCGGCGTCCCAGCAGTGGCCGGCTTCCGGGCTGCCGGACAACCCCAAGGGCTGGCTGATCACGACGGCCTCCCGCCGGCGCATCGAGCAGCTGCGCAGCGAGACGGCCCGGCAGCGTCGTGAAGCGACGATGGCCATGGCCGAGCCCCCGGACCCGGAGCCGGTCGGCGTCGACGACACGCTGACGTTGCTGCTGCTCTGCTGCCACCCGTCGCTCTCGCGGCCGTCGCAGGTGGCGTTGACGCTGCGCGCGGTCGGCGGCCTGACGACGGCGGAGATCGCGCGGGCGTTCCTGGTCCCGGAGGCCACCATCGGCCAGCGCATCAGCCGCGCGAAGCGGTCTCTCCGCGGCGAGCGGTTCGTCACTTCGGAGTCGCCGGCCGGGGTGCTGGACGTGCTGTACCTGATCTTCACGGAGGGCCACACGGCCAGTTCCGGCGACGCGGTGAACCGCGTCGAGCTGACGACGGAGGCGATCCGGCTGACCCGGCAGCTGCGTTCGGCGCTGCCGGAGGACGGCGAGGTGACGGGCTTGCTGGCGCTGATGCTCCTGACCGACGCCCGCCGCCCGGCGCGGGTTTCGGCGTCGGGGGAGCTGGTGCCGCTGGCTCTCCAGGACCGGTCCCGGTGGAACCGCGAGTTCATCGCGGAGGGGGTTTCCCTGATCACGGACGCGCTGTCGACGTCCCCGGTGGGCCCGTACCAGCTCCAGGCGGCGATCGCGGCGGTCCACGACGAGGCGGCGTCGACGGAGACGACGGACTGGGCGCAGATCCTGACGCTGTACGACCTGTTGCGGGTGGTGGCCCCAGGACCGATGGTGACGCTGAACCGGGTGGTGGCGCTGGCGCAGGTGTCGGGTCCGGCGGCGGGGCTGGCGGAGGTGTCCGCCGCGGCTTCGGACCCGGCGCTGGCCGCGCACCACCGGGTCGACGCGGTGCGAGGGCACTTGCTGGAGCTGGCGGGGGATCCGGCGGGCGCGCGGGAGGCGTACCTGGCCGCGGCCGAGCGGACGTTGAGCGTGCCGGAGGAGCGCTACCTGCGCTCCCGGGCGGCAGCTTTGGGCGGCTGAGCAGGTCCCCGAGTTGTCCACATGGGGGTGAAGCCTGTGGACAACTCTGTGGACCGGCGAACCACCCCCATCTGCGGGAGGATCGACCCCATGCAGGTCACCGTGCTGGGCTCGACCGGGCGAACCGGCTTCCACGTAGTCCGCCTGCTCGCCGCGAGGGGGCACCACGTCAAAGCCGGCCTGCGCAGCCGGAAGCGGGCCGAACTGCTCCGCGGCATCGAGAACGCCAAGCCCGTGCTCGCCGACGTCACCGCCGATCCGGACGACCTCGTCGAAGTCCTCAAGAACTCCGACGTCGTCATCAACGCCATCGGCGCGCCCGATCCGGAGCCCGAATCGGTGAACCTCGTCGACCGCGACGGCGCCATCACCGCCATCCGCGCCGCCGAGCGGGCCGGGGTGCCGCGCTACATCCAGCTTTCCGCCCAGTTCGCCGACTCGCCCGACCAGGGCGACCGCCTCGTCCGGTCGATCCTCTTCGCCAAGCAGATCTCCGACAGCGCCCTCCGGAAGTCGGCGCTGACCTGGACCATCGTCCGGCCCGGGACGCTCACCGACGGGCCCGCCAACGGCCGGGTCAAGGTCGCCGGGCACCTGGAACCCGGGCGGATCGCGAGGCAGGACGTCGCCGCCGTGCTCGTCGGGACGCTGGCCGAGCCGCTCACCGAAAACCGCGGGTTCGACGTCGTTTCCGGGGACTTTCCGGTCGCGCCGGCCCTCGCCGCGCTCGATTGACCCCGACTCAAGTAGGACCCTGCGCAATACCTGAGTAGGCCGCCCCGGGCGCCCCGCCCCCGGTACCCTGCGGAAAGCAGATTCCGGAGTACCAGGGGGTACGAACAGTGCACATCGACCAATGGCTGGAGGCGATCCCGCCGCTCTCGGTGTACCTGATCGTCGGCGCGGTGATCATGATCGAGAGCCTCGGCATCCCGCTCCCCGGGGAAATCGTGCTGGTCAGCGCGGCCTTGCTGGCCTCGCAGCACGACACCCTGAGCCCGCTCTGGATCGCCGTCCTGGCCAGCGCCGGCGCCATCATCGGTGACAGCATCGGGTATTTCATCGGGAAAACCGGTGGCCAGCGCCTGTTCGCCTGGGCCGGCCGGAAATTCCCGAAGCACTTCGGCCCGACGCACCTCGCCAACGCCGAACGCATCTTCGACAAGCGCGGCGTGTGGGCCGTCTTCCTCGGCCGGTTCATCGCGTTCCTGCGCATCCTCGCGGGCCCGCTCGCCGGGTCGCTGCGCATGCACTACCCGAAGTTCCTGCTGGCGAACGCGGCCGGCGGCATCGTGTGGGCCGGCGGCACCACCGTGCTCGTCTACTACCTCGGCGTCGTCGCCGAAGAGTGGCTCGGCCGGTTCTCCAAGTTCGGCCTGGTCGCCGCGGTCGTCATCGGCATCGTCGTCTTCTTCGTCATGAAGAAGCGCCTCGGCCGCGCCCACGAGGGCGAAGAAGAGACCCCGAAGCAGGAGGAGACGGCGGCCTAGACCGTCACCAGCTCCGGTTCGGGCTTGCGCGTGAACCGGAGCGAGCCCAGCAGCACGCCGGCGATCACGACGGCGGCCGCACCGATCTCCAGCCCGGTCGGCCGCTCGCCGAGGAAGACGAACGACGCCGACAGCCCGACCACCGGCACCAGCAGCGAGAACGGCGAAACGACGCCGGCCGGGTTGCGCCGCATCAGTGTCGTCCACAGGCCCGAGCCGACGACGGTGCCGATCAGCACGACGTAGGTCAGGCCGCCGAGCGCGGTCAGCCCGGTCGGGGTGCCCAACGTCGTCAGTGAACGCCACTGCGCGGCCGGGCCCTCCATGACCAGCGAGAGCGCGAACATCGGCAGCGGCGGCACCACCGACATCCACAGCGTGAAGTGCAGCGGGTTGTCCGGCTCGGCGCGGCGCGTGCTCAGGTTGCCGAACGCCCAGCTCAGCGCGCCCAGCAGGGTCAGCACCATCGGCAGCAGGGCGGCGTGCCCGGACTGCTGCCACGCGATCGCGACCATCCCGGCGACGGCCAGCGCGATGCCGGCCAGCTGGTGCGGCGTGACGCGTTCGCGCAGGAAGACGGCGCCGAGCAGCACCGTGAACGGCGCCGACGCCTGCAGCACCAGCGACGCGAGCCCGGTCGGCATCCCGGTGTCCATCGCGATGAACAGGAACGCGAACTGCCCGGTGCCGAACCCGAGGCCGTAGCCGAGCAGGTACCGCACCTTCACCTTCGGCCACGGCACGAACAGGATCGTCGGCACGGCGATGACGGCGAACCGCAGCGCGCCCGCGAACACCGGCGGGAACTGGCCGAGCGTGGCGTGGATGGCGAGGAAGTTGAGTCCCCAGAGGACGGCGACGAGCACGGCGAGCAGGCGGTCACGAGCGGGCATGCCTCCACTTTCGCAACGGCGATCGTGAAGGACCAGCGAGAATATCTGCAAGGACTTTGTAGCGGGGCTTCACGAAAAACGCGCTGACCTGCACCGATCGCTGGCGTGTCCGCTCGGCGGCCGCCCGCGGCGCCGGAGCGGTGTTGACCGCGCGGCCCGGCTCCGGTGACGATCTCCGCCGTCGTCGACGACTGGGGGAAAGCCGATGCGTGGGGTACTACCGCTGACCGGGTTCGCGGCACTGACCGCGGCGCTCGACGTCTTCGCCGGCAACCAGCTGGAGCAGCTCCGCCCGGCCACCGTCGCCGCGGTGTCGTTCGGCCTCGCCGCGGTGGTGTTCCTGGGGTTCGCGCTGCTGCGGGACGGCGCCGCCGCGACGTTCCGCCCGGTCCGGGAGCTGCGCGGCGACGTCGTGATGATCAACGTGACGACCGCCGTCACCTGGCTGTCGATGCTGTTCGCGTTGCGGTACCTCGAACCGGCGGTGGTCAACGTCGTCGGCATCGCGCTCGGCCCGGTGCTGACCCTGGTGCTGAACCCCTTGCTGCGCCGGGGTGCGCCGACCCTGCGGGCGGAGGCGTGGGTCGCGGCCGGGATCGCCGTGCTGATCGGGCTGCTCGTCTGGGGCTCGTTCACCGGCCGCGGCGCGCTCGAGCGGACGCCGGGCGAGACGCTCGCCGGGGTGGCGCTGGTACTCCTCACCGGCGTCGGCTCGGTGGCGAACGTGCTCTACTCGAAGCGGCTGAGCGATGCCGCGCTGCCGCCGCGGCGGGTGCTCGCACTGCGGTTCTTCCTGATCCTGGCCGTGACGTGGGTGCTGGTCGCGTTCGACGGCGCACCGGGCGTCGGGGCGGCGCTCGTGCCGTCGGCGCTGATCGCCCTGTTCGGTGTCGCGCTGCCGCTGTACCTGCTGCAGGTCGGCATCGAGCGGACCGAGCCGATCACCGCGTCGATCCTGCTGACCCTTTCGCCGCTCTTCGCCTACCTCATGCAGCTCGCCGACCACCGCCTCACGCCGTCCGGGCTCACGCTCGGCTGCGTCGCCGGGATCGTCGCGCTGGTCGGCGCCGGGACGGTCGCCCGGCTGCGCCACGACCGTGAAGTCGCGGCCGTCGAATGCGTACCCACTGTGTAGCGGTGCTTCACGTACGCTGGCGCCGTGGATCTGGGCCGGCTGCGCACGCTGCGGGAGTTCGCCGACCGCGGGAGCGTGACGGCGGCCGCGCGGGCGCTGCACTGCACGCCGTCGGCCGTCTCGCAGCAGTTGCGCGCGCTGCAGGGCGAGGTCGGGCTGCCGCTCACCGAACCGGCCGGCCGGGGGCTGCGGCTGACCGACGCGGGCCGGGCGCTGGTCGCCCGCGCCGACGAGGTGCTGGCCGCGCTCGAGCGGGCCGAGTCCGAATTGGACACCTACCGCAGCGCGCCGCGCGGGCGGGTGCGGCTCGCGATCTTCCAGTCGGCCGGGCTGATGCTGCTGCCGGGCCTGCTGACCCGCGTCGCCGGCCACGACGGCCTGGAGGTCGACGTCCGGGACGTCGACATGACCCCGCCGGAGGTGCCGGGCCTGGTCGCGGACTACGACGTCGTCGTGGCGCACCGCGACGAGCACGCGCCGGAGTTCGACCACGACCGCCTGGACGTCGTGCCGCTGCTGCGCGAGCCGCTCGACGTCGCGCTGCCGGTCGGGCACCGGCTGGCGGCCAAGCGGCGCGTGGACCTGGCGGAGCTGGCCGACGAACGCTGGATCGGCGTCGACCACGGCTTCCCGGTGGACGACGTGCTGCGCTCGCTGACCATCCGCACCGGCGTGCGCCCGGTCGTCGTCCAGCGGATCAACGACTTCCGGATCACCGAACGGCTGGTCGCGGCCGGCCACGGCATCGCGCTGGTGCCGCGCTACACGATCGACACCCGCCGCGGCGGCGGCCTGGTCAGCAGGCCGCTGGCCGGGATCCGCGCGGCCCGGCTGGTCGAGGCGGTGTGCCGCACGGGCGCGCTGCAGCGCCCGGCGGTCGCCAAGGTGATCGAGGAACTGGCCGCGGAAGTCGCCCAGCTCACCGCTTGAAGCCGCGCAGGTAGGTCAGCGCGATGCCGAGCGCGTCCTCCAACGCCGTGAGGTCGTGCCGGATGTGGGCCAGCAGCAGTCCACCTTGGACGGACGTCATCGCCGCCTGCGCCAGCCGGGCCGGGTCGGCGTCCGGCGCGAGCTCTCCCTTGTCCCGCAACGTGGTCAGCCCGCGCTCCAGGTGGGACTCCCACTTGCGGTAGGCCTGGTCGACCAACGGCGCGAGCTTCGGGTTGTCGCCGACCTCGCCGGCGAGGTTGCCCAGCGGGCAGGCGACCGGCGTGCCCGCGCGGCGGTGGATGTCCAGCAGTTGCTCGGTCCACGTTTCGAGGTCGGCCCACGACGACAGCGTGAAGATCGCCGGCTGGTTGGCGAGGATCTGCTCGAGGTACCGGTCGATCACGGCCGCGACCAGCTGCTCCTTGTTCTTGAAGTAGTGGTACATCTGCGATTTCCCGGCCCCGCTCGCGGCGAGCACCTTGTCGACGCTCGTGCCCGCGACGCCGTCGACGTACATCAGTCCCGCCGCCGCGTCGACGATCGCGTCCCGCGTCCGCTTGCCGCGCGGGGTCGAGGCCGCCGCTTGCGTCTCCATGTACTGAATAGTACAGTTTGACGCACTGTACCGATCAGTACAACAAGCTAGGGGGATCCATGACGCTCGACAACGCCCTGACCGGTGTGAACGACCACCTCCGCGGCCTGCTGCCGCCGGAGATCTTCGCCGTCCTCGAAGCCGACCGGCGCCGGGCCGCGACGGACTTCGCCGAGGTCGGCGCCAAGATCGACGACTTCACGCTGCCGGCGGCCGATGGCACAGCGACGAGCCTGAGCGAACTCGTGGCGGACGGGCCGGCGGTGCTCGTGTTCTACCGCGGGCAGTGGTGCCCGTACTGCAACCTGACCCTGCGCACCTACCAGCGGGAACTGCTGCCGGAGCTGGAGAAGCTCGGCGCGACCCTGGCGGCGATCAGCCCCCAGAAGCCGGACGGCGTGGTGCCCGAACTGGGGTTCCCGGTGCTCTCGGACGTCGGCAGCACGGTCGCGCGCGGGCTGCGGCTGAGCTACCCGGTTTCCGCGCCGGTGCGCGAGGCCATGGAGACGCTCGGCACGAACCTCGAAGAGGTCAACGGCACCTGGGAACTGTTCCACCCGGCGGTCGTCGTGGTCGACCGGGACCGGGTGCTCCGGTTCGTCGACGTCCACCCGGACTTCGTCACGCGGACCGAACCGGCGGACATCCTCAAAGCGCTCCAGCCGACCGTTTCACGCTGAAGGTGATCACCGAACCCAGGACCAGGGCTACCGCCAGGGAGAGCAGCAGGCTGATCCCGGGTTCGGTGACGATCCGGCCGCCCGCGTAGCCGAGGAAGGCCACGTAGGACGTCCAGAGTGTGACGCCGATGGCCGAAGCGGTGAAGAACTCCGCCATCGGCCACCGGAGCGATCCGGCGAGGAGGGCGCCGATCGTCCCGCCCGACGGGAGCCAGCGGGCGACCACCAGCACCGGCCGGGGGTGGCGCTGCAGCCGCCCGTCGAGCCAGCCGAGGCCGGCGGCGATCTTCTTCCGCCGGCCCAGCCGGTCCAGCGCCGCCCGGCCACCGAACCGGCCGAGGGCGTAGAGCGCCTGGTCGGACGCCAGGCACCCGGCACTCGCCACGGCGATCACCAGCGCCAGCGACGTCCCGCCCTGCGCCGCCGCGATGCCCATGCCGAGGAGCGTCACCTCGGTGGGCAGCAGCGGCACCAGCGAGACGACGAACAACAGCACCAGTCCCGTCGTCGATCCGTCCACACCTCCATTAACCGCCCGCCCGGTCCGAAGCACTCCCGATCACCGGGGACTCACAGCAACCCGACAGGTCACCCACAGACTTCGCGAACCATGACAGGAGTTGTCATGGTTCGCCGCGACGCTGACGGCATGAACGAACTTTCCGGAAAAGTCGCGCTGGTCGCGGGCGGGACGCGCGGCGCGAGCCGGGCGATCGCGGTGGAGCTGGGCCGCGCGGGCGCCTTCGTGCACGTCACCGGCCGGACCACCCGCGCCGGGCGGTCCGAAGTGGACCGTCCCGAAACGATCGAGGAGACGGCCGAGCTGATCGAGCGCGCGGGCGGCCGGGCGGAGGCGACCCGCGTCGACCACCTGGTGCCGGCGGAGGTCGAGGCGCTGGCCCGGCGCGTGGGCCCGCTCGACATCCTGGTCGACGGCCTGTGGGGCGGCGACCAGCACCTCGGCTGGGGCCAGCCGATCTGGGAGCACGACCTCGAGGCCGGCCTGCGCATGATCCGGCTCGGCATCGACGCGCACCTGATCACCAGCCACTTCCTGCTGCCGCTGGTCATCGGCAGGCCGGGCGGCTTGGTGGTGGAGCTGACCGACGGCACGGCCGAGTACAACGCGAAGTACCGCGAAGGGACTTCGCTGCCGTTCTACCTGGCGAAGGCGTCGGCCCACCTGCTGGCGATCGGCGAGGCGGCGGAGCTGGCGGCGCACTCCTGCACGGCAGTCGCGTTCACCCCGGGCTACCTGCGCTCGGAGATGATGCTGGACAGCTACGGCGTGACGGAGTCGAACTGGCGCGACGCGTGCGAAAAGGTCCCGCACTTCGCGATCTCGGAGACCCCGACGTTCTGCGGCCGGACGGTGGTGGCACTGGCCGCGGATCCGTCGCGTCAGCGGTGGTCGGGACAGACGGTGAGCAGCGGCCAGCTGGCGAAGGAGTACGGGGTGGACGACGTGGACGGCAGCCGCCCGGACGCGTGGCGCTACATGACGGAGGTGGCCGACGCGGGCAAGCCGGCGGACCCGACCGGCTACCGCTGACCGTTGCGGGCGGCCAGTTCCGCGCCGACCCCGGCCAGCGCCGCCCGCAGTTCCGGCGGCTCGAGCACCTCGACACCCGGGCTCAACGCGACCAGCTGACCGAGGCCGATCTCCCCGCCTTCCAGGGCGAGTTCGGCCTCGGCCCACCCCTCGTCGTCCGGCTCGCCGAGCGACACCACCGTGTCCGCCAGGTGCTCACCCCCGAACACCCGCCGCAGCTCGCGCACCGCCGAGCGACTCAGCCGGGCGCGGACCCGCACCGGCCGCGCGACCTGCTCGAACGCCGCCGACGACGTGCGCCACCACCGTGCCAGGTCGAAGTCCGCCGGCCGGGCGAAAGCGACGTCGAGAGGAACCGCGTCGAGGATCCGCGAGACCCGGTACGTCCGCAGCGCGTCGTCCGGAACCACGCGCGCCACCAGGTACCAGACGCCCGCCTTCAGCACGAGCCCGAGCGGCTCCAGCTCGCGCGAAGCCACCTTGTCGCGCCGCCGGTAGGTGATCGAAAGCCGCCGCTGCGCCCACACCGCCCGCACGACCGCGGCCAGGGACGGCGGCTCGTCGGCGCCGCCGAACCAGCCGGGCGCGTCCAGGTGGAAGCGCCCGGCCACCAGCGCCGCGTGCTCGCGCAGCTCCGCGGGCATGCCCGCGGACACCTTCGCCCGCGCCGCGCTGCCCGCGGTGTCGAGGCCGAGCCCGGCGAGCGCGTCCGGCACCCCCAGCGCGAAGAGTGCGACGGCCTCGCGCGCGGTCAGCCCGTCGAGGCCCGCCCGCCAGCCGTCGACCAGCCGGAAGCCGCCGTGGCGGCCCTGCTCCGTCCACAGTGGAACACCGGCTTCGCGCAGGGCCGCGAGGTCGCGGTGCATCGTGCGTTCGGAGACGCCCAGCTCGCCCGCGAGCTCAGCGGCGGTCGCGCTGCGCCGCCGTTGCAGCGTGAACAGCAGCGCGACCAGCCGCTCGGCTTTCACCGGTTGGCGCGGTTCACCGCCGACACGACCGCGCGCAGCGAGGCCGTCACGATCGACGGGTCGACGCCGATGCCCCAGAACACCCGGTCCGAGATCGCGCACTCGATGTACGACGCGGCGCGCGCGTCGTCGCCCGGCGAGAGCGTGTGCTCGCTGTAGTCCAGCAGCCGCAGGTCGAAGCCCACAGTGGACAGCGCGTCGAAGAACGCCGCGATCGGGCCGTTGCCGCGGCCGGTGACCTCGTGTTCGTCACCCTCCACCTTCACGGTCGCGGTGATGTCGTACTCGCCGTCGCCGTTGTCGCGGACGTGCTGGCGGACCAGCTCCAGCGGCGTCTTCAGCTCCAAGTACTCGGCCGAGAACGCGTTCCACATCGTCGTCGGGTCGACCTCGCCGCCCTCGGAGTCGGTGTGGCGCTGGATCACCTTCGAGAACTCGATCTGCAGGCGCCGCGGCAGGTCGAGCTGGTGCTCGGCCTTCATGATGTAGGCGACGCCGCCCTTGCCGGACTGCGAGTTCACCCGGATCACGGCCTCGTACGTGCGGCCGACGTCCTTCGGGTCGATCGGCAGGTACGGGACCTCCCACGGGTACTCCTCGACCGGTACGCCCTGCTTGTCGGCGGCGTCCTTCAACGCGTCGAGGCCCTTGTTGATCGCGTCCTGGTGGCTGCCGGAGAACGCGGTGAACACCAGGTCGCCGCCCCACGGCGAGCGCTCGGGCACCGGCAGCTGGTTGCAGTACTCGACCGTCCGCTTGATCTCGTCCATGTCCGAGAAGTCGATCTGCGGGTCGATGCCCTGGCTGTAGAGGTTCATGCCCAGCGCGACCAGGTCGACGTTGCCGGTGCGCTCGCCGTTGCCGAACAGGCAGCCTTCGATCCGGTCGGCGCCGGCCTGGAAGCCCAGCTCGGCCGCGGCGATGCCGGTGCCGCGGTCGTTGTGCGGGTGCAGCGACAGGATCACCGAGTCGCGGCGGGCCAGGTTGCGGCTCATCCACTCGATCGAGTCGGCGTAGACGTTCGGCGTCGCCATCTCGACGGTCGCCGGCAGGTTCAGGATCACCGGCTTCTCCGGCGTCGGCTGCCAGATCTCGGTGACGGCGTCGCAGACCTCGAGCGCGTAGGACAGCTCGGTGCCGGTGTAGGACTCCGGCGAGTACTGGAACCGGAAGTCGGTGTCGGGCTGCTTGTCGGCCAGCTCGACGACCATTTCGGCGGCCTGCGTCGCGATCTTCTTGATGCCTTCGCGCTCCTCGCGGAAGACCACGCGGCGCTGCAGGATCGACGTCGAGTTGTAGATGTGGACGATCGCCCGCGGCGCGCCTTCGAGGGACTGGAACGTCCGCTCGATCAGCTCCGGGCGGCACTGGGTCAGCACCTGGATGCTGACGTCGTCGGGGATGGCGCCCTCGTCGATGATCTCGCGGACGAAGTCGAAGTCCGTCTGCGACGCGGCCGGGAAGCCGACCTCGATCTCCTTGTAGCCCATGCGGACCAGCAGGTCGAAGAACTTGCGCTTGCGCGCGGGCGACATCGGGTCGATCAGGGCCTGGTTGCCGTCCCGCAGGTCGACGGCGCACCACAGCGGCGCGCGGTCGATGCGTTTGGCGGGCCAGGTGCGGTCGGGCAGGTCGATGTTCTCGACCACGTCGTACCAGGGGCGGTAGCGGTGGACCGGCATGGACGTCCCGCGCTGGGTGTTCCAGGCGGGCTGGTCAGCGGGCGCGGGGCGAGAGGGTTTGCGGATCTTGCTCATGCGAAATCGGGTGTCTCCAGATCGACGGGTGCGACCGGCACCACGAAGCCCCGCGACGGGGAGCCGGTCCGGTCAGGCCCCGTCGCGGCAGCGAAGCAGGAGAGCACGCGCCACGGCTCCACCATAACCACGGAACGCCGCCCGAGGGAAGCCGGGCGGTCCCTTCCCGGGGTTACCTGTGGGTAGCAATTGGACGGTGGCCGTGCGAAACTGCGGGCATGGCTGAGCACGCAGAGTCGTCGTCGGAAGAGACCGAGGTCTCCCGCCGGGCTCCCGTCGACTGGCGCCGGACCGGGGGCCGCGTGGCGTCGGTGGTGGCGTCGATCGTCCGCTGGGTAGGACTGGTCTTCGCGGCGTTCCTGGTGATCCACGTGATCTTCACGGTCGGCTCGGCCAACCCGGACAACGGCATCGTCTCGTTCGTGAAGTCCTGGGCGGACGGCCTGGCGCTGGGGTTCAGCGACCTGTTCACGCCGAGTGACGAAAAGCTGCGCGTCCTGGTGAACTACGGCATCGCGGCGGTGTTCTGGCTCGTCGTGTCGGGCATCCTCGCGAAAGTCATCCGCCGGGTGGGCGGGGCCTCCTAGGGGCGGACGAGCGCGTCCCAGATCCGGGTGGCCGCCGCGATGCGCTCCCGGTGCTCCTGGTCGCCGATCTCGCGCCGGCCCCGGTGGAGGTTCTCGAGCAGCGTCATCGCGGTGGTCGCCGGGAGCTCACGCAGCAGCTCGAGCACGTCTTCGGTGCGCGAGTAGCAGAGCAGCCTGCCGTCGGCGAAGGCCATGGGCTCCTGGTCCGCGAGCTCGCGGAGGTAGTCGAGGCCCAGCAGCGGCAGTACGCCGAGGCAAAGCGGCCGGGGCAGCTCGCGCAGCAGCGCGTTGATGTGCTCGGTCGGCAGGTACCGGAGCACGGCCGCGGCGTCCTCCGCCGGCAACGCGGCCAGTTCCGCGTGGATGCCGGCGTAACCGCCGGCGTGGCTGCCGAACCTCCGGTCGAGCTGGGCCATCAGTCGCGCGGCCAGCCGTCCCGCGGCGGCCGGGCCGGGCCCGGTCGCGGGCGGTTGCCGCGGTGGTTCGGGCGCCGGGCCGGCGTTGACCGTCACGTTCCCGTAGACGGTGCCGAACTGCCCGAAGCCGCTGCCCGACGCCTCGTTGCGCGTCTCGTCCATCGCCACCTCCTGCCGGAGGAGTCGCGATTCGGCGGCCGCGGTTACAGCGCCGGCGTACCCCACCGATCGGTGAACGCGAACTCCGCCAGCGGCAGCCGCACCCGCTCGGCCTTCTCGCGCTCGATCCGCCAGTCCTCTTCCAGCACATCGGGTGACGCCGCCGACCCCACCGCGATGGCCACCTTCGGGACGGCGTCGTCCGGCAGGCCGAACGAGTCCCGCACCGCGTCCGGGGAGAACCCCGCCATCTGGTGCGCGATCAGCCCCAGCTCCACGGCCTGCAGCACGAGGTTCTCCGAGGCCAGCCCGAGCCCGTACTCGGCGTAGGGCACGTCGCCCTTCTCGTTCGTCGTCACGATCACGCCGATCAGCAGCAGCCCCGCGCGGTGCGCCCACGCCCGGTTGCCCGAGTTCAGCGTCGACAGGATCGCGTCGAACGCCGGGGTCCCGCGGACGCCGACCAGGTACCGGGCCGGCTGGGTGTTGCCGAACGACGGGGCCCAGCGGGCCGCTTCCAGCAGGGCCCGGACCTGCTCGGCGGTGACCACGGCGGACTCGTCGTAGGCCCGCGGGCTCCACCGCTCGGCCATCAGGGTCGCGATCGGGACGCTCGTCACAGCTGGCTTTCGCACGATCTTGACGATACCCAGGCGTGCGCTGCATCACTCGGGAGGAAGGGCTCCGCGCATTTCGTTGGTGTTACGGAAGATTTACTTCCGCGCCGCCGCCGGCCGGGGTCCGCCCCACGTCAAGAGGGTGGCGGGCCGTCCAACCCCCGGTAGGCTCCACTTCAAATCATGGGACGCGGGGGCTCTCCGGTGCCCACCAGGGAGCCGCCCGGCCCGCGAGGAGGTTCGGGCGTGGCCCTCGTGGTCCAGAAGTACGGCGGATCGTCGCTGGAAAGTGCCGACCGGATCAAGCGCGTCGCGGAGCGGATCGTCGCCACGAAGAAGGCGGGCAACGACGTCGTCGTGGTCTGCTCGGCGATGGGTGACACCACCGACGAACTGCTCGACCTGGCGCAGCAGGTCAACCCGGCGCCGCCGGAGCGGGAGATGGACATGCTGCTCACCGCCGGTGAGCGCATCTCGAACTCGCTGGTCGCCATGGCGATCGCGGCCCAGGGCGCCGAAGCGTGGTCGTTCACGGGTTCGCAGGCCGGCGTCGTCACGACGTCGGTGCACGGCAACGCGCGCATCATCGACGTCACGCCCAGCCGCGTCACCGAAGCTCTCGAGCAGGGTTACGTCGCGCTGGTGGCGGGCTTCCAGGGGGTCGCGCAGGACACCAAGGACATCACCACGCTCGGCCGCGGCGGCTCGGACACCACCGCCGTCGCGCTGGCCGCCGCGCTCAACGCCGACGTCTGCGAGATCTACTCCGATGTGGACGGTGTGTACTCGGCCGACCCGCGGATCGTGCCGGACGCGCGGAAGCTCGACACCATCCCGTACGAGGAGATGCTGGAGCTCGCCGCGAGCGGGTCGAAGATCCTGCACCTGCGTTCGGTCGAGTACGCGCGCCGCTACGGCGTCCCGATCCGAGTCCGCTCTTCCTACAGTGACAAGCCGGGCACGACGGTGACCGGTTCTATCGAGGAGATCCCCGTGGAACAAGCCCTGATCACCGGTGTGGCGCACGACCGCTCCGAAGCCAAGATCACGGTCACCGGGGTGCCGGACCACACCGGTGCCGCGGCCCGGATCTTCCGCGTGATCGCCGACGCCGAGATCGACATCGACATGGTGCTGCAGAACGTGTCCAGCACCGTCTCCGGCCGCACCGACATCACGTTCACGCTGTCGAAGGCCAACGGCGCCAAGGCGGTCAAGGAGCTGGAGAAGGTCAAGGCGGAGATCGGCTTCGAGTCCGTCCTCTACGACGACCACGTCGGCAAGGTCTCGCTGGTCGGCGCCGGGATGCGCTCGCACCCCGGTGTCACGGCGACGTTCTGCGAGGCGCTGGCCAACTCCGGCGTCAACATCGAAATCATCAACACCTCGGAGATCCGCATCTCGGTGCTGATCCGGGACGCGCAGCTCGACGACGCCGTGCGCGCGATCCACGAGGCGTTCGAACTCGGCGGCGACGAAGAAGCCGTCGTCTACGCGGGGAGTGGTCGCTGATGGCGGACGGGCTGCGGGTCGGGGTGGTCGGCGCGACCGGCCAGGTCGGCGCGGTGATGCGCAAGCTGCTGGCGGAGCGGGAGTTCCCGATCGCCGAGCTCCGGTACTTCGCTTCGGCGCGCTCGGCGGGTTCGAAGCTGCCTTGGCGCGACACGGAAATCACGATCGAGGACGCTTCGACGGCGGATCCGTCCGGTCTGGACATCGCGCTGTTCTCCGCGGGCGGGTCGACGTCGAAGGCGCAGGCGCCCCGGTTCGCCGAGGCGGGCGTGACGGTGATCGACAACTCCTCGGCGTTCCGGATGGACCCGGACGTGCCGCTGGTCGTCAGCGAGGTCAACCCGCAGGCGATCAAGGAGGCGCGAAAGGGGATCATCGCGAACCCCAACTGCACCACCATGGCCGCGATGCCGGTGCTGAAGCCGCTGCACGACGAGGCCGGGCTGGTCCGCCTGGTCGCGTCGACGTACCAGGCGGTGTCCGGCAGCGGGCTGGCCGGCGTCGACGAGCTGGCGGGTCAGGTCAAGGCGGGCGCGGAGCACGCGTCGCTGCTGACCCACGACGGCGCGGCGATCGAGTTCCCGAAGCCGGAGAAGTACGTCCGCCCGATCGCGTTCAACGTCCTGCCGATGGCCGGGTCCATTGTGGACGACGGTGAGTTCGAGACGGACGAAGAGAAGAAGTTCCGCAACGAGAGCCGCAAGATCCTGAGCATCCCGGGGCTGGGCGTTTCGTGCACCTGCGTGCGGGTGCCGGTGTTCTCGGGGCACTCGATCTCGGTGAACGCGGAGTTCGCGCAGCCGCTGACCGTCGAGCGCGCCACGGAACTGCTGACGCACGCTCCGGGTGTCGAGCTGTCGGAGGTCCCGACCCCGCTGCAGGCGGCGGGCAACGACCCGAGCTACGTCGGCCGCATCCGCGTCGACCAGGGCATCGAGGGCGGCCGCGGGCTGGCGCTGTTCATCTCGAACGACAACCTGCGCAAGGGTGCGGCGCTCAACGCGGTGCAGATCGCGGAGCTGATCGCGCAGCAGTGACGTCCACGGTGGAGGCCCCGTACCGGATCCGGTGCGGGGCCTCCACGCGTGTCACGGCCGGGTCGCGCCGTGGCAGGCCAGGTAGCG
Source organism: Amycolatopsis sp. cg9 (assembly GCF_041346945.1). Classification (NCBI taxonomy): domain Bacteria; kingdom Bacillati; phylum Actinomycetota; class Actinomycetes; order Pseudonocardiales; family Pseudonocardiaceae; genus Amycolatopsis; species Amycolatopsis sp. cg9. The sequence goes on along the minus strand of NZ_CP166850.1, from coordinate 2,045,413 downwards.
CGTCTTGACGAACTCGAACACCGGCTTGCCGCCGTAGGCCCAGACGGCCGCGTCCGCGTGCTCGCCGAGCACCTTGAACTGCTCGACGGCTTCGTCGCAGCGGCCGTTCACCACCAGCACCTTGGCCGCGTACGCGCGGTCACGGAGGTTCGACGGGTGGTCCCGGCCGTCACCGGCCAGCCAGGGCAGGACGACGTCGAGCGCGCGCCCGGTCCGGTCGCTCTTCCACGCCTCGACCTCCTTCGCTTCCGCCTCGTGCGCGGCGACGAGGGCCAGACCCGCGAGCTTCGGCGCCTTCGCGACGGCTTCGTCGGCGAAGGCGAACATCTGCTCGTGCGAGCCGAACCACTTCGCGCACCAGTACTGCAGCGCCTGCTCGTGGCCCTGCCGGTGGAGCGGGTCGCGGGCGACGAGTTCCGCCCACACCGCGCGGAACTCGTCGTTCCCGTACTGCCGCCCGCGGCCGACGGTGAGCAGGGTGGACCACGGGGTCGGGTCGTCCGGTGCCGCTTCGGCCGCGGCGCGGGCGGCCGCTTCGGCCTCCTCGAGCACGCGGAAGAACCCGGCCCACTGGTCCTGGGAAACGTGTTCGGCGGTGAACGACGTGCGGATCTGCCAGGCCAGCGCGACCAGGCCCTGGGCGTGGACGGCTTCGGCGGCCGCGCTCCCGGCCGTCCGCCAGGCCTTCAGCGGGGTGTCGTCGTCCGCCGCGGCGTCCCCGAGCTGCTGCACGGCGGCGGCCCGGCGGTCCCAGTCGGTGCCGAGGTCATCCAGCAACGCGGCACCCGGCTGCCAGTCGCCGGCGCGGTAGGCCGCGACGGCTTCGGCGAGGCGGGCGTCGGCGACGAACTTCGCCGCCGTCACGGCGTCGTCCGGCGGGAGACCCCACAGCGCGACGTCCGGCATCTCGACCTTCGGCTTGGGGTCCTGGGGCACGTACTGCGCGAGTTCGGCCGGGGAGAGCGTCTTCACGTAGTCCTCGACGTCCATACCGCGGGCACGCGCGGCCTTCACCAGAGCGACGGCGGCCTTGCGGCGCTTGGAGTTGAACAGGGACAGCAACGGGTTCTCCTCAGGAGGGGACGGGAAGCGCGCCGGCCGCGGTGAGCAGGCGGCGCAGGGGGACGGTGTCGGGGTCGGCCGCCGCGGCGGCGTCGAGGGCGGCGGACAGCTCGGTGCCGTACGGCTCGTCGACGACCAGATCGGCCGGGCCCGACCAGGACAGCTGCCAGCGCGCCACCCCGGCTTCCGCCAGTGCGGCGGAGACCATGGTGGACAGGGTTTCGCGGACCGAGGCGACGACGAACTCCCGCCGGGCTCGCGGCCCGGCGGTCGCCGGGGGACGGCACTCCGGGTCGGCGAACTCGCTCGCGTGCCCCTCGTCGATGCGCGTGAGCGCGTCCTCGAGTGTGCGCCCCTTCAGGAACGCCGTCGCCACCTTGGTCGCGGCGTGCCGGAAGCCGAGGTCCACCAGGCTGTCCCAGTCCGTGCGCCGCTTGGCCGCCGCTTCGGCGTTCAGGTCGGCGAACAGGGCCGAGTCCAGCGTCGCGTCGGCGTCTCGCAGGACGTCGCTCGCGGGGCGCTCGCCGCCCGGTGACCCCGGTACCGCAGGCAGGGCTTCCAGCGCGGCGACCCGCTCCGGCGTCGCCGGGTGCGTGTCGTAGCGGGAGGTCTCCTCTTCCGGCAGCTCCCGCCGGAGCCGGTCGATCTGCTCGGCGCGCTCGGCGTCGGCGAGCAGCGCGCGGAACCCGGCGGCGGGCCGGTCCGGCAGGTAGCCCGCGTGCCAGCCGACCAGCAGGTAGTGGTCGACGTAGAACTTCCAGGCGACGTCGAGCGCGTCGACCTCGCGCAGCGCGCTGGTGGCGGCTTCGGTCCCGGCGATCCGGGCCGCGGCGGCGTCGGCGGCGAGCTCCTGACGGCGGCAAACCGAGGCGGAGACCGCGAAGTAGAGCTTCGCGTAGAGCACGAACAGCTTCCGGACCAGTCCCGCGAACCAGCCGTCGCCGTCGAGCCCGGTCAGCGCTTTCTCGATCGACCGGCGGCCGCGGTAGGTCAGCCCGGCCAGCCGGGTGTCGCGGTTGGTGTAGTGCGCCAGCTCGTGCCCGAGCAGGGCGCGCAGCTGGTCGTGGCGCAGGCCCGCGAGCAGCTGCGCTCCGATGAACATCTCGCGGCGGCGCACCCGCAGCCCGAGCCAGCCGGTCCGTTCGCGAACCCCGGCGTTGACGTCGGCGATCAGCGAGATCGCGTCCGGCGGCCGGGTGCCGACGGTGTCGGCGAGCTCCCGCACGAGCGCCCACAGCCCGGGCTGGTCCGCCGGCGTCACCGGCAGGCCCGGCAGGTCGTCACCGCGGGTCCGCTCGATCGCGAACAGAGCCTTGAGCAGTGCGAACGACACCGGGACCGCGACGATGCCGAGCTTGATCGCCAGCAGCCCGGAGTGCTGGAAGGCGTAGTACTCGGCAGCGGCGAAGCCGCCGACGACCAGCAGCACGAGAACCGGGAACCCGGCCAGCAACAGGACGGCGACGAGCGCACGCCACGACGTCTTCACGATTCCTCCCCCACACCGTCCCTTCCGGACGGTCGGCTCATTCTGCCGGACCGATCGCGTCGGCCGGATTTCTTTTTGCTCACGAAGAAATCGCGTTGGTGTTTTGCCGGTGGCCGGGGGATCCTGTGCACCGCAAGCAAGTCAAGGGGAGGAAATCATGTACACCGCTGTCGACGGCGCCCGCGTCCCGATCCGGATGTGGGCCGACCCCGCGTCGGTCGAAGAGCAGGCCATGCGGCAGCTGCACAACGTCGCCAACCTGCCGTGGGTGCACGGGGTCGCCGTGATGCCGGACGTGCACTACGGCAAGGAGGCGACCGTCGGCAGCGTCATCGCCATGCGCGACGCCGTCTCGCCCGCCGCCGTCGGGGTGGACATCGGGTGCGGGATGAGCGCCGTGCGGACGTCGCTGACCGCCGCCGACCTGCCCGACGACCTCGGGAAGCTGCGCCGTCGCATCGAAAGCGCCGTGCCGGTGGGGTTCGGGCTGCACCAGACGCCCGTTAACCCCGCGAAGGTGCACGGCGTCGGCGGCTGGGACTCGTTCTGGACGGGCTTCGGCGAGCTGCACGAGGGCGTCCAGGAGCTGCACGACCGGGCCGCGCGGCAGATCGGGAGCCTCGGGGGCGGGAACCACTTCATCGAGGTCTGCCTCGACGACGACGGCCGGGTCTGGCTGATGCTGCACTCGGGTTCGCGCAACATCGGCAAGGAGCTGGCCGAGCGGCACATGGCGGTCGCGCGCAAGCTGCCGCACAACGCCGACCTGCCGGACCGCGACCTCGCCGTGTTCGTCGCGGGCACGCCGGAGATGCGGGCGTACCGGCGCGACCTGTTCTGGGCGCAGGACTACGCGGCGCGCAACCGCGCCACGATGGTCGCGTTGGTGAAGCAGGCGCTGAAGGACGTCGTGCCGCAGACGACGTTCGACGACGCCATCTCCTGCCACCACAACTACGTCTCGGAGGAGACGTACGACGGTGTCGAGCTGCTCGTCACCCACAAGGGCGCGATCCGCGCCGGCTCGGGTGACCTCGGGATCATCCCGGGCAGCATGGGGACCGGTTCGTACATCGTCCGCGGGCTCGGGAACGACTCGTCGTTCCAGTCGGCGTCGCACGGCGCCGGCCGCCGGATGTCCCGCACCAAGGCCAAGAAGCTGTTCACCGCCGACGACCTCGCGACCCAGACGGCCGGCGTCGAGTGCCGCAAGGACTCCGGCGTGGTCGACGAGATCCCGGCGGCGTACAAGGACATCGATTCGGTGATCCGGGCGCAGACGGACCTGGTCGAGGTGGTCGCGCACCTCAAGCAGGTGGTCTGCGTCAAGGGCTGACCGGTACCTTGGCGCCATGACGAGGGGTGGAACGACGGCCGCGCTGCTGGCCGCGAGTGCGCTGCTGCTGAGCGGCTGTGCCGAGGTCAGCGACGCGGTCGACCAGGGTTCGAAGACCGCGGACAAGGTGAGCGCGTGCACGGAGGCGCTCGGGCTCGCGGACCTGAACCCGCTGGTCGACCCGGACAAGCTCAAGGCGCGTGCCGCGGACAAGGAGAAGCGGCTTCGCGAGCTGGCGGCGAACGTCCAGGACCAGGACGTGAAGAACGCGCTGCTCGGCATGGCCGGCTCGTACGTCGAGGTGCAGAAGGAACGCATCGAGGACGCCGGGGTCGTGGCCCAGTGGGTCCAGCGCAACGTCACGAAGCTCGACGCCCTCCGCGCGGCCTGCGGCTGACCGGCTTTCGGCCATTGCCAGGGCCGCCGCGGTGGCCGGGGCTCCGCTTGTGGCTCGGTCCGGAGGTCGCGAATGACTCATTCGCGACCTCTGGTGTCCCGAATGAGTCATTCGCGACCTCGGAACCGGCGCGCGGACAGGAGCTCGCGGCCTGCGGCTGATCGCCGGCAGCGGCGCGGCTAGCTCTCCGCCATCGCCGGGACCGGGTCGGCCGCCGGTTCGTGGGTGCGGGAGTGGCGGTGGAACAGGCCCGCCGCCGCGATCACCAGGCCGCCCAGACCGGCCGCCGCGAAGCCCCACGCCGGGCTCGAGTGGTCGATCGCGAAGCCGACGAACGGGCTGCCCAGTGCCAGGCCGAGCCGGGTCGACGCGTCCTGCAGCCCCATCGCCTCGCCGCGCACCCGGGGCGGGGCGATCTTGCTGACCGTCTCCGTGGTCGCCGCCAGGGTCGGGGCGCACAGCAGGTTCGTCGGGATCAGCACCAGCATCAGCAGCCACCACGGCTGGTCGGCCAGCCCGACCGGCACCACCAGCAGCGCCATCAGGAGCATCAGCACGCCCTGCGGCAGCGACCGCTTGACCGCGCCGTGGACGACGCCGCCGAGGATCGACGCCGCGCACATCACCGCGATGACCAGGCCGGTCACGCCGATGTCGCCGTTCGCGCGCAGTGCCGCCAGGGTCGCCAGCTCGGTGCCGACCAGCACGAACAACGCGCCGCCGGCGATCATCAGGGTGGCCACCAGCTGCCAGGACAGCCAGGTGCGCAGCTTCGGCCGGACGCCGTCGACGATCGGCTCGCGGTCGTCGCGGATCGGCGGGTCGACCAGCCAGATCAGGAACGCCGTGCCGCCGAACAGCACGCCGAGCGCGCTGAGCGTGAACGTCGGCGCGAGCGACGTCATCGCCGCGATCCCGGCCGCCGGGCCGATCATGAACGTCACTTCGATCGAGATCGTGTCCAGCGAGTACGCCGCCCGCCGCTCCGACACCGGGACGAGCGCCGCCAGGACCTGCCGGGCCAGCGAGCCGGCCGGCACCGAGAGCGCGCCGGCCGGGACCGCGACCGCGGCGAGCGCCGCGTAGGGCAGGTGCGGCGCGGCGACCCAGAACGCCGTCGTGGCGATCCCGCAGACCGCGACGACCGGGCGCAGCCCGTACCGGTCGAGGAACCGGCCGAGCAGCGGCGCGCCGAGGGCCATCCCGAGGGTCACGCCGGCGCCGACCAGCCCGGCGGCACCGTAGCCGCGGCCGAGCCCGGTGACGATGTACAGCGTCATCATCACGCCGTTCATGGTCATCGGCAGCCGCGCCAGGAACATCAGGGCCATGGTCGAGCGGACGTGGGGAACGGCGAGGACCCGGCGGTAGGGCTGCAGTGGCACGTCCTCGATGAGAACCCAACCTGGTACGCGCGTGCAACAAAATTTCGCCCCTGGTGCTCGATAAATTTGAGAGCTACTCTCACTTGGTAGTAACTATCAATTGGGGGTCGCTATGACTCAGCTCTATCCACGCAGGTGGTGGGCGCTCGGCGCGCTCGCGGTGAGCCTGCTGACCGTCGGCCTCGACCTGACCGTGCTCAACGTCGCCGTGCCGACCCTGGCCGTGGACCTCGGCGCCACGACGACGCAGCTGCAGTGGTTCGGCAACGCCTACACGCTGGCGCTCGCCGCGCTCCTGCTCCCGGCCGGCCTGCTCGGCGACCGCTTCGGCCCGAAGAAGCTCCTGCTCGGCGCGCTCACCCTGTTCGGCTTGGCTTCGCTGGGGTGCGCCTACGCCGGTTCGCCGGGCACGCTGGTCGCCGCGCGGGTCGTGCTCGGCGTCGGTGCCGCGTTCCTCATCCCGCTGTCGCTCTCGCTGCTGAACACCCTCTTCCCGCCGGAAGAGCGCGCGAAGGCGCTCACGACGTGGGTGATGGCGACGTTCGCCGGCATCCCGCTCGGGCCGCTGCTCGGCGGCTGGCTGCTAGACCACTTCGCGTGGGGCTCGGTGTTCCTCATCAACGTCCCGCTGGCCGCGGTCGGCGTGGCGGCGGTGCTGTTCCTCGTGCCGCTCACGCCGGGGTCGGGCGAGGGCCGCGTCGACCTCGCGGGCATCGCCCTCTCGGCCGCCGGGCTGGTCGCGCTCACCTACGGCTTCGTCCACGCCGGCGAGCACGGCTGGACCGACCCGGTGACGTACGGCCTGATCGCGCTGGGCGTCGCGCTCGTCGCGGTGTTCTGCCGGATCCAGACGCGGGTGGCCGCGCCGCTCACCGACCTCGCGCTGTTCCGCGAACCGCGGTTCGTCTGGGGCGCGGTGCTCGCCACGATGGCGTCCTTCGCCCTGATGGGCCTGATGTTCGTGCTCCCGCAGCTGTTCCAGGCGGTGCAGGGCGCCGACGCGCTGCAGACCGGGCTGCGGCTCCTGCCGCTGATCGGCGGGATGCTGGTCTCGGCCAAGATCGCCGAGCGGCTGGTCGCCGCGCTGGGCGTGCGCGTGGTCGTCACCGGCGGGTTCCTGCTGCTCGCGGCCGGCCTGGCGTGGGGTTCGGCGACCTCGCCGTCGGACGGCTACGGCGGCACGGTCGGCTGGGAGGTCGTCATCGGCCTCGGCACCGGGTGCACGCTGCCGCCGCTGATGTCGATGGCGATGGGCGCGCTCACCGAGGGCCGGTCGGGGGCCGGCTCGGCGCTGATCCAGGTGCTGCGCCAGGTCGGCGGCACCATCGGCGTCGCGGTGCTGGGCACGGTGCTCAACGGCGCCTACCGCGACGGCGTCGGGGTGGCGGGCCTGCCCGCGCCGGTGGCCGACGCGGCGCGGGGCAGCGCGTCCGCCGCGGTCGCCGTCGCGGGGGAGCTCCACCTGCCGGGGCTCGCCGAGTCCGCGCGGACGGCGTTCACCGGCGGCATGGCGGTGACGCTGTGGGTCTGCGCCGGGCTCGGCGTGGCCGGAGCCCTGCTGGCGGCGCTGTTCCTGCCCGGGCGGGCGGTCGCCGGGGCGCAGCCGCGAGAATCGGGGCATGACGTCGTCGCCATCTGAGCCGCAGGGACTGCGCGAACGGAAGAAGGCCAGGACGCGCGCCGCGATCCAGCGGCACGCGTTGCGGCTGTTCCAGGAGCAGGGCTACAGCGCGACGACGGTCGACCAGATCGCGGCCGCGGCGGAGATCTCGCCCAGCACCTTCTTCCGGTACTTCCCGACCAAGGAGGCGACGGTGCTGTACGACCCCTTCGACCCGCTGCTCATCGCCGCGGCGCTGGCGCAGCCGGCCGAGCTCAGCCCGATCGGCGCGCTGCGGGCGACCGTGACCACCATCCGCGAGGTGCTCCCCGCCGACGAGTGGGAGCGCGAACGCCAGCGGCAGCGGCTGGTGCTCCGCGAACCCGAGCTGCGCACCGCGGCCATGGACAAGTTCGCCGAGGGGATCGACCTGCTGGCCGGGTTCGCGGCGCAGCGCACCGGCCGTGCGCCGGGCGGCTTCGAGGTCCGCAACTGGGCGGGCGCGGTGGTCGGGGTGGTGCTGGCCGCGTTCCTGGGGTCGGCGGCGGATCCCGAGGCCGACACCCTGGCGGTCCTCGACGAGGCCGTGGCCCACCTGGAAGCGGGTTTGCCGCTCTGATCCGGCGAATGGGATTCGCATCTTCGCGCTGACCTGTGTGGGTGGCGGTGCGAGCGTGGGGGACGCCCCTTCTGGAGCAGTCGCGACACGCGGTCCGACGGAGTGATGAAGCCAAAAGATCACCGGTTACACCCGTGTGGGTGCCCCATATGTTCCATAGTGGACAGTGATGACCGCAGGGTGACGAACGTGATCGGTCATGATGATCTTCAGGGGGACGGGCAAGCTTTCGACGTTAATCAGATGCGGGTCAGTTCGCGAATTCCGGATCCGGCACGTAAGGGTTAGAAAACGTCTCCAACCGGTGATCGGGTGGCTTATCTCCGATACGGCGGGTATCGATTTAACCCGTCAGGTCTCCCGAGGCCAGGAGGTAGGAAATGAAAGGCAAGTTCGGGCGGTCCATCGCCCTCGTAGCCGCGAGCAGTCTGCTGGCGGTCGGAATGGCGGGGATCGCTTCGGCGAGCCCGGACGGGGGCAAGGGTTCCTCCAGCACCCAGGCCCTCGCCGCACAGGTGCTCCAGATGCGTGACGACCTGACCAAGGTGGCCTACGCGGGCAACGTCGGCGCCACGCGCGGCGACCTCGGGCAGTTCAGCCCGGTGCTCGCGGACATCGCGGCGGGCAAGCGCTACACGGTCCAGACCGACACCGAGCAGCTGGCCGGCCTGGCCAAGGGCCGGGCCGACGAGTCCAGCCGGCTGCTGGCCGACCCGACAGCCAAGGCGCGGCAGCTGCCGCCGCTGCCGCTGCCGATCCCGTCGCTGCCCGACCTGCCCGGCCTGCTGAAGATCGTCAGCGACCTGGTGAAGGCGCTGCTGGCGGCCGTCACCGGCATCCTGGGCGGGCTGCTCGGCGGCCTGCCGGTGCCGCCGCTGCCGGTGCCACCGCTGCCCGCACCGGCGGGCTGACTCCGGCCACGGGAAACAGGGGGATCCGGAGCCCGGCCGCGGACATTTCTCCGCGCCGGGCTCCGGATTCGTTTCAGCTTTTCCGCGTTTCAGCCGACGGCCCGCGGGCGGGAACCGGGCCGGTCGGGCCTCACCCCTGTTTCGACAACCCCTGCCGCAGCGCGCCCGCCGTTTCGGCGAGCGCCTCGCGGAACCGCGTGCCGACGCCGGTGAAGTTGATGAACCCGTGGATCAGGTCCTCGTGCCGCCGCAGCGCGACCTCGACCCCGGCGTCCGCGAGCTTCTTCGCGTACGCCTCCCCCTCGTCGCGCAGCGGGTCGAACCCGGCGGTGACGACCAGGGCCGGCGGCAGGCCGCTCAGGTCGTCCGCGCGCAGCGGGGAGAGCCGCGGGTCGGTCAGGTCGGTGCCCGCCGGCACGTAGTGGCCTTCGAACCACTTCATGTGCACGTCGGTCAGGAACAGGTCCTCGGCGAACAGGTCCTGCGAGCGGTACCGGTGCGCGAAGTCCGTCGCGGGGTAGATCAGCAGCTGGAACGCGGGCGCCGGGCCGCCGCGCTTGACCGCCTGCTGCGCGGTCACGGCGGCGAGGTTGCCGCCCGCGCTGTCCCCGCCGACGGCGATGCGCGCCGGGTCGGCGCCGAGGTCGCCCGCCTTCGCCACCGCGTAGTCGAACGCCGCCAGCGCGTCGTCCGCCGCCGCCGGGAACGGGAACTCCGGGGCCAGCCGGTACTCGATCGACAGCACCCGCACGCCGGCGTGCTTGGCCAGGAAGCGGCAGGCGTTGTCGTGGCTCGCGCGGGTGCCGATCACCCAGCCGCCGCCGTGGAAGAACACCAGCAGCGGGGACTTCTCGGGCAGCCCGACCGGCGTGTAGAGCGTCGAAGGGAGGTCGCCGTCGGGGGTCGGCACGGCGATCTCGCGCACCGAGACCGGCTCGACCGGCTTGCCGCTGACCAGGTGCCGCCCGACGTCGAGCAGGGCCCGCGACTGCTCGACCGAGCCGCGCACCAGTTCCGCGCGGGCGATCTTCTGCAGCCGGAGCAGCAGCTGGGCGTCGAGCGCCAGGTCCTGGCCGTCGATGCGGACGGTCCGGCCCGCCGCCGCGCGCCGGACCGGCGTGGGCAGCCAGAACGCCAGCTGGGACGCGGCCGCCTGGGCGCGGATCGGGAGCGGGATCGCCATGGTTCCTCCTGAGCGTCGGTGCCGCCCAGGACGTTACTTGTCAGTAGGTAACTGGTCCAGTTGTGACCAGGACCTCCGTCCCAGAGTCTGGTCCTCCAGTTAAGTGGAGGGGTTAGCCTGGAAAACGTGACTTCAGCCAGGACGCTCAACGTGCTCGGGATCGGCGGCTCTCTCCGCGAGGGCTCCCAGTCCGAACGCGCGCTGCAGATCGCGCTCGGCGGCGCGGCCGAAGTCGGCGTCCGGACCCGGCTGCTGACCGGCCCGGACCTGGTCCTCCCGTTCTACGACGCGGGCGTGCCGGAGCGCGACGAACGCGCCACGCGGCTCGTCGAAGCCATCCGCGAGGCGGACGGGATCATCGTCGTCTCGCCCGGCTACCACGGCGCGCTCTCCGGCCTGGTCAAGAACGCGCTGGACTACGTCGAGGACCTGCGTGACGACCGCCGCCCCTACCTCGACGGCCGCGCGGTCGGCCTCGCCGCGGTCGCGTACGGCTGGCAGGCCGCGGTGACCACGCTCGAACAGCTGCGCACGATCACGCACGCGCTGCGCGGCTGGGCCACCCCACTGGGTGGTTCGATCAACTCGGCCGAGACCAAGTTCGACGAAGGCGGCGGCGCTTCGGACGAGAAGAGTGTCCGGACGCTTCGCCTGATCGGGCGCCAGGTCGCCGAATTCGCGGTGACGCGCACCGCATGACGTTTCGCCCGGGTGCGCCCGGGTAATCGATGTACGTGACGCCTGCCATGTGCGGGCACCGTTCCGCGGGTGCGGGATGTTGTGCCCAGTGAGACGCTCGTCGAGGAGTGTCCAGGACAGAAGGCGGGCTGAGCATGAGTCAGGCGATCTACACGGCGGTGGCGACGGCGCGCGGCGACGGCCGCAACGGCGAGGTCACTTCGTCGGACGGCGTCATCGACGAGTCGCTGGCCATCCCGAAGGAGATGGGTGGCCCCGGCGGGGACAAGACCAACCCCGAGCAGCTCTTCGCCGCCGGCTACTCGGCCTGCTTCCACAGCGCCCTGCAGCTGGTCGCCCGCCAGGCCAAGGTCCAGCTCCACGACTCGACGGTGACCGCGGAGGTGAGCGTGCTCAAGCAGGAGGTCGGCTTCGGCCTCGGCGTCGCGCTCAACGTCTCCCTGCCGGGTCTCGAGCAGGCGCAGGCCGACCAGCTGGTCGAGCAGGCCCACCAGGTCTGCCCCTACTCCAACGCGACCCGCGGCAACATCGAGGTCGCGCTCTCCGCCACCGTCTGAACCCGAACGCAGCCGTCGAACCAGTCAGAGGAAAGGATCACGTCAGATGAGCACCTCTCCGATCAAGAGCCCGCTTTCCGAGGCCGACAAGGAGATCACCGGCAACGCCCTGCAGGCGACGCTGGTCGACCTGGTCGACCTCTCCCTGATCGCGAAGCAGGCGCACTGGAACGTCGTCGGGTCGAACTTCCGCAGCGCGCACCTGCAGCTCGACGAGCTGGTCAGCACCGCACGCCAGTACGTCGACGAGGTCGCCGAGCGCGCCAACGCCATCGGTGTTTCGCCGAACGGCAAGGCGAAGACCGTCGTCGAGAGCTCGGGCGTGCCCGAGTACCCCGACAACTGGCAGTCGGTGGAGTCGACGGTCGCGGCGATCGTGGACATCCTCGCCGCGCTCATCGAGCGGCTGCGCAAGCGCATCGACGAGACCGACAAGAGCGACCTCGTGACGCAGGACTTGCTGATCGAGATCACCCGCGCGCTGGAAGAGGCGCACTGGATGTGGCAGGCCCAGCAGGCCTGATTTTTCGCCACGAAAGGGCCGTTCTCCGGCGGAGCGGCCCTTTTTCGTCGGTGGGGGCAAGTACGTTCGGTGCCATGGTCCTGCATCAGGGAAAAGCCGATCGCGACCGCACGGCCGGGACGAACCCGCTCTACGCCGGGGCGAACCCGGCGCTCGCGGCGGACTTCGTCATGCCGCACGACAAGCTGCGCGACGACTCGCTGCCGCCGGACACGGCGCTGCAGCTCGTGCGCGACGAGCTGATGCTCGACGGCAACGCTCGGCTCAACCTCGCCACGTTCGTCACGACGTGGATGGAGCCGCAGGCGCGCGAGCTGATGGCCGAATGCGTCGACAAGAACATGATCGACAAGGACGAGTACCCGCAGACGGCCGAGCTGGAGCGGCGCTGCGTGAACATCCTCGCCGACCTGTGGCACGCGCCCGACCCCACGGACGTCATGGGCTGCTCGACGACCGGTTCGTCGGAAGCGTGCATGCTCGCCGGGATGGCGTTGAAGCGGCGCTGGGCGAAGCTCGGCCGCACCGGCAAGCCGAACCTGGTGATGGGCGTCAACGTCCAGGTCTGCTGGGAGAAGTTCTGCGAGTACTGGGAAGTCGAGCCGCGGCTGGTGCCGATGGATGGCGACCGGTACCACCTCTCGGCCGAGGAAGCCGTCGCGCGCTGCGACGAGAACACGATCGGCGTGGTGGCCATCCTCGGCTCGACGTTCGACGGCAGCTACGAGCCGGTCGCCGAGATCGCCGCGGCGCTGGACGCCCTGCAGGAGCGCACCGGCTGGGACGTCCCGATGCACGTCGACGGCGCTTCGGGCGCGATGATCGCGCCATTCCTCGACCCCGAGCTGGAGTGGGACTTCCGGCTGCCGCGCGTGGCGTCGATCAACACCTCCGGCCACAAGTACGGCCTGGTGTACCCGGGTGTCGGCTGGGTGCTCTGGCGCGAGCGGGCCGCGCTGCCGTCGGAGCTGGTGTTCAACGTCAACTACCTGGGCGGAGACATGCCGACGTTCGCGCTGAACTTCTCGCGCCCTGGCGCGGAGGTCGCGGCGCAGTACTACACGTTCGTCCGGCTCGGCCGGGACGGCTTCCGCGCGGTCCAGCAGGCCTCGCGCGACGTCGCGACGCACCTGTCGTCGGGGATCGCCGCGCTGGGTCCCTTCGAACTGCTGACCCGCGGTGACCAGCTGCCGGTGTTCGCGTTCACGACCCGCCCGGACGCGGGGTTCGACGTCTTCGACGTGTCACGCCGCCTGCGCGAGCGGGGCTGGCTGGTGCCCGCGTACACCTTCCCGGAGCACCGGACGGACCTGGCGGTGCTGCGGATCGTCGTCCGCAACGGCTTCACGCACGACCTCGCGGACCTGCTGCTGGCGGACCTCGCCCGCGTCGTGCCGGACCTGGCGAAGGAGGGCGGCCACCCGAAGGACCCTGCGAAGGCGACCGCGTTCCACCACTAGTGCCAGGACTTGGCGCGGGCGTACTGGTCGGGCCAGCGCACGTCGGCGCCGAGGACGTTCGCCGCGCGGAGCGGCCAGTGCGGGTCGCGCAGCAGCGCGCGGGCGAGGAAGACCACGTCCGCTTCGCCGCCGGCGATGATGTCCTCGGCCTGCTGCGGGTTGGTGATCATGCCGACCGCGCCGGTCGGGAGGCCGGCTTCGGTGCGGATCCGCTCGGCGAAGGGCACCTGGTAGCCGGGGCCGACGGGGATGTCCGGGTTCGGGGTGTTGCCGCCGCTCGACGTGTCGATGAGGTCGACACCGCGCTCGGCCAGCAGCTTCGCGAGCCGGACGGACTCGTCGACGGTCCAGCCGCCGTCGGTCCAGTCGGTCGCCGAGAGCCGCGCGAAGAGGGGGAGGCCGGTCCGCGCCCGCACCGCGTCGGCGATCTCCAGCGCCAGCCGGGTACGGCCCTCGAAGTCGCCGCCGTAGCGGTCGGTGCGGGAGTTGGACAGCGGGGACAGGAACTGGTGCACCAGGTAGCCGTGGGCGAAGTGCAGCTCGAGGACGTCGAAGCCGGCGGTTTCCGCCCGCTGGGCCGCCTCGGCGAAGGCTTCGGGGAGCGCGGCGACCTCGTCGGTGGTCAGCTCGCGCGGGGTGGCGTACTCGCCGAACGCCGTCGCGGACGGACCGACGCTCTGCCAGCCGCCCGCTTCGGGCGGGACGCTGCCGGGTCCTTCCCACGGCCGGTGCGTGGAGCCCTTGCGGCCGGCGTGGGCGAGCTGCATGCCGATCGCGGTGTCCTGGCTGTGCACGAAGTCGACGATCCGGCGCCAGGCGCGGGCGTGCTCGTCGCTCCAGATGCCGGTGTCCTGCGGACTGATCCGGCCTTCGGGGGTGACGGCGGTCGCTTCGGTCATGACGAGCCCGGCCCCGCCGGTGGCGAACTGGCCGAGGTGCACGAGGTGCCAGTCGTCCGGGACGCCGTCGGCGGCGGAGTACTGGCACATCGGCGACACCCAGGCGCGGTTCGGCAGGGTCAGGCCGCGGACGGTGATCGGGCTGAAGAGTCGGCTCACGGTTGGATCAACGACACGTGCCCGCCGTCTCTTCCCGTCGCCAGCGCGCGTACCGGCGAGTAACGTCGACCACATGGGTGTCGCTGCTGACGAACGCCAGGCCTTGAGCTCCCTCCTCCACGACCTCGGGCCCGACGCGCCGACGTTGTGCGAAGGGTGGACGACGCGCGATCTCGCCGCGCACCTCGTCGTGCGCGAGCACCGGCCGGACGCCGCGCCGGGGATCGTGGTGCCCGCGCTCGCCGGGTACACGCAGAAGGTGCAGGACCGCTACGCCGCCAAGCCCTGGGGCACCCTCGTCGAGCAGGTGCGCAAGGGTCCGGCGAAGTTCTGGCCCACCGCCATCGGCCCGCTCGACGAGCTCACCAACACCGCCGAGTTCCTCGTCCACCACGAGGACGTCCGGCGGGCCCAGCCCGGCTGGGAGCCGCGGCCCGCCGACGGCACCCGGGACGCCGCCGCCTGGAAGTCGGCGAAGCAAGCCGCCAAGCTCAACCTCCGCAAGGCGCCCGTCGGCGTCACCCTCCGGACCCGCACCGGGCAGGAAGCCGCCGTCAAGACCGGGCCCGATCCCGTCACCGTCGTCGGCGACCCGATCGACCTGCTGCTGTTCGTGTTCGGCCGCGACGCCGTGCGGCTCGACTTCGAGGGCGACGCGGCCGCCGTCACGAAGCTCCAGGCCGTGAACCGCGGACTCTGACCGAGACCCACCGGCCCACCGGCAGCCAGACCACGATCGCGGCCAGCACCAGGTGCACGGCCATGAACGCCACCGCGGCCGGCACGCTCGGCGGCCCGCCGAGGAACACGATCATGTGCGACGCCCACTTCAGCTCGGTCGGCTTCGAACCCGCCGCCCAGACGTCGTTGAGCGCCCAGAACGTCAGGTCGTTCACGCCCGAGATGACCACCAGGATCGACGCGATCCCGACCTTCAGCACGTTCGCCGTCCGGCCGCCGCCGAGGCGGTAGGCCAGCAGCGCGAACAACACGATGAACGTCGTCACGAACAGCTCGAACTGGTACACCGGCTGGAAGTCCTGGTCGGGTGAGCGCGCGAAGTCCTGCACCCGCATCACCAGCTCGGTGTCCAAATAGGACATGTACACGAAGACGGCGAACACGATCAGCGCCGGTCCGAAGCGCCCGCGCGGGAACAGCGACACCGTCAGCACCGCGAAGACGAACGGGCACAGCTTGAACGCCCAGTCACCGACGTTGTCCAGGGTCTGGTCCGGCGGCAGCACCACCATGATCAGCAGTGTGGTGACCACCGCCGGGACGGCGGCGACCAGCCACAGCCACTGCCGCCGCCGGTACAGGGCGGCGACCAGGCCGGGTGATTCCAAGAGCGTCACAGTTCCTTCTCCACCCAGAACGGTCCGAGGGCCAGCGCGTCGACGTCGGTCTTCAGGTAGCACGCGATCGCGTCGGCCGGGCTGGCCACGATCGGCTCGTTGTTGTCGTTGAACGAGGTGTTGACGACCATCGGCACCCCGGTCAGCTTCTCGAACTCGCTGATCATCCGGTAGTACAGCGGGTTGTCCGCACGGCTGACAGTCTGCACCCGCGCGGTGCCGTCGACGTGCGTGATCGCCGGAACCTCGGCGCGCTTGTCCGGCAGGACGTCGAACACCAGCAGCATCACCGGCGACGGGTAGTCGCTGACGAAGTACTCGCCCGCCCGCTCCGCCAGGCACGACGGCGCGAACGGCCGGAACGCCTCGCGGTGCTTCACCTTCTCGTTCATCCGCGTCTTCGACTCCGGGTCGCGCGGGTCGGCGACGAGCGACCGGTTGCCGAGCGCGCGCGGCCCGCACTCCATCCGGCCCTGCACCCAGCCGACGATCTTGCCGTCGGCGATCTTGGCGGCGGTGTGCGCTGCGATGTCGTCGACGCGGGTGTACTCGACGCCGGCGTCCTGCAAGGCCAGTTCCATCTCGGCCTCGGTGTAGTCCGGGCCGGTGTAGGTGTAGCCGTCGCGCGGGCGCGGTTTGCCGTACTTGGCGACCGACACGTCGAGCGCGGCGCCGAGCGCGCAGCCGTCGTCGGCCGCCGCGGGCTGGGCGAAGAAGTCCTCGAACGGCGTTTCCAGCAGGATCCGCCCGTTCATGACGCTGTTCAAAGCCACCCCGCCGGCGACGCACAAGCGCTTCGAACCGGTCTCGCGCTGCAGCCACCGCGCCAGGTGCAGGCCCGCTTCCTCGAGCGTCACCTGCAGGGCGTACGCGATGTCGCAATAGTGCTGGGGCACCGGGTTCGAAGCCGTGACCCGGGTTTTCGGCCGCGCCGGGCCGAACGCGTCGGTGAACTTCTTCGCCATCACGTGCTTGCCGGTGCGGTGGTGGCCGAACCAGCTCAGGTCCAGCTCGAAGCCGCCGTCGTCGTCGAGGTGGATGAGCTGCTTGAACGCGTCGACGTAGGTGTCCTCGCCCAGCGGCGCGAGTCCCATGATCTTGCCTTCGTCGCGGGTCGGGTAGAAGCCGAGGTAGCCCGTGACGCCCGCGTACATCGCGCCGAGCGAGTGCGGGAACTTGATCCGGCGCAGGTCGACGATCCGGTTGCCGCTCCCGTGCGCGAGGTAGGTCGCCGTGCCGTCGCTGCCGATGCCGTCGAAGGTGAGCACGGCCGACTCGTCCCACGGCGAGATGAAGTAGCCGCTGGCCGCGTGCGCGCGGTGGTGGTCGACCAGGTGGGTCTTGAACTTCGTCGGCCCGGTCCAGCCGACGGCCGCTTTGACGTCGTTCGCCAGCGTGTAGGACCGCTTGATGTGCGCCAGGACCGCGCCGCCCACGTGGTAGTCGTCGTGGCCCTGGCCGCCGCCGGTGAGGAAGGTGTCGACCATGCCCGCCGACTTGCCGCCTTCGTCGCCGTTGGCGTTGCGGAAGACGTCGAGGGTGCCGGGAAAGTACCGCGCGAACACCTTGGCCGCGTGGATGCCCTCCTTCCAGCGCTGCCAGTAGTAGGCGACGTGGTCGACGTCGGCCAGGGTGATCTCGGCGCGCTCCAGGCAGAACTTGATGGCCTCGGCGGGGAAGCCGCCGTCGTGCTTGACCCGGGTGAAGCGCTCCTCCTCGGCGAACGCGATGATCTCGCCGTCGCGCACGAGTGCCGCCGCCGAGTCGTGCACCCGGCTGATGCCCAGTACGTACATGATTCCTCCCAGTGGTTCAGTGCCGGCGGACCAGGCGCCGCAGGACGGCCGCCTTCACCGCGAGCGCGAGGACGAGCGCGGCGAACCCGCCGACCGGTCCGAGGACGGGGACGAGCAGCGCCGCGCCGACGGCGGTGGCGACGAGCGAGACGACGGCGGTGCCGGACGTCAGCGTCAGCACCTTGCTGTTGGTGTTTTCGATGAGGAAGCCCGCGTACAGCCCGGTCGCGTACAGCGCCGTCTCGACCAGCACGAGCACCCCGAGGACGACGTACGCGTCCTCGGCGGTGAGCAAGGCGCGGGTCCCGGGGATGGCGAGACCCGCGCCGAGCAGGACGACCACCGCGATCCCGGCTCGCTCGACCAGCCGCAGCAGGGAAACCGCCCGCGCCCGCCCGGCCGCCGCGCCCGTGCCGCGCATTCGCCGCGAGGCCGCCGGCTGGTGCAGCTTGAGCTGGTAGTACAGCAGCGAGCAGAACGCGCTGGACACCAGCAGCGCCAGGTAGAACGGGCCGCTGTCGGTGGTCCGGCCGGACAGCGCGAGCACCGCGAACACGACCGACGTCGAGATGACGTCGAGCAGCTCGGTCAAGCCGAGCAGCACGGTGCTGCGGCCGAACGCGGGCAGCAACCGGTGGCCCGGCACCCCGCCCCCGCGCAGCCACGGACGCGGCAGCAGGGCGGCCGAAGTGCCGAGGATGACGAGGAGCCCGCCCAGCAGCACCGCCAGGTGCGTCTCGGGAGGCCAGCGCACCGCCCACGTCACGCACGTCACGACGCCGACCACGACCGAGCCCGCGGCGAACGCCAGCGCGTCCAAAGCGGACTTGTCGCGCAGCCGGTGCAGCCCGGACACGGTCATCAGCAGCCCGCCGGAGATC
The DNA here is from genome assembly GCF_041346945.1 of Amycolatopsis sp. cg9. NCBI lineage: Bacteria > Bacillati > Actinomycetota > Actinomycetes > Pseudonocardiales > Pseudonocardiaceae > Amycolatopsis > Amycolatopsis sp. cg9. Next base: position 2,027,099 of record NZ_CP166850.1, on the reverse strand, counting down.
GACCAGGCCGCCGCCGTCAGGTAGAGCGCCGCGTCGGAACGCGGCGCCACCACCAGCGCGACGGCCGTCGCGGCCAGCACCGCCAGCACCGGCACCGCGGCGAGCCGGACCGCGAGCGCCGCGACGGCGTCCCGGGTCCGGTGCAGCCGCGGCAGGCTCTTCAACGCGGATTTCTCCGCCGCGGCCGGCACGAAGTTGAGCCAGGTCATCAAGCCGAGTGCGTTCGCGAAGCGCCCGTAGTCGCGGGCGCCCCACGCCGTGATCAGGACCAGCCCCATCACCTGGACCGCCAGCCGGAACACGCCCCGGCCGGCGAGCAGGCGCAGCACCACCGCCGGCCGCGGCGCCGCCACGGCCGGTGCGGTGGTGACCGAGGAGCCCGTCACGGCAGGGGTACCGCCATGTCCTGGTCGTGCAGCAGGAACTTCAGCGTGCCGCGCACGGCGTTCTCCGCGGTGAGCAGCTCCGGCACCGAGCCGGCGGTGAGCACGACGTACCCGAGCTTGTGCCCCGCCTGCTCGTAGGGCCGGACGAACGAGCCCTCGTCGGCGAACAGGTGCAGCCCGACCAGGCCCGGCATCGCGCGCACGTCGTCGGCACCGTCCACTCGCGACAGGTGACCGCCGCGGTCGGACGCCAGGATGTGCACCAGCGTCGGCTTCGGCTCGTGCAGGTCCAGCCGCACCTCGTCGCCGGTGGCGGCGGCGATCCCGGCCGCGATCAGGTCGGCGCCGTGGCAGTGCGCGATCGCTTCGGCGAGCCCGTTGCCGCCCATCCGCGCGCCCATCTCGATGAGGTAGAGCCGTCCGTCCCGGCCGAGCACGGCGTCGAGCGTCAGCGGCCCGGTCCGGTAGCCGAGCTCGGTGCAGATCTGGTCGAGGGCTTCGATCAGGCTCAGCTCGACGTCGGCGGGCAGCTCGGCGGGCAGCAGGTGCGACGACGTCACGAAGAACGGCGGCGGCGTGAGCACCCGCTCGGTCACGGCGTGGAAGACGATCCGGCCGTCGACGACGAGCGCCTCGATGGTGAAGTGCGAGCCGTCGAGGTGCTCCTCCACGACCAGGCGGCCGGACGGCGAGAACGCGAGCGACTCGGTGAACGCCCGGGTCAGCCGGCCCGGACCCGGGCAGGAGACGACCCCGCGGCTGCCCGAGGAGTCGACCGGCTTGACCAGCGTGGGGAAGCGCAGCTGCTGGGCCGCGTGGATCAGCTCCGGACCCGGGCGGCCGTCGACGCTGCGGTAGCTCGGCAGGCCCAGGTGGTCGCACAGCGCGCGGAACACCGACTTGTCCGTCGACGCCTGCACCGCGTACTGCGGCAGGGGATCGGGCAGGTCCCAGTGGCGGGTCAGCCACGCCAGGGCCGGCAGACCGACGTCGCTGGCCGGGCAGAGCACGCCCGCGAGGTCGCGGCGGCCCTCCAGCGCCGCCGCGATCTGCTCCGGTGCGCGCACGCTGACCTGCAGGAACTCGTCCGCGTACGCCACCGCCGGTGCGCCCGGCCGGACGTCGACGCAGATCGTGCGGAACCCCAGCTCCCGCGCCCGCTCGTAGGTGCTGACCGAACCGTCCGCGCCCCCCAGGATCACCAGGGTTCTCGCGGGGTCCTTCTTCGAACTCGTCACGCCGAAACGCCTTTCCCCAGTTGCACATCGATGAGCCGGGGACCCGCCGGGTCCGCCGGGGTGAAGAGCCGGTCCTCGGCGTCGACGACGACGTTCGCTTCCCGGACGTAGAACTGCCGCGGTCGCGGCTGACCCGCGCCGACCACGACGAGGTAGCGCACGGTCAGCGACGCCACCAGCAGGAGCACCGCGAGCAGCGCGAACAGCAGCGTCGCCGTGACGCCGGCACCGAGCAGGCCGAACGCCGCCGCGCCGCCGGCGAGCACCGCGATCCCCGCGGCCAGCAACGCCGTCGCGGACGCCGCTGTCGTGAGCCGCCGGGTGAACCCGACGAAGAGTTCGATGGCGTGCGAAGCCAGGAACCCGAAGCCCACTTTGGACTCACCGCGCTCGCGGGCCCGGTGCGCGACCTGGACGCAGGTGTACCGGCTGGTCAGCCGGGGGACCGTGGCCAGGAAGTACGGCGTGCCGAGCCGCAGGTCGACGATCTTGCGGGCCAGTTCCGCGCGGACCAGCCGGAACGCCGTGGCGCCCGGCGGGATCTCGATGCGCAGCACGCGCCGGCCGAGGAAGTGGAACGCGGCCGTGCCCCACCGCCGCAGCCGCGGGTCCTGGCGGTTGGTGCGGACGCCGAACACCGCGTCGTTGCCCAGCTCGGCCGCCGCGACGAGCTTCTCCGCCTCGGCGGCGGGGAACTGCTGGTCGGCGTCGACGTGCAGGACCCACGGCTGCGACGCGTAGCGGTAGCCGGCCGAGAAAGCCGCTTCGAAACCGAAGTTCCGGGAAAAGGACAAGTACCGCACGCGCGGGTCCGCGGCCGCGAGCGCGCGGATCTTGTCCAGCGTTCCGTCGACGCTCCCGTCATCGACGTAAAACAGTTCCAGTGAATAGTGGCCTAGTTCGTTGGTTATTTCCCGATAGGACGGTTCGACGTTCTCGACTTCGTTGAAGCACGGAATGACTACGGTGAGTCCACTGTGGGCCGGCCCCGGGAAAGGGGTGGTCATCTGTGCTGCTCAGGTCGGTGTGTCGAATTCGTGTCCGCGCGGTCACCGACAGTGTGAATTGTGATCATGAATCCCCCAGCCGGATCCGGTAAGACCGCTTGCCGATTGCGGTGTGGCGGGAGTTATAAGCAGACGGATCGGGGAACGGCGACGGTAGTTCTACGAATTCCACCGTTCAGACCCAGACCAAAGTAGTAACCTATCCGGCATTTGGGGTGACCTGACGGCCAAGTCCTTCCCCGCGGGCCGGTCGGTGGCGCAGACTCCCCGGCCATGTGGAATCTGGGGGCGGGGGTCGTGTGGCGTGCCGCCTACGTCCGGGCGGTGCGCTCGGCGTTCGCGACGGTGCCGTTCTACCGCGAACACTGGGCGCTCGACGGCCGGGAGGACCCGGTCGTGGTGCCGGGGCGCACCGGGACGAACGGCGGCGCGGTACCCCTCGCGGAAGCCGTGCGCAAACTGGTCGACCTCGTGCCGCTCGCCGGTGGCGCCCGGCGGCCCGAGCCGGCGCGCGGGCTCGGGCGGGTCCTGCGGACGGCCCGCCGTCCCGGTCCCGGCAGCTTGGTCGTCCTGCTGGGACCCGACGACCTGCGCCCGCCGGCCGACCTGCCGAAGGGGGTGCGGGGCTGCGTCGCCGATCCGGACGCGCCGAGCACGTCGGTGCTGCGTGAGGTCGCGGCCGTGCTGAACCGGGGTCGGCGCGTGCTCGCCGTCGGTGACGACAAGGCGATCGCGGCGTTCACCGAGGACCACCGCGTCGAGGCCGTGCCGCACCGCGAACTCGACTCGCTGGACGCCGGTCCGTACGGCGTGCTGCACGACCCGGTGCTCGGGTACCTCGGCGCGCTGGGCGACTGCGGGCGGTGGCACCTCGACTGGCCGCACGTCTACGCGCGGCAGACGGCCGGCGGCCTCGCGTTCACGTTGCTGCGCCAGGCTTCCCCGCGGTTCGTGGACGTCGTCCCGGCCGGCGGGGTACCCGGCGAGATCGCGTTCTGCCCGCGCCACGGCACCCCGGTCGTCCTGGCATGAGGTTCGCGTTCCACGATCCCCGCGCCGACCCGGCGCCCGCGGGCTGGGCGGAGTTCTCCCGGGCCGCGCGGCTGCACCCGGTGTGGGACTACGGGGTGATGGGCCTCGAAGCCTGGGGCGCCCGCAACCCGCAGCTGCTGGTCGTCGCGGCCGACGGGGACGACCTCGTCGCCGCGGCGTCCGTGCTGGTCTGCCGGCCCCGGCTGGCCCCGCGGTTCGCGCCGCGGCCGGGGAAGCGACTGCTGCGGCCGTTCTGGGCCGAGGTCTGCCAGCCGTGGCTCAGCGGCTACCCGGGCATCGCGTTCGCCCCGGGGGTGCCCGACCGCGCGGCGCTGGTGCGGCGGTTCGAGCGGGAACTGGGCCGCCGCCTCGGCCCCGGCCTGCTCGGCGTGGTCCACCGCGCGCTCGGCGAGGACCTCGCCACCGGCCTCGGCGGGCGCGGCCGGCTCGTCAAGCGCGTGGACCCGGTGGCGGTGCTGGAAAACCGGTTCGAGTCCGAAGAGGACTGGATCGCGTCGCTGTCGAAGTCGCGGCGGGCCGGGTTGCGGCGGCAGCGGCGCCGGCTCGCCGAAGACCCCTCCCTGGTGATCCGCGGCGGACCGGGCCGCACCGACCTCGACGGCGCCGCACTGGCCGGGCTGATCCAGGCGCACCGCGAGCGGTACGGGCGGCTGGCGCTCGACACCCGCACGATGCCGTCGGCGGGCTTCCTCGACCGGTTCGTCCGGCGGCCGGACGTGCACACCCTGACCTACGCCGACACCGGCGGGAAGCTGATCGCCGTGCAGACCATGCTCGACCACCCGGACACCCCCGTCCTGCAGCACTGGGCGGCGTTGCCGCCGGCCGCGGGCGGCAAGAAGTGGCTGTACTTCGACTCGTACGTGCGGGCGGTGCGCTTCACCGCGAAGCGCGGAGCCCGGGAGCTGTCCGCCGGCCGCGGCATGATCGAGCTGAAGCAGGAGCTGGGGTTCCGGCCCCGGCCGGTCTACACGGCCGCCGTGCCGAGGCCGGTGCTGGGCCGGTGAAGACCGTCGTCGCCGTGTCGCAAGTGGACGTCCACGACCCCCGCGTCGACCCGCCGCCGGAAGGCTGGGCGGCGTTCCGGGCGCGGTGCCTGCCGCCGGTGTGGGACTACGAGCTGCTGCGCCGCGAGGCGTGGCTGGCGAAGAACCCGCCGGTGCTCGCCGTGGTCCGGCAGGGCTCGCTGGTCGTCGGTGCGTTGTCGGTGATGGTGTGCCGGGGCTGGGGCGCGGGCACGTTCGGGCCGGTGTCGGGTGGCCGGTTCCGGCCGCGCTGGGCGGAGGTCTACCTCCCGCTGCTGAGCGGCTATCCGGCGTGCGTGTTCGACGACGATTTCGCTGACCGGCGCACGGCGATCCGCCAGTTCGAACGCGCGCTGCGCGAGTACGTCGGCCCCGGCCTGCTCGGCGTGATCTACCGGGCGATGAACCCCGAGCTGGTCCCGGCACTGGAAGGCCGGGCGCGGGTCAGCCGCGAGATCGACCCGGCCGCCGTGCTGGTCAACCGCTATTCCACTGTGGACGAATGGGCGGCGGCGCTCGCGCCGGACGTCCGCCGGTACCTGAACCCGGACGTCGCCACGGAAGCGGCGGCCGGGCGCACCGACCTCGATCCGCACGAGCTGGCCGTGCTGCTCAACGCCCACCGCGCGCGGCAGGACGACCGCGCGTGGGCCGGCGGCCAGCGGTCGCGCGTCGGCGGGCTGCACCTGGACACCCGCAGCCCGATCGCGCCGGCCTACCTCGACGCGCTCGTCCGGCGGCCGGACGTCGTCACCCGCACCTACCGCGCCGGCGACGGCCGGCTGCTCGGCTTCAACACGATGATCGACCACCCGGACGGCGCGGCGGTGCACCACTGGGCCGCGCTCCCGAGCGCCGACGGTGGCCGGAAGGGTCTCTATGTCGACTGCTACGCCCGGTGCGTGGCCCACATGATCGCCGCTGGACGGCCGGAGCTGACCGCGGGCCGCGCGATGCTGCCCGAGAAGCAGGCGCTGGGCTTCGGCACGCGAAGCCTGTTCTCGGTGGCCGCGCCGAGGCCGGTGCTGGGCCGATGACCTGGACCGTCCGGGTGCTCGACCCGCGCACCGATCCCGAACCCGCCGGCTGGGCCGCCTTCCTCGAGGCCCAGCAGGCGCCGCTGACCTGGGACTACGGCCTGTTGTGCACGGAGTCGCGGTACTCGCGCAGCCCGTACCTGCTCACCGTCGTCAGCGACGGCGAAGAGCTGGTCGCCGCCGTGCTCGCGATGGTGTGCCACCCCGGCGGCTCGGCCGAGTCCGGCGCGGTCGGCGGCGTCGCGCGGTGGACGCCGCGCTGGCTGGAGGTCCAGCACGCCTGGCTGTCGTGCTACCCGGCGTGGCTGTTCGCCGAAGCGCTCGACGCCGCCGCGCGCCGCGAGATCCTGCGCCGGTTCGAACGGGCCGCCTGCCGGCGCACCGGCCCGGGCTGCCTCGGCGTGGTCTACCGCGCGGCCACCCCGGACACCGCCGGGCTGGTGGCCGGGCGCGGCCGGCTCGTCCGTCCCATCCAGCCCGCTTTGGTGCTGGAGAACACCTTCGGCGACCTCGACGACTGGCTCGCGTCGCTGAGCCGCAACCGGCGCTCGAGCCTGCGCGGCCAGATCCGCAAGATCGCCGCCGACCCCGGGGTGGTCGTCCGCGAGGGCACCGCGCGGGACGACCTCGACCCCGAAGAGCTGGCGGCGATGCTGCGGGCCCACCGCGCGACCAAGGGGCCGGTGAAGTTCGACCAGCGCGGGCCGGTCACCGCCGAGTACCTCGGCGAGCTGGTCCGCCGCCCCGACGTCGTCACCACGACCTACCACGACGCCGAGGGCCGCCTGCTCGCCTTCACCGACCTGCTCGACCACCCGGTGATGCCGCTGCACCAGCACTGGGCCGCGCTGCCGCCGGACGGCGGCCGGCCGAAACACCTCTACTTCGACGTCGTCGTGCGGGGAGTGCGGCACATGATCGAGAACCACCGGAAGTTCCTGTCGCTGGGCCGCGGGGTCACCGACCTCAAGGCGTCGCTGGGGTTCAGCCCGAGCCCGATGACCGGCGTGGTCGTGCCGAGGCCGGTGACGCGGTGGTGATCGACGTGCTCGACCCGCGCCACGACGCGGAACCGGCGTACTGGACGGCGTTGCGCGCGCGGGCCGGGCTCCGCGCCGACTGGAGCTGGCCGGTGCTCGCCACCCAGGCCTGGGCCGCGCGGACCCCGCAACCGGTGACCGTGCTGCGCGAGGGCGCCGAACCGCGCGGGGTGGTCAGCGCCGCGTGGGTCACCGGCCGGACGCGGCGGAACCGGTTCGCCGGCCCGGGCCGCGGCCGGTTCGGCGGTCTCGACGTCCGCGGCCCCGGTGCGGGTTCGCAGCCGGGCTGGTGGTTCGCCGACGCGGGCGGCGACGGCGGTGTCACGCAGCTGCTCGAGGCGTACGTCCCGGCCATGCGGGCCGAGCTCGGCCGCGGTTTCCGCGGGCTGCTGGTGCGGCAGGTCGGCGAGCCGGGCGTACCCGCCGTCGACGGCCGGTTCCGGCTGGTGCGGCGGACCGAGGACATCGCGGTGCTCGACGTCGCCGCGTTCGGCTCCCGCGACGACTGGATGAACTCGCTGGCTCGTAAGCGGAAGCAGAACCTGCGCAAGATCTTCCGGACCTTCGACGCCGACCCGTCGGTCGAGGTGCGGTTCGTGCCGGGGGCGGACGCCGACCCGGTCGCCGTCGCCGAGGTGCTGCGGTACAACGAGCGCAAGCACCACGACGTGCCGATCGTGCCGTTGCCGCACTTCACCGGCTACCTGGCGGCGCTGCTGCGGCAGCCGGACGTCTCGGTGATCGAGTACCGCGACACCGGCACCGGGCGGCTGATCGCGCTGGCCACCCTGCTCGACCACCCGGACCTGCCGATCGCCCGGCACTGGGGCGCCCTGCCGCCGGAAGACGGCGGCCGGCCCAACCTGTACTTCCACTTCTACGGCGAGGCGGTGCGCTGGGCGATCGCGAACGGGCGGGCGTCGGTGCTGTTCGGCAAGAAGATGACGGAGATGAAGGCGACCCTCGGCGCGCGGCTCGTCCCGCAGTTCGCGGCGGCCGTCCCGGTGTGGTGTTAGCTTCCCGCTATGCCGATGATCAGCGTTGCCATGTTCCCCGGCCGCACCCCCGCCCAGAAGAGCGCACTGGTCCGCGAGCTGACCGACGCCTTCGTCCGCACCTGCGGCGGCAAGCCCGAAGGCGTCCAGGTCACGCTCGTCGAGATCGGCGCGGACCACTGGGCCACCGGCGGCGTCCTGCACTCCGAACGCTGACGCCGCACTTTCACGTGAAAGTGCCGACCTGGAGGCCGCACTTTCACGTGAAAGTGCGGGTGGGTCAGTGGAGGTGGAGGGCGCGTAGGGCGAAGTGGACCTCGATCGACGTCTGCTTGATCGTCTCCGCGATCACCAGCGAGCCGTGGCCCGCGTCGTAGCGGTAGAACTCGTGGTGCAGGTCGCGGCCGCCGAGCCGGTTCAGGTAGTTCTCGATCTGGCGGATCGGGCAGCGCGGATCGTTGTCGCCGGCCAGCACGAGCACCGGCGCCGTGACGGCGTCGACGTAGGTGAGCGGCGAGCACTCCCGGTACACCGCGGGCACGTCCTCCGGCGAGCCGCCGAAGAGCGCGCGGTCGAACGAGCGCAGCTGCTCCATCTCGTCCTCGTACGCGGCGACGTAGTCCGCCACCGGCACCCCGGCGACGCCCGCCGCCCACCGCGTCGGCTGCGTGCCGAGCGCGAGCAGGGACAGGTAGCCGCCCCAGGAAGCCCCGTTGACGACGCACTTCGCCGGGTCGCTGAGTCCACTTTGGATCGCCCAGTCGTGCACCGCGGCGACGTCTTCCAGCTCGGTCAGCCCCGGCCGGCCTTCGATGGCGTCGCGCCAGGCCGAGCCGTAGCCGGTCGAGCCGCGGTAGTTGACCTCGACCACGGCGAACCCGGCGTCGAGCCAGGTCGCGCGGTAGGCCGAGAAGCGGTCCTCGTCGGCCGCGTGCGGGCCGCCGTGCAGGGAGAACACCGTGGGCAGCGGACCCTCGGGCGCGCCGGACGGCCGGGAGACCAGCGCGTGGATCCGCCCGCCGACGCCTTCGACGAACGCGTCGGTCACCGGCTCGGATCCCGGTGCCCGGTCACCCGGCGGCTCCAGCAGGATCGCGTCGGTGCCGTCGGTGGTCCGCGAGCGCACGGCGGTGGGCTCGGCCGCGCTCGACCACGAGTACTCGACCGTGCCGTCCGGGCGGACGCCCGCGCCGCCGATCCGGCCGGCCGGAGTGTCCACAGAGGACAGCTCGGCCGTGTCGAGGTCGTAGCGGTACAGGGAATTGCGGCCCTCGTGGAAGTGGACCACCAGCAGGGCGCGTGCGTCCGGGTACCAGCCGGCGACGACCTCGCCGGGCAGGTCCAGCTCGAGCTCGGTCTCCGTGTCCTCGCGGACGTCCCAGACGAGCAGCTCTTCGCGGCCGCGCCGTTCGTGCAGGACGAGCAGCCGCTGGTCGCCGGGCAGCGGCGAGAACTCGAGCGCGGACAGGCCCTTGCCCTCGCCGTCCCACTTCTCGGCGACGGTGCCGAAGCCGTCGGTGGCGAGCACCCGCAGCGCCGGGTGCCGCGAATCGCCGTGCTCGGAGTGCGAGATCGCGATCAGGCTCTCGTCGCGGGAAAGCGACGCGATACCGGCGTCGTCCGCGTGGCTGTAGAAGCGGTGCGTCTCACCGCCGATGCGGGCGAACAGCTCGCTGCCGTCGTCGGTGGAGACGCCGACCGCGACGAGCTTCGCGCCGATCTCGAGCCCGGCCGGGTAGCCGTCGTGGACGTCCGGGACGGCCTTCTCCGGCTCGCTGCCCTCCGTCGCGGCGAACGGCTCGCGCACCCACGAGCCGAACTCGTCGCCGTCGGTGTCGTCGAACCACCAGATCCACTCGCCGTCCGGGGACGGCGTCGAGTGCATGGTGCCGTTGGGCCGATCGGTGACGCGGCGGTGCTCGTCCGTCGCGCGGTTCCAGGCGTACACCTCCCAGACACCGCTGGCGTTGGAGATGTAGACGTTGGCGTCGGGTGCGTCGCGGGCCCACTCGGGCACGGAGATGCGCGGGGCGTGGAAGCGGGCGCGCCAGCGGGCTTCGGCTTCGGCGTCGTCGAACAGCCGGTCCGGGACCACCGCGGGCGGGAATTGGTTGGCTGACTGCGTGCTCACCCCTCGATCCTGCCACCTTCTGGCCGTACTGTGTGCGGGGTGCTGGAGGGTTACGCGCCGGGCTACGGGCGAGACGCGGTTTCGATGATGTCCGCGCGCACGGCTGCCGAGCGCGCGGCGTTCGCCCAGCCCCTGTTCCGGCCGGGCGCGTGGGTGGTCGACCTCGGCTGCGGCCCCGGCTCGATCACGCTGGGCCTGGCGCCGGAGTCCCGGCTGGTGGGGGTGGATCGCGACGCCGGTCAGGTCGAGCTCGCCCGCGCGGCCGCCCGCCGCGCCGGGCGGTCCACAGTGGACTACCTGGTGGCGTCGGCGTACGACCTGCCGTTCGCTTCCGGCAGCGTGGACGTGGCGTTCTCCCACGCGCTGTTCGAGCACCTGTCGGCTCCCCTGGACGCGCTGGCGGAACTGCGTCGCGTGCTTCGCCCCGGTGGCAGGCTGGCGCTGTCCACTTCGGACTGGAGCAAGGCACGCCTGCGACCCAAGACGGCGAACGTCGACGCGGCTCTCCGGGGTCATTACCTGCTGCGCCGCCAGTCGGGCGGCAACCCGTTCGCGGGCCGGGTGATCGCCGAGCAGTGCGCGGCGGCGGGCTTCACGGAGATCGTGTCGAGAGCCCGCTACCGCTCGGACATGAGCTACCGCGACCTGGCGAAGTACGTGGAGGCGCGGTTGGACGCGGCGCTCAAGGAGGAAGGCCGCGACCGCGACCAATTGGCGAGCGCGGCCCGCTCGGCGTGGATGTGGACCCGCGGCGGGGACGGCGATTTCAGCCAGTGCTGGGTCGAAGTCACGGCGACCCGCTGAAACCAGAAGAGCCGGTGTCCGAAGACACCGGCTCTTACTCGTCGGGGTGGCGGGATTCGAACCCACGACCTCCTCGACCCGAACGAGGCACGCTACCAAGCTGCGCCACACCCCGAGGTACTGCTTAACGGGTCGTGGAGAAGTCTAGCGGACGGTGTTTCGCGCTTTCCGCGGGGCCAGCTTTCGGGGCTTCGCGGGCTCCGAACCGCGCGGGACCAGCGTCAACAGACTGGCTTCCGGCGGGCAGGCGAACCGGGCCGGCGCCCACGGCGACGTCCCGAGCCCGGCCGAGACGTGCAGCCACATGTGCGCGCCCCAGCGCGAAGCGCCCCGCGCGCGGCTGCGATCCAGGTCACAGTTGGTGACCAAGGCGCCGTAGCCCGGGACTCGCAGCTGGCCGCCGTGCGTGTGGCCCGCCAGCACCAGGTCGTAACCGTCCGTGGCGAACGTGTCGAGGACCCGCGGCTCCGGCGAGTGCGTCACGCCGATGCGGACGGCCGCGCCGCTGTCGGCCGGGCCCGCGATGTCGGGGTAGCGGTCGCGGCGCAGGTGCGGGTCGTCGACGCCGGCCGCGAACACCGCCTGGCCGCCGACGTCGATCGTGCGGCGGACGTGCGTCAGGTCGGTCCAGCCGTGCTCGACGAACGCCGCGCGCAGGTCGCGCCAGGGCAGCTGGACGCCGTGGATGCGCTTCTTCTTGCCCTTCGGCATCAGGTACCGGGCCGGGTTCTTCGGCTTGGGCGCGTAGTAGTCGTTGCTGCCGAAGACGAACACCCCCGGCCGGTCGAGCAGCGGGCCCAGCGCGCGCAGCACGGACGGGACGGCCGTCCGGTGCGACAGGTTGTCGCCGGTGTTGACGACGAGGTCCGGGTTCAGCTCGTCGAGCGCGGCGACCCAGCGCTGCTTGCTGCGGTGGCCCGGCAGCATGTGCAGGTCCGATACGTGCAGGACGGTGAACGGCCGCGAGCCCGGCGCGAGCACCGGGAGTTCGGCGGTGCGCAGGGTCCAGTGGCGCCGTTCGATGCCGACGGCGTAACCGAGGGTCGCGACGCCGAGCGCCACCGTCCCCGCGGCGAGGCGCTTCGCGGTCGCCCCCGACGTGCTTGTGTTACTGAGCGTGCTCACGGACTCCAGGATACGTGCTCAACGGTTGGATGAACTCGCCGCCGTTGTGGGGAACCTGCCGATTAGCATTTGCGTCGGCCCGTAGACAGATGTTTTTCGGGGGTTCCGGGTGGCGAAGCCCCCGGCCCGGGGCGAAGGCCCGGCCAGTTGCAGCGTGACCAACCGGGGGGTTGGGGAGAACGATGGAGCAGTTCGGGCCGTACAAGATCGAAGGCCTGCTCGGCCGAGGGGGAATGGGCGAGGTCCACCGCGCCTACGACACCGCGCACGACCGCGTGGTCGCGCTGAAGCTGCTGTCCGGTCCGAACGCGGGCGACGAAGCCTTTCGCGCGCGGTTCCGGCGCGAGTCGCAGATCGTGGCGCGGCTGCGGGAGCCGCACGTCATCCCGATCCACGCCTACGGCGAGATCGACGGCCGCCTCTACCTCGACATGCGCCTGGTCGAAGGCAAGGACCTCAAGGAACTGCTCGAGGACGGGCCGCTGACACCCGAGCGGGCCGCCGGGATCGTCGAGCAGGTCGCGGGCGCGCTCGACGCCGCCCACGAGGACGGCCTGGTGCACCGGGACGTCAAGCCGTCCAACGTGCTCGTGACGAGCGCCGACTTCGTGTACCTCGTGGACTTCGGCATCGCGCGGTCGATGACGGCGGAGGGGACGTCGATCACCGGCACCGGCAACGTGATCGGCACGCTCGACTACATGGCGCCGGAACGCTTCGGCGAGGCCCCGATCACCGGCCTGGTCGACGTCTACGCGCTCGCGTGCGTGTTCTTCGAGTGCGTCACCGGCCGCCGCCCGTACCCGGCCGAGGGCGCGGCCGCGCAGATGGGCGCGCACCTGACCGCGCCGCCGCCGGTGCCGTCGCAGGTGCGGCCGGGCCTCCCGGCGGCGCTGGACGCCGTGGTGGCGCACGGGATGGCGAAGAACCCGGCCGACCGCTACCCGACGGCGAAGGCGTTCGCCGACGCCGTCCGCGCGGCGGTGACCGCGCCGGCGCCGGCGATCCCGACGTGGCAGAAGACCCTGCCGGGCCCGGTCGCCCCACCGCGGCCGACGCTGACCGCGCCACCGCCGACGTTCTCCGGCCCGCCGACCCCGACCGGCCAGCCCGCGATGGCCGCGCCGATGACCCCGACCGGCCAGCCCGCGATGGCCGCGCCGATGACCCCGCCCGGCCAGCCCGCGATGGCCGCGCCGATGACTCCGCCGTCCCCGACCGGGCCCTACCCGGGGCCGCCGACGGGCGCGTACCCGGGACCGCCGACGGGTCCGCAGCCCGCCCGGTTCACCGGCCCGTCGGGCAAGGTCGGCCCGGCCGCGCCCCGGCCGCCGAAGGCGCAGCGGAACCGCTGGATCGCGTTGTGCGCCGCGCTGGCGGGCGTCGTCGTGGTCGCGCTGGTGATCACCTACGTCGTGACCAACGGCGACAAGGGGCAGACGGCGGGCCCCGGCCCGATCACGCCGAGGACCGTCGTCTCGACGCCGCCGCTCTCGACGTCGCCGGAGAAGAGCCCGGAGCCGACACCGTCCACTTCGGAATCGAAGGCCCCCGCCGACCAGAAGCTGTTCGACGCGCTCCCCGCCGTCTACCGGCAGTACACGTGCGTGCCCGCGGCCGCACCGCCCGGAACGGCCGCGGCGGCCGAGTGCACGGACTCGAACGTCGGCGACGTCAGGATCGGCAACGTGATGTTCCCGCAGCCGACCGGCGCGAAGTTCCTGCGCTTCCCGGACGCGGCGGCGATGGACGCGTTCTTCCAGGACGTCGTGAAGACCCAGGGGTTGACCCGCAACGACGCCCAAGGCGCGTGCCGGCCGGACAAGTACCCGAAGATCTGGGGGACGTACTACCGCGCGGAGGTCCCGAACCCGGTGCCCGGCGAGTACCTCACCTGCTTCCTCGGCGACCCGGCCCAGCTGGTGTGGACGGAGAAGAAGAACCTCGTGGCCGGCATCCTGCTCTCCACCAAGGTGACGAACAACGACGAGCTGGACAAGCTCTACCAGTGGTGGAACACCGAGGTCCTCTCGGAGATGCCGCGGAACTGAAAAGGGGCCCGCGGTTTCCCGCGGGCCCCCTTCCGGCTACCGGCCGCCCATGTACTGCGGGTCCGGTTGCGGTAGTTCCATTCTCGGCTGGCTCGCGTCCAGGATGTTCTTCATCGCGCCGAACCACGTCCGCGCCGGGGCCTTGCCACCGAAGATGTTGCCCCCGCCGCCGCAGACGCGGACGTTGCCCGGGCCGGCGTCGCAGATACCGCCCTGCCCGCCGCCGAACTTGAACGTCATCGCCGCGCCCGCCAGCTGCGGGGTGCCGCCGACGAACGCCGCCGAGACGTTGCCCTGGGTCGTGCCGGTCTTGCCGATGATCGGGCGGTCCCAGCCGACGCCGTTGGCCGCGGCGTAGGACGTGCCGCCGGGCTGGTCGTCCTTGCTCATGCCGACGGCGAGGGTGTTCGCCAGGCCCTCGGGCACGGCCTGCTCGCACGGCGCTTCCTTGACCGGCACCGGCTGGCCGTTGCGGTCGGTCACCCCGGCGATCGGGGTCGGCGGGCACCAGACCCCGCCGGAGAGGATCGTCGCGGCGACGTTGCCCATCTCCAGCCCGCTCACCGGGCTGAACCCGAGCGTGAACGCGCCGAAGCCCGGGCTGTTCCCGTTGGGACCGTAGGCCTCCGCCTGGCTCTGGCTCTTGCTCTTGACGTTCGGGTCGACCGGGCCACCGCCGGTGTTGCTCGCCATCGTGTCGCGCAGGCCGAGCCGCTTCGCCATGTCGATGGCGGGTCCGGTGCTGCCGAGCTGGTCCTCCAGCGCCACGAACGTGGTGTTCGGCGACGTCGCCAGCGCCGTCTGGAGCGTCGCGTTGGCACCCACCCGGCTGTAGTCGCCCGCGTTGCCGACGCAGTACCAGTACGTGGCGGGTTTCCCGGTCGGCGTGGTGCTGCACCCGCCCTTGCCGGTCGAGAACACGTGCGAGGTGTAGGAGTCGGGCATGTCGACCGGCGAGTAGATCCCCGCGATGCCCTTGTCGAGGACGGCCGCCGAGGTGAAGATCTTGAACGTCGACCCCGCGCCACCGGTGTTGTAGACGCCCGCGGGCAGCGCGTACGTCGTTTGCCCGGCGTCCTGGTCCTGTCCGTAGTCCCGGTTGGCGGCCAGTGCGACCACCTCGTGCCGGTTCTTGCCCGGTCTGATCAGCGACAGCGTGTTCGCGACGTACTTCTGGGTCTTGTCGACCTGCGCTTCGGCCGAGGCCTTCGCCTCGTGGTTCGCGCGCTCGTCCAGCGTGCTCTTGATCGTGTAGCCGCCGGTGTAGAGCTGGTCCTTCGTCATCCCGGACTTGAGCAGGTAGTCCTCGACGTACTGGCAGAAGAACCCGGACTCCGGGCCCGCGCCGATGCAGTTGGCCGGCGGCTTCGCCGGGAAGTCCGGCACGACGCCCAGCGGCTCGCCCTTGAAGCGGTCGGCGTCGGCCTTCGCCAGCTTCTTGTTCTCGACCATCCGGTCGAGGACCAGGTTGCGGCGCGCGGTCGCCTTGTCCGCGTGCTTCCACGGGTCGTTGTTGATCGGGTTGTTCACCAGGCCGGCCAGCAGCGCGGCCTGCGGCACGGTCAGCTTCTCCGGCGTGGTGTTGAAGTACGCGTGCGCGGCGGCGCCGATGCCGTAGATCTGCCGGGAGAACTCGACGATGTTGAGGTAACCGGCGAGGATCTGCTGCTTGGTCAGCTTCGTCTCGAGCTGGATCGCGATCCGCGCTTCCTTGAGCTTGCGGGCGATCGACTGCTCCTGGGCCTTCTTCTGGCCGACCTGATCGGTCCGGTAGACGACGTTGATCAGGTAGTTCTTGACGTACTGCTGGGTCAGCGTGGAGGCGCCCTGGGTGTCGGCGCCGGTGCTGTTGCTGACGGCCGCGCGCAGCGTGCCCTGCCAGTCGACGCCGTGGTGGTCGTAGAACCGCTTGTCCTCGACCGAGACCAGCGCCCACTTCATGGCCTCGTTGATCTGGTCCGGCGTGATCGGCAGCCGGTACTGGTCGTACAGGGTCGCGATCGGCTTGCCGGTGCTGTCGGTGACCGTCGTCACCAGCGGCGGCGGGATGTCGGCGAGGTCGGAGGAGGTCTTCTCCACCGTCTCGCTGGCCTGGTTTGACATGACACCGGCCGCCCCCACGACCGGGAAGAGCATGCCGGCGACGAGCACCCCCGCGAGCAGGCAGAGGCCGATGAGCTTGAACAAACCATCCGCTTTTCGCACGAGGGCCAGGCTACCCGGAACGAGTCAGGCGACGGTGACGCCCTGTCTCCGCAAGTGTGAATTCAGTGACAAAACCGACCCCCTTCGGTGACATCTGGTAACGGAAGGCATTCTAGGTCTCGACGGGGGGAACCGAGGGCCCCTACAGTCCGTCAACGTCTCACGAAGAAAAGCCGACGGATGGATCAACGCGAGTGGGAGCTCGCCTGGTCCGAACGGCGGCACCGGCACCGGGGAGGTGCCCGGGTAACCGACGTGAGCTGAGGGAGACACGCTCGCGGGGGCAGGGAGCGCAGTGCCTTTCCCCGCTGGTGCGTCGATCACCAGGGTAGGGAGCTGGGGGTATGGAAACCAACCAGTCGAGCTGGCGAATCAACGCGTCCTGCCGGGACGCCGATCCGGACGGCCTGTTCGTCCGGGGTGCCGAGCAGAACCGGGCCAAGGCCGTGTGCCTCGGCTGCCCGGTCCGCACGGAATGCCTCGCCGAAGCACTCGACGGCCGGATCAACTTCGGGGTCTGGGGCGGCATGACCGAACGGGAACGGCGGGCGTTGCTCCGCCGCCGCCCCGACGTGGAGAGCTGGGCGGACCTGCTGGATGCGGCCAAGCGCGACGCGGAAGAGCGGGTCCAGGTCGGCTGAGCGGGTGCGGGCGGTGCGGACCTGCTGCCGCGCCGCCCACACCGCTCAGCCCGGTTCGCCGGAGGTCGCGAATGACTCATTCGCGACCTCCGGCGTCCCGAATGAGTCATTCGCGACCTCCGCCGCCGGCGCAGCTTTCACGTGAAAGTGACGCGTCAGCCGGCGAGCTTCACGCCGATGTCGCGCAGACCTGCCAGGTCGTGCACGTCACCGGCCAGCGCGGGCACCCGCGCCAGCGCCACCTCGGGGTGCGCCCGGGTGAACCGCGCGAGCAGCCGCTCTTCGCGGGCCGCCAGGTCGACGCGGTCCGCGTGCAGCCGCAGCACCGCCTCGGCCAGCGGGGCGTTCTGCAGGTTCTCGGCCGCCGCGAGCGCTTCCGCGCCCGACAGCCGGGCCAGCACCGGGTGCGTCCGGTTCGCGATCAGCCCGGCCAGCGGCATCGACTCCGCCGACAGCCGCTCGACGAAGTAGGACGCCTCGCGCAGCGCGTCCGGCTCCGGGGCGGCCACCACGAGGAACGACGTCCCGGACGAGCGCAGCAGCTCCGCCGTCTTGCGGGCGCGCTCGCGGAAGCCGCCGAACATGCTGTCGAAGGCCTGCATGAACGCCGACGCGTCGGTCAGCAGCTGGCCGCCGATGATCGTCGACACCGCTTTCGCGAACATCGAGAACCCGGCGTTGACGACCTTGCGCAGGCCCCAGCCGCCGGCCTTCGCCGGGCCGGTCAGCAGGCGGATCATCCGGCCGTCCAAAGCGGACGACAGCCGGGTCGGCGCGTCCAGGAAGTCCAAAGCGGACCGGCTCGGCGGGGTGTCCACGATGATCAGGT
Organism: Amycolatopsis sp. cg9; assembly: GCF_041346945.1. NCBI lineage: Bacteria > Bacillati > Actinomycetota > Actinomycetes > Pseudonocardiales > Pseudonocardiaceae > Amycolatopsis > Amycolatopsis sp. cg9. The sequence goes on along the minus strand of NZ_CP166850.1, from coordinate 2,009,532 downwards.
CCCAGTCGCCGGTCGCCGCGAGCTGGCCGAGCTTCTCCATCGCCATGTACTCCTGCGTGCCGGAGAACGACGTGGAAATGGTCTGGTAGAAGGGGTTCTTCAACAGCGCTTCGGCGCGTTCCGGGCCGGCGTGCACGCGCACCATGTCGTCGAACGTGCGGCGCATGTCGAGCATCATCGCCCACAGCTCGCCCTTGGGCTCGAACCCTTCGACCTGCACCTGCTTGGGGTGGTTGCCGAGTTCGCGCAGCCCGAGCGCCTGCGCCAGCCGGCGCGCGGGGTCGATGGTCAGCACCACCGTCTGCCGGCCGCGCTCGGCCGCCCGCAGCGCCAGCGCCGCGGCCGTCGTGGTCTTGCCGACGCCACCGGAGCCGCAGCAGACGATCACGCGGCTTTCCTGGTCGTCCAGCATCGCGTCGATGTCGATGTCGGTCACAACCGCACCCCCTGGTCGGTCAAGGCCTCGGCCAGGTCGTAGAGGGCCGCGACGTCGACGCCGTCGGTCAGGTCCGGCAGTTCGAGGGTGGGCAGGTCGGCCTCGGCGAGCTGCTCGCGCGCCCGCTGCTCGGCGGCGACCCGCACGGCGTGCTCGACGGTCTCGTCGACCAGCGCTTCGAGCGTCTCCTGCGGCAGCTTCAGCCCGGCCGACGCGAGCCCGTCGCGGACGCGGGAGGCGTCGACGCGGCCGTCCGCGGCGGCGGTCACCGAGCGGGCGGGCAGCCGCGGCGGTCTGACCCGGTTGACCAGCACCGCGCCCGGGCGCAGGTCGGCGCCGTCCAGCTCGGCGACGGCCTCGACGGTCTCGCGGACCGGCATCTCCTCCAGCAGCGTGGCCAGGTGGACCACGGTCTCGCCGGAGTGCAGCAGCCGCACGACGCCCTCGGCCTGGCCGCGGATCGGGCCGGTCTTCGCGAGGTCGGTCAGCGCCTTGGTGACGTCGAGGAACTTGACGACCCGGCCGGTCGGCGGCGAGTCGACGACGACGGCGTCGTAGGTGTGCCGCCCGTCGGACTCGGTGCGGCCGACGCACTCCTTGATCTTCCCGGTGAGCAGGACGTCCCGGAGACCGGGCGCGAGCGTGGTCGCGAACTCGATCGCGCCCATCCGCCGCAGCGTCCGGCCGGCGAAGCCCAGGTTGTAGAACATCTCGAAGTACTCGAGGAGCGCGGCTTCGACGTCGACGTGCAGCGCGCGCAGCTCGCCCCCGCCGGGCACGGCGGCGATGCGCTGCTCGGCGTAGGGCAGCGGCTCGGTGTCGAAGAGCTGGGCGATGCCCTGGCGGCCCTCCACCTCGATGAGCAGCACGCGGCGGCCTTCGCGGGCGAGCGCGAGGCCGAGCGCGGCGGCCAGCGTCGTCTTGCCGGTCCCGCCCTTGCCGGTGACGAAGTGCAGCCGGGCGCGGGCAAGCTCGTCGGTCCAGCCGGCATGGGGAGTGGTCACTTCTTCACCCTAAATCAGCTCTCAGCTGGCCAGCAGCATGACGCTGACCGCAGCGGCGACCGCCGCGACCAGTGCCCAGGCCACAGCGCCGGGCAGCACGGTGAGGGTGAGAACGCCCACCACGACCAGCAGCGTGAAGGTGATCACGCCGCCGACGGCGACCTGGCCGGAGTTCTGCGTCCGGTCGCGCACCTTCGCCATCACGACGAGGACCAGGGGCAGTCCGGCCGCCGCGAGCAGCGCCGTCGCGATCACGCGCCAGGTATCCACGGGCCAACGCTAGCGGCGTGAGATGAACCACACGGCGGCGCGTCGCGCGCCGTTTTCCGGCGGCGGCCCCCGGCGCACTTGCCCGCTTGGCTACGCTCCCGGTTCATGAGCGCCACCAAGTGGGAGTACGCGACCGTCCCTCTGCTGATCCACGCGACGAAGCAGATCCTCGACCAGTGGGGCGAGGACGGCTGGGAACTGGTCACCGTGCTGCCGAACCCGACGGGCGAGCAGCACGTCGCGTACCTCAAGCGTCCGAAGGGCTGATCCGCGTGAGCTGGAGCGAACGGCTGAAGGAACTCGGCATCGAGCTGCCCGGCGTGGCCGCTCCGCTGGCCGCCTACGTGCCCGCCGTCCAGAGCGGGAAGCACGTCTACACCTCGGGTCAGCTGCCCTTCGTCGACGGCGTGCTCGCCGCGACCGGCAAGGTCGGCGCGGAGATCAGCCCCGAAGAGGCGAAGGGCCACGCCCGCACGTCGGCGCTCAACGCGCTCGCGGCCGTGCACGCACTGGTCGGCATTGACAACGTCGCGAGGATCGTCAAGGTTGTCGGCTTCGTGGCTTCCGCGGAGGGCTTCACCGGTCAGCCCGCGGTCGTCAACGGCGCGTCCGAGCTGCTCGGCGAGGTCTTCGGTGACGCGGGCGTGCACGCCCGCTCGGCCGTCGGCGTCGCGGAGCTGCCCATCGGCTCGCCGGTGGAGGTCGAACTGATCGTGGAGGTGCAGTGATGGACCCGGACATCGAGCAGTCCACGCACGAACTGCTGCTCCGGCTGGCCGGGCGGCTGCCCGACCAGCTGCTGTGGCGGTTCCGCGACTGGCTCGGCGAGGGCGCGATGGGCACCCTCGCCCGGACCCTGCCGAGGTCTTTGCTTAAGCACAGGATCGACCTCGACCAGACGGAGTACCGGCTGCTCGTGGCCGGTCTCATCCCGCACGGCGCGGACTGGCACCAGGTCAGTTCGACGCTGGGGGTAGACGACGTCACCGAGAACCGGTACACATTCACGTCGAGTGCGCCCGAATGGGTTAACTCGGTCGACTCCGTGTCCGTGTTGATCCACGCAACGTTGCGGGGACGCCCGGACGTGGGGGAAGTGCGGCAGAGCTGGCGACACGTCGGTGTGGTCGGGCAGGGAACCGCCAAGCGCGTCCTGCTCATCACCGCGCAGGCGGGGCTGCCGAGGTTGACCGGCGAGCTGCAGCGGGTGCTGCGGGTCCTGGGCGATGAAGAGCCCAGCGTCGAAGTCATCCCGCCGCGTTTCGACCTGCCGGGGTACCACCGGGCCGCGCTGGCCGACTCAGAGCTGGTCTGCGTGGGCGCGGTGGCGGGGAACCGGCTAGTAGCCGCATAACGCTCGCCCGCCAGCGAGCTGGGAGGGAGCAAGGCAATGGTGGAGGTCCACGACGGCCCGCCCATGGACGGGTTTTCGGTGCCCCTGCGCCTGCACAACCTGTTGCTGGCCCTGGCGGGCCGGATCGACGACAGCGCGCTCACCGAAGCGCGTGAGCTGATCGCCCGGGCCCACATCGACGAGGCGGTCGAGCTGACCACCGGCACGCTCATCGCGGGCCGGATCCCGGTCAGCTCCGCCGAACAGCGCGAGCTCGCGCTGGTGCTCGAGATGAGCCGCTCGGACGCGACGCTGGCGAACGACCTGCTGGTCGACGAGGCCGACCCGGTCAACACGCACCGGTTCAGCGGCGAGAACTCCCCGGAGTTCGGCATCGCCGAGGCGCTCGACCGGACGCTGCAGGTGCTGCCGGACGTCCGGTCGGTGCACGCAGTGTGGCGCAACACGCCGGCCGGCAGCGTGCCGGGCGCGCTGCCGCAGCGCGTGGTGCTGGTCGAGCTGGGACCGGAGGGCAACCCGCCCGCCGTCGCGTTCCGCGTCGACACGGCGCTGCGCCGGGCCGGGATCCACTCGGTCGTCGAGGTCAGCGGTCCGGGGGTGGCGCACTCCGAGTACCACCAGGCCGCGTCGGCCGCCGCGTCGCCGGCCTGGGTGACCGGGAGCACGACGTCGAGCGCGTCTTCCTTTCGGCCGGAGCCGGTCGTCAAGCCGCCGGCCCCGGTGACGCCGGAGCCGGTCGCGGAGTCGGGCAGCAGGCACAGCATCCGGTCGAGCAGCACCACGACGGCGCCGCCCGAGCCGGTCGCGCCGGTGGTGCCGATCGTGTCGCCGCCGTCGCCGGCCCCGGAACCGTCCCGCAAGGTGCGGTCCGAGCGGTCCGAGACGCGCGCGGAGCGCACCGCCGACCTGACGCCGGCGGAGGTCGCGCAGCTGCGGCAGGCGCTGGCCGAAGACCCGGAGAAGGGCCGCGAGATCGCCGCGGGCAAGCCGTCGATGCACGAAGTCGTCGAGCTGCCGGCACTGGACCTCGACGACCCGAGCCTGAGCGAGCGCGACCGGGCGCTGCTGCGCGAACTGCACGCCGAGCTGGCCGAGCGCGAGCGGGCCGAGGCGGCGAAGATGCGGCTCAACGGCGCTTCCCGCTCCGGCGGCGACCAGCGCGGCTGGACCGCCCCCTAAGCTCTGCGGCACAAAGCCGCACTTTCACGTGAAAGTGCGGCTTTTGCCGTGTCTGGGATGCCACAACTGCGCGACGGAACGTCGGGTGCCGGAGGTATGTTGCCGGGGTGGAGCAGCCAAAGGAGTTTGTCTTCGACATCCCCGTCGGTGCCGGGGTAGCCACCCGCGCCAACGCCGACGGCCCGCCGGCGACGCCGAAGGACGCGGCGACCGTGATCCTGGTCCGGGACGGCGCCGACGGCGTCGAGATCTTCCTGCAGCACCGGGTCAAGGGCATGCCGTTCGCGGGCGGGATGACCGTGTTCCCCGGCGGCGGGGTGGACCAGCGCGACGCCGACGCGTCGGTGGCGTGGGCCGGCCCGGAGCCGTCCTGGTGGGCCGCGAGGTTCGGCTGTGACGAGGCTCTCGCGCGGGCGCTGACCTGCGCGGCGGTGCGCGAGACGTTCGAGGAGTCCGGGGTGCTGCTCGCGGGCAGCTCGGAAACCGTGCTGACCGACGTCGTGCCGTACGCCGCCGCCCGCCAGGCGCTGGAGACGCGGGAGGTGTCGCTGGCCGGGTTCCTCGCCGACGCGGGCCTGACGCTGCGCGCCGACCTGCTGCGCCCGTGGGCGCACTGGATCACGCCGGAGCAGGAGCCGCGCCGCTACGACACCCGGTTCTACGTCGCGAAGCTGCCGGAGGGCCAGCAGGCCGACGGCGCGACGTCGGAGGCGTCGAGCTCCGGCTGGCAGCGCCCCGAGGACGCGATCGCCGACGCGCGCGAAGGCCGGCGGATGCTGATGCCGCCGACGTGGCTGACGCTGAGCGAACTCGCGCAGTTCGCGACCGCCGACGACGTGCTGGCCGCGCCGCGCGAGATCGTCCGGATCGCGCCGACGCTGATCCGCGAGAACGACCAGGTCCGAGTCGTGCTGGAGAAGCGATGAGCGCCCCCGCGTACGGCGTGCTGCGCCAGGTCACCGAGACGGCTTCGGTGCTGCTGGAGAACAACCCGTCGTCGATGACGCTCGAAGGCACCAACAGCTGGGTGCTGCGGGCGGCCCCGGACACCCCGGCCGTCGTCGTCGACCCGGGGTACCGCGACCTCGACCACCTCGAGCTGCTGGCCGGGGCCGGTGCGGTGGAGCTGGTGCTCCTCACGCACTTCCACCCCGACCACGCCGAAGGCGCACCGTGGTTCGCCGAGCGCGTCGGAGCACCGGTGCGGGCGTTCGACCCCGCGCTGTGCCTCGGCGCATCGTCCTTTGTGGACGGCGAGGTGATCACGGCCGGCGGCCTGTCGATCCGCGTGCTGCACACGCCGGGGCACACCGACGACTCCGTCTCGCTGGTGCTCGACGGCCAGGTGCTGACCGGCGACACGATCCTCGGCCGCGGCACCACGGTGCTGCACGACCTCGGCGACTACCTGCGCTCGCTGCGCAAGCTCATCGAGCTGCCGGCGGGCACGACCGGGCTGCCCGGCCACGGCCCGGAGCTCCCCGACCTGCCGGCCACCGCCCGTGAGTACCTGGCGCATCGGGAACAGCGGCTCGACCAGGTGCGTTCGGCTCTGCAGGAGCTGGGGCCGGACGCCACCCCACGCCAGGTCGTCGAGGTCGTGTACGCCGACGTCGACCGGGCGCTGTGGGCGCCCGCCGAACTGAGCGTGCAGGCGCAGCTGGACTACTTGCGGTCGGAGGAACAGGGATGAGCAACGTCGAGGTCGAGTTCTACTGGCGCCCGGGCTGCGGCTTCTGCGCCGCACTGGACCGCCCGCTGTCGAAGAGCGGCTTCACCGTCCGGAAGATCAACATCTGGGAGGACCCGTCGGCGGCCGCACGCGTGCGCGAGGTCGCGAACGGCAACGAGACGGTGCCGACCGTGATCGTCGGGTCGACGGCCATGGTGAACCCGTCCTTCGCCGAGGTTGAGGCCGCCGTCAAGGCAGCTTCGGCGAGCTGATGGCGCCGCGGCGCCGGTGTAGCAATTGCCGGTGCCAGGGCGACTCCCAGCCTGTGGACGACGAGCGCGAGATCGATTTCGTACTGAACGGCGAGCAGCACCGCTTGAGCCGCGGCGATGTGCTGAGCGCGGCGGCGCGGGGCGGGCCGGAAGCGATTCGCACACACTGGGTCGCCATCGGAGATCAGCGGTGGCCGCCGAGGCAGCTCTTCGAGCGCGTTCTGGGTGTGTCGCGGACGGAGTTCATCTCGCACGCCGCGATCCGCCAGTTCCGGCGGCTCGGTTTTCCGACCAGCCCGCTACCCCACGAGCCGGAAGGCGCGGATCAGCCTGCCGAGACGCCGGCACCCGTGAGCGACCTCGGTGCCGCGGTCAAGTCCTTCATCGACCTGCACGAGTTCTTCGGGCAGGAGGCCTTGTCCAGCCGCGTCGGGCGGCTCGAAGCTCTCCTCGAGGGTGCCGACAGCGACACCGTCGACACTCGTCTGGCGCCCGAAGGCCTGACCGATGAACTGCTCAAGGGCGCGCTGCTGGTGCGACAGCACGCCGGCCGCGTCAACGACCTCATCCACGCCACCATGATCGTCCGCGCGTTGCCATCGATCCTCGAACCGGGCGAGCGGATCGTCCGGCGCCCGTCGCTGGCCGCCGGGAACGATCCGAGCCGGAAGTTCGACCTCGAGACCGATCGCCGGGTGGCCGAGTTCAAGGCCGCCGAGTGGAAAGGCCGCGACGCGATGCGCAAGCGCACCCTCGTGGCCGACCTGGTCGGCTTGGTCCTCGAACGTGGCGACCGCCGCGCGGAGCTTTATGTGCTCGGCAGCCTGCCGATCGACTTCCTGCGGAAGAGCAACTCGACCATGGAGTGGGCCCTCGGCCGCTCGTCGCCGAACCTCCGCGCGGCCTACAAGCAGCGCTTCGGGAGCGCCGAGCTGACCGTCAGCGAGTTCACCGCCGGGCCGGCGGCCGACGTCGTCCTACGGGACCTCGCCGAGATCATCGGCTGAGCATCGGCATCAGGTAGTACGTCAGTTCCACCTCCCCGGGCTCCGCCGCCCGCAGGATGCATGCCCGCATCCCCGGCTGGATCGACAGCTCCACCCGTTCCCCGTCGAACGCCTGCAGTGCGTCGAGCAGGTAGCGGGCCTGGAACGACGGTGACGTCCGGCCGCCGGTGACCTCCGCCTTCAAGGTCTCCTCCGCTTCGCCCGTGTCCTGGCGGGCGCTCGCCAGGCGGATCTGGGCGTCGCCCACCTCGAGGGTCAGGACCCGGCGGTCCTCCGCGTACACCCCGACGCGGCGGACGGCCGCCGCCAGGGCGTCCGCCGGTAGTGACACCGTCGTGTCGACCGCGCCCGAGTGGATCGAGTCCTCGGAGAGGAAGCCCGCGTCCAGGACCGCCGTGGCGACCAGGCCGCCGGGCCAGCTCACGCCGAAGCGGCCCGGGCCGACGTGCAGTCCGACCCGGCCGCGGGCCTGGCGGGCCGCCTCCGTCAGCAGGGCCGCCGGGACCAGGACGTCCAGCGTGCCCGGCGAGCGCAGGGGGAGGCGGGCCACCGCCATCCGGTAGCGGTCGGACGCCGTCAGCGTCAGGCGGTCGCCGTCCGCTTGGAGGCGGACGCCGGTGAACAGCGGGAGGGGGTCGTCCTTCGCCGCCGTTCCCGCGACGATCCGCAACGCCGAGGCGAACGCCGCACCGTCCACTTCGGACACCTGGGCGGGCGGGCCGTCGGCCGCCTCGGTGTCCGGGAGGAGCGGGAGCGCGAAGCGGGCGTTGTCCAGCCGCAGGGCCAGGCGGCTGCCTTCGACGACCAGGCGCACCAGTTCGGCGTCGAGCACCTTCAGCGTCTCCACCAGCGGCGCCGCCGGGACGACGACGGAGCCGTCGGTGTGCGTGGTCGCCGGGCAGTCGAACCGGACGGTGAGATCCGGGTCGCTGCCGGCGACCGTCAGCCCCGCCGCGCCGGCCCGCAGCCGCAGCCCGGCGCGGGCGGGCAACAGGCGCGACGCGGCGGCGACGGCCGCCGAGAGGCGGTGGGCAGGCGCGGTGACGTCCATGCCCGCCAAGCTAGCCCCGAGCACCGACAAAAACCGTGTAGCAAGCCGCTGAGCTGCGAAAACGACCTACTGGGCGGCGCCGGCCAACGCCGGAGAAGAGACGGCCGAAGGCTGCGAAACCGGCCGGACCGTCCCGCGCAGCAGCCAGACGGCCACCGCGAGCACGAGTCCCGCCACGCTCGCCGCCAGGAACGCCATGCCCGGGCCCGCGTGCTCGACGATGTAGCCGCTCACCGACTGGCCGCCGGCCAGCCCGAGCGTCACCGCTGTCAACACCCAGCCGAACGCCTCGGCCGCGGTGCCGGACGGCGCGACCAGCTCGATCGCCGCCGAGTGCGCCGTCGACTGCGGCGTGATCAGCGCGCCCGCGAGCAGCATCATCAGGGCCAGGCCCCACAGCGAGGAGGGCCACGCGAGCAGCGCCACCAGCGCGCCGAACCCGCCGAGCAGCGCCGGCAGCCGCAGGCCCAGCTTCCGCGGCCACGGGCGCAGGCTGTACGCCACGCCGAACGCGACCGAGCTCAACGACCACGCCGACAGCAGCAACCCGCCGAACGACGGAGAACCGGCCTCGGTGGCCGACGCCGGCACGGCGACCTCGACGAACCCGATCACCACGCCGAAGCCGAGCGCGGCCAGCGCCAGCGTCCGCATGCCCGGGCTCGCCAGCGCGCCCAGCAGGGAGCCCGACGGAGTCGAAGCCGGACCCCACGCCCGGACCGCCGGGCTCAGCGCGAACAGCACCGCGCCGGTGAACTGCAGCGCGACGCCCAGCACCAGGCCGGTCCCCGCCCACGGCGCCAGCACCAGCAGCCCGGCGACACCGGGGCCGAGGATGAAGAAGACCTCCATGCTGATGGCCTCGTAGGAGAAGGCCGCGTTGCGCGCGCCACCCGGCGGGAGCAGCCGCGTCCACAGCGCCCGCGACGCCGACCCGACCATCGGTTCCGACAGCCCGGTCACCGCGCCCAGCGTGACGAGCGCGGCCGTCGGCGCGTGGGATTCGATCGCCGTCACCAGCGCCGCCATCGAGAGCGCCGACAGCAGTGCGACGACGAGCAGCGGCCGCGTCGGCCCGAACCGGTCGATGAGCCTGCCCTGCACGACGGCGCCGACCGACACCCCGACGAGTGAACCGGCCGAGACGAGTCCGGCGGCGGCGAAGGACCCGGTCTCGCGCTGGACGTAGAGCAGGGCCGAGATGCCGATCATCGCGATCGGCAGGCGGGCGAGCACGGACGCGACGGCGGGCCGCCGCGCCGCGCGGGTCGTCAGCGCGCTGCGGTAGTCGGCCAGAGACGTACGACCTTCGGAGTGGGACACGCGTGCCAGTATGACCCAGAGTGGTACGTGAGTACCAGTTATTTACGGGTCAGCTGCGTCACCAGGTCTCGATCGGGTAACAGTCACGATATTCTCCGTGAACTCGTGCAACGAAACGACCCCGACGGCGTCCTTGAGAGTGAATGGCCTTGAATTCGTGGGTATGGGCCGTGATGGTTGAACAACAGCACAGAACCCAGCTCCCTCCGGCATATGGGTCGGGGCCTGGTCCGGAGGGCGGGGAGCGCGGATCGTCGGGGGATGGTCCGCGCAACAACGAAGAGCCGGTGCGCCACGTCGGGGGTGGCGCCCGGCTCTTTGTTGTTGTCGGCCAAGGCAAGAAGAAGGCCCCCTCACCTGGGTGAGGGGGCCTTCTTCGAAAACAGACTCAGCGAGCGCGGCGAGCCAGGCGCTCCGGGTCCAGGATCAGCACGCTCTTGCCTTCGAGCCGCAGCCAGCCGCGGTGGGCGAAGTCGGCGAGGGCCTTGTTGACGGTCTCGCGGGACGCGCCGACGTACTGGGCGATCTCTTCCTGCGTCAGGTCGTGCGTGACCCGCAGCAGGCCCGCCTCCTGGCTGCCGAACCGCTGCGCGAGCTGCAGCAGCGCGCGCGCCACGCGGCCGGGGACGTCGGTGAAGATCAGTTCCGCGACCATGTTGTTCGTCCGGCGCAGCCGGCGCGCAACCACGCGCAGCAGCTGCTCGGCGATCTCCGGGCGGGTCGAAATCCACTGGCGCAGGGCCGGGCGGTCCATGGTGACCGCGCGGACCTCGGTGACCGTGGTCGCGCTCGACGTCCGGGGGCCGGGGTCGAAGATGGACAGCTCGCCGAACATGTCGGACGGACCGAAGATGCCCAGCAGGTTCTCGCGGCCGTCCGGGGACTTGCGGCCGATCTTCACCTTGCCGGACTGGATGATGTACAGCTTGTCGCCGGGTTCACCCTCGTTGAAGATGACATGGCCGCGGGGGAACTCCACGGATTCCAAGGTCTGGGCCAGCGCCTCCGCCGCTGCCGGCTCCACACCCTGGAAAATGCCCGCACGGGCCAGGGTTTCGTCCACCTCGGGTGCCTCCTCGTCGAGAAACGTTCACGCCCTCCCGTGGCTGGAAGAGCGTGACGCCGATCACTTGCGCGTCAGTCTAGGGCGTACTCCCGAGATCGCCCGTCGGACGCGCGGCCCGCCGAAACGATCTCGTTCGAACGTGGAGCCTAACTCCGCACGCGACGCGCGCGTAGCCTGGCTGCCCGTCCGCCCAGCCTACGCAGCCGGAACAGCTCGAGGGCCCGGCCGATGCCGTGGCCGTAGAGCGCCCTGACCTCGTTGGGCTGCGCCTGCTCGAGGAACTCTTCGACCTCGTTCTCCTGCACCGCGACGTGCTTGAGCCTGCTTTCGACGCGCTCCATGAAGAGCGCGAAGAACATGATCACGAGGGGGACCAGGATGACGAACCAGACAGTCATGACCGGACCCCGAAACACTCAGTGAAAAGCATCTACTCCAGATCCTCGCTCATGGCGGCCGGAAAACTGCGCCGAGGTGGTGCTCTGGCGTGTCGGTGTCCACCGGTGCACTGACCGGCCCGTCCGACGGCGCCCGTAGGCTATCGGGGTGCCTCCTGCCACCACGAACGCCCCCCGTGAGGGCGCTGGTGAAAGCCGATTGGCTCTGGTGAGACGCGCCAGGCGGATGAAGCGTTGCTTGGACGACGTGTATCCCGGCGCCCACTGTGAGCTCGACTTCACCACGCCGCTGGAACTGCTGGTCGCGGTCGTGCTGTCCGCGCAGACCACCGACGTCCGCGTGAACCTGGTCACGCCGGCGCTGTTCAAGCGCTACCGGACCGCCGCCGACTACGCGGGCGCCGACCGCACCGAGCTGGAGGAGTACCTCCGCAGCACCGGCTTCTACCGGGCCAAGGCGAACTCCGTGATGGGGCTCGGCGCGGCGCTGGTCGAGCGCTTCGACGGTGAGGTGCCCGCCAAGCTCGACGACCTCGTCACCCTGCCCGGCGTCGGCCGCAAGACCGCCAACGTCGTGCTCGGGAACGCCTTCGACATCCCCGGCATCACCGTCGACACGCACTTCGGCCGGCTGGTCCGGCGCTGGGGCTGGACGGCGGAGGAGGACCCGGTCAAGGTCGAGCACGCGATCGGCGAGCTGATCCCCCGCAAGGAGTGGACGATGCTCTCGCACCGGGTGATCTTCCACGGCCGTCGCGTCTGCCACGCCAAGAAGCCCGCCTGCGGCGCCTGCCCGCTGGCCAGGGACTGCCCGTCGTACGGCACCGGCCCGACCGGCTTCGAGGAAGCCGCGAAACTGGTCAAGGGTGTCGAAAAGGACCACATCCTGGCGCTGGCGGCGCCCCGGTGACGAGAGTCACCAAGTGGGCGCTGGCCGTCGCGGTGCTGGCGGTGGCGCTGATCGTCGCGCTGCTGCCCCGCGGGGGTGACGACACCGCCGCGAAGCCGTCGGAAGACCTCGCGCCGGCCCGGTCGGCGGCGGCGCTCCGGCCGTGTCCCGCGCCGGGCTCCGGGCCGCCGGTGAAGCAGCTCGAAGGCGTCAAGGCGGACTGCCTCGGCGACGGCGCGAGCGTCGACGTCGGTCAGGCCCTCGCCGGGGCTCCGGTGCTGGTCAACGTGTGGGCGTCGTGGTGCCAGCCGTGCCGGACCGAGCTGCCCGTGCTCCAGGAGTACGCGAAGCAGCCGGGTGCCGTGCGCGTCCTCGGCGTCCAGGTGCAGAGCCCGGCGGCGGACGGCTTGAACCTCCTCGCGCGGCTGGGCGTGCACCTTCCGTCGGTGTTCGACGGGGAAGGCGGCAGCGGTCCGGTCCGGACGGCGCTCAAGGTGCCCTCGGCGCTCCCGGCGTCCTACCTGGTCACCGCGGGCGGCGAGGTCCGGTTCATCGCGAATCCCCGGACCTTCGGGAACACTGACCAGGTGCGCGCGGCAGTCGAGGGGGCATCGTGATCGGACCACTGGTCGAGCCGGAGTCGGTGCCCGAGTGGCTGCGGCCGCTGGTCAAGGTCAGCGGCGAGGTCGACTCGAAGACGTTCACGCGGTTCAGCCCGCCCGAAGCCGCGTACACGCGTGCCGCGGCGGTCCTCATCCTCTTCGGCGAGCGTGAAGCCGACGGCGAACCCGACGTCCTGCTCCAGCGCCGCGCCGACACGCTCGGCTCGCACGCCGGGCAGGTCTCGTTCCCCGGCGGCGGCGCCGAGGAAGGCGACGGCGGCCCGATCGGCACCGCGCTGCGCGAGGCCGAGGAGGAGACCGGGGTCGTCCCGGCCGGCGTCCGGCCGGTCGCGGTGCTGCCGGAGCTGTTCGTCCCGGTGTCCGGCTTCGCGGTGACGCCGGTGCTGGCGCACTGGGCGGAGCCGTCGCCGGTGCACGCGGTGGACCCGGCCGAGACGGCGTCCGTCGCCCGGGTCGCCGTCGCCGACCTGGTCGACCCGGCGAACCGGTTCACGGTCAAGAAGGCCGGCGCGCCGTGGAAGGGGCCCGCCTTCGAGGTCAGCGGCCTGTTCGTGTGGGGGTTCACCGCCGGGTTGCTGTCGGTACTCCTGAGCCTGGGAGGCTGGGAGCGCGAATGGGACCCGGGCGACGTCCGGGACCTCGACGAGGCGCTGGCCGCGTACCGGGCGCGGGTGGACGGGGAAGGGTGACGCCGTGAACTGGGTCGATGTGCTGGTCCTGCTGCTGGCCCTGCTGGCGGCGGTGTCCGGCGCGTACCAGGGCGTGATCATCGCGCTGCCGTCGCTGGTCGGCGTCGTGCTCGGCGCGATCGTCGGCATCAAGCTGGCGCCGGTGGTGGTCTCGTTCTTCGACGACCCGGTGTGGAAGGTCGCCTTCGCGGTCGCGACCGTCGTGTTCCTCGTCGCGTTCGGCGAGGCGATCGGCGTCTACGTGGGGCGCAAGCTCCGGCAGAAGATCCGGCCCGACAAGCTCTCCGGTGTCGACAAAACGCTCGGCGCGGTCGTGCAGGCGCTGGTCGTCTTCGTGGTCGCGTGGCTGATCGCGACGCCGCTGACGACCGTGTCCGGCCTGCCGGGGCTGGCCAAGGCGATCAACGGCTCGGTGGTGCTCGGCAAGGTCAACGACACCATGCCGGCGGCCGCCCAGGGCTTCCCGAGCCAGCTGCGCAAGCTGCTCGACGCGTCCGGCTTCCCGTCCATCATGGATCCGTTCGAGAAGGCGCCGACGGCGGACACCTCGCCGCCGGACCCCGCCCTGCAGAGCAGCGGCACCGTCCAGCAGCTGCACGGCAGCGTGGTCAAGATCCGCGGCAGCGCCAGCTCGTGCTCGCGGTCCCTCGAGGGCAGCGGGTTCGTGATCGCGCCGCAGCGGGTGATGACGAACGCGCACGTCGTGGCCGGCACCGACACCGTCGGCATCGAGACGACGCAGGGCGACTACCCCGCGCGCGTCGTCTACTTCGACCCGGAGGTCGACATCGCGGTGCTGGCCGTGCCGCGGCTGCGCGCCGAGCCGCTGCAGTTCGCCCCGGAAACGGCGCGGGCGGGCGACAGCGCGATCGTGCTCGGCTACCCGCTCGACGGCCCGTACCGGGCGACACCGGCCCGCGTGCGCGGCCGGATCAACCTGCGCGGCCCGGACATCTACGAGGCCAACACCGTCCAGCGGGACGTCTTCACGGTCCGCGCGGAGATCCGCAGCGGCAACTCGGGCGGTCCGATGGTGACTCCGGACGGCAAGGTCATCGGCGTCGTCTTCGGCGCGGCGGTGGAAGACCCGGAGACGGGCTTCACGCTGACGGCCGAGCAGGTCCGCGCCGAGGTCGACGCGGCGCCGTCGCAGACGTCGAACGTGTCGACCGGCTCCTGCGCCGCCTAACGCCCGAACCGCAGGGCGAGGCCGTCCAGCAGCGCCCGCATCCCCGACTCGAAGATGTCGTCGAGGACCAGGTCGTAGCCGGTTTCGGTCAGGTCGGCGAGCATCCGCGCGAACGTCGGGTGCCCGGCCGTCATCGCCATGACGGCGGCCCCTTGGTGGTCTATCCAGTCCTCCTCGGTCAGCCCGGACGACGCCAGGGCGCTCTGCTCGCGTTCCAGGTGGACGGCCATGCCCTGGACGTGGCTGAACAACAGGACGTGCAGGTCGCAGAGGGTCGCGGCGTCGACCCCCAGCTCCGACAGCGCGGACAGCGCCCACTCGCCGTGGGTGGCGAGGTTCCGCAGTGGCAGCGGCCGCGTGATCGGCCCGAGCTGCGCCAGCCACGGGTGGCGCTTGAAGAGCGACCAGAGCGTGCGGCTGCCGAGCATCAGCCGGGCGCGCCAGTCGCCCGACGGCTTCGCCGGGTAGCCGCGCTCGCCGAACGCGGCGTCGGCCATCAGCAGCACCAGCTCATCGCGGCCGCGCACGTACCGGTACGGCGCCATCGGGGCGACGCCGAGCCGGGCCGCGACGCCCCGCATCGACAGCGCGCCGAGACCTTCGGCGTCGGCGATGTCGATGGCCGTGCGCACGAGCCGGTCGCGGGTCAGCCCGCGCTGGCTGCCGCGGCTTTCGCGGCCCGCGACGACCGTGCCGGACCGCGGTTCCGCACGCACCAGGCCCTCCTGGCTCAGCAGGGCGAGCGCCTTCGCCGCGGTCGCCGGCGCGACGCCGTGATCGGTGGCGAGCCGCCGGGTCGAGGGCACCCGCACGCCCGGCGCCAGCTCGCCCCGCGCGATCCGGCCGCGCAGCTCCTCGGCGATGACCACGTACTTCACGGCTTCTCCCTGACCTAGCACAGTGGGCCATCTGTACTAGTACAGATTTTGCCGTACACCTGCGCGAACTCCACTGTGGTGCGCAGCAGTGTACGACTCTGGAGGAAACATGCGGAACATCCTGATCTCCGGCGCCGGCGTCGCCGGCGGCACCCTGGCCTGGTTCCTGGCCCGCGACGGCTGGTCGGTCACCGTGGTCGAGCGCGCGCCCGGCCCGCGCACCGGCGGCCAGGCGATCGACGTGCGCGGTGTCGCGCTCGACGTCGTCGACGAGATGGGCCTCGGCGACCGGATGCGCGCGCTGCGCACCCGGATGCGCGGGATGTCCATGGTGGACGGTCAGGGCCAGGAGCTGTTCCGGTCGGAGGAGTTCACCTACAGCAGCGGGCGGCTCGACAACGACGACTTCGAGGTCCTGCGCGACGACGTCGTCGCGATCCTGCACGAGGCGACCGACGTCGAGTACGTCTTCGGTGACGCGATCACGGCGCTGACCGAAGAGGCGCACGGCGTGCGCGTCGAGTTCGAACACGGCGGCTTCCGGACGTTCGACCTCGTCGTCGGCGCCGACGGCCTGCACTCGGCCGTGCGGCGGCTCGCCTTCGGGCCGGAGGAGCGATTCGTCCGCCACCTCGGGCAGTACCTGGCGATCTTCCCGGCGCCCAACTTCCTCGGGCTCGAGGACTGGCAGGTCTGGTTCCGCCACGAGCACACCGGCGGCGTCGCGTACCCGGTGCGGGACAACACGGAGCTGCGCGTGACGCTCGGGTTCGGCTCGGAGCCGCTGCCCCGGCTGACCGTCCCGGAGCAGAAGCGGCTGATCGCCGAACGGCTCGGCGGCGTCGGCTGGGAGGTGCCGAAGCTGCTCGAAGCGATGGCGTCGGCGGACGTGTTCTACTTCGACGCGATGGCCCGGATCGAGCTGGACCGCTGGTCGGCGGGCCGGATCGCGCTGGTCGGCGACGCCGGCTACTGCGCGTCGGCGTTGTCCGGCCAGGGAACGAGCCTCGCGCTGGTCGGCGCGTACGTCCTCGCGCAGGAACTGGGCCGGGCCGGTCACGAGGAGGCGTTCGCGGCCTACGAACGGCGGATGCGGCCGTTCGTCGCGCTCAACCAGGCACTGGCGACGGAGAACCCGGAGGGTGGTCCTTCGGAGGAGTCGGTCGATCGGGCGAAGAACGCGATCAGTCTCGCTTGAGGAAGTCCACCAGCGCCGCCGACGTGCGGTCCGGGACTTCGAGGTGGGGGAAGTGCCCGACGCCCGGCCAGAGCGACGGCTCGGCGTGCGGGCCTGCCCAGCGCACCGACGACGTCGCCGTCTCGGGCAGGATGCAGGTGTCGTCGGCGCCGTGCAGCTGCAGGGTCGGCGCCGCGATCCGGGCGCCGACGGCGTCGGTGAACCGGCGGCCTTCGCCGCGGAACTGCGCGCGGAACGCCCACCGGTAGTACTCGAGCGCGCTGTGCGCGACGCCGGGCACGAGCATGGCGTGCCGGAACTCCTCGACGCTGTCGATGAAGTCCGAAGTGGACCGCCACCGGCTCCCGGCCCAGCCGCCGAAGAGGTCTGCGACGGCTTGGGCGTCGTCCTTCACGAGCCACTTCTCCGGCGCCATCGGCACCTGGAAGCGGAAGAGGTGCCCGGCCGCACGGCCCTGGCCGCCCCACGGGCGGGCGGCGCCGGACCGCAGGGCGAGCGGGTGGGCGGCGCCGATCGCCGTCACCGACGACACCAGCCGGGGGTGCAGCGCGGCGACCGTCCACGCGAGCATGCCGCCCCACGCGTGCCCGACGAGGTGTGCGCGCCGCGCCCCGAGCGACTTGATCAGCCCGCCGACATCGCCGGCGAGCGTCCAGGCGTCGTAACCGCGGGGCGGCTTGTCCGAGTCGCCGTAGCCGCGCAGGTCGACGGCGACCGCGCGGAACCCGGCGTCGGCGAGCGCGCGCAGCTGGTGGTGCCAGGTCCACCAGAACTCGGCGAACCCGTGGAGCAGCACCACGACCGGTCCGTCGCCGAGCTCGGCGACGTGCAGCCGGATGCCGTTCGCCGACACGTCGCGGTGGGCCCACGGGCCGTCGAGCCGGACGCTCGACGGGTCGGGGGAAGCGGGCAACGCCTCAGTCGCGAGTGGTCGTCAGGTCGGCGTCGGGCGCCTTCTGCGGCTTGAGCGCGGCGGCGGTCTCCTTGACGCTGGCGATGGTCCGCTCGGGTGCCTTGAACTTCTTCACCTTGCGGTAGCCGAGGAACCCGGCCACCCCGGCGACGACCAGCATCAGGAAGAACACGATGCCGAACGCGATCCAGCGGTAGCGCAGCCACTGGGCCAGGCCTTCGGCCGCGAAGAAGAACAGGAAGAACGTGCTGTACAGGAAGACGGTCAGCGCGATCAGGAAGTAGACGGCCCCCTTGAGGCCCTTCTTCACCTCGCCGACCAGCTCGGACTTCGCGAGTTCCATCTCGGCCCTGACCAGGGTCGAGATGTGCTGGGTCGCGTCGCCGACCAGCCGGCCGAGCGACTGGTCACCGGGGACGTCGGAGGCGGAGGACAGCGGGAGGTAAGGCACGGCCCCCACGCCGTCGGGGCCGGTGCGTTCGTGTTTGGGGCTGCTCACCGGGTCATCGTGCCATGTGTCCCGAAACCGGGCGCGACGGAGTCACAGTGTGTCGGAGATTCGGGCGTGCACTTTGCTACGGCGGAGTAGCAGCGCCGCCGCCAGCAGGGACGCCGCCGCGGACGCGATCAACACCGCGGCCTTGGCCAGCTCGCTCGCCTCGCCGGGCAACGCCAGCTCCGCGATCAGCAGGCTGACCGTGAACCCGACCCCGCCGAGCACCGACAACGCGGCCAGGTCCCGCCAGGTCATGCCACGCGGTTTTTCCGCCACGCGCAGCTTCACGGCGAGCAAGCTGGCGCCCAGGATGCCGACGAACTTGCCGACGAGCAGACCGGCGAGCACGGCGAGTGGCAACGCCGTCGTGAAGACCGCGCCCAGTGCGTCGCCGCTGACCGAGATCCCGGCCGCGAACAGCGCGAACACCGGCACGGCCACCGCCGCCGACCACGGCTGGAGCCGGTGCTCGAGCCGCAGCGCGGGAGCCTCGGCCTCGCCTTCGTCGGGGCGGACGCGGGTGAGCAGGCCGAGCGCGACGCCGGCGATCGTCGCGTGGATGCCCGCCGAGTGCACCGCGACCCAGGTGATCAGCGCCAACGGCACGTAGAGCCACGGCGTCCGGACGCGCCGGTGCTGGAAAAACGCGTACAGCGCGAGCGCGGCGACGGCGACGGCCACCGCGACCAGGTCGAAGCCCGTCGTGAACAGCACGGCGATGACGATGATCGCGCCGAGGTCGTCCACCACAGCCAGCGAAAGCAGGAAGACCCGCGCGCTCGAGGGCAGGTTGGACGCGGTCAGCGCGAGCACGCCGAGCGCGAACGCGATGTCCGTGGCCACCGGGATGGCCCAGGCGCGGTCGATGCCCGGCGTCCCCCAGCCGACGGACAGCGCGACGAGCGCGGGCACGACCATGCCGCCGACGGCGGCGACGACCGGCAGGATCGCCTGCTTGAACCGGGACAGCTCGCCGACGACGAGCTCGCGCTTGAGCTCCAGCCCGGCGACGAAGAAGAAGAGGGCGAGGAGGCCGTCCTTGGCCCAGTCGCCGATCGTCAGGTTCAGGTGCAGGAACTCCGGGCCGAGCCGGAAGTCGCGCAGGGCGTGGTAGCTGTCCCGCAGCGGCGAATTGGCCCAGAGCAGGGCGACCGCGGTCGCGGCGAGCAGGATCAGCCCGCCGGTCGTCTCGGTGCGCAGGTAGCGGGCGAATTCACTGAACGGGCGGGACATCGGGGCGGCTCCTGGGGTCGCTGATCACCTTTGCCGACCAGACTTCCCGGCGCACCTTTGACGGTATTTTAATGCCTCTTTGTCACGGATCGTTATGGCCGTCGCCACACGGGGTGGCGGTGGTGGGTCACACGGTGTCCTCATAGCATGCCAAGCGACAACGAAGTCCGAGACAAAGGAAGACAGAGTTGTGAGCACCTCCACCGAGGTCCAGCAGGACACGAGGTTCTTCGGGCACCCACGAGGACTGGCGAACCTCTTCGGCGTCGAGATGTGGGAGCGCTTCTCCTACTACGGGATGCTCGGCATCCTCCCCATCTACCTCTACTACCAGGTCGACCAGGGTGGTCTCGGCCTCGCGCAGGAGTCCGCGCTCGGCATCGTCGGCGCGTACGGCGGCCTGGTCTACCTGTCGGCGGTCGTCGGCGCGTGGGTGGCCGACCGGCTGCTCGGTTCCGAACGGACGCTGTTCTACAGCGCCGTCCTGATCATGGCCGGCCACATCAGCCTGGCGCTGCTGCCGGGCCTGACCGGGATCGGCGTCGGCCTGGTGTGCGTGGCGGTCGGCAGCGGCGGGCTGAAGTCCAACGCGACGGCGATCGTCGGCACGCTCTACGCCGAAGGCGACGAGCGCCGCGACGCCGGCTTCACGATCTTCTACATGGGCGTCAACCTCGGCGCCTTCGTCGGCCCGCTGCTGACCGGGCTCGCGCAGACCGAGGTCGGCTTCCACCTCGGCTTCGGCCTCGCCGCGATCGGCATGGCGCTCGGCCTGATCCAGTACACGCTCGGCCGCAAGAACCTCGGCGACAAGGCCAAGGAGGTGCCGAACCCGCTGCCGTCGTCGCAGCGCCTGCTGGCGATCGCGGCCGCGGTGCTGCTGGTCGCCGCCATCGTCGTGCTGGTGACGACCGGCGTCGTCAACCCGGGCAACCTCGCCGACGTCGTCGTGTGGGTGGTCGCCGTGATCTCGGTGATCTACTTCCTCATCATCCTGACCAGCCGCAAGATCACCGGCGTCGAGCGCAGCCGGGTGTTCTCGTTCATCCCGATGTTCATCGCCAGCGCCGCGTTCTTTTCGCTGTACCAGCAGCAGTTCACGGTCGTCGCGGCCTACACCGACCAGCGGCTGAACCGGAGCCTGTTCGGCTGGGAGATGCCGGTGTCCTGGGTCAACTCGATCAACCCGGTGTTCATCATCGTGTTCGCGCCGATCCTGGCGGCGCTGTGGACGAAGCTCGGCGACCGCCAGCCGTCGACGCCGATGAAGTTCGTCCTCGGCACGGTGCTGATGGGCGTCGCGTTCCTGCTGTTCCTGCCGATGGTGGGCAGCGGCAAGAACGCCAGCCCGATGCTGGCCATGGTCGGCATCCTGTTCGTCTTCACGATCGCCGAGCTGTGCCTTTCGCCGGTCGGGCTGTCGCTGTCGACGAAGCTCGCGCCGGAGGCGTTCCGCACGCAGATGGTGGCGCTGAACTTCCTTTCGATCTCCCTGGGCACGGCGATGTCCGGCAAGCTCGCCGAGTACTACACCGTCGACGACGAAGCGCCGTACTTCAGCACGGTCGGCGGCGTCGCCATCGGGGTCGGCGTGCTGCTGTTCCTGGGCATCCCCTTCATCCGCAAGCTGATGAAGGGCGTCCACTAGCTAGCCGACGGTGACTCCGAAGAGCACCCCGACGAAGTAGGTCACGACCATGGTGAGGGCGCCGACCCCGACGTTGCGCAGGATCGCGCGCCCCACCTTGGCTTCCCCGAGCCGCGCGCTGACCCACCCGGTCAGCGTCAGGCCGACGACCACCGCGGCCGCGCACGCCCACACCCGCAGGGAGACGCCGGCCCAGGCGATGGACAGGATCGGCAGCAGCGCGCCGACCGAGAACGCGACCAGCGACGCCCACGCGGCCTGCCACGGGCTGGTCAGGTTGTCCGGATCGATGCCGAGCTCGGCCTCCGCGTGCGCCTGCAGCGCGTCCTTTTCGGTCAGTTCCCGCGCGACGCGGCTCGCGAGGTCCGGCGAAAGCCCCTTGGCTTCGTAGATCTCGGCGAGCTCGCGCTCCTCGGCCTCCGGCATCGTCTTGAGCTCTTGCTTTTCGAGCCGGAGCAACGCCTGTTCGGTGTCGCGCTGGGTGCTGACGGAGACGTATTCGCCGCCGGCCATGGAAAAGGCCCCGGCGACGAGCCCGGCGATCCCGGCCGTGAGGATCGCGGTGCTTTCGGTGGTCGCCCCGGCGACCCCGACGACGATCCCGGCGACCGACACGATGCCGTCGTTCGCCCCGAGCACCCCGGCCCGCAGCCAGTTCAGCTTCCCGCCCACGTCCTGGTGCGGCTCGTGCGCGTGCTCCACGGCGTCACCGTCGATCGTTTCGGTCACGGGACAAGTGAAACACGGAAAAGGAACCGGGGCGAGAGCTGCTTTTCCGGTCAGGCAGGCCTAAATTACACATGCCTAACCTAAGCCGGTCCTGTGTGGACTCACGGGTTTTGGGTCATCATGGGCGGCATGGACGAGCAAGTGTGGCAGCCGCTGCGCACGGTGGAGGGCCTTCCTCTCACCGGCGGCGAGGGCCGGTTCCGGCTGCTGGAGTCGGCGTCGAGCGGCCTGGCCTACCTGATCCACTACCCGTCGGGTGTGGCGTCGCCGCCGCACTCGCACGACCACGACTCGATCGTCTACGTCCTTTCGGGCCGGCTGCGGGGCGCGGTGGCCGGGGAGGAGGCGGAGCTGGAGCCGGGGGATTCGGTGCTGCACCCACGCGGGGTGGAGCACCACGTGGAGGCACTGACGGACTCGATGTGGGTGGAGTTCAAGTCCCCGCTACCGGGGCGGCCGCCGATCGCCTGAACCGGGCATGCTGGACGTCGTGATCGACGAGTTCGCGAAGCAGTACCTGCACAGTGACCTGCGGGAGATCCGCGAGGCGATGCTCGGGAAGCTCGACGGGCTTTCCGAGTACGCCGTCCGCCGTCCCCTGACCTCGACCGGAACCAACCTCCTCGGCCTGGTCAAGCACCTGTCGGTGACGGAGGCCCGGTACTTCGGCGAGGTCTTCGGCCGGCCGTCCCCCGAGCCCGTGCCCCGGTGGGACGACCTCGACCGGCGCGGTACCGACATGTGGGCGACC
This sequence comes from Amycolatopsis sp. cg9, assembly GCF_041346945.1. Taxonomy (NCBI): domain Bacteria; kingdom Bacillati; phylum Actinomycetota; class Actinomycetes; order Pseudonocardiales; family Pseudonocardiaceae; genus Amycolatopsis; species Amycolatopsis sp. cg9. The sequence goes on along the minus strand of NZ_CP166850.1, from coordinate 1,987,264 downwards.
GAGAACGAAACACGCGAGGAGATCACCAGCCGCTACCGGCGCGCCTGGGCGCACTCCGACGCGACCATCGCCGCGCTCGCCGTCGACTCGCCCGGCCACGTGCCGTGGTGGCCGCGGCCGGACGTGCTGCTGTTCAACGTCCTGGTCCACGTGCTCACGGAGACCAGCCGGCACGCCGGGCACGCCGACATCCTGCGGGAACAGCTGGACGGCCGGGTCGAGGCGGCCGGGCGGGACGCGGCCTTCTGGGAGAACCGGCGGGCGGAAATCGAGCGCGCGGCCAGGGCCGCGGCCGGATAGCGGAAACGCCCGGCCCCGCGCGAAGCGGAACCGGGCGTCTCCCGGGAAAAAAGCTCAGGCGTCGAGCTCGGCGAGGGCCTGCTTGGCCTTCTCGAGTTCGGCCTCCAGCGCGGCGACCTTCGCGGCCTGCGCTTCGCGGGCCTGGTTGATCACCTCGTCGATCGGGCCGGAAAGCTCGCTGTGCAGTTCCTTCGCCGCGCGCGAAACCGCGGCGGCGGGGATCTCCAGGCCCTTCGCGACCCACTTGGAGCCGTTCTTCAGCTCGGCCTGCCACTCGCCGTCGGCGGTGCCGGTGACCGTCAGGATCAGCTCGACCGTGCGGGTCTTCTTCGCCGTCGACGCCGTCGCCGCGCCCTTGGGGCGGCCGCGCTTCGGCTTGGGGGCCTCTTCCTCGGCCGGCTCGGGCGAGCCTTCCGAAGCGGAGGGGGACGCGGACTCGGTGACGGTCGCCTCGTCGGTGGCAACGGCCGGCGCCTCGGTGGTGGCCGAAGCCGTTTCCTCGTCGTGCGTCAGGACATCCACGGTCATCGTCGTGTCGTCTCCTTGCCCGGGAAGTGGGTGTGGTTCGCGGCACAGTGTAGAACATGCGTTCGACGCGCGCCGCTCGGGGGTTCCATGACAGAGCCCTCCCGGCGCGAAGCCGGAAGGGCTCTGACGGGGAGAACGCTAGCTCACTCCTCGGACTTGCCCGACTGCAGGCCCGACGAGATCAGGTCCATCACCGACGAGTCGGCCAGCGTGGTGACGTCGCCGACCTGCCGGTTCTCCGCGACGTCGCGCAGCAGGCGGCGCATGATCTTGCCCGAGCGCGTCTTCGGCAGCTCCGGCACGACCATGATCTGCCGCGGCTTCGCGATCGGCCCGATCTCCTTCGCCACGTGGTTGCGCAGCGCCTGGATGGCCTCCTCGCCGCCGTCCACCGCGTTGCCGCGCAGGATGACGAACGCGACGATGCCCTGGCCGGTCGTCGGGTCGGTCGCGCCGACGACCGCGGCCTCGGCCACCGTCGGGTGCGAAACGAGCGCCGACTCGACCTCGGTCGTCGAGATGCGGTGGCCGGACACGTTCATCACGTCGTCGACGCGGCCCAGCAGCCAGACGTCACCGTCGTTGTCGTACTTCGCGCCGTCGCCGGCGAAGTAGAAGCCCTGGTCCTTGAACCGCGACCAGTAGGTGTCCTTGAAGCGCTCTTCGTCGCCCCAGACCCCGCGCAGCATCGACGGCCACGGCTTGTCGAGCACCAGGTACCCGCCGCCGCCGTGCGCGACCTCGGTGCCGGTGTCGTCGACGACCTTCGCGGAGATGCCCGGCAGCGCCTTCTGCGCCGAGCCCGGCTTCGTCGAGGTGACGCCCGGCAGCGGCGAGATCATGATCGCGCCCGTTTCGGTCTGCCACCACGTGTCGACGATCGGGGCCTTGCCCGCGCCGATGTTCTCGCGGTACCAGATCCACGCCTCGGGGTTGATCGGCTCGCCGACCGAACCCAGCACGCGCAGCGACGACAGGTCGTACTTCTCCGGGATTTCCGCGCCCCACTTCATGAAGGTGCGGATCAGCGTCGGCGCGGTGTAGTAGAGGGAGACCTTGTACTTCTGGACGATCTCCCAGTGCCGTCCCTCGTGCGGGGTGTTCGGCGTGCCTTCGTAGACGACCTGCGTGACGCGGTTGGCGAGCGGGCCGTAGACGATGTAGCTGTGGCCGGTGATCCAGCCGATGTCGGCGGTGCACCAGTAGACGTCCTCGCCGGCCTTGTGGTCGAAGACGTTGTGGTGCGTGTACGCCGTCTGCGTCAGGTAGCCGCCCGAAGTGTGCAGGATGCCCTTCGGCTTCCCGGTCGTCCCGGACGTGTAGAGGATGAACAGCGGGTGCTCGCTGTCGAAGGCTTCGGGAGTGTGCTCTTCGGACTGTCCGTCGACGAGCTCGTGCCACCAGAGGTCGCGGCCGTCGGTCCACGGCACGTCGCCCTCGAGCTTCTCGCCGGTGCGCTTGACGACGATGACCTTCTCGACCGTCTCGGCGCCTTCGAGCGCTTCGTCGACATTGGCCTTCATCGGCGCGGCCTTGCCGCGGCGGAACTGGCCGTCGGAGGTGATCACGACCTTCGCGGCGGCGTCGTCGACGCGGGCCCGCAGCGCGGTCGGGGAGAAGCCGCCGAAGACGACGTTGTGCAGCGCGCCGATCCGGGCGCACGCGAGCATCGCGAAGATGGCCTCGGGGACCATCTGCAGCTGGATCGCCACGACGTCGCCGGCGGTCACGCCCAGCGACGCGAGTGCGTTGGCGGCCTTGGAAACCTCGGTCTTCAGCTCGGCGTAGGTGATGTCCCGGGTGTCACCCGGCTCGCCGACCCAGTGGATCGCGACCTGCTCGCCGTGGCCGGACTCGACGTGCCGGTCGACGCAGTTGTAGGCGACGTTCAGCTTGCCGCCGACGAACCACTTCGCGAACGGCGCATTGGTCCAGTCCAGTACCGTGGTCCACTTCGTGTCCCACGTGAGCCGCTCGGCCTGCTTGGCCCAGAACGCTTCGCGATCGGCGTCCGCCTCGGCGTAGAGATCGGCCTGCGCGTTGGCCTGGCCAGCGAATTCGTCGCTGGGCGGGAAGGTGCGGCTCTCGGTGAGCAGGTTGTCCAGTGCTGGGGACTGCTCGGTCATGGTTGCAAGGCCTCCTGTAGTGCGCCGAAACGACGGCTAGCGGCACGCTAGCGACGTTAGTCCGCCTTGTAAAAGGTTGCACCCACGTTGCCCCGCCGTTTCACCGAGGCAGGCGAGCCGCGGTGACTAAGCGTTCGTTCAGCCGGGCCTTGGCCGCGGGCCACTCCGGCGCCAGCATCGAATAGGTGACGGTGTCGCGCGACGAGCCGTCCGGCCGGATCCGGTGCGCCCGCAGGACACCTTCGCGAAGCGCGCCAAGGCGCTCGATGGCGCGTTGCGAGCGGAGGTTGCGGATGTCGGTCTCCCACGCGACCCGTTGTGCGCCAAGGGTTTCGAACGCGTGCTGGAGCAGCAGCAGCTTCGACTCGGTGTTCAGCCCGGTGCGCTGCCAGTCCGCGCCGATCCAGGTGTGCCCGATCGAGAGGATCCGGTGCTGCTCGACGACCTGGTAGTAGGACGTCGTCCCGGCGACGCGGCCGGACGCGACGTCGATCTGCGCGAACGGGCGCCGCGCGGGGTCGGCGAGGGCCTGCTCGACCAGCCGCTCCGCCGCCGGAAGATCCCCCGGCTGCCGGATGCTCAGCCACGCCCAGATGCCCGGGTCGGTGCCCGCCTCGAGCAAGCCCTTCGCGTGCTCGGACGTCAGCGGCTCCAGGCGGACGTGCTCGCCGGCCAGGGTCGGTCGCGTGTTCCAGTCGCTCACGTGATCACCGTACGGCCGGCAATGGCTGTCTCGGATAGCCAATTTCCAAGCATTTTCACAGGCCACTTTGGCGTTGCCTATGCTCGGCTGACCACGACGAAGGGCGAGATCGATGGCCGAAGAGCGCGAAGAGCTGAGCTGGGAGCTGTTCGGCACCGCGAGCCGTGAACTGGCTCACACCATCGCCGACGACGGCTTCGCGCCGGACCTCATCCTGTCCATCGCCCGTGGCGGCCTCTTCGTCGCCGGCGCGCTCGGCTACGCGCTCGACGTGAAGAACCTGCACGTGATGAACGTCGAGTTCTACACCGGCGTCGACCAGCGCCTCGACCTGCCGGTGATGCTGCCGCCGGTGCCCAACGTCGTCGACCTGACGAGCAAGAAGGTGCTGATCGCCGACGACGTCGCCGACACCGGCGCCACCCTCAAGCTCGTCCGCGACTTCTGCGTCGAGCACGTCGCCGAGGTGCGCTCGGCCGTCGTCTACGAGAAGCCGCACTCGACGGTCAAGTGCGAGTACGTCTGGCGGCACACCGACCGCTGGATCAACTTCCCGTGGTCGGTGCTGCCGCCCGTGGTCGCCCGCGAAGGCCAGGTCCTCGATGCCTGATCCGCTCAAGCCCCTCCTCGACCTCGAAGGCGTCGCCGCGGCCGCGAAGTCCGCGCAGGACGCCGTGTTCAAGGTGCACCGCCTCCCGGCCAACCTCCGCGGCGGCGCGGCGACCGCGGCCGAAGCGTCGGTCCGCGCGGCGCGCGCGTCGGCCGGGATCGAAGGCGCCAACCCGGAACTTCCGGCCGACGGCGCGGTTTCCGACCCGGTGCTGGCCGGCGCCCTGCGCGTCGCGGAGACGGTGGAGTCGCTGCTCCCGACGTGGCGCCGCGCGCCGCTGCAAGCGTTGGCACGCCTGCACGTCCTCGCCGCGGCGGACCTCGTCGACGACCTGGACGCGTTGGGGCGCCCGCATTCCGGCGGCGGCCGCCTGGAGCTGCTGGCCCAGCTCGTGACGGGCGCGACGGCCGCACCGGGCCCGGTCCTGACGGCCGTGGTGCACGGGGAACTGTTGGCGCTCAAGCCGTTCGGCAGCGCGGACGGCATCGTGGCCCGCGCCGCGGCGAGGCTGACGATGATCGCGACGGGCCTCGACCCCAAGGCACTGAGCGTTCCCGAAGTCGCGTTCTTCCGCCGGGTGCCGCGTTATCTCGAAGCGGCCGAGGGGTTCGCGAGCGGGAAGCCCGAAGGCGTGCGCGAGTGGCTGCTCTTCAACTGCGAAGCGTTCGAAGCGGGCGCACGCGAGGCGAAGAGCATCTCGGACGCGGCTTCTTAAGCCAGCACGGCGTCGAGCAGGCCGGGGAACCGCGCCTGCAGATCGTCGCGCCGTAGTTCGACCCAGCGCCGCCGTCCCTCGACGAACGTCGTCGTCAACCCGGCTTCGCGAAGTACGCGCCAGTGGTGCGACAGCGTCGCCGCCGTGATGTCGACGTCGTACTCCTCGAGCGAGCAGCTTCGCGGCTCGGTCATCTTCGCCAGCTCGCGGAGGACTTCCAGGCGCACCGGATCGGCCAGGGCCTGCAGCACCGTCACGATCTCGATCGCTTCGCGCGCCGGCTGGGGCAGCGTCCGGGCCACCACGGTCTCCCAACACTTGGATCGTTTGACAACGATCGAAGTGTATCTCCATCATGGCCGCATGACGATTCGACGATCATCTAATGATCGGCTGGGGGTCCTGCTCGTCCTCGCGGTGGGCACGTTCACCGTGGGCACCGACGGGTTCGTGCTCAACGGCCTGCTACCCGTCATCGCCGCCGACCTGCACGTGACGGAGTCCGTCGCGGGTCAGCTCGCCACCGTCTTCGCCCTCACGTACGCGGTCGCGTCCCCGCTCATCGCCGCGTTCACCGGCACCTGGGACCGCCGGTGGGTGCTGGCCGGCGGCATGGCGCTGTTCACCGTCGGCATGGCCGGGCAGGCGCTCGGCACCTCGTTCGCCGTGGTCGCCCTCGCGCGGGTGCTCGCCGCGATCGGCGCGGCCGCGTTCCAGTCGAACGCCTACGTCCTCGCCGGGGCGCTCTCGTCCGGAGAACGCCGGGGGCGGGCGCTGTCCACGGTCGCCGCCGGGATGAGCGTCTCGATGGTGCTCGGCGTCCCGATCGGCGTGCTCGCCGGGCAGTGGTTCGGCTGGCGCGCGGTGATGTGGGGGATCGGGGTGGTCGCGGTCGTCGTCGCGGTGCTGATCCCGGTCATCCCCGAGGTCCGCGTACCCGCGGCCGGGCTGCGCGAGCGGCTCGCCGTCGTCGTGCGGCCCGCGGTCGCCCGCGTCCTGCTCGTGACGGTCCTCGGCACCCTCGCCGGGTTCACCGTGTTCGTCTACCTGCCGGTGCTGGTCGCGCCGGTGGCGAGCGGCGCCGTGCTGTCGTGGGTGCTCGTCGGGTTCGGGGCCGGCCAGCTCGCCGGGACGACGTTCACCGGCCACGCCACCGACCGCCTCGGCCCGGCGCGGGTCCGCGCGCTTTCCCTGGCCGGCACGGCGGTGGTGCTCGGGGTCGTCGACCTCGCCGTGCTGTCCTTGCCCGGTGCGCTGCTGTTCGCGGTGTTCGCCGGGGCCTTCGGCGGGATGCTGATGGTGCCGCAGCAGCACCGGCTCTTCACGATCGCGCCGGACGTTCCGACCGTCGCGCTCGGCGTGAACGGTTCGGCGATCTACGTCGGCGGCGCGCTCGGCTCGGCGCTCGGCGGGGTCGTCCTCGCCGCCGCGGGCCCGGCGTGGGTCGGCCCGGCCGGCGCGCTCGCCGCCGTCGCCGCGCTCGCCTTGTGCGTCACCCGCTCAGCTTCGCGGACCACTTCTCTTCGATCCGCCCGAACCGCCACACCGCCAGCGCGATGACCCACGTCAGCACGAACAAGCCCACGATCCCGAACCCGACGTAGTCCAGGTCCACCGACGCGATCGCGGCCAGCGGCCCCGAGGTGATGTCCAGCTTCTCGGCGAGGATCGACACCAGCTCGATGGTCCCGATGACGAACGCGACCGCGACCGACAGCGTCGTCACCGTGATGTTGTAGAAGATCTTGCGCACCGGCTTCGCGAACGCCCAGCCGTAGGCGAAGTTCATGAAGCAGCCGTCCACGGTGTCGAACAGGCTCATCCCGGCGGCGAACAGGATCGGCAGCACGAGGATCGCGTACCAGGGCAGGGCGAACGTGGCGGCGCCGGCGGCGAGCACCAGCAGGCCGATCTCGGTCGCGGTGTCGAAGCCGAGGCCGAACAGCACGCCGACGGGGTAGATGTGCCACGGCTTGCGCACGGACTTCGTCGCGCCGCCCAGCAGCCGGTTCATCACCCCGCGGTTGTTCAGCTGGTGTTCCAGCGCGGCCTCGTCGAACTCGCCGTGGCGCATCCGCTTGAACACCCGCAGGATGCCGATCAGCACCACGAGGTTGAGGATCGCGATCACGTACAGGAAGACGCCGGACACCGACGTCCCGATGATGCCGGTCGCGTCGTGCAACGCCGACGAGTCGTCCTCGACCTGCCCGGCGAGCGCGCGGACACCGAGGGAGAGCAGCAGGCACAGCGCGAAGACGATCGTCGAGTGCCCGAGGGAGAACCAGAACCCGACCGAGAGCGGCCGCTGGCCGTCGGCCATCAGCTTGCGGGTGGTGTTGTCGATCGCGGCGATGTGGTCGGCGTCGAAGGCGTGCCGCATGCCGAGCGTGAACGCCGTGACGCCCAGCCCGATCCCGAACACACCGGACGCGCCGAGCGCGTAGTGCCGGGGTGCGACGAAGACCGCCAGCACCACCCAGCCCACGACGTTGAGCAGCAGGATGAACCCCGCCATCCCGCCGATCGACACCCACTCGCGGCGCGAAAGCCCGCGCCGCGAGTCCTCTTCCGTGCCCGCCATCGCCACCCGCTTTCCCTCATCTGAGAGGTTAGACAGGTGAACAGATGAACGGCAATGAGTCTCAGCTGGCGCGCACGCGCACCATGTCGAGTGCCTTCCGGACGTGCCCGCCGGACGTGTGCAGCGCCTTCGCCGCGCTCTTCACGTCGACGCCGGAAAGCAGGTGCACCAGCGCCACCTTGAGGTCGCCCCCGGCCTCGGTGAGCGCGTCCGAGCAGTCCGCCATCGTCATGCCGGTGGCTTCCTGCAGGATCCGGATGGTCCGGCCGCGCAGCTTCGCGTTCGTCGCCCGCATGCTGACCATCAGGTTGGAGTAGGTCCGGCCCAGCTTGATCATCGTCGCCGTGGAGAACGACGTCAGGATCATCTTCTGCGCCGTGCCCGCCTTCATCCGGGTCGAGCCGGCGATGGCCTCCGGGCCGGTGTCGACGGCGATCAGCACGTCGACCCCGGCGGGCTTGGCGGCCTTCGGGTTGCCCGAGACCAGCCCGGTCCGGGCGCCCTGGCGCGACGCGGCCAGCAGCGCGCCCAAGACGTACGGCGTCCTGCCCGACGCCGTCAGCCCCAGTACGAAGTCGCCCGGCTGGACCATCGCGGCCATCTCGGCCGCGCCGGCCCCGTCGTCGTCCTCCGCGTTCTCGACGGCGCTGCGCAGCGCCTTCTCCCCGCCGGCGTGATGCGCGATGAACCAGTCCGCGGGCACGTTGAACGTCGGCACGAGCTCGGCCGCGTCCAGCGTCGCCAGGCGCCCGGACGTCCCGGCGCCGACGTAGTGCACCCGGCCGCCGGCCCGCAGGGCGTCGACCGCGTAGTCCACCGCGCGTGCCACCTGCGGCAGCACTTCGGCCACGGCGCCGGCGACCGTGCGGTCTTCGGCGTTGATCGCGCCCAGGATCCCCGCGGTGGACATCAGGTCGATGTCCGTGGTGCGGGGATTGCGGGTCTCGGTCGGCGAATCGACGTGCACCGCCTGCGTGGGGACGGTCATCATGCGCCTCACATTTTCTCCGGTCATCACTTGCCGGTTTCCCGCGGACGGCGACGACCGTCCGGCCTGACCCCCAAGCGGTGCGAGCCGACCGCGTCCCTGGTCGCGTCCAGGGCGCTGACCGACGCGTCCATGTGCCGCTGTGCGACGCCGATGAACAGGCAGTCGATGACGGTGAGCTGGGCGATGCGGCTCGCCGTGGCCCCCGAACGGAAGGTGGTTTCCCGTGCGGCCGTGGTCAAAACGTAGTCGGCGACCTCGGTGATCGGGGAGCGCGGGAAGTTCGTCACGGCGATGGTGATCGCGCCGTGCTCGCGGGCCACCCGCAGCGCTTCGACGGTGTCGGTGGTCGCGCCGGTGTGCGAGACGCCGATGGCGACGTCACCGGGGCTGAGCACCGCGGCCGAGGTGAGCATGATGTGCGTGTCCGACCACGAGAAGCACACGCGGCCGATGCGGTGCAGTTTCTGCTGCAGGTCCGCGGCGACGAACGCGCTGGCGCCCACGCCGTAGACGTCGACGCGGCCGGCGCTCGCGACGACCTCGATCACGCGCTCCAGCGTGGCGACGTCGAGCTGGTCGGCCGTCTCCTCGACCGCGCGGGCGTCGGCGAAGCTGACCTTGCCGATGACGGCGGCCAGGTCGTCCTCCGGGCCGATCTCGCCGCCGAGGTTGCGGGTGGTGCGGGCCTCGGTGCGCGCGGTGTCCGCTGCCAGCGCGATGCGCAGCTGCGGGTACCCGCCGACGCCGACGGCCTTGCAGAACCGCGTGACGGTGGTTTCGCTGGTGTTGGCGGCCAGGGCCACCTCGGTGATGCTGCGTCTCGCGACCGACGCGGGATCTTCCAGCACCACCTTCGCCACGCGCTGCTCGGCGCGGGCCAGGCCGGGGAGCAGGGACCGGATCCGGACCAGCGGGCTGGCGTCCGCGTCCCGCACGGCCGGCTGGACCGATACGGGCTCGGACGGTGCCGTGCCGATTACGGATTCGGTATCACTCACCGTCGGAAAGTTACTAACCGTTGGCATCTGCGACAAGGCTACCCACACCCTTCGGTCGGATCGCAACCCGTCCGTGTCTGCGGATCTGGATTTGCGATTAATCACTGACCAGAAAGTCGCCAACCAGGTCGGTCTTGTTAACGAGGTCAAGCTAACGACTTGGCAACTTAGTGTCGCGGTGCAAGCGGCAAGCGGACGGTAAACTCGGGTGTTTGTTCGACAGCTGGCGACAGGTCGGTCACCGAGCGCTCAATTGCCAACCCTCCGCGACGAAAGCAGCGGGGTTTCGTTCACCGTCGAGGAGTGATCGGCCGCTCTCGGTGACTTTCACACCGTCGACCGAAACTCCGCGACCCGTGTAACCCGGATCGGTGCTGTAACGCCACCGGAGGCTCACGGCCGCCGCTCGGGGCAAGGTCCCGGTGACCTTCCACCAGGCACGGTGGCCGTGTCCGGAGAGCGACGTCACGCTTCCGGAGGGTGCGCCCGGGCCCGATACCGATACAGCGATCGGTTGCCAGTTCACGCCGTCGGTGCTGGCTTGCAGCTGAAGTGGATCAGTCGGCCCCTCAGTGTCCACGAAAGCGTAGAAAGACACGCGGGCTTGATCACTATCCGTAGTAAAAGGGTGAGTACTCAACGTGGCGACGCTCGCGTTACCCAGCGTGCTCGTCCAGGCGTCCTTCCCGACCTCCGGCCGCACCGCCATGGCCCTGGCCAGCGACGTCGCCCAGACCTGGCGGGCGGTGTTGATCGAGCCCCAGCCGCGGCTCGGGTGCACCCGGTTGGTCAGCAGGACGGCGAACGAGCGCGACTCGGGGTCGATGACCAGCGTCGTCCCGGTGAAGCCGGTGTGCCCCGCGGTGACCGGCGACGCCAGCGCGCCCATGTACCAGGGCTGGTCGAGCTCGAAGCCGAGGCCGTGCGAGTCGTCCGGGAACTGCTGGTTGTAGTTCGTCAGCATCTGCCGCACGGTCTCCTGGCCCAGGATCCGGTGCCCGCGGTAGCTGCCGCCGTTGAGGATCGTCTGGGCGAGGGTGGCCATGTCGCCGGCGGTGCTGAACACCCCGGCGTGCCCGGCGACGCCGCCGAGCGACCACGCGTTCTCGTCGTGCACGCTGCCGCGCACCATCCCGCGCGGCGGGTTGGCCTCGAACTCCGTCGCGGCGATCCGGTCCAGCTTCGACGCGGGCGGGTTGTAACCGGTGTCGACCATGCCGAGCGGCGCGGTGATCCGGTCGTGGACGACCTTGTCGAGGGTCTGCCCGGTCAGCTTCTCGACGATGAAGCCCAGGGTGAGCAGGTTGATGTCGGAGTAGAGGTAAGTCGTACCCGGCTTGTTCTTGAGCGGGCTGTCGAGCACGGCCTGCCGGCGCGACGGGATGTCCGGGTAGCCGGCCCAGAGCGAGGGGATCGGGTCGGCGTCGAACCCGGAGACGTGCGTGAGCAGCATCTTGACCGTGATGGCCGCTTTGTCGCCGGCGGCGAACTCGGGGAAGAAGCGGGACACCGGGGTGTCGATGGTCAGCTGCCCGCGCTCGACGAGCTGCAGGACGGCGATCGACGTGAACAGCTTCGAGATCGAAGCCATGTCGAAGATCGTGTCGTTCTTCATGGGGACCTGCTGGTCGGCGGGCAGTTCGGTGCCCGCGGCGTCGGCGTACCGCAGCGCGCCGCCGACCGCGTACCGGTCGACGACGACGCCGTCGTGCGCCAGCAGGCCCACCGCGCCGGAGAAGTGCGGGTGCCCGGTGGTGTCCGGCTTGGTCCAGCTCGCCAGGAAGTCCTCGGCCGCCTTGATCGGCGCCGGGTCGAGGCCGACCTCCTGCGGGGGCCCCGGGCGCAGGGTCGTCCACGCCGGGGCGAACCCCTGCTGCGGCCGGTCGAAGCGGCCGGCGTCGTGGCGTCCCGTGATGGCGCTGGCTCCCGAGGTCAACGTGGTCAAGGCGACCAGCACTCCGGTGGCCGCGGCGAGGACCTTCCTAGCACGCACGAGCTTCCCCCTCAGCGGTAGAGCAGGTAGTGGCGACGTCTGCGGTCGAACTCGGCGAGCTCGGCCCGCCAGGCCCCGGTGACCTCGTCGACGCCCGCCCCGGCGTCGATCGCGGTCCGCAGCCGGTCGGAGCCGGACAGCTTGTCGATGTAGTTGTCCGGGCGCCACGCGAAGACGTCCGGGTGCAGCGCCTTCGCCGTGACGAGCATGGCGACGGCCGTCCGGATCGCGTCGAAGGCCCGCGGGTCGCTCACGCTCAGCTGCACGCCACCGCAGGTCTGGTTGACGAACTTGCTGAACGTCGGCACGAAGTAGACCTCGCGGAACTTCGCGCCCGGCAGCGCGAGGTCCTCGAGCTTCTCGCGCCAGCGCCAGTCGAGCCCGGGCGCGCCGATGATCTCGAACGGCCGGGTCGTCCCGCGGCCTTCGGAGAACACCGTGCCTTCGAACATCCCGGTGCCCGGGTAGACGAGCGCGGTGTCCGGGGTCGGCATGTTCGGGCTCGGCAGCACCCAGTTCAGCCCGGTCCGCGCGAAGAGCGTGTCGCGCTGCCAGCCGCGGACCTGGACGACTTCGAGGCGGTCCAGCTTCACGCCGTCGCCGGGCAGGAACTCCTCGGCGAAGTAGCGGGCCAGCTCGCCGGCGGTCATGCCGTGCTGCTGGACGATCGGCTTCCGCCCGATCCCCGAGGCGAACTTCGGGTCGAGCAGCGGGCCGGCCGCCCGGCCGCCGATCGGGTTCGGCCGGTCGAGCACGACGAACGCGGCCTTGACCTGCGCCGCGGCCACCATCGCCGTGTAGAGCGACCAGATGTAGGTGTAGAAGCGCGCGCCGACGTCGGCGATGTCGAAGACGACGGTGTCGACGCCCGCCTTGGTGAACAGCGAAGCGAGCTTCGTCGCGTCGACGCCGTACGCGTCGTACACCGGGACGCCCGTGCGGGGGTCGGTGTAGTCGCCTTCGGAGCCGCCGGCCTGCGCGCTGCCGCGGAAGCCGTGCTCGGGCCCGAAGGCCGCGACCGGCTTGACGCCGGCCGTGACCATCGAGTCGACGATGTGGTCGCCGTTCAGCAGCACGCCGGTGGGGTTCGACAGCACCCCGAGCTTGCGGCCCTTGAGCGGCCGCCAGCCCTGTGCGGCCAGCTGCTCCGCGCCGGTGAGGACGCGGCCCTTTTCGGCTGGTTCGGCCTGCTCCGGCTGAGCGCCCGCGACAGCCGAGCCGCCCGCCAGGACCGGGACGGCGGCCGCGCTCGCGCCCAGGAAGTGGCGCCGGTTGAGCGTCACCAGGTCAGCCCGTGGCCGAACGGGTACTTGACGGTGCCCAGGTCGGCGCCCGCCGGGATGTCGACCGGCAGCTTCCCGACCGGCTTCGTCTCGCCGAGCACCACCTTGGCGAGCGCCTCCAGGGTCGGCGTGATGTAGCCGTAGGTGGCGAGCCAGGTCTTGACCGTGCTCGGGTAACCGGCGTCGTACGGGATCTGCGCGGCGACCGCGACGACCGGTTTCCCGGTGGCCTGGAGGGCGTCGAGCAGCAGGGTCTGCCGGGGGAACGTGGCGATGTTGTTGGTCAGGACGACCACCAGGTCGGTGTTCTCGGCGTTCGCGACGGCCTGCGCGATCTGCGCGTCCGTCGGCGCCTGGCCGGTCTGGTAGGCGGTCACCGCGGTGCCGTGGGCGGTCAGCTTCTGGGCGAGCGTCGCCGTCGAGGAGACGCCCCAGCCGGTGACGAGCGTGGTCGCGGGCTTCTGCTTCAGCGGCAGCAGGCCGGCGTCGTTCGCGACGGCCGTGATGCCGCGGTCGGCGATGTCCTGCGCCGTCGCGAGGCTCGCCGGGACGCCGACGGTCTTCATCACGCGGTTCGCGTCGACGAACGGCGAGAACAGGATGCCGCGCTTGAACTTCAGCTTCAGCACGCGCAGCACGCTCTGGTCGATCCGCCGCTCCGGGATGTCGCCGGTCTTCACGGCGTTGAGCACCGAGTTGATGGCGAGGTCGAGGTGCACCGGCATGAGCAGCTGGTCGATGCCGGCCTTGAGCGCGAGCACCGGGATCTCGGCGTCGCTGTGCAGCTGGCGCACGCCCTGCATTTCGAGGGCGTCGGTGACGACGACGCCGTTGTACCCGAGCTCGTCGCGCAGCTTCCCGGTGATGATCGGCTTCGACAGCGTCGCGGGTTCGAGCGACGGGTCGAGGCTGGGGAACTGGATGTGCGCGCTCATGATCGAGTCGACGCCGGCCGCGATGGCGGCCTTGAACGGCGGCACGTCGGTGGCCCGCCACTGCGCCTCGGTGCTGTCGATCCGCGGCAGCCCGGTGTGGCTGTCGGTCGGCGCGGCCCCGTGCCCGGGGAAGTGCTTGGCGGTCGCGGCCACGGACTGCTGGAAGCCCTTGAGCTCGGCGGTGACGAAGTCGCTGGCCAGACCGGGTTGGCCGGCGAAGGACCGCACGCCGATGACCGGGTTGGCGGGGTTCGAGTTGACGTCCGAATCGGGCGCGAAGTCCTGGTTGATCCCGACCGCGCGCAGCTCCCGCCCGAGGATCGTGGCGGCCTGGGTCGCCCGTCCGGTGTCCCGCCCGGCGGAGATGGCCATGGCGTTCGGGAACTCGGTGGCGGGCGCGCCCATCCGCGTGACGGTGCCGCCCTCCTGGTCGGCGGCGATCTGCAGCGGGATGTGCGCCCCGCTGGTGATGGCGGCCTTCTGCAGCCCGTTCGACAGCTTCGCGACCTGGACCGGGTCGTCGAAGTTGTCGCGCGTGTCGTTGTTGAAGTAGATGACGCCGCCGAGGTGGTACTTCCGGACCACCTGGGCCGGGGTGTCGACGCCGAAGTCGGTCTGGTTCTTCGGGTTCACCTCGTCGGCCGTCTTGCCGTTCACCCAGGTGATGAACAGCTGCCCGACCTTTTCCTCCAGCGACAGCCCCCGCAGCGCCTGCGTGGCGGCGGCCTCCGCCTGCGCGTCCGCGCTCATCCGCGGTGCGCTCGCCGCGGTCGCGACACCCACACCGGTGAACGCGAGCACCCCCGCGACGGGCAGGGCGAGCGCATGGAACCTCCGATTTCGGGTCGTCACGACCAGCCTCCCAGAAAGTTGCGGGCGCCCGGCGGACGTGAGAAGTCCACTCGGAGGCGCCAGTATCGGGAAGCTACTCACCGAATCCGTCGATGTCCATCGACCGACCGCACCAACGGAGCGTTCGTACCCGGATCGGTAGGAAAGTCGCCGTTCGCAAGGTGCACTTGGCCGAACGGGAACGGGGGGCGTTGCAAATAGACGAGGCGGCGCCCGTGGCCGAGGGCCACGGGCGCCGCCTGCAAGCGCGAACTTCTCGGGCGACCAAGCGTGCAACTCTGGTCGTACCTACATGGACTCGGCGTGTGGCGTCCCACTACGCAGTCCCTAGACGACGAGCCTCCCGCGGCGCGCTGCGCGTGGGTACCCGGAGTCCGCGCACGGAGGTTTGCCGGGGTGGAACAGGCTTCTCTTCTACCTGCTCCCTGGCCGACCGAACGTCCGCACCTACTTTCTACGCCGTGAGCCCGGTCACTTCAAGTGCGCGGATGGGTGCACCGGTACAGAGGCTGGATCGGGTGACACAGGCACCCTGCGCGACGGACAATTCGGGGCTGGGCCAAGCAAAGTGGCGGCCGTACGGCCGTGTGGGTGGCGGGCCGGGCGGCTACCGGGACCGACGGCGACGGCTGAGGCCGTACCAGGTCGCTCCGGCGGCCACCGCGCCGACGCCGAGGGCCACGATTCCCGCCGATCGGGTGGGGATCCGGGTCCGCAGCGACATCGGCCGGTCGAACGCCAGGATCGGCCAGCCGCGGTCGAGCGCCTCCCGCCGCAGGAGCTTGTCCGGGTTGACCGCGTGCGGGTGCCCGACCACTTCGAGCAGCGGGATGTCGGTGCTGGAGTCGGTGTAGGCGAAGCACTCGGCGAGGTCGTAGCCGTGCGTCGCCGCGAGCTGCTTCGCGGCGACGGCTTTGTTGGCGCCGTAGCAGTAGAAGTCGACCTCGCCGGAATAGCGGCCGTCGACGATCTGCATCCGCGTCGCGACGCTGCGGGTCGCCCCGAGCATTTCGGCGACGGGCGCGACGACCTCCTCGCCGGTCGCCGAAAGCACGATGACGTCGTGGCCGTCCGCGCGGTGGCGCGCGATCAGTTCCGCCGCTTCCGCGTACACGAGCGGGTCGACGACGTCGTGCAGGGTTTCGCGGACGATCGCCGAAACCTGGGCGACGTCCCAGCCCGCGCACAGCGCCGAAACCTCGGCGCGCAACCGCTCGGTCTTGTTCTCGTCGGCGCCGGCGAGCGAGAACACCAGCTGCGCGTAGGCGCTTCGCAACGCGGCGCGACGGTTGATCAAACCCTCCCTCAGCAAGGGTTTGCTGAACGCCAGCGCGCTCGACGAGGCGATGATCGTCTTGTCCAGGTCGAAGAACGCGGCCACCGCGTGCTCCGGGCCCGGCTTCCGGATGCGCGACGGCGCACTGCTCGGTTCGGCCACGTGCCCAGGATAAGAGCTTGATCGCGGCGCGTCCCGTTGATCCACCACGGACGCGCCGCACCGCCGGAAAATCCATGACAGGCAGGCACTTCCGGCGCGCCGTGCCGTTACCGAACTGTGTGCCTCGTCCGGCGCGCGAACCGGCGCCCGGCGGAGTTACAGTGAGGGAGCCCGGTGTCCAACCGGGCCGGTTCAGTCCGACCCCCCGGGGCTGAACCCACGGCGGCCCCCGTCCCTCCCCCCTGGCGGGGGCCGCCCTCTTACCTTCCGCTTACCTTCGCCGGTTTCCTTGTGGCCGGGCGGAATCCGCCTTCTCGGTGCGGCGGATCGTCGTCTGCGGCGGTTCGCGCCGCTTTCCGCCGCACGTGCGTCGCGGGTGGGCGCGATCCTGCCACAGCCCACCGACAAAACCGGTTCGCGAGCCCGTCCCTGGCGGAAGTTGTCCACAGCACCCGGGTTGTCCACAGCCCGCCGCCCGACCCGTTGTGCCCCGTGCCCCCGCCCGCGACGGTGGAAGCCGGGCCACCCACGGCCCGCACCGACGACGGGGGAGGAACGCATGACGGGGGAACGACCGCTGGTGGTCGCCGCGGACGAAACCGTGCTCGACGAGATACTGCGCGTGGCGGCGGTCGCGGGCTGCGAGCTCGACCGGGCACCGGACCTGACCGCGGCGCAGGGCCACTGGGCCCGCGCGCCCCTGGTGGTCCTCGACGAAGAAGCCGTGCGCCTGCCACCGGCGCTGCCCCGGCGCCGCGGGATCCTCCTGGTCTGCAAGGGCAGTCCGGGACCGGAGACGTGGCAGCACGCGTTCCGCGGCGGCGTCGAGCGCGTGATCTCGTTGCCGGACGAGGAGACCGAGCTGGCCGGCGCGTTCGCCGACGTCGTCGAAACCCCGGCGGAAGAAGCCGGCCTGGTGCTCGGCGTGGTCGGCGGCCGGGGTGGCGCGGGCGCATCCGTCTTCGCGGCGACGCTGGCACTGGCGGCCGACCGAGAGCCCGGCGGCGCCCTGCTGGTCGACTGCGACCCGCTCGGCGGCGGCCTGGATGTGTTGCTCGGCTTGGAAAAAGCCCCCGGCCCACGCTGGTCGGACGTACGCCTGACGGGCCGCGTCTCGCTGCCATCGCTGGCCGCGACCCTCCCACGGCGAAGGCACCGAGGCGGCAGCCTGCCGGTGCTGGCCTGCGGCCCCGAGGGCGAAGGCCCATCGGTCGAATCACTGTCGGCGGTCCTCTCCGCGGGCCGCCGCTCGGGCCGCACGGTGGTCTGCGACCTCCCCCGCACCCTCACCGACGCGGCCGCGGAAGCGGTTGCGGTGGCCGACCTGGTGGTCCTGGTGGTCCCGGTCGAGCTCCGCGCGTGCATGGCGGCGAAGCAGGTGTTGCGCCGCCTGTCGGAGCTGACGGCCCGAACCGGCGTCGTCGCGTGTGGACGGTCGAGCACCGACGCCGGACAGGCCCGAGCAGCAGGCCTCCTCGGCCCACCCCTCCTGGCCGCGATGCCCCCGGAGCGAGGCCTCCCAGCAGCAGTCGAGCGCGGCGAGTTCCCGGCCAAACCAACGGGCCCGGTAGCCAAAGCAGCAGCCCGAGTACTGACAGCAGCCCGCCGCGAAGCCCGGGCGGCCACCCGATGACCACCCCGACGAGGGTCGGCGACCTCTTCCTACCCACCCTCCTGACCCTGGCCACCCGCGGCCCGGCAAGCGCAAAGAGCTTCCTGACACTGCTGCCACCCCCACCACGGGCGGGCACCCGCGTCACGTTCCAGTCCGCCCCGCCACCGTCCCCGGCGCCGTTGCCGTCCCACCCACGGGCGGCGGGCACCCGCGTCACGGTCCAGGCCACCCCGCCGCCCTCCCCGGCGCTGTTGCCGTTCCACCCACGGGCGGCGGGCATCCGTGTCGCCGAAGTACCCCGGCGGCGCCCTCCCCGGCACTGCTGCCATTCCCGCCACAGCCGGGCACCCGCGTCACGGCCCAGGCCACCCTGCCGCCCCACCCGCGGACGGGCACCCGGGTCACGGTCCAGGCCACCCCGCCACCGCCCCCGGCACGCCTGCCGCCTCCACCAGCCCAGTCCACCCCGACCCACCCGACCAAGGCGGTGAGCCCATGACGACCGACTTCGTGGACCGCGTCCGCAACCGCCTCGCCGGCGACCGCCGTCAGGCCGACCCGGTCGCCGTCGCCACCGCCGTCCGCGCCGAGGCAGGCGGCGCCCTCGGTCACGACGCCGTCCTCGTCGCGGCCCGCCAAGCCCGCGACGAGTTCATCGGCGCCGGCCCGCTGGCCCCGCTCCTCGAGGACCCGGCGACCACCGACGTGCTCGTGACCGGCCCGGGCGAGGTCTGGACGGACGGCCCCGGCGGCCTCACTCGCACCACCGTCCGCTTCACCGACGAGGAAGCCGTCCGCAGGCTGGCCCAGCGCCTCGCCCTCGCCGCGGGCCGCCGCCTCGACGACGCCCAGCCCTATGTGGACGGCTGGCTCCCCGGCTCCGGTCCGCACGGCCGGATCCGCGTGCACGCCGTCCTCCCGCCCATCGCGGCGGCGGGCACCTGCCTGTCCCTCCGCGTCCTCCGCCCGGCAACGCACGACCTCGCGGCGCTCCGCACCCTCGGCGCGTTCGACGCGGAGGGCGCGAAGCTGCTGCAGACCGTCGTCACGCGGCGGATGGCGTTCCTCGTCACCGGCGGGACGGGCGCGGGCAAGACCACGCTCCTCGCCGCCCTGCTCGGCGCGGTCGACCCGAACGAGCGGATCGTCTGCGTCGAGGACGCCGGCGAGCTGCAGCCCGCGCACCCGCAGTTCGTCAGCCTGGTCGCTCGTCCGGCCAATGTGGAGGGTGCGGGCGCGGTCGGCCTGCCCGAGCTGGTGCGCCAGGCGCTGCGCATGCGCCCCGACCGGCTGGTCGTCGGCGAGGTGCGCGGCGCCGAGGTCGGCGCGTTGCTCACCGCGTTGAACACGGGCCACGACGGCGGCGCCTGCACGGTCCACGCGAACTCCCCGGCGGAGGTGCCCGCCCGCATCGAGGCACTGGCCGCACTGGGCGGCCTCGGCCGCGACGCCGTGCACAGCCAGCTGGTCGCGGCGATCCGCGTGGTCCTGCACATGCGACGCGAGGAGGGCGGCCGCCGTCGCCTCGCCGAGGTGGGCGTCCTCCGCACCGAACACGGCCGGGCCCGGGTGGTGCCGGTGTGGCGCGCGGGCCGCTGGACGATCGACCGCCACCTGTTCGCGACTTCGGGGGCGATCGCGTGCTGACCCTCGTGTGGTTACGAATTTCCTTGCTGGTCAACGCTTTCCCGCGCGAACCGAGGAGGCGCCGGTGATCACGGCGTGGCTCCCGCTGTGCGTCGGCGCGGCGCTGGCGTGCTGGCCGGCGCCGCCGAACCGGCTCCAGGCGGCGGTCGAGCCACCCACACCGATCCGCGTTCCCGACGTGTGGCGCGTCGTCCGGTGGCTGCTCCCCACTGCACTCGCCGGGCTGCTGGCCGGAGTAGGCGGCGCGATCGCCGCCGGCCTCCTGACGCTGGCGTGGCGCCAGGAGTGGCGTGCCCACCGGCGCGCCACCGCGGAGCTGGCGATGGCCGCGCACACCGCGACCGCGTTGCGGACGATGGTGGCCGAGCTGCGCTCCGGCGCCCACCCGGTCACCGCGGCGGAAGCGGCCGCGGACGTCGTCCCGGCGCTGGCGAACGACCTCCGCGCTTTGGCGACGGCGGCCCGCCTCGACAGCGGACTGCACGCACCGGCCCTGCCCGAACTGGCGGCGACCTGGACGCTCGGCAAGCGCTACGGCTTGCCGATGGCCGACGTCCTCGACGCGGCCCGCCGCGACGCCGAAGCGGGTCTGGCGCTCGCCCGCCGGATGCGCGCGAAGCTGGCCGGTCCCCGGGCGAGCGCGGCAGTGCTCACCGGCCTCCCGGCGCTGTGCCTGCTCCTCGGGCAGGCCATGGGCGCGGCCCCACTGTCCGTGCTGGCCGGGAGCACCCCGGGTCAGCTGCTGCTGATCGCCGGCAGCGTCCTGCTCTGGGCGGGAACGGCGTGGTGCCGCGCACTGACCGGACGGGCGCGCGTCCGATGAACGCGGCCGCACTCGTACTCGTCGCCTCGGCCCTGCTCATCTGGCCGGACGACACCGCAGCACGACGCTTCGACCAACCGCAGCTCGCACTCGCCCGCAAATGGCCACGAGCGATAGGTCCGGTCGCGACGGCGTTGGGTGGCCTGTCGACGGCGGTGCTGGTCGGCGGAGTGGCCGGGGGGACGCTGGGCGCGACGGTGACCGCCACCGGCTGGTGGGCGATCCGCCGCACCCGCCGGCCACGCGCGCCGACGACGGACATCGCGACCAGGCTCCGGCTCGCGGGAACGCTCGACCTCCTGGCGGCCTGCCTGCGAGCCGGGCTACCGGTTCCTTCGGCGCTCGACGCCGTCGCCGACACCGCGCCTGCCGAAGCGGGCGAGGCACTGCGCTCGACCGCCGGCCTCTTGACCCTCGGTTCCCGCCCGGAAGAGGCGTGGGAACCGGTGCGCACCACCCCAGGCCTCGCCGAGCTGGCGGGCGCGGCCACCCGGACGTCCCGCTCGGGCGCGGCCTTCGCGACGGCGGCCGCCGACCTCGCCGTCCGGTTCCGCGACGAACTGGCCGCGGAAGCGGAGGAACGCGCCGAACGGGCCGGGGTGGCGCTCGCCCTGCCGGTGGGCGTGTGTTTCCTGCCCGCCTTCTTCTGCCTGGGCGTATTGCCGGTCGTCCTCGGCCTGGCCGGCCACCTCGGCCCGCTCTTCTGACCACCAGTACTGAAGGGAAGACCCATGCGCGCGTTCAACCGCCGCCCCCGCTCGGACGACGGCTCCACGACCGTCGAATACGCGATCGTCACCGTGGCTGTCGCGGCGTTCGCCGCTGTCCTCTACGCACTGCTCACCGGGGACTCGGTGGTCTCGTGGCTGACGAACCTGGTCATGAAGGCGCTGACGGTGCCGTCATGACCCGCCGCGACGAAGGCGCGGTGACGGTCGAAGCGGCCCTCGGCTTGGCCGGCCTGACGGTGACAACGGTGCTGCTGGTAGCGGCCCTGACGGCCTTTACGAGCCAGCTCCGCTGCACCGACGCGGCCCGCGAGGCAGCGAGGCTCCTCTCGAGAGGCCAACCTGAACAAGCAGCGGCGGCCGTCCACCAGATCGCCCCCACGGGCGCGAACCTCACCATCGACCAGACCGGCGATGCGATAACGGTGAAGGTGACAGCCCAACCAGCCGGCGGCCTCCTCCCGGCAGTCCACCTGAACGCGACGGCCTACGCGGTAGCCGAGCCGGGCACCAGGACCGAAGATGGCTGACCCCCGGTCGGACAGCGGAGCGGCCACGATCTGGACAGCACTGGCCGTGGCCGCGCTGACGAGCGTGACCACCCTCGGCATCTGGCTGGGAGCAGCAACGATCGCCCGCCACCGAGCCGAGACGGCAGCCGACCTGGGAGCCCTGGCGGCGGCTTCCCACGCGGCGGAGGGGCCGACGCGGGCCTGCGAGCGCGCGAGGTGGGTCACCGACCGGATGGGAGTGAAGCTCCTGACGTGCCGATGGCAACGCCTCGACGCCCTGATCGAGGTCGAGTCCCCGACCGGCGGCCTCGCCGGCTTCCCCGGCCCGTCAGCTCGCGCCCGCGCCGGCCCCACCGGCCAGCCCCCGTGACGCGCCGGCTGGCCAGTGGGTGGCCAACCTCGGCCGACCTCCGCTCGGCGAGCGGAGGTGTCCGCCACCCGCCCGGCGGCGGCAAGCGGGCCTTGCCGCTCGCCGCGCCGACCGGTCGGTATGCGGCGATGACCGGCTGTTCGTCTGGACCTCACGATGAGCGGCTCGTCGTCACGGGCAGCGGTCGTTGATGCACGGCGAGCGGTCGAACACCCCGCTCACCTGGGCCGAACAGCGGCGCCGCGGCGACCGCCCGTCCGGTGCGAGGGCGGCCTGTCCTGGGGATTCGCACGACGAACGGTCCGTCCGCGGTCGCCGTTCGCCGTCGATCCGTGCCGTCGGATTCGGTCGGGGCGTAGAGATCACTGGGCGTTCATCGCCTCGTAACCACCGGTTGTCGCGCGGGGGTTCCGGGCAATGTGCAACTTGCCGTTAAGTGAGATGTGCGACACCACGGCAGGGTCCAGCGGGTCGCGGAGAACCGGAACCTAAGGCAGGAAGACAATGTTGGACGCGAATTGGCCGGACAGCTGGCGAGGTGCCTTCCGCATCGAACTGCGGGCGGAGGCGATCGGACTCGCCTGGCGTGGCTGGCCGGTGCTCCCGGGCGTCAACCCCGCTCCGCTCGCCGGCGGCGACGACCTCACCTGGCGCCGTCCGGTGCCGGCGAGTGAAGCCTGGCGCGAGCAGATCGGCACCCACGCCCATGAGGTCGCCACCTGGTTCTCCGACCGCACCCACAGCCTGCTCGTCGCGACCGGCACCGTCCTCGACGCCATCGAGGTCGACGACGAACTCGGCAAGCGTGCCTGCCGTCTCCTGCGCGCCCTCGGTCACCCCGCGCCGATCATCGCGCTGCCGAATGGCCGTTGGCTCTTCCTGACCACCGTCGCCGACCACGTGCCGGCCGAGCTGGCGTCCCGGGCCGGCATCCAGTGGCACGGCAAGGACAGCTACATCCCGCTACCGCCGTCGCCGTTCCAGCACGGGGTCGTGCACTGGCGCGTCAAGCCCGAGGTCTGCGGCTGGCAGCTGCCGGACGCCGCCGAGGTGCACGACGTTCTCGTCCGTGCGCTGGCCGGTGCCGAAGCCGCGCAGCTGGTTCAGACCACCGCGGCCTGAACCACCCGAACCACCGCCCGCGGCCGGTCCCAGCCCGGTCGAGGCGGAGCAGGACACAACTCCATGAACCACCAAGTGGCCGTTCTAGCTCCCGTGTTGACGCAACGCCCCGAGCACGGTTTCCAGAACGGCCACCGCACCCGCCTTGTCCAGCGGATCGTTGCCGTTCCCGCACTTCGGCGACTGGACGCAGGACGGGCATCCCGTCGGGCACTCGCAGGAGACGATCGCCTCCCGCGTTGCGGCCAGCCACGGGACAATCGCGGCATAACCGCGTTCGGCGAATCCCGCACCCCCGGGATGGCCGTCATGCACGAACACCGTCGCCTCCCCGGTGTCGTCGTGCCACGCGGTACTCACCCCGCCGATGTCCCACCGGTCGCACGTAGCGAACAGCGGTAGCAGGCCGATCGCCGCGTGCTCGGCGGCATGCAGGGCACCGGGGACCCGTGCCGGAACCAATCCGGCACCCCCCGGTGTCCTGCCACCCTCGCGAGCGGGCCCCCGACCGCTCGCCAGGGTCTCCTCCCCGGTCCCCACCGGCCCCGCAGATTCGGTCCCCACCCGATGGCCCCCGGTCCCCGCCACGCCATCGGCCGAAGAGCCGCCGAGCAACTCGGCGGAAACCGTGTACCAGACCGCCCGTGTCCGCAGGCTCTGCTCCGGCAGGTCGAGCGGCGTGTGGTCCAGTACCTCCCCGGACGGCCGGCGTCGCAGGTACCCGACGACCTGCGACGTCACGGCCACCTCCCCGAGGCAGACGCTCACCCCGCCGAAGTCCTGCTTCTCCTGGGTGCTCAGCACCGAAATGTCCACGATCTCGCGCGGTGTCGTCGTCCAGTCCGGGTTTTCCGCGTGCACCAGCGCCAGCCCGGTCTCCAGGTCCAGCTCGTCGACGACGTACGACGACCCCTGGTGCAGGTACACCGCGCCGGGGTGGACGGCGAAGCACGCCGAGCCCGGGTCGACCGTCCCCAGCATCCGGCCGGAGTCCGATTCGACGACCGCGATCTGCTCGCCGCCCGTCCCGCGGATCCCGACCTCGGCGTGCGGCCGGTCCCGCGAAGTCCAGTACCAGCCGCTCGACCGCCGCCGCAGCAGCTTCTGCTCCGCCAGTTCGGCCAGCACCTCCAGCGCCGCCGGGCCGCCGAACACCTCCAGCTCGGAAAGCGTCAGCGGCAACTCGGCCACGGCGCACGCGAGCTGCGGCGCCAGCACGTACGGGTTCGCGGGGTCGAGCACCGCCGTCTCCACCGGCCGCTCGAGCAGCGCCGCCGGGTGGTGCACCAGGTAGGTGTCGAGCGGGTCGTCCCGCGCGACGAACACCACCAGCGCGGAATCACCGGAGCGGCCCGCGCGCCCGGCCTGCTGCCAGAACGAAGCGAGCGTGCCCGGGTAGCCGGCCAGCACGACCGCGTCCAGCCCCGCGATGTCGACGCCCAGCTCCAACGCGTTCGTCGTCGCGACGCCCAGCAGCCGCCCCGACAACAACGCCGCCTCGAGGGCGCGACGCTCCTCGGGAAGGTAGCCGGACCGGTACGCCGCAACGGTTTCCGCCAGTACCGGGTCCACTTCGGACAGTATGCGACGCGCGCCCAGCGCGGCCAGTTCCGCACCGCGCCGCGACCGGATGAACGCCAGCGACCGCGCCCCTTCGAGGACGAGGTCGGCGAGGATCCGTGACGTCTCGGCACCCGCCGACCGCCGGACCGGCGCGCCGTTCTCCCCGGTCAGCTCCTCCAGCAGCGGCGGCTCCCACAGCACGACCGTGCGGGCTCCGCGCGGAGAGGCGTCGTCCGTCACGGCGACGCACGGCACCCCCGTCAACCGCGAAGCGAACGAAGCAGGCGAAGCCGTTGTCGCCGAAGCGAGCACGAACACCGGCGAAGCGCCGTAGTGCTCGGCCACCCGCCGCAGCCGGCGGAGCAACAAGGCGACGTGCGAGCCGAAGACGCCGCGGTAGCTGTGGCACTCGTCGACCACGACGCAGCTGAGCCGCCGGAAGAAGGTCGCCCACCGCCCGTGCGCGGAGAGGATGCCGCGGTGCAGCATGTCCGGGTTGGTGAACACCCAGTTCGCGTGCGCGCGCACCCAGTCGCGCTCCGCCATCGGGGTGTCCCCGTCGAACGACGCCGCCCGCACGCCCGGGACGTCCAAAGAGGACACCGACCGCAGCTGGTCCGCGCCCAGCGCCTTGGTCGGGGACAGGTACAGCGCGTTCGCCTTCTCGCCCGCGGCCAGCCGCGACAGCACCGGCAGCTGGTACGCCAGCGACTTGCCCGACGCCGTACCGGTCGAAATCACGACGTGCCGGCCCTCGTACGCGTGCGAAGCCGCTTCGGCCTGGTGTGCCCAAGGAGCCGAAACGCCGCAGTCACGCAGCGCAGCGACGACCGCCGGATCCGCCCACGTCGGCCACTCTGCGTAACCCGCCGCGCGCCCCGGGAGGTCCGCTACGTGCGTGACCGGGTTCTCGCGCGAAGGGGTGCCGGCGGTCACCCGCCCCAGCAGCCGCCGCCCTCGTGAGTCCTCCACCAGCCGAGCTTCGCACAGGGGTCCGACAGTTCTCGCATCCCCAACTGCGCCAACGGATCGGCGAAAGGGTGATCGATCAAGTGAGGAGGCTCACAAGGTAACGGAATGTGCCGTCACCGGGACGGCGTGAAGACGCTGGTTGCGATACCAATACACTCCCGCAATCCACACCCTCTGTGGTGAGCGTCATGTGAGACGTGCATTGCGTCCCGGCTAGCGTGTCGCTCGGTACAGGGTCCATGCCAGCGTCGGCCGTGTCGAACCCTCGGCTTGCCGTCGGCGCTGGCGATCGGCGACGTCTCCTGGAGGACGAATGTCACGGCAATTCCTCGCGGAGGGCGGAAACCTTCCGTTCTCCGGAGGTGACTACACGATTGTCGGTGTAGTCGCCGTGGTCGCGCTTGCCGCACTCGTCATCGGCTACGTCCTGCTCAAGGAGGTGCTGGCCGCAGGCCAGGGCACCGCCAAGATGCAGGACATCGCCAAGGCGGTGCAAGAAGGCGCGGCTGCATACCTGAAGCGGCAGCGGAACACCCTCGCCATCTTCGGCGTGGTCGTGTTCCTCCTGCTCTTCGTGCTCCCCGCCGACGACTGGAGCGAGAGGATCGGCCGTTCGATCTTCTTCCTGGTCGGCGCGGGCTTCTCGTTCACGATCGGCTACCTCGGCATGTGGCTGGCCACGCAGGCCAACCTCCGGGTCGCCGCCGCCTCGCGTGAGGAAGGCGGCCGCGAGAAGGCGATGCGCGTCGCGTTCCGCACCGGTGGCGTCGTCGGCATGATCACCGTCGGCCTGGGCCTGTTCGGTGCCGCGATCGTCGTGCTGGTCTACACCGGCCAGGCGCCCAAGGTGCTCGAGGGTTTCGGCTTCGGCGCCGCGCTGATCGCGATGTTCATGCGTGTCGGCGGCGGCATCTTCACCAAGGCCGCCGACGTCGGCGCGGACCTGGTCGGCAAGGTCGAGCAGGGCATCCCGGAGGACGACCCCCGCAACGCCGCGACCATCGCGGACAACGTGGGCGACAACGTCGGTGACTGCGCCGGCATGGCCGCGGACCTCTTCGAGTCCTACGCCGTCATGCTGGTCGCCGCGCTGATCCTGGGCAGCACCGCCTTCGGCGTGCACGGCCTGCTCTTCCCGCTGATCGTGCCGGCCATCGGTGTCATCACCGCCGTCATCGGTGTCTACATCACCAAGGCGCGCGCCGGCGAAGGCGGCCTGGTCACGATCAACCGCTCCTTCTACATCTCCGCGGTCATCTCCGCCGTCCTGTCGGCGATCGCGGCGTTCACGTACCTGCCGAGCAGCTTCTCCGGCTTCGGTGGCGCGTTCGCCGGCACTTCGGGCAACCCGGCGGTCATCGCGACCGTCGCGGTGATCATCGGCATCGTGCTGGCGGCGGTCATCCTGAAGCTGACCGGTTACTACACGGGCACCGAGTACAAGCCGGTCAAGGACGTCGGCCAGACGTCGGAAACCGGTGCGGCGACGGTGATCCTGTCCGGCATCTCGATCGGCTTCGAGTCCGCCGTGTACACCGCGCTCGTCATCGGTGCGGCCGTCTTCGGCGCCTACCTGCTGGGTGGCACCGTCGCGCTATTCGCCGTGGCACTGGCCGGCACCGGTCTGCTGACCACCGTGGGCGTCATCGTCGCGATGGACACCTTCGGCCCGGTTTCGGACAACGCGCAGGGCATCGCCGAGATGTCGGGCGACGTCGACGAGAAGGCCGCGCAGATCCTCACCGAGCTCGACGCGGTCGGCAACACCACCAAGGCCATCACCAAGGGCATCGCGATCGCCACGGCGGTCCTCGCCGCGACGGCGCTGTTCGGTTCGTACTCCGACGCGATCGCGAAGGCGAAGGGCGCGGTCGGGGAGGTCATCGGCGACATCGTCAGCCCGCCCACGCTCGTCGGCGTGATCATCGGTGCGGCCGTCGTGTTCATGTTCTCCGGTCTCGCGGTCAACGCGGTCTCCCGGGCCGCCGGCGCGGTCGTCTACGAAGTGCGCCGCCAGTTCCGCGACATCCCGGGCATCATGGAGGGCACCACCCGCCCCGAGTACGGCAAGGTCGTCGACATCGTCACGCGCGATTCGCTGCGCGAGCTGACGACGCCGGGTCTGCTGGCGGTCATGGCGCCGATCGCGGTCGGTTTCGGGCTGGGCACCAGCGCGCTCGCCGGCTACCTGGCCGGCGCGATCGCCTGCGGCACCCTGATGGCGATCTTCCTCGCCAACTCCGGTGGCGCGTGGGACAACGCGAAGAAGTTGGTGGAAGACGGCAACCACGGCGGCAAGGGTTCGGACGCGCACGAGGCCACCATCATCGGTGACACCGTGGGCGACCCGTTCAAGGACACCGCCGGACCGGCGATCAACCCGCTGATCAAGGTGATGAACCTGGTCTCCGTGCTGATCGCGCCCGCCATCGTGCAGCTCACGTTCGGTGACAGCGCCAACACCGCGGTCCGCATCATCATCTCGCTGGTCGCGGTCGCCGTCATCGTGGTGGCGATCGTGGTCTCGAAGCGCCGGGGAACGGTTCTTTCCGACACCCCGACGGAGATCAAGGCCTGACACGCAACCGTTCCCGGGCCCGGCACGCAGCGTCGCGTGCTGGGCCCGGGGCGTGTCGGGGCATCCCACACAGGCACGGCGACTTGCGAAGCGGCACCGAGTCGGTACCGTCGGCCCTTCCGGGACGTCGTCGAGCAGGAGGTGTTCAGGTGCGGCCGCGGTCAACCGTCTTCGCCGCCCTAACCACGACGATCACGATCGGCCTCGCCGGGTGCGGGCAAGCAGCCACGCAATCCCCGGCGCGCGACCAGGGTCTGTCGGTGACGACCGTGGTGCCGCAGGCCGATCCGGCGGCGAGATGGGCGGACGGCTACTGCGGCGCGGTGACCCACCTGGTCCGCGCGCTGGCGGAGTTGCCCACCGTCGACCCGAGCACGCCCCAGCAGGCGTCCCGGACGTCCAGCGACCTGCTTTCCTCGGTGGTCGGCGGGCTCGACCAGAGCCTCGCCGGGCTGACCGCGCTCGGCGCGCCACCGGTGCCGTCGGCGGACGGCGGCCGCGCGGACGTCATCGGGCAGTTCACCGAGATCCGTGAGCAGGCCGAACAGGCGCGTCAGCGCATCGACGCCGTCCGCGGCGACGCGACGGCGACGAAGGCCGCCCTCGGCGAGGCCAGGGCGACGCTCGACCGCATCGACGCGCTCGACTACCTCAAGGGCCTCAAGGACGTCCCGGCCCTGACGGCGGCGGAGCAGCGCGCGCCGGCGTGCCGCCAGCTGGATCAACCGCCTGGCTGAAGATCGCGCCGAGGTCTGCCGCGAATCGAACTTGTGTTCTAGTATGGCGCGGTGGATCGGACGATCTCGCTCTTCTCCGCCGAGGCCAGCGGGCCGGGCCTGGGCGACCTGGCCGGCCTGTTGTGCTGCCACGGCCAGATCACCGGCTTCGGGCGCACCGCCGCCCGGTTGTCGGTGGTCGTCGAGGAGCCGTGGCGCGCGCACGTCCTGGCGCGCGAGTTCCGCTGCCGCGGCGCGGACGCGCAGGTCTCGAAGGCCGACTGTGGCCGCCCGCAGGTGCGCACGTCGTTCCGGGTCGACCTGCTCCCGCTGGCGCTGCGGTGGCTGCGTGAGGGCTGCGCGGGCCCGGTCGAGGACGACTCGGGCAAGGCGGTGCCGGACGGTTTCCGGCTGAGCGGCGCGATGCTGCGGATGTGGGCGCTGGCCAGTGGCCGCCCCGGCACGCAGGGCTACCTGCTGGGCGTCGACCCGCTCGCGCCGACCATGCACGAGCGGCTGGTCGAGGCGCTGACGCCGTTGGGGGTCGCGGCGAAGCTGACCGGCCCGAAGGCCGAGGTCCCGGCCGTCAAGGTCACCGGAAAACGCCGCTTGGAGGCGCTGCTGGAACTGATCGGGGAGCCGCCGCCGGGCGCCGAAGCGGCGTGGCCGGGCGCGGAGCCGCTGCCGGTCTCGCACCCGGAGGCCGCGACGAGCACGGCCTGACCGGGTGCGAGAGCCGCGTCAGGGCCGGGGCAGCGTGCAGCCGGCCTGGGTGAGCGCGATTTCGTTCGCCGGCGTGAGGCAGGCGGGGATGCCGTAGGTCTCCTGGCCGTAGTTCGTCTTGTAGTGCACCGTGACGTTCCCGGCCTGGTCGACCTCGCACGGGTTGTTGTCCGTGCAGCGCGCGCCGTCTTCGTTGCCGGTGTTGTTCACGCCGACGACCTTGCCGCCGGAGACGATCGGCGAGCCCGACGTGCCGCCGATGGTCTGGCAGGCGGACGTGTAGCGGATCGAGTCCTTCCAGGTCCAGCTGCCCTCCTTCAGCCGGTACACGAAGCCGTCGATGTTGCAGGAGTAGATCCGCTTCCAGTAGCCGGACACGACGTCGATCGCGGCGCCGGCCGTCGGGTGCGCGTTGGACAGCTCCAGCGGCGAGATCCCGTAGCTCGACTTGATCTGCGCGTAGGTGGTGGTGAGCTGGTAGAGCGACACGTCGGTGTCGGTCATCGTGCCGTAGACGATCTTCTTGGCGCGGAGCGTCGCGGTGTTGCCGCCGCTGGCGTTGAGCAGCGTGAAGGTCCGGCTGGACGAGCGGTTGGTGATGACCTGCCCGGGTGCCGGGAAGCCGGTCTCGAGGCAGTGGCCGTTGGACATGACGAGCGCGGGGGCGGTGTCCGGCGTCGCCGCCGGCTTGACCACCGAACCCGAGCAGTTGGAGAGGGCTACCGTGCCGGCGAAGTTCGCCGCGGCCGCGCTCGCCGGAGTGGTCCCCAGTAATACTGTGGCGGTCGCGGCGGTGAGCAGGGCGCCCAGGAGGCGTCG
This sequence comes from Amycolatopsis sp. cg9, assembly GCF_041346945.1. Taxonomy (NCBI): domain Bacteria; kingdom Bacillati; phylum Actinomycetota; class Actinomycetes; order Pseudonocardiales; family Pseudonocardiaceae; genus Amycolatopsis; species Amycolatopsis sp. cg9. The sequence continues at coordinate 1,957,020 of NZ_CP166850.1, read as the reverse complement.
GGTCATGGCGGATCCTTTCGGCTGGACGGGGAAACCAGTGAAGCGGTGACGTCCCCGGGCCCACCACCGTCGAACGGAGGGTATCCGGACGGTCACGCGCTAGGCTGCGCGGGACGTGGCCGAAATCACGTGGCGGGTACGTTGGGGAAACATCGCCGAGGTCAGCGGCGATGCGCTGGACACAGGAACGGCGGCGTGTTGGGTCACCTCCGCGCCGTCCGGGCCGGGACAGCGTGCACACTGGCAGGTCGAAGACGCGGGCCCGACCCCTCAGGGCAGGGCCTGGTCCCGGTCGCGGGACGAGATGAGCGGAGAGCAGGACAGCGTGGCAGGAGCACGGACCAAGAAGAACGGAGCCTCGGCGGACAACGGCGCCGGGCACCGGCGGCTGGTCATCGTCGAGTCGCCGACGAAGGCCCGCAAGATCGCCCCCTACCTGGGCGGCGGTTATGTCGTCGAGTCCTCCGTCGGGCACATCCGCGACCTGCCGCGTGGCGCTGCCGACGTGCCCGCCCAGTACAAGGGCGAGGCCTGGGCGCGCCTCGGCGTCGATGTCGACAACGACTTCAAGGCCCTCTACGTGGTCACCCCGGACAAGAAGTCCAAGGTGACCGAGCTCAAGGGGCTGCTGAAGGACGTCGACGAGCTCTACCTCGCCACGGACCCCGACCGCGAGGGCGAGGCCATCGCGTGGCACCTCCTCGAGACGCTGAAGCCGAAGGTCCCGGTCCGCCGGATGGTCTTCCACGAGGTCACCGAGCAGGCCATCCGCGCGGCCGCCGACTCGACCCGTGAGCTGGACGCCGACCTCGTCGACGCCCAGGAGACCCGCCGCATCCTCGACCGCCTCTACGGCTACGAGGTCTCGCCGGTGCTGTGGAAGAAGGTCATGCCGAAGCTGTCGGCGGGCCGCGTGCAGTCGGTGGCGACCCGGATCGTCGTGGAGCGCGAGCGCGAGCGGATGCGCTTCACCTCGGCGTCCTACTGGGACATCTCGGCGACCATGGACGCCGGCGAAGAGGCTTCGCCGCGGAACTTCCCGGCGCGGCTCGTCGCCGTCGACGGCGCGCGCCTGGCCACCGGCCGTGACTTCGGCTCCGACGGGCAGCTCAAGGCGTCGAACACCGAGGTCCGCGTGCTGGCCGAGGCTGACGCCCGGCGCCTGGCCGACGCGCTGAAGCAGCGTGATTTCAAGGTCTCCAGCGTCGAAGAGAAGCCGTACACGCGGAAGCCGTACGCGCCCTTCATGACCTCGACGCTGCAGCAGGAGGCGGGCCGCAAGATGCGGTTCACCTCGGAGCGCACGATGCGGATCGCGCAGAAGCTGTACGAGAACGGTTACATCACGTATATGCGTACCGACTCCACGACGCTGTCGGAGTCGGCGATCTCGGCCGCGCGCAGCCAGGCCACGCAGCTGTACGGCAAGGAGTACGTCTCGCCGTCGCCGCGCCAGTACACGCGCAAGGTCAAGAACGCGCAGGAAGCGCACGAAGCGATCCGGCCGTCGGGCGAGGTCTTCCGCACGCCGGGCCAGGTCGCGAGCGAGCTGGACACCGACGAGTACCGCCTCTACGAGATGATCTGGCAGCGCACGATCGCGTCGCAGATGGCGGACGCCAAGGGCACCACGATGTCCGTGCGCATCGTCGGCAACGCGGCCTCGGGCGAGGAGTGCACCTTCGCGGCTTCGGGCCGCACGATCACCTTCGCGGGCTTCCTCAAGGCGTACGTCGAAGCCGTCGACACCGAGACCGGTGGCGAGGCCGACGACAAGCAGAGCCGCCTGCCGGTGCTGGAGAAGGACCAGGCGCTCACCGCCGCGGACCTGAACCCGGACGGCCACACCACCTCGCCGCCGGCGCGGTACTCGGAGCCGAGCCTGGTCAGCAAGCTGGAAGAGCTGGGCATCGGCCGCCCGTCGACGTACGCGTCGATCATCAAGACCATCCAGGACCGCGGCTACGTCTGGAAGAAGGGCTCCGCGCTCGTCCCGTCGTGGGTCGCGTTCGCCGTGATCGGCCTGATGGAACGGCACTTCGAGCGGCTGGTCGACTACGACTTCACCGCCGGCATGGAGGACGAGCTCGACCGCATCGCGGCGGGCAACGAGCAGCGCGCGCAGTGGCTGTCGAAGTTCTACTTCGGCGGCGACATGGGCGTCGACGGCTCGATCGGCCGTCTGGGCGGGCTGAAGAAGCTGGTCGAGGGCAGCGTCGAGGACATCGACGCGCGGGAGATCAACTCGATCCCGCTGTTCAGCGACGAGAACGGGCACACCGTCGTGGTCCGCGTCGGCCGCTACGGGCCGTACCTGGAGCGCGAGGTCGACGGGAACTCGCAGCGCGCGAACCTGCCCGAGGACCTGCCGCCGGACGAGCTCACGCAGGAGATCGCGGAGAAGCTGTTCGCGACCCCGCAGGAAGGGCGGTCGCTGGGCACCGACCCGGTGAGCGGGCACGAGATCGTCGCCAAGGAAGGCCGCTTCGGGCCGTACGTCACCGAGCTGCTGCCCGAGATCGAGATCCCCGAGGACGCCACGGCCGCGCAGAAGAAGGCCGCCAAGGCGAAGGCGCCGAAGCCGCGCACGGGCTCGCTGTTCAAGTCGATGGACATCGAGACCATCGACCTGGAAGACGCGCTGAAGCTGCTCTCGCTGCCGCGCGTGGTCGGCAAGGACCCGGAGTCCGGCGACGAGATCACGGCGCAGAACGGGCGCTACGGGCCGTACCTGAAGAAGGGCACGGACTCGCGGTCGCTCTCGACCGAGGACCAGCTGTTCTCGATCACCGTCGAGGAAGCGCTGAAGATCTACTCGGAGCCGAAGCAGCGCGGCCGGTCGGCGACCGCGAAGCCGCCGCTCAAGGAGCTCGGCGAAGATCCGGTGTCGAAGAAGCCGATGGTGGTCAAGGACGGCCGCTTCGGCCCGTACGTGACCGATGGCGAGTACAACGCGACGCTGCGGAAGGGCGACGAGATCGAGTCGCTGACCGCGGAACGCGCGTCCGAGCTGCTGGCCGAGAAGCGGGCGAAGGGCCCGGCGCCGAAGCGGAAGGCGCCGGCGCGGAAGCCGGCTTCGACGACGGCGAAGACGGTCAAGGCGGGCACGACCAAGAAGGCCACCACCGCCAAGCGATCCACCGCGACGAAGACGAAGTAGCACGTCAGGAAGTCCGTGAAGGCCTCCTCGCCGGCTTTGCCCGGCAAGGAGGCCTTCACTGCGTCCGGCCACACTTTCGGGTGACACCTCGAACGGATGTTCGGGAAATTGTCGGTGGTCCCGGGTTTCATGAACGCGTGACCACAACACCACGCACCGTGCACACGGTGCTCGCCAAGATCCTCAAGCCCGTCCGCGCCGCGGCCGCGGGTAGTCCTTCCGCGCTCGACCTCCACGATTCGCTCCCCGGGTTCGCCGGCGATGGCGTCTGCGGCGTGGCCGTCGCGGTGTTCGACGAGCCGTGGACGTCGGCGTTCTTCGACGACGGCACGCGGTTCGGTGTCGCCGGTGACGGTCTGCGCCGGTCCGGGCCGTCGTCCGGCTCGGTCGCGGAGCTCCTCGGCCTGGCCTTCGCACGGTTGCCGCTGCGGCCGCCGGCGCCCGGCGTGGGGCTGTACCTGGACGCCGACGAGCGCGGGGTCCTGGAGCGCGGGCAGGAGTGCCTGGTCCTCGACCTGATGGAGGAGCTCCGAAGACCCCGGCTCGGCACGGTCCAGGTCGACCTCGCTCGCGGCTCGCGGCGGCCGTGGGAGGCGGTGGCGTTCGTCGACGACGACCGCGGCCGGCACCTGGCGGTGCTGGGCAGGCGCCGGGGCGGCCGCCGCCGGTTCTGGTGGCTGCCGGGCAGTGTCGACGGGCTGGCGGAGATCGTCGAAGGGCGGGTGCCGGAGCATGCCTGAACCGCTCGCCGACCGCTCGCCGAACGATGTCACCCGGTCGAACACATGTGCGAGAAATTGTCGGTGCCAGGGTGTTCAATCTAGGGGTGAGCAACTCAGTCGCCGTCTTCGACGTCATCGACGAGGTCATCGCCCCGCTGTCGGCCGAGGTGCCGGAGCGGCCCTCGGTGATGGAGTTCTACGACCCCGAGTTCGAGATCCCGCCGGTGCTGGCGGACACCGGACCGCTGCCGGGTCGTCGTCCTTCACCGCCGTTGAGCCTGGCCGACGAAGTGGAGCAGTACACCCGGTTCGTCGCCGGGATGGCCGCGATCGGCCTGGCCCCGGGTGGCGAGGTCACGGCCGAGGCGGTCGGGCTGTACCGGGCGCTTCGCGGCGGTTTCATCCGTGGCGTGGTCACCGGGGTCTTCCCGGCCCGTGAGGAGCCGTGGGAGGTCCGGTTCTTCGGCGACGAGGACTACACCACGGTCCTGCACAAGCTGGGCAACCGCGCGCGGCTGCGGTCGGGCTTCCTCAGCGAGCTGCCGGGCTGGGTGTTCGACGGGCTGCCGGACCGGCCGCCGGGGCCGGGCCGGCACGTGCGGATCGAGACGGACGAGCGCGGCCTGATCCCGGGCGGCTGCGAGCAGGCGATCGAGCTGATCCGCGAGTGCGCGGCCCGGCCGCGGCTGGGCACGGTGCTGGTGGACCTGGCGGTCCGCGACGCGATCTTGGCGGAGTACCCGCACGGAGCGTTCGGCCTGGTCGACAACGACCTCGGCCGCTACCAGTTCAGTGCGGCGGTGGACCGCACCGGCCGCTGGACGGTCACGTGGGGTCCGGCCTCGCGGAGCACGGCCGAGCAGTGGATCGTCGAGGCGGTGCAGAGCCATGCGTGAGCCGGCGGAGACCCCGCCGGTGGGTGGGGAGGCGCTCGAGCCGGCGCTGCTGGGCCTGACGGTCCGCGACGCGATCTTGGCGGCGGCCGAGCTGATCAGCGACGTTCCGATCCCGCGGAGCGGAGCCACTGGTGAGGAGGCAAAGAAGGAGGTGCGGGGCCATGGCTGAGCGGACCGCGGCCCGGGAGCTGCTCGAGCTCGCCGCCGGGCCGGTGCTGGCGGCGATGCCGGATCGCGAGCCCGTCGACCGGCTCTACAACCCGGACGTCAGCGACCACGACATCCTCGTCCACGGTCCGGTCTCCGACGACCCGGCGGACCTGATCGAAGAGGTCGAACGCCACATGGCGTGGGCAGCCTGGATCGAGGGCACGCCCTTCGGCGAGCGGGGTGAACTCAACGAGATCGGCTTCGAGGTCGTCTCGCTGATGCTGCGCGGTTCGGTGCGGGCGGCGCTGTGCGGTGTCTTCGACGAGGGGCCCGCGACCGCGGACATCCGGTGCTACGCGGACGGCGAGCGGGCCTTCATGATGGGCTCGCTCCCGGGCCGGACGGCGATCCACCTCGCCGACTTCGAAGAGCTGCCGGAGATGCTCATCGCGGAGCTGCCGGAGGTCCCGTTCGGGGCCTCGCCACGGGCGATCTGGCTGTCGGTGGACGACGACGGCCTGGTCCACGACGGCCAGGACGCCGACGTCTGGGCGATGCGGGAGGTGCTGGCCCGGCCGCGTTCGGGTACGGCGGTGCTCGACATGCTCGCCTTCGGCGGGCTGTGCGCGGAATTCCCCGACCACGGCTTCGTCCTGGTCGACACGGACCTGGGCCGCTTCGCGCTGGCGGCGCTGGACCGCGGAGACGGGCGCAGGCAGCTCGTCCTGAGCCCCTTCAGCCGCGGGATGCTCCGCGACTGGTGCCGGAAGATGATCGACCTCGGACAGGAGGAGGTGCCCTGACCGGTACTCCATCCGGGCTCGAGCGCGATCCGCGAAACTGGCCATCTTGACACCCAGGGTGTGGCCGGTCTCGCGCGGCCGTCTTCGGGTCCGTGTGACCGGACTCACTACGATCCGTCACCAACGGCGGTCGACCGGGCCACCGGCGGGCTGGACACTGCAGGGGGTTCGGGCACGGGCTTGCGCTGCGTGACCGACCCTCCATTGCAGACAGAGCCATTGGGCGGATGCGTTATCCGCCATCGTCGCTACCCTGGAAAGGCGAGGACATTCAGTAGTGAGGTGGTCACCATGAGCGCGAACGGTGAGGCTCCCTTCTTCAATGCCCCCGAGCTCACTCAGCGCGACGGCACTCTGTCCCAAGCACCAGGCGAGACGTTCGCGGATCCGGTCTCCGGGCTGGTCACCGCGGCGCCGGAGCCGCGTGCCGCGACTCCGAACGGCCACGAGCCCGCCGCCTTCCCGGTGGCCGGGCCGGTGCAGCCCGACGAAGAGGTCGTGCGCCGGATGGTCGAGGAGACGCTCCGCGAAGAGGGTGAAACCGGGGCGAAGGCTCCGGAGGCGATCCCACCCGCGGGCACTTTGGCGGTGAACGGTGAAAACCCGCCGCTCGGGGTGCTGCCGCGGCAGCGGAACCGGCAGCGCACCTGGCCGACCCGGCCGCCGCAGCTGCTGCGGCCCGTCCGGCAGGAGCCACTGCCGGACGACGACGTCGACGACGTCGAGGTCGTGCCGGTCAAGCGGCGGAAGCTGCCGAGGATGCCGGCGGTGTCGATGCCGGCGTTCAACCGGCCGTCGTCGAGCGCGGCGGGCGTGATGCTCGCCGTGGCGTTGCTGATCGTGTTCGGTTTCGTCGCCATCGAGATGGTCTCCAGCCTGGTCAGCAGCGTGACCGGGCTGTTCGACTAGCGGTCGCTCGCTGTTCCCCACCCCACCGGCACCTCGGGGCCGTCCGCGAGGCAAGGGCCGATCGGGCTACCCTGACTTCACGGTCGGGCTACCTCATGCGGGCGTCCGGCACCGCGGTGACTAGTGGGGTGGGCGTATCAGCGAGGGCGTGCGATCGGTGCCCGGGGCCGGCCCGGGTGCGTCGTCGGGCGCCGAGGCGTCCACGATCAGCCGGGTCCGGCGGGTACTGGCGATCAAACCGTTCCGGCGCCTCTGGGGCGTCACGTACCTGTGCAGCGTGGCCGACTGGCTGAACATCCTCGCCCTCACCGGCCTGGCCACGAAGCTGACGGACAACTACTTCGCCCAGAACTTCGCGTTCGTCGGCGTGGTGCTGACCGGCCTGGCCCCGGGGCTGCTGTTCGCCCCGGTCGGCGGGCTGCTCGCGGACCGGTTCGACCGCCGCAAGGTGATGGTGGTCGCCGACCTGCTGCGGTGCGGCTTCCTGCTGTCCATCGCGATCGTCAGCGCGCCCTGGTGGCTGCTCGCCGGGAACTTCCTCGTCGGCTGCGCGTCGAGCATGTGGATCCCCTCGAAAGAGGCGGCGGTCCCCAACCTGCTCCGCCGGCCCGACCAGGTCGAGACGGCCAACCAGCTCGGCATGGTGATGACCTACGGCCTCGCCGTCATCACCGCGGCCGGCGCCAACGCCGCCATCACCGGCGTCAACACGACGTTCCACCTGTTCCCCGGCGACCCGAGCCTCAACATCGCGAAGCTCGTCGTCATCATCACCGGCCTGCTCTACCTGGCCAGCGCGATCCTCATCGCCACCCGGATCCCCGAGCTTTCGCTGCGCAACGTCCACGCGTTGCCGGAGCAGAAGGTCAAGCAGGCCGACGAAGAGAAGTTCGGCGTCGGTCAGATGATCGCCGACGGCTTCCGGTTCATCCGCAGCACGCCGCTGGTGCGCGGCCTGCTCGTCGGGGCGTTCGGCGCGTTCGCCGCGGGCGGGGCCGTGATCGGCTCGGCCAAGCCGTACTCCTCGAGCCTGCTGGCCGGTGACTCGGCGTTCAACCTGCTGGTGCTGGCCGTCTTCCTCGGCCTCGCCACCGGTATGGCCTTCGCGCCGAAGCTCGCCCGGCGCCTGGCGCACGACCGGCTGTTCGGCATCTCCATCATCGCCGCCGCGCTCTCGCTCCTGGTGGTGGCGCTGTCGCCGCACCTCGCGGTCGCGCTGATCGCCGTCTGCTCGGTCGGCATCTGGGCCGGGACGGCGTTCCTCACCGGCGTCACGATCATCGGCTCGCGCGTCGAGGACGCCATCCGCGGCCGGATCAACGCGATCTACCAGCTGATGATGAAGCTGGTGCTGTTCGGCACCACGGTCACCGTGCCGGTGCTGGTCGGTCTCGTGCAGCGGCACACGGTCACCGTCTGGGGCAGCCCGCTCACCATCGACGGCACCCGGCCGGTCATGCTCGGCGGCGCCGCGATCGCGCTGGTCGCCGGACTCTTCGCCTACCGGCAGATGGACGACAAGCGCACCGAGCCGATCCTGTCCGACCTGCGCAACGCGCTGCGCCGCACCCCGCGGCGCGTCAACGGCTTCCTCATCGCCGTCGAGGGCACGACCGCGATCAACACCGCGATCCAGGCCGTCAACCTGGCCGACTGGATGCGCGGCGGCACCCGCCCGGTCGTGGTCGCCGCCGACCCCGCGCTCGACGACCAGCGGCTCACCGCGCTGGTCTCCGGCGCCTCGCTGACGGGGGCGCGCGCTCAGGCGCTGGCCGCCGCCGCGGTGCGGGCCGACATCGTCGAGCGGCACGTCCAGCCGGCGCTGGACGCCGGTTCGGTGGTCGTGATGGAGCGGTTCGTCGACTCGCCGCTCGCGCACCTGTCCGCCGTCGCCGGCCTGGACAGCGACGAGCTCGAGGGCCTCGCGGACTGGGCGACCGGGCGGCTGCGCCCGGACCTGACCGTGCTGCTGGACGCCGCCCCGAACGGCGCGCCGCGCGACAAGTCGACCGCCATGAACGACCAGTGGCGCGTCCAGCACCTGCTCACCGAGATGGCCGCGGCCGACCCGGACCGGTACGTCGTGATCGACGCCGACGGCACCGACGCCGAGGTCGCCGAGCGCATCCGCACCGCGCTGCGCGCCGTGTTCGTCGGCCGGCTGGCCGCGCTCGCGCCGACGACCGAGAAACCGGTGACGCTGCCGCTGGACATCGACGACACCCTGCCCGTCGAAACCCCGGAAGAGCCTCGCGTGGAGGCGAAGTGACGACGACCGAACGCATCGGCGTCTGGAACCAGGTGGTCGGCCAGGAAGCCGCGGTCGAAACGCTGACCTCGGCCGCGTCGGCCGCCGCCAAGATCGTCGCCGGCGAGCCCGCCCCGCCCGGCGCGATGACGCACGCGTGGCTGCTCACCGGCCCGCCCGGATCCGGTCGCTCGGTGGCCGCGCGGACGTTCGCCGCGGCCCTGCAGTGCAGCACCGGCACCGGCTGCGACGCCTGTCCCGGCTGCCACACGACGATGGCGGGCACGCACGCCGACGTCCGGCTCGTGGTGCCCGAAGGGCTGTCGATCTCGGTCGCCGAGATGCGGGCGCTGGTGCAGGCCGCCGCGCGCCGCCCGACCACCGGCAACTGGCAGGTCGTCGTCATCGAGGACGCCGACCGGCTCACCGAAGGCGCGTCGAACGCCTTGCTGAAGGCCGTCGAAGAGCCGCCGGACCGCACGGTCTTCCTGCTCTGCGCGCCGTCCGACCACCCCGAGGACGTCTCGGTGACGATCCGCTCGCGCTGCCGCCTGGTGACGCTGCGGACGCCGGTGCCGGAGGCGATCGCCGACGTCCTGGTGCGCCGCGACCACGTCGACCCGGAGCGGGCGCACTGGGCCGCTTCGGTGTGCGGCGGCCACGTCGGCCGCGCGCGCCGGCTCGCCACCGACGAGGCCGCGCGGCAGCGGCGGGCCACCGTGCTGCGGATCCCGCTGGGCCTGCGCCGGCCCGGGGACGTCTTCACCTGCGCCGACCAGCTGATCAGCGCGGCCGAGGCGGACGCGGGTGAGGCGAGCAAGGGCCGCGACGAAGACGAACGCAACGAGCTGCGCACCGCGATGGGCGGCGACGGCGTCGGCAAGGGCGTCGCCGGGGCCAAGCGGGCCGCCGAAGCCGCGGTCAAGCAGCTCGAGAAGAAGCAGAAGTCCCGCGCCACCCGGACCCAGCGCGACACGCTCGACCTGGCGCTGGTCGACCTCGCCGGCTTCTACCGCGACGTCCTGGTGACGGCGACCCGCTCCGGCGCGACGCTCACCCACCCGGACCACGCCGACCAGATCCGCGAAGCGGCTTCGGCGTGGACACCGGAATCGACGCTCCGCCGGCTCGAAGCGGTGCTGGAGTGCCGCGAGGCGATCGACCTGAACGTCAAGCCGCGCATCGCCGTCGAGGCCATGGTCACGACGCTCCGCCAGGGCTGAAACGCGAAGAACCCCGCCGGGAAAGCTCCCGGCGGGGTTCCTTCACTGCCTTCGTGTCACTCGCGCGGCCGCGGCGACGGCTTGAACGGCTTCTCCTCGACGGCGACGGCGAGCGGGCGACGGCGGGTGCCCGGCATCGCGGCCACCAGCACGACACCCAGCAACAGCATCGCGGTGCCCGACCAGAACAGCGGCACGGTGTCGTACGCGCCCCCGGTGTAGGCGAGGTTCTTCACCGGCCCCTTCGGCGCCTGGCCACCCGCGGGCGGCTGCGTCGACGTCGTCCCGCAGACGACCCCGCCGGTTGGCGCGTAGGCCCGCGCGATCTGCTCACCGAGCGACAGCTGGGCCAGCGACGACGGCAGGTTCTTGGCCTGGTCGTCCGGCAGCAGGCTCTTGAGCTTGGTCGTCGGCAGCAGCTGCAGGTCGAACATCCGCGCCGACGCGCCCAGCTGGAAGCCCTTGAACGGCGTGGTCATGTTCGCGGACTTCTGGTCCAGCCCGGCGATGCTCAGCCGCAGCACGCCGAGGTCGAGCACGGTGCCCGCGGTGCTGCCGACCTGCTGGACGCCCTTGGTGAGCGTGGAGACCAGCCCGCCGACGACCGGGATGTCGTTCAGCTGCCCGAACTGGTCGCTCAGCCCCTTCAGCGGCAGCCCGATCGGGATGTCCTTGGTCGGGTGCGCGGCGTCCAGCGTGTACAGCGTCTTGCCGCCCGCCGCGATGGTCAGCACCGGCGCGGTGTAATCCACTTTGGACGTCTTGGCGTCGCCGGTGGAGGTCACCTTCAGCGTCGGCTGGCTGGCCACCTTGATGCTCAGCGCCAGCGGCGTTCCCTTGAGGATCTCGATGTCCGCGCCCTGCAGCGTCGACGTCGACTGCACAGCCTTGTTCTTCGAGCCCGGGATGTCGACCAGCTTGACCTGCGAGCGCGACGACAGCGTGTTCGGCAGGCTCAGCAGCGAGCCGGTGCCGTTCGCCGCGGTCTGCCCGCCGCCCTGCAGCAGGCCGCCGAGGCTCTGCAGGCCCTTGGTCAGGTCGAACCCGCTCGCCAGCGAACCCGGGTCGAGCTTCGGCTTCAGCGCGTCCAGCCCCAGGTTCGGCATCGACGGGATGACGTTCAGCAGCGACAGGCTCGCCACCGACGTACTGGCGTCGGCGATGGTGTCGACGCACGGACCGAGCGTCTGGCTCCACCGCGCGTGCGCGCTCCCGTTGAGCACCCCGACGTTGAGCAGCGGGTTCGCCGGCCCGTTGAGCCCACCACTGATCGGCTGCGGGTTGTCCGGCAACGCGGTCTGCACGACACTGCCCGGCGTCTGCGGCGCGTTCCCACCCACCGACAACCCGAACGGCGACGCCTGCGCGATCGACTTCTCGTAGCTCAGGTAGGCGTCCGAGTTCGCCGACGCACTCGACAAGCCCATGCCCGCCTCGAGCGCCGACTGCTTCGGCAGGGTGTCCCCGAACCCGGGCAGGATCGTCTTCGTCGGCACGGCGTTGGGCAGCAACCGGACGATCCCGAGCGCGGTCCCGGCATCCCCGACGGCCTGCCCCAGGGGCTGCGGCCCGATCGGCGCCGAGATCGGCGCCTGCCCGGAACTCGCCGGCTGCGGAATCGGCGTCGTCGGATAGGTCGGGTCGGCAGTCGCCGGCGCCGCGCTGAACAGCAACAACGCCGCGGCCGCCGGCAGGGCCACCGAACGGGGCAGTCTTCGCCGCATGTGCCAGAGCCTCCAGATAGGTCGACCGGGGAGTGAGACCGACGTCATAGGGCCCTAACGAGAGTCCCCCCGGAAAGTGACGGCACGAGCTTCCGCTACACTTGCTGACGTCGCCAGCGCGAGCCGGAGACATGCCGCCTTAGCTCAGTCGGCCAGAGCGATTCACTCGTAATGAATAGGTCAGGGGTTCGATTCCCCTAGGCGGCTCCGCAGGTCAGGCCCCATCCGAAGCACATCGGATGGGGCCTGACTTGTCTGGTGGGTGACTAAGTGGGTGACTAAGACGCCTGGTTGGTGGGCGAAGAAAGTTCCGCAGGTTCACCCGTCGAGGGGGAAGATGAGCCCTCGCGGCCGGGCCCACTTCAGGTCGGACTCGCAACTAGACGTTGCTGGGCTTAAGGACCTGGACACCGATGCGAGCCGAGCCTCGGAGGCCGGACATCGTGGCCACGAGGTGCCACGTCCCCGCGTGGGGAACGGGCAGCTTGAACGGCGTCTCGCGGGGGATGCCCGAGAAAGCCGTCCTTGCCTGCTGGCCGGAACGGTATCGGCGGAAGTTCGCGTCATCCATCAGGTGGAGGTTGACGCCGTGGTTGAGGCTCACCACGATCACCGAGCCGGCCGGAAGGAACTTCAAGTCGTAATGCATGGTCGGGGCCTACCTTCTTGCTAATGCCGACCGTCGAACTGGGGGAGGTTCGACGTCCTACTTGCTCTTCTTCTTGGTGCTTTCGTTGACTGTGCCGCCCGGGTTGCGGCGGACGGTCGACTGCTTCACGAAACGGCCGGTCGAGGCGCTGCGGCCGCGCTTCCCGCCGCTCGATGACTTGCTGGTCATGGCACACTCCCTCTTGCTAGTTGACTGACATCACGCAGACGGCGGTTGCAGTCCAGAAACTGGTCGTCTACCGTCGAAACGGAACGCTAGCAGGTCATTTTGAGGTGTGCAACTGGACGTCACCCATGAAAGGAATCGAATGGCCGACCGCGGGTGGTTCGACGCAGGGGCCTTCTTCGCCGCTCTTGACGGTCAACGTGAGGCGCGCGGGTTGATGTGGAAGAACGTCGCCGAGCAGGCGAAGGTGAGTCAGTCGACGCTGACGCGGCTCGCGCAGGGCAAGCGGCCCGACGTCGACAGTCTCGCTGCCTTGGTCGACTGGGCCGGCCTACGTGCCGATGACTTCGTGGTGCGAGTCCACGGGAAGCCGGAGGGTGACTCGGTAGCGGTGATCTCCACGTACCTGCGAGCTGACCGGAACCTCACTCCAGAGGCGGCGGACGCGATGGAGAAGGTTGTTAAGGCTACCTATCAGGTCCTTCGAGGGGCGTGAGTCGGGTGACGCTTCGGAAGGGCTTCAAAACCGAAGCGGAACAGCTCGCTCTTGAGGTGCGCGATGAACTCGGCTTAGGGCCGTTCCGTCGGCTTCCGTTGGACCTTCTTGCTGCTCACTTAGAGATACCTGTCATTACGTTGAGTCAACTTCGTCTGATGGCGGGGGAAGTCGAAGGGCTTGCCGAGGCCGTAGATCTTCTGCTGGGTGCGGAGGCCAATGCCCTCTCCGCAGTTACCGTCTTCGCGGATGCACGCCGCATGATCGTGCACAACGACGCCCACGCGCCGGGTCGTCAGGCGAGCAATCTTGCTCACGAGCTTGCTCACGGGTTGTTGCTGCATCCGCCGTCGCCTGTGATCGATAGCCGAGGGTGTCGACACTGGAACGGCACGATCGAAGATGAAGCTAATCACCTCGCGGGCGCTCTGTTGATTCCTGGAAAAGCCGCCCGGGGGATGGTGCGCCGCGGGCGGTCGATTGACCAGATCGCCGATGAGTTCGGCTGTAGTGTCGAAATGGCTCGCTGGCGAGTCAACATGTCTGGTGCCGGTCGGCTTGCGAGCGTTCGGTAAGGGATTGTGCCTGCTGAACGTCGTCAGCAGTCGGCGACAGGGCGCTTAGGGCCTGTATCGAAGTCGTCTCGAGCTGGTTGAGCTGGAGTTGGTGCTGCTGGGCGTGTCGGTGGTCGAAATAGGTGAGGTCTCCGGTAGGTGGTTCGTCGACCAAGAAGAACCTGAACACCGGAGACCTCGTGGACACCTTAGCGGTGGCGGGGCGGTTTGACCTGACCGACGAGCAGTGGGCGGCACTGGAGCCATTGCTGCCTGCGCCGTCGCGGCCGGGTCGGCCGTCGTTGTGGAGTAAGCGGCAGTTGGTCGATGGGATCCGGTGGCGGGTGCGCACCGGTGCGCCGTGGCGGGACATGCCGGTCGGGTATGGATCCTGGGCAGCGGCTTATGGACTGTTCCGCCGCTGGCAACGCGCGGGTGTCTGGCAGCAGATCCTGACCGCGTTGCAGGCCCTGGCCGAGGCGGCCGGGCGGATCACCTGGGATGTCAGCGTGGACTCCACGATCGCGCGGGCGCATCAGCATGCCGCGGGTGCGCGGAAAAGGGCGATCTGCAAGCTGAGCCGCCCGGCGGGACCACCGTCGAGCCGGAAGATCACGCGTTGGGCCGGTCGCGGGGCGGGTGGACCACGAAGCTGCATCTGGGGTGTGAGCAGGGGCAGAAGCCGTTGTCGATCGTGCTGACCGCCGGGCAGCGTGGCGATAGCCCGCAGTTCATTCCGGTCCTGGCCGGGATCCGGGTGCCCCGTCCGGGCGTTGGCCGGCCGCGGACGCGTCCTGATCGGGTGCTGGCGGACAAGGCCTATACCTCGAAGGCCAACCGGCTCACCTGCGCGATCGTGGAATCAAAGCGACTATCCCGAGCAAGGCTGATCAGGACGCGCACCGCAAGGCCAAGGGGTCGATGGGCGGCCGGCCACCAGCCTTCGACCCCGAAATCTACAAACAGCGGCACGTCGTGGAATGCGGCATCAACCGGCTCAAACGCCACCGCGGGGTGGCCACCCGCTACGACAAACTCGCCGTCCGCTACGAAGCCACAGTCCACATCGCCGCCATCAACGAATGGCTCTGACCTACTTCGATACAGGCCCTAGAGTTGACCGATGGTGAGAGTTTGAGCAGTAGCCGAGCTTGGCAGGCTGACTGCCAGGCCCCACCGGCAGCTCAGTGGGGCCTGGCTCGTTGAGTGGGTGACTAAGACGCCGGGCCGGTGGGAACTTCCGCAGGTTCTACCGTCGCGGGGAAAAGCCGGTCCATCGCGACCGCCCCCCGACTCGACCACCGGCCGGATCTGCTTCCGGTAGACCAGCTCCGTCACGGCCGTGCTGCTGTGCCCGACCAACCGCGAGATCTCCTCGATCGGCATCCCACCGTCCGAGAGGATCGAGACGAAGCTGTGCCGCAACTCCCGGGGCGTCCACTGCGTCGGCTTGAGCCCAGCCGCCTTGATCACCCGGCGGAAGTCCCGCCGGACGTTGTTGACGTCCCGCTCGGTGCCGACGTTGGTCGCGAAGACCAAGCCCTGTTCGCGCCAGCCGTCGCCCGCGACGGCCTTCACCGCCTGCTGGGCCACCCGGTGGTCCTCCAGCGCCCTCACGGCCCGCTCAGGCAGCGCCAGCGTGCGCCGGGACTTCCGCGTCTTCGTCTCGCCCTTGGCGCGGACCGAACGCCACACCTTGACGTTCGGCGGGATCGCCGGCGATGCGTCCGGCTTGCCGACCAGGTCCACGTGATCCCACGTCAGCGGCCGCATCTCCTCGGTTCGTGCGCCGGTCAGCAGCGACACCACGATGTAGGCGCGCATCGGCGACGACTCCGCCGCGGTGAGTACGGCTTCGGCCTGCGCGAGCGTGAGCGCCTTCGACGGCCGGCCGGTCCCCTTGCCGGCGCAATCGGCGGCGAGGTCGCCCGACGGCTCGAAGTGTTTGGGGTGGATTCCACGCTCGTCGCGTCGAGAGGCCGAGATGGTGTCCTCGGTGCAGACGTGTTGCCTGAAGTTGTGTCGGGCCACGCCATCGTGGTGATCACGGCTCCGTTGACCGAGAAGACGCGAGGGCTGGTCGGTCCACGGTTCTTGAAGTTGATGGACGACAACGCGCTCCTGGTCAACGCTGGCCGCGGTCAGATCGTCGACACGGACGCGTTGCTCGCCGAGCTGGTTTCGGGACGCTTGCGGGCGGCGCTCGACGTGACCGATCCGGAGCCCCTTCCGAACGATCACCCACTATGGAGGCAGGAGGGAGCAGTGATTAGTCCTCACTCCGCTCGCACTGTTCCTGGAACCAACCGGCTGTGCTACGAGGTCGCAGCCGAGCAGGTAGCCGCATTCTTGCGGGGCGAGCGACCAACCAACGCTGTCGAACACGGCTGAGTGTTGTGTTGTAACAGAGTTGCTGCGAAGAGCGTTCTTACTAGCTAACCGCCGACTCTGCGGCGGCATACCGCCTAGGAGTGCGCATGTCTGAGCTAAATGAAGAATGGACCTCTGGTTTCTGGAGTTATGTCCGAGACGATGACGTCTCGACCAAAGGCAAGCTGAGTGAGATCCGAGAGGATCTGATTGGCATGTATGCACTTGAGACAGGTGATCAGCTCAAGATTTTCCAAGACACTGAGAGCATTGGCTGGGGTGAGAGCTGGGAGAACGCTCTCGGGTATGGCATCAGTAGAACCGTATTCTTCATTCCTCTTGTAACCCCCAATTACTTCAAGAGTGAAGCATGCAGAAAAGAGCTGTTGGCTTTCTATCAGCTTTGCCAGGCTCGTGGAATTGATGGCTTAATTCTGCCTATTATCATTTCCGGGAAAGACAAAATTCGCATCGACCATGAAGATGAGGTGGTGCGGATTATTGCGAAATCAAACTACGAGTCGTTTGAGGACATCTGGCCTAGCGGGCGAGGTGGTGAGGCCTGGATTTCCGGGGTGCGCAGGCTTGCTCGAAAGTTGATTGAAGCTGAACGGAGAGTAGAGGAGCAGCTACCGGCGATCTTGGAAAATGAACTTCAGGCGAGCGGGTATGACGCTTCGGGCTCCCGTGTTGCTCAACTTGAAGGCGCGGAAGAGTCTCCCGGACTCATTGAAATTGCAGAAGAGTTCGAGCCGCTGATGCCTTTGGTTGAGGAATCGGTGCAGCGAGCTGTTACTGACTTCACTACCCTCGCGGGTCTGTTGGCGCAGTTTGGAGATCAGGCGAAGAGGGCGGGTAATAATCCAAACCTGTACAAATCGACAATTATTAATATGGCAAAGTCTATTGAGGGTCCCACGGCGGAGTTTGTGGAATCAGCCAGCGAAGCGCAACGCTTCGTGCTTCAAGCTGACCAAATTTTCAAGCGTTATCGTTCAATCGTGAACTCTGAGCAAGATGAACGAATCATGGCGCAGTTCCGCGCGCAGCTGGATAGTGGAACGAGGGACCTGCGGGAAGTTGCGACAATTGCTGATCAGCTGGACGATGTTTCGCAGTTGATTGCGAGTGTCGAGAACATTAGCACGGTTCTTCGACGTTCCTTGCGGCCTGCTAATCGAGGAATCAGGATGTTGAGTGATGCGGCCCGCACGGTGGCAAGCTGGGCACCAGAGGACCCGCAAAGCCGATAAGTGAGCGGTAGTTCGGCGAAGCTTACTCAGCATTCTCCTCTCGGCCTGCGTGTCGGGCGACCGTGGCGGTGTGCCGGAGCTTAGGTTGTCGGCGACTGTACCGACCCCGATTCATACTTGCAGCGATCCGGAGGATATCCGAATGGAAGCAGGCGATCCGCTCACTGGTTGGGCGACTGTCGCCCTGGCTGCGTCGACGGTGGCCACGCTCCTGTACAGCGTGATCACCACCAGGCGAGACCGAAAGGACGCTGACAGGCGCATCCAGGAGCAACGGGACTACGACAGTCGGCGAGCGCAGCAGGACCAGGCAGATGCAGAAGCGCGGCTAGAGGCTGAACGGAAGGCTGCCGACCGGCGCCTCACAGACGAGCGGATGTACACGGAGAAGGCGCGCCAGCGGGAACGACAACAGGACAGCGCCACCCGGTTGCTGGTGCGGATCGCCAGTCTGCTGCCGTTGATGAACCGGGTGCCGAACGTGTTTGACACGGTAAGTTTCGCGCTGGGCGGGCCGCGAACTGTCGGCGAAACGCCCTGCGAGACCGAGAGCGCCGTGGAGGGGCTTCGATTCGGCGGGTTCGCCGATTTGCCGGGCCTCCGTGACGTCAGAGCCACCGAGCAGTACCGCAGACTTGTGCACCTGGTGCTCACTGCGGCGCGCAGTGAGCACCAGAAGAGCGAGACCAATCCAGAGGGTCGACAGGAGCACAGCAAGCTTGTGGCACAAGACCTGTGGCGGTACGCGACCTTCGTGCGGCTGTCGCTGGAACACCTGATCGAAGAGGGTGAAAGCCTGGACCCCGGCGAGGGTGGGGCGGGCGTGTCCTTCCCGATGCTCAACCGACGACTGGGTGATAAGTCACTGTGGTACCCGACGAATGTTCCGCGAGGCTGGCAGGACGCGGTGTCGCACGACCCGGACGATCCGCAGTACCGACCGGCGAAGTAGCGGTGAGGGTCTCCTTGGTGGCGCTCTGGCTGCATCTCGCGCGCTAGGTTGCCTAAGCGGCCCCGCGCCCGAGTCCATGCGTCTTTAGGGCCGTTGCTGGCGTGCTCAGCGCCAGCAACGGCCCGAATCGTGAGACCTGAGACGGCCGCAAGCGGTCAAACGCGACAACGCTGGTGTGTCGGGAGTCGCGCGTCTGGCACCAGCCCTCTCAGGGCCGGTTTTCGGCGGCAGTTTGTGGCCGAGTGACACCTATGGGGTGTCGAGACTGTCACACCCGTCACTCTGTCACTCCAGCCCCTCTGGCCTGCGGGTTTAGGTGTGACAGGTGAGTGACACCTTCGGTGACGGCTTTTCGCCCACTCTACTACTATGTCTCTAGTCTCTGACCAGCGAAAAGAGGCTGAAACACAGGGCAGTGGAGGCGGTCTCCGGCTACCGGTGTTCCAGCCTCTTTGGGCTTGGGGTGGGTGTCTAACTGGGTGACAATCCGGGTGACTAACCCCGGACGTACACGGACGGTCAAGGACCGTGAACGTGCAGGTCAGAGTCCTGCGACCAAGGTCAACAAGCGGCGAATTCCGCTCGTAATGAATAGGTCGGGGGTTCGATTCCCCCAGGCGGCTCGACAAGGTTGAAGGCCCCTGCCCCTTGAGGGCAGGGGCCTTTTCTTGTCTCGCGTGTCTTGCGGGCTCCGCCCCGCACCCCGCCCGGCGGGCTCCGCCCCCCGGCCCCCCGTCGTGGTTGCGTCGGGTGGGCAGGCGTCGGAAATTGTTTGGCAGAACCACCCTTACGGGTCAAGTTGGAGATGGCGAAGGCCCCCGGCTTGTGGCCGGGGGCCTTCGAAAGCCGGGTGCTACTTCGGCGGGGCCAGCTTCACCACCGTTGCCTTGGCGTCGCCGCGGGGAGTCCGGTAGGTGATCTCGTCGCCCGCTTTGGCGCCGACCAGGGCCAGGCCCAGGGGGCTGTCCGAGGTGATCGCGTCGGCGTCCTCGCCGGGGACGGTGACGACCTGGAAGGTCTCCTCGTCGCCGTCCGAGAAGCGGAGGGTTACCGTTGTGCCGTCCGGGAGCTGGGCGTTGCCGTAGCCGCCGTGTTCCATCTTCGCGGCCAGGTCGGCGATCTGGCGGTCGAGGCGGGCGGCCGCTTCGGCGCGGTCGATCACGTCCGCCTGGTCCGCCGCGTCGCCGGTGCGCTCCTGCTCGCCGGGTTGCGGCGCGAGGGCCTGTCGTTGGGCGCGCAAGTTCGCGATTTCCTTCTCCAGCTGGCTGCGCGCAGCCGGGCTGAGCCCCTTGTCCCCTGAGATCACCATGCCGCGCATTGTCCGCCGCGCGGACCGGGGTGGCCAATCCGGTTTTTCACCCGAAGGTCATCCGCGGGACGTCTGCCCTAGGATTCGGGCCTGTCGTCCGGAAAGAAGGTAACGAGAATCACCGTGAGCGCAGTCCCCGGTCGCAGCGACCGGCTCTCTCCCAACCAGCTGGCCAAGCAGGAACAGATCGTCGAAGCCGCACGCGTGGTGCTCGCCCGCGACGGGCTCGCCGGGTGCACCGTCCGGGCCATCGCCGACGCCGGACCGCTCACCAAGAGCGCGATCCACTACTACTTCGCCGACATCGACGTCCTCATCGACCGCGCGATGGCCGCGCACATCACCGCCTTCGCGGCGGGGCTGCGCGAGGTGGCCGCGAAGCACGACGAACCCCGCCGGCGGCTCTTCGCCGTCCTCGAGGAGTACCTGCGCGTCTTCGCCGCCAACCCGAACGCGGCGTTCCTCTGGTTCGAGTACTGGATCGCCGCCGGGCGGGCGCAGCACCCGCAGGCCATCGACGTCATGCTCACGTCGCTCAACGAGCTGCTCGCCGAGCTCCTCGCCCCGCTCGACGTCGACGACCCCCGGGCGCGCGCCCGGGCGCTGCTGTCGTACCTGCTGGGCACGGTCGTCCAGCAGCGGGTGCGCCCGCGTCCGTTCGCCACGCTGCGTGCCGACATCGAGGCGCTCTGCTTCGCGAACTACGGCCAGTAACACCCAATAGATCCGTAGAGGTACGGATTGTGCGATACGTCCGGCTCCGGCCAAGGTCGAGGAACCCCCGAGAGCAGGAGACGTGATGCGCACACGAACGTGCATGGCAGCGGCCGCGGCCGTCCTCTTGGTGCTCACCGCCGGCGGCCAGGCCGGCGCCGCCCAGCCCGACGGTCCGCAGGTCTACGAAGTGACCGGCACCGGCACCGCCCAGCAGCGCACCGAGGTCGCGCGGACCGGCGCGGACATCCTCGACGTCGAGGGCGCGACGACGACGATCATCGCCAACCCCGGCGAGGTGGCTCAGCTGCGCGCGCTCGGCTTCGGCGTCAAGGCGCTCGGGAAGGTGAACCGGCCCCAGGGCACCGAGACCGTCGAAGACTTCCCGGCCGGCTACACCGGCTACCACACGTACGCCGAGACGCAGACCGAGCTGCAGAAGGCCGTCGCGAACTACCCCACGCTCGCGAAGCTCGGCAGCGTCGGCAACTCCTACGAAGGCCGCGCGCTGTCGGTGCTCAAGATCAGCGACAACGCCGGCACCGACGAGAACGAGCCCGAAGTCCTCTTCACCTGCAACCAGCATGCGCGCGAGCACCTCACCACCGAGATGTGCCTCCGCGTCGTGCAGCGCCTGACCAGCGGGTACGCCACCGACCCCGCGATCAAGCGGCTCGTCGACAGCGCCGAGATCTGGGTCGTCCCCAGCGTCAACCCGGACGGCTCCGAGTACGACATCTCCGGCGGCACGTTCCACAGCTGGCGCAAGAACCGCCAGGGCCCCGGCACCGACACCAACCGCAACTGGGGCTACAAGTGGGGCTGCTGCGGCGGCTCGTCGGGCTCGACGTCGAGCGAGACCTACCGCGGCACGGCGGCGTTCTCCGCGCCCGAGACCCGCGCCGTCTCGAACTGGGTGAACTCGCGGGTGGTCGGCGGCGTCCAGCAGATCAAGACGCACATCGACTTCCACACCTACTCCGAGCTGGTGCTCTGGCCGTTCGGCTACACCTACGCCGACACCGCGCCGGGCCTGACCGCGGCCGAGGCGCAGAAGTTCCAGTCGCTCGGCAGGCAGATGGCCGCGACCAACGGCTACACGCCGCAGCAGTCCAGCGACCTCTACATCACCGACGGCAGCGTCAACGACTGGATGTGGGCGCAGCACAAGATCTGGAGCTTCACCTTCGAGATGTACCCGAAGGGCAGCAGCCCGGGCTTCTACCCGCGCGACACCCAGATCGTGCCGCAGACGACCCGCAACGACCAGGCCGTGGACATCATCATCAACGCCGCGATCACCGGCTGACCCCCAGCGGCCAGGTACGCGGCTCGCGAATGGCCTCCTTCCCCGTGGACCCGGGGAAGGAGGCCCTCGCGGTTAAGGTGCGGGGCATGCCTCTGTTCTCGTTCGAAGGGCTCAGCCCGCAGGTCCACCCGGACGCCTGGATCGCCCCCACCGCCACCCTGATCGGCGACGTCGTCGTCGAGAAGGACGCCTCGATCTGGTTCGGCGCGGTGATCCGGGCCGACTTCGGCCGGATCGTCATCCGCGAGGGTGCCAACATCCAGGACAACTCGGTGATCCACGTCAACGACGGCGTCTGCGAGGTCGGCAAGAACGTCACCGTGGGCCACCAGTGCCTGGTGCACGACTGCACGATCGGGGAGCAGGCGCTGATCGGCAACGGCTCGACGGTGCTCGACAAGGCGAAGATCGGCGCGCGGGCGCTGGTCGCGGCCGGGGCCACCGTCACGCCGGCGACGGAGGTGCCGGACGAGGTCATCGCGATGGGCAGCCCGGCGAAGAAGTTCGTGCCGCTGACCGACTCCGCGCGCATGTGGGTCGAGCACAACGCAGCGATCTACCAGGAGCTGGCCCGCCGGCACCGGGCCGGCACCAAGCCGATCGATTGACGTTGACTCTCCAGTAGCTGGAGACCCTAGCTTCGGGGCATGGCTCCGAAGAAACTCACCCACCAGGTCACCCTCGAACTCGCCGCGGGCAACGCCCCGGTCGTCGACCTCGGCAAGATGCTGGGGCAGACCGGGGTCAACCTCGTCGAGGTCAAGAAGGCCTACGACGCTTCGACGGCGGCCCAGCGCGGCGACATCGTGCCGGTCGTCGTCTCGGTGTTCGAGGACCGCTCGTTCGCGCTGCGGCTCAAGACGCCGCCGACGGCGTTCCTCATCAAGAAGGCGTTGGGGGACAAGGGTTCCGCGCGGCCGGGGCACGAGGTCGCCGGCAAGCTCACGACCGGCCAGCTGCGGGAGATCGCCACGCGCAAGCTGCCGGACCTGAACACCTCCGACGTCGAAGCGGCGATGCGCACGATCGCGGGCACGGCGCGCTCCATGGGCGTCGTGGTCGTGGACTGACGTGCGCAAGCACGCGGTGGTGCCGCCGTTCCACGCGCTGGACCCCGAGCTCGGGGTCGCGGAACGGTTGCTGCGCCACGGAAATCCGCAGCTGTGCGGGATCGTCGCCCAGCTGCCCGAGGAAGCCGCGGCCGCGCGCCGCCTCAACGCCGTGCTGGCCGAGGCGGGAGCGCGGCCGCGGCTCGTCGCGACCGGGACGGTGTGGCGGATCGTCTACGTGACGCCGTACGCGGGCACCGGCGAGCTGGCCGCGGGGGCGGCCGGGCTGGCCGAACTCGTCACGGTCGGCGGCTGGCGCCGGGTGAAGCGCTGCGCCACCTGCGCGAAGCCGTTCTGCGACCGGACGTCGGGCTGCACCCGCAAGTGGTGCGCCGAGCACCGCCGGAGCACTGGCGGGGTGGACTAGGCTCTTCCCCGCAGCAGCGACTGGCGCCATCGAGGTGGAGCACCACCGGGAAGCGACGACGAGGCCGGCACCGCGCGCCTGGGTGAAGGCCACTCCAGAGCCGGAGTACGCCATGACACACCAGCCAGCACTGAACGCGCTCACCGCCGCCGACCCGCAGATCGCCGGACTGGTCGAGGCCGAAGCGAAGCGCCAGCACGACAAGATCCGCCTGATCGCCTCGGAGAACTACGTCTCGCAGGCCGTCCTCGAGGCGACCGGCAGCGTGCTCACCAACAAGTACTCCGAGGGCTACGCGGGCAAGCGGTACTACGAGGGCCAGCAGTTCATCGACCAGGTCGAGCAGCTCGCCATCGACCGGGCGAAGGCCGTGTTCGGCGCCGACCACGCGAACGTCCAGCCGTACTCCGGCTCGCCGGCGAACCTCGCGGTCTACCTCGCGTTCGCCGAGCCCGGCGACACCGTGCTGGGCATGGCGCTGCCGGACGGCGGCCACCTGACCCACGGCTGGGGCGTGTCCGCGACCGGCAAGTGGTTCACCCCGGTGCGCTACGGCGTCGCCAAGGAGACCGGCCGCGTCGACCTCGACCAGGTCCGCGACCTGGCCCGCGAGCACCGCCCGAAGCTGATCTTCTGCGGTGGCACGGCGATCCCGCGCACGATCGACTTCCCGGCGTTCGCCGAGATCGCCGCGGAGGTCGGCGCGGTGCTCGTCGCCGACATCGCGCACATCGCCGGCCTCGTCGCGGGCGGCGCGCACCCGTCGCCGGTCGGGCACGCGCAGGTCGTCACGACGACCACGCACAAGACGCTGCGCGGCCCGCGCGGCGCGATGATCCTGTCCGACGCCGAGCACGCGAAAGCCGTCGACAAGGCGGTGTTCCCGGGCCTGCAGGGCGGCCCGCACGACCACACGACGGCGGCCATCGCGGTCGCCCTCGGCGAGGCGCAGCAGCCGTCGTTCCGCGAGTACGCGCACACGATCGTCGCCAACGCCCGCGCGCTGGCGGACGCCTTGCTGGCGAAGGGGTACGACCTCGTCTCCGGCGGCACGGACAACCACCTGCTGCTGATCGACCTGACGAACAAGGCGGTCGCGGGCAAGCCGGCGGCGAAGGCGCTGGACCGCGCGGGCATCGAGCTGAACTACAACACGGTCCCGTTCGACCCGCGCAAGCCGTTCGACCCGTCCGGCATCCGGCTCGGCACGTCCGCGATCACCACCCGTGGCCTGCGGCCGGAGCACCAGGTCCAGGTGGCCGACTGGATCGACCGCACGATCACCGCGGCGGCCGCGGCGAACGAGTCCACTTTGGACGCGATCGCGGCGGAGATCCGCGAGTTCCTGGCGCCGTTCCCGATCCCGGGCTACTCGGCCTGACGCAGGATTTTCGCCGCCGGCGCGTGCAGGCCGGGCGCGGCGGCGAGGAAGCTGCCGGCCGACGGCGTCCACGGGGCGCCGTCGGCGGTGGTGACCACCGCGCCGGCCTCGCGCGCGACCAGCGCCGCGCCGGCGAGGTTCGTCGCGTCACGGCCGAACTGCCAGAACAGGTCCAGCCGCCCCGCGGCGACGTCGGCGACCTGCCACGACGTCGGCCCGAGGTTCCGCACGGCCGCGACCTCCTCCAGCACGGCGGTCAGCGACCGGCCGGCGGCTTCGGCCACGCCTGGCTGCTTCGCGACGAACGGCGGCTGGCTGGTCGCCGCGACCACGGCCGCCAGCGACGTCTTGCGTGACGGCGCGACGGGCTTCCCGTTCCGGCGCGCGCCTTCGCCTCGCTTCGCCGCGTAGGTCTCGCCCAGCCGCGGGGAATGCAGCACCGCGAGCTCGGGCTCGCCGTCGCGGACCAGGGTGACGGTGAGGCAGTACTGCGGCAGGCCCTGGAGGAGCTGGACGGCGCCGTCGAGCGCGTCCACCACCCAGACTTCGCCGCCGGGCAGCTCGTCGAACTCCTCCGCCCACGCCGCGCCGGGGCGGAGTTCGGTCAACGCGGCCCGCAGGCCCGCCGCCAGCGGGTCGTCGATCGCGCCGAAGGCGGCGGCCAGCTCGGCGAAGGAGGCGGGCGGGTGTTCGGGTGCGCGCACGCCGGTGGCCAGGGTTTCCACGAGGTCGATCACGGATTTCAGCATGCGGCCACGATTACGCTCGGACGACGGCCACGGGTATTGCAGTGGCCGAACCTCAGCGGAATCGGACTCGACCATGCGACTTCTGACCGAAATCGAACAGCGCGTCGTCTCGGCCCTCCAGATCGACGGCCGTGCCGGACCCGGCCGGATCGCCGAGGTGCTCGACCTCTCGCCGCGCACGGTCACGCGCGTCATCTCCCGGCTGCGCGCCGACGGACGGCTGAAGGTCGTCTGCGTCCCCGACCCCGCGCACGGCCTGCGCGGCGCGATGCTGCTGCGGGTCAAGGTCCTCCGCGGCCGGACCCCGGCGATCGCCGACGGCCTGGCCAAGCGGGCCGACGTCCTGTTCGTCGACATCCTCGCGGGCGGCGAGGAGATCAGCGCCGTCGCGCTCGGCGGGCTCGACGGCCGCCTGGTGCACGACGCCCTGCCGTCGACCTCCGCGGTCACGGAGCTGCGCGCGCACTCGATCCTCCACGTCTTCTCCGACGCCACCGAGTGGCGCACCGGCCTGCTCACCGGCGCCGAAGCCGCCGCGCTGGCCCCGCCGCCGCCCGGCGACGACGTCCCGCTCGACGACCTCGACCGGCGGCTCCTGGACCGGCTGGCCGCCGACGCCCGGCTCGGACCGGCCGAGCTGGCCGCGGAGGCGCCGGAATCCACCGTCCGACGGCGCCTCGACCGGCTCGCCGCGGCCGGCCGCATCCGCACCTACGCGAACGTCGACGTCGCGGCGCTGGGCCTGGCGGTCGACGCGAACGTCTGGATGACCGTGCCGCCGGGGCGGCTCGACGAGGTGGGGCGGGCCCTGGCGCGCCACCCGATGGTCCACGGCACCCTCGCCACGACCGGCGTCACCAACCTGATGGCCGCCGTCTGGTGCCGCGACCTCGCCGCCCTCTACGCCTTCGTGACCGGCCTCGACGTGCCGTCCGCCGAGGTCACGGTGGTCGCGCGGGCCGTCAAGCGGGGCGGGAGACCGGGCTCACAGAAAATTTGATTGCACGATACAAGCTCTCTCGGAATACTTGGTCGAGGCAAGTAGTTGAGAGGTACAAGCAACTACGCGAACCGAGGGAGACCACCATGAGCGACACCTCCACGGCGGAAGGAGCAGCCGCTACGAACGGCAAACTGACCCACCGCCAGATCCTCACCGTCCTGTCCGGCCTGATGCTCGGCATGTTCCTGGCCGCGCTCGACCAGACCATCGTTTCCTCGTCGATGCGCACCATCGCCGACGAGCTGCACGGCCTGTCCCTGCAGGCCTGGGCCACCACCGCCTACCTGATCACCGCGACGCTCTCGACGCCGCTGTACGGCAAGCTGTCCGACCTCTACGGCCGCAAGCCCATGTACCTGACGGCGATCTCGCTGTTCCTGATCGGCTCGCTGGCCAGCGGCATGGCCACGTCGATGTACGAGCTCGCCGCGTTCCGCGCCTTCCAGGGGCTCGGCGCCGGTGGCCTGATGTCACTGGCGCTGGCGATCATCACCGACATCACCGCGCCGCGTGAGCGCAGCAAGTACCAGGGCTACTTCATGGCGGTGTTCGGCATCTCGAGCGTCGCCGGCCCGGTCGTCGGCGGCTTCTTCGCCGGCATCGACACCTTCGCGGGCATCACCGGCTGGCGCTGGGTCTTCCTCGTCAACGTCCCGATCGCGCTGGCCGCGCTGGTCGTCGTCACCAAGGTGCTGAACCTCCCGCACACCCGCGTGGACCAGAAGGTCGACTACTGGGGTGCCGTCGCGCTGGCCACCGGCCTGGTGCCGCTGCTGATCGTCGCCGAGCAGGGCCGCGAGTGGGGCTGGGGCTCCGCCGCTTCGATCGCGATGTACGTCGTCGGCGCGCTGGGCGTGACCGCCTTCGTGTGGATCGAACGCCGGATGGGCGACGCTGCCCTGCTGCCGCTGCGCCTGTTCAAGCGGCCGGTGTTCCGGATGTCCACGCTGGTCACCGTGGTGCAGGGCGCCGGGATGTTCGGCGCGATGATGTCGCTGCCGCTGTACCTGCAGATCGTCAAGGGCGCGACGCCGACCCAGGCCGGCCTGCAGATGCTGCCGCTGACGCTGGGCATCATGTCCGCGAGCATGACCAGCGGCCGGATCATCTCGAAGACCGGGCGCTACAAGATGTTCGCCGTGGCCGGGATCGGCCTGATGGCGGCGGCGCTGTTCGCGCTCTCGACGATCACCGTCGACAGCTCGCTGGCGCTGGTCATGGTGATCGCCTTCGTGATCGGCCTCGGCCTCGGCGCCTCGATGCAGACGCTGGTGCTGGCCGCGACCAACGACGTCCGCCCGCAGGACATCGGCGTCGCCACCTCGGCGGCGACGTTCTTCCGGCAGATCGGCGGCACGGCGGGCACCGCGGT
The DNA here is from genome assembly GCF_041346945.1 of Amycolatopsis sp. cg9. Taxonomy (NCBI): domain Bacteria; kingdom Bacillati; phylum Actinomycetota; class Actinomycetes; order Pseudonocardiales; family Pseudonocardiaceae; genus Amycolatopsis; species Amycolatopsis sp. cg9. The sequence continues at coordinate 1,929,412 of NZ_CP166850.1, read as the reverse complement.
GTTCCTGTCGATCCTGTTCGGCACGGTCGGCGACCGGATCGCGAACGCCGTCCGCTCGGCGATGACCAGCCCGGCCTACGTCTCGGCGCTGGCCCAGAACCCGGCGTTCGCGCAGCAGCTGAAGAGCGGCGCACTGGACGTCAACGACACGTCGTTCCTGTCCTCGCTCGACCCGACGCTGGCCCGGCCGATCCTGCAGGGCTTCGCCGAGTCGATGAGCACGGTGTTCCTGGTCGGCGGGATCGTGCTGACCGTCGGGTTCGCCCTGGTGTGGTTCCTCAAGGAGAAGCCGCTCTCGGACAAGTCGGCGATGGAGCAGCGCGCGGAGGCCGGGGAGGCGCCCGCACTGGCCATGGCGCACTGACCGGGGAATGGAAAGGCCCCCTCGGGATCTCCCGAGGGGGCCTTTCCGCGGACTCAGTGGCCGCCGTTGGCCTCTTCCTTGGCCAGGCGGTCGGTCTCGCGCTCGTACGAGCGGGCGATCTCGGCCTCGGCCTCGGTTCGGCCGACCCAGGACGAGCCTTCGACACTCTTGCCGGGCTCGAGGTCCTTGTAGACCTCGAAGAAGTGCTGGATCTCCAGCTTGTGGAACTCGTTCAGGTGGTGGATGTCGCGCAGGTGCTCGAGGCGCGGGTCGTTCGTCGGGACGGCTAGGACCTTGTCGTCCGGGCCCTTCTCGTCGGTCATCCGGAACATGCCGATCGCGCGGCAGCGGATCAGGCAGCCCGGGAAGGTCGGCTCCTGGACGAGGACGAGCACGTCGAGCGGGTCGCCGTCCTGGCCGAGGGTGTCGTCGATGAAGCCGTAGTCGGCCGGGTACTGCGTGGCCGTGAACAGGGTCCGGTCCAGCTTGATGCGGCCGGTCTTGTGGTCGACCTCGTACTTGTTGCGCTCCCCTTTGGGGATTTCGATCGTGACGTCGAACTCCACGGCGTCCTCGCTGCTTCTTTATAGATCCGGGCGTGCCCGCCCGACGCGGGCGGCAACCTTCATGACTGTCTTGACGTCTCCTAGTGTGGACTACGGCCTGCCGCGGGTCCGCATCGATGTCGGCCACGCGGCATGTGACCTTGGCCCCTTCCGGGGCAGGTGAGAAGGAGTGGTGGGTGCCGGAAAACGACCAGCCGATGTGGCCTTCGTCGGACGAAGACCGCTCGTCGTCGGGCGCGCGGAAGACCACCCCGATGTCCCTGCCCGACCCGCCCGCGAGCCCGCCGGGGGAGTCCGGCGTGCCCAAGGTCACAGGCAGCGAGGCACCGAAGGGGTCCTGGTTCGCGCCGAACGTCGCGCCCGAACCGGTCCCCGGGCTCAACGTGCCGGCGGAGGAGCCACCGCCCCCGCCGCCCCCGGCCAAGCAGGACCTCGCCGACCGGCTCGGCAGCCGGGAACCGAAGCGACCGGCCGAAGCGGGGACCGAGTACATCCGGGCCGAGCAGCCGCCCGCGGAGAGCACCCAGTTCATCGAGGTGAAGCAGCCGGAGCAGGCGCCGGTCGTGCCGGTCGAGCGCAACGTCTGGCCCGCTGAGCAGCAGGGACACCGCGAGGAGCCGCGGGAAGAGCCGCAGCAGCAGTGGCGTGAGGAACTGCAGCTGTGGCGGGAGGAGCAGCAACGCCGCGAAGAGCAGCTGAAGCGCGCCGAAACCCAGCGCCGTGAAGAGCCGCAACGGCCGGAAGAGCCCCAGCAGCCCTGGGCCCAGCGCATCGAGCTGCAGGAAAACCGCGGCGGTGACCGCCCGGCCGAACCGGGTGACCGGCGGCCGGGCCTGCCGCCGGAGCCGCCGCGCGGGGTCGTCCCGTCGGCGTCCGCCGGCTCCCTGGCCCGGCCGCAGCGGATCGAGCCGGACGGGCAGCGGTTCGACGCCGAGGCGACCGTCGGGATCGAGCGGCCCACGCAGTTCCCCGCCGCCTTCCAGCAGCAGCCGCAGCCGCGGAACGAGCCACCGCGGCCCGAGCAGCAGCCGCCGTCCGAGCCGCCGCCCGCCGCCGGGGCGGCCGCCGCCGAGGAGCCGCCGAAGAAGCGGCGCAAGGGCAAGCTGATCGCGCTCGTCGTGGTCGTCCTGCTGGTGCTGGCCGGGGGCGGGGTCGCCGCGGCGATGCCGAAGGTGTCGAACCGGCTGGGCCTGCCGTGGGCGCCGAACGCGCCGAAGGGCGACAGCCCCGAGCCGGTCGCGGCCACGCGCCAGCTGCAGGGGCCGGACAACGCCGGGCAGGCGCCGACCGCGAACGGCGTCAAGTCCGCGCTGGCTTCGGCGGCCGGCAACGGCGCGCTCGGCCAGCTCACCGGCAGCGTGATCGACCCGGTGACCGGCACCGTGCTGTGGGACCGCGGCTCGTCGACGCCGGTGACGCCCGCGTCGACGACGAAGGTGCTGACGTCGGCGGCCGCGCTGCTGTCGCTGGACCACAACCTCCGGCTGTCGACCAAGATCGTCCAGGGCGCCGACCCGGGCACGGTCGTCCTGGTCGGCGGCGGTGACACGACGATCACCAACCTGCCGCTGGGCACGGACTCGCCGCTGTACCCGGGTGCCGCGCACGTCGACGACCTCGTCGCGCAGGTCAAGAAGGCGGCGCCCGGCGTCAAGAAGGTGCAGGTCGACCTGACCCTGTTCAAGGGCGCCACGACCGCGCCGGGCTGGGAAGCGGGCGACGCGCCGTCGACGTACGCGACGCAGATGGCGCCCGTGATGGCCGACGGCGGCCGGATCAGCCCCAAGGACAACGGCTCGCAGCGCACGGCGAACGCGGGCAGCGCGCTGGCCTCGTCGATCGCGTCGAAACTGGGCGCGTCGGCGGCCGGCCAGGCGACCGCCTCGAAGGACGCGAAGGTGCTCGGCGAGGTCAAGTCGGCCCCGCTGACCGAGCTGGTGTCCGACCTGATGGTGCTGTCGGACGACGTCCTCGCCGAGGCGATCGCCCGGCAGGTGGCGCTGGCGAACGGCGAGGAAGCGAGCTACGCGGGCGGCGCGAAGGCGACCATCAAGGTGCTGAAGGACCACGGGTTCGACGTTTCGGGCGTCGAGCTCTCCGACGGCAGCGGCATCTCGTCGCTCAACCGCATCCCGGCGCGGCTGCTGACCCAGCTGCTGGCGGCCGCGGCGGCCCCGGAGGGCAAGAACCCGAACACCGGGAAGCTGCGCCCGGTGCTGGCGGGCCTCCCGGTCGCGGGCGGCTCCGGCACGCTCGCCGACAAGCGGTTCGACACGCCGGGGTCCCAGGCGGGCCGCGGCTGGGTGCGGGCGAAGACGGGCACGCTGACCGGCGTGAACACCCTGGCCGGCCTGGTCCTCGACCAGGACGGCCGGGTGCTGGTGTTCGCGTTCATGTCCAACGACTCGGACACCGAACCCGGCCGGGACGCCATCGACGTCCTGGCCACGAGCCTCCGCAAGTGCGGGTGCGCTTAGCGGGGGTACCTCTCCGTGTGCGAACCGTACGAAGATCGTGGCCGGAAACCCGCACCGGGCAGGTAGCGTCGGAAGGGTGAGTCAGGAAACCGAGACCCGGCCCATGGTCGACTGGGCGATCGCCGCGCAGACCGGCGCGTTGCTCGTGCGCGGCGGTCCGCAGGTCCCGCGCGAAGAGGCCGAAGCAGCCGTCACCGACCTGCGCGAGCTGACCGTCGAGGCCGAGGGGCACGTCCGGCAGCTGACGAACCTCGGGCTCGACCTGCCGCTGCTGCCCGGCGAGGTCGTCGACCGGCCCGGCTGGGTGCGGTCCGCGGCCGCCGGGCTGGGCGCGCTCACCGGGCGGGCGCTGCCGCAGCAGGGCGGGGCGCTCGGGCCGATCCTCGCCGGGGGCGCCGGCGTCCAGACCGGGCTCGTCCTCGCGTTCCTCGCCAGCCGCGTGCTGGGCCAGTACGACCCCTTCGGCGGCCCGGAGCGGGAAGGCCAGCTGCTGCTCGTCGCGCCGAACGTCGTCGCCGCCGAACAGGCTATGAACGTGCCGGGCCACGACTTCCGGCTGTGGGTCTGCCTGCACGAATGCACCCACCGGCTGCAGTTCACCGCGGTCCGGTGGCTGCGCGAATACTTCGCCGACGAGGTCGAGCGGCTCGTCTCCGGCCTGGCCGGCGGTGGCAGCGACAGCCTGTCCGACCTGTTCGGCAGGCTGCCCGAGGCGATCAAGCAGGGGCCGAAGCTGAACATCGCGGAGCTGCTCCAGTCGCCGAAGGAACGCGCGGTGTTCGACCGGCTGCTGGCGCTCTCGACGCTGCTCGAAGGCCACGCCGACTACGTCATGGACGCCGTCGGGCCGCAGGTCGTCCCGAGCGTCGACACGATCCGCGCGCGGTTCACCGCCCGGCGCAAGGGTGGTGGCGTCTTCGACCGGCTGCTGCGCGCGCTGCTCGGTGTGGACGCGAAGATCCGTCAATACGAAGAAGGCGCGAAGTTCACCAAGCACGTCGTCGACGCCGTCGGCATGGACGGCTTCAACGCCGTCTGGCGGTCGCCGAACACCCTGCCGTCGCGCGCCGAGATCGCCGATCCGGCGGCGTGGGTCCGGCGCCTGCACGGATGACCGGGCCGGCGGTCGCGGCCGTCCGCCGGGCCGTCCGCGCCTTCCTGGACACCGTCGGGGCGCCGGCCGAAATCTGCGTCGCGGTCTCCGGCGGCGCCGACTCCCTCGCGCTCGCCGAGGCCGCCGCGTACGCCGGGCACCGCGGCGGGCACCTCGTCCGCGCGCTCGTCGTCGACCACGGCCTGCAGGACGGCTCGGCGAAGATCGCGCGGGACGCGGCCGCCGCGGCGAAGGCGCTCGGGGCCGACGAAGCCGAGGTGCGCCGGGTCGACGTCACCGGAGCCGGCGGGCCGGAAGCCGCCGCCCGCAAGGCCCGCTACCGGGCGCTGGCCGGGCACGGGCTCGTGCTGCTCGGGCACACCCTCGACGACCAGGCCGAAACCGTCCTGCTCGGCCTCGGCCGCGGCTCTGGCCCGCGCAGCGTCGCCGGGATGCGGCCGCACGACCCGCCGTGGGGACGGCCGCTGCTCGCCGTCGCGCGCGCCACCACCCGGGCCGCCTGCGCCGAGCTCGGCGTCGAGCCGTGGGACGACCCGCACAACGCCGAACCGCGCTTCACGCGCGTCCGGCTGCGCACCGAAGTGCTGCCGCTCCTGGAGGACGTCCTCAACGGCGGGGTCGCGGGCGCGCTCGCCCGGACGGCCGCGCAGCTGCGTGAAGACAATGAGGCGCTGGACACAATGGCGGACATGATCTTCACCCGCGCGGGCGGCTCCGAAGGGCTGGATATCGGAGTCCTCGCGGGCGAGCCCGCGGCACTGCGCCGGCGGGTTCTTCGCAGGTGGTTGCTGCAATCGGGTGTGCGCGAGCTCACCGACGCGCACCTGCGCGCGGTCGACGCGCTGGTCGCCCGGTGGCGTGGTCAGGGTGGTGTCTGGTTGCCCGGCAACTTGGAGGCGAGCCGGGCGCATGGCAGGCTCTGCCTCACCTCCCAACCCACCACACGAGGGGAATGACCTGTGTACGAGGGCGAAATCGCCTCCGTGCTCGTCACCGAGCAGCAGATCAAGGACAAGATCGCGGAACTGTCGGAGCAGATCGCCGCCGACTATCCGGCCAACGGGCAGGGCGAACTCCTGCTGGTGGGCGTCCTGAAGGGCGCGGTCATGTTCATGACCGACTTCGCCCGCGCGCTGCCGCTGCCGACGCAGCTGGAATTCATGGCCGTCTCCTCGTACGGCTCGGCGACGTCGTCGTCCGGTGTCGTGCGGATCCTCAAGGACCTCGACCGCGACATCGCGGGCCGGGACGTCCTGATCGTCGAGGACATCGTCGACTCGGGCCTCACGCTGTCGTGGCTGCTGAAGAACCTCGCCAGCCGCAACCCGGCGTCGCTCGAGGTCGTTTCGCTGCTGCGGAAGCCGGAAGCGGTGAAGGTGGACGTGCCGGTGAAGTACATCGGCTTCGACATCCCGAACGAGTTCGTCGTCGGCTACGGCCTCGACTACGCCGAGCGCTACCGGGACCTGCCGTACATCGGGACGCTGGACCCGAAGGTGTACACGGCGTAGTTCACCGACCGTTCACCGCAACTACCGGATTTGCGGAACCCGGGCGCGCCCGTTCGCGTCATACGCTCTGATCACGTGCGTTAACCTATGCGAAGACCATTCGTGCCCGCGGTGACCGGGTCGGGGGAACGGGAGAGAGCTCAGATGGGGAACAGCAGCGCTGCCGACGCGAACGCCTTCAAGGCCGCGGCCGCGGCGGGCCAGGTCGGGATCGACCCGGACGCCGCGCAGACCGTGCTGAACAAGATCCGCACGGGCAAGGACGCCGTCGAAGCGCTGCTCAGCGGCGCGGGCACGCTCGCCCAGCCGCCGAAGCTCGGCGACAACCCGGTCGGCAACGCGATGGCCGCGAAGTTCGTCCAGCGCGCCGACGGCGGCGGCGACTCCTACGCGGCCGCGCTGCAAAACCTGCTCGACCAGTACTCGGCGGCGGAGGAGGGCATCGTCACGGCGATGTCCCGGTACCACGAGATCGACAACGCCGCCGCCGAACCGTTCCGCAACGCCTGAGTCCTGAGGGGATTTCGCAGTCATGGCTCCGAACCACAGCGACCAGCCGTCAACGGCCACCGACCCGGGCTCGCTGGTCCCGCTCGGTGACAACTCGTCGTCGCAGAACATCGTCGCCAACGCCCGCGGCAGCGCCGGCGGCTTCGACATGGGCAGCGACCGCGCGATCGCCAACCCGCCGAATTGGAACGCGCAGGCCAGCCAGCAGCTCTACAACGGCGCGGTCAACAACAACGACCCCGGCACGGCCGAGGCGACCGGGCACGCCTGGGCGCACCACGGCTCCGAGCTGAAGCAGGCGTCCGACCACCTGTACAACGCGATCTCCGAGCTGGGCAACGCGTGGGTCGGCCAGGGCGCCGCGGGTGCGCAGGGCGCGCTGGTGGCCATCGCCAACTCGGGCTCGCAGGCCTCCGACGCCGCGCACACGATGTCCGACCGGCTCGCCCGGCAGGCCGCGGCGGCCGCCGAGGTCAAGAAGATGCCGGCCCCGAAGGACTACGACCCGAAGCAGGCCATGGCGGCCGCGCTGGCGGGCGGCCCGGCGGCGCTGATCGCCGACCAGAAGGCGCAGGCGGACGCGGCCAACGACGTCAAGGCGCAGCAGGTCGCGTTCTTCAACGCCTACACGAAGGCGATGAGCGAGGTCGACAGCTCGACCCCGAGCTTCGGCCCGGAGTCGCTCGGCATGAAGCCGACGGGCTCGCACAACTCCATCTCGTTCAACTCGGTCAACTCCGTCGGCAGCACCGGCCCGGTCCAGGGGCTCCCCGGCGGCGCGGGCGACGCGATCTTCGCCTCCAGCGGCTCCGGTTTCGGCAGCGGCGGCGCGTTCGGCGCGCAGCACGCGGCCGGCGTGACCGGGGCGAGCCACGGCGTGCCCGGCGGTTTCGGGGCCGACGCGGCTTCGCTCGGCAGCGACGCGCCCGGCGGTTCGGTCGCGGGCACCGGTACCGGCTCCGTGACCGGGGCCGGCCAGGTCGCCCCGGGCGGCACGGCGGCCGGTGGCAGCAGCCCGCTGAGCAAGATCGGCATGGGACTCGGCATCGGCGGCGTCGCCGGTGGCCTCGGCGCGCTGGCGTCGCGGGCGCTCGGCGCGGGCAGCAAGTCCGGCTCGAAGGCCGAGAACGACACGACCCTGGCTTCGGCCGAGGGCCAGAGCGCCGCTTCGCAGCAGGCGCCGCAGCAGGGCGTCGTCTCGTCCGCCGGCACCATCGGCGGGCAGCAGGCCCCGCCGCCGATGAACCCGGGCGGCATGGGCGGCATGGCCCCGCACGGTGCCCAGGGCGAGCAGGACGAGGAGCACACGCACGCGTCCTTCCTCATCGAGGCGGACCCGGACGAGGCCTTCGGCGCGAACCAGGCGACCCCGCCGCCGGTCATCGGCGCGTGGTCCGGGGACGACGAAGACCGCTGATCCTTTCGGGCCGGGCACGCCGACGGTGTGCCCGGCCCGGTTTCTCTTGGGGGTGGCTCGATGCCGAACGCTGAGCTGCTCACCCCGGCCGAGGTGGACTTCCTGTGGGAGTCCGCCGGGCTGGGCGAGCTGCCGTACCCACTGCGCGTCCGCTCGCACGGCGAAACCGTGGACGAGCGGGAAGCGCTGCGCCGCCGCACGTTGGAGGGCCTCGTCGCGCGCGGGCTCGCCGACGGCCGCGGGCGGCCCGAACCGCACGTCGAGGACTACTTCGGCGTGCTCGCGGGCGCCGAGCTGAGCCTGGACGCCGTCCAGCTGATCGCCCCGGAGGCCGAGCCGCTGCTCGCGATCGCCGGCGTACTGGGCGGCCAGGGGCTCTTGGCCGTGCAGGACCGCCGCGGCCTGCACCTGAATCCGTGTCCGGCGGACGGGCTGGCCAGCGCGATCGTCTCGCTGCTGCCGGGCGCCCCGCGCGGCACCGAAAAGTCGATCACGGTCCCGCTGGAGCAGCTGGTCGGCGCGCACGGCGTCGATTTCCTGCAGCGGCGGGGCAACGGCGACGAGCGTTCGTCGGCGGACGAGGACCGCAAGGCGCTGGCCCGGCTGCACGCCCAGCCGCGCCTGCGGGGCGGCCAGATCGCGGCCAACGCCCGCTCCCGGGTGGGCGGCCGGACCAGGACCCCGGTGCTGAGCTGGTTCGACACCGAGACGGGCCGCTACTTCACCCAGGCGACGCAGGGCCGCGACGGCCGCGACTGGATCACGATCGCCCCGGCGGACGCGGCGACGCTGCGCCACCGCCTCGGCGAGATGCTGGCGACGGCGGCGAGCTCGACCGCGCCGGTCTGATCCGCCCCTGATGGCTTTCCGGGCCGTCAGCTCTGCCAAGATCGGACTCGGGCTTCTCCTGGCGGGCCCCGGCCGACGATCACTTTTTGTCGGTGGTGCGGGCTACGCTGAGCAAGAGTCCGATCCGGGAGAGTAATGATGCAAGAGTTCTTCTCGCCACTGGCGTTCGACTTCCTCTGGGAGTCGGCGCAGGTCGGGGAGCTGCCGTACCCGCTGCTCGTCCGGTCGCACGGCGCGACCGAGGACGAGCGCGTTTCGCTGCGCCACCGCGTCGACGTCGAGCTGAAGGCGCGCGGCGTCCGCGATCAGCGCGGCAGGCCGGCGCCCCCGATCGAAGACGCGCTGCACCTGCTGGCCTTCGCCCCGCTGACCATCGACGCGCTGCACATCCCGCAGTTCGAGGCGCCGACCATCGGCGTGCTCGCGGCGGCCGACGACACCAAGGGCGTGCTCGCGGTGCAGGACGCCGACGGCATCTGGCTGCGGGACGTCCCACCGGACGCGCTGGTCTCCGCGGTCGTCGACGTGCTGCCCGCCGGGCCGCGCGGCAGCGAGGCGTCGGTCACACTCCCGCTGGACGACGCCCTGCGCACGGCGCCGATCCGGGTGCCCGTGTCGCTGCCGTCGGGGCCGGGTGAGGAAGAAGACAAGCGCCGGGGCAAGGCGCGCCGGACCCCGCTGAGCGAGCGCGTCACGGTCGATCCGCGGGAGGCCTACGGGCGGCTCGCGGGGCAGCCGCGGCAGCGCGGCGGTCAGCTGGCAGCGAACAGCCGGTCGCAGGTCGGGGCCAAGCAGCGATCCCGCGTCCTGGCCTGGTTCGACACCGCCACCGGCCGCTACCTGAGCGTCTCCCGCGCAGGTACGGACGGTCGTGAGTGGGTCACGGTGGCCCCGGCCGACCCGGCGACGTTGCGGACGCGGCTGGGCGAGATGGTGAGCAGTGTGTCGGACGAAACGCGATAGCGTGACCACCGTGGACGCCGGCCGGGAACCCGGGCGCGGTATCGCCCGTTGACCTGCGAGAGGCTCACAGGGGATGAACGCGGCAGCGGACGGTACCCTGATGGGACGGGTGTCCAGGCACCGCGGGTTGTCAAGATCGTGATGGCGGGTATCACATGAGCCGCCCAACCAGGGAGGGTCGAGGCCACCAGGGCCGAGTCGTATGAACCGGAAGAGCGTGCTCAGGAACCCACTGCTGTGGATCGTCGCGGGGTTGCTGGCGTTGTTCGCGTACAACACGATCTTCGACAGTGATCGTGGGTACACCCAGGCACCCATCTCGGTGGCGAACTCCCAGATCTCCTCGAACAACGTCAAGGAAGCCAGCCTCGAGGACAAGGAACAGCAGCTCAAGCTGCTGCTTTCGAAGCCGGTGGACGTGGACGGCCAGCAGGTCACCCAGATCATTTCGCAGTACCCGGCGGACGCCACCCGCCCGATCTACGACTCGTTGATCGCGGCGAAGACCGGCGGCCAGCCGATCAAGTTCACCACCAAGGTGACCCAGCAGGGCGTGCTGACGCAGATCCTCATCTTCGCCATCCCGCTCGCCCTCGTGCTGGGCCTGCTGATGTGGATGATGAACAACGCCCAGGGCGGCGGGAACCGCGTCCTCAACTTCGGCAAGTCCAAGGCCAAGCAGCTGAACAAGGACATGCCCAAGACGACCTTCGGGGACGTCGCGGGTGCCGACGAGGCCGTCGAAGAGCTGTACGAGATCAAGGACTTCCTGCAGAACCCGGCGCGCTACCAGGCGCTCGGCGCGAAGATCCCGAAGGGCGTGCTGCTCTACGGGCCGCCCGGTACCGGCAAGACGCTGCTCGCGCGAGCCGTCGCCGGCGAGGCGGGCGTGCCGTTCTACACGATCTCCGGCTCGGACTTCGTCGAGATGTTCGTCGGTGTCGGTGCGTCCCGTGTGCGTGACCTGTTCGAGCAGGCCAAGCAGAACGCGCCGTGCATCATCTTCGTCGACGAGATCGACGCGGTCGGCCGCCAGCGCGGCGCCGGCCTCGGCGGTGGCCACGACGAGCGCGAGCAGACGCTGAACCAGCTGCTCGTCGAGATGGACGGCTTCGACGCCCGCGGCGGCATCATCCTGATCGCGGCCACCAACCGGCCCGACATCCTCGACCCGGCGCTGCTGCGCCCCGGCCGGTTCGACCGGCAGATCCCGGTGTCGGCGCCCGACCTGCGCGGCCGCAAGGCGATCCTCGAGGTGCACGCCAAGGGCAAGCCGATCGCGCAGGGCACCGACCTTGGCAGCCTGGCCAAGCGGACCGTCGGCATGTCCGGCGCGGACCTGGCCAACGTGCTCAACGAGGCGGCGCTCCTCACCGCCCGCCAGAACGGGCACGTGATCACCGACGTGGCGCTGGAGGAGTCGGTCGACCGCGTCGTCGGCGGCCCCGCCCGCAAGAGCCGGATCATCTCCGAGAAGGAGAAGAAGATCACGGCCTACCACGAGGGCGGGCACGCGCTCGCCGCGTGGGCGATGCCGGACATCGAACCGGTCTACAAGCTGACCATCCTGCCGCGCGGCCGCACCGGCGGGCACGCCTTGATCGTCCCGGAGGACGACAAGGAGTTGATGACCCGCTCGGAGATGATCGGCCGGCTGGTCTTCGCGATGGGTGGCCGCACGGCGGAGGAGCTCGTCTTCCACGAGCCCACCACCGGCGCGTCCGCGGACATCGAGCAGGCGACGAAGATCGCCCGCGCGATGGTGATGGAGTACGGCATGAGTGCCCGCCTGGGCGCGGTCAAGTACGGCCAGGAGCAGGGCGACCCGTTCCTCGGCCGGTCGGCCGGGCGGCAGGCGGACTACTCGCTCGAGGTGGCGCACGAGATCGACGAGGAGGTGCGCAAGCTCATCGAGACGGCGCACACCGAGGCGTGGCACGTGCTGAACACCTACCGCGACGTCCTCGACGAGCTGGTCATCGAGCTCCTGGAGAAGGAGACGCTGCAGCGCAAGGACCTCGAGCGGATCTTCGCGACCGTCGAGAAGCGCCCGCACATCACCGTCTTCAACGAGTTCGGCGAGCGCACGCCGTCGGACAAGCCGCCGATCAAGACCCCGGGCGAGCTGGCGATGGAGCGCGGCGAGCCGTGGCCCCCGCCGGAAAAGGAGCCGAAGCCGGCCCTCAAGCCGGAGCCGACCCCGGTCGGTACGGCGCAGGGCGCGGGCGACCTGCCCGGTGGCCCGCCGTACCCGTCCCCGACGCCGGCGGACCCGAACGCCAACCCGTACGCCCCGCCGCAGCCGGGCGCCTACCCGAACGGCGGCCGTCCCTACGGCGGCCCGAACGGTGGTCCCAACGGCACGGCGCACTGGCCGCAGTCCTACGGCGGCGGCCAGCAGCCCGGCGGCTACCCGGGCGGCCCGGCCGGCGGCCAGAGCGGCCCGCCGAACTACGGTGCCCCTCCGGGCTGGACCCCCGCGACCTCCCCCGGCGGTCAGCCGGGCCAGTCGTGGCGGCCCGGTGGTGAAGAACGCCCTCGTGAGCACGGCTGGTTCGCCGACCAAGCCGGCAACCAGCAGAGCGAGGGGGAGCGTCGTGACGTGGACGGCCCGGACAACAAGCCCCAGTGACGCCGACCGCCCGGTCTTCGACCAGGACCGGGCGGAGAAGGCGATCCGCGAGCTCCTCCTGGCGTGCGGCGAAGACCCGGAGCGGGACGGTCTGAAAGAGACCCCCGCCCGGGTGGCCCGCGCGTACCACGAGATGTTCGCCGGCTTGTACACCGAGCCCGACTCGGTGCTGGACCGCACGTTCGACGAGTCCCACGAAGAGCTGGTGCTGGTCACGGACATCCCGATGTTCAGCCAGTGCGAACACCACCTGGTCCCCTTCCACGGCGTCGCGCACGTCGGGTACATCCCGAACGCCGCCGGGAAGGTGACCGGGCTGTCGAAGCTGGCCCGGCTCGTCGACCTCTACGCCAAGCGTCCCCAGGTGCAGGAGCGCCTGACGTCGCAGGTCGCCGACGCGCTGGTGCGGAAGCTGGATCCGCGCGGGGTGATCGTCGTGATCGAAGCCGAGCACCTCTGCATGGCCATGCGCGGCATCCGCAAGCCCGGCGCGCGCACCACCACTTCGGCGGTGCGCGGGCAGCTGAAGGACTCACCGTCGTCGCGGGCGGAGGCGCTCGACCTGATCAAGGCGCGCCGGTGAGCGTGGGGCTTCCCGCTCCCGGCCGGTGCGTCGTGATGGGCGTGCTGAACGTGACGCCCGATTCCTTTTCGGACGGTGGCCGCTACCTCGGGCTCGACCAGGCACTGGAGCACGCGCGCGAGATGTGGGCGCGCGGCGCCGACCTGATCGACGTCGGCGGCGAGTCGACGCGGCCGGGTGCGGCCCGGGTGGACGCCGAGACCGAGCTGGGCCGGATCCTGCCGGTGATCCGGACGCTCGCCGGCGAAGGCGTGGCGCTGTCGGTCGACACCACGCGCGCGGCCGTCGCCGCCGCGGCGCTCGAAGCCGGCGCGCACGTGATCAACGACGTCTCGGGTGGCCTGGCCGATCCGGACATGGCGCGGGTCGCGGCCGAAACCGGTGTGCCGTGGGTGCTGATGCACTGGCGCGGGCACAGCAAGGACATGCAGGCGCTGGCGTCCTACCAGGACGTCGTCGCCGATGTCCGGTCCGAGCTGCTGTCCAGGGTGGACGAAGCACTCTCGGCCGGTGTGGCCGAGAGCGCGATCGTGCTGGACCCCGGGCTCGGGTTCGCGAAGGACGCCGAGCACGACTGGGCGTTGCTGCGCGGGCTGGACTCGTTGCTGTCCCTGGGTTTCCCGGTGCTCGTCGGCGCCTCGCGCAAGCGGTTTCTGGGTCGCCTGCTGTCCGAAAAGGACGGCACACCCCGCCCGCCGGACGGCCGCGAAGACGCGACGGCGGCGATTTCCGCCCTCGCCGCCGCGGCCGGCGCGTGGGGCGTGCGGGTGCACGAGGTCGGAGCGTCGCTGGACGCGGTCGCGGTGGCCGCGGCGTGGTGGAAGGGTTCACCGGATGTCTGACCGGATCACGCTGACCGGCCTGCGCGTGTTCGGCCGCCACGGCGTGTTCGAGCACGAAAAGCGCGACGGCCAGGAGTTCGTCATCGACGTCACGGCGTGGCTCGACCTCGGGCCGGCCGCCGCGTCGGACGACCTGACCAAGACCCTGCACTACGGCGAGCTGGCCGAGCTGGCGGCGGGCATCGTCGCGGGCGAACCGTACGACCTCATCGAGAGCGTCGCGGGCAAGATCGCCGACGAGGTCATGCGCGACGAGCGCCTGAGCGCGATCGAGGTGACGGTCCACAAGCCGTCGGCCCCGATCCCGCTGACGTTCGACGACGTCGCGGTGACGGTCCGGCGCGACCGGTGAGCCGCGCGGTCCTTTCCCTCGGCTCGAACCTGGGCGACCGGCTGGGCTACCTGAAGCTGGCCCTGGCCGCGGTCCGCCCGGCGCTGGTCGCGGTGTCGAGCGTGTACGAGACCAAGGCCTGGGGCGTCGAAGACCAGCCGGACTTCCTGAACGCGGTCTGCGTGGTCGACGACCCGGCCCGCGACCACTGGGCGTGGCTGCGCACGGGCCAGGCGGCCGAGCAGGCGGCCGCCCGGACCCGCGAGCTCCGCTGGGGCCCGCGCACCCTGGACGTCGACGTGGTCACGGTGGACGGCGTGACGTCCGACGACCCCGAGCTGCTCCTCCCGCACCCGGGAACCCCGGACCGGGCCAGCGTGCTGGTGCCGTGGGCGGAGATCGACCCGGCAGCGGTCCTGCCGGGCCACGGCCCGATCGCAACCCTGCTGGCGGCCCGCCCGGCGGAGGAGCTGGCGACGGTCCGCCGGACGAACCTCGATCTCAGCTGAGCCACCGGCGGCTTGCGCTCGGCCCGCGAGTTCGGCTGAGCCAGCCGACCGGTGCCTGGCCGGCGGCTCGGTGATGGAGTCAGCTGGGGCGGCGTTCGGCATCGCGACCGCCCGCTCTCGACCTCGGCTGAGCCACCCGACCGAAGCCGCTCGAGCCGCCCGGCGGCATGCGTCAGCGAATTCGGCCGGCCAAGTCAACCCCCGCCGGGCCACCGATCGCCGAGCAGCACTCCCCGGTCGGTGACAGGAACGGCGTCTTGCCGAGGTCACCCACGCAACGCGGCGACCATGAACCGGACCGCGGGCTGGGCCGTCGGGACCGGTGGCCAGCCGTTGATCGTCGCCAGCAGTTGCCAGTAGCGCTCGGCGCGGGGGTCGCCGCTCGTCTCGAAGCGGTCCGCCATCTTCGCGCGGAACTCCGGCGATGCCGGGTCCTGGTCCGGGCGGGCCGTCGCCGCCGCGATCTCGGCCGCAAGCGTTTGCCCTGCCTCCGACGTGGGCGGATCGCCCGCCGTCACCGCCGCTTCCGCGCGGGACAGCCAGCCCGGCCAGTTCTGCTGCCACGCGTCCGACGGCTGCTGGAACTCGCCCGCCTTGATCTGCTGCGACTGCTGCTCGCTCATGCCGCGGATCAGTGCCCGGAACGACGGGTCCCGCACCAGCTCGGCGAACTCGATCCACGCTTCCAGCTGCTCCGGCGTCGGGTCGTCCGGCAACTCCGGCTTGCCCGCGCGCATCCGCTCGTAGAACTCCTGGTTCACCTCGAGCCCGGCGACCATCTCGTCCCAGAACTCGTCCACCAGCCGCTTGCGCTCTTCGTCCGACATCGACGCGAGACGGTTCATCAGGTTCACTTCCTCCAACTCGGAATTGCGCTTCGCCACCGCGCGCAGCACCGCCCGGCGCAGCCGCAGCCGCCGGATCTGCTCGTCCAGGGCCTCGACGTGCCGATTCGCCAGCTCGCCGACCGTCGTCGGCTCCGCCAGCGCGGCGGAGACGTCGGCCAGGCCCAGACCCAGCTCCCGCAGCGTGCGGACCAGCTCCAGGCGGGCCATCGCCGCCGCGTCGTAGAGGCGGTAGCCGGCGTCCGTCCGCTCGGTCGGCGGCAACAGGCCTTCGTCCGAGTAGAAGCGGATGGTCTTGACCGGCAGGCCGGTCCGCCGGGCCAGCTCGCCGATGGTGAATGTCGCGGTGGTGCCCACTAGACGCATGGTGAACTCTCCAGTCGGGGGAGAGTCAAGCCTCTCACGGTACGGTTGAGGCATGCACTTCACTCGGCCCCGTGACCTGGTCGTCGCCGGGCTGCTCGGCCTGGCGATCGGCTACCTGCTGTTCCAGATCGCCTACGGCTCGCTGCCCCAGCTGCCGCTGCTCGCCGGCGTCACCCTCGCCGTCCTCGCGGTGATCGAGGCCGTGCTCGCGTTCTCCATCCGCTCGCGGATCAAGAACGGCCGCGTCGTTGCCGCGATCGGGATCGCCCGATCGGTGGCCCTGGCGAAGGCGTCGTCACTCGCCGGAGCGTTCATGGCGGGCGCCTGGCTGGCCGCGCTGGCCTACCTTTTCCCGCGACGTGACGAACTCGTCGCCGCGGTGCTCGACACCCGGGCGGCGGTCGTCGGCGCCGGATCCGCCGCGGCCCTGGTAGCAGCGGGTTTGTGGCTCGAACACTGCTGCCGGACCCCGCGCGACCAAGATCGTGAGCACACCCGCGGGACGACCGGTTAGCGCTGGAATCCCACCGCTCGCTGGACCGAGTAGGTCTCGTTCGGATTACGAGCAGGTACGGTGTCAGTCATGACCGGCGTGGGTGACGACTCGCGCGGCCGCCTCTTGGGCAGGCCGTGGCTAGTCGTCGGATTCGTCCTCGCCATCGGAGCCACCCTCGCACTGGTGCTCAGCGACGATCTCCGCTATCTCCGGCTGGGGATCGTCGCCGCCCTCTGGGCTGCCCTGATCGGCGCTTTCCTCGCCGTGAAGTACCGCAAGCACGCGGCACAGAGCGAGGACGCGGTCGCCGAGGCGCAGGCTGTGTACGAGTTGGAGCTGGAACGCGAGATCGCGGCCCGGCGTGAGTACGAGCTGGAGATGGAGGCGGACAACCGCAGTGCCGCCGACTCCCGCGGGCGCGAGGAGCTGGAGGCGCTGCGCGCCGAGGTGTCCGCGCTGCGGGACAGCCTTCAGTCGCTGTTCGGCGGCGAGGTGCTGCTCGAACGCGTCGCGCTGACCGCGCAGGCGACCCGGATGCGCAAGCTGTCCGACGAGAACCGCATGGTCACCGACGGCACGCCGAAGAAGAAGCCCGCTCAGCTGATGGCCGCGAAGAAGCCGGTGCCCGAGGCGGGCGAGCGGCCGACCGAGCTGATCGACCGCGTCCTCGACGAGCGCCGCCGCAAGGCGTCGAACGGCAAGCCCGCGAACGGCAAGGGCCTCGGCAAGGGCTTCGGCGGCAAGGCCGTCCCGAAGGCCCCGGCGAACGTCTCGGTGCAGAGCACCCAGCAGATGGCCCGGCCGAAGCCGCTGAGCGACCGCCGTCCGCCGGTGCCGGCGGTCGACCCGGCGCTGAACGCCGCGCAGCGCGAGCTGAAGGCCGCCGAACTGCGGGCCGAGGCGGCGCGCCGCCAAGCGGAGTCGCAGCCGATGCGGCTGCCGAAGCCGGAAGAGGTCGCGAAGCAGCCCGAACGCCGTCCGGAAGCCGCCGCCGAGCCGACGCGCCAGGTGCCGCGGCCCGAGCCCAAGACCGAGATCCGGCGTGCCCCGGAGCCGAAGACGGAGATCCGCCGTCCCGAGCCACCGCCCGCGCGCCGCGCGGAGCTGTCGCGCCCGGCGATGCGGCCCGCCGAGGTGTCCCGGTCGGACATCCCGCGGGTCGAGATGTCGCGGCCGGACATTCCCCGGGTGGAGATGTCGCGGCCGGACATTCCCCGGGTGGAGATGTCCCGGCCGGACATTCCCCGGGTGGAGATGTCGCGACCGGACATTCCTCGGGTGGAGATGTCCCGTCCGGACATTCCTCGGGTGGAGATGTCGCGGCCGGACCTGCCGCGCGTCGGCCCGAAGCCGAACGGCGCCCGTCCCGAGCCGCGCAAGGCGCCCGAGCCGCCGCGTGCGACGCCGGGGCGTCCGGCGGCCAGCCCGCCGCCGCCGAAGCCGTCGGAAATGTCGCGGTCGGACATCCGGCCGGTCAAGGACCTCAGCGCGGCCTTCCAGAACCGCGACGACTTCGCCGAGCGGCAGCGCCCGAACCGGCCGAAGCCGCCGGAGCCGAAGCCGGCCCCGCCGATGCCGCGGGACGCCACGGCGTCGCGCAACGACATCCCGCCGGTCGTCCCGCCTACGACGCCGGTGCCGAGCAACAGCCCGTCGCCGCGGCAGCCGTCGCGCACGGACCTGCCGCCGGTGGTCCCGCCGACCACGCCGGTCCCGGCCGCCGACGGCCGCCGTCCGTCGCGGCTGGAGCAGTTCTCGCGGGCGGACATGTCGCCGATCCTCGACGAGCCGTCGTCCCGGCACAGCGGTTCGCACCGCGCGCCGGCGGCGGCCGCCCAGGGCGAGGCGCCGATGGCGAACCCGACGCTCCCGGAGTCGGTCCGCAACTTCCAGGGCCGCTCCGGTGGCCGCCGCCGCAAGCCGGACGAGTCGCAGCAGATGCCCCCGGTCCCCGCGCCGGAGCCCACGGGAGGCGGCCGCCGCCGTCGCCCGGACGGCGAGCCCCCGGCGTGGGAGGGCATGATCGCCGAGCGCGCTTCGATGTCCCGGCGCAACATGGCCCCGGTCGACCCGGCGGACGTCGAGCAGAACGGCAACGGTCACAACGGCAACGGCCACAACGGCCACCGTTCGGCGGAGCCGCCCCCGGGCAGCGGATCGCACACCGCGGGCCGCTCGGTGAGCGAACTCCTGGCGGCGAACGGCGGAACCGGCTCCACCCCCCGCCGCCGCCGACGCGCGGAGGACTGAGCCCCCCCGGCCCGGCAACCTTCGCCGGGCAGCCACCCGCACTCCCGCGGCAGGGCGCCCCCGCCCGCGAGTAGCGCCGAGGGCCGCCCTCCGCCGGCCGGGACCCGCCCCGACCCCAAGCGCCCCAATGTGGCGTTGGGTGCGCTGAACGCACCGAACGCCACATTGGGTGCGGTGGACGCACTGAACGCCACATTGGGTGCGGTGGATGCACCGAACGCCGCGTTGGGTGCGGTGGATGCACCCAACGCCACATTGGGGTGCTTGGCGACACCCCTGGGCCTGGTGTGGGCGGCGCGCCGAGGGGCGAGGTGGCGTTCCTTCTCCTGTCCGGTCTGCGTAGGGTGACCGCCTGTGAGCGGAACCCTCTCGCCCGCGACGGGACTCGACCGTGGCCGGCGGCCTCGCCGGATCACCGTGCTGCTGCCGGTGTTCGGGCTGATCGTGGTGGCCCTGTGCGGCCTGTTCCTGTTCGGGCTGGCCACCGCGCGGGTCGGGCCGCTCGCCGTCACCATCGGGGTGCTGGCCGCGCTCGTGCCGGTCGCCGGGGTCGTCGCCGGGTTCCTCTGGGTGGACCGGTGGGAGCCCGAGCCCGCGAAGTTCCTGCTGCTCGCCTTCGCCTGGGGTGCCTGCATCGCCACCATCACCGCGCTGCTCATCAACACCACCGCCGAGGCGGTCGGGGAAGAGCTGCTCGGGACCGGCAACGGCAACACGCTCGCCGCGCTCGTGTCGGCCCCCGTGGTCGAGGAGGCCGCCAAGGCGCTCTTCGTCGTGCTCATCGCGTGGCGCCGCTCCAGCGAGTTCGACGGCGTCGTGGACGGGGTCGTCTACGCCGGGTTCAGCGCCGCCGGGTTCGCCTTCACCGAGAACATCTACTACTTCGGCCGCGCGTTCGCCGACTACGGCTTCGGCGACGGGCACAGCCAGGGCGTCATCACGGCGTTCTTCCTGCGTGGCGTGCTCGCGCCGTTCACGCACCCGCTGTTCGCGGTGCTGACCGGCATCGGGATCGGCATCGCCGCGCGGACGACCACCAAGGCGCTCAAGTTCGTCGCGCCGATCGCCGGCTACCTGGCCGCCGTCTGCCTGCACGCGCTGTGGAACAGCGCCGCGCTGCTCGGCGGGTCGAAGTTCCTCACCGTCTACTTCCTGATCATGGTGCCGCTGTTCCTCGGCGTCGTCTACCTGGTCGTCCTGCAGCGGCGGCGGGAGCAGCGGATCATCGCCGCCGCGCTGCCGCACATGGCATCGGCACGCTGGATCGCGCCGTCGGAGGTCGATCTGCTGGCCAGCCTGCCCGGGCGCCGGGCGTGGCGGCGGCAGGCGAAGCGGCAATCCGGGAAACGCGCTGCCCGCGCCGTCGCCGTTTACCAGGCGAGCGTGACCGAGCTCGCCTTCCTCGACCGCAGCGAACTGCACAGCGACACCGACCGGCAGCGCCAGCAGGAGCTGCTGCGCACGTTGAAGGCCGCTCGCGCGGAGGCGACGCGCCTCGCCGACGAGGCCGCTCGCGGGTGAACCGGTCCGGGTGAAGCTGGTCACCCGGGTTCAACCCTTCGCGCTTAATCGAGTTAGTCTCGCGCCGTTCGTCCGGTACCCGGAGCGGGACTGGAACGAGAGCAGAGGGAGTCTGCCAACCATGAGCGTCCACAGGCGCACGCCATGATGAGGCCCGCCCGCCTCGCGGTCGGCGTCGTGTCCGCCGGCCGGGTGGGCAGTGTGCTCGGCGCCGCGCTGGCCCGGGCGGGACACACCGTCGTCGCCGCGTCCGGCCTGTCCGCGGCGTCGCTGGCCAGGGCCGAACGCCTCCTCACCGACGTGCCCATCCTGCCGCCCGACGAAACCGTCGGCCGGGCGGACCTGGTGCTGCTCGCCCTCCCCGACGACGCGCTGGCCGGGATGGTCCGCGGGCTCGTCGCCACGGGGTCGCTGCGGCCGGGTCAGATCGTCGTGCACACCTCCGGCGCGCAGGGCATCGGCGTGCTGGCCCCCGCGGCCGAAGCGGGGGCGCTGCCGCTCGCGCTGCACCCGGTGATGACGTTCACCGGCCGCGAGGAGGACCTCGAGCGGCTGGCGGCGTGCAGCATCGGCGTCACCGCGGCCGCGGACGACGAGGCGGCCTGGAACGTCGGCGAGGCGCTGGCGGTCGAGATGGGTGCCGAGCCGGTGCGCATCCCCGACTCCGCGCGAGCGCTGTACCACGCTGCGTTGACCCACGGCGCGAACCACCTGATGACGCTGGTCGCCGATTGCACGGAAGTCTTGCGGGAGGCGGGAATCGGGCATTCCGAACGCCTGGTCGCACCGTTGCTTTCGGCGGCGTTGGATAATGTGCTCCGACACGGCGACCGCGCGCTCACCGGCCCGGTCGCGCGTGGCGATCTCGGCACCGTCCGCAAGCACCTCGCGGTGCTCGCGGACCGGGCGCCGGACGTGGCGCCGGCCTACCGGGCGCTGGCCAAGCGCACGGCAGCGCGTTCCGCGGCTGCCGGGCTGCTGGACACCGCGGCCGCCAAAGACCTCACCGAACTCCTCGACGATCCCGCCGAAGGGCAGCAAGACCAGTGACCACACCGAAATTCACCCGCGGCACGCTGAACGCGTTCGCGCCGCCCGAGCACGTCAGCCAGGTGAGCCGGGCGCTGCGCGCCGTCGGCCGCAAGGTCGCGCTCGTGCCTACCATGGGCGCGCTGCACGCCGGGCACCGCGAGCTGATCCGCCGTGCGAAGCGGCTGCCCAACACCGTCGTGGCCACCTCGATCTTCGTCAACCCGCTGCAGTTCGGCGAGGGCGAGGACTTCGAGGCGTACCCGCGGCCCCTGGACGCCGACCTGGCCGTGCTGGCCGAGGACGGCGTCGAAATCGCGTTCACCCCGAGCGCCGACGCCCTCTACGCCGACGGCGCCGCGGTGACCGTGCACCCGGGCCCGCTCGGCGACGAGCTCGAGGGCGTCGTCCGCCCCGGCCACTTCGCGGGCGTGCTGACCGTCGTGGCGAAGCTGTTCAACCTGGTGCGCCCGGACTACGCGTTCTTCGGCGAAAAGGACTACCAGCAGCTGGTGCTGATCAAGCGGATGGTCCGGGACCTGAACATCGACACGCGCGTCATCGGCGTGCCGACCGTGCGGGAACGCGACGGGCTGGCGCTGTCGTCGCGCAACGTCTACCTGACGCCTGAGCAGCGCGAAGACGCCGTCGTCCTGTCGGCCGCCCTCACCGCGGGGGCGTTCGTCGGCCGGGACGGGGCCGACGCGGTCCTCGAGACCGCGTGGAAGACCCTCGCCGCCCGGCCGGCGGTGGAGGTGGATTACCTGGAGTTGAGGGGAACCGACCTCGGGCCCGCGCCCGTCGACGGTGAGGCACGACTGTTGATCGCGGCCCGGGTGGGGAGTACCCGGCTGATCGACAACGCCCCGGTGCTGCTCGGCAAGGCCGTCGAGCACCCGGAGCGGCTGGACGCAGGGGAATAGGAGTCCACGATGTACCGCACCATGCTCAAGTCGAAGATCCACCGGGTCACCGTGACCCAGGCCGACCTGCACTACGTCGGTTCGGTGACGGTCGACGAAGACCTGATGGAGGCCGCGGACCTGCTGCCGGGGGAACAGGTGTCCATTGTGGACGTCACCAACGGCGCCCGGCTGGAGACCTACGTCATCAAGGGCGAACGCGGCAGCGGCGTGCTCGGCATCAACGGCGCGGCGGCGCACCTGGTGCACCCGGGTGACCTGGTCATCCTCATTTCGTACGGCCAGATGGACGACGCCGAGGCCGCGACCTACGAACCGCGCGTGGTGTTCGTCGACGCGGACAACCGGATCGTCAACCGGCACAGCGACCCCGGCTACGCGCCGGAGGGTTCGGGCCTGCTCAGCGGCACCGTGACGCTGCCGGACGACGAGACGGCGGTCTTCCCGGTCGCGGAGACGGCGGACGCCCGCCGCCTCGACGCGTTGCTGCACGCGGAAAGCTGACCCGCTTGCTGCTCACCGTCGACGTCGGCAACACGAACATCGTCCTGGGGCTTTGGTCCGGTCAGTCGCTCGTGGGCGACTGGCGCATGCGCACGGACGCGCGCATGACGGCCGACGAGCTGGCGTTGACGGTGCGCGGCCTGCTGGGCCCGCACGCGGATTCGGTGACGGGCATCAGCGCGCTGTCGACGGTGCCGGCGGTGCTGCGCGAACTGCGCGTGATGCTGTCGCGGTACTACGCCGCGGTGCCGAAGATCGTGGTGGAGCCGGGGGTCCGGACCGGCGTGCCGCTCCTGGTGGACAACCCGAAGGAGGTGGGCGCGGACCGGCTGGCGAACACGCTGGCCGCGCACCACCTGCACAGCGGCACGGCGTGCGTGGTGGTCGACTTCGGGACGTCGACCAACGTGGACGCGATTTCGGCCAAGGGCGAGTTCCTGGGCGGGGCGTTCGCGCCGGGGATCGAGATTTCGGTCGACGCGCTGGCGTTGCGCGCGGCGGCGTTGCGGAAGGTCGAGCTGGTGCCGCCGCGGTCGGTGATCGGGAAGAACACCGTGGAGTGCCTGCAGTCGGGGATCCTGTACGGGTTCGCCGGGCAGGTCGACGGCTTGGTGAAGCGGATCGCGCGGGAGCTTTCGCCCGGCGGCGTGGACCCGGTCGCGGTGCTGGCGACCGGCGGGCTGGCGCCCCTGGTGATCGGGGAGTCGGAGACGATCACCGACCACGTGCCGGACCTGACGCTGCTCGGGCTGCGGCTGGTCTACGAGCGGAACATCCGTTCCTGACGGCGGTTGTCCACAAGTCGGTGGGGGTGTGGATGAACCGGCTGTGTGCGTGGTTTTCGCGGGTTTTTGGCGGGGGTGGCCGATACGCTGGAAGCGGGGGAGCCCCCAAGGGAGGGCGGGCCGCGGTCGGGGCGTCGTGGGGTGCTGGTCTGGCGCAGACTGCCGCAGTCGGGCGGGTTCCGACGTCGGGCGGGTTCTCGCGCAGACCGCCGCGGTCCGGCGGGTTCCGGTGCTGTCTGGTGCAGTCCGGCGGAGACTCCGCGGTCCAGCGGGTTCCGGTGCAGTCCGGCGGAGACTCCGCGGTCCGGCGGGTTCCGGTGCAGTCCGGCGCAGACCGCCGCAGTCCCGTGGGTTCCGGTGCCGGTCAGGCACAATCCGGGGCGGTCCAGCGGCCCGAGCGGGCGGACCGAGGTCGCGAATGACTCATTCGGGACCTCCAACGCCCCCAATGAGTCATTCGCGACAGCCGCGGCCGTCGGTCAGCCCCGGGCCAGCCTGCGGCGCTCGAGCACCCACCCGAGCGCCGTAACCGCCAGCGCCGGGAAGGCCACCTTCGCCTGCGGGAACCGCGCGTTCCCCGGGGGATCGACCGCGCGAGATCCCGGGTACGCCAGCGCCGAAATCTGCGTCACCCAGTACAGCGACGCCAGCACGGCCCCCGCGTCGAGACCGGTCCGGCCCGAAAACGGCCGCCACAGTTGCCACAAGCTGGTGGCGCCCAGTGCCAGTCCGAGGCTCATCGTCTGGCCGTTGTGGAACTTCGCGTGCGGTGGCCACGCGGGGTTGTACACGTGGGTCTCGTTCCAGTCGGCGCGGTACGGGCCCACCGCCGTCAGAAGGGAAGTCAGCGAGATCAGCGCTCGCCCCAAGGGTTTCCGGCTCATCGCGCCAGTATCGGACCTCGACCTTGATCGAGGTCAATGCAGCAGTTTCAGCCCCACGACACCCGCGACGATCAACACGAGGCAGGTGATCCGCGCGGCCGTTGCCGGGTCGCCGAGGGCGAGCATGCCGTACGTCACCGTGCCGATCGTGCCGATGCCGACCCAGATCGCGTAACCGGTACCGAGCGGAATCTCCCGGAGTGCGTACGCCAGGCCGCCCATGCTCAGCGCGAGCGCGAGCACGAACGTCACCGTGGGAACCGGGCGGGAGAACCCCTTGGACGCGCCGAGCGCGGCCGCCCAGATCGTTTCGAACACTCCGGACAGGACGAGGACGAACCAGGACATGACGAGCCTTTCGCAGTGTGTGGAACCACTGCGCCGTCTTGTCCTGACCGGGTACGACGCGCTCGTCCGGGGCCGCCGCGGACGCGGGGCCACTTCCGAAGCTAGCACGCGGTAAAGCTACCGGCGACGGGTGCGCAGTCCCCACGTGATCAACGGCAGGTCGAACTCGCCGTTCGCGGTCGCCGGATTCGCGGCGAGAAACTCGCGAAGCCGCGTCAAGAGCGCCGACGACTCAGCCGGGTCCGAGACGATCACGAGGGAATACGTCGCGATCGTTTCCACCAGGCTCTCCGCCGTGCGCCGTTGCACATGGTGAAACCGTTCGTCTTCGAACGGCTCGAACGCCGGGTGCGCCACCGCCCGCAAATCGTCGGTCGAAGCCGGCTTGCGGGCGCCGTCGCGGCCCAGTTCGGTGAACTCCGCCACCCACGGCACCGATTCGTCTTCGTAGTTCCACAACGGCACCAGCACGCCACCGGGGCGCAGCACCCGCCCGATCTCCGTCATCGCGGCCGGTACGTCGAACCAATGGAACGCCTGGCCGACGAACACCGCGTCGACCCCGGCGTCGGGCACCGGAATCCGTTCCGCCCGGCCGGGCAGCGACGTCGCCGACGGCACCCGCCGCGCCAGTTCCGCGCGCATTTCCGCGTCGGGTTCGACGGCGGTGACGTCGAGGCCGAGCGCGGTGAGGCCGAGGGTCAGTTTGCCCGTTCCGGCGCCGAGATCGAGGACCCGGCGCGGGGTTCCGGTGGCCCCGGAAAGGCCCCACTCGATCGCTGCCCGCGGGTAATCGGGCCGGTGCTCGGCGTACGCGGCGGCCCGGCTGCCGAAGGAAGAAGCCCGGCGGGCGCGTGTGGGATCACTCACCGGGCCAGGTTAATGGAAGGAAAGTAAAGGTAATCCGGTTGGCGTAGCGCGCGGCGGGGTTCGTACCCTATGGGCCATGACCGAAAACCCCGCTTCCACCAGCGAGCCCGCCGAAGACGAACTGCCGGAGCAGATGCGGGTGCGCCGGGAGAAGCGCGACCGGATCCTCGCCGAGGGCATCGATCCCTACCCGGTCGAGGTACCCCGCACGCATTCGCTGGCCGAAGTGCGCGCGGCGCACGAAGGGCTGCCCGTCGACACCGCCACCGGCGAGGTCGTCGGCGTCACCGGCCGGGTCATGTTCCTGCGCAACACCGGCAAACTCTGCTTCGCCAGCCTCCGCGAGGGCGACGGCACCGAGCTGCAGGCGATGATCAGCCTGGCGAAGGTCGGGGAAGACGCGCTGGCGGCGTGGAAGGCCGACGTCGACCTCGGCGACCACGTGTTCGTGCGGGGCGAGGTCATCACGTCCAAGCGCGGCGAGCTGTCCGTGATGGCCGACGCCTGGCGCCTCACGTCGAAGGCGCTGCGCCCGCTGCCCAACGCGCACAAGGAACTCGCCGAGGAAACGCGGATCCGCCAGCGCTACGTCGACCTCATCATGCGCCCGCGCGCGCGGGACGTCGTGCGCACCCGCGCCGGCGTGGTCCGGTCGCTGCGGGAGTCGTTCCACCGCCGCGGGTTCACCGAGGTCGAGACGCCGATGCTGCAGACGCTGCACGGCGGCGCCGCGGCCCGCCCGTTCGTCACGCGGTCGAACGCCTTCGACATGGAGCTGTTCCTGCGGATCGCGCCGGAGCTCTACCTCAAGCGCTGCGTCGTCGGCGGCATCGAAAAGGTCTTCGAGATCAACCGCAACTTCCGGAACGAGGGCAGCGACTCTTCGCACTCGCCGGAGTTCGCGATGCTCGAGTACTACGAGGCGTACGCGACTTACGACACCAACGCCGTGATGACGCGGGAGCTGATCCAGGAGGCCGCGCAGGCCGTGCTGGACACCCAGGTCGTCACGCTGCCCGACGGTTCGGAGTACGACCTCTCCGGCGAATGGACCACACTCGGAATGTACGAGTCGTTGTCCGATTCCCTCGGCGAAGAGGTGACGCCGGAGACGCCCGCCGCCAAACTGCACGGATTCGCGCAGGCCAGGGGCCTCGAAGTGGACCCGAAGCTCGGGCACGGGAAGCTCGTCGAGGAACTGTGGGAACACCTCGTCGGAGATCACCTGCACGCACCGACGTTTGTCCGTGATTTTCCGCTGGAGACGTCGCCATTGACGAGGCAGCACCGCTCGCGGGCGGGGGTGGCCGAGAAGTGGGACCTCTACGTGCGCGGATTCGAACTCGCCACCGGATACTCCGAGCTGGTCGATCCGGTCGTCGAACGGGAACGGCTCACCGAACAGTCGCTGCTGGCCGCGCAGGGTGATAGCGAAGCCATGCGGCTGGACGAGGATTTCCTGCGGGCCCTGGAGTACGGAATGCCCCCGAGCGGCGGCGTCGGAATGGGGATCGACCGGCTGCTCATGGCGCTGACCGGGCTCGGTATCCGGGAGACGATCCTCTTCCCGCTGGTACGTCCGGAATAACCCGCCCGTGTGAGGATAGCGGTCAGTTATCGCATAGAGATTTGCGCTGCACTCCCGGAGCGGGTACTAATGTTCTAGACAAAGTCTTCTGTCCCCGGGGCTCGCCCCGTCACCAGATCATTGAGTAAGCCCCGCAGGAGGAAACAGATGGCGCAGAAGGTGCTCGTCTCGCTGGTCGACGACCTGGACGGCAGCGAGGCCGAAGAGACCGTCGAGTTCGGTTTGGACGGCGTCAGCTACCAGATCGATCTCTCCTCGGAAAACGCCGAGGAGCTGCGGGACGCCCTCGCCCAGTATGTCGAGCACGCGCGTCGCGCGGGCGGCCGCAAGCGCGCTTCCGTGCGTCCGGTCTCGGGCAAGGGATCGGCCCGCCCGGCCGCGGTCGACCGCGAGCAGAACCAGGCCATTCGCGCTTGGGCGCGCAAGAACGGTTACGCGGTTTCGGACCGGGGCCGGATCCCCTCCGAGGTCGTCGAGGCCTACCACAAGAAGAACTGAGGAACGTTCACCTCGGGTGGGGTCGCTGACCAGCGGCGATCCCCGCACCGGTTCGACGACTTCTTCGACGCGGGCTTTCAGCGGTGGCCGCCGGGCGAATTCGCCCGGCGGCTTTCTTCATGTCCGATCTCTGTCCGGTTCGGTCGCGCGCGCCCTTCGGGCGTACTCGGCAGGCGACTGGCCGGTCACCGTCCGGAAATCGCGGATGAAGTGCGACTGGTCGCTATAGCCCAGTCGAACCGCCAGTCCGGCGTAATCCGGTTGTCCTTCCGTGACCAACCGCTGCGCAGCGTCGTTGAGGCGGTATATCCGGATCGCCCACTTGGGCGGGCAGCCGACGTGTTCGGCGAACAGCCGCTGGATGGACCGGGTGGTTAGTCCAGTATCCGCGCACAGTTGCACCACCCGGGTAATTCCCGGATCACGCGCGATTGATTCCACCGCATCGGCGGCTTGTCGCGCGGCCGGGGAGAGCCGTACCGGATTTGCGATCAGCAAGTTGTCGATCGCACGGACCATTTGCGCGTCGTCGGCCGCCGTGCGCACCGATTCCGCGGCCCGGGTGGCCGCCGGCCCGAAAACGTCCGTGAGCGGGACGGATCGGTCGGCGATGTCACTCACCGGGCCGCCGAGGAACGCGCGGAAGCACCCGGGCCGGAAACGCACGCCCAAGCCCTGCACGCGGCCCGACAACCGGTGCGAAAAGACGTCGTGCGCCGGCCCGAAGACGCCGGAGCCGCCGGCCGCGCCGGGGAAGAACGTCGCGTGCACCGCGAGGTTCGGCAGCACCCGCTGCTCGTACGGTGGTTCGCCGCGGCGGTCCCAGCGCAGGACCCAGTGGTAGTCGACGAAGTCCGCCAGCGCGGGTGCGGGTGGGTGCCTGGTCAGCGTGAACATCGTGCGCGCGGTGGCCTCGGCCACGATGCCGCGCGGGATCCGGTGCGCCACGGTCACACGGTAGCTGTCGCGTTCGTCCAAGACGGGACGGCGGGCACCGGCTTTGCTCTCCGGCATGACTGCCGAGCTGCTGCGGCCCGCCGCGGCCGAATTCCTCCGGGTCGCCACCGCGGTGACCGAGCTGACCGCGCCGACGCCGTGCGCCGGGTACGACGTCCGCGGGCTGCTGAACCACCTCTTGTACTGGGGCCCGTGGCTGCTGGCCGCGGGCCGGCGCGAGGACCCGCCGCCCGGCGGCGCCGAGGCCGAGTCGGCGCTGGTCGGCGAAGACTGGCGCGCGGCGCTGGAGAAGCAGACCGAGACGCTCGTGGACGTCTTCGGCACGCCGTCGGCGTGGACCGGCGTGACGGCGCTGGGGACGACGCAGCTGCCGGCCTCGGTGGTCGGCGACATGGTGCTCGGCGAGTTCGTGCTGCACGGCTGGGACCTGGCCCGGGCGAGCGACCAGGAGCTCGCTGTCGCACCCGAAGCGGCGACGGCGGTGTACGAGTCCGCGGTGCTGATGGGCGAGCAGGCACGCTCGATGGGCGTCTACGGGCCCGAGGTGCCCGTGCCCGCCGAGGCGTCGGCGCTGGACCGGGCGCTGGGCGCTTCGGGCCGCAACCCGTTCTGGACGCCCTGACCGACGCGCCCCAATGTGGCGTTGGTTGCGTCAGACGCACCGAACGCCACATTGGGTGCGCTGGACGCACCGAACGCCACATTGGGGTGCTCTGGGTCAGCGGGAGCAGGTGCGTGGGCAGCCGTCGCACTCCGACTCGGCCGGGAGCAGGTAGGAGAAGCAGCAGCTCTCGCGGCGCCGCGTCCACTCGCGGTGGCCGTCGGGGCCCTCCGCCAGGCGCAACGTCGACGCCGACGTCAGGGGCGGGTAGCGCGCGTCGAGGACCAGCGCCGCGTCGGCGACGCCCGCGCCCTCCGCTTCCGGCGTGCCGCCCTGGCGGCCCGCCCACCACAGCGAGTTCTCCAGCGCGTCCGTCGCCGCCGCCCAGAGCATCCGCTTGCCGAGCCTGCTGACCGGCGCGTACGCCCGGACGAACTGGGCCGCGTGAGCCAGGTAACGCGCTCGCAGCACTGCCGCCAGCGCGCGCTCGTCGCGCACCACGGTGGCCTCCGGGCGGGCGGAACCGGGGTCGGTGGGCAGGCAGTGGAACGCGTCACCCAGCACGGCCATGCCGTCGGGGTGCGGGCGGTCGTCGGCCAGCCGGAACGCCAGCTCCACCGGCTTCAGCGACGGCACCCGGCGCTCGTGGTGCAGCAGCAGCGCGCCGACGTACGCCGGGACGTGCAGATACCACGTCATCACCCAGCTGGCCGTGGTCCGGGGCGGCGTCGCGTCGTGCTCGCGCAGCAGCCAGTCGCCGAGCAGGCCGCGCCACTCGTCGAAGTACGCGGGCGTCTCCAGCAGCTCCGAGCAGCGGATCCAGCCCGCCGGGACGTCGCGGCGCAGCTCGGTGCGCTCCTGGCGGCCGGAGACCCGCCGCAACGACGACGCGAGGCCGTCTCCGACCTCGCGTGCGTCGCTGAAGGACCGCTGCTGGTTCAACCGCGGCCCTCCTCGCAGCCGTAGTGGATTAGGCGTGCCTAACCTTACAGGCAGACGGCGACTGCGCCAATCGGGTGGCGCCGTGATCCGGCACTCCCAGGTTGCGGACTGTTCGCGGTGAGCGGACACCGCGCGGATGGCGGAATCCGGGCGGCCGTCCGCACGTTGGGCTTGACGTAAAGGTGCAGGGCAACATGAAGATGGGAGCACCCGGGAGATGCCACGTCCGGGTGCGGAAAAGGCCACTGTCAGCCGTAGTGGTACGCCAGCGCGACCACTTGGCTACTAGAGTGGTCTCACGGTGCTGAATCCATCGCGGTGAAAGCACGATGGAAACGGGCCGCCGGCGCAGCAGTCGAGGGAGTGCACATGTTTGAGAGGTTCACCGACCGCGCGAGGCGGGTGGTCGTCCTGGCTCAAGAAGAGGCCAGGATGCTCAACCACAACTACATCGGCACCGAGCACATCCTCCTGGGTCTGATCCACGAGGGTGAGGGTGTCGCCGCCAAGGCGCTGGAGTCGCTGGGCATCGCCCTGGAGGGCGTGCGCCAGCAGGTCGAAGAGATCATCGGCCAGGGCCAGCAGGCGCCGAGCGGGCACATCCCGTTCACGCCGCGCGCCAAGAAGGTGCTGGAGCTGTCGCTGCGCGAAGCGCTGCAGCTCGGCCACAACTACATCGGCACCGAGCACATCCTGCTGGGCCTGATCCGCGAGGGCGAGGGCGTCGCCGCGCAGGTGCTGGTCAAGCTGGGTGCGGACCTCAACCGGGTCCGCCAGCAGGTGCTGCAGCTGCTCTCGGGCTACCAGGGCGGCAAGGAGTCCACCGAAACCGGTTCCGGTCGCGGTGAGGGCACCCCGTCGTCGTCGCTGGTCCTCGACCAGTTCGGCCGCAACATGACCGTGCTCGCCCGCGAGGGCAAGCTCGACCCGGTCATCGGGCGCGGCAAGGAGATCGAGCGGGTCATGCAGGTGCTGTCCCGCCGGACCAAGAACAACCCGGTGCTCATCGGCGAGCCCGGCGTCGGCAAGACCGCCGTCGTCGAGGGCCTCGCGCAGAGCATCGTCAAGGGCGAGGTGCCCGAGACGCTCAAGGACAAGCAGCTCTACACGCTGGACCTGGGCTCCCTGGTCGCCGGCTCCCGCTACCGCGGTGACTTCGAAGAGCGCCTGAAGAAGGTGCTCAAGGAGATCAAGACCCGCGGCGACATCATCCTGTTCATCGACGAGCTGCACACGCTGGTCGGGGCGGGTGCCGCCGAGGGCGCGATCGACGCGGCTTCGATCCTGAAGCCGATGCTCGCCCGCGGTGAGCTGCAGACGATCGGCGCGACCACGCTCGAGGAGTACCGCAAGTACATCGAGAAGGACGCCGCCCTCGAGCGCCGGTTCCAGCCGATCCAGGTCGGCGAGCCGTCGCTGGAGCACACGATCGAGATCCTCAAGGGCCTGCGCGACCGGTACGAGGCGCACCACCGCGTCTCGATCACCGACTCGGCGCTGGTCGCCGCCGCGACCCTGGCGGACCGGTACATCAACGACCGGTTCCTCCCGGACAAGGCGATCGACCTGATCGACGAGGCCGGCGCCCGGATGCGCATCCGCCGGATGACCGCGCCGCCGGACCTGCGCGAGTTCGACGAGAAGATCGCGAACGTGCGCCGCGACAAGGAGTCCGCGATCGACGCGCAGGACTTCGAGCGCGCCGCCCGCCTGCGTGACGAGGAGAAGACCCTCCTCGGCCAGAAGGGCGAGCGGGAGAAGCAGTGGAAGGACGGCGACCTCGACGTCGTCGCCGAGGTCGACGACGAGCAGATCGCGGAGGTGCTGGCCAACTGGACCGGCATCCCGGTGTTCAAGCTGACCGAGGAGGAGACCACCCGGCTGCTGCGCATGGAGGACGAGCTCCACAAGCGCATCATCGGCCAGGAGGACGCGGTCAAGGCCGTCTCGCAGGCGATCCGCCGTACGCGCGCCGGTCTGAAGGACCCGAAGCGCCCGTCGGGCTCGTTCATCTTCGCCGGCCCGTCCGGTGTCGGTAAGACCGAGCTGTCGAAGGCGCTGGCCTCGTTCCTGTTCGGCGAGGACGACGCGCTCATCCAGATCGACATGGGCGAGTTCCACGACCGCTACACCGCTTCGCGGCTCTTCGGTGCCCCTCCGGGCTACGTCGGCTACGAAGAGGGCGGGCAGCTGACCGAGAAGGTGCGGCGCAAGCCGTTCTCGGTGGTCCTGTTCGACGAGATCGAGAAGGCGCACCAGGAGATCTACAACACGCTCCTGCAGGTGCTGGAGGACGGCCGCCTGACCGACGGTCAGGGTCGCACGGTCGACTTCAAGAACACGGTCCTCATCTTCACGTCCAACCTGGGCACGTCGGACATCTCGAAGTCCGTCTCGCTCGGGTTCGCCGGGTCCAACGACACCGGCACCCGGTACGAGAAGATGAAGCAGAAGGTCAACGAGGAAATGAAGAAGCATTTCCGCCCGGAGTTCCTGAACCGGATCGATGACATCATCGTGTTCCACCAGCTGACGCAGGAACAGATCATCATGATGGTCGACCTGATGATCGGCCGGGTCGAGACCCAGCTCCGCGCGAAGGACATGGAGCTGGAGCTGACCGAGAAGGCCAAGTCGCTGCTGGCCAAGCGCGGCTTCGACCCGGTGCTGGGCGCGCGGCCGCTGCGCCGCACGATCCAGCGCGAGATCGAGGACCAGCTGTCGGAGAAGATCCTCTTCGGCGAGGTCGAGCCCGGCCAGATCATCCTGGTCGACGTCGAAGGCTGGAGCGGCAACCCGGAGGACAAGGACGACCAGGCCCGCTTCACCTTCCGCGGTGAGCGCAAGCCGTCGTCGGTCCCGGACGCCCCGCCGGTCAGCATCGGCGCGGGCCACGAGGAGCAGGGCGGCGAAGCCGAAGGCGAGTGATCGGCTGAGCAGCACGTGAGAAGGGCGGTTTCCCCGGGTCCGGGGAAGCCGCCCTTTCTCGTGCCGCCCGCAACGTCATGAAAGGGTCGTTCACCTCGTCAGACGTCATGAACGACCCTTTCATGACATCCTCGCGGCCCGGCACAGGGCCTGCGCCTGATCAAGGGGGTCTCCTCCGCGCGTGAGACGATGCCCGCGGGCCTTGGGAGGGGAATCCGCGTGGATGTGCTGGCGATCGACTTCGGGACTTCCAGCACCGTCGGTGTGCTCTCCGCCTTCGGGCGGGGTCCGCGGGCCGTCGAGGTCGACGGGTCGGTCACCACGGCCTCCGCCGTCTTCCTCAACGACGACGGCCTGCTAGTCGTCGGTCAGGAGGCCGAGCGGCGCGCCCGGCTCGATCCCAGCCGGTTCGAACCCCATCCCAAGCGCCGCATCGACGAAGGCGTTCTGCGGCTCGGGGACACCGATGTCCCGGTCACCGATGCCTTCGCCGCCGTGCTGCGCCGGATGCGGGAGGAAGCCGAGCGGCAGTTGCAGCGGCCCGCCGGGCAGACGCGGATCTCGCACCCCGCCGGGTGGGGTGCCGCTCGGCAGGAGGCGATCAGAACCGCTGCCGCCAAAGCCGGGCTCGCCGATGTGCGGCTGATCCCCGAACCCGTGGCCGCCGCCGCGCACTACGCGAGTCTCGGGAACTCCGGGGCCGGGCCGATCGGGGTCTACGACCTCGGGGCCGGCACCTTCGACTGCGCCGTCGTCGGGGTGAACCGCCAGGGGTTCGCCGTGCTCGCCGAGGACGGGCTGCCGGATCTCGGGAGCCTCGACATCGACCAGGCGCTGCTCGTGCACATCGGGCGCGCGGTGTCGCACGCCGATCCCGCGCAGTGGCAACGGCTGCTGCGCCCGCAGACCACCGCCGAGCGGCGGGCGCGGCGGGCGCTCCTCCAGGACGTCCGCGACGCCAAGGAAAGCCTCTCGCGGCACGCGCAGACCCACGTCCCCATGCCCGAGCCGTTCGGGGACGTCCTCGTCAGCCGGGACGAGCTCGAGGCGCTCGTGCGGCCCAGCCTGCTGCGCAGCGCCGAACTGCTCGGGGCGACGATCCGCCGCGCCGGGCTCGTGCCCGCGCAGCTCGCCGGGATCCACCTCGTCGGCGGGCCGAGCCGGATGCCGTTGCTGGCGGCGCTGCTCGGGCGGCAGCTCGGGGTCCGGCCGACCACGCAGCACCAGCCCGAGACGGCCGTCGCCTTCGGGCTGCACCACGTTCCGCTCGGCACCTCGGACCTCACCGTGCCCGCGTTCGCGCCGGTCCGGCCGCCGCCGTGGCAGCGCGTCGCCGGGCCACCACCGAACCGCCGGACGCCGTGGTGACGGACCCGGCGCAAGTCCACAGTGGACTCGCTCACCAGGCTTGCTCGAACCGCATGCCCTTGCCGTAGTAGTCGTCGTCCGGCACCGGTCCGGACGGCGGTGGCGCGGCAGCGGGCGCGTCCGACGACCGGTCCTTGAGCACCGTGCCGTCTTCCGTGCGGGGCGCGGCCGGCGGGGCGGCGACCGGAACCGGTGCCGGCTCGAACTGCACCCGCCAGCGCAGCCGGTCCATCAGGTAACCGCCACTTCCCAACGGTGCCAGCAACTGCCCAGTCCGCTTCGCCGACTCGCGTTGCGCTTCGACGTACGTCCGCAGGACGGCGTCCGCGATCTCGGCGGGCGACATCCCCGAGACGGCGTCGGTGAGCCGCAGCCGGGTCAGCACGCCGTCGGTGTTGACCGACAGCGAAACCGAGCCGTCGTCGGACGTCGCCGTCGCCGACAGCGCGGAAAGCTCGGCCAGCAGGGCGTCCCGGTCCGGGCGGTCAGCCATCCAGCCTCCCGGCGTGCGTCGCGCCGCTCGACACCTGGCCGTCGGGCGCGATGTCGACGTTCGCGTCGCGGACGTTCTTCTCGGTCTGGCGCGAAGTGTGGTCGGTCTCGAAGTTCGACGGGTCGAAGCTCGACCCCGGGCTGACGTCCGGCGCGTCCGGGATCTTCGGCAGGTCGACGGCCTCGTCGCCGATGCGGTCCGCCAGCGTCCGCGCCGCGTCCTCGGCGCCACCGCGGATCTTGCCCGCGCTCTCGGCGAAGCTCTGGTACAGGTCGAACGCGTTGTCGCCGGTGATCTCCGCCTGGTTGGCCACGACGGCGGTGATCGCGCCGCCCGCGGCGTTCCCGGCGATCAGCGCACCGTTGGCCGCGGTGAACACCGACGCGCCCGCGACGGCACCCGCGCCGGCGGTCGCCACCGTGAGCAGCCCGGTGACCGCGCCCGCGAACGTCGCCGCCAGCACCTTCGACATCGCCGCTTCGCGCTTGCGCTCCTGCGACTTCTGGTAGTCCTCGGCCGTCTGCTTGAACGTGGACCCGAGGTTGTTGAGGTCTTGGCGGGCCGACGCGATCGCTTCGCGCGCCGCGACGATGTCGCTCTCCAGCACCGTGATCTTGGTTTCGACTTCGGTGAAGGCGTCGGCGAGCTCGTTCAGGTAGGCCTTGACGGCGTTCGCCGCGGAGCCGCGCCAGACGTCGAGGAACTGCCGGGCGTCGTCGAGCTTCGGCTTCGAGTCGCGCTGCAGCGCCTTCCAGACGGCGTCGTGCTTCATGATCAGGCTCTGCAGGCCGTCGGCCGACTCGTGGTCGATGTCGGCGTCGGAGAACTCGCGGTAGACGCCGGCGGTGTCGTCCTGCATCTGCTTGAACCCGGCGTCGTCGCTGCCCATGCCGAAGATCCAGTCGGTCATCCGCAGGATCTCGAGCGCGTCGAGGGCGTCGTTCGCGCCCTCCTTCAGGTCCTCGGAGACGCCTTCGAGCAGTTCCGCGCGGCGGTCGTCGCCGCTGGACATCGGCTGGGCGTCGAGCCCGGAGTCGAAGTAGCCGTCCACGTCAGTTCCCCTCCAGGCCGGCGGCCGCGCGGTTGACGCGCTGCTTCGAGTCCTCGTCGGCCTTCTCGTACAGCTCCGCGACCCGCATCAGCGCGTGGCTGGTGTCGGCGGTCGTCTGGTGCAGCTGCGCGACCAGCTTCTGGATCTTCGCCAGGTGGTCGTTGTAGGCCTTCGCGACGGCCGGCATGCCGAGGGTGCGGCCGAAGGCGTTGTCCACGGGGATCATCCCGGCGATGCCGCCGAAGAGCCCGCCGCCGTCCGAGCCGACCGGGACATCGGTGCCGCGCAAGCCGTTCGACGCGGTTTCCGCGGCGTCGGCCGCTCCCTGCAGCGCACCGGCCGAGTCCCGCAGGTCCTGCAGGTCGGTTTCGAATCCGATCATCCGGCCATGTAAACACCGTTCGATCGCCCGGCAGGGGGATTCCGTGGCGGTGTGCCCCAGATCACGAACACGTTGCCGTACCGCCGAACGGGGGAATCTCGTCCGTGCGCGGGGTGCTCGGCGCTCTTACCTGCATGAGTACCGCGACGAAGCCCCGGCCGCCGACCGTGCGGAGGCAGCTGCGCGAGGCGAAACGCTTTTCCTGGACCGGGTTCGCCGTCACGGTCGCGGCGTCGCTGCTCGGCACGCTCGTCCCGGCCGCGATCGGCGCCGGCCCGAGCGCGACGCTGATTTCGACGCTCGTGGTCACCGTGCTGGCGGCGGGCGGGTTCACCGCCAAGGACGGGGCCGCCCGCGGCATCAAGGCGATCGCGATCGTGCTGCTGGCGGCGGGCGCGCTGGTGCTGACGGTGACCGGGGTGACCGTGCTGGACCTCGTGCGCGGCAAGCCGGCGACGTTCCCGGTGGTGCCGGAGGCGGCCGCGGAGGCCAAGGTCGTCGTCCCGGAGTCGGTCGCCTGCGGGACGACCCCGGTGCGCACGACGACGACCTGCACGGTGGCGGTCCGCAGCGTCGGCGCGAGCGCGCTGCGCGTGAGCGGGATCGAGCTGGACAGCACGGACTTCGCGGTGGACGCGCGTGGCTGCGTCGGTCAGGACATCGCCCCGGGCCGCCGCTG
Organism: Amycolatopsis sp. cg9; assembly: GCF_041346945.1. Lineage (NCBI taxonomy): Bacteria > Bacillati > Actinomycetota > Actinomycetes > Pseudonocardiales > Pseudonocardiaceae > Amycolatopsis > Amycolatopsis sp. cg9. The sequence continues at coordinate 1,892,436 of NZ_CP166850.1, read as the reverse complement.
CACGCTGGTGGTCAGCTTCACGCCGGGGTGGACCGGCGACCGGGTCGCCGACCTGACCGTGCACCACAACGTCCCCGGCCCGGCGGCGTTCGTGGAGCTCACCGGCCGCGGCGGTTAGTGCTCCGCGCCCGCGCTGACCGCGAGGTCGGCGGTCGTCTTCAGCGCCGTGTCCGCCAGGACTTCCAGCGCGTCGGCGATCCGGTCCACTTCCAGCGAGGGCGCGGGCTTGCCCGAAGCGGCGACCTGCTCCGGGCTGAACGGCACGTGCACGAACCCGCCGCGCACGCCGGGGAATTCCGTGGCCAGCAGGTGCATGAGGCCGTAGAAGACCTGGTTGCACACGTAGGTCCCGGCGGTGTGGGACACCGACGCCGGCACGCCCGCCGCGCGGATCGCCGCCACGCAGGCCTTCAGCGGCAGCGTCGAGAAGTAGGCCGCCGGGCCGTCCGGGACCACGGGGACGTCGACCGGCTGCGCGCCCGCGTTGTCCGGGATGCGCGCGTCGATCAGGTTGATCGCGACCCGTTCCGGCGTGACGTCGGACCGCCCGCCGGCCTGGCCGGCGCACACCACGAGCGATGGCCGGTGCGCCACGACCGCGGCCCGCAGCGCCGGCAGCGACGCTTCGAACTCGCAGGGCAGCTCGACCGCGGCGACGTCGTCCCGACGCGCGCCGAGCCGCGAAACCGCCTGCCACGAGGGGTTCACCGGCTCACCGCCGAACGGCGCGAACCCCGTCATCAGCACCTTGGCCATGCCACCTCCGAAAACGCCGTGAAGGCCACCTCGAGGAACTTTACGTTCCACGAGGTGGCCGTCACGAAATGCGGGTCTCAGGCGGCGGGCTTCAGGCCGCCCGGGTACAGGTACTGGTCGGCGGGCTTGCCGGTGCCGTACACCCAAGCGTCGAAGAACCCCTGGAGGTTCTTGTGCGAGACGGCTTCGGTGTACCGCTGGAACTGCTGCATGTTCGCGTTCCCGTCGCGGTGCAGCGACGGCCAGGTCTTCAGGACCCGGGAGAACGCCTGCTCACCGACGTAGTTGCGCAGCGCGTGCAGCATCATCGGGCCCTTCGAGTACACGTACGTGAACTCGTTGCCCTGGCCCATGTCGTAGAGCTTGCCGTTCCAGAACGCCGTCGACGCCTTCTTGACGTCGTCCGCGTACTGCTTGTTCAGGTCGACGCCTTCCTTGCCCTCGTCCCACAGCCACGTGGCGTAGGACGCGAAGCACTCGTTGAGGCAGACGTCCTTCCAGTGCTCGACCGCCACCGAGTCGCCGTACCACTGGTGTGCGTTCTCGTGGACGATCGTCGGCACCGTGCCGGCCCAGCCCGCGGAGTAGATCGGGCGGCTCATCGTCTCCAGCGAGAAGCCGATCTGCTCGTTGAGGAAGATGCCGCCGGCGGCGTCGATCGGGTACTTGCCGAACTTCGACTCGAGGAAGTCGAGGATCTCCGGCAGCCGCGCTTCCGCCTGCTTCGTCGAGTCGGGCACGCCCGGGGCGAACGCGCTGACGATCGGCGTGCCGTCCTTGCGCTTCTGGCGGTCGAAGGTCCACTTGTCGATCGCGACCGTCGTCATGTACGGCACGATCGGCGTCTCTTCGGCCCAGACGTGCGTGGTGCCGCCAGGTGCCTTGAAGGACGGCTTCTCGCGGCCGTTGGCGATCACGCCCCACTCGTCGGGCACGGTGATCGCGAGGTGGAACGTGGCCTTGTCGAGCGGGGTGTCGTTGACCGGGTACCAGGTCGTCGCCGACCGCGGCTCGCCGGCGACGAACGCGCCGCCCGCCTTGGCGTACTGCCAGCCGTTGTCGCCGAGCGCCGGGTCGCTGATCGGCGCGGGCACGCCGTGGTAGGCGATCTTGACCTTGAAGTTCTGGCCGCGCCGCAGCGCCCGCGACGGCGTGACGACCAGTTCGTGGTCGCCGGTCCGGCTGAACTTCGCGTCCCGGCCGTCGACCTTCACCGAGTCGACGGTCAGGCCCTTGAAGTCCAGGTCGAACGAGCTCAGCGACTGGGTCGCCCGCGCGGTGATGTCCTGGTTCCCGGTGAGCTGGTGCGCCGCCGGGTCGTAGGTGACCTTGAGGTTGTAGTCGGCGACGTCGTACCCGCCGTTGCCGTCCTGCGGGTAGTAGCTGTCCCCGGCGCCGTCGCTGCCGGGCTGCGCCGGACCCCAGCCGTCACCCGCCGCGGCGACGCCGGTGCCGAGGCAGAGGCTGGCGACCACGGCGGCCGCGACCACGGCCGGTTTCTGTCCCCTCATGAAGGCTCCTGTCCTGTCGGGTGACCTCGGTCGCAACGTAGTGCCAAGATCACCTACGCCTGGGAGTTGCGTCGCATTTGTCCGGATAATCAGCACTTACGTCGGCCCGTCCGGGCCTGCCCGGCTCGGTGCCGTCCCGCCGTCTGGAAAGCTGGACGCATGCGCGTTGCGCTGCTGGGCCCGCTGCGTGCGGCGGAGGACGACGGCACCCCGATCGACATCGGCGGCGCCCGCCTCCGCATGCTCCTGGCCAGGCTCGCGCTGGACGCCGGGCGCGCGGTGCCCGCCGACGCGCTCGTCGACGGCCTGTGGGGCGGCGAACCGCCGTCCGACGCGGCCAACGCCCTCCAGTCACTGGTCTCGCGGCTGCGGAAAGCGCTGCCGGTGGCGGTCGAATCCGGACCGGGCGGCTACCGGCTGGCGGTCGCGCGGGAGGACGTCGACGCGGAGCGGTTCGAGCGGCTCGCCGCCGACGGCCGCCGCGAGCTGGCCGCGGGCCGGGACGGTTACGCGGCCGAGCTGCTCGCCGAGGCGCTCGGGCTGTGGCACGGCGACGCGCTCGCCGACGTCCTCGACGCGCCGTTCGCGCAAGCACCCGCGCGGCGGCTGGCCGGGCTCCGGGCCGAGGCGGCCGAGGACCGGTTCGAAGCCCTGATCCGGCTGGGCGAGCACGCCGCCGTCCTGGCCGACCTCACCGCCGCGGCGGAAGCCGACCCGCTGCGCGAACGGCTCGCCGGGCTGCGGATGCGCGCGCTCTGCGCGGCCGGGCGGCAGTCGGAGGCGCTGTCGGTGTACGCCGGGATCCGCCGCACGCTGGCCGACCAGCTCGGCGTCGACCCGTCGGCCGAGCTGCAGGAGATCCACGTGGCCGCGTTGCGGGGCGAGCTCGCGCCGCCGGCGCCGGTGGCCGACCGGCTGCCGACCCGGCTGACGACGTTCATCGGCCGCGACGACGAGCTCAAGCTGCTGGCCGAACTGCTCGGCGGCGCGCGGCTGGTCACCCTGACCGGGCCGGGCGGTGCGGGCAAGACGCGGCTGGCCACCGAGGCGGCGTCCCGGCACCCGGCGCAGCAGCGCGGCCGCGTCTGGTTCGCCGCGCTGGCCGGCGTCCGCGACCCGGACGACCTCGGCGGCGCGCTGCTGGGCGCGCTGGAGGTCCGCGACATCCGCAGCACCGACACCGAGATCCGCCGCCCGCTGGACCCGCTCGACCAGGCCCTCGAGGTGCTCGGCGGCGCGGAAGCACTGCTGGTGCTGGACAACTGCGAGCACGTCGTCGACGCCGCCGCGTCGCTGGCCGACGAGCTGCTGCAGCGCGCACCGCGGCTGCGGATCCTGGCCACCAGCCGCGAACCGCTCGCCATCACCGGGGAAGCGCTGTGCCCGCTCGGCCCGCTGCCGGTACCCGCCGAACGCGCCGCACCCGCGGAGGCCGCCGAGCTCGACTCGACGCGGCTGTTCCTCGACCGGGCCGCGGCGGTCCGGCCCGACTTCGTGCTCGACGAGTCCACTGTGGACCAGGTCGGCGAGATCTGCCGCCGGCTCGACGGGATGCCGCTGGCGCTGGAGCTGGCCGCGGCCCGGCTGCGGTCGATGACGGTGGCCCAGATCGCCGGCCGGCTCGGCGACCGGTTCCGGCTGCTCACCTCGGGCAGCCGGACGGCGTTGCCCCGGCAGCGGACGCTGCGCGCGGTGGTCGAGTGGAGCTGGGACCTGCTGACCGACGCCGAGCTGGTGCTGGCCCGGCGGCTGTCGGTGTTCGCCGGCGGGGCCGAGCTGGGGCCGGTCGAGGCCGTCTGCGCGGACGAGCTGCTGCCCGCGGACGACGTCCCGTACGTGCTCGGCAGCCTGGTCGAGAAGTCCATTGTGGATACACTGGACGGCGGCTCCGGCGAGCCGCGGTACCGGATGCTGGAAACGTTGCGCGCCTACGCCACCGAACGGCTGGTCGAGTCGGGCGAGCACGACCGGACGCGCCGCGCGATGGCCTCCTTCTACGCCGAGCTCGCGCAGCGGCTGGAGCCGACGCTGCGCACCGCCGAGCAGCTGCGCGCGATCGATCAGTACGAGGCCGAGAGCGCGAACATGGTCGCCGCCCTGCGTGGCGCGATCGAGATGTCCGATGTGGACAACGCGGTCGCGCTGCTGGACGGGATGTTCTGGTACCTGACCATCCTCGGCCAGGGCCACCGGGTCGGCGGCCTGATCCGCGAGACCCTCGACTTCGGCGACCGGCTGCCGCCCGCGGTCGGCGCGGCCTACCGGGCGCTCGTCTACCTGATGGACGCGATCCCGGTCCGGTCCGACCAGAGCGAGATCCTCGAGCTGGTCGACGAGTGCGTGCGCACGGACGCGGTGGCGCGCTACCCCGGGCTCGCGGTGGCGCTGCCGATGCTGGCCTTCCTTGGCGGTGACCGCGAGGTCGCCGTGCGCGAGGTCCGCCGGGCCGCGGCGAGCCCGGACACCTGGACCCGCGCCGGCGCGCACTGGGTGGAGAGCTTCCTCCTCGACGACGCGGGCGACGTCGCCGGCGCGGATCGGGCGCGCGACCTGGCGCACGCCGGGTTCGAAGAGGTCGGCGACCGCTGGGGCATCGCGATGACGCTGAGCTTCAAGGCGTACGCGCTTTCCCAAGACGGTGAAAGCGCCAAGGCCATCGAGATCTACCAGGAGGGCCTGGCGCTGTCGATCGAGCTGCGTTCGTTCGAGGACGCCGTGCAGCACTGGTGGCGGCTGGCCGTCGAGCGGGCGCGCACCGGCGACTTCGAGGGGGCCTGGCGCGACCAGGAAGCCGCGGAGCGCTACGGCGAAGACATCACGAACCTGCAGCACCGCGCGATCCTGATGTTCGGCCGGCTCGAACTGCTGCTGCGCACGGGCGAGCTGGCCGAGGCGCGGGCGCTGCTCGACCGCGTCACCGCGATGGGCGGCGACGACTGGTTCCCCGGCGGGATCGGCGACGAGTTCGTGCACGCCTTCGAGGCGCGGATCCTGCTGGTCGAGGGGCGCGCCGACGAGGCCGAACCGCACGCCGTCATCGCGATCCGGGCGACGAACCGGCGTGGCGACATGCCGGACCTGGCGGGCGCGGTGGAGCTGCTCGCGATGATCCGCGCGCAGCAGGGCCGGTACGAGACGGCGGCGAAGGTGCTCGCCGCGTCCGCCGTCGTCCGCGGCCGGCTCGACCTCGGCAGTCCGGAGGTCCGCGCGCTCATCGAAGACCTGCGCGCGGCCCTGCCCGGCTACGACGCGCTTTACGAAGAAGCCCGCGCCGCGTCCAAAAAGGACGCGATCGCCTGGCTGATGGCCGAAACCGGTCGTGAGTGAGAAACAGTGTTCCAACACTGTTTCTCACTCACGACCTTCCCCTGGTGCGGAACACCCCCGTGTCTCCGCGCCCTCACACCCGCCGGCGGTAGGCCCACGTGGCCAGCGGGAAGAACACCACGACCGCACCGGCCATCCAGGCCAGCGCGCCCGCCAGCGGCCCGGCGACGGCGCCGCCGTTCATCAGGCCGCGCAGCGCGTTCGCCATCAGGCTGACCGGGCTGATGTCGGCCCACGCCCGCAGCCAGCCCGGCATGGTGGACGTCTGCACGAACACGTTGCTGCCGAACGTCAGCGGCATGATGAAGACGAACATCAGCGCCTGCGCCGAGCCGGGCGTCTTCATCAGCATGCCGACGAACACCGAGCCCCAGCAGAAGCAGAGGCCGAACGCCAGCGCGAGCAGGATGGCCACGGCGAACTCGCCGGGGCTGGTCGCGATCCGGTAGCCCATCAGCGTCGCCACGACCATCAGCACCACCAGGCAGACCAGGTAGCGCACGACGTCGGCCAGCACGGCGCCGATCAAGGGTGCCGACCGCGCGATCGGCATGCTGCGGAACCGGTCGAACACGCCCTTGCTGACGTCGGTGTTGAGGTTCGTCCCCACCGTCAGGCACGCCTGCAGGATGTTCATCACGATGACGCCGGGCACGACCATCTGCAGGTAGGCGTCGGTCGAGCCGGACAGCGCACCGCCGAACAGGTAGACGAACACCACCAGGAAGACGATCGGCATCAGCGTCACGTCGGCGAGCTGTTCGGGGTTCTTGCGGATCTTCAGGATGCCGCGCCAGGCCAGCGAAAGCGAGTGCTGGAGGCCCTTGACGGGGCTGATGTGCCGCGGCGGGGCCGGGCGGTCGAGCGCCAGCGTCGTCATGCCAGGCTCCCTTCGAGGTCGCGGGTGGTGTCCTCGGTGGACGCTTCGGCGGGGTGCCCGGTGAGGGCGAGGAACACCTCGTCGAGGCTGGGCAGCCGCAGCGCCAGCTCGTCGGCGGTGATCCCGGCTTCGTCCAGCTTGCGGACCAAGGTGGACAGCAGCACCGGGTCGTTGACCGGGGCGGTGAGCAGCCCGGTCCCGCTGTCGCGGGTCGGGCGGACCCCGCTGAGGTCGCCGAGGATCCGGTCGACGGCGTCCATGTCGGACAGTTGCGTCGGGCGCACCTGCAGCGTCTGGCCGCCGACGCGGCGCTTCAGCTCGTCGGCGCGGCCGTCGGCGACGACGCGGCCGTGGTCGAACACGGTGATCTTGTCGGCCAGCTGGTCGGCTTCTTCGAGGTACTGCGTGGTCAGCAGCACCGTCGCACCCTCGGCGACGAGCCCGCGGACGACGTCCCAGACCTCGTTGCGGGCGTGCGGGTCGAGCCCGGTGGTCGGCTCGTCGAGGTAGAGCACCTCCGGGCCGCCGACGAGGCTGGCGGCCAGGTCGAGCCGCCGCCGCATGCCGCCCGAGTACGTCCGGATCGGCCGCTTGGCCGCCTTGGTCAGCTCGAACCGCTCGATCAGCTCGGCGGCGCGCTTCTTGGCGTGCGCGCGGGGCATCCCGTAGAGCCGTCCGATGAGGACCAGGTTCTCGGTCCCGTTCAAGTCCTCGTCGACCGACGCGTACTGGCCGGTCAGCCCGATCAGGCTGCGGACCCGGACCGGGTCCTTGACGACGTCGTAGCCGCCGACGGTGGCTCTCCCGTCGTCGGGTTTCATCAGGGTCGCCAGGATCCGGACGGCGGTCGTCTTGCCCGCGCCGTTCGGCCCGAGCACCCCGACCACCTGGCCGAACGGGACTTCGAGGTCCACCCCGTCCAGCGCCTTGGTTTCCCCGAAGTGTTTGACCAGGCCCTCGGCCTGGATCGCGTGCGACATGGGCGTCCTCCTTCGCTCGTCGCGGGTTCGAGCTTCACTGTGGACGCCGGCGCTGGTAGCCCGCGCACAGCGCGCTGGCAGCCGCTGGCAGCCGCTGGTGGAGATCTTGTGGAGGAGTTGCCGGTACCCGAGCCGCCGGCGGCGGGCCTCGGCATACTCGGCGGCATGGTGGTTGCGGAAGAGACGCGGTCGCGGCGGAAGAACCCGCTGGTCACGGCCCTGCTGGTGGTACCGGTCGTGCCACTGGCCGGGCTGGCGGCGCTGCGCCTGATCGGCTTCGACGGCGACTGGTACACGCTGATCGCGCTGTCGCTGACGCCGTACGCGGCGGTCGCGGGCCTGCTCGCCGGCGGCCTGGCGCTGGCCTGCCGGCGCTGGTGGGTCGGCGGGATCGCGCTGGCGCTGTCGATCGCGCTGGCCGTCCTCGTGGTCCCGCGCGTGTCGGCGAGCGAGCAGCGCGAGGTGCACGGCAAGACGCTGCGCGTGCTCTCGTCGAACCTGCTCTACGGCCAGGCGGACCCGAAGGCCGTCGTCGACCTGGTGCGCGAGCAGCGGATCGACGTGCTGAACCTGGTCGAGCTGACGCCCCGGGTGGTCGACGGGCTGACCGCGGCCGGGCTGTTCCAGCTCCTGCCGCACCGGGTGCTGCACCCGGCACCGGGCGCGTTCGGCTCGGGGATCGTGTCGCGCTTCCCGCTGAAGGAGGTCAACCTGACCGGCGATTCGGCGGCCAAGCAGCCGGGCGCGCAGGCCGACCTCGGCGACGGCGTGGTGGCGGAGATCGTCGCCGTCCACCCGATCTCCCCGGACGTCGACACCCCGCAGTGGGAGCGCGAGATGAAGGACCTTTCGCGCGCGGCGGGCGAGCACGGCCTGCGCATCCTGGCGGGCGACTTCAACGCGACGCTGGACCACGCGGCCTTCCGCACCGTGCTGTCCCGCGGCTACAACGACGCGGCCGAGGAGCGCGGCTCGGGCCTGGCCCCGACGTGGCCGTCGTCCCTGCCGGTGGTGACGATCGACCACGTCGTCGTCGACAACCGCGCGGCGGTGCTGGACTACCGGGTGTTCGACGTCCCGGGCAGCGACCACCGGGCGGTGTTCGCCGAGGTCCGCTTGCCCTAGGCGAGGAGCGCGGTCAGCGTTTCCAGCGCGCCGGCCGGGATGGAGACGCCGCGGTTGTGGCGGATCTCCGGTTCGCGCGGGTTGATCCGGATCAACGCGCCGGTCGCCGCGCTGGCCAGTTCGCTGTAGCGGCGGACCGTCGGGACCGCCTGGCCCGCGCCCAGTTCCACCACCACGAGGTCGCGGGCCGTCCGGCGCCACGCCGTCAGCTCGTCGAGCTGGGCCTGGCTGCGGTGCGGGACCCAGTCGTGGTCGCCGAACATCAGGATGTTCGGCCGGGCCAGCCCGCCGCAGCGGGGGCACGACGGCAGTGGTGGCACCGCGCGCATGGTGTCTTCGTCCAGTGCGACTTCGACGTCGGCGGGCCAGATCTCCGTGGTGCAGCCGGACAGGCACTGCAGGTGGTGGATCGAGCCGTGCGCCTCGGCGACGTGCTCGAAGCCCGCCGCCTGGAACTGTCCGTCCACATTGGAGGTGAAGACGCGGGTGCCGCCGGGCGGGGCGAGGCCGAGCAGCAGCCGGAACCCGTCGTGCGGCACGGTTTTCCGGTACAGCGACAGCCGGTGCCCGTAGAACCCCCAAGCCAGCTCGGGGTCTTCGGCGAAGTGCCGCGGGTCGGCGAGCTCCTCGAACCGCAGCCCGAGCCGGGCGTACGGCGGGTACGCGCGCCAAAAGCCCTCGCCACCGCGGAAGTCCGGGAGGCCGGAGTCGACGCCCATGCCGGCGCCGGCGCAGATCAGGAGTGCGCCGGCGCCGTCGAGCAGCTCCGCCGCGCGAGCGAGCTCACTCACCCGGCTTCGAGCCGAGGACGACCTCGAATTCCAGCAGGTTCGCGCCGGTGGAGACGGGCTTGGCGCGCTCGCCCGAGTGCGCCGCCGCGGCCGGGCCGCCCTTCGCCCACGCCTGGTAGGCCTCTTCGGTCTCCCACTTCGTGTACACGAAGTAGCGCGTCTCGCCGGAAACCGGGCGCAGCAGCTCGAACCCGAGGAACCCGGGCTGCTGGTCGACCGCGTGCATGCGGGCGGCGAAGCGCTTCTCCAGCTCGGGGCCGGCGCCTTCGGGGACCTCGATCGCGTTGATCTTCACGACAATCATGGGTGACAGCCTAGTTGGCCGCGTCCTGTGATCCGTGCCACTGTGAAAGCCATGGGGAGCACCGAACGGGATCTCGCCGCCGACTTGCAGCGCATCATCCGGGCGACCGCGGACTCGGTGGGCGGGAGCGGGGGCAACGAGCTGATCGACCGCGTGACCGGGCACGTCGGGCCGCTGCCGGGGGTCGTGGTCGTCACGCGCAACTGGCCGATGTGGGAGCACGCGAACATCCAGCGCGGTGTCGACGCCTACCTCGCCGAGCACGGTACCGACGTCGGCTGGTTCGGCGTCGCGGGCGGCCAGCGCACGCACGAGGACCTGATCGGGATGCTCGTGATCGCGCGCAAGCAGGGCACGTTCGAGCTCGGCTCGGTCGACTACACGACGACGGCGACCGGTCCCGAGGACGCGACCGAGGCGGTGCAGCTCGGGCTCGTCGGCACGCGGGCGCCCGGCGGGGAGCCGGTGCTGCTCGCGATCCGCGGCGCGAACCCGCAGTGGGGGCAGCTGGAGGCGCGGCTGGAGGTGCTGGCGACGTCGCGGGCGATCGCGACGGAGGTGCGTGATCGCGTCGAGCGCATGATGGCCCGGCACGACGTGCTGCGCGGGCAGGTGCTGGCCTTCGGGACCAGCGAAAACCGTGGCAACGACCTCCTGACGTTCCTGCCTCGGCCCACGCTGACCGGCGAGGACGTCGTGCTCCCCGAAGGCGTGCTCGAAGCGATCGAGCGGCACACGGTCCGCATCGCGGAGCACGGCGAACGGCTGCTGGCCGCCGGGCAGCACCTCAAGCGCGGCCTGCTGCTGCACGGCCCGCCCGGCACCGGCAAGACGCACACCGTCCGCTACCTGATGAGCCGCCTGCCGGGCACCACGGTGATCATCCTGACCGGCGCGGCGATGCGCTTCGTCGCGAAGGCGGCGGCGCTGGCGCGGCGGCTGCAGCCCAGCGTGGTCGTGGTGGAGGACGTCGACCTGATCGCCCAGGACCGCAGCTTCGGCCCGGACGCGCACCCGCTGCTGTTCACCCTGCTCGACGCGATGGACGGCGTGGGCGGCGACGCCGACGTCACGTTCCTGCTCACCACCAACCGCGCGGGCGCGCTGGAGAAGGCGCTGGCCGACCGCCCGGGCCGCGTCGACCTGGCGGTGGAGATCCCCCTCCCGGACGCGGCGGGCCGGGAGGCGCTGTTGCGCCTGTACGCGCGCGGCTTGAAGCTCACGGCGGACCTCGCCCCGATCGTCCAAGCCACCGAGGGCGTCACGGCGTCCTTCGCGAAGGAACTGCTGCGGCGCGCGTCGTTGTTGTCGCTGGCTTCGCGGCCGGACGAGGACGTGGTGGTCGGCGACGCGGAGCTGACGACGGCGCTGCGGGAGATGCAGGACGCGCGGAGTGCGTTGACGCGGTCGTTGCTGGGCAGTTCAGCTGCGCAGTGAGCCCGGGAAGAGGTCGGCGTCCGCGGGAAGCGTCGTGCCGCGGAACCACGCGTCGAAGAACTGCTTCAAGTTCTTGCCGCTGATCTGAGTCGCCATCGCCTCGAAGTCCGCCCAAGTCGCGTTCGCGTGGCGGTAGCGGGACGGCCATTCCTTCAGCAACCGGTCGAACGCCGGGTCGCCGATTTCGCGGCGCAGGGCGTGCAGGGCCAGGATTCCCTTGTTGTAGACACCCTCGAACTCGTGGCCCTGGCCCATCCCGACGAGCTTCTGCCCCCAGAAGTCCGTGCTGCCGCGCGTGATTTCGATCGCCGCGCGGTAGCGGTCGTCCAGGCTCTGGCCTTCGCGCTCGGCCCACAGCCACTGCGCGTACGACGCGAAGCACTCGTTCAGGCAGATGTCGGACCAATCGCGCAGCGACACCGAGTCGCCGAACCACTCGTGGGCGTTCTCGTGCACCAGCGTCGGCAGGTCGGCCCACTTCGCGTACGTCGGGCGGGTCTGCGTCTCCAGGGAGAAGTGGACGTCTTCGTTCAGGAAGATGCCGCCGGCCGCCGACTGCGGGTACGGGCCGAACTTGGCGCTCAGGAAGCCGAGCACCTCCGGGAGGCGGTCGCCGATCGCGCGGTGGCCCTCGGCGCCCGGCGCGTACGCCGAAACCACCGGGGTGCCGTCCGGCAGTGTCGACTTGTCGACGCTGAACTTGCCGATCGCGATCGTCGTCAGGTAGCTCGCCACCGGGTTCGGCTCGGTCCAGGTGCCCGGCGGGCCTTCGCGGCCGTTCGAAAGCACCGTCCACCCGGCCGGGACGTGCGCGGTGAGCGTGAAGGTGGCCTTGTCGCGCGGGGTTTCGTTCACCGGGTACCAGAACGCGGCCGAGTGCGGCTCGCCGACCATGAACGCGCCGCCGTCGGCCGAGTGCTGCCAGCCGTTCTCGCTGCCGCCTTCGTGCGGGGTCTTCGCCGGGTCGCCGCCGTAGCGGACGCGGGTGCGGAACGTCGTCCCGGCGCGGATCGGCGCCGCCGGCGTGATGACCAGTTCGTGCGCCTTTTCCCGGCCGAAGCGCGCCGGCTGCCCGTCGACGTCGACGCCGCGCACGTCCAGCCCGCGCAGGTCGAGGTCGAACCGGCTGAGGTCCTGGGTGGCCTTCGCGGTGACCGTCGTGTCGCCGTCGAGGTGGCCGCTCGGCGGGTCGTAGGTGACGCCCACCTGGTAGCCGAGGGCGTCGTAGCCGCCGTTGCCGTCCTCCGGGTAATACGGATCACCGGCGCCGGCCGCGCCCGGGAACGGGTGCATGGGCGGCGGCTGGGGCACGCCGGAGACGGCGTCGCCGCTGCACGCCGCGGCGACGACCACCGCGGCGCAGACGGCAAGGGCGGCGAGTCGGCGGCGCATACGACCACCATAGGTGATGGAAAGCGATCACTTGGTCACGTTCCGCACCTGCGGTTTTGTGGTTAGGTGGCCGCGTGCTCTGTTTCGGCGGCACCGGCGTGCCGATCGTTCTGCTCCACGGACTGATGGGCCGCGCGCGGACGTGGCGGCGGGTCGCGGAGTGGCTCCGGCCCTACGGCGCGGTGTACGGCCTCGACGCGCGCGGCCACGGCAGCGCCCCGCGCGTCGGCCCCTGGACGACCGAGCGCTTCGTCGACGACGTCGCCGAAGCGCTCCGGACCCTCGACGCGGGCCCGGCCGTGCTCATCGGGCATTCGATGGGTGGCCTGCACGCGTGGGCGACCGCCGCGAAGCACCCGGAGCTGGTGCGCGCGGTCGTGTCCGAGGACTTCGCGCCGGACCAGCGCGGCCGGACCGTCGAGACCTGGCGCGGGTACTTCGAGAGCTGGCCGGTGCCGTTCAAGTCGCTCGACCACGTCCGCGAGTTCTTCGGCGACGCGGGCGAGTACTTCGCGGACTGCGTCGAGGAGCGCGAAGACGGCTACCACCTGGTCGCCGACCTGGCGGATCTGTACGTCATCGCGGCCGAGTGGGGCCGCCGCGACTACTGGGACGTCGTCGACGCCATCCGCTGCCCGCTGCTGCTGGTCGAAGGCGAGCACACGGCGATGCCGCCCGGCCAGCAGGCCGCCGTCGCGGCGCGGGTGCCGGGCGCGAAGCACCTCGTGGTGCCGGGTTCGGCGCACCTGCCCCACGACGAGGCCCCGGAGACCTACCGCGGCGCGGTCGAAGCCTTCCTGAGCGACGTCCTTGGCCGGTGAACCACGCGTGACCAGGCGGACGGCACACCGAGCGCGCCGTTGAGCCCGGCGCACCGACCGCCTGGTCACGCGCGAGATCAGGTGCGGGCGAGGTCCGCCCGCCAGGCCGCGGTCGAGCGGTCGGAAGGGACGATCAGCGGCCAGACGTCGGCGCCGAGGAAGCCGGTTTCGCCGGCCGCCTTCGCCGCGGTGCACGTGTCCTTCTCGAGCCCGGCCCGGGCGGCCAGCGCGGCGACGGCGTCCGTTGTGGACTGCCCGAAGACGCCGTCGGTCGGCACGTCGAAGCCCGAAGACCGCAGGAACTGCTGCGCCAGCTGCACCTTCTTGCCGGTGGCGCCGGGCTTGAGCAGCGGCCACTCCGCCTCGGTGCGCGCGACCGAGACGCCGAGGACGCGGCCCACCGCCGTCCGCAGCTCCGGCAGCCGGTCGTAGAGCACCTGGCCGCAGCACTCGGTCGAGTTGAAGTCGCGGTGGCCCTTGATGAATTCGGGGGTGATCGAGTACTGGTGCGCGATGTAGGCGACCAGGCCGACCAGCGAGTTCCACAGCGCGGTCGTGACGTCGACCGTGCTGTACAGGCCTTCGTTCTCGATGCCGATGCACTCGCTGTTGTGGTTGCCGACGTTCGCGCCCTGCACGTGCTGGGTGCCGCCGCGCAGGATTTCGAGGCTGCGGTGCCGCCCCTCGGTGATGAACCCGCCGCGGCTGTTCGTGAACTGCTGGCCGGTGTCGATCCAGCCGCGCGTGTCCATGTGGAAGTTCTGGATGTCGCGCGAGATCTGGAGGGCGTGCGCCAGCGAGTAGTCGGTGTTGTTGCCCGGGTCCACCGTGTGGTGCACGACGATGTACGTCGGCTTGTGGTTCTCCACCACGATCGTGCCGGTGGCGGGCCGGGCGCCCCACTCGGACGTCGGGTGGATCGTCGGTGTCGGCACGGCCGCCGTGGCCGTCCCCGTGGTCGTCATCCCCAGTGCGCCGGCCGCGGTCGCGGTCACCCCCGCCTTGAGCAGGGTCCGGCGGTCAACAGTGACCATGGGGAGAAAGGTAACTCCGCATCGCGCCGATGACAACTATTGACCAACTTTGGTCGTAGTGCGTCAGTGTTCACCCGGCAGGGCGAAGAGCCCGTCGCGGGTCTGTTCGAGGAGGCCGTCCGTCAGCAGGGAATCCAGGCAGCGGTCGCGCTGCCCGGCGTCGTGCCAGACGAGGTCCAGCTTCGCCTTCTCGACCGGGCCCTCGCTGCCGCGCAGGACGTCCAGCAGCCGCCCGCGGACCTGCCGGTCGGTGCCGGCGAACTTCTGCACCGGCTTGGCCGGGCCGGCGTACTCCGGGCGGCCGGCCAGCTGCCACGCGCACTCGTCGTAGACGGGGCAGTCCGCGCACCGCGGCGAACGCGCGGTGCAGATCAGCGCGCCGAGCTCCATGATCGCGGCGGAGAACTTCGCGGCGGGCGCGTCCTCGGCCGGCAGCAGCGCTTCGACGTCGGCCATGTCCCGGGTGTTCGACGCGGGCCCGGCGTCCCCGGCCCCGTGCACGGCCCGCGCGACGACCCGCCGCACGTTGGTGTCGACGACGGGCGCCCGCCGCCCGTAGGCGAACGCGGCGACGGCCCGCGCGGTGTAGGCGCCGATGCCGGGCAGCGCGAGCAGGGTGTCCACATCGGACGGGACGACGTCGCCGTGGTCGCGTGCGATCACCCCGGCGGCTTCGTGCAGCCGCAGCGCGCGGCGCGGGTAGCCGAGCTTGCCCCAGGCGCGGACGACCTCGCCCGGCGTGGACGCGGCCAGCGCCGAGGGCACCGGCCAGCGCGCCAGCCATTCGTGCCAGATCGGCTGCACGCGGGCGACCGGGGTCTGCTGGAGCATGATTTCGCTGACCAGCACGCCCCACGCCGAGCAGTCCGGCTCGCGCCACGGCAGGTCCCGGCCGCGCGTGGAGAACCAGTCGAGCAGTACGTCAGCGTCCACAGCCACGCCGGGAGGCTACTTCGCCCACTCCGGCAGCCGGCGGGCGACCTCGTCCGGCGACGGCATCCCGGCGATCTCGCCGGCCAGCGCGCGGGCCGCGTCGCGCAGGCCGGGTGCTTTCCGGGCCTGTTCGGTGACGGCGTCCGCGCTCAGTTCGCCCGGCAGGAGGCGCAGTGCGGCGCCCGCGGCGAGGAGCGCTTCGGCGTTGGCGAACTGGTCGGCGCCCTGCGGCAGGACCAGCTGCGGGACGCCGGCGGCCAGCGCGCCGAGGGTGGTGCCGCTGCCGCCGTGGTGCACCACGAGGTCGGCGTGCGGCAGCAGCTCGGCCTGGTCCACCCACGCCCGGGCCGTGACGTTGCCCGGCAGGCCGCCGAGCTCCGCCGGGCGCACCCGGCCGGTGGCGACGACGACGTGCGAGCCGAGCGCGGCCAGTCCGCGGATCGCCGTGGTGAGCACCTCCGGGGTGCCGAACGCGGTGCCGAGCGTCAGGTACACGAGCGGGCGGCCGGTCACCGGCGGTGCCGGTTCCGAGAACGGCACCGGGCGCAGGGCGATCCGGTCGGCGGCCGCGAGGAAGTCCTCGTCCTGCAGGGACGGCGGGCAGATGTCCAGGTGGCGGCCGCCGTCCGGCCGCACGAGCCCGATGTCCCGGGGGAACAGCCTGCCGAAGCCGTGCCACAGGGCGGGGATCCCGGCGCGCCGCGCGGCGACGGCCACCTCCGGGACACCCCACCCGGGCACGACCAGGTCCGGCCGCAGCCGCACCAGGTCCGGCCCGAGGTCCTCGGCGTAGATCTCGTAGAACGAGTCCGCGGGCCGGAAGGGGTTCAGCCCGAGCCGGTGCAGCGGCGCGTGGACGTGCTCGCCGGCCGCGAAGTGCACCTCGTGCCCGACGTCCCGCGCCGCGATCGCGAGCGGGACCATCGGGTACGTGTGGCCGGCCGACGCGAGGGCGGCGAAGAGGACGCGCAACGCCTACTGGACCTCGGTGAGCTTCCCGGTCTTGACGTCGTACACGAACCCGCGCACGTTCTCCGTGTGCGGCAGGTAAGCGCTGCGCCGCACCCGCTCCACCGACGTCCGGACGCTGTTCTCGACGTTGCGGAACGCCTCGACCGACCAGGTCGGGCGCAGGCCGGTGTCGGACTCCAGCTCGTCCTTGAAGTCGTCCTCGGTGACCATCGACAGGCCGCACTCGGTGTGCTGCACGATCAGCACCTCGCGGGTGCCGAGCTTGCGCTGCGAAAGGGCCAGCGAGCGGATCATGTCGTCGGTCACCACGCCGCCCGCGTTGCGGAGGACGTGCGACTCGCCTTGCAGGAGGCCGAACAGCTCGAAGACCCGGATCCGGGCGTCCATGCAGGTCAGGATGGCCACCTGGAGTGACGGCTTGGGGGAGGACCGGTCGCCGGGCGTGACCTCGCCGAGCTCCTGGTTGCGCTTGAGCAGTACGTCGATCGAGGTCATCGGTCACCTTCCGGCCAGTGGCCCCGCGGCGCGGGCTTGTCCCCTCCATTGGACCGGGCGGTGTGCGATCGGGCAATGCACTACGAGCAATGTCACGGGTTTCTACCCGCCGAACCAGGGCTCCTCGACCGTCCGCGGCGGCGCCGACGTGCGCCCGACGCGCAGCTCGGTCGGCAGCGTGATCACCTTCGGCGCGCTCCGCTCGCCCGAGCTGAGCAGCAGCCGGCCGGCCGTCTTGCCCTTTTCGAGCACCGGCTGGTGGACCGTGGTGAGCCCGATCCGCTCGGCCTCGGCGATGCCGTCGAAGCCGGTGACGGTCAGGTCCTGCGGTACCCGCAGCCCGCGCCGTTCGGCCTCGGCCATGGCACCGAGCGCGAGGATGTCCGAGGTGCAGATCACGGCCGTGATCTGCGGGTACGCGTCCAGCAGCTGCCGGGCGGCGGAGGCGCCGTCGTCCACCGTGTGGTCGAAGCGCTCGACCACCGGGACACCCGCCCAGTCGACGCCGGCGGCGGAGAACGCCACGGCGAGGGCTTCGAGGCGGGTGCGCTGGACGTGGAAGTGCGCGCCGCTCTGGCGCGCCGGGGAGACGAAGTCGTCGTTGCGCTCGCGGGCGAGCCGCATGCAGATGACACCGACCTGCCGGTGGCCCAGCGAGACGAGGTGCTCGGCGATCTTGCCGACCGCCGCCGCGTCGTCCGGGCCGACGCGGTCGATGCCCTCGATGCTCGGCTGGTCGATGATCACCGTCGGCACCGGGCGCTCCAGCACGGCGGCCAGGTGCGGGTCGTCGTCCGGCACGGAGTAGACGACGAAGCCGTCGACACCCGCGCGGTGCACCGCGGCGACGTCCTCGCGGCCCGGGCTGGCCGGCACCAGGTGCAGGCCGACGCCGGCGTCTTCGCACGCCAGGGCCAGTCCTTCGAGCACGCCGACGGCGGCGGGGTCGCGGAAGGCGTAGGAGAGGTTTTCGGTGAGCAGCAGCCCGACCGCGCCCGCCTTGCGCGTGCGCAGGGAGCGGGCGACCGGGTCGGGTCCGGGGTAGCCGAGCCGCCGCGCGGTCTCGAGGACGCGACGGCGCAGTTCGGGGGACAGCTGGTCCGGCCGGTTGTAGGCGTTGGACACCGTTGTCCTGGACACACCGAGCTCCGCCGCGAGCGACGCCAGCGTCGCCTGCCTCCGGGTGCGAATAGGACGTCCCATCAGCAAACCGTAACGGTTCAGATCGAATTCATGAAGAGACACCCCGCGTGGTCGATGTCTCGATCCGCATGCGCGAAGACGCATACACCCAAACGCGATCGGATGGCCAGGAAGTCATCCGGATGGGGTAAGGTGAATCTGACAACGGTTTCCATTAGCGTCTTGCAGGAGAGTTCTCGATGAGTTCCCGCCGCACCAGGAGCGCGCTCGCCGCCGCTTCGGCCCTGTCCGTGCTCGCCCTGGCCGCGTGCTCCGGTGGAACCACCTCCGACGGCGGTGGGCAGTCCGGCGGCGCCGACAAGATCAAGGTCGTCGCCTCGACGGACGTCTGGGGCAGCGTCGTCAGCGCCGTGGGCGGCGACAAGGTCGAGGTCAAGTCGGTCATCCACGACCCATCGGCCGACCCGCACTCGTACGAGACCACCGCCGACGACGCCCTCGCGGCGAAGGACGCGAAGCTGCTCCTGTCCAATGGCGGTGGGTACGACGAGTTCTTCGACAAGCTCACCGGCCAGGCCGGAGACGCGAAGAAGCTCGTCGCCTACGACATCGCCGCGACCGGCGACGAGAACGAGCACGTCTGGTACGACCTGCCGGGCGTCGGCAAGGTCGCCGACCAGGTCGCGGCGCAGCTCGGTGAGCTGCAGCCGGCGTCGAAGCAGGCCTTCACCGACAACGCGGCCGCGTTCAAGGCGAAGGTCGGCGAGCTGGAGAAGCGGCTCGGCGAGCTGGGCGGCACGCATCCGGGTACGAAGGTCGTCGTCACCGAGCCGGTCGCGCACTACCTGCTCCAGAGCGCGAAGCTGACGGACGCGACGCCCAAGGCGTTTTCGGACGCGGTGGAGAACGACACCGACGTCCCGGCCGGCGCGGTGAACGAGTACAAGCAGCTCATCGCCACCAAGCAGGTCAAGGCGCTGATCAACAACGCGCAGACGGTGACCCCGCTGACCCAGGACGTCGTCGGGCAGGCGAAGGCCGCCGGCATCGGCGTCGTGGACGTGACCGAGACGCTGCCGCAGGGTGTGACGGACTACATTGTCTGGATGACCGGGGAAGTCGACGAGCTGGCGGGGGCGTTGAAGTAGTCATGTCTCCCGTCTCCGACGACGTACGCCCCGCGGTCCGGGTCCGCGGGGCGGGCTTGGCCTTCGGTCCCCGGACCCTCTGGTCGGGACTGGACCTGGTCGTCGAGCCGGGCGAGTTCCTCGCCGTCCTCGGCCCGAACGGGTCCGGCAAGAGCAGCCTGCTGAAGGCGCTGCTCGGCATGCAGGGCCTCTCGGCGGGCACGGTCGAGATCGCCGGCGGGCGCCCGGGCGGCGCGAACCGCAAGATCGGCTACATCCCGCAGCAGCGCGCGATCGACGAGGCGCTGACGCTGCGCGGCGTCGACCTGGTCGGGCTGGGCCTCGACGGCCACCGCTGGGGCCCCGGCCTGTTCGGCATGGCGGCCCGGCGCCGGCTCGTTTCCGAAGCGATCGACGCGGTGGGCGCGACCCGGTACGCGAAGCAGCCGGTCGGCCGGTTGTCCGGGGGTGAGCAGCAGCGGCTGCGGGTGGCGCAGGCCCTGGTCGGCGACCCCGAGGTGCTGCTCTGCGACGAACCGCTGCTGTCGCTCGACCTGGCCCACCAGCGCGCGATCAGCGAGCTGATCGACCGGCGGCGGCGCACGGCGGACACCGCGGTGCTGTTCGTGACGCACGAGATCAACCCGGTGCTGCCGTTCGTCGACCGCGTGCTGTACCTGGTCAACGGCCAGTTCCGGATCGGCAAGCCGGACGAGGTCATGACCACGGCGACCCTGTCCGAGCTGTACGGGACCCGCGTCGAGGTGCTGAAGGTGGGCGGGCAGATCCACATCGCGGGCGCGCAGAGCGCGTTGTGCGAGGAGGAGCCGCACCACCACGAACACGACGTCGAAGAGCAAGTGGGCTGAGTCTTGGATCTGTTCGACTTCGGCAAGACGTGGGAGCTCATCACCGAGCTCGACGGCGTCCAGACGGCGCTGCTGGCGGCGGCGATCCTCGGTCTGGTGGCGGGCGTGCTGGGCCCGCTGATCGTGATGCGGCGGATGTCGTTCGCGGTGCACGGCACGTCCGAGCTGGCGTTCACCGGCGGCGCGGCGGCCCTGCTGCTCGGGATCGGCGTCGAGTACGGCGCCCTGATCGGCGCGGTGGTGGCGGCGCTGCTGCTGGGCATCCTCGGCGCGCGCGACGCCGACCGCGACTCGGTGATCGGCGTGATCCTGTCGTTCGGCCTCGGGATGGGCGTGCTGTTCCTGTCGTTCTACAAAGGACGGTCCGGGAACAAGTTCGGGATCCTGACCGGCCAGATCATCACGATCGACTCGACGAACCTGACGTTGTTCGTGGTGTCGTCGGTGGTCGTGCTGGCGGTGCTGGCGCTGGTGTACCGGCCGCTGCTGTTCGCCTCGGTGGACCGGAACGTGGCGGTCGCGCGCGGGGTCCCGGTGAAGACGCTGACGGTGGTGTTCGCGCTGCTGGTGGGCGTCTCGACGGCGCTGAGCGTGAAGGTCGTCGGCTCGCTGCTGGTGGTGGCCCTGATGGTGACGCCCGCGGCCGCCGCGGCCCGCGTGACGGCGTCGCCGTGGAAGGCCACGGTGCTGTCGGTGGTGTTCGCGGAGGTGTCGGCGATCGGCGGGATCGTGCTTTCGCTGGCGCCGGGGCTGCCGGTGAGCGCGTTCGTGACGGCGATTTCGTTCTTGATCTACGTGGTGTGCCGGGTGCTCGCCTGGCAGCGCGACCGCCGGACGCGCGTGCGAGCGGTCGACCCGGCCCCGGACCTCGTCGCGGCTTGAGCTACTGCACCTGGAGGGTGTCGCTCTTCGCGATGCTGTCCGAGTTCGGGTAGCCGATGGCCTGGTAGGCGGCCCGGACCCGGGTCAGGACGCACGAATTGCTCGGCGTGCGCCCGACCGAATGGGGTGCGATCCTGACGCCGGTGACGGATTTGCAGAACGTGTAGGCACCGGACTTGTAGTAGCCGATGTTGACCTCGCCCGGAGCCCAGGTGATGTCGCCGGCGTTGCCGAGGGCGACCGTGAAGTACACCTCGTTGTCGTCGGCCCAGGCGCAGGCCTGCCAGTACCGGGTGCGGTCGTTGGGGAGGTATTGGTAGCCGCTGCACACGTGCCCGAACTGTTCCGGGGGCACGATGACGTCGGCGGCCGCGATACCCGCGCTCGCGAACAGGCCGGTGAGCGAAAGTACGACTGCGGTGACGAATCGCTTCATGGGTTCCCCTCTGCGTGCCCTGGTCGGCCGGGTGGCCGCCCGGTACACGCGCGGGGTCGTCGCCGGGTTTAGCGGCGGTCAGCCCAGCATCAGCAGGACCTGCAGCTCGCCCACCACGAACCCGATCACGCCGCCGACGGCGATGAGCTTCCACTCGTCCTGCCGGAACGCCGGCCGCAGCAGGCCCTCGAACTCCAGCGGCGTCAGCGCCAGCATCCGCTGCTCGATCACCTTCGCGACGTCCATCGCCTCGGTCAGGTAGCCCTCGGCGTAGCGGGCTGTGTCGGGCAGCTGCTCCAGCGCCTTCAACGCCGCCGCGTGCTTCATCTCCTTCAGGCGCGTGCCGCCCACCGTCCAGGAGAGGGGCATCTGCTTGTCGACCGCGTCCGAAACGAGGTGCTCGACCAGCGCCGCCAGGCGGTCGGCGCGGGGACCCCGCAGCACCGCGTCCAGCAGGTTCTGGACGGTCAGCACCTCGGTCGCGATCAGCTCGCCGTACTGCCGCGCCACCTCCGCGCGCCGGCGCTGGAACTTGCCTTGGAAGATCACCCGGCCGACGCGAACCGGCTCGCGGGGGACGAAGATCAGCTTGATCGCCAGCCAGTCGGTGAACAGCCCGATCGCGCCGCCGAAGACCGGGAGCACCCACGGCTCGCGCGTGAACGCCCACACGATCGTCTGGACCAGGCCCAGCCCGAAGCCGAAGTAGATGCCCATCCGCGCGATGAACGCCATCTCCGGGCGGGACGTCTCGCGGATCAGCCGGACCAGCAGCGCGCGGTCGCGCGTCAGTCGCTGGACGGTCATGTGCTGGACGTCGAGGACCTCGTCGAGGTGCTCGCGGACGTCGTCGAGGAACTCCCGGACCAGCCGCGGTGCCGACGCCTGGACCTGCTTGATCAGCATCTCCTGGGCCAGCGTCGGCATGACCTCCCACAGCCGCGGGTGGTGTTCGGCCAGCACCTCGCGCGCGATGTGGTCGACCGCGCGCAGCAGCGGCTGCTCCAGTTCGGTCGTGATGATCACCGGGTCGATCCGGTCGAGCACCTCGCGCAGGTCGAGGAGGTTCTCGGTCAGCAGCTCGGTGGCGACCGCCGCCATCCGGCCGCCGTGCTTCGGGACGACGCCCTGCCAGCCGAGCAGCGGCGGGATCCCGACGAAGTCCAGGGGCCGGAACATCATCTCGATGGCGACGCGCTTGGTGACGTAGCCGATCAGCGCCGCGATGAACGGCATCGCCGCGTAGACCGGCCAGTGCGCGGCGAGGTCGCGCAGGACAGCGTCCACCCCGACCTCCCTCGCAGTCCCGAGAGCGAAACCGTACCGGCTACCCGAGCAGCGCGAGCACCTGCAGTTCGCCGACCAGCCCGCCGATCACCGCGCCGACGGCGATCAGCTTCCACTCGTCCTGCCGGAACGCCGGCCGCAGCAGCTGCTCGAACTCGAGCGCGGTCAGCTTCCGCATCCGGTCGACGATCGTGTTGCGCACGTCGAGGGCGTTGATCGCGTAGTTCTCCGCGTACCGGATCGTCTCCGGGACGCGCTCCGCGGCCTTCGCCGCCGCCGTCTGCTTCATCTCCTGGAACTTCTTGGTCCCGACCGCGATGGCGACGAACGGCTTGACGACGCTGGCCTGCGCGTCGATCGTCTTCTGCACCTCGCGGGTGATCATCGCGAACAGCCTGTCGGACTTGGGCCCGCGCAGCACCGCTTCCAGCAGGTTGGGAATGGTGATGATCTCGCGCGCGATCATGTCGCCGTAGTCGGCGGCGACCTGGTCGCGGCGCTTCTGGAAGACGCCCTGCCAGGTGTAGAGCCCGAAGAACCGGCGGGGCTCGCGCGGCAGGAAGATCATCTTCAGCGCCAGCCAGTCGGTGAACCAGCCGATGAGCAGGCCGAACAGCGGGAGCACGATCGGCGACTTCGTCAGCGCCCACACGACCAGCTGCACGCAGCCGAGGCCGAAGCCGAACCAGATCCCCGAGCGGGCGATGAACCGCATCTCCGGCCGGGAGATGTCGCGGATCAGCCGGTTCAGCAGCGCTTTGTCGCGGACGAGGTTCGTCACGACCATGTGCTTGAGGTCGAGGACGTCTTCGATGTTGTCGGCGATCTCCCGCATGATCTTGGTGATGGCTTTCGGCGCTTCGGCCTGGACGCGCTTGAGCAGCAGCTGCTGCGCGCCGTTCGGCAGCACTTCCCACAGCCGCGGCTGGTAGGTCTCCATCACGTCGCGGGTGACGTCCTCGACGACGCGCAGCAGCGGCTGCTCGATCTCCTTCGCCACCTGCGCCGGGTCGAGCCGGGCGAAGATCTCCTTGGGGTCGACGAGGTTCGTCGTCAGCATCTCGGTGGCGGTGGCCGCCATGCGCTCGGCGTTCGCCGGCAGCACGCCCTGCCAGCCGAGGAACGGCCGGATCCCGGTGAACTCGAGCGGGCGGAACATCATCTCGATGGCGACGCGCTTGGTGACGTACCCGATCAGCGCCGCGATGAACGGCATGGTGACGTACACCTGCCAGTGCGTGCCGAAGTCCACCCGCGCACGCTATCGGCCCGTGATCAGTGCAGCAGGAGCAGCACCTGGAGTTCACCCACCAGGCCACCGATGACCGCGCCGACCGCGATCAGCTTCCATTCGTCCTGCTTGAAGGCCGGCCGCAGGATGCCTTCGAACTCGATCGGCGTCAGCTGCTGCATCTTTTCGACGATCGTGTTCCGGACGTCGAGCGCGTCGGTGGCGTAGCTCTCGACGTGCTTCACCGTTTCGGGGAGGTAGGCGATGGCTTTTTCGGCGGCCGCGCGCTTCATCTCCTGGTACTGCCGGCCGCCGATGGTCAGCGCGACCAGTGGTTTGGCGATGCTCGCCTGCTGGTCGATCGTGCGCTGGACCTCGCGGGTGATCATCGCGAACAGCTTGTCGGCACGCGGCCCGGTGAGCACGGCCTCCATCACGTTCCGCACGGTGAGCACCTCGTCGGCGATCAGCGCGCCGTAGTCGGCGGCGACCTCCTGGCGGCGCTTCTGGAACATGCCCTGCCAGCGGAAGAACCCGAACCCGCGCGGCTCACGCGGGTAGAAGATCATCTTGAGCGCGAGCCAGTCCGTGACGAAGCCCGTGACGAAACCGAAGATCGGCATGATGAGCGGCTGTTTCGTCAGCGCCCACGCGACGAACTGGACGAGCCCGATCACGAACCCGAACCAGATCCCGGACCGCGCGATGAACTTGAACTCGGGCGCGGCGACCTCGCGGATCAGCCGGCAGGTCAGCGACTTGTCGCGGACCATGGCCCCGATGAGCATGTCGTTGACGTCGAGGACGTCGTCGATGTTGGTCGAGACGTCCCGCATGAGCCGCTTGACGACGGCCGGCGCCTGCGCGCGGACCTGGTCGACGAGCAGCCGCTGCGCCCGCGCCGGCAGCAGTTCCCAGAGGCGTGGCTGGTAGGTCTCCATGACTTCGCGGGTGACTTCTTCGACGGCCTTGAGCAGCGGCGGTTCGAGCTCTTTGACCATTTCTTCCGGGTCGAGGCGGCTGAAGATCTCCTGCGGGTCGACGAGGTTGCGGGTCAGCAGGTCGACGGCGGTGGTGGCCATCCGCCGCGCGTTCGCCGGGATGACGCCCTGCCAGCCGAGGAACGGCCGGATCCCGACGAAGTCGAGGGGCCGGAACATCATCTCGATGGCCACCCGCTTGGTCAGGTAGCCGATCAGGGCGGCGATGAGCGGCATGGTGGCGTAGACGTGCCAGTGCGCGCCGATGTCGGCGAGTATGTCCACAATGGCCTCCTCGCCGTTAACCGCTGGTCAACAAGCTCAGGATGCCATGTGTCACCGGGGGTTCCAATATCCGTGATGCATCCGTTTGGCGGTACGTGCGGACGGTCCCCGGCTCACTAAGGTGTGCCGATGGTCGCGCCTGAGAAGCCCCAGTCCGCCCCGAAGACCACCCAGTTCGCGGTCGGTGTCCGCGGCTACAACCAGCGCCAGGTCGACGAGCGTCTCGCCGAGCTGACCAAGGAGATGCGCGAGACGTCGCGCAGCCGCGACGAAGCCGTCGCGACGTCCTCGGACCTCACGAAAGCCCTCGCGTACGCGCAGAAGGAGCTGGCCGAGACGAAGGCCGCCCTCGCCCGGATGAGCTCGAGCCCGTCCGGCGCCGGCGCCATGGCCGAGCGCGTCCGCATGATGATGCAGCTGGCGGAGGAGGAGATCGCGGACCTGCGCGCGGCGGCGGAGGCGGACGCGGCGTCGACCCGCGACCAGGCCGACAAGTACGCGCACGAAACCCGCCGCACGGCCGACAAGCTGGCGAAGGACGCGGAGGAAGAGCGCGCCCGCCTGCTGTCGGAGGCGAAGGGCGAGATCGAGAAGCTGAACGCGGCGGCGGGCGCGAAGCGCGTCGAACAGGCCGCGGCGGCGGAGCGGGCCCGCAAGGAGGCGGACGCGAAGGCCGAAGCCGCGGCGGCCGCGGCCAGGCAGGAAGCCGACCGGGTGGCGTCGGAGGAACTGGCCCGGAAGAAGAAGGCGTTCGACGACGAGATCGCCCGCAAGCAGCAGGAGACGGAAGCGGCCCTGACCTCGGCCCGCGCCCAGCAGTCGGAGGCGGACCAGAACCGCAAACTGGCCCTGGACCTGCGCAAGAAGGTCGCCGAGCGAATCGCGGCAACGGACGTGGCGGTCCAGGAGGCCATGCGTCTGCTGGCCCCGGTGGAGGAAGCACCGGCCGGCGGGGACCGCAAGCCCAGCCCGGCTCCGGCGGCGGCTGCTGCTCCGGCGGCGGCACCCGCGGCGAAGGCTCCGGCTCCCGCGGCCAAGGGCTGAGCCGGCCCGGCGCGCCTCCCCCGCGCGGGGAGGTGGCCGAGGCTCGTGGGTGACTGGCAGTCTGCACAGCAGTTGCTTGATCGCCCACGAGACGGGACCCCAGCGCATGATCCTCGAGACCGAGCGGGCCGCCGTGTGCGCGTACGCCCGCCGGATGGTCGGTGACGGCCTCGTCGTCGGCACCTCCGGGAACGTGTCCGTGCGTGCCGGTGACCTCGTCGCCGTCACGCCGACCGGGGTCGCCTACTCGAGCATGACCCCGTCCGACGTCGCTGTCGTCGACCTCGGCGGGCAGGTGGTCGACGGCTCGCTCAAGCCGACCAGCGAGCTGCCGATGCACCTGTCCGTCTACTGGGACGTGCGCGACCCGGACGGCGAGCCCGTGACCGCGGTCGTCCACACGCACTCGCCGCACGCCACCGCGGCTTCGACGCTCGTGCGCGAGCTGCCGCCGATCCACTACATCATCGCCACGATCGGCCCTTCGGTGCGCGTCGCGCGCTACGCGACCTACGGCACGCCCGAGCTGGCCGCCGCCGTGCTCGAGGCGCTGGACGGCCGGCGGGGGTGCCTGATGGCCAACCACGGCACCCTCACCTACGGCGACGGCCTCGAAGCCGCCTACCACCGGGCGCAGCAGCTCGAGTGGGCGTGCCGCGTGTGGCTGCTCGCGCAGAGCGCCGGCCGGCCGAGCCTGCTCCCGCCGCCCGAGGTGGCGAAGGTCGTCGACCGGCTGCGCGGCTACGGGCAGGGCTAGTACGGGACGGTCTGGTTGACCACCATGATCATGCCGACCACCAGCGCGAAGAACGACAGCACGGCGCCGATCGCGGCCAGTGGCTTGCCGCCGCGGCGCCCCACGCAGCCGAGGACGCCGAGGACGAGGCCGGCCAGCCCGAACGGGAACGCGACGTACGCCCGGAAGCCGGTCATGTCGACCGGCAGGAACGGCAGCACGAGCGCGAGCAGGCCGAGGACCAGCGCGGCCACCCCGAGCCCGGGCCCCTTCGGTGGCAGTACCGGTCCACCGGGGCCGGGCCACTGCGGTCCGGGGTGGGGCGGGTGGCCGGGGTGCTGGCCGTAGGTCATGCGGGCTCCTCGACGACGCAGGTACTACGCCGAATGCCTACCAGCCCCCGCCCACCGCCGCGGCGGAACCGCGAAAAGTTCGCTAAGACGCCAGCGCGTCGACCGCGTGCACCGCGTCCAGCAGCTCCACCACCGTCGGGTCGTCGACCGCCTCCTTGATGCACTGCCACAGCTGGAGGTTCGCCGTCGCCCAGCGCGAGTACGTCGCGGCCGCCTCCGGGTTGTAGAAGTAGTAACCCTCGTCGTGGACGTCGCACTGCTCGCCGACGATCTTGTGCGCCAGCTCGCGCAGGCTCAGCCCGTTCTCGCGCAGGTACCGGTGGGCCAGCACCACCGGCGTCACCGGCAGTGCCTTGAACAACGTGTCCGCGTCGCTCAGCGCCTGCGCCTCCAGCGAAATGTCGCGGCCGCGGGTGGCCATTTCCGCTTCGTCGACGATCTCGTCGATCCACCGCGAAACGTGCGGCGGCACCCCGCATTCGGCGAGGATCTCCAGGCGCAGGTTCCGGCCCGCCGACGCGGGCGAGTTCCGGAGCACCAGGTAGTTGACGTCGTGCACGAGCGCGGCCACTTCGACCACCGCGGGGTCGGCCCCGTTGCGGCGGGCGAAGCCGACTGCTTTCGCGCGGACGAAACTGACGTGGTGCCAGCCGTGGAACTGCAGCCGCTCGGCGTACTGGCGGCAAAGCCGGTGGACCCTTTTTTCGACTGCACCGACGACGGCGTCGACGATCACGTGGTCGATCGTGCTTTCCTGCGTGCGCATACACCTCTCCCATCCCGGCCGTGGTGTTCAGACGGGTGGAGTAATGGTAAGCGCCGCTGACGCCGGTGTGTAGCTAGATGCGGTCGGCCAATTCCCCCAATCGGCTCTCTACCGGAACGTGACGATGGCCGATTCCGCTGGCCGGATCGAAAGAAAGGCTGAAACTGCTCACGGGCCGTGATTTCACCAGGAAAGTCATCGTTCCGGCGGCCGCTTCGGGGATCCGGTGGAACTCGTGGGCGAGCATGGTGGCGCAGTCCCCGGCCTGGCACAGGGCCCGGCGGCGCAGCCGCGCGGACTCGATCAGCCCGGTGTCCGGGTCGATCGTCGTTTCGTACCTTTCGTGGAAGTAGTCACCACGGAGAATGGTGGTGCAGAAGTGGTACCTGTGGTTGTGCACCGAATCCGCGTAACCTTCCCGCCAGTCCTCCTGGGCCTTGTATTCGTGCAGCCAGAAGGAAAACGGGTCGGCCGGTGAATCCAGCAGGCACCAGGCGAAGTGCGTGGTCGTTTCTCTGGAGGAGCGCAGCACCTTCGTGGCCTGCGCGCCGGACAGCGTGCGCAACTGGGTCCGCAGCTCGTCGCGCAGGCCGGATTGTGCGGCCCACGGCCGGAACCAGCCGTCGACCGCGCGCCAGCCGGTGGCGAGCGGGAACCGGGCCGTGCGCAGGCGCGTGGCCAGTTCGGTGAGGGGGGACAGGCGGGTGAGCAAGGTCAGCTCCCTAGCTCGGCGACTTCGGAGAACTCCGCGCGGAAGGCGTGGAACTTGGCTTCCAGCTCGCGGAACTGCTCCTCGGACAACGGGGATCCGGTGATCTTTTCGAACAGCGCCAGGAAATCCGTCCGCGTCGTCGCGGACGTGATGCGGAAGTGGCGGCCGGTCCGGGACTGCGAGACGCGCACGAATTCGGCGCGCTCCATGTTGTAGAGGAAGGAACCCTCGGTGAACCGCAGGGACCGCGGGTACAACTTCGTGGCGCCGCGGACGTCGCTGTAGAGCGACACCCACACGCTGTCGTCGAACATCTCGAGCCGGTCCAGCGGCGGGTCGGCGACCACGGTGATGTCGACCGACGCGCAGCGGCTGCGCGCCAGGAAGAGGCCGACGAGCCCGATCCGGATCTCTTCGTCGAGCCGGGTCTGGATCTGTTCGTAGTCGACATCGCCGGCCTCGCGGCGCAACAGGTAGCGGGCGCGCCCGCTGATCGAGGTCGCGTCGCGCGGGTCGGCGATGACGGCGCGCAGCTCGCGTTCGGTGCGGGAGAGCAACAGGCGGGCGGCGGCGTGCCGCCCGGAGAAGCCGCGGAAGAAGTACTGCCGGGTGTGGTCGAGGTCGGCCATCAGCCCGCGGTTGAACGCCGGGTCGGGGTCGGTGGTCGCCTCGAACACGTCGGTGGGGAAGAACTCCTTGTTCAGCGCGCGGTATTCGGCGCTGAGGTCTTCCAGCGCGCGCCTGCTCTCTTCGATCACCGGGGTCACCAGTGCTTTCTGCGAAGCGCTGGCGGTGATCAGCGTGGTGCCGAACCCCACGATCGCGGAGATCAGGGTGCCGGTGCCCAGCGACGTCACCAGGTTCTTCCCGGTGCCGGGGTCCATCAGGCCGGCGAGCCACAGGCTGAGGCCGGCGACGACGACGAGCACGGTGAGGAGCAAGCTCGTCCTGGTCCAGAAGATCTCCTGCAGTGGGGTGCGGCGGCGGGGTCCGCCATCCGCGGCCACTTGCTTCACCTCCCTCGAACCACTCGAACGGACGAATGCAAATAGTGTCTGTTCGAGTGCGCGGAGTCACTTTACGCGCCTGAGGGGGCGTGCGAAATAAGAAGTTCGGGGGACAGCGCGGGCCGCCGAACGTCACTCTCGGCAATAATTAACCAGATCTCCTGGTTTCCCGAAAACGCCGGGAAAGCAGGGTCAGAGCGTGGCCGGGAGGCCGTTTTCGTACCAGCCGGGGCCGGGTCGGGCGGTCATCAGGAAATCCACGACGACCGGTGCGGGGGCCGGGTGGATCTCCGGGTGATCGCGTTCGCCGCGCGCGGAGTCGACCGGCCAGGCCAGTTTCTCCTCGTCGAGCGAAAACTCCCCGCGAGCGCCCGTGCGGTTGCCGCGCGCGTCGAGGCGCGACCACTTGCCGTGCAGGTACACGGCATTCAGCCCGTGCAGCGCGGAGAGCTCCTGGTAGCAGAAACCGGCCGGAATCCCTTGCGCCCGCAGCAAAGCGGCGAGCAGGTGGGCTTTCGCGTAGCAGATCCCGACGCGCTCGCGGAGCACGTCCGACGCGCGCCAGGTGACCCGCGGATCGCGCGCGTCGATGACGTGTTCGACGTCGTCCCGCACGAACCGGAACGCGGCCTCGACCGGATCTTGGTTCGTGGCCCGCAAAGCGTCGACGCGCGCGCGGATCAGCGGGTGCCGGTGATCGACGACGGCGTCGGCGACGAGGTAGTCGCTGAGCCGATCGGAGGTGGGCGACGGAACGGGACTCATCCGGCCATCGTGACAGGTACGGCCATTCGGGCGAGAGGTGTTTTTGACCGCGGACACCCTCCGCGTTCGGTGGCTACGGAACGTAGAAGTCGGGCGGGAACCCGGTCCAGCACAGTTCGGCGGGCAGGTGGCTCTGGTCGTTGTAGGTCAACAGCGCGGCAGGGCGGGCGGGCGAGTACCGGATGACGGTGAGCGCGGCGTTGGCATGGTTGAGCGCGAGCCACCGCCACGGCGGCGCGTCCTGCGACGCGCGAACGAGCCAGCCGGCGAGGAAGTTGTGCGTGACGAGAACTTCGTACCGCGGCTCGGTGCCGGGCACGGGCCCGCTGAACCGCCGTTCGGCCTCGGCGGCGAGCTCTTCGTCGGCGGCCGGGAGACTGCGGGCGAAGGCCAAGAGGACGCCCGCGGCGGTCTCGGGGAGCTCCTCCCGCTTGGGCACGTGGGGAACGAAGTCACCGGCGGCCTCGTCGACGTGGACGGGGACACCGGGGAGCTGCGCGGCGATCAGTTCGGCGGTGTGCGCGGCACGCGGGAGGGGACCGTGGTGGACCGCGGTGACGGGAACGTCCCGGAGCCGGCGTCCGAGGAGGACGGCCTGGCGTTGCCCGGCTTCGGTGAGCTCGCCGGTCGGGGTTGCTTCGCCGTGCCGGGTGAGGAACAGGTACCGCGTGGTCAGCACGGGCTTCAGGCTTTCACGTCCCGATCTCGCGGCTGGGCCGGGTAACGCGCTGAGGCGGCCTGCGACTCTTCAGTGCGCGCCGAGCAAGCTCGCCGCAGGCGGGCGACGTGCCGTGAGGTGGCGATCGGGATGCCTGAACCGGAGCACATCGAGGTGGCTGTACTGACCTTCCACGTCGAGACGGACTTCGCCGTCGACGTGAAGAAGTTGGTCCTGCTCAAGCCCGTCCGGATCAAAGAAGATATTTCGGAGGGCGACTTTGTGCGGCTCACCTCGGAGGGCAGTCTTCGCGTAGTCGCGACGAGTTTGGCAGCCGAGCTCAGCGGAGTGATGGCCGACATCATGGGGCCGGGGTTCAAGGTCTCCGGTGTTCGGTTCCGCACGACAGGCAGTTTCGAGATCCTGGTTGCCGTCGTAGCGGCTTACCAGGCGCTCAAAACGGCGGTGGAAGTCGTGGAGACGCTGCAGAAGGCCACGGCCATCGGCCGCAGGCTCGTGCGGACGGCGCTTGCCAGCTGGGGCCTGCCGTTCGGCGACGTGGACGCCACGGTTCGGCTCACCCAGCCGGTGTTGCCGCAAACCCGCCAGACGCCGGTTTGGCAGCGGGCAACGCTGGAACTACGGCTTCTGATAGCTCTGGTCGCCCTGAACCTCTCGGTCGTCGCGGTGGTGCTCGTCATCCTCCTGCGGCGCTGACCAACAGGTTCAGCCCACCGGGATGAGGGTGCCTTCGGGGCCGTGGGTGGGGACGAACTGGGCCTTCAGCCTGATCGGGGCCGGGTGCGGGACCAGGACCATCGAGGCGAACGGCGTGATCGTGTGCTCGTGGCCGCTGTTCGTGTGGAGGTGGGCGCTCACGTGGACGTTGCGGTCCGCCGGGATCTCGAACGTGACCGAGCCCCAGGAGACGATGTACTGCCTGCCGTCGATGCTGGCGATCGGGGCGTACGCGCGGACCGTGTGGCCCAGGTGGGGGATCTCCAGCGTCAGGAGGCGGCGGGGGCCGGTGTGGTTGTCGACGTACGGGATCACGCCGGGCACCTTGGCCAGGTCGACGGGGTCGGTCATGGGGTGGATTGTCCCATCGACCCGGTCGCCGATCGTCGAGGTGGCTTCGTATCGGGTCGGTGGGTGGGGTGTGGCCGAGGGTCGGGTTGGAGCTGAACTCGTGTCAGTTCCAGGGTTCCTCGTTGAGCAGCTCCGCTGCTCTGGAGCACAAGGCGCGACCGGCGAGCTGGTTGTCGCTTGGTGCCAGACCGAGGTGGCGGGTTATGCGGGCGGCGATGTCTCGCCAGCTCTGCTCCTCGTCGACGCGCCAGCTGCGGATCAGCTTGGCGAGTTCAGGGGACATCTCGACCGTCCACACGTCAGTCACTGGTCTTCCTGTCTGCGCGCGTCAGAACTGGTAGTACAGGAACGGGCTGAACGTGCCCGTCGCGATCAGGATCGCCGCGTACAGCAGGCCGACCGTCATCACGCCGATGCGCAGTGCCGTTGCCGGGCGGCTGCGGGACGACTCCAGCAGGGGGCCCGTCACCGGGTGGGCCGGCAGCAAGAACACCGCCAGGGCCGCCAGCAGCAGGACCAGGCGCTGGTTCGTGAACGCCTGCTCCACCCCCGCTCCGAGACCCTCGAAGTCGGGGATCAGCATGTGGCCGATCATCGACAACGCGTGGCCCAGGTCGGCCGAGCGGAAGAACACCCAGCCGAAGACCACCAGCAGCATCGTCAGGGCTCGGCGCAAGTGGCGTTTCCACGGGACCGCCGGGTCCAGGTCGAGGCCGAAGCGGCGCTCGATCACCAGCAGGGCGCCGTGGTAGCAACCCCACACCAGGAACGTCCACTGAGCTCCGTGCCAGAAGCCCGTCAGGACGAACACGATGCAGAGGTTGCGGTACGTCTGGGCCGCGCCGTTCCGGTTGCCGCCCAGGGGGATGTACACGTAGTCGCGGAACCAGCGGCTCAGGCTCATGTGCCAGCGGCGCCAGAACTCCGTGATCGTCACCGACGAATACGGCCTCGCGAAGTTCTCCGGGAGCCGGAAGCCCAGCATGCGGCCGAGGCCGATCGCCATGTCCGAGTAGCCCGAGAAGTCGAAGAACAGCTGGAGGGTGTAGCCGATCGCGCCGAGCCACGCCGTGGCGAACGTCATCTGGTCCGGGGGGACCTTGAAGCACGCCTCGACCAGCGGGCTCAGCGAATCCGCGATGATCGTCTTCTTGCACAGCCCCAGCGCGAAGCGGGGGAAGCCCGCCGCGACGTCGTCCAGGCGGTGGGACCTGGGCTGGGGGAGCTGGTCGGCGATCTCCCGGTACCGGACGATCGGGCCCGCCACCAGCTGCGGGAACATCGCGATGTACGCGGCGAACGACACCGGGTTGCGCAGCGCCGGCCGCTCGCCGCGGTAGATGTCGACCACGTACGAGATGTGGTGGAACGTGTAGAACGAGATGCCGATCGGGACGACCAGGCTCGCGACCGGCACGCTGCCGCCGAACCAGTGCGCGACCGCCGCGATCTGCTGGGTCGCGAAGCCCGCGTACTTCCAGACCAGCAGCACCGCGACGTCCAGCGACACCACCGCGATCAGGATGCGGCGCCGCCGGACGCCGTGGACGTCCCACGGGCTCGGGGCCAGCAGCGGGCCGGCCATGAAGTTCACGACCATGCAGCCCAGCAGCAGGAACACGAAGCCGCCGGCGCCGATCGTGTAGAACAGCAGGCTGCCGACCGCGATGATGCCGTTGCGCCAGCTCCGCGGGCACACCAGGACGGCGATGAGCACCGTCGGCATGAAGTACCACAGGAAAAGTGGCGATACGAACGACATCGGGTCCCCTCGGTTTTATCCGACGGTGACCTTAACCCGACCGGGTGGTGGTGTCAGACCCGACCGGCGACACGGCGGCGTCGCGCCACCTCGGCGAGCAGCACGCCGGCCGCCACCGAGGCGTTCAGCGACTCCACGCCCGCCGCCATCGGGATCGACACCGTCGCGTCGCACGTCTCCCGGACCAGGCGGGACAGGCCGCGGCCCTCCGAGCCCAGCACGATGACCAGCGGGTCCGCCGCCAGCTCGAGCTCGTCGATGTCGACCGAGCCGTCCGCGTCCAGGCCGACGAGCATCAGGCCCTCGTTCGCCCACGACTTGAGCTGCCGCGTCAGGTTGGTCGCCACCGCGATCGGGAGCTTCGCCGCCGTGCCGGCGCTCGTCCGCCACGCCACCGCCGTCATGCCCGCGCTGCGCCGCTCCGGGAGCAGCACGCCGTGGGCGCCGAACGCGGCCGCCGAGCGGATCACCGCGCCCAGGTTGCGGGGGTCGGTGACGCCGTCGAGCGCGACGAACAGGGGCACCTCGCCCGAGTTGCGGGCCGCCGCCATCAGCTCGTCCGGGTGGGCGTACTCGAACGGCGGGACCTGCAGGCCCAGGCCCTGGTGCACGGCCCGGTTCGTCTTGCGGTCCAGCTCCTCGCGCGGGATCTCCAGGATCGAGATGCCCTTGTCGCCGGCCAGCCGGACGGCGTCGTTCACGCGGTCGTCGATCTCGATGTTCAGCGCGACGTACAGCGCGGTCGCGGGGACGCCCGCGCGCAGCGCCTCGACCACCGGGTTGCGCCCGGCGATCAGCTCCGGCTTGTCGGCCTTCTTCTGCCGGGCCTGGTCGCGCTTCGTCTGGGCGTTCGCCTGGCGGTAGGCCTTGTGCCCGGGGCGGTCCTCCGCCTTCGGGGTCGGGCCCTTGCCTTCGAGTGCCTTGCGGCGCTGCCCGCCCGAACCGACGACGGCACCCTTCTTGGTGCCCGTCTTGCGGATCGCGCCCTGGCGCCGCGAATTGCCTGCCATGGTGAAAGTTTCCTTGCGTTGCTCAGTCGGACTTGACTGTCCACTGCGGACCGTTGGGGGTGTCCTCCACCACGATGCCCGCCTGCTGGAGGCGGTCACGGGCGGCGTCCGCGCGGGCGAAGTCCTTCTCGGCCCTGGCCTGCTGGCGCTCGGCCAGCAGCCCTTCGACGAGGAAGCCCAGCGCCTCCTTGGTGGGCGTGTCGGAACCGCCCGCCTCGGACCAGCGCGCGGACAGCGGGTCGAGGCCGAGCACGTCGGTCATCGCGCGGACGGCCGCGGCGAGTTCGAGTGCCTTCGGTGTGTCGCCCGCGTCGAGAGCGGCGTTACCGTCGCGCACCGTGTTGTGCACCACGGCGAACGCCTGCGGGGTGGCCATGTCGTCGTCGAGCGCGTTCGCGAACTCAGCCGGGAGCGTGCCGATGGTGACCTCGCCGGACCCGGCCGCGCGGCGCAGGAACGTCTCGATCCGCCGGTAGCCCTGCGCGGCCTCGGAGACCGCGGCCTCGGAGTACTCGATGTTGGACCGGTAGTGCGGCTGCACCAGGTAGTACCGCAGCTCGACCGCCCGGTAGCGCTCCAGCATCGCGGGGATCGTCACGGTGTTGCCCAGGGACTTCGACATCTTCTCGCCGGACATCGTCACCCAGGCGTTGTGCAGCCAGTAGCGGGCGAACGGGTCGCCGGCGGCGTTCGACTGGGCGCGCTCGTTCTCGTGGTGCGGGAAGATCAGGTCGATCCCGCCGCCGTGGATGTCGAACTCCGCGCCGAGGTACGCCGTGGCCATCGCCGAGCACTCCAGGTGCCAGCCCGGCCGGCCGTCGCCCCACGGCGTCGGCCACGACGGCTCACCCGGCTTCGCGCTCTTCCACAGCGTGAAGTCGCGCGGGTCCTGCTTGCCGCGGGTCGGCGTCTCGCCCTGCTGGACGTCGTCGAGGCCCTGGCGCGACAGCTCGCCGTAGTGGTCGAACGACTTCACCGAGAAGTAGACGTCGCCCTCGGTCGCGTACGCGTGCCCCTGGTCGATCAGGCGCTGCATCAGCTCGACCATCTGGGTGATGTGCCCGGTCGCGCGCGGGTTGATCGACGGCGGCAGGCAGCCGAGCTGGTCGTAGGCCTGTTCGAAGGCGCGCTCGTGCGTCGCCGCCCACTCCCACCAGGGCCGGTCCGCGTCGGCGGCCTTGGTCAGGATCTTGTCGTCGATGTCGGTGACGTTCCGGACCAGCAGCACGTCCAGTCCACTGTGGATGAGCCAGCGGCGCAGGACGTCGTAGTTCAGCGCGCCGCGGATGTGCCCGATGTGCGGCACGCCCTGCACGGTGGCACCACACACGTAGATCGACGCCGCTCCGCTACGGACGGGGTGGAACTCCCGCACGCTCCGGGTCGCTGTGTCGAAAAGGTGTAGGGCCACCCTGGAAGGGTACGGGGTCGGCGTGAGCCCCGTCGCAGGCCCTCAAGCGATGCCGAAGCCGCGCAACGCCGTGAGCAGGGCATCCGGCCGTTCGGCGGTCGGCAGCGGGTCGACCAGCGCGAACTCGCAGCCCAGCGCGCGGGCGCCGCCGTCGGCCTCCTCGCTGTCGCCGACCATCAGCGTCTCGGTGGCCGGCACGCCGAGGCCTCCGACCGCCTTGCGGAAGATCTCCAGCTCCGGCTTGACCGCGCCGACCTCGAAGGACAGCACGAATTCGTCGACGTAGGCGTCCCACCCGCGGGCGGTGAACGCGGGCCGGATGTCGAAGGCGATGTTGCTGAGCACACCCACCTTGAGCCCCCGCTCGGACGCGGCCTTCAGCGCGGCTTCGGTGTCCGGGTACGGCGTCCACTGGCTGGGATCGATGAGCCGCTCGTACAGCGCGACGGCCTCGTCGCGCTGCGGGACGCCCGACTTGCCGAGCACCTCGAGGTACACCTTCCGGTGCAGCGCGGGGTCGCGGTCGCGGTGCTGCCAGGCGTGCTGGTGCTCGGCGTCCAGCTCGACGACCTGGCCGACCGGGGCGGTCATCCGGCGCATCAGCTCGGTCTGCGCCTCGATGTCGAGCGGCGAGCCGGTGTGGTCGGTGAGGTCGGCGAGCCAGGTCTCGTCCTGTTCCAGGCGGAACAAGGTGCCGGAGAAGTCGAACAACACCGCCCTGATCGTCATGGTTTCAGCCTAACGGGATCCTCAGGCCGAATGCCCTGTGATGTGTTCGGGCACCACGCGCACGAGCACGCGCACCACCTCCGGCGGCTCGGGCGGGAAGACGCCGCCGGTGTACTTGCGGGCCAGCTCGTCGTTCAGCTCGGGCCCGCCCTCGGCGGTGACCTCCGCGCGGCCGCGGATTTCGACGTAGTTCTCCGGGTCGGCCAGGTCGAAGACGGAGAGCGACACCCGCGGGTCGCGGCGGATGTTGCGCTCCTTGCGCCGCCCCCGGACGGTCACGAAGAGCACGGTGTCGCCGTCGCGGCGCGCCCAGACCACGGAGCTCTGCGGCGAGCCGTCGGCGTTCGTGGTGGCCACGACCGGGTAGTTGCGGCCGTCGAGCAGGGCCTTGGTGGCCTCGTTGAATGTCACACCCATGGTCTGGACCCTATTTGACGTTCCCGGCGATCTTCTCGACCTTCAGCCGCACGACGACGCGTTCGACCTCGGGCCCTTCGGGCGGCGGGTCCTGACCGAGGTACTTGTGGCTCAGCGCCTTGGGGAGCGCCTTGCCGGGGTCGGGGGTGATCTCGGCGGTGCCGCGCAGCTGCGTGTGCCGGTACGGGTTCTCGGCGTCGGTGATCGAAACGCTGAGGCGGGGGTCGCGCCGCAGGTTGCGGACCTTGCGCCGGTCCTCGGTCGCGCTGAAGACGAGGTCGCCGTCGTCGAGGCCGACCCAGACGACGGAGGTCTGCGGGCCGCCGTCGGCGTCGAGGGTGGCGACGGTGGCGAAGTTCTTCCCGTCGATCAGCGCGCGGACGGCGGCCGGGAGGGTGAGGGACATATCACGCCGAACCGGCGCGAACGGGCCCCTATTCCGCGGCCGGCCGGCCCGGCTTCAAGCGCCCCAATGTGGCGTTCGGTGCGTCAGACGCACCGAACGCCACATTGGGTGCGCTGGACGCAACCAACGCCACATTGGGGCGCTACTCCGCCGCCAGCAGCAGCGCCGTCGCGAAGGCCGCGATGCCTTCGCCGCGGCCCGTCAGGCCCAGGCCGTCCGATGTGGTGCCGGACACACTCACCGGGCCGCCCACCGCCGCCGACAGGACCTCCTGGGCCTCTTCGCGCCGCTTGCCCACCCGGGGCGCGTTGCCGACGATCTGGACCGTGGCGTTGCCGACGCGCCAGCCCGCCGCCTCGATCAGGGCCCTGACCTCGGCGAGCATGTCCGCGCCGTGGGCGCCGTCCATGCGCGGGTCGCCGGTGCCGAACACCGCGCCGAGGTCGCCGAGGCCCGCCGCCGAGAGCAGGGCGTCGCACAGCGCGTGGGAGGCGACGTCGCCGTCCGAGTGGCCGGCGCAGCCGTCGGCTTCCGGCCAGAGCAGGCCCGCCATCCAGCACTCGCGGCCCGGTTCGATCGGGTGGACGTCGACCCCGTTGCCGATCCTCACAGCGTCTCCTCGTTCTTCGGTGCCGCCGCGATCGCCTCGGCCAGTGAAAGTTCGAAATCGGTCGTGACGCGCATCGCGTCCGGGTGGCCCGGCACGGTCGCCGCGCCCGCCGGGACCGCCGTCGTGAAGCCGGCCGCGAGGAACGCGTCGAGGGTGAAGCCGATCGGTGTCTGGGCCGTGCGCAGGCGGGTGCGGTCCTCCGTGCCGACGATGAGCGAAGCGTCGTCGGTCACCTTCACCGTGTCGGCCATCGGCAGCACCGGAACGACGACTTCCGCGTCACCGACGGTGTCGATCACGTCACGCACGGTTTGCGCAGGAATGAAGGCACGCAGAGCGTCGTGGAGGAGTACAACTGAGTCACGGGGAACTTCGGGCTCGACGACGGCGAAGGCCTGCCGGAGCGAGCCGGGGACGACCCGGCACGGAAGCCCCTCGAGGGCCTCGGAATACGACTTCGCACACCGCTGGGGGGCCGCCACGAGCACCGAAGAGATTTCCGGTACGTCGAGCAGCCCCCGCACGGTGTGCGTGAGTAGCGCCTCACCATGGACCGGCGTGAGAGCGAGCTCCCAGTCGGAGGCATGATGTGCGACGGTCACGATCACGACGACGTTCATCGGTTCGCGATCGTAGAGGCAGCCACGAGCAGGCTGCCCTGGGCTCAGACCGTCGCGGTTTCCAGAACTTCGTCGAGGAGGACCTCAGCCTTGTCCTCGTCGGTGCCCTCCGCGAGCGCGAGCTCGCTGACCAGAATTTGCCGCGCCTTCGCCAGCATGCGCTTCTCGCCGGCTGAAAGTCCGCGGTCCTTCTCTCGCCGCCAGAGGTCGCGCACCACTTCGGCCACCTTGTTCACATCGCCGGAGGCGAGCTTCTCGAGGTTGGCCTTGTACCGACGAGACCAGTTGGTTGGCTCCTCGGTGTGCGGAGCACGCAGAACGTCGAAGACCTTGTCCAGTCCTTCTTGCCCGACGACATCGCGCACGCCTACGATCTCGGCGTTGTCAGCGGGCACGCGAACCGTGAGATCCCCTTGCGCGACCTTGAGGACGAGGTACTTCTTTTCCTCACCCTTGATCACGCGGGTCTCGATGGCTTCGATGAGTGCGGCACCGTGGTGCGGGTAGACGACGGTCTCTCCGACCTTGAAAACCATGTGTCCTCTGCCCCTTTCGCTGACTCCATCCTAGCACGGGCCGCCAGTGCCCACCTAGCGGGCCGGACTCGTCCTCGCAGGTCAGCGGCCTGAGCGGGGGTTGACAAACGTCGGACCCCCGTGCTCACGCAGGTAGCGGGGAAGCGTTTCGGCGGGTACCGCGAAATCCATTTTGGACGGTTGATCTTGGGCGCAACGCGGACCGGTTCGGTGCCGGAGATCGACCCCGGCTAGTCTTCGCGGGGACGAGGCCGTGAAAAGGGAAGGACTGCGACGTGAGGCTGCAGAATCGTCGCGTGCTCGGCGCGGGCGTGCTGGCGCTCGGTGCCGCGCTCGTGCTCGCCGGGTGCGGGGCCGGCCAGATCACCCAGACCGACTCGCAGCAGCCCGCGGTCAACGGCACGTACGCCCAGGTCAAGACCATTGTCCTGCGCAACGCCGCGGTCCAGTACCCGACGTCCGGCCCCGGTTACCCGGTGGGCGCGACCCCGGCGCTGACGCTGACGATCGTGAACCAGGGCGCCCAGGACGACTCGCTCGTCTCGGTCACGACCGAGGACGGCACCCAGGCCACCATCGGCGGCTCCAAGGACGTCGTGGCGGCGCACTCGCTCGTGGTCGGCCCGGACGACGCCGTCGAATCCACCAACGAGGTGCAGACCTCGACCCCGGCCGCGCCGTCGTCTTCGGGGGCGCCCACGTCGTCGACCCCGACCGGCAGCAGCTCGGCGACCGCCAGCCCGGGCAACCTGACCGCGACGGCCACCTCCGAGGTCCCGTCCTCCGGCCCGGCGGCGACGCCGACCGCGCCCGAGAAGGTCGGCCAGGCGACCGTGACGCTGCCCGCGCTGAAGCAGCCGCTGTGGCCGGGTCAGGTCATCAAGGTCACGTTCGTCTTCAAGAACGCCGGACCGGTCACCGTCGAGCTGCCGGTGGCGGCGCCGGCGCACGCCAAGGAGTAGGTCCCCGGTTTTGTCGGTGGTCGCCGCTAGCCTCGCGGGGTGAAGAAAGGGACCACCTACCGCTGCGGCAGCTGCGGGTACGAAGCGGCCAAGTGGCTGGGCCGGTGTCCGGAGTGCCAGGAATGGGGCTCGTTCGAGGAGCGCGGGGTGCCGGCCAGGCCGGCCATCCAGCGCGTCGCGGCCGGGGCGCCCAGCGCTCCGGCGCGGCCGATCGGCGAAGTCGACGTAGAAGCGGCGCGAGCCCGGAAGACCGGCGTCTCGGAGCTCGACCGGGTGCTCGGCGGCGGCCTGGTGCCGGGCGCGGTGGTGCTGCTCGCGGGTGAGCCGGGTGTCGGCAAGTCGACGCTGCTCCTCGAGGTCGCGTACCAGTGGGCGAAGACGGTCGACCGGTCCTTGTACGTCACGGGCGAGGAGTCCGCGGGCCAGGTCCGGCTGCGCGCCGAGCGGACGGGCAACGTCCACGACCGGATGTACCTCGCCGCGGAAAGCGACCTTTCGGCCATCCTCGGGCACGTCGACGACGTCAAACCGGGCGTGCTGATCGTCGACTCGGTGCAGACGATGGCGTCCCCGCAGGTCGACGGCTCGCCAGGGGGTGTGACGCAGGTCCGCGCGGTGACGTCCGGGCTGGTCGCGCTGGCCAAGGAGCGCGGGCTGCCGGTGGTGCTGGTGGGGCACGTCACGAAGGACGGTTCGGTGGCCGGCCCGCGCGTGCTGGAGCACCTGGTGGACGTGGTGCTGCAGTTCGAGGGCGACAAGCACTCGACGCTGCGGATGCTCCGCGGCATCAAGAACCGCTTCGGCGCCTCCGACGAGATCGGCTGCTTCGAGCTGCAGGAAGAAGGCATCGTCGGCGTCCCGGACCCGTCGGGGCTGTTCCTCAGCCACACGGCCGAGCCGGTCGCGGGCACGGCGATCACGGTGTCGATGGAGGGCAAGCGGCCGCTGCTCGGCGAGGTACAGGCGCTGGTGTCGTCGACGTCGGCGCCCCAGCCGAGGCGCGCGGTCAGCGGCCTGGATTCGGCGCGGGTGGCGATGGTCCTCGCGGTCCTGGAGAAGCGCGGCGGCCTGAAGCTGGGCGACAAGGACGTGTACACGGCCACGGTCGGCGGCATGAAGATCACCGAGCCGGGCATCGACCTGGCGGTGGTGCTGGCGCTGACGTCCTCGTTCGGCGATGTCGCTTTGTCGCCACGGCTGGTGTCGGTGGGTGAGGTCGGACTGGCGGGCGAGATCCGCCGCGTGCCGAGCGTGAGCCGCCGCCTCGCGGAAGCGGCCCGGCTGGGCTTCACGCACGCGCTGGTCCCACCGGACTCGGGAAAGCCACCGGCGGGCATCCGGGTACTGGAAGTGGCGAACGTCGCGGACGCGCTGAACGCGGCCAGCCACGCGCGCTGACTCCGGTGCTCGGCGCACCCCGAACTTCGGGGTGCCGCTGACCGCGGTGCTCGGTTTGGGCCGCTGCCGGGCTTGCGGTGCTCGGCGTGGGTTGCCGCGGCCCCGGGCGCCGAGCTCGGGTTGCCGCGGCCGCCGAGCTGGCTTGGCTCGGAGGCCGCCGGCCGTCGGTGTCGACTGGCTTGGGCTGCTGCCAGTCCCGGGTGCTGGGCTTGGTCGCCGGTGTCGACTGGCTTGGGCTGCTGCCAGTCCCGGGTGCTGGGCTCGGTCGCCGGTGTCGATTGGCTCGGGTCGCTGCCCCCCGGAACCCGGAGCGCCGCTCAGCCCGATGTGCGGGTGATCGCGTACGAGTACACCGTCTCCGGCGCCTGGAACTGTGGTGTCGGGGGTGCGAGGGGGATCGTCGTGGCCAGCGGGGCCGAGATCGCCGAGCTGGGTGGGCGGTGGGCACTGCTCACCGGGGCCTCCACGGAGTTCGGCGTTCCGTCCGGCCGGGTGGTCGTCGTCGTCGGGGTTCCCGTGGGGAAGTCCCAGGCCACCAGCTGTGCCGTCATCTGGTCGAGGTAGAGGTGCTGGCCCGTGTCCTTCGCGCCGATCACCGTGGCCGGGCGGCCGTCCGGGGCTCGGCCCGGGGTCTCGAAGAGCCCGTTGACCTCGGTGAGGGCCTCGCGCAGGGCGAAGCGGACGTCCTTCGGGACCAGGCCCAGCTCCAGCACCATGCGCACCATCGTGAGCGACTCCGTGGCGGTGTGGATCCGGCCGTCGTCGGTGGTGTCGATGGTGTCGTAGCTCAGGCGCTTGGCCAGCGTCGCCCGGTCCGGGACCAGGGAGGCGACCAGCGCGGCGTCGGGGCTCAGCCAGTTCTGGAACGGCGTGTTCCAGTGCGGCATCGTCGTCCCGGGCCGGGCGGGCTCGCCGGGGAACCGGCCGCCCGGGCCGTATTCGTCGGTGGGCGTCTGGTCGATCCGCACCGCCTCGCCGGGGCGGAGCTCCCGCACCGCGCCCGTCGATGACGTGCGCCGGTGCCACAGGCCCTTCGGGTCCGCCGGGATCCACAGCTCCACCTTGCGCTGGACCTG
Organism: Amycolatopsis sp. cg9; assembly: GCF_041346945.1. Taxonomy (NCBI): domain Bacteria; kingdom Bacillati; phylum Actinomycetota; class Actinomycetes; order Pseudonocardiales; family Pseudonocardiaceae; genus Amycolatopsis; species Amycolatopsis sp. cg9. The sequence goes on along the minus strand of NZ_CP166850.1, from coordinate 1,849,371 downwards.
GAACGGCTTCCCGTTCGCCGTTTCCGGGACCCAGCTGAGCTTCTGCGCGTAGCGGAACTCGCCCGGCTCCAGCGGCCGGTCCAGGTCGGCGAGGGTCGCCGCCGGGCGGGCCGGCTCCGGGTCCGACGGCCGCAGCGACGTCAGGACCGCCAGGCCGCCCACCAGTGTGACGACCGCCGCCGCCACGGCGAGCCAGCGCCAGGTGCCGGTGCGGCGGGGGGCCGGGGCCTCGGGCCCGTCGGCCGCCGCCATCAGGGACGCGCGGGCGAACGCCAGCCCGTCCTCGTCGTCGACGTCGCCGTGCAGATCGGCCAAAGCCGCGTCGAGTTCGGCTTCGGACCAGATCTTCCGGACGTTGTCTTCACGCAAGGTCCTGCACCTCCTCTTGGGCCGGGGCGTTCGTCCTGAGCCAGCGTCTGATCCGGTGCAACCGGGAGCGGACCGTACCCGGTGGGATGCCGAGGGCTTCGGCCACCTCCGCCGGTTCCAGCCCGGCCCACGACACGAGCAGCAGTGTGTCGCGGTCGGCCGGGCTGAGCCGGGCCAGTGCCCCGGCCAGCTGCGCCGCCCGGACCTGGGCGTCGACGCGCTCGGCCACGCGGCCGTCGTGGCCCGCGTGGCTGGTTTCGCCGGTGCGGGCCAGCCGCGCCGTGGCCTGCAGGCCGCGCAGCTCGGACCGCACGTGGTGGCGGAGCAGGTTGGTCGCGATGCCGTACAGCCACGACCGGGCCGTGCCCAGCTCCGGCCGGTAGCTCTCGCGCCGGCGCAACGCCACCAGGAACGTCTCGGCGACGAGGTCGTTCGCCGGTTCGGGCCCGACCCGGCGGGCGAGGTAGCGGCGCAGCTGCGTGGCGTGGGCGTCGAAGAGCCGGCCGAACGCCGGCCCGGGCTCGGCTCCGCCCAGGTCAGGGCGGTCGTGCCCCCAGATCTCCGATCCCTCGTGGATCACCTGCATGCCCCCAGTTGCCCGCAGCGCGCACGAGCGTTCACGGGCGAACCTACCTTCGTCGTGATCCGTTCGGGGTGGGTGAGGGACAAACGTCGGACCTTGCCGAGATCATCCATCGGTAAGGCGTTGGCCAACCGACGCTGAAACTGGGGAAGGAACGTCATGCGCAGATTCCGCCTGGGGTTCGTCACGCTCGTCGCCGCGATGGGGCTCGTCTCACTGCCCGCGGTCGCCGAAGCGAGCACCGAAGCCGTGCTGAACATCCAGTACCAGGTCCAGGAGACCGGCTACTGGTGCGGCCCGGCCGCCACCCGGATCGCCATGTCCGCGCGCACCGGCAACCTGCCGAGCCAGGCGACGCTCGCCGCCCAGCTCGGCACGACCACCAACGGCACGGACTGGATCGGGCAGGTCACCGGCGTCCTCAACGCCGACCTCGGCACCTCCTGGTACGAGACGAAGGAGATGCCGAACGACCCGCCGACGCAGGCCCAGCGCGACCTGCTGTGGCGGGACATCACGCTCGACATAAACAACGGCTACCCGATCGTCGCGAACATCGTCGCCCCCGCTAACAACCACCCGCCGGGCTACCCGAACTACACGATCTACCACTACTTCACCGTGATCGGCTACGACAGCTCCGACATGACGGTCAAGATCGCCGACCCGGCGAGCTTCGGCGGGAACCAGATCTACTGGCTGAGCTTCGACCAGCTCGCGACGCTGATCCCGCCGAAGGGGTACTCCGCCTAGATCCCCAGCAGTCCCCAATGCACCGCCCAGGGGACGAACACGACGCCGCCGGCGAGCAGCACGCCGAGCCGCGGGGTCCGGTGCCGCCGCCACGCCACCGCCGTGCCGATGGCGGCGGCCACCGCGCCCAGCGAAAGCAGCTGCAAGATCAGCCACGGCAGCGGGCGGCCGGCGACGACCGGGCCCAGCCCCTTGCCCATGGTGACCTGGATCAGCACGTCGACGGCCAGGAAGCCGAGCACGGCGAGCAGCCCGGTCGCCGACAGCCACCGTGCCGGTTTCGCCGCCGGGCCCCGCCGGAAGAGCGGGTACCAGGCGAACGCCACGAGCAGGAACACCAGCACGGCGAGCTGGAGCCAGGCCGGCTCGTACCAGCTCAACGGCGTGATCCGGACGCTCGGCCGGTCCTGCGCCGGTGGCGCGTCGGCGCTCGACGCCGTGGGCGGGTGCTGCACCCACGTGCCCACCAGCTCCAGGTAGCCCGGTGCGTAGCCGGGCAGCTTGTCGAAGCCGTCGGTCGTGCGCCGCAGCTGGTGCTGGGCGTCCGGGAACACCCGCAGGGTGTACCTGGCCAGCGATTCCCGGAAGATCCGGACGGCTTCCCCCGGCGGCGTCAGGGCGTCCTTCGCGCCCCACAGCCCGAGCACCGGCTGGCGCAGGCTCTTCAGCACCGGCACCGGGTCGTAGTGCGCCTCCGGGAACACGCCGCCGCCGACGAGCTGGCGCATCATCGTCGACGACGCCATCCGCACCATCGAGCCGTCCATCCCCAAGCGCCGCAACTGGTTCTCGATCGCCCACGCCTGCTGCCGCGACGGCTCGACGCCGTTCGCTCCCAGTGTCACCACGAAAGCGACGTCCGCCGACCGCGAGGCGGCGAGCGGCGCCACCCAGCCCCCTTCGCTCAGCCCCCAGACGCCGACCCGAGCCGGGTCGACGTCCGGCCGCTTGCGCAGCGCTTCCACGGCGGCGAGCGCGTCGTCCGCCAGCGTGGAATAGGAACGCGAGAACTGCGAGTAGCCCTCGGTGCGCTTGTCGTAGATGAGTGTCGCGATGCCTTGTCGCGCAAAGGCTTCCGCCTGATCGCGGTAGTCCTCCCGGCTGTGCGCCCCCGAGCCGTGGACCATCACCAGGCCCGGCAGTTTCGACCCGCCGGGCGGTGCGACGACGGTGCCGTGCAAGGTCACCCCGCCGTTCGTGAACACCACGTCCGAGCCGTCCGCGGCCGAAGCCGGTGGCGCGAGCGCGGTGATCGCCAGGATCACCCCGGCCAGTGGTAGAGCCCCTCTTCGCATTCGAGATCCCCTGTCATGGTCTTTCCCCTGGTTCCGGAAACGCGAGCAGGCGCACGAGCACGCGCCGCGCTTCCGGTGACCGGTCGTCCTCGGCGCGCCAGTACCGGCGGAACAGCTCCATGTACTCGTTCCAGAACCGCTGCAGCTCCTCGGCGGTGAGCCAGGTGCCGCCGCGCGCGTAGAGCAGCGCGTCCGGCCAGTCGCCGGGCAGGTCCTCTCGCGTTTCCGCGAACCGGTTCAGCTTTTCGAGGTCTTCCTCGAACCCCTGGCGCTGCATGTCGTCGAACAGCACCCGGGTTTCGGCGCTCTGCTCGCTGCGGCGCGGCCACCGGATGTCCCGCGGCCGCGTCCGCCACCACCGTTCCTTGCCCCGCGCGAGCTCCGGAGCGTCTTCGACGAACCCGAACCGGGCCAGTTCCCGCAGGTGGTAGCTGGTCGCGCCGGTGTTCTCGCCCAGTGCCCGAGCGAGTTTCGTGGCCGTGGCCGGGCCCGCCGACAACACGCCGAGGATGCGGCGGCGCAGCGGGTGCGTGACGGCCTTGAGGGCGTCCGGGTCGAGCTCTTCCGGTGGTGGAGCGCTGGTCATGACCCCACGGTAGTCATGCAAAGGAAATTGTGCAAAGAAATCTCTGTAACTCTGTGCAGAGGTGTGCGCCGAAGGAGTGTCTACTGTGGACTCACCAGATGGGGTGGTCGCTGAACTTCCTGAGCGTCTGCATGCTCGGCCGCACGTAGAACATGCCCGCCAGGAAACCCGTGGTGGCGAAGGCCAGCGTCGAGAACACCGTGAGCAGGTCCGGCGCCCGCAGATCCGGCGCGTCGCGCCACACCCGGAACACGATCGGCACCGCGAAGGACCCGAGGATCAGCACCAGCGTCAGCACGTACGTGAACAGCAGCGCGTGGCGGGCCGACGCGGCGCTCGCCACGACCAGGTAGTCACCCCGCAGGCAGCGCCGGGACGACAGCACCAGCACCGCGATCGCCAGCACGCCAAGCGGCGGCAGCACCGCGGCGGCCTTGCCGAGCAGCGTGTCCGGGAACGCGTGGCCGTGGACGATGCCCTGCAGGAACGTCGTGAGCCCGAACAGGAGCACCATCCCGGCGATCATCGAGCAGCCGACGACCACCGACCCCCAGCGCACCCGGGCGGCGAACCGGGGCGGCAGCGGCACGAACTCGACCTGGCCGAACGTCCCTTGCACCGCACTCACCTCCGAACGCCGTGAAGGCCACCATAAGGAACTTGTGGTTCCTCAAGGTGGCCTTCACGAAGATTCGGACCGAAAGGGCTAACTGGCCGCCAGCAAGTTGGCGCACCGGATGAGCCCGATGTGGGAATAGGCCTGCGGGTGGTTGCCGAGGGACCGCTCCGCGATCGGGTCGTACTGCTCCGGCAGCAGGCCGGTCGGGCCCGCCGCCGCGACGATCTGGTCGAACAGCTCCTGGGCCTCGGTGCGCCGCCCGGTGAGCAGGTACGCCTCGATCAGCCACGCCGCGCAGATGTGGAAGCCGCCCTCGCCACCCGGGAGACCGTCGTCGCGGCGGTAACGGTACACAGTGGACCCACTGCGCAGCTCCGCCTCGATCGCGGTCACCGTGTGCTGGAAGCGCTCGTCGGCCGGGTCGATCAGCCCGGTGAGCCCGACGAACAGCGACGCCGCGTCCAGGTCCGTGCCGTCGTAGGCCGTGGTGAACGCCTGGACCTCGTCGTTCCAGCCGTGTTCGAGGACGTCCTGCTTGATCTGGTCGCGCAGGGCGGGCCAAGCGCCCGGGACGCCCCGGCCGTACTGCTCGCCCAGCTTGACCGCGCGGTCGATCGTCACCCAGCACATGACCCTCGAGTAGACCCGGTGGCGCGGCACGTGCCGCTCCTCCCAGATCCCGTGGTCCGGCTCGTTCCAGCGCCGCGTCACGGCTTCCGCCATCGCGCGGACCAGCTGCCAGTCCTCGTCGCGCAGGTCACCGCGCGCCGCGGCCAGGGTGCCGACCAGCTCGACGACCGGGCCGAAGACGTCCAGCTGGACCTGGTGGTTCGCCAGGTTGCCGACGCGAACCGGGCGAGAACCGGCATAACCGGGCAGCGATTCGATCACCGCTTCGGCGCCGATCACGCTGCCCGCCAAGGTGTACAGCGGGTGCAGCCGCTCCGGGCCGGCCAGCGTCGCGAGCACGCCGTGCAGCCAGCGCAGGTAGCCTTCGGCCTCCTCGATCGAGCCCAGGTGCACGAGCTCCCGCACGGTCATCGCCGCGTCGCGGATCCAGCAGTAGCGGTAGTCCCAGTTGCGGACGCCGCCGATCTCCTCCGGCAGCGACGACGTCGCCGCCGCCAGCACGCCGCCGGTGTCGGTGTTGACCAGGCCGCGCAGCGTCAGCGCCGAGCGCAGCACCAGGTCGGTCTGCACCTTCGGCAGCTGCAGCTTCGACGTCCACTCGCTCCAGTAGCGGCCGGCGCGGTCGCGTCGCTCCACTTCGGACAGTTCGTGCGGGCCGAGGTCCGTGGTGCCGCAGCGCAGCTCCAGCACGACCGGCTGGGTCGGCGTCGGCTGCACCAGCGCGGTCGCGGTGTCGTGCAGGCCGTCGGAGGTGATGGTCCACTCGACGCCCGGCGAATAGAGCACGAACGGCTCCGACGTGCCGAGCACCCGGACGCCGCCCTCGGTGACCTCCAGCTTCACCGGCACGCCGCCGAACTCGGGGCGCGGCGCGAACTTGACGCTCGCCACCGCCTCGCCCGAGATCACGCGGACCAGGTCCGTGCGGTGCTGCGGGCTCTCCGGCTCGAGGTAGTCGGTGACGAGCAGGCGCGACCAGCGCGTCTCGACCGTCATCGTGTTCGGCAGGTAGCGCTGGCCGAGCGGGAGGCCGTTGCGGTGCGGCTTGATGGAGAAGTGGCCGGCCCCTTCGCCGCCGAGCAGGTCGGCGAACACGGCGGGCGCGTCCGGGCCGGGGTGGCACAGCCAGGTCAGCTTCGCGTCCGGCGTGACCAGCGCGACCGACCGCTCGTTGGCCAGCATCGACAGCCGCTCGATCGGCGGGGCCGACTCGCCGTACAGCCAGTTCCGGCGCTCCTCCAGGAGGAAGCCGAGCACCAGCGCGACGTCGACGGTGTCGGGCACGCGGTAGCCGGCCAGGGTCTCGCCGTCGCCGACCTTGATGCCCAGGTCCGGGCCGGAGAGGCGGGCGAAGGCCTTCTCGTCGGTGACGTCGTCGCCGAGGAAGATCGCCGCGGTGGCGCCGACCTGGTGGCGCAGGATGTCCAGCGCGCGGCCCTTGTCCGTCTGGACGACCGCGAGCTCGACGACCTCCTTGCCGTCGGTGGTCGAGACGCCTTCCCACTTGGACGGTCCGGAGTGGACGGCGGCCAGCACGCGGCGCCCGGCCTCGTGCTCGGCGCGGCGCACGTGCACCGCGATGCTCGCCGGCTTGACCTCCAGCGACACGCCCGGGACGTCCAGCACCAGCTGCTCGAGCTCGGCTTCGAGGCGTCGGTGCAGCTCACGCGCCTGCTCGTCGAGCGCGTGGATGAAGCCGATGTCGAACTCCGAGCCGTGGCTGCCGACGAGGTTCACCTCGGACGGCAGCCGCGACAGCGTGGCGAGGTCGCGCAGCGCCCGGCCGGAGATGACCGCGGTGGTGGTCTCGTGCAGCCCCGCGAGCGATCTGAGGGCGCCCACGGACTCGGGCAGCGGGCGTGCCTCGTCCGGGTTGAGGGTGATGGGTGCCAGCGTGCCGTCGTAGTCGCAAGCGACCAGCAGGCGCGGCGTGCGGGCGATCTGGACGATCGCACGCCGCAGCTCGGCGGGCAGGGCCTCGGCAGTCAACACTCCTCCTCAGGAGCTCGTGCTTGGTCGTTCGGGTCAGTCGACCGCCTCGGCACCCAACGCCTGTAGGAAAGAGCGCGCCCAACGATCGACATCGTGCGTGAGGACCTGGCGACGCATGGCGCGCATCCGGCGACGGCCCTCTGCCGGGTCGAGGGTAATGGCAGCCACTAGCGCGTCCTTCACCCCGTCCAGGTCGTGGGGGTTGACGAGGAATGCGCTAGAGAGCTCCGCGGCCGCGCCGGCGAACTCGGACAGCACGAGCGCGCCGCCCAGGTCGTGGCGGGCGGCCACGTACTCCTTGCACACCAGGTTCATGCCGTCACGCAACGGCGTCACGACCATGACGTCCGCGGCGGAGAAGAAAGCGGCCAGCTCGGTGCGGTCCACGGATTGGTGCAAATAGTGCACGACCGGGTGGCCGACGCGGGCGAACTCGCCGTTGATCCGGCCGACCATCTGCTCGATCTCGCCGCGCATCCGCTGGTAGTGCTCGACGCGCTCGCGGCTCGGGGTGGCCAGCTGGACGAACGTGACGTCGTCCGGCTGCAGCCTGCCCTCGTGCAGCAGCTCGTGCAGCGCCTGCAGCCGCAGGTCGATGCCCTTGGTGTAGTCGAGGCGGTCGACGCCGAGGATGACGGTCTTGGGGTTGCCGAGGTCGCGCCGCAGCTGCGCGGCCCGCTCCTGGACGCCCTTGGTGCGGGCGAGGTTGTCGAGGCCGGCGGCGTCGATGGAGATGGGGAAGGCGCCGACCCGGACGGTCCGGTCGCCGACCTGCATGGTGCCCGGCCGCGACCGGACGCCGACCGCGCCGCGCGTCGACTCGAGGCCGATCAGCTGGCGGCACAGCCACAGGAAGTTCTGCGCCCCGCCGGGGCGGTGGAAGCCGACGAGGTCGGCGCCGGTCAGGCCGCGGATGATCGCGGCGCGCCACGGCATCTGCATGAACAGCTCGACCGGCGGGAACGGGATGTGCAGGAAGAAGCCGATGCGCAGGTCCGGTCTCAGCTCGCGCAGCATCGCCGGCACCAGCTGCAGCTGGTAGTCCTGGATCCACACGGTCGCGCCCGGGGCGGCGACTTCGGCGCTGGCCTGCGCGAAGCGGCGGTTCACCTTGACGTAGCTGTTCCACCACACGCGGTCGAACACCGGGCGCTCGACGACGTCGTGGTAGAGCGGCCAGAGGGTCGCGTTGGAGAAACCTTCGTAGTAGTCGCGGACTTCGTCGGCGCTCAACGACACCGGGTGGAGCACGAGACCGTCGTCGTCGAACTCGTCGACGTCGACGTCCGGCACACCCGGCCAGCCCACCCAGGCGCCCTTGCGCGACCGCAGGAACGGCTCCAGCGCGGAGACGAGCCCGCCCGGGCTGGCCGTCCAGCGGCGTTCGCCGTCCGTCGTGCGTTCCAGGTCCACTGGTAGCCGGTTCGCCACCACGACGAAATCGGCCTGGTTCCCGTTCTCCTTCGGTTCACCCACGTCGACTGCTCCTCGCGTTCTGGGTCGCGGCCCCAGAGTGAAACCCTATCGCGTGAGCGATGAACAGCCGGTGACCGCAGCGTTACTCCAAGCTTCGTTCCGTCGGTTCGAGCGGACCAGCCATGCGTGGTCCGGCGAACCGGCGCTCCAGCCTGCCCAGTCCGGTGCGCACCGGCTGAGCGAGCCATTCCCCGAGTACCACGCCCGCTGCCAGCGCAAGCCCGATTGCGACGGCCGTCATGAGCATCGAGATGTTGCCGCCCGGCTCGACGCCGATCTGGTACAGACCACGGTAGGTCGAGAGGCCGGGAAGCAGCGGAGTGATCCCGGACACGGCGACCACCAGTGGAGTAACGCCGAGTCGCCGCGCGAGCACGCCACCGCAGAACCCGACCAGCGTCGCGGCGATCGCGGACGAGCTCACGCCGTCCAGCTGCGCGACCATGAGCGAGCCGTAGACGGCGGCGCCGATGCCCCCGGCGGCCGCCGCGACCAGCATCGCGCGCATCTTGGCGTAGCTCGCGAGCGCGAAGCAGGCGGCGGCGCCGGCCCCGCCGATGACGACCATCGGCAGCTGCAGCGCCGTCGACGTCGGCAGCTCCGGCAGCGGCGTGCGCGGCAGGCCGAGCATGACGGCGATCCGCAGGGCGAGCACCACCCCGGAGATCAGGCCGGCCGACATCAGGACGGTTTCCATGGTGCGGCCGGCGGCGGTGACGTTGTAGCCGGTGATGGCGTCCTGCACCGCGGAGACGGTGGAGAGCCCGGACAGCAGCACGGTGACCGCGGCCGCGACGACGAGCGTCGGTTTGTCGGTGGTCAGGACGTTGCTGCTGACGATGATCATCGCGGAGAGCGTGGCGAACAGGCCGCCGATCACCTGCTGGAAGAAGAACGGCAGCCCGTAGCGGTTCACGAACCGGCCGATGCGGTCGATGACCCCGCTGATGAGGAACGCGACGAGCGCGATGTCGAGCCCGCCGCCGAGCAGCAGCGTCACGAACGCGGCGACACCGCCCCAGGCCAGCGTCGCGGTCCAGCGCGGGTAGGGGTGCGGCGCCGACGTGATCCGCTCGAGCTCGGTCTGCGCCTGCTCGGCCCCCATGTGCCCGCGCACGATCTTCCGGACGAGCTTCTCGGTCTCGGTCAGCCGGGTGTAGTCGAGGCTCCGGCTCCGCACGACGCGCAGCGCGGTGACCGGCGCGAGCTCGGTCCCGCGGTGGCAGGTCACGGTGATCGACGTGAAGATGACGTCGACCTCGCAGTGCGGCAGCCCGAGCGCCCCGGCGATGGCGAGGATGGTCGCGGTGACGTCGGAGGCACCGGCCCCGCTCGCCATCTGGACCTCCCCGATCCGCAGCGAGAGGTCGAGCACGAAGTTGACGGTGGTCTCATCGGGCAGCTGCGGCCCCATGGCCGCTTCGGCCTCGACGGCGGGCAGCTCCCCGGTGGGCGCCTCGAGCACGTGCCACGGCCGGTGCTTGAGCAGGTTCGGCCGGTGGACCTTCGGCCGCTGCTCGGGCGGCTCCAGCAGGGGCCATCTGGCCGCCCTGCCCCCGTTGGTGCGCTCGTTGATCTTCATGATCCATCCACCTCCTCGCTCTGCTCCTCCCGGACCATCGACACCGGTGTGGTGATCGTTGCAGTGGCGTTGCCCACGTCCCTCCATAGTGGCTTGGAGCTGGGGATCGTGCCTCTCGGACGGATCTTGGGAGCAGGCCGATACACTGAGGCCGGCGCTCCGGCGCCAGGCCGCTATAGCTCAGCTGGTAGAGCATCTGTCTTGTAAACAGAAGGTCAGGGGTTCGAGCCCCCTTGGCGGCTCCTCTTTTCACTGGTCCCTCGAGCCTGGTCGAGGGACCACTCGAGGAACCGCCGAACGGCCGCTACCCCTCCTCCCGGAACCGGCATAGAGTCCCGCCAGGTCCGTTCTGGGGGTCCTTGGGGGGAAACCATGGCCGTGTCACGTCCACTCGCGCTCGTCGTCGCTCTCGTGGCCGCGCTCGTTCCGGGGGTCGTCGGAGTCGGCGGGGCCGCCGCCGCGGTCACTTCGCCCGCCTCCTCCTTCACCGCCGTGCAGCCCACGCGGTTCCTCGACACCGTTCGCGGGGTCGGGATCCCCGTCGGCCCGGTCGGGGCGAAGACCACCGTGACCGGCAGTGCGGCCTCGCTCGCGCCCGTCAACAGCACCGCCGTGGTCGTCAACCTCTGGGTCGAGGGGCCGACCGCCGACTCCGCCGTCACCGCCTTCACGCACGGGCAGGCGCGGCCGGCGCTGCCGAGCCTGCAGGTGCAGGCGGGCAAGCGGCGGTCCAACCAGGTCACCGTGCAGGTCGGGGCCGATCGGACCGTCGACTTCTACAACGAGGCCGGGTCCGTGCACCTCATCGCCAGCATCGTCGGCTACTACACGACCGACGCCGGCTCGCGCTACACGCCGGTCAGCCCCTCGCGGCTGCTGATCGACTGGCTCGGGAACGGCACCACGACCAAGCTGAGCCTGGCCGACGAGGTGCCCGCGACCGCCACCGCCGTGACGTTCGCCTTGACGCTGACCAACCCGTCCGCCGCCACCTACGCCACGGTCTTCCCGCACAGCACGCCGCGGCCGACCATGGCCAACGTCGCCGCCTACCCCGGTGGGCAGGGCACGAACCTGGTCACCGTCAAGATCGGCGCGGACCGGTCGATCGACTTCTACAACCTGGCCGGCCAGGTCGAGTCGTACGCCGACCTCGTCGGCTTCTACGCCACCGACTACGGCGCCTACTTCACCCCGGTCGCCCCGGAACGGGTGCTGGACAGCCGCACCGGGCTCGGCACCCAGGACGGCAAGCCCCGGAAGATCGGCGCGAACAGCGACCTCGCGTACCGGCTGCAGCCGTCGATCCCTTCGAACGCGCTCGCCGTCGCCCTGAACGTGACCGGCTACTCGGCCACCGCCACCACCGCCGTCACGGCGTGGGACCTCCCGTCGAGCAGCCAGCCGGACCCCGGCCTGTCCCTCGCGCCCGGGCAGACCATCTCGGTGGCGGCCGCCCCCGTCGTGTCCGCGGTCGGCCCGGCGGTCAACGCCTCCTACGACACGACCCGCTCGGTCTACGTCCACAACCGCGCCGGCACGGTCGACGTGACGGCCGACCTGGCCGGCTACTTCACCCTGCCGCTCGCCGACTGCTTCAACCAGTGCGTCTCGACGTGGAACAGCTACTCGTGGCACCAGGGCACCGGGTACATCGGGACGCCGAAGACGATGACCGGGCTGAGCGACGTCGTCGCCATCGCCGGCTCGATCTCCCACGGGTACGCGCTGCGCATCGACGGGACCGTCCGGGCCTGGGGCCACAACTGGACCGGTGAACTGGGCAACGGCTGGTTCAGCGGGGCCTCCCGCGCGCCGGTCCCGGTCGTCGGGCTCACCTCGGTCACGGCCATCGCGGCCGGCGACGCCGAAGGGTTCGCCCGGCGCTCCGACGGCACCGTGTGGCAGTGGGGGCAGACCGTCGACGCACCCGTGCAGGTCGCCGGCCTCACCGGCGTCACCGCCATCGCCGCCGCGCGCGACACCGCGTACGCGCTGAAGTCCGACGGCACCGTCTGGGCCTGGGGCGGCAACACCCGCGGCGAGCTGGGCACCGGCTCCACCGCGGCGAGCTCCGCCACGCCGGTGCGCGTCGCCGGGCTGAGCGGCGTCCAGACCATCGGCAGCGGCGACGGCTACAGCGCCTACGCCGTCAAGACCGACGGCACCGTGTGGGCGTGGGGCGACAACACCCGCAACGAGCTCGGCAACGGCGTCACGTGCACGACCTCGAGCTGCCTGTCCCGCACCCCGGTGCCGGTGTCCGGCCTGACCGGAGTCACCGCCGTGACCGGCAACTGGTCGGCCGCGTACGCGCTGCGCACCGACGGCACCGTCGTCGCCTGGGGTGCCAACGACCGCGGGCGGCTCGGCAACGGCGTGAGCTGCGAATCGACGGACACCGCGCCGAACTGCACGTCGGCGGTGCCGGTGCCGGTGTCCGGCCTGACCGGCGCCAAGGCGATCGGGATCTTCAACGGCGGTGCGTACGCCGTCAAGACCGACGGCACCGTCTGGGGCTGGGGCGACAACCAGGATCTCGAGCTCGGGCAAGGAGTCACGGCGTACCCGTGGTGGGCCACGGTCCCGGTCCAGGTGCCCGGCCTCAGCCGCGTCAAAGCCGTCGCGAGCGGCCTGGCTCTGGGAGAGTGACCCGATGACCACGACACACACGCTGGAAACGCCCGAAGCCGACATCGTCTACGACGTGCACGGCCCGGCCTCCGCCGGCCGGCCGCTGGTCCTGGTCGGGCAGCCGATGGCCGCCGACGGCTTCGGCTCGCTGGCCTCGCACTTCCCCGACCGGACCGTGGTCACCTACGACCCGCGCGGGATCGGGCGCAGCGTCCGCAAGGACGGCCGCGTCGACCACGTGCCCGACGTCCAGGCCGGCGACATCCACGCCGTGATCCAGGCGCTCGGCGCCGGTCCCGTCGACGTGTTCGGCAGCAGCGGGGGCGCGGTCGCCTCGCTCGCGCTCGTCACGGCGCACCCGGACGACGTCGTCACGCTCGTCGCCCACGAGCCGCCGCTGACCGGGGTGCTGCCCGACGCGGCCGCGGCCGAGCGGGCCGGGCAGCTGATGCGGGACGCCTACCAGGCCGGCGGTTTCGGCGCGGGGATGGCGGCTTTCATGACGCTGGCGTCGTGGAAGGGCGAGTTCACCGACGACTTCTTCGCGCTCCCGCCCGCGGACCCCGCCCAGTTCGGCATGCCCGCCGAGGACGACGGCCGCCGCGACGACCCGCTGCTGTCCGACCGGTCCCTGGCGGTGACGGCGTACTGGCCGGACGTCGACGCGCTGACGGCGGCTTCGACCCGGATCGTCATCGGCGTCGGGGAAGAGTCCATCGAGGAGATGACCGGGCGCGCCGCACTCGCGACAGCCGCGGTGCTGGGGCGGGAAGCGACGGTCTTCCCCAGCCACCACGGTGGTTTCCTGGGCGGGGAGCACGGTTACGCCGGGCAGCCGGAGGCTTTCGCCGCGAAGCTGCGCGAGGTGCTGGCGGGCTAGGCCCCGAGGTGTTCGACCAGCTTCGCGAGCTGGTCGGCGTACCGCCGCACGAACTCCGGGGACGCCGGGTCCGTCCCGGTCAGTCCTTCGGCCACGTGCGGCAGCGTCACCGGGGCCATCGCGGCCGACATCAGCAGGATCGTGAGGCACTCGGGGTCGATCCACTCCGGCAGGCGGCCCGCTTCCTTCAGCTCCGCGATCCGCGCCACCGTCGGAGTCAGGCGCTCGGTCCGGGGACCGTGGTCGGGGTCCGACTCGGCGCCTTCGTACTCCAGCCCGGACCACGCCACCAGCCGCATGCCGTCGCGGCCCGTCGTCCCCTCGAGCGCGTGCCGCCGGACCTGCTCCGAGAGCGGCATGTCCGGCGAGACCAGCTCGCCCTGCCGCTGCGTCCACTGCTCCGACAGTGCCCGGTACAGGCCTTCCTTGCCGTCGAAGTAGTACGAGATCAGCTGCTGGTTCACCCCGGCCCGCGCCGCGATCGCGGCGATCCGCGCGCCCGCGTAGCCCTTCGCCGCGAATTCCGCACCCGCCGCCTCGAGGATCAGGCGGCGGGTGCGTTCCGGATCCCGTTGCCGCTCTTGGGGCTTCGGGGAACGGCGCGGCTTCGAGGCGGTCACGCCGCGACTATACGTCAGCCGGTTGCTTGACTCTGTTCACCAGAAGGATGAGGGCGAGCACCAGCACCGCCGCGCTGACCGTGAGCGCGCCCGCCGTCGCCGGGCCCGATCCGCCGTCGAGCCGGGCGAAGAACACCGTGCCGGACAAGGCGATCCCGGTCGCCGTGCCGAGCTGGACGGTCGTGTTGACGACGCCGGACGCCGCACCCGCCCGCTCGGGCCGGACGTCCGCCATGGCCGCGCCGAACAGCGCGTTCAGCACCGCGCCCATCCCCAGCCCGACGGCGACCACCGGAGGCAGCAGTTCCCAGCCGCGCAACGCGGGATCCGTTACCAGGAAGGCGATCGCGACCAGCCCGGCCAGCAGTACGCCCACGGCACCCGCGGTGAACGCCCGGCCGAAGCGGGGCGCGAGGCGCATGGCGAGGACGTTGCCCGCGACGATGCCGAGCGTCGACGGCGCGAACGTCAGCGCCGCCTCCCACGGCGTGAACCCGAGCCCCAGCTGCAGGTGCAGGGTCAGGACGAAGAACACGCCGGTCGCCGTGGTGACGCAGAACAGCACCGCCTGACCGCCGGCGAGCTGCCGCAGCAGGTCCGGCGGGACCAGGGGTTCGCCGCCGCGGCGGAACCGGAACCGCTGGTGCAGCGCGAAAAGCCCGAACAGCGGGACGGCCGCCACCGGCAGCGCGACCGTCCACATCGGCCAGCCCAGCTCGCGGCCCTGCACCAGCGGGTAGAACACGGCGGCCGCCGCGGCGGTCAGCAGCGCGAGACCCACCGGGTCCGTGCGGTGCCGGGCGAACCCAGGCCGGTTCGCCATCGTGCCCAGCGCGCCGAGCAGCGCGAGCACGCCGACGGGGACGTTCACCAGGAAGATCGCCCGCCAGCCGGTGCCGAACAGGTCCGCCTCGGTCAGCGCGCCGCCCAGCAGCGGCCCGGCGAGGCCGCCGACCGGGAACGCGCCCGCGTACCAGGTCATCGCCTTCGGCCGCTCCCGCTCGTCGAATTCCGCGCGGATGAACGAAAGCACCTGCGGCACCATCAGGCCGGAGCCGACGCCCTGCACCACGCGCGCGGCGATCAGCACGCCGACGTGCCCGGCGAGGCCGGCGACCAGCGACGCGACGGTGAACACGAGCATGCCCGCCACGAACAGCTTCTTCGTCCCGTGCCGATCGCCGAGGCGGCCACCGGTGATCAGCGTGAGCGCGAACCCCAGCGCGTAACCGGCCGAAACCCACTGCAGGGCCGACTCGCCGGTGCCGAGCTCGCGCCGGATCGTCGGCAGGGCCACCGCCACGATCTGGTTGTCGATCATGTCCACCAGCACGGCGAGCACGGCGACCGCCAGTGCCCACCACCTGAGTGCGTGCTTGTCCACTTCGTCCCCCGTCCGTCCCGGTCGGACCGATAATCATATAGACAAACGACTGTGTCAACCATTCGTTTGATTAGCTGCGCCGGTGGTGAAGCGGCTGATCGGGCGGGTGCGTGCCATGATCGGGCATGGCCACCCTTCGCGACGCCCGCGAGCCGGAGCTCAACAGCGGGATCCTGCCCGGGAACGTGCGCGCCGACGACTGGATCATGCTCATCCTCGCCGCCGGGTCGGTCGGGTTGCTGGGGTTCATGGTGCTCAGCCCGCCGGCGCGGGAGGCCGGGCTGGTGATCTTCTACGTCGACTGCGGGATCTGCGGCGTGTTCCTGCTGGAATTCCTGTGGCGGTGGCGGAAACGCCGGTGGGCCAAGAAGTTCCTGGTGCGCAACTGGTACGAGCTGTTCGCGATGATCCCGGTCGCGCACCCCGCGATGGCCGCGCACAAGTTCGTCAGCGTCGTGCTGCTGCTGATCCGGATCGGGCGGGCCGCGGACCGGGCCGTCGGGGAGCAGTTCACCTACCGGCTCGTGGACAAGCTGTCCGAGCCGATCGTGAAGGCCATCAAGAAACCGGTGACCATCGCCGTGCTCGACGAGGTCGTCAAGGTGCTGGAAACCGGGAACTACCCGGAAAACCTCGCGAAGTCGCTGGGGGCCAACAAGGAAGAGCTGCGCGCGATCATCACCGAGAAGATCGCCGCGGACCCGCAGCTCGGCAAGCTCAAGCGGCTGCCGTTCCACGACGAGATCGTGCGCGCGTGCGTCGACACCTCGTTCCGCGTGCTGCTCGAAGTCCTGCTGGACCCGCGGATCGACGACTTCTTCTCCGCCGTGGTGCGGGACAACCGCGAGCAGATCCGGCTGGCCGTGCAGCTCGGGCTCAACGAAATCGACGACGCGGAGAAGGAGCAGTCCCTGCCCGTGCGCACCCAGCACACGGCCGCGCTGGAGTACGACCGCCTGCACCCGAAGTCACGGCCGTAGCTTCACGTACTGTGCCGTCGGGTACCAATCCGACGGCAGCCACGGCGGAAACCGTCGCGTCGTGCGGACCGGCTGCGGACCGCGTCCGCCTACTTTCGGCCGGATTGGTACTCCCCGAGCCGGGCGGCGGCGTCGAGCATGGCCAGGCCCCGCTGCGTGAGCCGTTCCCGCCAGCCCGCCAGCGCGCGGGCCAGCGATTCGGTGCCGCCCGCCGTGCGGACCTGCTCGACCACCGTCGCGATGTGCGCCAGCGGGTAGCCGCCGCGGCGAAGGAGGTGGGCCAGCTCGGCGTCGCGGATGTCGGCCGCCCGGAAGACCCGGTAGCCGGTCGCCCGGTTCCGCTCCGGGACGAGGATCCCGGCGCGCTCCCAGGCCCGCACGGTCGCGGCGGTGACGCCGAGCCGGTGCGCCAGCTCGCCGATCGACCACTCTTCACCGGCGAGTTCCGGGGTGGGCTCGCTCGTCAGGTCGCCGATGGCGGCGCGCACCGTGTTGAGGGTTTCGCGGTCGCGCGCCAGCTGCTCGTGGCCGCGGTCGACGAGCGTCAGCGCGCGGTCGAGGTCGTCGTCGTGGACGGCGTGCATGATCCCGCCCGCCGTCGCGTGCCCGTAGGCCCGGACCAGCGCCAGGAACGCCCGCAGCGCGGCCGCGTGCACCTCCGTGTAAACCCGGTAGCCGCTCTCCGTGCGTGACGCGGGCGGCAGGAAGCCGTCCTGCTCGTAGTTGCGGACCGCCTGCGTGGAGAGGCCGTGCTCGCGGGCCAGGTCAGCGGGTCTCAACCGAGTGTTCAAGGATACGATTCAACCACATGGACATCACCGACTGCACGGCCGACTTGCTCGCGATCGGCGAGCCGACCCACTTCGAACCGGCCTTCGCGCGGATCCGCAACGAGCTCTTCGCGCGGCTCGCCGAGCACGGGTTCCGGTCGATCGCGCTGGAGACCGACCGCGTCGCCGCGCTCGACGGCCGGTTCTCCCACGGCTTCGGTGAGCTGGACGCCAACCAGCAGCTGCTCGCCTGGGTGCGCGAGTACAACGAGACCGCCGACGAGCCGCTGACCTGCCACGGCTTCGACGCGCCGACGGAGATGTTCAGCGCACCCAGCCCGCGCACCTACCTCGAACACGCCCGCGACCACCTCGGCCTCGACGTCGACATCGCGACGCTGACCGGCGACGACGAACGGTGGAGCCGCGCCGAAGCGATCCTCGACCCGGCCGCTTCACCGGGCGCGTCACCCGAGGCCCGCGAGTTGCGTGTCATCGCGGACGACCTCCTCACGGCCCTCGACGCCCGCGTCGGGACCGCCGGGTGGCACCGCGCGCGGATCCACGCCCTCGCGGGGCTCGACCTGCTGCGCTACCACGCGGCGTCGGCTCGACCGGGCGACCGCGACACGAGGATCGCGCGGCTCGCGCAAGCCCGCGCGGTGATCATGGCCCGGAACCTCTTGGACATCCACGTTTCGGAGCCCGGCCGGACCCTGGTGTTCGCGCACAACGGTCACCTGGGGGCCGGCGCGGGCGAGATCGTCGCGGCGCGGCTCGGCGACCGGTACACCTTCATCGCCGGCAGCCTCGGCCACAGCGAGGCCCTCGGCCTCGGCGAGCCGGCCGCGGACACCTACGAAGGCGTGCTGCAACGCGGCACCGCTACCTGGCGGCTGACCGCCGAGATGCCGGCCGGGCGCACCCGGGACGACACCGACCGGAGGTACGCACCGCTCACCCGGGAGCTGCTCGAGCGGGCCGACGCCGTGCTGCACGTCGCCTGAACGCACGCCGGTCGTGAGTGAGAACGGTTCTAACCCTGTTTCTCACTCACGACCGGCGTCGGCAGACTGCTTACGGGTAGTTCACCACGTTGACCGGCACCGTGCCCGAAGGCGTGACGCCGCCGGCGTCGTTGATGACGTGCGTGATCGTGCCGCGGTAGTTGAGCGAGACCGTCAGCAGGTTGTGGAACTTCACGCCGCTGGTGTTCGGCACCTCGAACGCGTGGTAGCTGGACACCGCCGGGTTCGTGTCGAAGAAGCAGTAGCTCCCGAGACCCCAGGCCTCGTGGGAGGTCACGTTCGCCCCGACCTTGTACGCGGCGTACCCGGCGACGCCCGAAGGCGCGTTCCACGACGCCTGGTTCGGGACGTCGTACGGCATCTCGTTCTGGAAGAAGATCGTCTTCCCGCCCTGGCCGTTCCAGATCACCTGGTACTTCTGGTAGTGCTCGACGAACAGGCCGGTGGCCAGCACGTTCGCGCCGTTCACCACGAGCCCGGTGTCGGCGGTGTTCGTGGTCCAGCCGACCGTGCCCGCGTTGCCGTGGTCGGCCCGCCACGCCCAGATGTGGTCGATGATCGTGTCGGCGCTGTTGACGATCAGGCTGTTCGTCGCCTTGCCGGCGATCGCGCCGCCGATCCGGAAGAAGACGTCCTGGATCGTCGTCGGGTTGGCCGCGTGCGACGCCGAAGAGCCGGACTGGCCGACGGTGAGCAACGCCTGCGAGTTCGTCGTGCCCGCGTCGAAGAGCAGGCCCTTGAGCCGCACGCCGTCCACATCGGACACCTGCATCGCGTTGACGCCGTTGTCGGGCACCAGCGTCGGGTAGCCGATGCCGAGGATCGTCGTGTTCGCGCGGGTCACGTTGAGCGTCTGGTTCAGGTGGTAGATGCCCGGCGTGAAGAACAGGTTGCAGCCGGCGGCGAGCGCGTTGTTGATCGACGCGGCCGTGTCACCGGACTTGACGACGTAGAACTGGCTCATCGGCGCGGACGTGCCAGGGGTGCTGCCGTTCGCCCAGCTCGGGCCGGACGCGCCTGCGCGCAGCGAAGGCAGGAACACGCGGTACTTGCCGGTGCCGTCGACGTAGAGGTAGGGCACGTCGCGCGAGACCGGGGTCGTGGCCAGCGTGGTCTCCGGCGGGTTCGGGAACGTGTTCGCCGGCGCGCCGCTGGTGCCGGAGAAGACCATGTTCCAAACGCCGCCGGCCCAGCTGCCGAGCTGTGAATCGCGGGTGTACCACTGCTGCTGCGACACCGACGCGGCCTGGCCGGCCACCTTCGTGTCGGCGATGTAGCCGCCGCTGGCGTAGCCGTAGCTCGCCGGGTACAGCTGCAGCCCGCCGCGGACGTCCATCCGGCGGAACGGCGCCGCCTGCGCCACCGCCCACCGCTCGTTGCCACCGGACGGGTTGACCGCCATGTTCTCCGCCGAGCGCCAGAAGTTCTGCAGCGCGACGCCGTTGTCGGAGGCGTTGAAGGCGTCGACGGTGACGTCGCCGTTGATCAGGACGTCGCCGGGGTTCTGGCCGAGGCCGGCCACCGAGGTGTAGAAGCCGACGTTGTCGTGGACGTTGTTGTACGTGCCCGGCTTGAACAGGTGGGCGACGCGCCGGTCCGCCATCTGCGCGGTCAGCGTGTCCTTCTGGTTGTTGAAGTCGGTGTCGAGCTGCGCCTGGATCGTCGCCGCGGACATGCCGGGGTCGAAGATCCGCACGTTGGGCCCGAAGTTCGGGGTGTCGGACTGCGTCGGGCAGCCGGCCTGGGTGCCGATCGTGTAGGTCGCGCTCGACACGGGGGACGTCGCGGAGCCGGACTTGAGCGCGATCGCGTTGACCGTGCGGGAGTTCGGCACGCTGATCGGTCCGCTGTAGAGCGTCGAGGAGGCGGTCGGCGTCGAACCGTCCACTGTGTACCGGATGGTCGCGCCGGCGGTGGCGCTGCTGATCGTCACCGTCTGGGCGGCCGAGTACGTGCCGCCGGGCGGGCTGAACGTCGGCGCCGCGACCGTCGTGGAGCTGCCGCCGACGGTGTAGGTGAAGTGCGGGGTGTCGTACTGCGGGCCGCTCTTCTCGTAGGTGAACCAGTAGTCCAGCGTGTTCCCGGTGCTCAGGCCGCCGACGGTGGTCCGCCAGGTGCCGGAGCCGTTGACCATCCGCACGTTCTGCTGGCCGACGCCGGGCACGCCGGTGTAGTGGACGTCCACGTACAGCGCGGGGGTCGTCGGGGTGAAGTTGAGCTGCACCTGCGTCGAGCTGAGCTGGCTGACGCTCTGCGTGTAGTCGTCCGCGGCGAGGGCGGCGGGGGCGCTCAGCCCGGCCGCCACCAGCAGTGCGGATGCGACGAACGCGAGCCTCGGGCCGCGTCGTCGAAGCTTGTCCAAGGTCCGGTTCACGCCGTGACACCTCCGCCGTTGGGGATCCACGAGGCATTTGTTGCGAGTCACAACAAAGTAGCTCCCGGTCAGCGGTGCTTCGATCACTTTTCGATAACACTTGTCTGGACCAATACGCGAACGGGTGAAGCGGTTCGTGGCTCTTCGTCTGATTGGCGGTCCGGTGGGCGAATGACTGAACCGAGAAACATGCGTTTGCCGGGTGACCTCGATCGAGTGACATGCGACGATCCCGTGCCACACCTCGTCCCCTACCGAGGAGTAGGCAATGGCACCTCCACGGCTGTTCCGGTCCCTCGTCGTCCTCTCCCTCATCGCGGCCCCGCTGACCGTCGCCACCTCCACCGCGGAAGCCGCCCCGCTGCGAAGCGGCGGCGTCGTGAACTTCGGCTGCGCCGCCGCCGGCAAGTTCCACTGCCTCGGCAAGTCGATCCGGTCGCCGAAGGGCTCCGGCCCGCTGCTCACCTCGACCCCGGTCGGCTACGGCCCGGCCGAGATCCAAGCCGCGTACAACCTCGGCGGGCTGCACGCGAACGGCAGGACAGTGGCCATTGTGGACGCTCAGGACGCCCCGACCGCCGAAGCGGACCTGGCCAAGTTCCGCTCCGCACGCGGGCTTTCGCCGTGCACCACGGCCAACGGCTGCTTCAAGAAGGTCAACCAGAACGGCGCGGCGAGCCCGCTGCCCGCGCCCGACTACGGCTGGGCGATGGAGATCAGCCTCGACCTCGACGCGGTGTCGGCGACCTGCCCGGACTGCAAGATCCTGTTGGTGGAGGCGAACTCCCCGGACACGGACCCGCTGATGACGGCGGTCGACACGGCGGCGGCGACGCCGGGCGTGGTGGCGATCTCCAACAGCTACGGTGGCACCGAGGACTCGACGATCCTCGCCGCCGACGCGCACCTGAACCACCCGGGCATCGCGGTCACGGCGTCTTCGGGCGACTCCGGCTACGGCGTCAGCTGGCCGGCCTCGTCGCCGTACGTCACCGCGGTGGGCGGCACGACGCTGAAGAAGGCCACGACCACCGCGCGCGGCTGGACCGAGACGACCTGGAAGGGCAGCGGCAGCGGGTGTTCCACGCTGGAGGCGAAACCGGCGTGGCAGCACGACACCGGGTGCGCCAAGCGGACGGTCGCGGACGTCTCGGCGGTCGCGGACCCGGCCACCGGGCTCGGCGTCTACGACACGTACAACAGCTGCGGCAGCTCGTCGTTCTGCGACCTGCTGCTGTCGCTGGGCCTCGCCCAGGGCGCGGACGGCTGGCTCCAGGTCGGCGGTACGAGCCTGTCGTCGCCGGTGATCGCGAGCGTGTACGCGCTGGCGGGCAACTCGGTGACTTCGGGGTCCTACCCGTACGCGCACACCGACGGGCTGTACGACGTGACGTCGGGCTCGAACGGCAGCTGCGGCGGGACGTACCTCTGCACCGCGGGCACCGGGTACGACGGGCCGACCGGGCTGGGCACGCCGCACGGGACCTCGGGGTTCTGAGTGCGAGGTCGCGAATGACTCATTGGGGACCGCGGAGGTCCCCAATGAGTCATTCGCGACGCCACTGTCCACATGCCACGGACGGGTGACCTTTGCATGCGGGCTCCCGGTGCGGGGTAAGGATGACTGCATGCTGGACACCGAGCTGCTGTCGCGGACGCCCCCGAGGGTGCTCGACGTCGTCACCCCGCTCGGGGACGTGCGCTTCGCCGTCCGCGTCGGTGGCTGGGACGTGCCGGCGAGACCGGAGCTGACCTGGGGTCTCGGCTCCGGCTCGCGGCTGTGCCGGTGGCGGCACCGGTCCGTGCGGCTCGACGTGCTCTCCGGAGCCACCACGCCCGAGCAGCCCGGCGTCACCCGGGAAACCGTCATCTTCCGCGTGCTGGCCCGGGAAGCGCTCAGCGAGTTCGTCGTCCAGGCCGAGCTCGCCGATCCGCCGTCGGACCCCCGCGGCGGGGAAGGCGCTTTCACCGTCGGGACCGCCGACGCCGCAGTGGGCGTCGGCGGTCCCGGCGCGGAGATGCTGCTGCACTGCTCGCGGACCGGGCAGCACGTGCCGCCCTACTGGTCGGAGCACCTGGGTGCCGCCGTCGAGCTCGACGGTGCCCGGCTCACCTGGCAGCTGCCCGGTGTCGAGCGCGGCGACTACGCCGAACTGTGGGTCTCCGTCGCCTGGAGCGGGCCGGACGGGGACCCCGGCCGCGCCGTCGACATCGACCCGGTGCGGGTGCTACGCGAGCTGACCCAGTGAAATCCGGTCCAGGTCCGGGGCCCCGGCGCGGTCGTTGCCGATCCGGATCGCATTGGCGCCCGCGGTCAGCGTCACCGGGACCGAAATGGTGTCCGGGGTGCTGTTCCCGGCGCCGCTGACCTTCACCTCCACCGGCGTGCCCCCGTTCACCGACACGAAGTACGACCGGTCGCCGTTGACGGTGAAGTCGAGGAACAGCTGGTACCGCCCGGCCGACGGCACCGTCACGCCCGGGAAGGTCACCGCCGCGCCCGCGCCGCCGCCGATGTTGCGGACCTTCTGCCCGCCCGAGCACGGCGAGCAGCTGGTGACGCCGGCGTCACCGATGTCGTTGGCCGAGTCTTCCGCCTCGCGCATGAACACCCGGTCCGCCGGGCGGAGCTTGACCTGCACGGGCTTGCTCACCGACTTCGCGCGGCCGAGCGTCCGGAACGCCGCCGTCACCGGGATGGTCACGTCCTGGGCCGCCGGGGCGGTCACCGTCCACGATCCACTCAGGACCTGGCCGAGCCGCAGGTTCGACGCGGTCACCGGCGCTCCCTCGATCGTCCAGCCGGCCGGGACGACCGGCGCCAGTGCCACGTCGTCGATCGGGTCGTCGACGTCGAGCCGCAGCGACGCGGTGATCGTCATCGATCGCGGTCCCGGCGAAACCCATTGCACGCCCGCGGGTTCGACCGTCAGCGTCGTCTTCGGTGTGTACGACTCGGGCGGCAGCGGCGCCACCGCGATGCGGTCGAGACCCGTCGTCCCGGAGACCTCGACCGTGTTGGGCCCGGCGGTGAACGGCACGGCGATGGCCGCCGGGGCACTGACCGCGATGGACGCCGCGCCGTTCACGCGCACCGAAAGCGTGCCCGGCCCGGTCGTGTCCAGCTGCAGGCGCGAAGGACCTGAGGCCTGGACGTTCCGGAAGACGACGGCGCCGCGGTCGAGCCCGGTGACGGCGGCAGTGCCCGAGCACGCCTCGCACCACACCGCGGACGCCTTGCCCGCGAAGCCGTTGCGCCACGATTCCGCCTCCAGCGGCAGTTCGCCGCGCGGGTCCGGGTAGCCGTAGGCGACGTCGACCTCGTCGAGCGCGAGCTGGTGGAAGTACGGCTTGGCCTGCGGGCCGGACCACGTGTTCAGCACCTCGAGCTTGAGGTAGCGCGCGTGCACCTCGCCGACGTCGACGAACTGCACCCCGCGGGTGCTGGGCAGGGCCCCGGTCCGGACCGGGGCGCCCCAGTTCGCCCCGTCGTCGCTCGCGTAGACGCGGTAGTCCTTGATCCGCGCGGAATCCTCGGCCCGGCCGAAGGATTCCCGCGCGTAAGTCGGCGACGACTCCCGCTCGTGCACCGCAAGGTAGGCCGTCGACCGCTTGCGGCCGAGGTCCAGCGTCACGGACACCGGGAGCTGACCGCCGGCGTCCCAGTAGTTCAGATAACTGCCGTCGACGAGGTTCGCCGCCGAAGCCGCGTTGGAAGACGCGGTCGCCTTGATCGTGCTCTTGTCGTAGAAGTACTGCTGCCCGGCGGTGTCCACTTCGAACACGGTGTCGTACGTGTCCCAGTCCTTGATGTCCAGAATAGACAGATAGCCGCCGGACTGGGCGAAGCGCATCGGTTTACCGGTGCGCAGGTCCGACACGCCGGTGACGCGGTAACCGTTGTCGCGCAGGCGGACGAGGTTCGTCGACGGCCGCGTGACGACGTGCACGTACTGCGTGTCGCCCTTGATGGTGATCACGCCGTGCGCGCCGTCGTTCCAGAAGCCGGGTTGCATGCCGCCGTACAGGTACCCGCCGCCTTCGGTGCCCTGCAAGGACTCCTTGATCGGCTGGATCCAGGAAGCCATGAAGTCGTTGAACGCCTCCTGCTGCGGCGGGAACTTCCCGTTCAGCATCGCGGTTTCGGCCATCAGCGACTTGATCGACGAGCCCGCGTTCGTGATGTACCGGCCGGTGGAGAGCCGGAAGTCGACGGCCTGGTCGCCGCCGCTGTACCACCAGTCGCCGTTGGTCGGCAGCTTGTAGTCGGCCTCGGTGAGCCGCGGCATCGGCGTGTAGACCGCCTGCGGGTAGTCGTACGACGGCGTCATGCCGGTCTTCTGCTCGTTGCTGACCGTGTCCATGATCGGCGTGTCCTCGTTGTTGTTGCTCAGCAACCAGGACGGCCGCTTCTCGCGGATGTGCTGGTAGAGCCCGTGCTGCTCCCAGTACTCGTTGTCGTTGTCGATCCAGAACCCGGCGAGGCCGGCGTAGCGGTCCATGACCTCGTCGAACAGGTCGTAGCTGAACTCGCCGAAGCCGGGCCGGGTCGTCAGGTCGACCGGCTTGCCCTTGTACGCCGAGTAGGCGGCCGAGTCGAGCGACTCGTGGCCGGTTTCGTTGTGCCACTGGGGATCGTCGGTCAGGTAGAGCAGCACGCGGACGCCGTTGGCCTGGCCCGCGGCGATCAGCTCGCCGAGGAAGTCGCGCCGCGTCGAGCAGCTGCCCGGGATCGCCGACGGCCACGGCCGCGCGTAGCCCAGCCGGCTGTGGAACGTGGTGAGCACTACGTAGGACGCGCTGAGTTTCTTCGCCTCGTCGATCCAGTAGCCCGGTGTCCAGCCGCCGGCCGTGACGTCGTGCTCCCAGGCCGCGCAGTCGGTGTGCCGCGGCGCGGTGAACATGCCCCAGTGCAGGAACAACCCGGCTGTCGAGGCGCGCAGCCAGTCCTGGCGGGGGTGCCGCACTTCGGCGTTCGCCGGGGTGATCAGGGTCGCCAGCAGCACGATGACCGCGGCGAGGCAGGCTCGGACCCTCATTGGCCTCTCCTTCATCCGGAGAGGTCCGATGATTGTTAGCTCATATATCGTACGTCAAGGGGAGATGTCGCTGAGCGGGATCAAATCATCAGACGTGTCACATCTTCGCGGCGCGGTACGTCAAGGTGGTGACGCACGCGAAAGGACCACCCCGTGAACGACGATCTGCTGGCCCGGAGCTTCGAGACCCACCGCGACCACCTGCGGGCCGTCGCCTACCGGATGCTGGGCTCGCTGAGCGAGGCCGAGGACGCCGTCCAGGAGTCCTGGCTGCGGTTGAGCCGGAGCGACAGCGCCGCCGTCGAGAACCTGGGCGGCTGGCTGACGACGGTCGTCGGCCGGGTCTGCCTCGACATGCTGCGGTCGCGGAAGGCTCGGCGCGAGGAGTCGTGGGACGCGCTGGTGCCGGACCCGATCGTCAGCCGCGACGACGACGGCCCCGAGCACGAGGCGCTGCTGGCGGATTCGGTCGGCCTGGCACTGCTGGTCGTCCTCGACACGCTCACCCCGGGCGAGCGGCTGGCGTTCGTGCTGCGGGACATGTTCGCGCTGCCGTTCGAGGAGATCGCCCCGATCGTCGGCCGCTCCGAAGCGGCGACCAGGCAGCTCGCCAGCCGCGCCCGGCGGCGGGTGCAGGGCGCGCCGGTGGCACCGGACCCGGACCTGGCGCGCCAGCGCGAAGTGGTCGATGCCTTCCTGTCGGCCGCCCGCGGCGGTGACTTCGACGCCCTGGTCTCGGTCCTGGACCCCGACGTCGTGCTGCGCGCGGACCGCGGCGCGGCGCACGGCGGCTCGGACGAGGTCCGCGGTGCGGCGGCGGTGGCGAACCAGGCACTGACGTTCTCCCGCCTCGGCGCAGGCGGCGGCGTGGTCCACCGAGCCCTGGTCAACGGCGCGGCCGGCGTGGTGGCGACCCGCGACGGCCGGCCGTTCTCGGTGCTCGGCTTCACGGTGACCGGCGGGCGGATCGTGGAGATCGACATCCTGGCCGACCCCGAGCGCCTCGACCGCCTGGACCTGTCCGTCCTCGACTGACCCGGAAGCGCCCCAATGTGGCATTGGGTGCGTTGGACGCACCGAACGCCACATTGGGTGCGCTGGACGCACCGAACGCCACATTGGGGCGCTTCCGGAACCGGAACGCCGGAGGCCGTGAACGAGTCGTTCACGGCGTTTCCGTGACCACCGCGCCGGTCTCGTCGGTCACCAGGGCCACCCCGGCCTCGCCGTCGAAGTGCAGGTACCGCTGCCTGCTGTCGGCGTGGCGGCGGACCGCGCCCGCCACCACGGCCACCAGCTCGCCGTCCTCGATGGCGTACAGCTCGTCCGGCGTCAGGACCTCGTGGATGCGCGTGCCGTCCGTGATCAGGGTGCGGACCCGGCGGCCGGTGTGGTCGTAGCCGTAGAGCGCGTTGACGCCGTCGTCGCCGTGGACGCCGCGAAGGCGGTCGAACGCGTCGCGGATTTCGGTGCCGCACAACGGTTCCGGGGCCGGGGCCGCGCCGAGTTCGCGGGTCCAGCCGCCGCCCGGGCCGGTGACGACGTGGCGGCCGCCGGTCCACGCCTCGGTGACGCCGTTCGCGTAGTGGACCGCCGTGCGGTGACCGCGCAGGTCGTAGTGCACCGCGTCGACGAAGCCGGGCACGCTCACCAGCCTGCCGACCTCGTCGTACTGGTGGTGGACCGTCAGCCGCCCGTCGCCGGCGTCCGGGTAGACCACCTTCGCCGGCCGCCCGTCGGCGCGGCGCGCCACGTCCAGGCGGTACTCGACGGCGACGTGCGCCGGCCGCCAGCGCTTCTCGGCCGGGTTGCCGAGCGCGTCGTAGCCGAACAGCGTCACGCCCGATTCGTCGGCGACCCGCACCAGCCTGCCGCAGCTGTGCGGCCCGGCGCCCTGCGGCACCGGGAGCCCGCCGTCGTGGTGGGTGAACGTCGTGACGGGGGTGCCGTGCGGGTCGTCGACCAGCACCGCCGCCGGCCGGCCGACGGCGTCGTGGACCCGGTACACCGTGTGCCCGTCCGGCGTCCGCGTCTCCACCGGATTACCGGCCGCGTCCCGCACCACCACGACCCCGTCCTCGCCCCGCAGCTCCCTCCCGAGCAGGTCGTGAAGGCCACCTTCACGTCCATCAGGGTGCCCCTCACGGACAGCGGAGAGGGGCCGGCCGAGGGCGTCGTGGTGGAACTCCTCCGGCGGGGGCGGGCGGTCGCCGTCGCGGAACGCCCGGCTCGTGCCGCGCACGAAGCCGCGTGCGCAGTACTCGTGGCGCTCGTCGACGACGTCGCCGAGCAGCTCGGCGTGCCGCCGCTCCAGCAGCCGGCCGTCACCGTCGCGCACCTCGGTCGTCAGCAGCACTTCCGCCTCGCCGGACACCGCGCGCTGCTCGGTCGTGACCCGGACCGGGCCGGTGAGGTCGTAGCGGTACCGGATCGTCGGCAGCTCCGCCGAATCGCCCGGCCGGACGACGGTTTCGGGGCGGCCCAGCGGGTCGTGGGTCACCGTGGTCACCGCGCCCGCCGGGTCGATCAGCTCGCGCACCCGCGTGGTCCGGACGTCGTGGCGCGTGATCGTCACGTTCCCGAGCGGGTCCGTGGCCACCTCGGGGAAGCAGCGGTCGGCCGAGTACCGCACCTCGGTGGTGTGCCCGAGCGGGTCGGTCGTGGTGGTGCGCAACCCCGTGACGGTGTCGAGCCGCCCGTGGAACGTCGTGATCCACCAGCCGTCCTCGCCGGGACGGCGGTGGTAGCCGTGATACCGCAGGTCCGGCGGGACCGGGCCGTAGCCCTCGGCGACGAGCGCGTCGGTGAGCACCAGCTCCTCCCGCGCGGTGCACAGCCCGTGCGCGCCGGCCCGGCCGTCGGGACATTCGTCGTAGCGGAACAGCCGGTCGGAGAGCACCTTCCCGCTGCCGTCCACCGCGCGGATCCGCGCGGGCAGCGCCGCGAACCGGCCGTCGGGGTCGGTCGCGTACGTCGTGCGGGTTTCGCGCACGACGGGCGCGCGGCCGGGCCGCTCGGTCGTCGCCACCTCCCGGACGGGGTTCCCGGCGGCGTCGAGCTCCGTCTCCGTCGTGGTCACCGAGACCGGGTCCGGCCGCCGGTCGAACTCGCTCACCACCGAACGGGTCCACTGTGGACGGCGCAGGTGCACCACCCGGCGGTACGGCCGGTCCCGCTCGGGCGAGTCGTCGAGGCCGTAGGTCTCCTCCTTGGTCAGCCGCCCGTCGTCGCCGAACCAGCGCACGGTCCGCAGCGTGGGCGCGTGCGCGTCGCCGAGTTCGTCCTGGACGACGCGGCCGAAGCCCGGCGACCGGCTGTCGTGGTACTCGAACTCGGTCACGCCCAGGTGGCCGGTGGCCGTTTCGCGGCGGGAGACGCGCCGCACCACGGGGACCGCCTCGACGGTCGTGTACTCGATCTCCGTGCGCAGCCCGATGCCGTTGTCGATCCCGCTCAGCCGCCCGGCGCGGGGGAGGTCTTCGAAGGCGAAGTACGGCACGGTGTCGTCGGCGTCGAGCAGCGAAACGCCGCCGCCGGACCGAGCCCTGGCGGCGAGCTGGACCCGTCGCGCCACCGGGGTTTCCACCTGGGTGTAGGCCAGCCGCAGCACCGGAGCGGCGGCTTCGGCCCCGCGCGCGTCGAACGCGGTGAGCGCCACCGACGTCAGCAGGGAAGCGCCGGTGACGTCGTCGGGGTCGTAGCCGAGGGTCCACCGCCGGACGAGCGGCCGCGGGTCGGCGGGCACCCGCAGGTCGATCCGCGCGCACCGCAACGCCGTCGTGACGAGGGTGCCGCCGCGGCCCCAGCGCAGCACGTCCGGCCGCGGCTCGTACGCGAAGTCCACTTCGTACGGTCCGTAGGCGACGCGGGCGAGGTACGCCTGGCCGCTGTGGTGCGCCCAGCCGAACGTCGCCGTCGCGCCCAGCGCGTCCTCGGTCCGGTCGAGGTACCAGCCGTCGCCGTCGGCGGGGCCGAGGAAGTGCCGGGTGCCCGAGCGGGTGGTCAGGACGTAGCCGTCGCCGTGGCGGGTGAGCCGGCCCGCCGTCCCGGACCGCGCGTGCCCGTCGGTCTTCCGGACGTGCGGCAGCGGCAGCGCGAACCCGCCGCCGAATGGGCCGTTGGGCGCGCCGGTCGTGTAGCGCAGCGCCAACGCCGGCGCGCTGCCCCCGGGACCGGGTGGCAGGTCGAGCGGCACCGCGAACCGCCCGCCGCCGGTGGCCGGGTCCGGGGCGAACGTCCCGCCCTGCCCCCGGACCGGTGCCGGCCGGGTCGCCTCCCGCGTGCTCGACCGGAGCCCAACCATGGTGATCTCCCCGCATGGATCCGTGACTTCCGGAGGGCCAAGTGGGTGAGCCGGTCGCGCCAGATACGTCTTCACCCGTTTGCCGCCGTCGTTACCCATTCGAGACGTCCGTGTCGTATTCCAGTGGCGGCCCACGGGTCTTTCCCGGGTGCCATCAGTGATCAATGGCGGAGGGTGGACCCGATGGTCGTCAAGTTCGTCCGGGACGAGAGCGCGGAAGTGGCGGCGGAGGACGCGAGCACGTTGAACGAGCTCCCGACCCCGCCGAGGCAGTTGCTCGACCGGCACGGCGCACGCGTGCTGGACCCGGCGACCGCGGTCGTCGCCGCCGGGCAGCCGGTGCCGCGCACGACGGTGTACCGCCCGGGCACGTTCCTCCTGCCCAACCGGTACCTGCGCAACCCCGAAACCCTGGCCGCGATCAACCGCGTGCTCGCGCGCATCGGCATCTACGCGACGCCGGCCGACCGCGGCGGCGACAGCCAGGAGTACGCCCGCGTCCGGGAGCTCGCCGACGTACCCGTCCGCGCGCTGCTGCGGGTCCGCGACGACTCCGACCCGGTCGTCGTCGACTGCTGGAAGGCGCTGCAGCTGCTGCGGGCCGCCGCTTCGGGCGAGAAGCCCGAGCTCGACCCGGAGATCGTCAAGGAGATGTCCGTCGAGCACCTGCTCTTCACGTCGCCGGTGTTCGGCGGGGTCCCGTGGGAGACCAGCGGTCTCGGCGGCACGCCGTGGGAGACCAGCGGGTTCGGCGCGGGCAGCTCGTACGGCCGCACCCACGGCGCCAACCGGATCCCGGTGACGCTGGCCGCCGAACCGCCGTACCGCAGCCGCAAGCCCGCACACCGGCGGCCGGTGATCGCCGTGCTCGACACCGGCATCGGGCCGCACCCGTGGTTCGGGCTCGCCGACCGCTCCGGCCCGCCCGCCCCCGGCTCCGGGCTCGCCGTCGCACCGGACATCCAGGCGGCGATCCTGCAGGCCGAGATCGACTCCGGGACCACCGTGCCGACGCAGCTGCTCAGCGACTACTGGGACGCGCCGACGACCGGCCAGCCGCTGATCGGCGACATCGACACCGACACCGGGCACGGCCTGTTCATCGCCGGCATCATCCGGCAGGCCTGCCCCGAAGCCGACACGCTCGCGATCCGCGTCGTGCACAGCGACGGCGTCGCGTACGAGGGCGACGTGCTGCTCGCGCTGCACCTGCTCGCCGACCGCGTCCGGAACGCGCAGGCGAACAACCGGCCGCAGGACCTGGTCGACATCGTCTCGATCTCGATGGGCTACTACGTCGAGGACCCGGCGGACGTCGTGTTCACCGGTCAGTTCGGCACGGTCATCGCCGAGCTGCTCGGCCTCGGCGTGCTGGTCGTCGCGGCCGCGGGCAACGACGCCACGACCCGCCGCTTCTACCCGGCGGCGTTCGCCGACCAGCCGCTCGGCTCCGGCTGCGGCCCCCAGGTGATCAGCGTGGGCGCGCTCAACCCCGACGTCACCACGAGCAAGGCGCTGTTCTCCAACGAAGGACCGTGGGTGCGCTGCTGGGCGACCGGCGCCGGCGTGGTCAGCACCTACCCGACCGACGTCCGCGGCACGGCGGCCGCCGACCACCAGGTGCCCGACCACGGCCGCAACTCGTTCGACCCGGACGACTACAGCGCCGGTTTCGCGGTCTGGGACGGCACGTCGTTCGCCGCGCCGCTCGCCGCCGCCGAGATCGGCAAGGCCCTGCTGCAGAACGCCGGGGACCTCGCCACGGTCGACCGCGAAACGGTCGTCAAGCGGGCCTGGTCCGCGCTGGGTTCGCTGTGAACGTGGCCAAAACCGACCACAGCAAGGTAGCGGCACTGTTCGACGCCGCGCGGCAGGGCGACCGCGCGGCGCTGAACGAACTGGTTTCCCTGCTCACGCCGCTGCTCTGGCAGGTGGCGCGCGATCAGGGGCTGGACGCCGATCAGGCGGGTGACGTCGTGCAAACGGCGTGGCTGCGCCTGCTCGGTTCGTTCGCGGAGATCCGCTCGCCGGTCGCGCTGACCGGCTGGCTGATCACCGTGACCAAGCGGGAGGCCTGGCGGACTGGGGAAAAGCGCCAGGTCGAGCGGCCGCTGCCGGAGCTCCCGGAGCGGCTTGCCGAAGCGTCACCGGCACCCGAGGAGGGGGTGCTGCGCGAAGACCAGCGCGTGCGGCTTTGGCGCGCGGTCGACAACCTGCCCGAACGCTGCCGCAGCCTGCTGCGGATCGTGGCGTTCGTGCACCGGCCGGACTACGCCGAAGTGGGCGCCCGGCTGGGAATGCCGAGGGGGAGTATCGGCCCGACCAGGGGACGTTGCCTCGCGCGCCTGCGCGAGCAGCTACTCGCCAACGGCGAAGGAGATTGGCTGTGACCACCGTCGAACCACCAGGCGCGAACGAGCCGTTGGACGAGCTCGACTTCCGGCTCCTCGCCGGCGTGCGCGAGCTGTGGGAAGACGCCGACCCGATGCCCGCCACGCTGGTGGAGCAGATCCGCTTCGCCATCGCGCTGGAGGACGTCGACCTGGAAGTGATGCGCATCCGCGAGCAGGAGGGCCTCGCCGTCGCGCGAAGCGCCGCCGAGCAGGGACGGCTCATCACTTTCGACAGCGAGAGCCTCACGATCATGGTGAACGTGAGTCCCGAAGCGGCGGGCACGATCCGCTTGGACGGGTGGCTGACACCGCCCGCCGAGCACCCGATCGAGGTCCGCACGGCGAACGGCCCCTTGACGACCACGTCGGACGCCGAGGGGCGCTTCGCGGTGAGCGGAGTGGCGCACGGGATGGTGCAGGTGCTGGTGCGCACGCTCGGCAGGTCGAGGACGGTGAGCACCCCGGCCATCGAACTCTGAGCTCGGGCGGTGGGAGGTCGCGAATGACTCATTCGGGACCGTGGTGGTCGCGAATGACTCATTCGCGACGCCGCCCGCGCCGCCCGCCGAAGTCATGAACGGGTCGCTCACCGCGCCCGACGTCGTGACCGTCTCGTTCATGTCATCCGCGCCCCGGATATCGCGCTGTGACGTGAAAATCTGCCCTTCCCGCGAGAACTCCCGGACCGCACGGGCCCGGAGGTACGATCCGGGACGTCCTTCTCGGCCGAGGGGGACGGCTCCGGCCGGGAGGGCAGCCTGTGGTCGCGTCGCCGAGGGCGGAAGACCGGGTGCGCGACCTGCATCGGCGTGCGGTCGCGGCGACCAACAACGGCCAGCCCGTGGTCGGCGGGCGCCT
Source organism: Amycolatopsis sp. cg9 (assembly GCF_041346945.1). Lineage (NCBI taxonomy): Bacteria > Bacillati > Actinomycetota > Actinomycetes > Pseudonocardiales > Pseudonocardiaceae > Amycolatopsis > Amycolatopsis sp. cg9. The sequence continues at coordinate 1,816,223 of NZ_CP166850.1, read as the reverse complement.
GATCCGTTCTGCCGCACGGCTTCTGGGGCTGCCCGCGGCCGCGCCGCCGCCCGGGTGGCCGGCCTGGCCCGACCTCGCCACGCGCGTGCTCGGCACCTACGCGGCCGTCGAAACCGCGCTGGGCAACAGCACTCGCGGGCTCGCTCTGCTCGACGAGGCCGACGCCCTCGTCTCCGACGCCGGGCGCGGGATCCTGCGGCAGCAACGCGGTCTGGTGTTCATCCTCATCGGACGGATGGACGAGGCCCTCACGTGCTTCGACGAGGCGATCCCGCTGCTGCGGCAGGCCGGCGAATTCGTCGTGCTGGCCCGGACGCTGCTCAACCGCGCGATGCTGCACCAGTACGCCGGCCGCGTGCGGCTCGCGCTCGCCGACCTCGACCAGTGCGAGCAGATCGGCGCCGGGCAGCCCGAAGAAGAAGGCCTGGCCAGGATCTTCGCGAAAGCCGCACACGGTCGCGGGCAGGCGCGGGTGCTGACCGGTGACATCCCGGGCGCGCTGCGCGACTTCGACGCGGCGAGCGGGTTCTACGCCGAGCAGAGCGTCGGGATGCTGCCCGTGCTGGCCGTCGACAAGGCGCGGGCGCTGCTCGCCGCCGGGGTGCCGCACGAAGCCGCCGCGGAACTGGACGCCGCGCTGGAGCAGTTCCCGCGGCTGCGGATGAACCAGGAACACGCCGAAGCCGAACTCACCCGCGCGCTGGCCGCGCTCGCGAGCGGTGACCCGGCCACCGCGCGCAGCTGGGCCGGCCGCGCGGAACGGCGGTTTCGCCGCCGGGGCAACGAAACCTGGGCCGCGGTCGCGCAGCTGACCGCGTTGCGCGCGGACTTCGCGGCCGGACGGCGGATCGCCCGCGTCGCCGCGGAAGCGACCGCGCTGGCCGGTCGGCTCACCGGTCTGGGCCTGCGCAACGACGCCGAAATCGCGGCGCTGCTGGCCGCGCGGGCGCGGATCGCGCTCGGCGACCTCGACGGTGCCCGCGCCGGCATCGCCCCGCGCGACCGCCGGGCCGCGCCGCTGGAAAACCGGCTGGTGCGGCGGCTCGCGCTGGCCGAACTCGGCGCGGCGACCGGCCACCGGCGCCTGACGTTCGCGAACGCGCGGGCCGGGCTCGCCCAGCTGCAGCGGCACCGCAGCCGGTTCGGCAGCGTCGACCTGCAGACCGCGACGACGTCGCTGGGCAAGGAACTCGCCGACGCCGGTCTCGCCGCCGCGCTCGCCCAGCGTTCGCCTGGGGTGGTGTTCCGGTGGCTCGACCGCTCGCGCGCGCAGGCGTTCCGGTTCCGGCCGGTGCGCCCGCCCGCGCACCCCGAGACCGTCGACGCCGTCGCCGAACTGCGGTACCTCTCGATGCAGATCCGCGCCGGCGAGCTGTCCGGGAAACCGGACGCTCAGGCCGCGAAGCGCTGCGCCGCGCTGGAACGGGAAATCCGCGCCAAGGGCTGGCAGGCCGAGGGCACCGACGAGGACCACCCCGAGGCGAAGCTGCGCGAGATCGGCGACGAGCTGGCCGGCAGCGGCAGCGCGATGGTCTGCTTCCTCGCCGACCACGGCGCGTTGTGCGCGCAGGTGATCGCGAACCACCGGGTGGCGCTGATCGAGCTCGGCCCGGCGTCGGCCGTCGCCGAACCGGTCGCGCGGCTGCACAGCGACCTCGACGCGTTGTGCGGGCGCCAGCTCCCGCCGCAGCTGGACCAGGTCATCCGCCGGTCGGTGCGGACGCAGGTCACCGCGCTGGACGCGATCCTGCTGGCGCCGCTGTCGGCCCGGCTGGGCGACCTCGACGTCGTCGTCGTGCCGACCGGTGCGCTGTCGGCGATCCCGTGGGGGCTGCTGCCGACGTTGCGCGGCCGCCCGGTGACGGTCACGCCGTCGTCGTCGGCCTGGCTCGACGCGGGCCGCCGCCCCCGCCGCGCGGGCGGGGCGCCGCTGCTGGTCGCGGGCTCGGACCTGACCCACGCGGAAACCGAGATCTCGTCGCTGGCGCCGTTGTACCCGGAGGCCGAGGTGCTGACCGGCCCGGACGCGACGGTCGCGGCGACGCTCAAGGCGTTCGACGGCTGCCGGCTGGCCCACTTCGCCGCGCACGGCCACCACGAACAGGAGAACGTGCTGTTCTCCCGGCTCAACCTGGCCGACGGGCCGCTGATGGCCTACGACGTCCAGCAGCTCGCGACGGCGCCGGAGCAGGTGGTGCTGTCTTCGTGCGACGTCGGCCAGACCGTGGTCCGCGCGGGCGACGAGGTCCTCGGCTTCACGGCGGCGCTGCTCTACGGCGGCAGCCGCACGGTGGTCTCGAGCGTGGCGCGGGTCGACGACCGGACCGCGGGCGGGGTGATGCTGGCGTTCCACCGCGCGCTGGCGGCCGGGACGCCGCCGGCGCGGGCGCTGGCGGACGCGGCCACGGCGGAACCGCTGATGCCGTTCGTCTGCTTCGGTCGCAGCTGACTGACTCCCTTACCGACGTTCCGCGATCTTGAAGGTTGCTTTCCGGTGATCGATCGCATCCCGGCGCATCCCCGAGGGGCGGCTGGGCATCTCTCCCGGTGAGTCCAGTCGATCACGGAACAAGGGAGGATGACCATGAAGCGAGCTGGTACCGCGCTGATCGTCGGGGGTCTGGCGGCCGGTGGGCTGCTGGTGGCAGGCGGGGCGGCGAACGCCATGCCGAGCGACCACCCGTGCGGCGCCTCGGACGTCCACGTGACCGTGGCCCCGGACCCGTCGAACGCGGCCGGGCACGAGGCTTACGTGCTCACCTACACGGCGGCGTCGCCGACCACGAACTGCAAGCTCGAAGGCGCGCCGACGGCGGTGGGTTTCCTCGCCGGCGGGCAGCGGCTGCCGATCGCGGTAACGACGGACGCGGCCGAGGCGGTCCCGGTGAACCTGCGCGACGGGCACCCGGCGGTGTCCCGGATCGTGCAGCGCTCGGCCGCGGCGCCGTCGGCCGCCGACTTCGTCACGTTCGACCTGCCGACCGGGCCGTACGGCCAGCCGGTGAGCGTCGCCTGGCCGGCGGGGGCGCCGGTGAAGGGCGACACCGTCCAGGTCACGCCGGTCAGCAGCTGAACCACGGGAGGGGATTTCCGATGAAGCGCATCTTGATGGGGATCGGCACGGCGGTGGGGGCCTTCGTGCTGGCGGCGTGCGGCACGTCCACGGCGGCCCCGGCCGCCCAGGCTCCGGCACCCGCGCCCGCGGCGGGTTCCGCGAACGGCGCGGCGGCGGCTCCGGCGGGGGGTGGTGTGGCGGCGGCGTCGACCGCGACCCCGCGGTGCACCACGGCCGACCTGGAGGTCCTGCTCGGCAAGCCGGCGGAGAAGAACGACGCGCCGGGCCAGTACGACATCCCGCTGACGTACCGGAACACGACGGACCACACGTGCGGCCTGTACGGCGTCCCGGGTGTCGACCTGGTCGGCCCGGACGAGCCGACGTTCGGCCCGGTGTACCACCTGCCGCGCGTCGACAACGGCGTGAAGTACAACGAGGTCACCGCGGGGACGACGGCCTCGGCGACGATCACGGTGGTGAAGCCGGCGGCCGGCGAGCCGACCTGGACGCCGGCGAAGCTGAACACGATCCCGCCGGGCTCGACGCGGCCGCTGTCCGCGGCCTGGCCGCCCGACCTCCCGGTCCTCCGCCAGGACGCGGCGACCCACCCGGGCTCGTACGTGAACGGCATCCTGGCCGACCCGGCCTGACCTCCCCGGCCAAGCGCCCCAATGTGGCGTTCGGTGCGTCAGACGCACCGAACGCCACATTGGGTGCGCTGGACGCAACCAACGCCACATTGGGGTGCTCTTCACTCGATCGGGTGATGCCTGAGGCCGTGCGTCATTCCTGGCGTGCGGCCCCCTCTTCCTCACTGCGGCGGTAACCGGCCGGCACGCCCCCCGACTGGCCGGTTACCGCTGCGAGTTCCCTACTCACGGTGGAGCAGCACGACGGAGTCCGTCCCGTCGACGCGCCGGTACCCCGTGCCTTCCAGCTCCGCCAGCGCCGCGGCCTTCGTCGCCAGCGTGGTCGGCCACGACTGCTCCGGCTCGGCCACCACCACCCACTCCGGCCGTGACGCCGTCACGCCGTCGAAGAACAGCACCGTCCGGCGGGACGTCAGCCGCGGGGCCAGCCGGTTGGACGCCAGCACGGTCGCGCCGTCCGGGATCCGGGCCAGGACCGCGTCGATGCCCGCGCGCTGCGCCGGGGTCCAGACGCCGCCGGTCAGGTGCGCCGCCTGAAGCGCCAGCGACGCCAGTCCGGCGACCAGCGCGCACACGGGCAGCAGCCGGGCGACGCGCCGGGCGCCGTGCAGGCCCGCGAGGAACACGATCGGCATCAGCACCGCGCTGTAGTGGTAGCCCATGCCCCAGTACCGGTCGTTCGCCGACACCAGCCGCCACGCCAGGGTCGGCACCGCCAGCAGGAGCAGCGGCGACCGCAGCGCCGCGAACGCCGTGGGCGCCGGCAGGGCCAGCAGCATCGAGACCTTGACGATCGCGCCGCCGAACGGGTCGAAGCCGCCGTTGTGCGCGTATGCGCCCGCCGGGTTCAGCGCCGGCAGCACCACGAGGAACAGCGCCGCGGACGTGACGACGCCGAACGCGACGACCGTCCAGCCGAGCCGCCGCTGCCGGTTGAGCACCAGCACCACGCCGACGGCCGCGAGCGTCAGCGGCAGGTCCTCCTTGACCAGCACCAGCGGCAGCGCGCACCAGACCGCGGCCCGCCACCGCTCGCGCAGCAGGTGCTCGGCGGTGAACGCCAGCATCGGGACGGCGAAGCAGACCTCGTGGAAGTCGAAGTTCACCGCGGACAGCAGGCCCCACGACAGCACGTACCCCGCGCCCACGACCACCCCACGGCGGTGGCCGAGCACCTCGACCGCGCACCGCGTCACCGGCACGGCCGACACCGCGAACAGCAGCGCCTGCGCGACCAGCAAGCACCCCGGTGACGGCCACAGCAGGTAGAACGGGGCCAGCAGCGCGAGGATCGGGTGGAAGTGGTCGCCGAGCGCCGGCGCGCCGGGGCCGAGCAGGTCCGACACCGGCCAGTGCCCGTGCGCGTAGGACCGCACCGCCTGCTCGAAGATCCCCAGGTCGAACCCGCTCGCGTCGAACGTCCGGAGCCGCTGCAGCGACCAGGCGGCGTACCCGGCGAACGCGATCGCGGCGACGGCGTAGGGGAGCGCGCGGGTTTCGCGCGTGCGCGCCGGGGAAGGCGCGAAGTCGATCAGCATGGCGGGATGCTGTTGGCGCCACGCTGAACCGGAGCTTAAGCGAGCTGAAGAAGCCTTCAGGCGAGCGGCAGCCGGAACTCCAGGCGTGCACCGGACGCGCTGTCGGCGACGCGCAGCGCGCCCCCGTGCGTCCGCGCGATCTCGGCGGCGATGGCCAGGCCCAGCCCGGAGCCGCCGTCGTCTTCGCGGGCGCGGTCGGCGTCGAGCCGCACGAACCGGTCGAAGACGTCTTCGCGGTGTTCGGCCGGGATGCCGGGACCGTCGTCCTGGACGGTCAGCACGGCCTCGCCGCCGACCGCGGTGAGCGCGATCGTCACGCGGCTCCCGGCGTGCCGCTCGGCGTTGTCGACGAGGTTGCGCAGCACGCGCTCGAGCCGTCCCGCGTGGCCGCGGACCACCGGCGTGGCTTCGACCTCCGCGCGCACCTCGACACCGTCCCGGGGCGGCCGCGCGGCGACGTGCCCGGTCACCAGGTCCGCCAGCGCGACCGGTTCGCGGCCGGCGGGCTGATCCGCGTCCAGCTTGCTGAGCAGCAGGTCGCCGGCCAGCGCCTCCATCCGCGTCACGTCGAGCACGGCGTTTTCGAAGCTGTGCCGCCAGTCGAGCCGGTCGGGGTGGGCCAGCTGCACTTCGAGCTGGGTGCGCATCGACGCCAGCGGCGTGCGCAGCTCGTGCGACGCGTCCGCGGTGAACCGGCTCTGCCGCTGGACCGACCGGTCGAGCCGGGCCAGCATTTCGTTCATCGTCACGGCGAGCTCGGTGATCTCGTCGCCGGAGTCGGGCACCGGCACGCGGCGGCCGAGGTCCCGCGCGCGGATCCCGTCGACCTCGGCGCGGATCGAGCCCACCGCGCGCAGCGACCGCCGGACCGCGAACCACGCGACACCGCCGATCAGCAGCGCGGCGGCGGGCACCCCGCCCCAGAGGATCCGCTGGGCGGTGGCGACGGTTTCGAGGCCGACGGGGTCGAGCGGCGCCGACGCCTGCACGAAGTGCTTCCCGTCGGTGGTCCCGGACTGCGACTCGACGGTGTTCTCGCCGCCGAACGGCCGGCCCAGCACGCAGTCGGGGCCGTAGACGTAGGCCTGCCCGACTTTCGTGCCGGTGTCCGAGCAGCCGTCGTCCGTGCCCTTGTCGCGGCTGATCCGGTACCCGCCGTACTCGAGCTGCTTGGCGACGTCGGGCGGCTTGACCCCGGCGTCGAGCAGCGAGGCGACCGCGCCCGCCTTCTCGCTGGCGAGCCGGTACGCGGCGGTCTCGAGGCCGTCGCGCAGCGCGTTCACGAACCAGTACGACCCGATGCCGAGCGCGAGCGCGGCGGCGAGCGAGGCGAAGAGGGCGACCCGCCACCGGGTCGACCGGGGCAGCAACCGGGCCATCCGCAGAACATAACCGCACCTTCGGAGACCCGGGACGACGTGGCCTCGGGTTAGCGTCGGAAGCTGTGACGGTCGAACAATGGGAGTCGGTGCGCGCGGCCCTGCCGGACGTCGGCAGCCGGTTCGCGGACCTGGTGGCGGGCGTTCCGGACGCGCACGCGAGCTCGCTCGGCGAGTGGTCGATCGCCGAAACGGCGTCGCACGTCGGGATGATCGCGCTGATGTACACCGCGATGATCCGCGGCGACGGCGGCCCGCTGCCGCTGCCGGGCCTCGAAGAGCCGATCGACTCGGCGAGCGTCGACACGATCTCGCGGATGAACGCGCTCGCCCTCGAGCTCTACCCCGAACGCGACCCGGTCCGCCTGGCCGAGCGGCTGCGCGCGGACATCGCCGAGGTGCTGCTGGTCAGCGCGGACCTCGACCCGGGGAAACCGGTGTGGTGGCTGGGCGGCTCGCGCGTCCCGGTGGCCGGCGTCCTCGCGCACCTGGTCAACGAGATGCTGCTGCACGGCCTCGACATCGCCCGCGCGCTCGGGCGGCCGTGGCCGATCCCGGCGCGGTACGAGGCGATGTTCCTGGAGCTGTTCCTGTTCGGCATGGTGCGCAACGACATGGGCAGCCTGCTCGACGACGCGACGCCGTCCCCGCGCCGCATCGCGGTCGAATTCCGGTCGGCGTACACGGAACCGGGCGTGCTGGCGCTGCAGCACGGCCGGCTGCGCTTCGAAGAACCGGACGGCACGGCGGACGTGCGCCTGCGGTTCGACCCGGCGGTGCTGGTCCCGATGATGTTCGGCCGGATCTCCAAGCCCAGGGCGGTCCTGACGGGTGGAGTGCGGATCAGCGGGCGGCGGCCGTGGCTGCTCCCGGCGTTCCTGCGGACCGTGCGGATGCCTTAGCGGAGCACGCGGAAGGTCAGGTGGGTCGCGTTCGGCGTCTCCGCCACCGCGGTGCGCTCCAGCCGGACGTGCTCGCCGGGCGGACCGTCGAAGAGCCGGACGCCGTGGCCGAAGAGCAGCGGGACCACGTGCAGGCGGAGCTCGTCGACCAGCCCGGCGCTGAGGAACTGCCGGAGGGTCGTGCCGCCGCCCATGACGACTACGTTGTCCTCCCCGGCGGCGGCTTTCGCCCGCTTCAGCGCGTTTTCGAGGCCGTCGGTGACGAAGGTGAACGTCGTCGGGCCCTTCACGACCGGCTCGTGCGGCCGGTTCGTGACGACGAAGACCGGCTTCTCGAAGGTGCCGTCGTCGCCCCAGATGCCGACGCCGACTTCGAACATCGTCCGGCCGAGGACGAACGCGCCGGTGCCCTCGAACAGCTTCGCCGCGATTTCGCGGTCGGCGTCGGTGCCGTCGAGCAGCCACTCGTGCAGCAGGCCGCCGTCCTCGCCCAGCCGGTGTTCGGTGCTGCTTCCCGGCCCGGCCACGATCCCGTCGGCCGACACGCTGATTTCCGCGATGACCTTCACCAGCTGTCGCCCCACTCGGCGTCGCGGGCCGCGCGGTACCGCGGGCCCTGCTTCTTCGAGACCGCGACGCCCGGCTTCAGCCCGTCCTCGGTGCACAGGTCGAGCGCGACCCAGCCCTTGTGCTTCTTCGGGTGCCGGATGATCCGCGCGTCCGGCCGCTCCGGCGTGAACCGGGCCGCGACGACGTACGCGAACTTCTCATCCTCGAAGCCGAGCGTGCCCGCCTTCAGCCGGCGGTGCAGGCCCGACCGGGGGAGGCGCGCGGCGAAGTGGCACCAGTCCTCGCCGGGCACGATCGGGCAGGCCGCGTCGTGCGGGCAGGGCGCCACGACGTGCAGGCCGAGTTCGATCAGCTGGGCGCGGGCGGCGCGGATCCGCTCGTAGCCCGCCGGGGTGCCCGGCTCGATCAGCGCGACCGCCCGGGCCTTCGCCGCCAGCCAGCGCACGACGTCGGGGCGGGTGCCGTCCGGGAGTTCGCCCAGCACGTAGGAGAGCGTGACCAGGTCCGCCTCCGGCGCCGGGGCGGCCGGGTCGACGAACCCGCGCCGCCACTCCGCGTCCCGGACCGCGGCGAGCCCGGCCCCGCCGGCCAGCCGCTTGCCGAGCCCGATCGCGCCGGCGACCTGCTCCAGCACGGTGCACTTCGCGAGCGACGGCCACACCGCCGCGGCCGCCCACACCGCCGCCCCCGTACCGCCGCCGACGTCGATCTGCGTACGCGGCTCGAAGCCAGGAGCCCGCGAAGCCGCTTCGGCGAGCACCGCGTGTACGGCGGCGTAGGTGGCCGGCATCCGGTAGCCGGCGTACGCGGCGACGTCGGCTTCGGAGGTCAGGATGGGGGAGGTCGCCGCGTCACCTTGGCGGTAGCGCGCGCTGAGCCGGTCGACGGATCGGGTCAGCTGGGCCACCGGGTGCTTGGCCAGCTCTTCGTCGAGCGCGGAGGAGAGGTCGTCGGGGAGTACCGCCACGACGGCAGGTTAGCCGGGCTTTCACCAGGGTTTGGCGTCGCGGTCGCGCGCCCAGCGCCAGGTGCGCGCGAAGCCTTGCCGGAGCACCTGCCCGGCTCGCCGCAGCGGCCGCGGCAGCCCCGGCCGGTCTTCGGTGGCCCGCCAGATCTTCACCGCGCGCGGGTACCGCCGCCGGACGTTGCCCAGGGACGTGTCCCACACCGGGAAGCCGGGCTCGCCCGAGAGCCGGACGATGTAGCGGCGCGGTTCTTTCCGATCCATGTCCCCACCCCTCGCGGGAGCCGTCCCCGCGTCCGAATCATCCCCCGAGGCGATCCTGAGCTGCTAGTTTTCCGGCGCGAAAACTTTTTTGCCGGAGCTGTCGATCCGGGGCCGTGCCGTTCGACGCGTTGGCAAGACCGACCGAGAGGAGACCGCGATGCGGTTCATGGTGATCGTCAAGACGAACGAGCAGACGGACGGCAAGGCCCCCAGCGCCGAGCTGCTGGCTGAGATGGGCAAGTTCAACGAGGAGATGGTCAAGGCCGGCGTCCTGCTGGCGGGCGAGGGCCTCACGCCGAGCTCGGAAGGGGCCCGCGTCGTCTTCGACGGCACCGAGGCGCCGAAGGTCGTCGACGGCCCGTTCACCGAGTCGAAGGAGCTCGTCGGCGGCTTCTGGATCCTCCAGTGCCGCGACCGCGAAGAGTGCATCGAGTGGATCAAGCGGATGCCCAACCCCGAAGGCGAGCACGGCGAGGTCGAGATCCGGCGGGTCGCCGAGGCGTCCGACTTCGAGAACATGACGCCCGAGGTCGAGGAGCTGGAAGGACGGCTCCGCGCGCAGAGCGCCCAGGAGGCGTGATGCGGTTCCTCGTGATGGTCAAGGCCACCCCGGAGTCCGAGGCGCCCGGGTTCCAGCCCGCCGCCGAAGAACTGGCCGAGATGGCGAAGTTCAACGACCGGCTCTTCTCCGAGGGCCGGATCGTCATGGCCGAAGGCCTGACTTCGAGCGCCGACGGCGTGCGGGTCGTCTTCGAAGGGGAGGCGGAACCGAAGCTGATCGACGGGCCGTTCGCGGAGACGAAGGAGCTCATCGCCGGCTTCTGGGTGCTCAACGGCGAATCGCTCGAGGAGGTCGTCGAGCTGATGAAGCAGGCGCCGAACCCCGAGGCCAAGATCGGCGCGATCGAGATCCGCACCATCGCCGAGTAGCGGCTTGCACCGCGGCCGATCACCCTGTCTGATGGCCGGGTGACGGTTGCGGACACCCGGAGCACGGTCGAAGCGGTCTGGCGCATCGAGTCGCCGCGGCTCATCGCGGGCCTGGCCCGGATGGCCCGTGGCGACGTCGGGCTCGCCGAAGAGCTGGCGCAGGACGCGCTGGTCGCGGCGCTGGAGCAGTGGCCGGAGTCCGGCGTGCCGCGCAACCCCGGCGCGTGGCTGATGACCATCGCCAAGCGCCGCGCGGTCGACCAGTTCCGCCGCAACGAGCGGTACGCGGAGAAGCTCGAAGAGGTCGGCCGCGACCAGCAGCTCGGCGAGGGCGTGCTGCCGGACTTCGACGCGGCCCTCGACGACCACATCGAGGACGACGTCCTGCGCCTGCTGTTCGTCGCCTGCCACCCGGTGCTGAACACGCAGGCCAGGGTCGCGCTGACGCTGCGCATGCTCGGCGGCCTGACGACCGACGAGATCGCGCGCGCGTTCCTGGTCCGCGAGTCGACGATCGCCCAGCGGATCGTCCGGGCGAAGAAGGCGCTGGCGGCGGCGAAGGTCCCGTTCGAGGTCCCGGAGGGCGACGAGCGCGTCGCCCGGCTGTCGTCCGTGCTCGAGGTCCTCTACCTGGTGTTCAACGAGGGCTATTCGGCCACCCGCGGCGACGACTGGATGCGGCCGGCGCTGTGCGAGGAGGCCATGCGCCTCGGCCGCGTGCTCGCCGCGCTGATGCCGGGCGAGTCGGAGGTCCACGGCCTGGTCGCGCTGATGGAGCTGCAGGCGTCCCGCGCGAAGGCCCGCACCAAGCCGGACGGCGAGCCGGTGCTGCTGCTGGACCAGGACCGCTCCCGCTGGGACCGCTTCCTGATCCAGCACGGTTCGGCGGCGCTGGCGCTGTCGGAGCAGATCGCCGAAGGGGCGTACGGGCCGTACTCGGCGCAGGCGGCGATCGCGGCCTGCCACGCCCGCGCCCGGACCCCGGAGGAGACGGACTGGACGCGGATCGCCGCGTTGTACGAAGGCCTCGGCAAGCTCCAGCCGTCCCCGGTGATCGAGCTGAACCGCGGGGTCGCGGTCGCGATGGCGTACGGGCCGGAAGCGGGCCTGGCGGTGGTGGACGCGGTGGCGTCGGACGCGGCGCTGAAGGACTACCACCTGCTGCCGAGCGTCCGGGGCGACCTGCTGGAGAAGCTCGGGCGGCTGGAGGAGGCGGAGCGGGAGTTCCGGCGCGCGGCGGAGATGACGGAGAACGCCCGCGAACGCGAACTGCTCCTCAATCGCGCGAAGGCCGTGGGCGCCTAGCGACCCCGCCACGAGAGCGGCGACAACGTCAACGCCGCCTCCGCGATCTTCTTCGCCGTCTCGGTCTTCAGGCCCTTCGTCGCCGACGCGATCCACTCGTCGACCGGCCGCACGCCGATGTCGCGGTACTCCAGCGCCTGCAGCAGCATCTCCAGCTTGTCCGCGTCCTTCGCGCACAACGCCTCCGCCGACGCGCGGCTCTCGTACTCGTCCACCGCCTCGCGCACCAGCTCGCGGGACCGCGGGGGCAGCGCGGCCGTCTGGTCCGCCGTGATCTCCCGCGGTTCCGGCTTGCGCAGGTACTCCACCGCCGTCAGCGGGAGGTCGCCCGTGCGTGTCTCCTGCGTGTCGTGCCACAGCGCCAGGAACGCCGCCCGCTCCGGGGACGCTCCCTCCTCGGCGGCGATCAGCGCCGCCAGCTGGGCCGCGCGGAGGCTGTGCTCGCCGACCGACTCCGGGTCGCGGACGCCCGCGTGCCACCAGCCCGACCGCCGGATCCGCTTGAGGAGGCCGAGCTCGTAGCCGAACGAGGCCAGCGCTTCAGAGGTCATGCCGCCCAGCCTAGGGCGACGGGATCATCGCCGTCAGGATCGTCGCCTGCAGGAGGGAGATCACGCCGACCACCGCCGTCAGCAGCAGGGACCACAGGAACGTCTGCCGCAGCAGTGAGCCCTCCTTGCCGCTCTGGCCGATCGCCGTCGCGCCGATCGACAAGTTCTGCGGCGAGATCATCTTGCCCATCACGCCGCCGGACGTGTTGGTCGCGCCCGCCAGGATCGGGTTGAGGTTCAGCTGCTGGGCCGAGATCACCTGCATCGGGCCGAAGAGGCTGTTCGTCGACGCGTCCGAGCCGGTGAGGAACACGCCCAGCCAGCCGATGTACGCCGAGAACAGCGGGAAGACCACGCCGGTCGTCGCCAGGGCCAGGCCCAGCGTCTGCGTCGCGCCCGAGTAGTTCATCACGAACGCGATGGCCAGGATCATGAAGATCGTCGCCAGCGCCCAGCGCATCTGGACGAGCGTCGACCGGTACGTCTTGAGCAGCAGCCCCGGCCGCGCGCCCATGGCGAAGCCGGCGATGACCGCCGCGATCAGCGCCACCGTGCCCGGCGAGAACAGGAAGTCCACCGTGAACGTCGCCGCGTAGGGCGCGTTCTTCGCCGTGATCGGCGGGTGCTGGACCACGTGGTTGTGCAGGCCGGGCCAGGCGAAGATCCAGTCCGCCTGGTGCAGCAGCTTCGTCAGGTCGAGCCAGGCGGGGAGGTTCTTGAAGATCGTGCCGATCCGCGACAGGAAGATCGCCAGGATCAGGATGACGTAGGGCATCCACGCGTAGAGCGCACCGCGTTCGGCTTTCGCGGCGCCGAGGTTTGCCCCCGAGACAGCGCTTTCTTCACCGTCGAACCGCCACACGCTCGCAGGCTGCCAGAACCTCGTCAGGATCCAGAGCGCGGCCATCGCGGTGAGCGCGGCGAGGACGTCGACCAGGCTGGCGCTGATGTAGTTGGACGCGACGAACTGCATGGCCGCGAACGCGAGCCCGGCGGTCAGCACGGCCGGCCACACTTCGAGCATGCGCTTCCAGCCGGCCAGGACCACGACCAGGAACGCCGGGATGATCAGCGCCAGCACCGGAACCTGCCGCCCGACCATCGCCGAGAACAGCTCGGTCGCCTGGTCCTGCTTGAGGTGCATGATCGGCGCGGTCAGCCGCCCCAGCACGATCAGCGGGTTGCCGAGCCCGCCGAACGCGACCGGCGCGGTGTTCGCCAGCAGCGCCAGCACGACGGCCTTCACCGGCGGGAACCCGAGCGCGGCCATCATCGCCGCGGTGATCGCGATCGGCGACCCGCCACCCGCGACGCCTTCGAGCAGCGCCCCGAAGGCGAACGCGATCAGCAGCGCCTGGAGCCGCCGGTCTTCGCTGAACCCGGCGAGCACGCGCTTGATGCTGTCGAACCGGCCGGTCGCCACCGTGACGTTGTGGAAGTACACGGCGTGGAACGCGATCCAGGCCACCGACCACACGCCGAACAGCACGCCCATGGCCGCGGAGTCGAACGCCAGCGCGGCCGGCATCCGGTACAGCAGCAGGGCCACCCCGAGCGCGGTGACCAGCGCGAGCGCGGCCGAGAGGTGCGCGGACAGCCGCACCACACCGAGCGCGACGAGCAAGACGACGATCGGCAGCGCGGCGAGCAGCGCGGACACCCACAGCCCGCCCGCCGGCTGGTAGTCCTGGATCCAGGTCACGGTCGGCTCCTTCGCCGGGTCGTGGGAACGCGGTCAGGTGGGCGAGGGCGCGGCGGTCTTGAATGAGTCATTCAGGACCTCCGGTGACCTGAATGACTCATTCAAGACACTGGGCGGGGGCGCGGAACGCGGGCGGCGGGCTGGGCCGCGCAGCTGCGGGGGTGGCGAGCCGTGGCGGCGGTGTGGGTCGGCCGCGCGGCTGGGGTGGTGGCCGAGCCGCGGGGTCGAGGTGGGTCGCCGCGGGATGGCGAGCCCCGGCCGCGCCAGGTGAATGCGCGACGGGGAGATCAGGCGGGCCGGCTCCGCACGAAACCGAGGCGCAGGGACAACGCCGCCGCCGTGCCCGCCACCGATGCGCCCAGCTCGTCGAGGCGGCGCAGCACCCGCGGGGCCGGGCCGGCGATGCTGATCGCCGCGATCGGGCGTCCCGAGTGGTCGCGGACCGCGGCCGCGACGCAGCCGACGTCCGGCTCGTTCTCCACTTCGTCGATCGCCCAGCCGCGGCGGCTCGTCCGCGCGAGTTCGTCGAGGAGCCGGTGCGGGTCGATGATCGTCTTGAGCGTCAGCGAATCCAGCTTCATCCGGCGGACGCGCTCGGCGCGGTCGACCTCCGGCAGCGCGGCCAGCCACGCCTTCCCGAGCGACGTCGCGTGCTGCGGGCGCCGGGTGCCGAGGCGGCAGGCGAGCGTCACCGCGCTGGCACTGCGTTCGGTCGCGACGTAGACCATGGTGTCGTTGTCCGGCACGGCGAGGTAGGTCGTCTCGCCCGAGCGCTCCGCCAGCGACGCGAGGTACCGCGGCGCGCACCGGTGCAGGTCGGTCGCCGCCATCGCGCGGGCGCCGAGCTCGACCAGCCGCGTGCCCAGCCGCACCCGGCCGGTGATCTGGTCGGCTTCGAGGTACTCGAGGTTCTTCAAGGTGCCGACGATCCGGTACGCGGCACTGCGGGAAAGCCCCAGTTGCCGCGCGATCGCATTGGTGGAAATCTCCTGGTGCCGGCCCACGTGCTCCAGCACCGCGAGTCCGCGTTCGAGAGTTCCGCTGTTCTCCAGCCCGCGCTCCGGTCCCACGTTGCCCTCCGTTGGACGTTCCCGGTTTTCGCTCAGCGGTACGCCTTTCCGCTGGGTGGGTTTGGACGGTAACACCTCCGATGTATGTACGGAAGATCTTGAAACGTCTCAGGAGAAACGCGGTTAGTTGAGGATGCTAATTGGTACAACCTCCGATGGTTAAGTTTCCTACCTACGGCGGTTGCGGGCACGCGGACGGACGCGTTCGACAACTTCGACAACGTTGTCTTTCAAGTCCGTGAATGCGCATTCACGGACTTGAATCGGGTGCGTTCAGCGGGGAAATGTCACGAAGGCCGGAACGGCCGCCAGCACCTCGTCGAGAGCCTGCCGCGCGGATTCGGCGAAGTCGCCGCCGTCGCTCCAGCGCTCGTGGGCGAGCTTCATCGCGAGTGCGCCCAGTTCCGCGGCGACGCACGCCGTCAGTTCCGGGACGCCGCGTCGCTTGAGTGCGTCGGTCATCGCCGCGACGAGGGTCAGTCCCTTCAGGGCTTCGCGCTCCCGCAGTTCCGGGTTGGCGTCGATCACCGCCCGCCGGAGGGCGCCGAACTCGCGGCGTTCCGGGGTGAAGGTCCG
Source organism: Amycolatopsis sp. cg9 (assembly GCF_041346945.1). NCBI lineage: Bacteria > Bacillati > Actinomycetota > Actinomycetes > Pseudonocardiales > Pseudonocardiaceae > Amycolatopsis > Amycolatopsis sp. cg9. The sequence goes on along the minus strand of NZ_CP166850.1, from coordinate 1,800,764 downwards.
GCCGCCGACCGCGGCCATCGCGTCGGCCACCGCTTCGAGCGGGCCCGCGGTCTCCGGCGCGGCGGCGATCGCTTCGGTGAGCAGGCCGGCCAGCGTGCCGTCGCCGAAGAGCACTTCGCGCTTGTCCTGGAAGTGCCGGAAGAAGGTGCTCTTCGTCAGCCCGGCGCGCTCCGCGATGTCGATCACCGTCGTGTTCTCGTAGCCGCGCTCGGCGAACAGTTCGAGGGCGGCCTTGCTCAGCCGCTCCGGGGCGTTCGGTTGCCAGCGGGCCATGGGACCACTTTACGGCACTTGGTCCCGTCATCGGTGTACGGTGATGGGACCAAGTCTCATCACTCGCGTTGGAGGTCACCATGAGCCGAGCCGTCGTCTACGAGAAGTTCGGTGGTCCCGAAGTCCTGGAACTGCGTGAGGTGCCCGAGCCGCACGCCGGCCCGGGCGAAGTGCGCGTACGCGTGACAGCGGCCGGGCTGAACCCGATGGACTGGGGCCTCGCCGCCTCGGCCGAAGCGGCGGCGCGGTTCGGCATCACCGTGCCGTCCGGCTTCGGGTACGACTTCGCCGGCGTCGTCGACGAGGTCGGGACCGGGGTCACGGGGTTCGCCGCGGGTGACCGCGTCCACGGCGGCGCGCTCGGGCGGGCCGTCGCCGACTTCGTCGTCGTCGAGGTGCCCGGCGCGCTCTTCCCCACGCCGGACGGGGTCAGCGACGAGGTGGCGAGCACGCTCCCGGTGGCCGGCTCCTCGGCGGCCGCGGCGCTGGCGGCGATCGGCCTGCGGTCCGGTGACACCGTCCTGATCGGCGGGGCGGCCGGCGGCGTGGGCATCTTCGCCGTCCAGCTCGCCAAGCTCGCCGGCGCCACCGTGATCGGCACGGCGTCGGAGAGCACGTTCGGCTTCCTGCGGGAACTCGGCGCGGAGCCGGTCGCGTACGGCCCCGGGCTCGCGGACCGGGTGCGCACGCTCGGCGTGACCGCGGCGGCGGACCTGTTCGGCACCGAGACGGCCGAGGCCGCGCTGGCGCTCGGCGTGTCACCCGAGCGGATCTCCACGATCGCCGCCGGCCCCAACCCGCCCGGCGGCGTGCGCGCCACCGGTGGCGCCGACGCGGAGCCCGGCGAGCTCGCGCGGATCACCGCCGCGATCGCCGGTGGCGAGCTGACCGTGCCGGTCGCCGCGGTGTTCCCGGTCGAGAAGATCCGGGACGCGGTCGAGCTGCAGGCCGGGCGGCACGTGCACGGCAAGGTCGTCGTCACGCTCTGAGGCGAGACGCGGGCCACGGACTCAGGGAACTCACAGCGCCCGCGAGGCACCATCCGCACCGATGACCGTCCGAAACCCCCTTCGCACCCGCGCGTCCGTGGCCGCCGGCCGGCTGACCGCCTGGCTGTCCCGCAGCTCGGGGCTCGGCCGCGGCGGCATGATCGGCGGCCGCGTCACGCTCGCGCTCGACCCGCGGGCGCTGCGCCGGCTCGGGCGGGAGCGGACCGTCGTGCTGGTCACCGGCACCAACGGCAAGACGACGACGTCGCTCATGCTCACCCGCGCGCTCGAAGCGCTGGCCGAGGTCGCCGCCAACAGCGACGGCTCGAACATGCCCGACGGCGTCCTCGCCGCGCTGACCGCCCGCCCGGACGCGCCCTACGCGGTCCTCGAAGTCGACGAGGCCCACGTGCCGTGGGTGGCCGGGCAGCTCCAGCCCGCCGTGCTCGTGCTGCTGAACCTCAGCCGCGACCAGCTCGACCGCGTCGGCGAGGTCCGGGCCACCGAACGCGACCTGCGGGCGGCGCTGGCGGAGCTGCCGGGCACCGTGGTCGTCGCGAACTGCGACGACGTCCTCGTGACGTCCGCCGCGGCGGCGGCCGACCGGCCGGTGTGGGTGAGCACCGGGCGGCGCTGGACCGGCGACTCGACGGCGTGCCCGCGGTGCGACGGCCTCGTCGGGTTCCGCGGCAAGGACTGGAGCTGCGGCTGCGGGCTCTCCCGTCCGGAACCCGGCTGGACCCTCGACGGCGACCTCGTCCGCACGCCCGGTGGCCGCCAGGTCGACCTCGACCTGCGGCTGCCGGGCGACGCGAACCGGGCGAACGCGGCGCTCGCGCTGGCGGCGGCGCACCGGCTCGGCGTGCCGCCGCACACCGCGGCCGCCCGGCTGCGGACCATCACCGACATCGGCGGCCGCTACCGCACGATCCGCCGGTCCCGGCACTCCGTGCGGCTGATGCTGGCGAAGAACCCGGCCGGCTGGGTCGAAACGCTGCGCGTACTGGACGAGGACACGCCGGTGGTCGTCGCGGTGAACGCGCAGGAAGCCGACGGGCGGGACCTGTCGTGGCTCTGGGACGTGCACTTCGAGCGGCTGCGCGGGCGTCAGGTGGTGGTCACCGGTGAGCGCGGCGCGGATCTCGCCGTCCGGCTCTGCTACGCCGAAGTCGCGCACTGGACCGAGCCCGACCCGGTGGCCGCGATCGACGGCCTCCCGCCCGGCGGCGTCGAGCTGGTCGCCAACTACACGGCCTTCCGCGACCTGGTCGGGCGGCTGCCCGGTGGCTGACTCGATCGTCCACATCGGACTCCTGCTGCCGGAGGTGCTCGGCACGTACGGCGACACCGGCAACGCGCAGGTGCTCTGCCGCCGGCTGCGGTGGCGCGGGTTCGACGCCGAGGTGGTGCCGGTCGGGCTGGGCGAGCCGGTCCCGTCCACTTTGGACCTGTACCTGCTCGGCGGCGGCGAGGACGGCGCGCAGGCGCTGGCCGCCGCCCACCTGCGGAAGCACTGGCGGTCACGCTCGCGCGGCGCGGTGGTCTTCGGCGTCTGCGCGGGCCTGCAGGTGCTCGGCACCCGCTTCCGCGGCCTCGACGGCGTCGACCACGACGGTCTCGGCCTCCTCGACGTCACCACGGAACCCGGCCAGCGGCGCGCGGTGGCCGAGCTGGTCGCGACGTCGGCCGGGCTGCTCCCCGAACCGCTCACCGGCTTCGAGAACCACCTGGGCGTGAGCAAGCTCGGCGCGGACAGCGCGCCGCTCGGGGAAGTGGTGCGGGGCACGGGCAACGGGGACGGAACGGAAGGCGCGGTGACCGACCGGGTCGTCGGCACGTACCTGCACGGCCCGGCGCTGGCCCGGAACCCGGCGCTGGCGGACCTGCTGCTGAGCTGGGTGGCCGGGCACCCGCTGCCCCCGCTGGAGCTCCCGGAGGTCGACCGCCTGCGCACCGAGCGCCTCACCGCCACCCGCCGACGGCGGTGACCGCGGTGCCCCCTTCCCCGCCCGCCGCTGCCACCCCCGGCAAGCGCCCCAATGTGGCGTTCGGTGCGCTGGACGCACCGAACGCCACATTGGGTGCGCTGGACGCACCCAACGCCACATTGGGGTGCTTCGGGCGGTGGACGTGATCGCGGCGGAACCGCCGGTGGCGGTGATTCGCGGTTACGCTGCGTTGGTGAAGCTGGGCAGGGTGGTCGCCGCGACCGGGGTCCGGATGCGCACCACCGCCGTGGCGGTGTTCGCGCTCGCGCTGGCCATCGCCGCCGCGGGGGTGGTCGTCGTGCTGCTGCTCGAGGAGTCGCTCGACCGCAGCGTCACCGAGAGTGCGCGCAGCACCGGCCGCCAGGTCGCCATCCAGCTCGTCCGCGAAGGCGCGCGCGACCTCAGCGCGAGCGACGTCGCCAGCACCGGTGACACCGAAGCTGTCACGCAGGTGCTGGACGCGCGGGGCGTGCCGATCGCGAGCGACCCCGCGATCGTCGGGCACCCGCCGCTGACCGCCGCCCGGCCGGTCGTCGGGCACGAGACCATCGAGACGCTGCCGCTCGGGCTCAACGGCGACAGCGACGACTACCGCGTGGTCTCGCAGGAGGTCAACGGGCCGGGCGGGCCGTTCACGGTGATCTCCGCGCGCTCGCTGGAGCCGGTGACCGAGGCGTCCACCCGGCTGACGCTGCTGCTCGGCCTGATCGCCGTGCCGCTGCTCGCGATCTCCGGCCTCGCCGTGTACCGCGCGGTCGGCTCGGCGCTGCGGCCGGTCGAGCGGATGCGCCGGACCGTCGCGGAGATCTCGACGCGCGACCTCGCCGCGCGCGTGCCGCTGCCGCCGGGCGGGGACGAGGTGCACCGGCTGGCCGTCACGCTCAACGAAATGCTGTCCCGGCTGGCGTCCGCGCAGGCCGCGCAACGCCGGTTCGTCGCCGACGCCAGTCACGAGCTGCGGTCGCCGCTGTCGACCATCAGCACCGCGCTCGACGTCTCCGGGCGGCACCCGGAGAGCACCGGCGAGCTGGTGCCGGTGATCGCCCGCGAAACCGCGCGGCTGCGCGAGCTCGTCGACGACCTGCTCATGCTGGCCCGCACCGACGACGCCACCGACCGGCCGCAGCGCACCGAGGTCGACCTCGACGACATCGTCCGCGCCGAAGCCGAGCGGGTCCGCGGCGAAGGCGCGCTGGACGTCGAGGTCCGGGCCGGGCCGGCGAAGGTGCACGGCAGTGAGGCCCAGTTGCGGCGGGCCGTGCGGAACCTGGTCGACAACGCCCGCGGGCACGCGCGTTCGCGCATCCGCGTCAGCAGCGCGGTGCGCGGCGACCTCGCCGTGGTCGAGGTGAGCGACGACGGGCCCGGCGTCGGGGCAGCCGACCGGGACCGGATCTTCGAACGGTTCGTCCGGCTCGACGCGTCGCGGCAGCGCGGCCACGGCGGTACCGGGCTGGGGCTGCCGATCGTGGCCGGCATCGCGGCCCGCCACGGCGGCCGGGCGCGCTGCGCGGACCCCGGCGAGCCGGGCGCGCGGTTCGTGATCGAGCTGCCGGTGATCGCCGTGCCGAAGGAGGAGTAGTGCGCCTGCTGATCGTGGAGGACGAGCGCGAGTTCGCGGAGACGCTGCGGCGCGGGCTGGTCGCCGAGGGCTTCACCACCGACGTCGCCCACACCGGCCGGGAGGGGCTCTGGCGGGCGACCGAGCACGAGTACGACGTCGTCGTGCTCGACATCATGCTGCCCGAGCTGTCCGGCTACGAAGTGCTCAAACGCTTGCGGGCGGCGGAAAACTGGACGCCGGTGCTGATGCTCACGGCCAAGGACGGCGAGTACGACGAGGCCGACGCGTTCGACCTCGGCGCCGACGACTACCTGTCGAAGCCGTTCTCCTTCGTCGTGCTCATCGCCCGGCTGCGGGCGTTGCTGCGCCGCGGCGCGCCGGCCCGCCCGGCCGTGCTGGAGGCGGGCGACCTGCGGCTCGACCCGTCCGCCCGGACCGTCCACAGAGGACAAGTGCGGATCGAGCTGACCGCGCGGGAGTTCGGGCTGCTGGAGTTCCTGCTGCGGCGGCCGGGTACCGCGCTGACGAAGAACGAGATCCTCAACCACGTCTGGGACGCGCACTACGACGGCGACGAGAACGTCGTCGAGGTCTACATCGGGTACCTGCGGCGCAAGATCGACACGCCGTTCGGCACCCGCACCATCGAGACGGTCCGGGGCGTCGGGTACCGGCTCGTGGACGTTACTCGATCGTAACCTCGGGGGCGGATCCGGCGCATTGGTTCCGCTGGGCGTCCCGCGCTGCGCCGTTTGCCTCCGCCGGTTGCCGCATTGCGCCCATTCGTTACCGCGAACCGGTGAAAAATACCGTCCCGCAACGCTTCCTCGGGGAGTTGTGCCCGTTGCTACGGTGGGCACCCACCCGCGACCCAGGAAAGCGATGAGTGAATCGCCCGAGCCGTTCCTTGCGTCAAACAACAATATTACGGACAGTCCGGGGAAATCCGTTCCCCGGTTGCGCGCCGCCGATGCCATTGGCGCCGCGAAGGAGCAGTTCGGTGTCGTGACCGGGCTGATCCCGCACGCCGTGACGGGCGTCCGCAGTCGCGCCGACGGCGGCTGGTCCGTGCTCGTCGACGTCGTCGAACTGGCCCGCATCCCCGACTCCACCAGTGTGATGGCCACCTACCGGGTGGACATCGACGGGTCGGGCGAGCTCGGCGCGTGCGAGCGGCTGCGGCGCTTCACCCGCGGCGCCACGGATTTGTGAAAGGAGAGGTGACACGATTGGCCGCTTCGTCCGATTCGTTGGCGGACGTTCTGGAACGCGTACTCGACAAGGGGGTCGTGATAGCCGGTGACATCGGGGTCAGCGTCGTCGACGTCGAATTGCTTACCCTGCGGATCCGGCTCTTCATCGCTTCCGCGCAGACCGCGAAGGAAATGGGCATGGACTGGTGGACCGGCGACCCGTTCTTCGCCCCCAACGCCGCCCGTGCCGAACTCGGGAAAACCGGACCCGAGCCACTGCTGCCGGAAGGGGAACAACCGCGGTGAGCACCCGGAACTGGCTGTGCGCGTACGCGATCACGCGCAACCGGCCCGCGCTGGACATCGGGGAGTCGCCGCGGCTCATCGGCTACCGCGACCTCGGGGTGGTCGTCGCCGAGGCGTCGCCCGCCCGCTTCGACCGCATCGAGACGCTCGACCCGGTCGACGGCGCGCTCGCCGAGCTGGCCCGCGAGCACGACGCCGTGGTGCGCGCGGTGTTCCGCCACGAACCCGTGCTGCCCCTGCGGTTCGGGACCGTCCTGGACGGTGAGGCCGCGGCGGTCCGGCTCCTCGAAGCCGGGTACGAGCAGGCGCGCAGCTGCCTCGACGAGGTCGACGGGCACCGCGAGTGGGGCGTCCGCGTCCGCCACGCCGAACCCGCCGCGACCAGCCGCCCGGACGTCACGGGCCTGACCGGAACGCAGTACCTGGTCCGCCGCCGCGAACGGCTGAAGGCGATCCAGCGCGGCCGCGAGGAAGTGCTGGCGGCGGCCGGCCGGCTCGAGGAGGCGCTGCGCCGCCACGCGACCGACAGCATCGGGCGGGCCCGGCCGCACGGGGTGCTGGTCAACACGGCCTACCTCGTGGAAACCGGCCGGGAAGCGGCGTTCCACGCGGAGTTCGAGTGGTTCGCCCGCGAGCTGCGCGCGGTGGGCGCGACGGTGGAGACGTCGGGGCCGTGGCCGCCGTACTCGTTCACCGACGTGGAGCTGGGGGCCGCGGATGGCTGACGCGGAAGTGGTGCGCTTGACCGGGGATTCGCCCGCCGAAGCCGTCGCCGACCTGCTCGACCGGGTCGTGCACCGCGGTGCCGTCGTCACCGGGGACGTGATCATCTCGCTCGCCGGCATCGATCTCGTCCGGCTCGACTTGCGGCTGCTGCTGCTCGGGCTCGAGGAGGCACCGGGATGAGCGAGCCCGTCCGGTTGCCCGCGGACGCCGGGCGCGGGCTGGGGCACCTCGTCGTCACCGTGCTCGACATCCTGCGCGAGGTGCTCGAACGGCAGGCGCTCCGGCGCCTCGACACCCTCACCCCCGCCCAGGTCGAAGACCTCGGGCAGGCCTTGATCGACCTGGACCTCCGGTTCGCGGAGATCCGGGCCGCCCTCGACGAAAGGACCTAAGTGACCAGACCGGGGCAGACCGGCGGCGGCCTCGCCGACACGCTGGACATCCTGCTGGACAAGGGACTCGTGATCGACGCGTCGGTGCGGGTGTCGGTGATCGGGATCGAGCTGCTGGCCATCGAGGCCCGGATCGTGATCGCCAGCGTCGACACCTACATCCGCTACCTCGAAGCGATGCAGCGCCTGCAGAGCACGCCCGTGCCCGGCCAGATCTCGCAAGGGCTCGGGCAGACGACCGGGCTGATCCCGCCCCCGCCGCCGACGCCGGCCGTCGCGGTGCCCGTCGAACCGGCCGTTCCCGTCGAACAGCCGTGACGCTGCAGCTCTACGGCGTCGTGCGCGCCGGGCACCCGCGGGCGTCACGCACCGTGCGCTGGGACGACCTGGCCATGGTCGTCGGCGACCCCGAACCCGACCCGGCGGCACACCTCGCGGTGGTGTCCGCGCTCGTCGAGGGCGGCCCGGTGCTGCCGGTCCGGTTCGGCACCGTGGCCGAGGACGAGGAGGCCGTCCGCAGCGAGGTGCTCGCCCCGGCCGCCGGCACCTACCGGGCCGACCTCGACCGGCTCGACGGGCTGGCCGAGGTGCACGTCTGCCTGCGGTTCACCGAACCCGGGTCGGCGTGGCGCTCGGCGCGCTCGGACGGGCTGCTGTCCGAGGTCGCCGAGCGGGCCCGCGACTCGGTGGCGCTGCCGGCCGGGGAATCCGCGGACGAGCGGTGGGCGTTCCTCGTCGGGCTCGGCGACCTGCTCGTCGTCCGGGACACCGTCGCCGGGCTCGGGCACGGCGGCGGCGTCCAGGCCGACTGGCTCGGGCCGCTGCCCGCGTACAGCTTCCTCGATCGGCGGACGTGCTCCCGCTGGAGCTGGTGAGCGCGGGCGGAACAGCTGTTGAACACTCTTTTCGGTACTGGTCGTGACCGCCCGCGATCGGTGATCCTGGCGCTGTGACCACCAGTGAGCTCGCCGCCATCGGCGGGCCCGGCTCCGGGCCGGGCCGGTTCAGCGCGCCGTCGGGGATCGCGGTCGACGTGCGCGGGCGGGTGTGGGTGGCCGACACCGGCAACGACCGCGTGCAGGCGTTCACCCGCGAAGGCGAGCTCGTGCGCGTGATCGCCGGGCGGCTCAAGGCACCCGAGGGGATCGCGGTCGATGCCGCGGGCAACGTCTACGTCGCAGACACCGGCAACCGCCGGGTCGTGCAGTACACGTGGTGGGGCGGGTTCGTGCGCGGGTTCGGCGACTTCGGCCGGCCCCGCGCGGTCGCGGTCGACCCGGCCGGGCGGCTGCTGGTCGACGACGGCGGCCGCGTCGCGCGGTTCGATACCCGGACCGGCGCGGCGCTGCCCGACGCCGCCGGGTGGGCCGGTTCACCGCGCGACAGCGCCGGCGACGGCGCGGGCGGTGTCTGGGTCGCCGACACGGGCAACCACCGGATCGTCCACTTCGGAGCGCCGGGCTAGCTCTTCGAGATCGCGGCCGTCGCGCGGACCACGGCGGTGCAGCGGTTCTCGACGTAGGCGAGCCCGCCTTCCTCGGCGATGCGGCGCGCTTCGGCGGAGACGATGCCCTGCTGCAGCCACAGCGCCTTCGCGCCGATCTCGACGGCTTCCCGCGCGATGCCCGGTGCCTCGGGGGCCGGGCGGAAGACGTCGACCAGGTCGACCGGCTCCGGGATGTCCTTCAGCGAGCGGTAGACCTTCTCCCCGAGCAGTTCGGTCGCGGTCGGGTGCACCGGGGTGATCCGGAAGCCGTGCGCCTGCAGGACCGCCGGGACGCCGTGCGCGGCTTTGGCCGGGTCGCGGCTCAGCCCGACGACGGCGATGGTGTTCGCGCCGGCGAGGATTTCCTCTGCGTTCATACCGGCAGAACGCCCGGCGGCCGTCAAAGCTTCCAGAGCCGCAGGCCGCGGACGCGGTAGACGGGCCAGAGCACGTGCCACGGCTTGCGGCGGGCGAAGGTGGCGGCGCACGTCAGGATGTTGCGGGCGGACGTCGTCGCCACCTCGTGGCGGTCCGGCCAGGACTCGCCCTTGGTGCCGACGGCGATGCGGAACACCGTCAGCAGGCCCCGGCCCTGCAGGTCGTACTTCGCGCCGGTGTCCCCGGAATCGGGGGCGAGTTCGGCGATCTCGGCCCCGAACGCGCGGGCCGCCTGCGGCGCCACCTCGGCGGGCACGACGCCGACGCTGCGCGTGATCGCCTTGCCGTGCATCCGGCGCGCGTACCGGAGCAGCAGCGAGCGCTCCCACCACGGCAGCAGCCGGTGGTGCGCCAGCAGCGCGGCGCACTCGCCGTGCCCGATGGCGAAGATGCTGGTCAGCTCGTCGTAGCTGCCGTTCGTGGCCGGCTCGTTCAAGTGCAGCCGCACCTCGAACCGGGTGCGCGCGGTGAGCTCGTCGAGCTGCTCACGGCGATCCAGCCGTGCCTTCGCGCGGGACAGGGACCAGTCGGACATCGGACCTCCAGACGTCGCGCACAGGGTATGCGGCGCGCGACGCCGGGAACACGCTTTCAGCCGATCTTCTCGCCGTACATCTCACCCAGCGGGTCGGAGATCAGCTCGACGCGGGCACCGTCCGGATCGGACAGGTAGATGGAGGTCTTGCTCTCCAGCAGGTACCGCACACCGGCCCGGTCGAGGTTGTCCTTGATGGCGCTCCACCGTTCGGGCGTCACCGAGAGGGCCAGGTGGTGCAGTCCACCGAGGACTTCCGCGTACGGGCCGAGATTCAGACCGGGCAGGTCGAAGAAGGCGACCGCGTTGCCGTTGCCGACGTCGAAGAAGAAGTGGCTCGACCCGGGGTAGTCGCGGTTCTCGATCAGCTCGGTGAGGGGGAAGCCGAGGACGTCCTGGTAGAACTCGATGGTCCGCTCGACGTCGCTGGAGATCAGCGCGGTGTGGTGGATGCCGCGCCCGTTCGTCGCCGGGCGGTCGGCGGCCGGGCGCAGGTGGCGCTCGCGCAGCTCGTCGCGGATTTCGGCGAGCTTGGTGACCTCGGCCTGGGTCGGTGCCATGTCCCTCACGTCCCTTCCTGGTGGTACCTCGAACGGTACGCCCGATTTATCTCGCGCGCAAGAGGTTGTCTAGCGAGAGTTCCGTTGGGTGGAACATCCGGCCTTGTGTGCGGGGTGCGTGCCGGGCAGAGTCCGGGGCGTGGACGTCAGCAAGGTGCAGGAGGCCGCCGCCGTACTGGCGCGGGCCTACGCGACGCGCGAGCCGGTCGAGCCGCTGATCAAGCTGTTCCCGAACGCGACCGTCGAGGACGCGTACCGGATCCAGCAGGAACAGGTGCGGCACTGGACCGCGGACGGCGACGCCGTCCGCGGGCACAAGGTCGGCCTCGCCTCGGCGGCGATGCAGCGGCAGATGGGCGTCGACCAGCCCGACTACGGGCACCTGACCGGCGGCATGTTCCACCTGGAGCACCAGCCGATCCCGACGTCGGCGTTCCTGCAGCCGCGCATCGAGCCGGAGATCGCGTTCGTGCTCGGCTCGGCGCTGCGCGGCCCCGGCGTAACGGTGGCGGACGCGGTGCGCGCGGTCGACTTCGTGCTGCCGTCGCTGGAGATCGTCGACTCCCGCATCCGGGACTGGAAGATCTCGCTCTTCGACACGATCGCCGACAACGCCTCGTCCGGCGGCGTGGTCCTGGGCAGCAGCCCGACCGCGCTGGGCGCGGTGGACCTGCGGCTGGCCGGCTGCATCCTGTACCAGAACGGCTCGGTCGCGGCGACGGGCGCGGGCGGCGCGGTGCTCGGCTCGCCGCTGAACTCGCTGGTGTGGCTGGCGAACACGGTCGGCCCGCTGGGAGTGACGCTGGAGCCGGGGCACGTCGTGCTGCCGGGGTCGATGACCCGGGCGATCCCGGTGTCGCCGGGCGACACGATCGTCGCGACCATCGCCGGCCTCGGCAGCGTCACCGCGGTCTTCTCGGAGGAATCATGAACGTGCGCGAGGCGGCCGCCGCGCTGCTGGGGACGGTTTCGGAGCGCTCACCGCTGTCGGAGGAGTGGCCCGGCCTCGACGTCGACACGGCGTACGCGATCCAGGACGAGGCCCTGCGGCAGCGGCGCGCCCGCGGCGAAACCCTGATCGGCGTGAAGCTGGGCCTGACGTCACGTGCGAAGCAGCAGCGGATGGGCATCGACTCGCCCCTGCTGGCCTGGCTCACCGACGCGATGGTGCTGCCCGCGGGCGTGCCGGTGCCGCAAGACGCGCTGATCCACCCGCGCGCCGAGCCGGAACTGGTCTTCGTGCTGGGCAAGCGGCTGGCGGGCCCCGGCGTCACCGCGGCGACAGCGCTGGCCGCGGTCGACCGCGTGTACGGGGGCATCGAGGTCATCGACAGCCGCTACGCGGACTACCGCTTCACCCTCCCGGACGCGGTCGCGGACAACGGCTCGTCGGCGTACTTCGGCGTCGGCCCGGTGGGACTGCCGCCCGCCGCGCTGGACCTGTCCTTGGAGGCGGCGCTGCTGGAGGTCGACGGCCAGATCGTCGACACGGCCACCGGCGCGGCGGTCCAGGGCCACCCGGCGGAGGCGCTCGCCCTGGCCGCGAACGCCCTCGCGGCCCGCGGCCTGGCCCTCGAGCCGGGCTGGCTGGTGCTGACCGGCGGCATGACGGACGCGGTGCCGCTCCGCCGCGGCTCCCGCGTCGCGGCCCACTTCTCCCACCTGGGGTCGATCACGCTGTCCGCTTGACCGCGATCCGCTCGATGCCCCGGATGACGCGGGGCCACACGGCGCGGGGGAGGTCGTGGCCCATGCCGGGGACGATGTCGAGGTCGGCGCCCGGGATGGCGCGCGCGGTGGCGCGGCCGCCGGAGACGTGCACCAGGGGGTCGCGGGCGCCGTGGACGACCAGGCTGGGGACGGTCGTCCGCCGCAGCCGCGGGGCGCGGTCGCGGTCGGCCACGATCGCGGCGAGCTGGCGGACGGCGCCGCCCGGGTGCACCCCGCGGTCGTAGGTGCGCTCGGCCCGCTGCCGCATGCGGTCCTCGTCGAACGGATAGCCGGGCGAGCCGATCAGCCGGAAGGTGCGCAGCAGCGTTTCCACGTAGCTTTCGCGATCCCGCGGCGGCGCGGCGAGCAGCATCGACATCGCGCGGGCGCTCGGCCGGCCGACGAACCGGCCGCCGGTGCTGGACATGATCGACGTCAGCGAGAGGACCCGCGAAGGGTGCCGGATGGCGAGGGTCTGCGCGATCATCCCGCCCATGGAGGCGCCGACCACGTGGGCGGCCGGGATGCCCAGCGCCGTGAGCAGCCCGGCGGCGTCGTCGGCCATGTCGGCGAGCGAGTACGGGGACGTGCGGAGCAGGTAGGCCTGCGCCAGGTTGGCCCGGCCGCGCAGCCGGGTCGAGCGCCCGGCGTCCCGGTTGTCGAAGCGGATCACGTGGAAGCCCTGGGCGGCCAGGGCTTCGCAGAACTCTTCGTCCCACCAGATCATCGGCGCGGCCAGGCCCATGACCAGCAGGAGGGGCCGATCGGCCGGGTCGCCGATGGACTCGTGGCAGAGCTCGATGCCGTTGACGCGCGAGAACAGCTCGGTCATCGGGCCTCCGGGGTCGGGGATTTCAGGAGACCACGGCGCCGTCCGATCCGCCACGTGTCACCGCAGGGCCGTTCCGGTAGGCGCGGGCCTGGATCTCGTACAGCTCGTGGTAGACCCCGCCGGCGCGGATCAGGTCGTCGTGGGTACCCTCCTCGATCAGCCTGCCCTTCTCCAGGACCAGGATCCGGTCCGCCGTACGGATGTTGGCCAGGCGGTGGGTGACCAGGACCGTGGTGCGGCGGCCGCGGTGGGACGTGCTCGCGTGCTGGAGGCCGGCGAACACCCGCGCTTCGGCGCGGGCGTCGAGGGCCGCGGTCGGTTCGTCGGCCACCAGGACCGAGGCGTCGCGGTAGATGCCGCGGGCGATGCCCATGCGTTGCCACTGGCCGCCCGACAGGTCGTGGCCCTCGTCGAACTTCTTCGACAGCATGGTGTTCTCCTTGGCGGGCAGGGCGGCGATCACCTCGTCCGCGCCCGAGTAGCCCACCGCTTCCCGCCACGCGCGGCGGTCCGGGTCCGCGCGGCCGAGGCGGCCGACCGTGATGTTGTTCGCCGCCGTCATCGGCCACTCCGCCGGTTCCTGGGCGATCACCGCGATGTTCGCGTGCACCGACGCCGGGTCGGCCCGGGCCAGGTCGACGTCGTCCCAGTGGACCGTGCCCTCGTCCGGCGGGTAGAGGCCGGTGAGGAGCTTGCCGAGCGTGGTCTTGCCCGAGCCGTTCTCGCCGACCAGCGCGACCACCTCGCCGCGCCGGATGGTCAGCGAAACGTCCCGCAGGGCCGGGGTTTCGCGGCCCGGGTAGGTGAACGTGACGCCCGCCAGCCGGATCTCGTCCGGGTCGGGCGGCGCGGCCAGCGACGTCTCCGGTGGCCGGCGCTTCCGCGATTCCGCGAGCAGCTGGTTGTAGAAGCCGATGTAGAACGAGTCTTCGTACAGCGAATTGACCGCGCGCATGGTGTTGGACAGCGCCGTCGACGCCGTGCGCATCGCCAGCACCGCCGTGCCGGCCAGCGCCAGTTCCATCGCGCCGCTGTAGAGCAGCCAGCCGAGCACCAGGTACGCCACCGCCGTGCCCAGCCCGGCTGCCGCCCGGCCGGTCGTGCGCACCAGGTTGCTGCGGTGCGCCAGCCGGATCTCCTCCCGCGCGAGGCTGCGCGAGATCCGCCGGTACTCGCCGAGCAACGGCTCCTGCAGCGTCAAGGCGTGCCGCTCGAGGGCCATCGTCCGCCAGGTGGCGACCTCCTCGACGACCGACTTGCGGATGTTGCGCCCGACCGTGTCGAGGAAGTGCCGGTAGTTCAGCTTCGCGACGCGCGCGGCGGCCCAGCCGTCGGCCGCCGCGGCGAGCAGGAGCACCGGCGCGAGCCACGGGTTCAGCAGGCCGGCCGTGATCATCGCCGCCGCGAGCGAGATCGCCGAGGACGTCAGGTCGGCCAGCCGGCGCAGGCTCGTCTCGATGGCCCGCACGCCGAACCGGGCGCCCTGCCGCGCCAGTTCGCGGAAGTCCGCGTCCTCGAACGCGATCAGCCCGACGCGCACCACCGCCGCCGTCACGGCGTCGTCCGCCTCCGCGGTGACGCGCGGCCGCAGCGCACCCTCGACGACGGCGACCGCCGCGTCCAGCGCCGCGCGCGCCGCGTACGACCCGGTGACGACCGCGATCGCGGGCAGCGACTGCAGCACCCGGTCCGGTGTCGGGCCCTGTTCGAGCAGCGCGGTGAAGACGTTCGCGGTGGCGAGCAGCCCGAACGCCGTGACGCAGCCCGAAACGACGTGCACGAAGCCGGCCAGCAACGTCAGCCGCGGTGAAGTCCGCCACGCCAGCCGCAGCACGACGGAGATCGCCGTGGGCAGCGCGCGCACGGCCTGGCCGAAGCCCGCGGAGGCCACGCGCTCGTCGACGCGGGCCCACTCGGGCATCTTCACGTTCTCGACCCCGATCAGCGGGGGCGAGTCCGTCGGCTTCGGTTCGGCGGGTCTGGACACGCCCTCATCTGTACTCCGGGGGTCCGACAATTCCGGGAGCCCGCTGCGTGCGGCTGCGGGTGCGGGCGGTGATCGAGGCTGGGCCGTTCGGGTGAAAGTAATCGTTTTCCCTGGGCCTCCGGCACTATTGGAGGACACACTCGCTGGACGGCTCGAAAGTGCGCAACACCGAATAAGTAATCATTGTTGTGAAATAGCGCGCCGCGGATCGTCCTGGGTCGACAGGGCCGCGGATGTGCTGGCAGAGACCGGAAACGGGTGACGTCCTCGTGCACGGGGGGAGGGGTGTCACCCGTTTCCTCCTACCCCTCGGCGCGGGTGTACCGGGCGCGCAGGAATGGGCTGAATTCGCGGTCTTCGCCCAGCTTGACGTCGATTTCGTGCGTCAGCGTGTCCCCGTCCGGGGTGAGCCGGTGCCGGGCCACCCCGCGGGCTGTCTTCTTCTCCAGGGTCAGGGTGGCGCCGGTCCAGTCGCCACGGGCGGGTGAATCGGGCGGGAAGCCGTAGCTGTCGAAGCCGTACCAAAGCGTCTCGCCGGTGGCCGGGTCGGCGGTGAAGACGTTGTGGCCGAGGAACTCCGACCCGTCTTCGCGGCGCTGGCGGTAGTCCTGGATCACCGCTAACCCGTTGAGCGCCAAGCGGTATCCGCAGTCGGCGCGCGCGGTCGAAGCCGGCGCCCACGGCGAGGCGGCGAGTTCCTCGGTGCCGGTCCAGTCGCCGACGAGGGCCTTCAGCGCGTCGTGGGCGGAACCCGGGGTGGGCATGTCCATGGTCGTCTCCATTTCGACAGGTGCCTGTCGTTGTGCGAGACTAGCACGCATGCGGTCCCATCGAGCCGAAACGTTCACCCGGGTGATCGACGCGGTCTTCGCCTGCAACGGCGGCTTCCTCGCGGCGGGCGACGCCCTGACCGAACCGGTCGGTCTGACGGCGGCGCAGTGGCAGGTGCTCGGCTTCCTGGAGGACGGCCCGGCGACCGCCGCGGAGGTCGCGCGGCGGCGGGGGCTGCGCCGGCAGAGCGTGCAGGAGACGGTGAACCGGTTGCTGCGCAACGGGATGCTCGACCGGCTGCCGAACCCGGGGGACGCGCGTGCCCCGCTGTTGTCGTTGACGCGGCGGGCGAAGGCCGCGATGCGGGAGCTGGGGCGGTCGCAGGTCGAGTGGGCCGAGGGGGTGGCGGCGGAGGTGTCGCAGGAGGACTTGGAGACGACGCTGCGCACGTTGCGGCGCTTGCGGGAGCTGGCGGCCCAGCCCTGGCTGCGGTGAGGCGGCCGAGGGCTCGGCGGACGTCATGAACGACTCTTTCATGGCGTCGGACGAGGTGAAAGGGTCGTTCATGACCTCGCGGGCGGCGGGTGGGTCAGTCGGGCTTGATGCCCAGCATCGTCAGGAACGTGCGGAAGCTCGTGGACATGTCGACCTCGTCCGGGGCCAGCAGCCACTGCAGCTGGAGGCCGTCGAGGACGGCGATGGCGATCGGGGCCAGTTGCTCCGGGGTCGTCCCCGGCGGGAGCTCGTCGCGGTGGCGTTCCAGCATCTGCGTCATGCCCGCTCGCACGCGGGTGTAGCGGTCGTGGAAGTACGCGCGGGCCGGGTGGTCTTCGGTGACGCTGTCCGCGGACAGCACCGTGTACGTCTGGACGATGCCCGGCCGCGTGGCGTTGTAGTCGACCAGGTCGGCCAGCTGGTTGACCGTCATCGCCGACTCGTCGCCCGGTGGGGCGTGGCCGAAGTGGAGCAGGTCCCACTCGTCGCGGGTTTCCAGGACGGCCGTGAGCAGGTCTTCCTTCGTCGGGAAGTAGTGCATCAGCCCTTGCTGGGTCAGGCCGACGCGCTCGGCGACCGCCGCCAGTGAGGTGCCGCGGTAGCCGCGTTCGGCGATCACTTCGAAGGCCGCTCGGACGATGCTCGCTCGGCGGTCGGCGCCCCTGGCCCGGGTCATGATCCCGAGCCTACGGGACAGGCTGTCACGGAACCATAACTTTCACTACTCACCGCCAGGTAGAGTGGGCCCATGAGCTTCGACGTCGACGCGCTGCTGGCCGAGCTCGACCTGGACGCCAAGGCGAGCCTGCTCGCCGGCCAGGACGTCTGGAGCTTGCCCGCCCTGCCGGACATCGGCCTGGACTCCCTCGTCCTCTCCGACGGCCCGGTCGGCGTCCGCGGGGTCCGCTGGAGCCAGGACGACCCCTCCGTCACGCTCCCCAGCCCGACGGCGCTCGCCGCCTGCTGGGACCCGCGGCTCGCCGTGCGCGTCGGCCGCCTGCTCGCGCAGGAAGCCCGCCGCAAGGGCGTGCACGTGCTGCTCGCCCCGACGGTCAACCTCCAGCGCTCACCGCTGGGCGGCCGCCACTTCGAGTGCTACTCGGAAGATCCCCTCCTCACCGGGATGATCGGCGCCGGCTACGTCACCGGCGTGCAGGACGGCGGGGTCGGCGTCACGGTCAAGCACTTCGTCGCCAACGACTTCGAGACCGAGCGCTTCACCGCCGACGTCCACGTCGGCGAACGCGCGCTGCGCGAGCTCTACCTCGCGCCCTTCGAACTCATCGTGAGGCGCGCGAAGCCGTGGGGGATCATGGCCGCCTACAACAGCGTCAACGGCACCACGATGACCCAGCACGCCGAACTGCTCGACGGCGTGCTGCGCGGCGAATGGGGCTTCGACGGCTTCGTCGTTTCCGACTGGCTGGCCGCGCGCGACACCGTCGCCTCCGCCAACGGCGGCCTCGACGTGGCGATGCCCGGCCCCCGCACGGTTTTCGGCGCGCGGCTCGCCGAAGCCGTGCGTGGTGGCGAAGTCGACGAGAGCGTCGTCGACGAAATGGTCCGCCGCGTGCTCCTGCTCGCCCACCGGGCCGGCGCGCTCGGCGCGGCACCGGCCCCGAAACACTCCCCTGTGGACGGTGACGCGACCGCGCGCGAGGTCGCGCACCGGTCTTTCGTGTTGCTCAGCAACGAAACCGGCCTGCTGCCCCTGCGCGAACCGCAGAGCGTCGCGCTCATCGGCGCGCTGGCCGCGGACCCGAAGATCCTCGGCGGCGGCAGTGCCACCGTGTTCCCCGATCACGTCGTCTCCCCTCTCGACGGCCTCCGCAAGGCCCTTCCCCGGGGCACCGACCTGGCGTTCGCCACCGGTGCCGATCCGCGGACGACGCTACCGCCGGCCACCGACAATTTCCGGCTCCGCGCGATCGCCAAAGCCGCCGATGGCACCCGGTTGGCTGAATTTCCGCTCCGGGAAGCCAAAATCACCTGGATCGGAGAACTGCCGGAGGGGCTCGACCTGAGCACCCTCGCGTCGGTCGAGATCGAAGGCACCTACCTGCCGGAGCGCGGCGGCACGCACACCTTCGCCGTCACCGGCCCCGGCGACCTCCGCCTCACCGTCGCCGGCCAGACCCTCTTCGACGGCGTGAACCTGCCGCCCGGCGGGGACGTCTTCACGTCGGTCATGCAGGTGAACGAGCAGCGCCGGGAGATCGAACTGACCGCGGGCGAACTCGTCGACGTCAGCCTGACGTACTGGATCCCGTCGGAGATGGCGGAGTTCGCCAGGGGCAGCTTCGCCTGGGTGACGTTCGCGCTCGGTCACCGCGG
Organism: Amycolatopsis sp. cg9; assembly: GCF_041346945.1. Lineage (NCBI taxonomy): Bacteria > Bacillati > Actinomycetota > Actinomycetes > Pseudonocardiales > Pseudonocardiaceae > Amycolatopsis > Amycolatopsis sp. cg9. The sequence continues at coordinate 1,782,185 of NZ_CP166850.1, read as the reverse complement.
CCCGGTGCCCGACCCGGACGCCGCGCTCGCCGAAGCCGTTGCGCTGGCGGGGAAGTCGGACGTCGCGGTCGTCGTGGTCGGCACCACCGCCGAGGTCGAGAGCGAGGGTTTCGACCGGACTTCCCTGGCCCTGCCGGGCCGGCAGGACGAGCTGGTCGCGAGGGTCGCCGAGGCCAACCCGAACACCGTGGTCGTCGTCAACGCCGGGTCCCCGGTCGAACTGCCGTGGCGCGCCGACGTCGCCGCGGTGCTGCTCACCTGGTTCCCCGGACAGGCCGGCGGCGACGCGCTCGCCGACGTCCTCTTCGGCCGCGAAGAACCCGGCGGCCGCCTGCCGACGACCTGGCCGGCGAAGCTCGAAGACGCGCCGGTCACCGATGTGACCCCGCGGGAAGGCGTGCTCGAATACGGCGAAGGCGTCCACATCGGCTACAGCGCCTGGGCCCGCGCCGACCGGCCGCCCGCCTACTGGTTCGGCCACGGCCAGGGCTACACGACCTGGGCGTACGAGGAACTGGACGGCTACCCGGACGAGGAAGGCGGGGCCCGCGTCCGGGTCCGCGTGCGCAACACGGGAAAGCGGCGGGGACGCGAAGTAGTCCAGCTCTACCTGGCTCCGACCGAGCGCGGCGACCGGCCCGACCGCTGGCTCGCGGGGTTCGCGAGCGTCGAAGCCGGGCCCGGCGAAGCCGTCGAGACCGACATCGTCATCGCGCCGCGGTCCGCCGAAGTCTGGCGGGACGGCTGGCAGCACATCGCGGGCGAGTACGTCCTGGCGGCTTCGCACTCCTACGCCGAGCCGCGGCTGAGCACGCGGATCGTCCTCCAGAAAATCCGTTGATCACCGCCGGCCGGTCCCCTAGGGTGGCGGAAGCACCCTCGACCGGGCGAAAGGAGGTGGGACCGATGATCACCCAATCGATCACGCGCTCCCACCTCGCAGCGAGGGTGCCGGCTGTCTGACCGGGAGCGCGCAGCACTCCTGGAAGGACCACCATGACCGAACTGGTCGTGCGCCCGCTCGAAGCGGGCGAAGAAGCACTTTTCACCTCCCTGCCCGACCGCGGTCTCGTCGGCCGCACGCTGCTCGGCAACGACTTCACCGAGATGGCGAAGCAGGGCGAATACCGGCCCGAATGGACCTGGGTCGCGCTGCGCGACGACGTCGTCGTGGCGCGGGCGGCCTGGTGGGCCCGGCCGGTGGACGACGAACCGATCGCGCTGGACTGGTTCGACTTCACCGACTTCGACGCGGGCGTCGAGCTGCTGAAGACGGCGCCGCTGCGCACGGAGTACGCGCTGACCACGCCGCCCGCGTGGCAGGACGACCCGGACGTCGCCCACGAAGTGACCACGCGGGTCGAGGCGGCGGAGCGGGCGGGTTACCGCAAGCTCGTCGAGCGCTACCGGTTCCGCTGGACGCCGGAAAACGGCCTGCCGGAACGTCCCGGACGGCTCGTCTTCCGGCCCGAGCCGGACGACGACGTCATCCTCGAGGTCTTCAAGCGGGTGCACGTCGGCAGCCTCGACGCGCACGTCCGGAAGACGGTCGAGGAGCACGGCCTCGACGCCGCGGCCCGGGAGGACCTCGACATCATGAAGTGGATGCCGGCCCCGCGGGACTGGTGGCGGCTGGCGTACACGCCCGAAGGCGAGCTCGTCGGGCTCAGCCTGCCGAGCCGCAACGCCTACGACCCGGTGGTCGGCTACATCGCCGTCGTGCCGGAGCACCGCGGGCGGGGTTACGCGTACGACCTGCTGGTCGAGGCCACGCACGAACTGGTCGGGCACGGCGCCGACCGGATCGTCGCGGGCACCGACGTCGGCAACGTCCCGATGGCCAAGGCCTTCGCGAAGGCGGGTTACCCGGTGACGCAGCACCGCATCGACCTGGTCTGAGTTGTCTCTTTCATAGGGAAAGTGCCGCCCGGCACTTTCCCTATGAAAGAGGCGGCAGTATCGTCGCTAGAGCGATCTATCAAATCCAGGGGGCTGGGATGGACGTTCTGCACGAGAAGGGGCTGACGCCGCTTCGCGCGATCCTCGGCTTCTCGCTGCTCACCACCACGCTGCACTACGCGCACAACGTCATCCGGGCGGCGGACTACCCGCCGCTCCCCGGCGTTCCCCTGCTCGTCACGCAGGTCGTGGTCGCGTTCGGCTGGGTGCTGTTCACGGTGTTCGGCTGGCTCGGCTACCGCGCCTACGAGCGGGGGAGCTATCCGCGCGCGCTCGCGTTCCTGCTGGTCTACTCGCTGTCCGGGCTGGCCAGCGCCGGGCACTTCCTGGCCGGCGTCCCGCAGGTCCCGGCGTTCTGGTTCGCCACGATCTTCACCGACTCGGCGGCGGCGCTGGCCCTGTGGGTCTTCGTGACGTGGGCGTGGGCGGTGCTCAACCGGGTGACTTCGCGAGATCAAGTTTCTACACAACATTGACGTTCGTCGAACCTGTGTAGACACTCGGGTGAGTGACCACCACCACACCGGTGACCTTCGACCGCCGTCCGGACGAGTACCGCCACTGGCGCCTCCGCGTCGACGGGGAGGTGGCCTGGCTGGAGCTGGACGTCGACGAGCAGGGCGGGCTCGTCCCGGGGTACGAGCTCAAGCTCAACTCCTACGACCTCGGCGTCGACATCGAGCTCTACGACGCCACCCAGCGGCTGCGGTTCGAGCACCCCGGAGTCCGCGTGGTGGTCGTGACGAGCGCCAAGGACAAGGTGTTCTGCGCCGGCGCCAACATCCGCATGCTGGCCGCGTCCGAGCACCACTGGAAGGTGAACTTCTGCAAGTTCACCAACGAAACCCGCAACGGCATGGAGGACGCCACCGAGCACTCCGGCCAGATCTACGTCGCCGCGGTCAACGGCACCTGCGCCGGCGGCGGCTACGAGATCGCGCTGGCCTGCGACAAGATCCTGCTGATCGACGACAACTCCTCGACCGTCGCGCTACCGGAGGTGCCGCTGCTCGGCGTGCTGCCCGGCACCGGCGGGCTGACCCGGGTCGTCGACAAGCGGCGGGTGCGCAAGGACCTCGCCGACGTCTTCGCCACGCGCCCGGACGGCGTCAAGGGCAAGACCGCGGTCGACTGGCGGCTGGTCGACGAACTGGTCCCGCGCCAGGGGTTCCGCGAAGCCGTGGAGAAGCGGGCCCGGGAGCTCGCGCGCGAATCCGACCGGACCGGCGAGGGCGGCATCGAGCTGACGCCGCTCGAACATCGCTATGTCGACATGGAAGTGGCGAAAGGCCAGGTCACGATCACCGTCAAGGGCCCCGAAAACGACCCCGGTGACCTGCACGAAGAGGGCGCGAACGGCTGGTTCCTCGCGATGACCCGCGAGCTCGACGACGCCATCCTGCGGCTGCGCACCAACGAGGTCGAGGCCGGCACGTGGATCCTCAAGACCGTCGGCGATCCGGAGAAGGTGCTCGCGCACGAACAGGCCGTTCTCGGCGCGAAGGACTGGCTGGGCAACGAAATCACGCACTACTTCAAGCGCACGCTGAAGCGCCTCGACGTCACCAGCCGCACGCTGATCGCGTTGATCGAGCCCGGCAGCTGCTTCGCCGGGTCACTGCTGGAACTCGCGCTCGCCGCCGACCGCCAGTACATCCTCGACGGACCACCGATCGACGACGAAGACAGCGACGAACGCGCCACGATCCGCCTGTCCGAAGCCAACTTCGGCCCGTTCCCGATGGGCAACGGCCTGACCCGCCTGCAGACGCGCTTCTACGGCGACGAAGACCACCTCGCCTGGCTCGCGCGGGAGAAGGACCACGAGCTGAGCGCCGCCGAAGCCGTCGAACTCGGCCTGGTCACCGACGCCCCGGACGACCTCGACTGGGAGGACGAGATCCGGATCGCGCTCGAAGGCCGGGCGTCGCTCTCGCCGGACGCCCTCACCGGGATGGAGGCCAACCACCGGTTCGTCGGTCCCGAGACCATCGAGACCAAGATCTTCGGCCGGCTGGCGGCTTGGCAGAACTGGATTTTCACCCGGCCGAACGCAGCCGGACCGGAAGGTGCGCTGCGCCGATACGGTACGGGGCAGAAGGCCGTCTTCGACAGGAAGCGGGTCTAGCGCAGATGCCCGAGAAGATCGACTACGACGCCAAGATCCCCAACAACGTCAACCTCTCGGAGGACCGGCGGCTCCAGCGCGCGCTGGAGGGCTGGCAGCCGAAGTTCATGCACTGGTGGGGCGAGATGGGCCCGACGCTGGAGACCCAGGGCGTCTACCTGCGCACCGCCGTCAGCGTCGGCCGCGAAGGCTGGGCGCACTTCGACCACGTCAACGTCCCCGACTACCGCTGGGGCATCTTCCTCGCCGAGCGCGACCCGGACCGGCGGATCGCGTTCGGGGAGCACCAGGGCGAGCCGGTCTGGCAGCAGGTGCCCGGTGAGTACCGCGCCGACCTGCAGCGGCTGATCGTCATCCAGGGCGACACCGAACCGGCGTCGGTCGAGCAGCAGAAACTGCTCGGGCTGACCGCGCCCAGCCTCTACGACCTGCGCAACCTGTTCCAGGTCAACGTCGAAGAAGGCCGCCACCTGTGGGCGATGGTGTACCTGCTGCACGCCTACTTCGGCCGGGAAGGCCGCGACGAGGCCGAAGGGCTGCTGCTGCGCAACTCCGGCAGCCCGGACGCGCCCCGCATCCTCGGCGCGTTCAACGAGGAGACCGCCGACTGGCTGGCCTTCTACATGTTCACCTACTTCACCGACCGGGACGGGAAGTACCAGCTCGGCACGCTCAAGGAGTCCTCCTTCGACCCGCTCTCGCGCACCTGCGAGTTCATGCTGAAGGAGGAAGCGCACCACATGATGGTCGGCACCACCGGCGTCGACCGCGTGGTGATCCGCAGCGCCGAGCTGATCCGCGAGCACGACACGCTCGACATCGGCCCGCACGGCGGCGTCCCGCTCGACCTCATCCAGAAGTACATCAACTTCCACTACACCGTTTCGCTCGACCTGTTCGGCAGCGAGACGTCGACGAACGCGGCGAACTACTACACCGCCGGGCTCAAGGGCCGCTGGCAGGAGACCCGCCGCCGCGACGACCACAAGCTCACCGAGGACGCCCGCACGCTGGAGCGGCCCACCGGCGACGGCACGTGGACGACCGAGGAGCTGCAGGCGATCCTGCTGCTCAACCTCGACCTGCGCAGCGAGTACGTGGCCGACTGCCAGACCGGCGTGAAGCGCTGGAACAAGATCCTCGCCGACGCCGGCATCGACTTCGCGTTCCGCCTGCCGCACCCTGGCTTCAACCGCGAAGTCGGCATAAACTCCGGCCACCACGTCACTCCCGACGGCACCATCGTCGACGAGGCGACCTGGGAGGCCGGCAAACGGAAGTGGCTGCCCACCACCGAGGACCTGACGTTCGTCCGCTCGCTGATGCACCCGGTGTACGAGCGGGGGAAGATCGCGAGCTGGGTCGCGCCACCGCGGCAGGGCATCAACGGGAAGCCCTTCGACTACGAGTACGTGTACCTCACGTAGGAGGTCTGGTGGCGACAGCGTTCAACGCGGCGGAGTACCTGCTCTCCGCCGGCCACCCGGACGCGACCGCGGTCGTGTCGCCCCGCCGTTCGCTGACCTACGCCGAGCTGGCGGCGGAGTCCCGCCGGGTCGCGGCCGGGCTGCTCGAGCTCGGCGTCCGGCCCGAAGAGCGGGTCATGTTCTGCATGGTCGACGACGTCGAGCTGCTCACCGGCATCCTCGGCGCGATGCTGGCCGGCGCCGTCGCGGTCCCGGTGTCGACCATGGTCACCGGCCTCGAGCTGGGCAAGGTGCTGGCCGACTCGCGGGCGCGCGTGCTCGGCGTGTCCGGGGAGTTCGCCGAGCAGGCCGCCACCGCCCTCGGCTTCGCCCCCGAGGTCACCGACGTGCTGCTCGACCGGGCCGACGCGGCGGAGTTCGGCGTCCGGACGCACGAGTGGCCGGCGCTGGGCGGAACGTTCCGAAGTGGACGGACGTGGGAGGACTCGCCCGCGCTGTGGCTGTACACGTCGGGGACGACCGGGCAGCCGAAGGGCGCGATGCACCGCCACGCGAGCATCCGCGCGGTCTGCGAGACGTACGCCCGTGCGGTGCTGGCGACCACGCCGGCGGACCGGTTCCTGTCCGTGCCGAAGCTCTTCTTCGCCTACGGGCTGGGGAATTCCTGCTTCTTCCCGCTCGGCGCGGGCGGCACCGTGCTGCTCGAGCCTTCGCGGCCGACACCCGCGTTGTTCGCCCGGCGCGCGCGTGAGGAGCGGCCTTCGCTCTTCTTCGCGGTACCGACGTTCTACGCGGCGTTGCTCGCCAGCGACGTCCCGGACGACTCCTTCGCCTCGGTGCGGCACGCGGTTTCGGCCGGGGAACCGCTGCCCGCGTCGCTGTTCGAACGGTTCCGCGCCCGCTTCGGGCTGGAGATCCTCGACGGCATCGGGTCGACCGAGGCCCTGCACATCTTCCTGTCGAACCAGCCCGGTTCGGTGCGGCCCGGCAGCACCGGCGTCGCCGTGCCCGGGTACTCCGTGCAGATCCGCGACGAGGCGGGCGCGGTGATCGACGCCGCCGGCAAGCCCGGCGAGCTGTTCGTCGCCGGGCCGTCGACGGCGACCGGCTACTGGGCCCGCTACGACGCGACGAAGCTCGTCTTCCAGGGCGAGTGGCTGCGGACCGGCGACAGCTACGTGCGCAACGACGACGGCACGTACACCTGCCTCGGCCGGTTCGGGGACATGCTCAAGGCGGGCGGGATCTGGGTGTCACCGTCCGAAGTGGAGGAACGGCTGCGGCAGCACCCGGCGGTCGCCGAGGTCGCCGTCGTCGCCGCGCCGGACGCCGACGGCCTCGACAAGCCGGTCGCGTGCGTGGTGGCCGCACCCGGCTTCGCGGTGGACCCGGGGGAGCTGATCGAGTTCTGCCGCGAGGGGCTCGCGGCGTTCAAGCGGCCGCGCGGGGTGGTCGAGCTGGCCGAGCTGCCGAAGACGGCGACCGGCAAGATCCGCCGCAACGTGATCCGCGAGCAGGTCCGCGACGTGCTGCGGGTGGTGCCCAGTCCGTGATCGACGGGTACTTCGTGGTGGACGCGCACGTCCACGCGCCGCGGCTGCCGACGCTGAAACCCGCCTGGCTGCAGTGGGCGCACGACTTCGCGGGGACGTACCCGTGGCGTTCGGTGTACGACGCCGAAGGGACGGTGATCCCGGCGGCGATGGACGACTTGATGGCGTCCGAAGGCGTCGACCGGGTGCTGCTGTTCTGCGAGTACAGCCCGCGGGCGACCGGGATCCAGCCCATCGAGGACAACCTGCCGCTGGTCGAGCACAACCCCACGCGGTTCCGGCTGGTGGCCAACGTCAACCCGTACCTGCACCACCCGGCGGTGGCGGAGGTCGAGCGGCAGCTGGACCTGGGCGCGGTGGCGCTGAAGATCCACCCGGTGCACGGCGCGTTTTCCCCGGCGGAGAAGGAGCTCTACCCGGTCTACCAGCGGTGCGTCGAGCGCGGGGTACCGGTGATCTTCCACTCCGGCACGTCGAGCTTCCCGGGTTCCCGGGCCAGTTTCGGGAACCCGGAGCTGCTGTCCGATGTGGTCGAGGACTTCCCTTCGCTGCAGTTCGTCTTCGCCCACGGCGGCCGCGGGTGGTGGTACGACGTGGCCGCGTTCCTGGCGCTGGCGCGCGACAACGTCTGGCTCGACCTCGCCGGGCTGCCGCCGAAGAAGCTGAAGGAGTACTACCAGCGCTTCGACTTCACCCGGCTGGCCGGAAAGTTCGTCTTCGGGACGGACTGGCCCGGTGTGCCGTCGGTGGCGAAGAACGTGCGGACGCTGATCGGCCTCGGCCTGCCGGATGACGTGCTGACCGGAGTCCTGTCGGGCAACGCGGTCAAGCTGATGCCGGGGTTAGCCTAGGACCTGGTGCAGGCACAGCACGTTGCCTTCGGAGTCGGTGAACCACGCGGCCCGCTCGCTGCCCAGCTCCGCGATGTGGGCCACGGTCTTCAGGCCTTCCATCTCGAAGTCCTGGAACCGGACCCCGCGGCCCTCGAGGGTCTTGATCTCGCCCTCCAGGTCGGTGACCTCGAAGCTCAGCGCCGTGTTCTCGCTCTGCGCGCCCGCCGGCATGGCGCGGAGGCCGATCGAGCCCGCGCCCGCCTCGAAGTACAGCGTTCCGTCTTCGCCCTTCCCCGACTGCTTCAGGCCGAGGGAGTCCGCGTAGAAGTGGCCGGCGCGTTCGCTGTCGGTCACCGGGAGCATCGTCGTGATCGTCGATTCGGTCAGCATGGGTCCATGGTGCGCCGTCGCGCGCACCGCTGTGACCTCGACTTTTTCAACGGTCGGTGTTGAACGCGCGCAGTGTCCGCATCGCTTCCGCCAGTGCCGGGGCGTCGTCACCGAGCGGGGTCAGCACGATCCGGCGCAGGATGTCCGCGGCCGCCTCACGAGCCTTGTTCGCCACTTCGAGGCCGTGCTCGGTCAGGGACGCGAAGGTGACGCGGCGGTCGTCCGGGCTCGGGATCCGGCAGATCAGGTCCGCCGCCACCAGCCGGTCGGCCACCTTCGTGAAGCCGCCGCTGGACAGCGCCGCTTCGGTCGCCAGCTTCGTCATCGGCATCCGGTGCTCGGGCGAGCGGACCAGCCGCAGCAGGATGTCGAACGACGCCGGCGCGAGCCCGAACCGGTCGGCGATCTCGCCCATCAGCTTGTCCTGCGTGGCCAGGTAGCCCTCGATCACCAGGCCCCACCAGGTGACGATCTCGTCGTCGTCGGTCGCTTCCACGGAGCCCACCTTACCTCGCTGGAATATATCTTGCGCGCGAGAGGTTATCGGGATACCTTGAGCCCAGGAGGCAACCATGTCGATCAAGACGTCCGGCCTGCACCACGTGACGGCCATCGGCGGCGACCCGCAGCGCAACGCCGACTTCTACCTGCGCACCCTGGGCCTGCGGCTGGTCAAGACGACGGTCAACTTCGACGACCCGGGCACCTACCACCTCTACTACGGCGACAGCTCGGGCAAGCCCGGCTCGCTGATGACGTTCTTCCCCTGGCCCGACGCGCCGAGCGGCCGCCACGGCACCGGCCAGGCGACGACCACGTCGTTCTCCGTGCCCGAAGCCTCGATCGGCTGGTGGCAGCAGCACCTCGCGGCGCAGAAGATCGAGACCGGCGAGGTCCGCGCCGCCGACGGCGAGGAGACGCTGACCTTCCGCGACCCCGACGGCCTGAAGCTCGCACTGGTCGCGCACCCGCAAGGCGACCCGCGCGACCCGTGGGACACCGAGCTCGTCCCCGCCGAGCACGCCATCCGCGGCCTGCACTCGGTGACGCTCTCGGTGAACCAGGAGGACGCCACCGCCGGGATGCTCACCGACGGCCTCGGCCTCAGCTTCGCCGAACAGGAAAGCAATCGCTTGCGCTTCGCCGCCGGTGCGGGCGGACCGGGCGCGCTGGTCGACGTCCTCGTGACGCCGGACGCGCCGCGCGGGCTGGTCGCCGCCGGCACCGTCCACCACGTGGCCTGGCGCGCGCCCGACGAAGAAACCCAGAAGGCCTGGCGCGAAGAGCTGGTCGACCGGGGCGTGCACGTGACGTCCATTTTGGACCGCCAGTACTTCCGCTCGATCTACTTCCGCGAGCCGGGCGGGACGCTGCTGGAGGTCGCCACCGACGAGCCCGGCTTCGCGATCGACGAGCCGCTGCTGGAGCTCGGCCGGGCGCTCAAACTGCCGCCGTGGCTGGAGCCGCGCCGCGAAGAGATCCAGCACATGCTGCCCAAGCTGAACCTTCCCGCCGAGAACAACCCGGAGCTGTGATGACGCTGCGGCACAAGTACGTCGAAGGCGCGCCGGACGCGCCCGTGCTGCTCCTGCTGCACGGCACCGGCGGCGGCCCGGACGACCTGCTCGGCCTGGCGCGCGAGCTCAGCCCGGACTCCGCGGTGCTGGCCCCGGCCGGACCGGTGTCGGAGCACGGCGCCGCGCGCTGGTTCCGGCGGCTGGCCGAGGGCGTGTTCGACCACGAAGACGTCGTCAAGCGCGCGAACGAACTCGCCGACTTCGTGCTCGAAGCCCGCGAGGAGTACGGGTTCGGTGGCCGGCGCGTGGTCGCGGTCGGCTTTTCGAACGGGGCCAACATCGCGGCCGCGGTCGTCCTGCTGCGGCCCGAAGTCGTGCGCGAAGCCGTGTTGTTCGCGTCGATGTCGCCGGTTCCGGAGCCCCCGGAGCACGACCTCGGCGGCGCCCGCGTCTTCCTGGTCAACGGCGAACGCGACCCGATGGCGCCGCTGGCCTCCACCGAGGAGCTGGTCCGGCTGCTGCGCGAGCGCGGTGCCGACGTCGTCACGCAGCGCCATCCCGGTGGTCACCAGATCACTGTGGACGGTGTCCGGGCCGCGGCCGAATGGATCAGGACTTAACGTTTGTACGGAGCGTATATCGGCCGGCCCTACGATCGGGCGATGACTAACGAGGCACTACAGCGTGCCGGCAAACTGCTGGACGCGGCCATCCTGGCCGACGGGCACAACGACCTGCCGTGGGAGCTTCGGCAGCACGGCGGCCCGAACCCGGTCGAGGCGGCCGCGTCGCTGGACCTGACCGTCCGGCAGCCGGCCCTGCACACCGACTTCCCGAAGCTCGCCGACGGGAAGCTCGGCATGCAGTTCTGGTCGGTCTACGTGCCGTGCGAGTTCGAGGGCCACAGCGCCGTGACCGCCGTCCTCGAGCAGATCGAGGTCGTCCACCAGCTCGCCGAGCGCTACCCCGACCGGCTCCGGCTGGTCGACACCGCGGACGAGGCCGAGGCCGCGTTCGCCGACGGCCGGATCGCGTCGCTGCTCGGCGCCGAGGGCGGGCACAGCATCGCCGAGTCGCTCGGCGTGCTGCGGATCCTGCGCCGCCTCGGCGTCCGCTACATGACGCTGACGCACAACTTCAACACCACGTGGGCCGACTCGGGCACCGACGAGCCGGCCCACGGCGGGCTCACCGACTTCGGCCGCGACGTGGTGCGCGAGATGAACAAGATCGGGATGATGGTCGACCTCTCCCACGTCGCGCCGTCGACGATGCGGGCGGCGATGGAGGTCAGCTCGGTCCCGGTGATCTTCAGCCACTCCTCGTGCATCGCGGTCAACGACCACCCGCGCAACATCCCCGACGACGTCCTGGCGAAGCTGCCCGGCAACGGCGGCGTCGCGATGGTCACCTTCGTGCCGGCGTTCATCTCGCCGAAGGTCGCGGCGTGGGACCAGGAGCTGAAGGCCGCCATGGAGGCCGCGGGCCGGGAGTACCGGAACCTGACCCAGCGCGGCGAGTTCGTGAAGGAGTGGGACGGCCCGGTCAAGCCGAAGGCCACGGTCGACGACGTCGTCGCGCACGTCGAGCACGCCCGCGAGGTGGCCGGCGTCGACCACATCGGCCTCGGCGGCGACTACGACGGCGTCGGCTCGCTGCCGGAAGGGCTGGAGGACACGTCCAAGTACCCGGTGTTGTTCGCGGCGCTGCTCGAGCGCGGGTGGAGTGAGGAAGACTGCGTGAAGCTGGCCGGCAAGAACACCCTCCGCGTCCTCCGGGAGGTTGACGGCTTCGCCCGTTAGGGGGTTTGACACGGCGCTCCCCGCGTGCCGGACGGACACTGGTCACATGACGCACGCGCGCGGGGACGCGGCCGGCCACCCCACCGGCCCGACGAACCACGAACCGCTCGGCGGCGAGGTGCCCGAGGGTGCCCTCGAGCCCGCCGAGCTGCGCGCCGGCGACGTCCGGCCGGGCGCGGAGGAGGCGACGCCGGTGCGTCCGGCGCCCGCCAAACCGGTGGGCAAGGCCCGGCCGACGCGGATCAGCGGCACCTGGGTCGCGGTCATCGCCGGCCTGGTCGTGCTGATCGTGCTGCTGGTCTTCATCCTGCAGAACCTCGACCCCGCGACGGTGCACTTCTTCGGCGCCGAAGGCAGCCTGCCGCTGGCCATCGCGATGCTGTTCTCGGCCATCGGCGGCGCGGTGCTGGTCGCGCTGATCGGCGGCGCCCGGATCCTCCAACTGCGCAAGCAGGCCCGCCGCCGCTGAAGCCGCACTTTCACGTGAAAGTGCCCACCTGGGGCCCGCACTTTCACGTGAAAGTGCGGATCAGGCGATGATTGAGGTCATGGTGAGCATTACCTCGCAAACGTTTTCGTCTCCGGTTGTGCGGACGCGGCCGACGTCGGCGGTGTTGCGGGTGCAGAGCCGCCAGAACGTGTCCAGGTCCGTCGTCACGGTGGCCAGCGGGGTGCGTGACGGCGGTGCGCCGCGGTCCAGCACCCAGCCGTCGCGCTCGCGGCGCGCGTACCACTTGCCGGCCCCGGTGACCGTGTAGCCGACCTGCTTGCCGACGCGGGCGTCGACGTCGCGCAGGGTGTGCGGCAGGGCGCGGACGAACGTGTCGGCGATCGGCTCGGCGTACTCCGCCTCCAGCGGCGTGTGCTCCAGCGCTTCGCGCAGCTGCACGTGGTGGACCCAGAACTCCGAATAGTCCCGGGCCGCGTCCAGCCAGCGCGGCGCGGGCTCGGGGCCGGCCCAGCTCACCGGGTCGCCGTCGGCGTCGAGGTCCAGCTTCGCCCAGTACTCGGTCGTCTGGCCCATGAACTCGTACAGCATCGTGAGCAGCACGTCCGTCGAGAGGCGGCGGCACGCGACGACCCACTCGTCGTTGATCCGGTCGATGAAGCGGGGGAAGGACTCACCCGCGCGGGGGGCTTCGGCCGCGTGCCCGTCGCGGCTTCGGGAGAGCCGGCCGACCTTGTCCCCCAGCAGGTGGGCGGCGATGTCCTTGACCGTCCAGCCCGCGCACGCGGTCGGGCGCTCCCAGTCCTCGCCGGTCAGCGCGCCGAGCAGCGTCATCAGCGCTTGCTCCTCTTTCGAGAAGTACGGGAGGACGTCGATCGGCGGGCCCCAGCGCGTCGGACTCATGTGGGCATCCAAACACCGTGTTGCTCCGGGGCTTCGCCCCGGGCCGGGGGCTCTGCCACCCGGACCCCCAGGATGGGGTCATTCGGCCTACCCGCAGGTAGCATCACCCCGTACGCAGAGGGGAGTGGGCTCGTGAACGCAGAGCGACCGAACGGCCGGGGTACCGGTGACGAGGTGGCCGACCTGGCCCGCCGCGCCGGTCAGCTGGCCGGCTGGGCCGCGCGCACCGGGTTCGCGCTCGGCCGCAAGCTCCCGGGCGTGGAGACCGCCGAACGCGGGGTCCGGCAGGTGGAACGGCAGCTGCTGACCGAGCTGCGCCGCCGGCTCGACGAGGTGGACGACCCGTACCACGCGGCGCTGACCGCGGCGTCGGCGATGAATCGCCCCTCGGTGCCCGGGACCGTCGAAGCCACCGTGACGATCGTGCCCGCGCGCGACAACGCCGTCGAGCCGCTGCGCGCCGCGATGGCCGAGCTGCTCAACCACTCCATCGGCTTCGGCCGCGACCGGGCCCGCGAATACTTCTACGCGATCATCCTGCGCCAGCTGACGCCGGACGAGGCCCGCATCCTGTCCGCGCTGTCCGACGGCTCGCCGTTCCCCGCGGTCGACGTCGTCGAGCGCACCGGCCTGGGCAGCACCGGCCGCGTCGCGCTGCGCAACGCGTCCACGGTCGGCAAGGCGGCCGGGGTGTCGCTGCCCGACCAGGTGCCCGGCTACGTCACGCGGCTGATCGGGCTGGGCTTGGTCGACCTCGACGAAGAGGTGCCGTCGCTGGAGACGCAGTACGAAATCCTGCTGACCGACGAGACCGTGCGCGACGCGGAGAAGCACGTCAAGCGCGCGAAGTTCGTCCGGCGCACGATCCACATCTCGCGCCTGGGCGCGCAGTTCTGGCAGGCCTGCGACCCGAGCCTCGGCTGACCGGATGGGGTCGTTCCTCTCCGGCATCGTCGCCGACTTCGCGCAGCACTGGCCCCTCTACGTCTCGATCCCGGTCGTCGCCGCGCTGATCGGCTACGGCACCAAGCTCGTCGCGATCCGGATGATGTTCCAGCCGGTGGAGTTCATCGGCGTCAAGCCGTTCCTGGGCTGGCAGGGCATCGTGCCCAAGCGCGCCGCGCGGATGGCGAGCATCGCCTGCGACACGATGACCGAGCAGCTGATCAAGCCGGCCGAGGTCGTCGCGCGGCTGGACGCTTCCCGGATCGCCCAGGAGATCGAGAAACCGCTGCTGGCCGGGGTCGAGGACATCGTCCGCGAGGTGGCGGGCCACTACCAGCCGGGCCTGTGGGAGTCGCTGCCGGTGCGCGTGCAGCGCCTGGTGATCGAGCGCGTCCAGCACGAGTCGCCGCGGATGGTCGCGGCCGTGCTCGACCTGATCAAGTCCGATGTGGACAGCGTGTTCGACCTCAAGGGCATGGTGGTCACCAGCCTGGTCAAGGACAAGCGCCTGCTCAACCGGATCTTCCAGGAGGCCGGCGCCAAGGAGTTCAAGTTCATCGCGCGGTCGGGCCTGGTCTTCGGCGGCGCGATCGGCGTCATCCAGATGGTGGCGTGGGTGCTGTTCAAGTTCCCGCCGATCATGCCGGTCTTCGGCCTGTTCACCGGCTGGTTCACGGACTGGCTGGCGCTGCGGATGATCTTCTACCCGATCGAGCCGCGCAGGTACTTCGGAGTCCAGTGGCAGGGCCTGTTCCTGAAGCGGCGGGCGGAGGTCGCGGAAGCCTACGGGTCGTTGATCGCGAAGGAGATCATCACCCCGCACAACGTCATCGAGGCGATCCTGCACGGGCCGCTCTCGGACCGCGTGCTGGCGCTGATCCAGCGCCAGCTGGACCGGGAACTCGGGAGCGTCGCGAAGCCGTTGCTGGTGTTCGCGGTCGGGAGCCGCAAGTACCAGGACGTGAAGCTGGCGATCGCGGAGCAGATCATGTCGCGGCTGCCGGAGACGATGCGGTACATCGAGGACTACGCGACGGACGCGATGGACATCCGGAACGTACTGGTCTCGAAGATGAAGCAGCTGTCCCCGAAGGAGTTCGAGCGCTTGCTGCGACCGGCTTTCGAACAGGACGAGTGGATCCTGATCGCGACGGGCGCCGTGCTGGGCTTCGCGGTCGGTGAAGCGCAGGTGCTGGTGCTGGAGCACCTGGCGGCTTAGGCGACGTCGTGGGCCCGGCGGGCTTCGGCGACCTTCGCCCGGTGCTTCGCCGCCCAGGCCGACAGCGCGTGCAACGGCTCGTCCAGCTCCGCCGCGTGAGCGGTCATCGTGTACTCCACCCGCGGCGGGACCTCCGGGTACACCTTCCGCGTCACCAAGCTGTTGCGCTCCAAGCCCCGCAGCGTCAGCGACAGCATCCGCCGGGAGACGCCGGTCAGCGCGCGCTCCAGTTCGCTGAACCGGCGGGGTCCGTCGCCCAGCTGCACCAGGACCCGGATCGCCCACTTGTCGCCCACCAGGTCCAGGACTTCGCGCAGGGAACACATCTCCGCCGGAAGAACTTCGCCGTTGTCCATCGCTGTGACCTCGTTCGTAACAGGGGTGTGCCGTCGTACCAGGAAAGTGCCGTCTTCCTGCGGGAACGCCGGCGGTCCACGATCGATTCCGGCAAGCACCGGAAAGGAACCTGGAATGACGAAGACAGTGCGGTTCGCCGTCGAAGGCGGGCCGGATGTGCTGGAGCTCGTGGACGTCGACCTCGGCGAGCCCGGGCCCGGGGAACTGCGGCTGCGGGTGGAGGCGATCGGGCTCAACCGGGCCGAGGCGATGTTCCGCTCCGGCACCTACTTCGAGCGCCCCGGCGGGTTTCCCGCGAAGCTCGGGTACTCGGCGTCCGGGATCGTCGAAGCCCTCGGCGACGGGGTCACCGGGTTCGCGGTCGGCGACGCCGTGAGCACCATCGCCGGCTTCTCGATGCGGGACTACGGCGTCTACGGCGAGGCGGCCGTCGTCCCGGCGTCCGCCGTGCTGCGACGCCCCGAAGGGCTCGACGCCGCCGAAACCGTCGCGCTGTGGGGGCCGTTCCTCACCGCGTACGGCGCGATCGTCGACGAAGGGAACGTCCGGCCCGGGGACTTCGTGCTGATCACCGCCGCTTCGAGCAGTGTCGGGCTGGCGACGATCGACGTCGTCAACCACATCGGCGCCATCCCCATCGCCGCCACGCGCACGGCCGCCAAGAAGCAGCGGCTGCTCGACGCCGGCGCCGCGCACGTGATCGTCACCGACGACGAAGACATCACCGGGCGCACGCTCGAAATCACCGGGCAGCGGGGCGCGGAGTTCGTCTTCGACGCCATCGCCGGCGAGGGCGTCCGCGAGCTGGCCGCGGCCACCGCGAAGGGCGGCACCCTCGTCGTCTACGGCGCGCTCGACACGAAGGAAACGCCGTTCCCGCTGTGGTTCGTGCCCACGATGCGGCAGTTCAACGCCTTCGACCTCACCCTGGACCCCGAACGGCTGGCCCGCGCGGAGCACTTCATCCGCGCCGGCGTCCGGGCGGGGACGTTCCGGCCGCGCGTGGACCGCGTCTTCGACCTCGCCGACATCGCCGCGGCGCACCGGTACCTCGAAGCGAACGGGCAGTTCGGGAAGGTGGTGGTCAGCGCAGGGGGCTGAGCGGGCGAGCAAGTCCACCCGAACGGCCGTACACCCGGACGTATCCCCGTGCTCACCTTGCGCCTCTACTCTGCGTCAGGACCACGACCGGGCGGGGGAGCCCATGACTGCCGAACCTTGGCCGCAGGAGATCCGGCTGGCGGTGACCATGACCGGGGGTGCCAGCCTCGCGATCTGGATGGGCGGGGTCGCCACCGAGACCTCGCAGCTGCTCCGGGAATCGCGCCGGACCGCCGAAGCCGGGCGCTACCGCAAGCTGCTCGACCTCCTGCGCGCCACCGTTTCGCTCGACGTCCTGACCGGGACCAGCGCCGGCGGGATCAACGCCGCCTGCCTGGGGCTCGCCGAAGCTTTCGGCTCCTCGCCGGGCGTGCTGCGCGACACCTGGATCAGCACCGCCTCGCTGGAGAACCTGATCCGGGACGCGCGCGAGGCGGAGCCGCGGTCGGTGCTCGACGGGGACCGCGTGCTGCTCGACGACCTCGAAAAGGTGCTGCGCGAGATCACCGGGACGGGCGCGCTGCCCGCCGAAGAGCCGGACGTCACCGTGCTGCTCACCGGCACCATGATCGACGGGGAGACCACCCGGTTCGACGACGCGCTCGGGAACCTGGTGCGGGACACCGAGCACCGGATGCTGTTCCGGTTCTGCGGTCCACTGTGGACGACCGGGGTGGAGGGACCGCTCGCGCTGGCGGCCCGCTCCACCGCGTCGTTCCCGGGCGCGTTCGAGCTGTCCCGGATGCCGATCGGCACCGACGGCACCGACCGGCTGCACCCCGACATGACGCCCTACACCGAGCTGACCCGCTCGCACTGGCTGACCGACGGCGGTGTGCTGCTGAACAAGCCGTTGCGGCCGGCGCTGCGCGAGATCTTCGAACGCACGTCGCACGCGGACGTCCGGCGGCTGCTGCTCTACGTCGTGCCGACCGGCGAAAAGGTCACCGACGCCGTCGAGTGCGATCCGGCGCACCCGCCGCTGCTGTCGAACGCGATGGCCAAGGTCGTCAACACCGTGATGAGCCAGTCGATCAGCGCCGAGCTGGACGACCTGACCCGCCACAACGACGCCGTGCTGCGGGCCAGGGACACCCGGGTTTCGCTGGCCGCGCTGGGGTTGCGCGGTGGGCCCGAGTGCCTGGTCGACGCGCGGATCGCGACCGCGTACCGGGAACGGCGGACCGCCGAGGACGCCGCCGAGCTGGTCCGGGTCGCCGCCCGGCGGTACTCGCTGTCCGAAGCGGACACCCCGGACCGCGACTGGGCGTCCGGGATGTCGCGGCAGCTGCGCGCGATCGCCGTCACCGGGCTGAGCAGCGGTGTCCCGGCCGGGCCGCCGGCCGCGAGCCTCGCGGTCGCGGATCTGGTCGGCTACCGGACGACGGCGCTCGACGACGCCGTCGCGACCGGGCTGCAGCTCGTCAACGCCGGGTTCCGGCTCCAGCCGGACGCCACCGCCGCGAAGGCGCTCAACGACGCTCGCGCCCAGCTGCACGCCGCGCGCTCGACGGCCTCGCGCGGGGTGCGGCTCGGGCAGTGGGTGGCCGCGCACGCCGGGCCCGGCGCGAGCAGCACGCTCGAGGTGTGGATCCGCGAGCTGGCCGAGGAGTGGGCCGGGCTGGGGCGCTCGGCCGCCGTCGCCGAGGCGTGGCCGGCCGTGGTCGCGGGCCTGCGCGCGGCCGCGCCGACGCTGCGGGCGCTGACCGCCGCCGGGGACGAGGCCGGCACGGTGACCACCCTGCTGGACTGGCTCGCGCTGGCGCCCGATGTGGCCGACGACGTGGTCCAGGCCCGGCTGGTGGCGCTGCACGTGGCGACGCGCGGGCTGCTCGCGCAGGCGCCGTCGGTCGACCAGCGGGTCGACCTCGTGCAGGTCAGCGCCGATTCGCGGACGTTGCTGGACATGACGCGCACCCGAGCCGAGGACAAGCTGACCGGGATGCAGGCGAACTACTTCGGCGCGTTCTACAAGGCGTCGTGGCGCGCCAGCGACTGGATGTGGGGCCGCGTCGACGGCGCCGGCTGGCTCGTCCAGTGCCTGCTCGACCCGGTCCGCCTCGAGACGCTGCGGGACGTCCTCGGGCGGGAGCGGTTCCGCGACGAGCTCGTCACCGCGTTCGGCCCGGACTGGCGCCCGCCGGACGAGCGGGACCGCTGCACGCCCGCCGAGGCGGCGCAGCTGCGCGACCAGCTGACCGCCGAGCTGGCCTTCCTCGGTCTCGACGCCGACCTGAAGCCGGCCGAGTTCGGCACCGAACGGCCGATCGGCCTGCCGGTCACGGCGATGGTGCTGGCCAGGGCGCGGCAAGCCGAGATCGCGGCGGAGGAGCTGCCGGTCGTCACGCTCGCCTCGCGCTACGACGCCGACGACCGCCGGGGCCTCGGGGACGCCTTGGCGGCGGAACGCGACCCGGTCGACGTGGGCGGCGCGCAGGCGCGGTTCCAGGCCTGCCGCGTCTCGGCGGAAAAGCTCGCCGGCGAACAGGGCACCGCACGGCTGACCCGCACGCTGGTCGCGCTCGGCGCGGCGACGGTGAACGCGGGGACGGTCGCGTTCCACCTGCCCGGCGGCTGGCCGCGGACGGTCGCGGGCATCCTGCGCACGGTGGCCAGGAGCACGGCGAAGGTCTCCCAGGGCGCGTCACGGCTCGGCACCGCGGGCTCGCTCGCCGCCGGGGTCCTCGCGCTGCTGGCCGGCCTGGTGCTCGGCAACAACGGCGGCGCGGTGCTGCAGTGGATCGGCCTCCCGGTGCTGGCGGGCGCGGTCGTCTACCTGGCGACGGCGCTGCTCACGATGGGCCACCTCGCGCGGCGGCTGTTCGCCGCGCTGGGGGTGCTGGTGGTCGCGGCGCTGCTGCTGGCGGCGTTCCTGCCACCGCTGGCCCAGCCGTTCTTCGGCTGGCTCGGCGGGGTCGTCGCGGGCTGGCGCCGCGGGGACGGCGCGGTGTGGTGGCTGGTCGTGTCGGGGCTGCTGATCCTGCCGGCGGCGGTGCTGCCGGTGAGCGGGATCGTGCGGCGCCTGCCGCACCGGCGGGCCGCGCGGAAGCTGACGAGAGCCGCGTCGAGCGGGGCCGGGCGGCACTCCGGTGGCGACCGGCGCCGGCGCCTGACCGTTCGCGGCCGCGCCGGCGCGTGATCGGCCCGTCGCCTTGCGATCACGGGCGCGAAGGTTCATGGTGCGGATAGGTCGCGAGCCACGCGCGAGCGACCCAGGCGCGCGTGTGCCCAGGCACCGTCCACTTCAAACATGTTTGTGGGACTCCTCACCGGGTACCCGGCGTCGCCGCAGGTCATCACGGGGGTCGTGAGCTGCGTCGCTGGCGAGCCGAAAATTCTCTGTTACGTTTCCTGAGTATGTCCGTAACGCACTTGATCGAATCCCCGACCAAGGCGGACGGCGCGGAGCTTTGGCGAATCGCGCGTGATTCCGCCAAGCTCGATCTCAACTCGCCGTACGCATACATGCTGTGGTGCCGCGATTTCGCCGAGTCCTCGGTGGTCGCGCGTGAGGACGGCAAGGCGGTCGGATTCGTCATCGCCTACCGCAGGCCGGACGAGCCCGAGGCAGCGCTCGTCTGGCAGGTCGCGGTCGACGCGTCGCAGCGCGGAAAGGGCCTGGCCGGGGCTCTGCTCGACGCGCTCTACACGAGACTCGTCGCCGACGGTGTGCGTTACCTCGAGACCACCATCACCCCGGACAACGAGGCGTCCATCCGGCTCTTCGCGTCGTTCGCGAAGCGGTGGAACGCCGCGATGGAAACCAGTGTGCTGTTCGCTGGGGAAGATTTCCCCGAAGCCGGGCACCTGGCCGAAGAGCTTTACCGCATCGGTCCGCTGACGCCACGCAAAGATCCGGGCGAGTAGGAGAAAAGAAACGTCATGAGCATCTTCGAAGAGCTCGAATCCGAAGTACGCAGCTACAGCCGCGGCTGGCCGGTCGTGTTCGACCGCGCGCAGGGCAGCCACCTCTACGACGAGAGCGGGAAGGCCTACCTCGACTTCTTCGCCGGGGCCGGTGCGCTGAACTACGGGCACAACAACCCGAAGCTGAAGCAGGCGCTGATCGACTACATCCAGCGCGACGGCGTCACACACGCGCTGGACATGTTCACCGTGGCGAAGCGGGACTTCCTGCAGACCTTCCGCGACAAGATCCTCGACCCCCGCAACCTGAACTACAAGGTCGTGTTCCCGGGTCCGGGTGGCGCGAACGCCGTCGAGGCGGCGCTGAAGCTGGCGCGCAAGGTGACCGGCAAGGAATCGGTCATCAACTTCACCAACGCCTTCCACGGCATGACGCTGGGCGCGTTGTCGGTCACCGGCAACTCGATGAAGCGCGGCGGCGCGGGCGTCCCGCTGGTGCACGCCACCCCGATGCCGTACGACAAGTACTTCGACGGCGCGATGCCGGACTTCCTCTACTTCGAGAAGCTCCTCGAAGACTCCGGCAGCGGGCTCAACGAGCCGGCCGCGGTGATCGTGGAAGGCGTGCAGGGCGAAGGCGGCATCAACGCCGCGCGCCTGGAGTGGCTGAAGGGTCTCGACGACCTCTGCAAGCGCCACAACATCCTGCTGATCCTCGACGACGTCCAGATGGGCTGCGGCCGCACCGGCCCGTTCTTCAGCTTCGAGGACGCCGGGATCACGCCGGACATCGTCTGCCTGTCGAAGTCCATCGGCGGCTACGGCATCCCGATGGCGCTGACGCTGATCAAGCCGGAGCTCGACGTCTGGGAGCCCGGCGAGCACAACGGCACGTTCCGCGGCATCAGCCCGGCGTTCGTCACCGCCAAGGAAGCGATCGACGTCTACTGGAGCGACGACGAGCTCGAGAAGTCGACGAAGGCGAAGGGCGAGCGCATCGCCGCCGCGTTCTCCGGCATCGTCGAGGCCTACCCCGAGGCGCAGCTGCTCGCCAAGGGCCGCGGCCTGGCGCGCGGCCTCGAGTTCCAGAGCGGCGATCTGGCCGGCCGCGTCTGCGCGGAAGCGTTTGCGCGCGGCCTGCTGATGGAAACCTCCGGTCCCGACGGCGAAGTCATGAAGCTGCTGCCGCCGCTGACCCTGACCGACGACGAGCTCACCCAGGGCCTGTCGATCATCGACGAGTCCATCAAGGCCGTCCTGAAGAAGTAAAGGAGTACGCCCGTGCTCGTCCGCACACTCGACGAGGTCACCGACACCGACGCCGACATCAAGACCCCGAACTGGCGCAGCAAGCGGATCATCCTGGCCAAGGAGGGCGTCGGTTTCTCGGTGCACGAGACCACGCTGTACGCGGGAACGGTCAACGACTTCTGGTACGCGAACCACATCGAGGCGGTGTTCATCACCTCCGGCGAAGGCGAGATCGAGGACCTCGCCACCGGCAAGGTGTACGAGCTCAAGCCGGGGACGCTGTACCTGCTCAACGACCACGACAAGCACCAGGTCCGCCCGAAGACCGAGATCAAGTGCGTGTGCGTGTTCAACCCCCCGGTGACCGGCCGCGAGGTCCACGATGAAAACGGCGTGTACCCGCTGATCACCGAATAACGGGGAAACCGGAGAGGACAACAGGAGGCGAAGCCCGTGACGCTGATGGACACCCGGGTCGACGACACTTACCCGACCCGGATCACCGGTACGCCGGCGCACCTGCCGCGCGTGCACCCCACCGTGTGGGGTACCGAAGCCGACGGCCCGATCGACGCCGCCGCCCTGGCGAACCACGAGACCAAGGGTTACACCGTGGTCGAGGACGCGCTCTCGGTCGGAGAGGTCCAGACGTACTGGCAGGAGCTGGTGCGGCTGTCCTCCGACAAGGAGCTCGCCCGGGACGAGCGCGTGATCACCGAGGCGAAGACCGGTGAAGTCCGGTCGATCTTCGACGTCCACGAGATTTCGGACCTGATCGCCGAACTGGTGCGCGACCCGCGCGTGCTGGACCGGGCCCGGCAGCTGCTCGGCTCCGAGGTGTACATCCACCAGAGCCGCGTCAACTACATGCCGGGGTTCAAGGGCACCGGGTTCTACTGGCACTCGGACTTCGAGACCTGGCACGCGGAGGACGGCATGCCGGCCCCGCGCGCGGTCAGCTGCTCCATCGCGCTGACGGACAACTACCCGTTCAACGGCGGCCTGATGATCATGCCGGGCTCGCACCGGACGTTCGTCCAGTGCGCCGGCGAGACGCCGGACGAGAACTACAAGGCGTCGCTCAAGGACCAGCGGGTGGGCGTGCCGAGCGAGGACGACATCACCAAGATGGCGGCCGAGCACGGCATCGACCAGTTCACCGGCCAGGCGGGCTCGGCCCTGTGGTTCGACTCGAACATCATGCACGGCTCCGGGAACAACATCACGCCGTACCCGCGCTCGAACATCTTCCTGGTGTTCAACAGCGTGGAGAACGCGCTGCAGGAGCCGTTCGCGGCGAGCGCGCCGAGGCCGGCCTTCATCGCCGGCCGCGACTCGTCGCCGATCTCGCGCTGAGGGGGCAGGCCCGGCGGTGACCGACCCGGTGCGCTTTGTTACCGTGTCGCCACCGCGCGGGCGTGTGGTCCGCGCAACAGACGTCTTCGACGGCGAACGGCAGCGGGTGCTTCGCTCGGGGTGAGCCCACCCGCCTGATCGCCGCCGAAGACGACGGGTGGACCGCGCCCCCTGGCGGCCCGGCCGGAAGTTCCACGCACGACCCCGTACCAACGGATCGGGACCGGTGGTACGGGGTCGTGTCACGTCCGGGGGATGTCGCAGGGGGCGGACACCCGCGCTGCGGAATTCGCAGAACCGCTAAAACTCCTGGTACCGGACCTGCTCGACACCCTGTCACCACGGTAGGTTGATTTCCGCGGCAAAGCGGACCCCGGGGAGGTGGGCGCGAGCATGGCCCCGATCCGGTTCCAGCTGCTCGGGCCCGTCCAGCTCGTCCACGGCGACGACCCGGTCCCGATCGGCGGGCCCGGCGTCCGCGGCCTGCTCGCGCTGCTGGCCCTCAAGCCCGGGAAGGTCGTCGGCCTCGACGAGATCATCGACGCGCTGTGGGGGCACGACCCGCCCGCGACCGTCCGCACGATCATCCACGGCAACGTCTCCCACCTGCGGCGGATCCTGCGGGAGATCGACGGCCCCAGCATCCTCACCACCCCGCCGGGCTACCGGCTCGACGTCGACCCGGACCGGATCGACGTCCACCGCGCGCACGCGCTGCTGGACCGGGCCTCGGTGGCCACCCCCGAGGTCGCGGCCGCGCTGCTGACCGAGGCGCTCGCGCTGTGGCAGGGACCCGCGCTCGGCGGCGTCCCCGACTCGCTGCGGGCCCCCGAACTCGAAGACCTCCGCCTCGCCGTGCACGGTGCCCGCGTCGACGCCGACCTCGAACTAGGGCGGCACGCGGAGCTGATCGTCGAGCTCAGCCCCATCGTGCGGGCCGACCCGCTGGCCGAGCGGACGGCGGGGCAGCTGATGCGGGCGCTGTACCACGCCGGGCGCCGCGGGGACGCGCTCGAGCTGTACCGGACCGTCTCCCGCGCCACCCTCGGCAACCTGGGCGTCGAGCCCGGCGCCGAGCTGCGCTGGCTGCACGAGCGCGTGCTCAACGACGACCTGCCGGCACTTTCACGTGAAAGTGCCCACCTGGGGGCCGCACTTTCACGTGAAAGTGCGGCCGAGGAGGACGCGAAGCCGATTTCGCAGTTGCCGGCTGCCGTGCCGAGCCTGGCCGGGCGCGGGGACGAGCTGGCCTGGCTCGACGGGCTGGTCACCCGCGCCGAAGCCGGGGAGACCACGATCGCCGTGGTCACCGGCACCGCCGGCGTCGGCAAGAGCACCCTCGTCGTGTGGTGGGCGCACCGGGTGGCCCGGCGATTCCCGGACGGCGTCCTGTTCGCGTCGCTGCGCGGGTTCGACCCGCACCACCCGCCGCTGGAGCCGGCCGAGCTGCTCACCCAGTTCCTGCTCGGCCTCGGCGTCGAAACCGCGAAGATCCCCGAGCTGCTGCACGAGCGTGTCGCGCTGTACCGGTCGCTGATCGCCGGGCGGCGGATGCTGGTGCTGCTCGACGACGCCCGCACCGCCGAGCAGGTACGCCCGCTGCTGCCGCCCAGCGCCCGGACGATGACGGTGGTGACCAGCCGGTCGCGCCTCGACGGGCTCGCCGTGTCGAACGCCGCCAAGCAGCGCGTGCTCGGCACCCTCGCGCCCGACGACGCCGTCCGGCTGATCGAGGAGCTCGCCGGCCCGGCAGACCTCAACCACGCCCTCGCGCGGCTCTGCGGCTACCTCCCGCTCGCCCTCCGGATCGCGGGCGCGCGGCTCTCGGCGAGCGCGCTGCGCACCGCGGAGGAGCTGATCGACGAGCTCGGCAACGAGCGCACCCGGCTGGCGGGCCTGCAGGTCGAGGGCGCCGAAGACGGCGTGCGCGCCGCGTTCGACGTCTCCTTCCGCGGCCTGCCCGGCGAGATCGCCGAGACGTTCCTGCAGCTCGGCGCGGTGCCCGGGGTGCTGGTCGGGCCGCACGTGATGGCCGCGGTCGCGCAGATCCCGGTCACCGAGGCGCGGCGGCGGCTGCGGGCGCTGGCCGCGCACAACCTCATCGCCGAGACCGCCCGGGACGTCTTCGTCCCGCACGACCTCGTCTGGCTCTACCTGCGGGAGCTCGCGGAGCAGGAACTCGGCGAGAAGGAACGGGACGAGGCGCTCGGCTGGACCATCCGCTACTACCAGGCCGTCGCCGACCGGGCGCGGCGCCGGCTGGGCCCGGTCGCGGACCCGCTCGACTTCACCGGCGTGCTCGCCGACGACGCGATGCCCCCGCTGCGCGGCTTCGCCGAGGCGCACGACTGGTTCGCGGCCGAGTGGCCGAACCTCCTCGCGGTCCTCGACGCCGCGTTCGCCGCGGGCCGCCACGACGACGCCTGGCGGCTGGCCCGGCTCGGGCACGGCTACCGCGTCGCCTGCCCGCTGCTGGACGAGTGGACGCGGATGGCCGACCTCGGCGTCGCGGCCGCCGAAGCCGCGGGCGACGTCGCCGGGCAGTGCTGGCTGCGACTCGCGCGGTCCGAGATCGCGCTGGCCTTCGAGCTGCCGGGGTTCGGCCTCGCCGACGCCGAGCGGGCGGCGGAGCTGGCCACCGGGCTCGCCGACGAGCGGCTGACGACGTCGGCCGACCTGCACCTCGGCCGCGCGCTCAGCCGGCTCGGCGAGCACGAGCGGGCCATCGAGCGGCTGGGCAAGGCCGCGGCGGAGGCCGGCGACGTCACCCTGCGCGGGCAGGCGCTCAGCAGCTGCGCCCAGGCGGAGAAGCGGGCGGGCCTGCTCGCCGAGGCCGTCGCCCACCAAATCGCCGGCCTGCGCATCGACCGCGAACTCGGCGACGACGACCGGGTCGTCGTCTCGCTCGACAAGCTCGCCGACCTCAGCCTGCGGGCCGGCGACCTCGAGGCGGCCGAGCGGTACGTCTGGGAAGCGATCGACCTCGCGATCAGCCGCGAGTTCGTCGCGCGGGAGGGCGCGCTGCGGCTGACGCTGGGCCGGGTGCTGCGGGCCGGCGGCGACATCGACGGCGCGCGCGAACAACTCGCGTTGTCGGTGCGCATTTACGAGCGGGTGCACCCGAAGCTCGTCGGTGAGGTTCGCACCGAACTCGCCGAACTGCAGTGAAGATTCGCCCGCGCTTTGGAGCTGCGACAACTCGGTGTCGGTGCGGTGCATTCATGGCGATGATCCGGTTGCGAATGGGTCACGGCCGGGCGCGCACCGTGAATCCTTAGTGGATTCTTAGTGGGCGCGGGCGGCGTCCGCGTAGGTTCGGCGGTGCCGGCAGAGCCCTAGGGGAGGGGCAGGCTGAGACGCCGGCGCCGGGCCCCGCGCGGGAAACCGCGACGGGGCCGGGAGCCGCCAGGAGCGGCTCGTGGCGATCCGGCCGGCCGAGGTGGGGGTAGGCCGGCCGGTCGCCAGGCTGGGTCAGCCCACGTTGGCGGTGCACAGGGCGATGGTCGTCCCGCTGTTTTCCGCGACCTTCTTGCCGTCGACCAGAATGGCGCAGCGAATTTCGTTGTTGACGTTCGAATTGCGGGTGTCCGCGGTGAGCGTCAACAGGTACGAACCATTGTTGTAAGAAGCCTGGCCCTGCCACGCGTCGGTGCTGGCCGGCGCGTTTTCGGTGCGCTGGTCGCTGAGGCTGCCGTAGCGCACGGTCGCGCCGCCCGCCGAGGTGACCTCGAAGACCACCGCGTGCTTGTCGCTCGCGACGGCGGGCAGGTGCAGCCCGGACTCGCCGCCGCCGAGGAAGGTCGAGTACAGCAGCATCCCCGCCGTCGACAGCAGTGCCGCGACCGAGACGACCGCGGCGGTGATCGCCACCCCGCGGTCGCCCGTGGTGCCCTTCTTGACCTGGACCAACCCGGCGATCCCGAGGATCAGCCCGAGCCCGGCCAGTGGCCACGCGACGAATCCGATGTCCGGGACGAACGCGACACCCAGTGCCGCCAAGCCGAGGAGCAGGCCGACGATCGCCAGGATGTTCCGCCCGGGCTTCGCGTTCGCTTGACGACGCTCCGTGGCCGTCACCGGCGGCGCGGGTCTGCCGTGGCGCGCGGTGGTCGGCGGGTACTGCGGGTCGGTCATCATGCGGGCCCCTTCGGGTGGGAGTGCGACGACGTTAACCCATAAGAGTGCCCACGAACGAAATTGTTACATTCTGGAAAAAGTCATTGTCCCACCATTTCGCGCCAAGTACCGGTATTTCCTGACAACGCGCGCAGGGTGTGACGAGGTGATCAATGGGAAGAATATCGGTGTTCCCACTGTTTTCGTGGCCGGGTGGCCTACGACGACCGTCGGTACCGGTGTTCAAGACGAAAGTCGCAAGCTGGACTTTTCAGTCGAAAAGGCTCACTTCAGGGGTGATTTCGAGGAGCTCGAACACCGGACGTCCGCGACGGCCGTCGATCGTCGTCGTGCGCACGACGCGCAACCGGGCGGTCACCGGGCGGTCGAGGTTCTCCTTGATCTGGTCGAGCAGGTCCGGCGCCACCGCGCCCTGGATGGTCCCGCCGGACTCGCGGTCGAGGTAGAAGATGCGCCGCCGGGTGCGGACGCCGTCGAGCCGCCCGCGCACCGTCTCGTAGCCGACCGCCTCGCGGGACTCGCGGAGGCTGCCCTGGAGGATCCGGGCTTGTTCGGTGGTCATGCTGCGGGTGACCTGCTCGCCCGCGGTCGGGGTCAGCGCCATCCCGATGCCGGCGTTCTTCGCGACGGCGTTGACGATGTCGCTCACCGCGTTGCGGACGGTGTCGCGCTGCAGCAGCACGGCGTCGAGCGCGCCGTCGTCCGAGCCGTTCGCCGGCAGGAAGTCGCACAGTTCCTTGACGGCGCGCTCGGAAAGCGTCTCGATGCCGTCGAGGATGAGCGCGTCGTCGGAGACGTCGAGCTCCGGGAAGCCGAAGAAGATCGCGTTGCCCGCCTGGCCGCGCTGGATCAGCGGCGCCTTGTCGCGGTCGGCCTGCTGGACCTGGGTGACCTCGCCGGACGGGTTCCGGATGATGTGCCCGATCTTCGCCGTCGCGTCCTGCAGTGCGCGGCTGATGTCGGAGAAGGTGTAGGCGTCGATGGTCTGCTCGCCGATCACCGACACGTGCAGCAGCGGCGAGCGGGACGTCCGCTCGAACTTGGCGTTCGCGGCCATCGCCGAGGCGCGCGCCAGGTCGTCGAGCCAGGTGCCACCGGGGATCTCGTCGGCGATGCGCCGGAACTCGTTCCTCACCAGATCATCTCCGGGTAGCCCCTGCCGCCTTCGGCCCAGACCTCGGCCCAGGTGTCTTCGTCGCCGGGGCGGCACAGGAAGCCGTCCAGCATGCCGCCGACCGGCTGCACCTGGTCGAGGTACATCGCGGGCTGCCCGACGATCACGCCGCGGAGCGTGAGCAGGCCGTACAGCGCAGACCGGCCGGCGTCGTCGAGCCGCTTCAGCGCGCCCCACTCGTCCGGGATGAGGACGACGTCGAGGCCGCGCGGTGGGTGCGCGGTGCGCATGATCAGCTCGCCGCCGATCCAGGCGCGGCCGGACGGCATGATCCGGCGGGCCACGCCGAGGTAGCTGTTGAGCGCGCTGAAGAGGATCTCGCGCTCGTTCTGGTGCGGCGCGTCGAAGACCAGGCGCTCGTAGACGTCGGCGAGGTCGCCCGCGTGGCGGCCCGGTGGCAGGACCTGCTGCGCCGTCCAATGGGGGAGCGCCACGCCACTCCCTCCTCAGCCTCGCTCACAGTGCGTAGCCGAATTTACCAGGATGGGTGTCAGCCACCGCGCCCAGGCTGCTGCGGCCACCGCGGGGTGGCCTCTTCGCTCTCGGGCCAGGCCGGTTCCTCCTCGGTCGGCCAGTCCTCGGCTTCGGCCCCGCGCTGCGGTGGCAGCGGCAGGTGCCCTTCGCGGTGACCGGCCGGCTCGGGCTCGTCCTCGGCCTCGTGGTGCTCCTTGGGCGGGCCCTGCGCCCACGCGGCGGGGATGAACTGCGTCTGCTCGGCGGCGAGCGGCTCGTCGTACCGCGGCTCGGGTTCCGGCTCGTACCGGGCTTCGGGTGCTTCGGGTGCTTCGGCGGCTTCGGTGGGCTTCGAGGTCCGCAGGACGAGCCACGAGGTGAGCGCGCCGAGGGCGAAGGCGACGATCAGCCACAGCCAGATCTGCCCGAACAGCCACAACATCGGCACCACCCCTTCAGATGACCGTGATCTCGACCCGCCGGTCCGCCTCGCCGCCGCTGACCGGCCGGGTGTCGCCGAGGCCCCGGTAGGTCACGCGCTTGGTCGTGAGGCCGTTGGTGGTGAGGATCCGCGCGACGGCCCGCGCGCGGTCCCGGGACAGCTTCAGCGCGGCGCCCTCGCCGCCGGGCCCGCGGGCGACGTGGCCGGTGACGCGGTACCGGAAGGTCTCCGGCGACTTGGCGAGCGCGATCGCGATCCCGCGGGCGGCCTGTTCCCCTTCGGGCGTGAGCCGCGCGGTGTCCGGCACGAAGGTCACAGGCGCCTCGGCGAGCAGCCGATCGATCTCGGCCTGCACCCCGGCCTTGTCGGTCGGCGGCGGCGCGGTGGTGGTCGTGGTCGGCGGCGGGGCGCTGGTGCTGCTGCTGGGCGGCGTGCTGCTCGGCGGCGCGCTCGGGGCCACGGGGACGACGTCGCCCTCGAACTTCGCGGCCCGGACGCCGTCGACGCCCTGGACGACCTCGAGGGCGCGGAGGGCCTGACCGGGCGGGAACCCGTTGAGGGTGGCGTCCCGCCCGTCGAAGCTGACGTTTCCGGCGGGCAACCCGGCGGCGGCGAGCGCGGCCTGCGTCCGGGCGGTGAGGTCACGCTGGACGTTCCCGGCCTGCGCCCAGGTCACGACCCCCGCGAGCAGCGCCGTGACCAGCGCCGCGATCGGGACCAGGAGGATCCAGCGACGCCGACCGGACATAAGGGGACTGTAAGCCGGGCGGGACGGGTTGGCGAGTCGGCTGGGGCGGTCCGTCCACAAGTTGTCCCCAGGTAAGTCGACATGTGGACAACTCCGGGGACAGTGATCGCGCGGGCACTTTCCGTCGGTGGTGACGGATAGGCTGGAGACGGGGCGGCCCCCAGGGAGGGCGGGCTGTGCTGGGGCGGGCTGTGCTGGGGCGGGCTGTGCTGGGGCGGGCTGTGCTGGGGCGGGCTGTGCTGGGGCGGGCTGTGCTGGGGCGGGCTGTGCTGGGGCGGGCTGTGCTGGGGCGGGCTGTGCTGGGGCGGGCTGTGCTGGGGCGGGCTGTGGCGCTCAAGACCCGCCGAAACCCGCGAGCCCCGTGCGCCCCGGCTGGAGAGGTCGCGAATGACTCATTCGGGACCTCCGACGTCCCGAATGAGTCATTCGCGACCTGCGACCGGCGGCCGACACCCGCCCCGAACGCCATGAGGGGCACCCCCGTGGACGTAAGAGCCACGAAGGTGCCCCTCACGGGCAAAGAACCCCTAGCTGGCCTGCTGGGCGTTGTCCGGCACCTCGAGCACGTCCAGCGGAGCCAGCGGCGTCAACGGGGCCAACGGCGCCAGCTGCGGCCGCTTCGGTGACAGCCCGTCCCCCATCGACTCGCCCCGCAGCTGCCGGCGGATCCACGGGAGCAGGTGCACCTTCGTCCACGTCAGGTCCGACCGCCGCGAGTCGATCCAGCGGCTCGGCACCGCCTCCGGTGGCCACGGCTCGCGCCAGTCGCCCTCGACGGGGATGCCCAGGACCTCCGCCGACTTCAGGGCGATGCGGCGGTGCGCGTCCGCGGAGAAGTGGAGGCGGTCGTCGCTCCAGGCGCGGCGGTCGTGCAGCGGAGCCATCGCCCACAGGTCGACCATGCGGGCGCCGTGGCGCTCGGCGATGGCCCACAGGTGGGTGTTGTAGATCGCGACCTTGCCGCGCAGGACCGACATCACCGACAGGACCTTCGTGTCCGGGCCGTTGAACATCAGCACCGGGATGCCCGCCTCGCGCAGCTTGGCGACGCCCTCCTCCAAGCGCTCCGCCACCGCGTCGACGTCCGCCCCCGGCACGATGATGTCGTTGCCGCCCGCGCAGAGGGTGACCAGGTCGGGCTTCAGCTCCAGGGCGATCGGGAGCTGCTCTTCCATGATCTCGTCGAGCATCTTGCCCCGCAGCGACAGGTTCGCGTACCGGAAGTCCGTCCGGCCCGCCGCCAGTATCTCCGCGAGCCGGTCGGCCCAGCCCCGGAACGAGCCGTCCGGCAAGGCGTCGTTGAGGCCCTCGGTGAAGCTGTCTCCTATGGCTACATAGCTGTCGAATCCGTACACGTTGGGTCCCCTTCCCATCCTGCGACCGACTCCCCGACATGTAGTTGTACACCACAACTAACAATCGGGGTTCACCCCCGCGCCACCCCGGCTGTTCAGCCCGGAGTAACAGTGTCTTATCTTGTCGGCCTTCTCCGCTCCCTTATTACGCAGTCTTCACCTTCGGCATGCCGTGAAACAGCACACTCGGAGGCAAACCCGGCACCCGATGTGGCGAAGATCTCCCTGCTTGGAGCGTCCCGGGCGCTTTCCGGCAGGCTGGACACGTGCCCGGAGAACCCCGTGAGTCGCTCGCGCAGATCCTCGGCGGCCGCCGGGGCGCGCTCGACGCCAGCGTCCCGCCCGCCGGTTTCGTCGTCGGCTGGCTCGTGGCCGGGCAGTCCATCGCCTGGGGTGCCGGGGCCGCCATCGCGGTCGCCGTCGCGCTCGGGGTCTACCGGGTCGTCCGGGGCGGCAAGGTCCGCGCGCTCGTGGTCAGCCTGGCCGCCGTCGTCGCGGCCGCGCTGATCGCCCTGCACACCGGTCGCGCGCAGGACTTCTTCCTCTTGCAGCTGATGTCCAATGTGGCCAGCGCGCTGCTCTGGGCGGCCAGCATCGTGGTGCGCTGGCCGCTGCTCGGGGTCGTCGTCGGGTTGCTGCTCGGGCAGAAGGCGCGCTGGCGCCGGGACGCGGTGCTGCTGAAGGCGTACTCGCGGGCGAGCTGGGTGTGGGTGCTCCAGTACGTGCTGCGTGTGGTCGTTTACGGCCTGCTGTGGTGGGCCGGTCAGGTCGTGGCGCTCGGCGTGGCCCGCACGGTGCTGTCGTGGCCGCTCGTGGCGCTGACCGTCGCGGTGAGCGGCTGGGTGCTCTACCGCGCGTTGCCGCCGGAGCACCCCGGCCTGCGCCTGGCGCCGGAGACCAGCTCGGACGACGTACCCGGGGCATAAGGCGGCCCCCGGCGAGGGGGGAGGGTCCGGGGGCCACTGCCTACGGTACCCGGCCTACCCGGGTTCAGTCGACGTTTTCGCGGTTTCGCGCCGCGTTTTGCTCAATCAGGCGGTGACGTGGGTCTCGGTGCGCCCTCGCCGAAGGCGTCCACGGCGGCCAGCCACGCCGCCCCGAGCACGCCATCGGAGCTGGTCAGCACCTCGAGGCCGGACAATCCGCGGCGGACGAGCGCGCCGACCGGGCTGTCGCCGGTGAGCACCGAGCCGACGAGCACGACGGGAGTCGACTCGCCGGGCTCGCGCGCCGCGAGGGCGTTCGCGACGAGCAGCTCGGCCGCGCGGCCGACGATCTCCCGGGCCGCGGGCTCGCCGGCGTCGTGCGCCGCGCTCACCAGCGGGGCGAACCGGGCGAGCCGGACCGGTGCCTCGGCGTTCGCGGTCGTGATGAGCGCGCGGGACGCGGCGAGCCGGTCCGCGTCGGTCCGGACGTCCAAACCGGACGGTCCGAGCGCGGCGGCGAGCACCGCCGACGGCAGTCCGTCGAGGGGCAGGCCGCGGCCGAGAGCCTCCAAAGTGGAACGGACGGCTTCGCGGCCGAGCCAGAACGCCGAACCCTCGTCGCCGAGCAGCCAGCCGTAGCCGCCCGCGGTGCCGGCCAGCCGCCGCTTGCGGATGCGGCCCGCGATCGAGCCGGTGCCCGCGACGAGCACCGTCCCGTCGGGAGCCGACGTCGCCGACGCGTACGCCACTTCGGCGTCGGCGACGGTCCGCACCACGCCGGTGAGCCCGATCCGCGCCCACGCCGCGTCGAACACCGCCGCCACCGCCGGATCGCTCAGCTTGCTGACCCCGGCCATGCCGACGACGCACGCGCGCACGGCGCCGGGGTCGCGGCCGCCGAGCGCCGCGGTGATCGCGTCGGCGATCCGGCCCGCGGCGACCTCCGGCGCGTGCGCGTTGGGGTTGGCGCCTTCGCCGCGCCCGGTGCCGAGCACGACGCCGGCGGCGTCGACCAGTGCGGCCCTGGTCGACGTGCCGCCGGCGTCGACGCCGATCGCGGAGGTCACCGGGTCTTGGTCACCTTGAGCAGGCCGCGCGGGTTGTCCGGGTCGCCGCCGCGGGCGAGCGACAGGCCCAGCGCGATCTGCTGGACGGGCAGGATCTCCAGGATCGGCGCCAGCTCCTCGACGGTCTGCGGCACGTCGATCCGCAGTGCCGCGGGGGTGTCCGCGGACGCCGAACCGACCGCGACGACGTCCGCGCCGCGCTTGGCGACGGCGTCGATGACGTCGCGCATGGCTTCGGCACCGTGCCCGGCGCTGGTCACCGCCAGCACCGCGGTCTGGTCGTCGACCGCCGCCACCGGGCCGTGCAGCAGGTCCGCGCCGCTGTACGCGCGGGCCGCCAGGTAGCTCGTCTCGGCGAGCTTGAGCGACGCCTCCAACGCGGTCGCGTAGGAGTAGCCGCGGGCGGCGGTCAGGACCCGGTTCACGAACCGGTACCGGTCGACCGCCCGCTGGACGCCCTCGGTGGAGCCGTCGAGGGTTTGCTGCGCCAGCTCGCCGATCTTCTCGGCGTCGGCCGCCTTGCCGCCGCGCACCGCGTCGATGAGCAGGTAGAGCGCCATCAGCGTCGCGGAGTACGTCTTGGTCGCCGCGACGGCCTGCTCGACGCCGGCGCCGATGTCGATGCCGAGCTCGGACGCCGCCCGCAGCGGCGAGTCCGGGGTGTTGGTCACGGAAACGGTCAGCGCGCCCTGGCGCCGCGCCGTTTCGGTGAC
Organism: Amycolatopsis sp. cg9; assembly: GCF_041346945.1. NCBI lineage: Bacteria > Bacillati > Actinomycetota > Actinomycetes > Pseudonocardiales > Pseudonocardiaceae > Amycolatopsis > Amycolatopsis sp. cg9. Next base: position 1,748,114 of record NZ_CP166850.1, on the reverse strand, counting down.
CTCGATCAGGTCAGGCGAGCCGCCGCTCTGGCTGACCGTGACGAACAGCACGTCCCGCAGGTCGGGCCGGGCGCCGTACAGCGTCGCCGTGGACGGGGAAACCAGACCGGCCGGCAGGCCGAGGAGTACCTCGATCAGGTACTTCGCGTACAACGCTGCGTGGTCACTCGATCCACGCGCGGCGAGCAAAGCGAACCGCGGGGGCCGTTGTGAGATCTTTTCCGCCACCCCGGCGATTTCCGACTGACGCTGCACCAGTCCCGCCAAGACGTCCGGCTGCTGGGCGATCTCCGCGGCCATGTGCTCGCCGGGCCGTTGTTGGGTCATCATTTTCCTCTCCACCTCCGGCATTATGTACCGGACTCAGGCGGCGTCGGTCAGGTCTAGACCAATGTTAGTGGGGCGGCGCGTCGGTGGAAAAGGGTACGTTTCATACGGGGACGTGGCGTGCGATGAGGGAAGGCATAGGGAGTCGGGCATGTTGGAGACCACCACCACGGGCGAGGCGGGCACCGTCGCCGGGATGCGCGGGCAGCGCGAACCCAAATATTGGGCACTGAAACAGCACCTCCTCGACCTCTTGGACGTCCTCCCGCCCGGGTCGCCGATCCCGACCGAACGCGCGCTCGCCGGGGAGTTCACGGTCTCCCGCACCACCGTGCGCCAGGCGCTGGCGGACCTGACGGCCGAGGGCCGCCTGCACCGGGTGCAGGGGAAAGGCACCTTCGCGGCCGAGCCGAAGCTCGCGCAGCGGCTGCAGTTGTCGTCGTACACCGAGGACATGCGCAAGCAGGGCCTGAAGCCGTCGTCGAAGCTCCTGGAAGTCGAGGAGCTGCCGGTCGAGGGTGACCTCGCGAAGCTCCTCGGAATCCGCACGGGTGCGAAAATTCTTCGCCTTCGACGCCTTCGACTCGCGGACTCCCAGCCGATGGCGCTGGAGACCACGCACCTCCCGCTCGGCCGTTTCCGCGGACTGCGCAAGCACGTCTCGGCGGGCGGCTCGTTGTACGCCGTTCTGCGCGAGCACTACGGGGTCGAACTCGAGCGCGCCGAAGAGACGATCGAGACGTCGCTCGCCGGACCGCAGGAAGCGGAGATGCTCGGCGCCGACGTCGGCATGCCGGTGCTGATGCTGACCCGGCACTCGTTCGCCACGGACGGCAAGCCGGTCGAATTCGCCCGCTCGGTCTACCGCGGCGACCGCTACAAGTTCGTGACCACGCTGCTGCCGTAAGCGGCCCGGTTGACGGCGGTCCCCGGTCGCGGTGAAGTGACCGGGTGACTGCCACCGAAGACACCGGGATCCGGTGGGGGACGCGCGCCGCGCGCGGCGTCCTCGCCACCACCATCCTCGGGTCGGGCATGGCGATGCTCGACGGCACCATCGTCAACGTCGCCCTGCCCCGCATCGGCGCCGAGCTGGGCGCCTCCGTCGCCGGGCTCCAATGGATCCTCGACGGGTACCTGCTGGCGCTCGCCGCGCTCATCCTCGTCGCCGGCTCGCTCGGCGACCGCTACGGACGGCGCCGCACGTACCTCGTCGGCGTCGTCTGGTTCGGCGTCGCCTCCGGGCTCTGCGCCGCCGCGACGTCCACCGAGATGCTCGTCGCGACGCGGATCCTGCAGGGCATCGGCGGCGCGCTGCTGACGCCGGGGTCGCTCGCGATCCTCCAGGCGTCCTTCGCGCACGACGCCCGCGCCCGCGCGATCGGCGCGTGGTCCGGCCTCGGCGGCATCGCGGCCGCCGCCGGCCCGCTGCTCGGCGGGTTCCTCGTGCAGGTCTGGTCGTGGCGGCTGGCGTTCCTGATCAACGTGCCCATCGCCGTCGCCGTGGTCCTGATGGCGCGGAAGTTCGTGCCCGAATCGCGCGACCCGGAGGCCACCGGCCACCCGGACTTCGGCGCCGCCGCGCTCGGCGCCGTCGGCCTCGCCGGGGTGACCGGCGCGCTGGTGGAGGCGCCGGGCCGCGGCATCGGCGACCCGATCGTGCTGGTCGCGGGCCTGCTCGGGATCGCGGGCCTGGCCGCGTTCGTCCTCGTCCAGCACCGCTCGGCCGAACCGCTCGTGCCGCCCTCGCTGTTCCGCGACCGGACGTTCACGCTCTCGAACGCGCTGACGTTCGTCGTCTACGCGGCGCTCGGCGGGGTGATGATGCTGCTGGTCATGCAGCTGCAGGTGTCGCTCGGCTATTCGCCGACCGCGGCCGGGCTGGCGGGGCTGCCGCTGACGGTCGTCATGCTGCTGCTTTCGGGGCGCTCCGGCGCGCTCGCGCAGCGCATCGGCCCGCGCACGCAGCTGGTGGTCGGCCCGATCGTCGTCGGCATCGGGATGCTGCTGATGCTGCGCATCGCGCCCGGCGCGTCCTACCTCGGCACGGTGCTGCCCGCGGTGGTGGTGTTCGGGCTCGGCCTGGCGACGGTCGTGGCCCCGGTGACCGCGACGGTCCTCGCCGCGGCCCCGGACCGCTTCGCCGGGGTCGCCTCCGGCGTCAACAACGCGATCGCGCGCTCGGGCGGACTGCTGGCGGTGGCGGTGCTGCCCGCGGCGGCCGGGCTGACCGGCGAGGCGTACGCGGACCCGGTGGCGCTCACCGCGGGCTGGCGGACGGCGCTGATCATCTGCGCGGCGCTGGCCATCGCGGGCGGCCTGATCGCGCTGGGCATCCACAACGGCGTCCTCGAACCCCCGCCGACGGCGAAACCCGACGACGAGTGCCCCCACCTGGGCGAGTGCTACCACTGCGGCGTCGAGGGCCCGCCGACGCACGTCCGCGGCGGCGCGACCCCGGTCGCCGGCTCCTAGCCCGGAGCGCCCCAATGTGGCGTTCGGTGCGTCAGACGCACCCAATGTGGCGTTCGGTGCGCTGGACGCAACCAACGCCACATTGGGGCGCTTGGGGCGGGGGGTCAGCCGGCGAGGATCTCCGCGAACATCGCCGGGTCGGCGTTGCCGCCGGAGACGAGGACGACCGTCTTGCCGGCCGGCAGCTCGCCGGCGTGGAAGAGGTACGCCGCCGTCGTCACCGCGCCGCTGGGCTCGGCGACCAGGCGGGCCTTGCGGGCCAGGACGCGCACGGCCTCGCGGATCTCGTCCTCGGTGACCGTGACCATCTGGTCCACTACTTCCCGCAGGTGCGCGAAGGTCAGTTCGGACGGCTGTGAGCGCAGGCCGTCGGCGATCGTGCGGGCGCGGTCGGCCTGCGGCCACCGGACCAGCTCGCCGCGCTGGAGGCTGTCGGCGGCGTCCGCGGCCAGCGCCGGCTCGACGCCGATCACCCGCGCCCGCGGGCAGCGGGCCTTGATCGCGGTGCCGACGCCGGCCGCCAGCCCGCCGCCGCTGATGGGGACCAGGACGACGTCGACCGCCGGCAGGTCTTCGGCGATCTCCAAGCCCGCGGTGCCCTGCCCGGCGATGATGGCCGCGTCGTCGAAGGGCGGGACGAGGGTCAGCCCGCGTTCGGCAGCCAGTTCACGCGCTTTCGCCTCGTGCTCGCCGATCGGCACCTCGATCACCTCGGCGCCGTACGCGCGGGTGGCCTCGACCTTGATCCGCGGCGCGACGTCCGGCACGACGATCACCGCGGGCACGCCGTACCGCTGCGCCGCGTACGCGACCGCCTGCGCGTGGTTGCCGCTCGAGTAGGCGATGACACCTCGTTCGCGCGCGGCGTCGTCGAGCGAGCCGATCGCGTTGAACGCGCCGCGCACCTTGAACGCGCCGATCGGTTGCAGGCTCTCGGGTTTGAGCCACAGGGTGCCGCGGGGATCCCACGTCTGGACCAACAGGGGCGTGCGCACGGCGACACCTTCGACGCGCTTCGCGGCGGCCTCGATGTCGGAGATCGTCACCAGTTCCATGTGCCGAGTATGTCAAGAAATCGTTCGGTTTGGAGTGTCTATTGTGGACAGACGGAGTGGTCCTCCTCACGCCGCGGCAACGAGGGGAGTTCCTCGCGCGCCTTAACCGTTGGACAAGGGGAGAAGACGGACTACCGGATCGGGATCATGACAAAGGAGAACTCAGCGGCTTCCGAAGAAAAGACGGAGGAGAAGTCGGGCCTTCGCATCGCCCAGGTGGCGGCGGCGGCGCTCGCGGCGGTGACCGCGGCGCTGCTGGGCTCGACGCTCGGCGTGGCGGGCACGGTGGTCGGCGCGGGCGTGGCGAGCGTGGTGTCGACGGTCGGCGGCGAGCTGTACTTGCGCTCGCTGCAACGCACGCGCGAAGCGGCGCTCAAGGCCCGCGTGCTGGCGACGTCGGGGATCCGGCGGCGCGGGGCGGTCGAACCCGAAGAGCTGCCGCTCACCGAACAACCCACGGTCCAGCTGCCGAAACCCGAGGAGGCCGGACCCTCGCGGCTGCGGAAACTGCGCTGGCCGTTGATCATCGGCACCAGCGTGGCGGCGTTCGCGGTGGCGATCCTGGCGATCGTCGGCTTCGAGTCGGCGACGGGCACCCAGATCGGCGGCGGCACGGGCACGAGCATCGGCAAGATCTTCGGCGGCGGCGGTCACCCCGACACAACCCCGTCGACGACGCCCACGACCCCGACGGACACCCAGGTCTCCCCGACGGAGACGACCACGACCCCGTCGGACACGTCGACGGCCCCGACGACCTCGTCGGAGACCCCGACCACCACGCCGAGCACGTCGACGCAGCAGCCGTCGACCTCGGCCCCGGCCACCACCACCCCGCCCACCAGCCAAGGCGCGGCGACCACCCCGACCCCGTAACGCCGCTGAAGGCCACCACCATGGGCACCAGGTGCCGTGATGGTGGCCTTCAGCGCATCCGGCTCAGACCAGGTGGGAGCGGAGCGCGCGGGCCGCCTCGGCCGGGTCCTCGGCCTCCGTGATGGCCCGGACGACGACGATGCGGGACGCGCCGGCGTCCAGCACCGAAGGCAGGCGGTCGCCGTCGATGCCGCCGATCGCGAACCACGGCCGTTCCGGGGCCCAGCCGGCCACCGCGCGCACCAGGTCGAGGCCCGGTGCGTCGCGGCCCGGCTTGGTCGGCGTCGGCCAGCACGGGCCGGTGCAGAAGTAGTCCACCCCGGGCTCCGCCGCGGCCGACAGCGCCTGGTCGAGGGAGTGCGTCGAGCGGCCGATCACGACGTCGTCGCCGAGGATGCGGCGGGCCAGCGGGACCGGGATGTCGTCCTGGCCGAGGTGGAGCACATCCGCGCCGACCGCCAGTGCCACGTCCGCCCGGTCGTTCACCGACAGCAGCGCCCCGTGGCGGGCGCACGCCTCGGCCAGCACCTCCAGCGCCGCGATTTCGGCAGCGGCCTCCAGCGGCGCGCCGCCGGTCTTGTCGCGCAGCTGGATCACGTCGACACCGCCGGCCAGCGCCGCGTCGGCGAACGAAGCCAGGTCGCCGCGGGAGGTGCGGGCATCCGTGCACAGGTACAGGCGCGCCGCGTCGAGGCGGGCGCGGATCTTGTCACCGGAGAGGGCGGGCATAGCGGCGACCGTACCGCGCGAGTTAGGGTGAGGGAGTCCGCACGGGAGCCCGAGGCACGGGCTGAGAGGGAGCTGCCGCTCCGACCGTGGAACCTGATCCGGGTCATGCCGGCGCAGGGAGCGTGATCCCATGACGAACCTGGCAGTGGTGGGCGGCGGCGTGATCGGCCTGTCCGCGGCGTGGCGGGCCGCGAAGGCGGGCCACGACGTCACCGTGCACGATCCCGAGCCCGCCCGCGGCGGCGCGTCCTGGCTGGCCGGGGGCATGCTGGCCCCGGTCACCGAGGCCTGGCCCGGCGAAGAAGACGTGCTCAGCCTCGGCGAAGCTTCGCTGGAACGCTGGCCCGGCTTCGCGAGCGACCTCGCGCGGGAAGGCGTCGACCCGGGCCTCGCCGGGCACGGGACGCTCGTCGTCGCGTTCGACAGCGCCGACGCCGGGCACCTCGACATCCTCGCCGGCTACCTGCACTCGATCGGCCGCGCCGCCGAACGCTTGACCGCACGGGAGACCAAGCGGCTCGAACCCGGCGTCGGGTCCGTCCGAAGTGGACTCCACGTGCCCGGCGACCTGGCCGTGGACAACCGGAAACTGCTCAACGCGCTGTACGCGGCCTGCGTCAACCACGACGTCCGGTTCGTGCGCGAGCGCGTCGAAACGCTGCCGGACGCCGAAGCCGTCGTGCTCGCCGCGGGCGCCTGGACCGGGCGGCTGCACCCGCAGCTGGCCGGGGCCGTCCGGCCGCTCAAGGGCGAGATCCTGCGGCTGAAGCCGCGTCGCGGCTGCCTGCCACCGCCCGCGCACACCGTGCGGGCCGTCGTCGAGGGCCGGCCGATCTACCTCGTCCCGCGCGGCGAGCAGGAGCTCGTCCTCGGCGCCACGCAGTACGAGGCGGGCTTCGACCGGGCCGTCACCGCGCGCGGCGTGCGCGAGCTGCTCGAAGGCGCCGAACGCGTCTTCCCCGCGATCACCGAGTACGAGCTGGCCGAGACCGCCGCCGGGCTGCGGGCCGCGAGCCGGGACGTGCTGCCCTACATCGGTGTGCTGGACGACGGCGTCTTCGCCGCGACCGGGCACCACCGCAACGGCCTGCTGATGGCCCCCGTGACCGCGGCCGCCGTGGTCGCCTGGCTCGAGGGGGAGGAGCCACCCGAAGGCGTCGAGGCGGCTTCGCCCGTCCGGCTGCACCAGAAGGAGCACGTGTGATGGAGATCAAGCTCAACGGCGAGTGGACGGAGTTCCCGGACGGCGCGACCGTCGCCGACGTCCTCGACGCGTCCGGCGGACAGCGGCCCGGGATCGCCGTGGCGGTCGACGGCGTCGTCGTCCGCCGCGCCGACTGGGCGGCCACCACCGTGCCCAAGGGCGCGGGCGTGGACGTGCTCACCGCGGTCCAGGGAGGCTGAAGTGGACGAAGAACCGCTGGTCATCGGCACCGCCAAGCTGTCGTCCCGGCTGATCATCGGCACCGGCGGCGCGGCCAACCTCGCCGTGCTCGAACGCGCACTGGTCGCCTCCGGCACCGAGCTGACCACCGTCGCCATGCGCCGCGCCGACGCCGAAGGCGGTTCCGGTGTCCTCGAACTGCTCAAGCGGCTCGGCATCGGGCTGCTGCCGAACACCGCGGGCTGCCGCACGGCCGCCGAAGCGGTGCTCACCGCGCAGCTCGCGCGGGAAGCCCTCGGTACCGACCTGATCAAGCTCGAGGTGCACGCCGACGACCGCACGCTGCTCCCGGACCCGATCGAAACCCTCGACGCGGCCGAACGGCTGACCGCCGACGGGTTCACCGTGTTCGCCTACACGAACGACGACCCGGTGCTCGCGCTGCGCCTGGAAGAGGCGGGCTGCGCCGCGGTGATGCCGCTGGGCGCGCCGATCGGCACCGGGCTCGGCATCCGGAATCCGCACAACATCGAGCTGATCGTGTCGCGAGCGGGCGTGCCGGTGATCCTGGACGCCGGAATCGGCACGGCGTCGGACGCGACCCTGGCGATGGAGCTCGGCTGCGACGCTGTCCTGCTGTCCACGGCCGTCACCCGGGCGGCCGATCCGGAGCGGATGGCGTCGGCGATGCGGTCGGCCGTCGTGGCCGGTCACCTGGCTCGCGGTGCGGGCCGGGTGCCGCAGCGCTTCTGGGCGAAAGCGTCGAGTCCACCCCGGTGAACCGAGGTCCCTTGACGCCGAACCCGCACCCCGGACCCGTAAGGTGGACGGCACTTTCCGGCGCACCGGCGGCGGGGCAGGGCAGAAGGAGCCAGCCGTGACGAGCACATCGGTCCAGGACGTCTCGGGCAGGTTGTACCTGGCCGTCGGAAGGCTGTCCCGGTCACTGCGGCAAGCCGGCGTGCCGGGCCCGGGCCACGGCGCCATTTCGGCGCTGGCGACGCTCGTGAACTCCGGTCAGCTCCGCCTCGGCGACCTCGCGGCCAAGGAGGGCGTCGCCGCGGCGACGATGTCGCGGATCATCGCGTCCCTCGTCGAGGCCGGCTACGTGAGCCGCGAGTCCGACCCGGTCGACCGCCGGGCGTGGCTGGCGAAGGCGACCGAGGAGGGCGAGCGGCTCGTCTCCGGCGTCCGGTCGACGCGGGTGCAGGAGCTGAACCGGCGCCTCGACCGGCTGTCGCCCGAGCACCGCGAGGCGTTGACGGCGGCGATCCCGGCGCTCGAGGCCCTGATCGCCGACGACTGAGCTAGTCCGCGAGCCGGCGCGTGATCCGGTCGAACAGCTCCAGCAGCGGTTCGCCGACGTCCCGGCCGAACTCGGTCAGCCCGTAGGTGACCTGCGGCGGCGTCGTCGGCTCGACCCGCCGCCAGATCAGGCCGTCCTGGACCAGCGCGCGCAGCGATTGGGCGAGCATCTTCTCGCTGATGCCCTCGATGCTCTCCCGCAGCTCGAAGAACCTGAGGTCGGTGCGCTGCAAGGAGATCAGCACCCAGATGCCCCACCGGCTGGTGACGTGGCCGACCACGTCCCGCGCGAGGCAGTCGGTGTGAAACACCTCATACCGGGCCTCGGTGCCGGCCGGGGTGAGCTGCGGGCCTCCGGTCATGTCCTGAGCTTACCCAAAGGTATGTACTTACCAGAAGTTAGCTCCGCTCCTACCGTTCCGAGCACTCGGGAAATCGGACGAAGGAGCTGTTCATGATCGTGGTGACCGGGGCTACCGGGAACGTGGGCGCGCCGCTGACGCGGGCGCTGGCCGAGGCCGGGCAGCCGGTGACGGCGGTGTCGCGGCACGCCGCGCCGGTGCCGGACGGCGTCCGCCACGTGGTGGCCGACCTGGCGGAACCCGCCGGTCTCGAGCCGGTGCTGGCCGGCGCGAAGGCGTTGTTCTTGCTGCTGTCGGGCGACCTGCACGCCGTCGGGGCGAATCCTGCCGACATCGTCGAGCGGGCCGCGCGCGCCGGGGTCGGCCGGATCGTCCTGCTGTCCACCCTGGGCGTGGTGACCAGGCCCTTCGGCGCCACGCGGGTCGCGATGCGCGAGCTGGAGGACGCGGTGGGGGAATCCGGCGTCGACTGGGCGATCCTGCGGCCGGGCGGCTTCGCGTCCAACGCCCTGTGGTGGGCGGAAAGCGTCCGCGCGCAGCGGGTCGTCGCCGCGCCCTTCGGCGACACCGGGGTGCCGATCATCGACCCGGCGGACATCGCCGAGGTCGCCGCGGCCTGCCTGCTGGACGACCGGTACTCCGGCGGCGCGTACGAGCTGACCGGGCCGGAGGTCATCACACCGCGGGGGCAGGCGGCGGCCATCGCCGCCGCGCTGGGTTCGCCGGTGCGGTTCCACGAACTCACCCGCGAAGAGGCCAAGGCGGGCATGACGCGGAGCATGCCGGCCGAGCTCGCCGACGACACCTTGGACATCCTCGGTTCGCCGAGCCCCGCCGAGGTGCGCGTCAGCCCCGACGTCGAACGGGTCCTCGGCCGCGCGCCCCGCACCTTCGCGGACTGGGCCGCCCGCAACGCGGCCGCGTTCCGCTAAGCGGCCTGCTGTCGCAGCTCGGCGAGCTCCGCGCGCAGGGCCCGGAGCTCGTCGAGGATTTCCCGGTTCGCGGCCGCCTGGGTTTCGGCCTGCTTCGCCTCTTCCTCGCGGATGTCCTGGCGCAGCTCGTCCTCCATGCCGCTGACCACGACGGCGATGAAGAGGTTCAGCACCGCGAAGCTGGACACCAGGATGTAGACGACGAAGAAGATCCACGCCATCGGCGCCTGTTCCATGATCGTCTTCGCGATGTCCGGCCAGGCTTCCCCGGTCATCACCTGGAACAGGGTGAACAGCGACGTGCCGAGGTCGCCGAAGTCGCCCGAGTCGATGGCGCCGAACAGCTTCGTCGCCATCACCCCGGCCACGAAGATGATCAGCGCCAGCAGCGCGGCGATCGAGGCCATGCCGGGGATCGCGGCGAGCAGCCCGGAGACGACCTTCCGCATCGACGGCACCACCGAGATCAGCCGCAGCACCCGGAGCACGCGCAGCGACCGCAGCACCGCGAACGGCCCGGTCGCCGGGATCACCGCGATGCCGACCACCAGCAGGTCGAAGACGTTCCAGTTGTCGCGGAAGAAGCGGCCGCGGTAGGCGTAGAACTTCGCCAGCAGCTCGGTGACGAAGATGCCCAGCGCGATGTGGTCGAGCGCGTGCAGGAGGCCGGCGTACCCGGCCATGATCGACGTCGAGGTCTCCATGCCGAGCGTGACCGCGTTGAAGACGATCACGGCGATGATGAAGTTCTGGAAGCGGCGGTCTTCGAGGACCTTCGCCGCCCGCTCGCGTCCGGTCAAGGCCGCCCCCTGCTTGGGTCAAGGATCAGTAAACGCAGGGATCGTAGCCGGGCGGGTACTCAGCGCTCCTCCGGCGCCAGCCGCCAGAAGGCCGAAACCGGGCCGACCTTCGCGCCCATCGGGTAGGCGTGCTCGACCGCGTGCGAGACGAACCACTTGCCGTAGCGGGCCGCCTCGACCACGGGCATGCCCTTCGCGAGCCCGGCGGTGAGCGCCGACGCCATCGTGTCGCCCGCGCCGTGCGTGTGCGGCGTCGAGTAGCGCTTGCCCGGCAGCTCCACGAACGTCGAGCCGTCGAAGAGCAGGTCCACGCACTCCGGGTCGGACTGCAGGTGGCCGCTCTTCACCAGGACGTACCGCGGGCCCATCCGGTGCAGCACCACGGCCGCGGTGTGCATGCCTTCGCGGTCGGTCACCGTCAGGCCGGTCAGCAGCCGGACTTCGTCGAGGTTCGGGGTCAGCACCGTCGCGCGCGGGAGGAGTTCGTCGCGCAGCGCGTGCAGGCCCGCCTCGTCGAACAGCGGGTGGCCGTGCATCGACGCCGCCACCGGGTCGACGACGAAGGGGATCTCGGCGTCCCGGCCGATCGACGCCTCGTCGCACGCGGCCGCCACCGCGTGGATGATCTCGGCCGAGGCCAGCATGCCGGTCTTGGCCGCGCCGACGCCCATGTCCGCCGCCACGGCCTCGATCTGCCCGGCGACGATGTGCGGGGGCAGGTCGGCGCGGTCGTGCACGCCAAGGGTGTTCTGGACGGTGACGGCGGTGACCGCGACCAGGCCGTGCACGCCGCAGGTCAGGAACGTGCGCAGGTCCGCCTGCAGCCCGGCGGCGCCGCCGGAGTCCGACCCGGCGATCGTCAACGCGGTCGGAAGGCTCGTCGTCATGGTGTTTTCCCGACTTCTGGTCTAGGCCAATCAGCCTCTTTTGCTTCATCAAGAGTCAACCACGGTGGCACATTGTGTGGGCTACTCACCAGTTCACGGGGCGAAGGAGCCTGGATGAAGCTCTCCTCGGTGGCACTCCTCACGGCCGCGCTCGTGCTCTCCGGAGCGACGGCGGCCAACGCGGACAGCCCGAAGCTTTCCCACGTCACGACGGTCGGCGTGCACAACACCTACGACCCGGCGGCCTACGACTACCTCGCGCGGGCGCTCGACGCGGGTTCGTCGCTGATCGAGCTGGACGTCTGGCCGGACTTCTTCACCCACGAGTGGAAGGTCAGCCACTCGAACCCGCTGGGGAACAGCAACAACTGCGTCGCGGCCACCTCGGCGTCGCAGCTGTACAGCGGCGGCAAGAACAAGAACCTGGAGTACTGCCTCGACGACATCCGGATCTGGCTCGCGGCCCACCCCGGGCACACGCCGATCACGCTCAAGCTCGAAATGAAGACCGGCTTCTCGGACAACACCGGGATGGGCCCGGACGAGCTGGACGCGACGTTCCGCGCGCACCTCGGCAGCGTCGCCTTCCGGCCGGCCGAGCTGCTCGGCGGCTACGGCACGCTCGACGACGCGGCCAAAGCGGACAACTGGCCGTCGGTGGACGCGTTGCGGGGCCGGGTGATCACCGAGATCATCCCGGGCACGGTCGAGGAGGGGAACCCGACCGACACGCTGAAGACCGACGTCGAGTACGCGCGGTACCTGGTCGGGCTCAAGAACGCCGGCAAGCTCGGCGACGCGAACATCTTCCCGACCGTGCACGGCGCGGCCGGCGGTGACCCGCGGGACAAGTACACCGCCGACCTCAAGCCGTGGTTCGTGGTGTTCGACGGCGACGCGAACACGTGGGTGACGCAGACCGGGCCGTGGTGGTACGACGCCAACCACTACTACGTCGTGATGACCGACGCGCAGAACGTCGCGCCGGCCATCGACGCCCACAACCCGACAGTCGACCAGGCCAACCAGCGCGTCGCCGACCTGGCGAAGCAGCACGCGTCGGTGGTCACCGCGGACTGGACCGGGCTCACGACCGTGCTGCCGCAGGTGGTCGCCCGGGGTTAGAGGGTCAGCACGAGCTTCCCGGACACGCGCCCGGACTCACCCAGCTCGTGCGCCTTGGCGACGTCTTCCAGCGGGAAGGCCTGTTCGACGCGGACCTTCAGCTGACCGGCTTCGACGAGCTCGACGAGGCCGGCCAGCCCGCCGCGGTCGGGTTCGACGAGGATCCGGCTCGTGCGCACACCGCGTTCGGCGGCGGCCGCTTCGACGCGGTCCGCGACCCCGCTGGGCACGCCGATCAGCAGGCCGCCCGGCTTGATCGCGGGGAGCCAGCGCAGGTCGCTGGCCTCGCCGACGAGTCCGAAGTAGACGTCCACATCGGACGTCGTGGCGTTCTCGTCGTGGTAGTCGATCGGCTCGTCGACGCCGAGCTCGCGCAGCAGGTCGTGCTTGCCCGCGCTGGCCGTGCCGATGACGTGCGCCCCGCGCGCCTTGGCGATCTGCACGGCGAGGTGCCCGACCCCGCCGGCCGCGGCGTCGACGAACACCCGCTGTCCCTCGTGGACTCCCGCGACGTCGACCAGTCCCTGCCACGCGGTGAGCCCGGCCAGCGGCAGCGCGGCGGCCTCGGCGAACGAGAGGACGGCGGGCTTGCGCACGAAGTGCCGCGACGGCGCGGTGACGTACTCCGCGTAGGCGTTGCCCGGGCGCGGGAACCACGGCATGCCGAGCACCTCGTCGCCCTCCCGGACGCCGGTGGCCCCGAAGCCGGCCTGTTCGACGACGCCGGCGACGTCCCAGCCGATGGTGAACGGCGGCTCGCCGAGGAACCCGCCGCCCGCCCGCACCTTCCAGTCGACGGGGTTGATCCCGGCGGCCCGCACCCGCACCAGGACCTCCGTGGGCCCGGGTTCCGGCCGCGGTGCCTCGGTGACGCGGAGCACCTCCGGCCCGCCGAGGGCCTGCTGGGTCACGATGCGCATTCCTTCACTCCTTCGTTCGTGGGTTGCGTCTTATACTCGGAGTGTTCGTCACTTTTCGCCAGAAGGCACTTCGAAGTGGAGTAGGTACCCGATGGAAACCACCTGGGACGTGTACCTTCGCAACTGCCCGTGCCGCGAAGTGCTGGATCTGCTGGCCAACAAGTGGACGGCGCTGATGCTCGGCGCGCTGGCCCGCGGCCCCCACCGCTTCGGCGAGCTGCGTCGCGCGGTCGACGGCATCAGCCAGAAGATGCTGACCCAGAACCTCCGCCGGCTCGAGCGCGACGGCTTCCTGACCCGCACGGTGTACCCGACCACGCCGCCGACCGTGGAGTACGCGCTGACGGAGATGGGGGCCGAGGTGGGCGCGCACCTGGTCGCGCTGAGCGCGTGGTCGCAGGCGAACTTCGGCCGCATCCGCACGGCCCGCGCGGAGTACGACGGGCGGGAGCTGCAGCCGGTCCGCTGATGGCTCGCCGGGTTTCGCCGGGCGTTCACCTCGTGGTCGCCGTCGCTCCCTAACCTCCGGATAACTCGTCCGAACCAATTTTCTGGAGGGTTCATGCGGAGACTGTTCTGCCTGGTCACGGCGTTGGTGGCGGCCGCCGGGCTGACCACCGGCGTGGCCGCGGGCGCGGCCAAGACGCCCAAGGTGCTGGTGATCGGGCTCGACGGCACGCGGTTCGACAAGCTCCTCGCGGCCGACACCCCGAACGTGCACGCGCTCGTCCGGCGCGGGTACTCGTCGCGCAGCTCGCTCTACGGCAGCGGCATGGCGCCCACGCTCAGCGGGCCGGGCTGGTCGTCCATCCTCACCGGCGTCTGGCCCGACAAGCACCTCGTGAAGGACAACGCGTTCACCGGCAACAACCTGGCGGCGTACCCGAGCTGGCTGGCCAGGGCGGAGTCGGCGAACCCGGCGCTGGACACGTACGCGGCGGTCGACTGGAAGCCGATCGGGGACAAGATCCTGCGCACCGGGCAGGACCGCAAGTACGTCCTCGACGGGGACAGCGCCGGCTACGAGAACACCGACCCGCAGCTCGCGGCCGACGCGGAGAAGCACCTCGCGCGGGACAGGGCGGATGCGTCCTTTGTCTACTTCGGACAGACCGACGAAGCCGGTCACGCCCACGGCGCCGACTCGGCGGAGTACGCGGCGACGCTGCGGGAAGACGACGCCCTGATCGGCCGGCTGCTGTCGGCGATCAGCTCGCGGGCCACGTACGCCGCCGAGGACTGGCTGATCGCGCTGACCACCGACCACGGCCACACCGGCCCGGGCGGCCACGGCGGCGACAGCCCCGAAGAGCGGATGACGTTCGTGGTCGCGGCGGGCGGCGCGGTGCCCGCGGGCACGCCGGCGGTGGCACCCAAGATCGTCGACGTCGCCCCGACGGCGCTGCGGCACCTGGGTCTTTCCGCGCCTTCGGACGGCTACGCGCTGGGCACGGTGCCGGCGGATGCCTTCGATTCGGCGGTCTTGAAGTCCCGTGTGGACGAAAGCGGCGTCCCGGCTTCGGTGCTGGGCTGGACGCACGACGCGCCTGCGGGCTGGACGGTCCGGACCGCGTCGGGCATGCCCGCGGGCGGCACCGAATGGCAGGGCTGGGCGTTCACGACGGACGACTTCTGGACGCGCACCGCGCCGGGCCAGGAGCGGGAAGCCAACGTGCGCGCCCGCGGCGTGTTCGCGGTGGCGGACCCGGACGAGTGGGACGACAAGGGATCGCCCTCGTCTCTCGGCACGTTCGACTCTTCGCTCGTCTCGCCGACGTTGCCGGTGTCCGGTAAGTCCACTGTGGACGTCGGCTTCATCTCGCACTACCGCCAGGACGGCACCCAGCGCGGCGCGCTGACGGTCTCGTTCGACGGCGGCCCGGAGCGCCCGGTGCTGTCGTACGGCCCGGAGTCGTCGACGGCCAACAAGGGCGGCGACGTCCTGGCCCAGCCGACGACGACCTCGGTGGCCGTCCCGGCGGGCGCGACGGCGGCGCGCTTCACGTGGCGCCTGTACGCGGCGGGCAACAACTGGTACTGGGCGGTCGACGCCCCACGCCTCACGACCCGCTGACCCCCTCGTGAGGGTGAAACAGGGTTCTAACCCTGTTTCACCCTCACGAGCGGTCCAGTACCCAGAACGGCGAGACCGGGCCCACGCCCGCGCCCAGCGAGTAGGAATCGGCGACGCAGCGCTCGATGAACTTCTTCCCCGCCGCCACGGCGTCCGGTACCGAACTGCCCTTCGCCAGCGACGCCGTGATCGCCGACGCCAGGGTGTCGCCGCCGCCGTGGGTGTTCTCCGTGATGTAGCGCGGGCCGCTCAGCTCGATGAACTCGCGGCCGTCCGAAAGCAGGTCCACGCAGTCTTCGGTGCCGACCAGGTGGCCGCCCTTGACCAGGACCCAGCGGGAGCCGAACTCCAGCAGGGCTTCGGCCGCCGCGCGCCGGGTGGCCGCGTCCACGACGGAGATCCCGGTCAACAGCCGGACTTCGTCGAGGTTCGGGGTGACCAGCGTGGCACGGGGGAACAGCTCCGTGCGGATCGCCTCCAGCGCGTCTTCACGAAGGAGGGCGTGCCCGGTCATCGACGCCGCCACCGGGTCGACGACCAGCGGGAAGTCCAGGCCGAGCTCGTCCAGGGTCTTCGCCACCGAGCGGATGATCTCGGCCGTCGCGAGCATGCCCGTCTTCGCCGCGTCGACGCCCATGTCGGACGCCACCGCCTTGATCTGGGCGGTGACCACGTCGGCCGGGATCTCCGTGAAACCCTGCACGCCCAGCGAGTTCTGCACGGTGACCGCGGTCAGCGCGACGAGCCCGTGGACGCCGTTCGCGAAGAACGTGCGCAGGTCCGCCTGGATGCCCGCACCACCGCCGGAGTCCGAGCCGGCGATGGTGAGGGCGGTCCGGGGTGTCACGGCTGCACCACGGGCAGGTAGACCTTGTTCCCCGCGTCCGAGAACTCCGCCGACTTCTCCGCCATGCCGGCCTCGATGGCCTCCACAGTGGACAGACCGTGCTCCTCGGCGTACTTGCGGACGTCCTGCGTGATCCGCATCGAGCAGAACTTCGGCCCGCACATCGAGCAGAAGTGCGCGGTCTTGGCCGGCTCGGCGGGCAGCGTCTCGTCGTGGAACGACCGCGCGGTGTCCGGGTCGAGCGAGAGGTTGAACTGGTCGTTCCAGCGGAACTCGAAGCGGGCCTTCGACAGCTCGTCGTCCCACTCCTGCGCGTACTGGTGGCCCTTGGCGAGGTCCGCGGCGTGCGCGGCGATCTTGTACGTGATCACGCCGGTCTTGACGTCGTCGCGGTTCGGCAACCCGAGGTGCTCCTTCGGCGTGACGTAGCACAGCATCGCCGTGCCGTACCAGCCGATCTGGGCCGCGCCGATGGCCGACGTGATGTGGTCGTACCCGGGCGCGATGTCCGTCGCGAGTGGACCGAGGGTGTAGAACGGCGCTTCGCCGCAGAGCTTCTCTTCGAGCTCGACGTTCTCCTTGATCTTGTGCATCGGCACGTGGCCGGGGCCTTCGATCATCACCTGCACGTCGTGCGAGCGCGCGATGTGCGTCAGCTCGCCGAGGGTTTCCAGCTCGGCGAACTGGGCGCGGTCGTTGGCGTCCGCGATCGAGCCGGGGCGCAGGCCGTCGCCGAGGGAGAACGTGACGTCGTACTGGCGCAGGAGCTCGCAGAGTTCCTCGAAGTGCGTGTACAGGAAGGATTCCTGGTGGTGCGCGAGGCACCACGCGGCCATGATCGACCCGCCGCGGCTGACGATCCCCGTGACGCGCCGGGCGGTCAGCGGGATGTAGCGCAGCAGCACGCCGGCGTGCACGGTGACGTAGTCCACACCCTGCTCGCACTGCTCGACGATGGTGTCGCGGTACACCTCCCACGACAGCTTTTCCGGCTCCCCGTTGACCTTTTCGAGCGCCTGGTAGATCGGCACGGTGCCGACCGGGACCGGCGAGTTGCGGATGATCCACTCGCGCGTCTCGTGGATCCGCTTGCCGGTGGACAGGTCCATGATCGTGTCGGCGCCCCAGCGGGTCGCCCACACCATCTTGTCGACCTCTTCCTCGACCGACGACCAGACGGCCGAGTTGCCCATGTTGGCGTTGATCTTCACCAGGAAGTTCTTGCCGATGACCATCGGTTCGGACTCGGGGTGCTTGCGGTTGACCGGGATCACCGCGCGGCCGCCGGCGACCTCGGCCCGCACGAACTCCGGGTCGACGCGCTCGCGGGCGGCGATGTACTCCATTTCCCTGGTCACGACGCCCTGTTTCGCCCACCCGAGCTGGGTGTTGTGCTCGCGGCCGTCGGCCCAGCCGGCGCGCAGCCGGTGCAGTCCACTGTGGACGTCGATCGAGGCTTCGGGGTCGGTGTACGGGCCCGAAGTGTCGTAGACGTCGAAGTGTTCGCCGTTGGAGAGGTCGATCCGGCGGGCCGGAACCCGGAGTCCGGACTCGGTCTGGTGGTACACCTTGCGGGACCCGGTGATCGGCCCCGTCGTGACGTTCAGCGCAGCATTGTTTTCCAGCGTCGTCAACGACTTTCACTCCCTACGCCGGCATTACCCGGTCAGGTTCATGCGGTCGGTGACGCCGGGAGAAACCCCAGTCACCCTCTCAGCCCGCCATGGCGCGAGCTCCCGCGTTGGTGTTGTGCCCCCGACCATGCCACGCCGGGTCGGGATACTCAAGTCCGGTCACCTCACCCGACCAACTCGGCGGGGGTCGCGTACACGTCGACCATGGCTCCGTTGCGCAGCACGGTGATCGGGAGCGCGGTGCCGATCACTTCCGCGAACAGCTGCCGCTGGATGCCCTGGGCGTCGGAGACGCGGGTGCGCCCGACGGTGAGCACGAGGTCGCCCGCCCGGAGGCCGGCCCGGTCCGCGGGCCCGTCGGAGACGACTTCGTGCACCCGCAGCCCGGCGCGCTGCCCGGTGCGCTCGGCGACGTCGTCCGGCAGCGGCGCGGGCACGCCGACGACGCCGAGGTAGGCGCGCCGCACCCGGCCTTCGACGACGAGCGTGTCGATGATCCGGCGGGTCGTCGCGTTGATCGGCACCGCGAGCCCGAGCCCGAAGCCGGCGACGGCGGTGTTGACCCCGACGACCCGGCCGGTGGAGTCGGCGAGCGCGCCGCCGCTGTTGCCGGGGTTGAGCGCGGCGTCGGTCTGGATGACGTCCTCGACGAACCGGGTGGTGCGCCCGTGCCGCACCGGCAGCGCCCGCCCGAGCGCGCTGACGACCCCGGCGGTGACGGTCCCGGAAAACCCGAGCGGGTTCCCGACGGCGACCACGAGCTGCCCGACGACCAGCCGGTCGGCGTCCCCGAGCGCCGCGGCCGGCGGCGTCTCCCCGCGCGCCCGCAGGACGGCGAGGTCGGACAGCGGATCGGCGCCGACGACGTCGAAGGGCACCTCGCTGCCGTCGGCGAAGGTGGCGGCCCCACGCCGGTGGTCGCTGACGACGTGGGCGTTGGTGAGCAGGTGGCCGTCGTCGGCGAAGACGACCGCCGACCCGCTGCCGCGCGCGAGCTGGACCCCGGCGACGTGCGGGGTGACGGTCTTCGCGACCGTGCTCACCGTGCGCGAGTAGGCGTCCATCGCGTCGTCCATGGGGCACCTCGATTACACCGTTGCAGGTACTACAAGTGTGCGCCCGGTTCGGCGGGAAGTCCGTTCGCTGCTGGTGAACCTCGGCTTTCGAGGGCGACGGTGATGCCGAAGCCGACCAGCAGCCCGCCCGAGGTGCGCTCGAGCCACTTCTTGACGTCGACCGCGATCCAGGCCGCGACGCAGACCAGCAGCGCGCCGGTGCCCGCGTGCGCCGGGACGAACTGCGGCAGGAACGACAGCGCGAACACGCCCGCCTTCGGGTTGCCGATGTTCGTGACGAGACCGGAGCGGAAGCTCGCGCCGGGCCGGATTTCCTTCTCCTCGCCGGAACTCCGGAAGAACAGGGCCTTGATCCCCAGGCGGATCAGGAAGAGCGCGCCCGCGAAGCGCAGGATATCTTACGCCGCTTGGGAAGCGGCGAGCAACGCCGTCAACCCGAACACCGCCGCGAGTCCCCAGAACGCGATGCCGGCTTCGATGCCGGCGATGGTCGCGAACGCGGTGCGCTTCGAGCCGCGGGCCGACTGCTTGATCAGCATGACCGTGGCGGGCCCGGGGACCATCGCGATGAGGAACGCGGCGGGGATGAACGCGAGCAGGTTCGGCATCGCCCGATGCGTGCGCGAACCGGACACGGTGGGCAAGCGGGTTACCGGACCAGTGACGGTCAGTGGTTCACCGGATCGGACCATGCGCCGGTGAAGATTCGGCGGCAGACTCCCAAAGCGCTTCTGTAACGGTGCAGAAGCGATCTTCTGTGGGGTTGATATGCGCAAACTCATGTTCGGCGCCCTCGCCGGGCTGCTGGTCACCGGCCTGATCCCGGCGACCGCGGTGGCCCAGGGAGAGGCTCCCGGCGCCCCGGGCGCCCATCCGAGCTGGCTGCCCGCGAACAAGACCGGTTTCGGGACCGCCCACGACCGCTCGTCCAACGTCTGGTTCACGCTCCAAGGCGGCCAGCTGTCCGAGGTCTACTACCCGGACCTGTCGACACCGAGCGTCCGGTCGATGAACTTCGTCGTCACCGATGGCCGCAGCTTCGCCGACATCGACCACTCGGCGAAGTCCCAGCAGGTCCGGCGGACCGACGACGACAGCCTGACCTACGAGCAGACCATCACCGACGACCAGCACCGCTGGCGCCTGCGCAAGACCTACGTCACCGACCCGGCCGCCACGACCGTGCTGGTGGACGTCGACTTCCAGTCGCTCACCGGGCGGCCGTACCAGCTCTACGCGGTCGCCGACCCGGACCTGACCAACGACGGCTCCGACGACTCGGCCGCGCGCAAGGGTGACACCCTCACCGCGCAGGACGCGACGAACGCCGCCGCGCTGGTCGCGAAGCCCGCCTTCACGAAGACCAGCGTCGGCTACGCGGGCTCGTCCGACGGGAACACGCAGCTCACCAAGACCTTCAAGCTGAACACCTACGACACCGCCGCCAAGGGCAACGTCCTGCTGACCGGGCAGACGAACGCCGACGGCGTCCGGAACCGGCACGTCACCCTCGCGCTCGGCATGGGCGCGAAGGCCGCCGACGCGCTCGGCAGCGCGCAGGCGTCGCAGCGACGCGGCGTCCGCGACATCACGCGCGCGTACGACCGCGGCTGGGCGCAGTACCTGCGGGGGATCAGCAAGCCGCCGTCGTCGCTGAAGACCGACGCCGAACGCGACCTCTACAAAGCGTCGATGCTGACCCTCGCCGCGAGCGAGGACAAGCACCACCCGGGCGCCTTCATCGCGTCGCCGAGCATGCCGTGGCGGTTCGGGAACAACGACCCGGAGTGGTCGCCGTCCGGCACCTACCACCTGGTCTGGCCGCGCGACCTCTACCAGATCGCGACCGGCCTGGCCGCCGGCGGCGACCAGGCCGCCGCGAACCGCGCGGTGAGCTACATGTTCGGCACGCAGCAGCAGGCCGACGGGCACATGCCGCAGAACAGCCGCGTCGACGGCGTGCCGTACTGGACGTCGATCCAGCTCGACGAAACCGCTTTCCCGATCGTGCTGGCCCAGCAGCTCGGGCGGACCGACCTGTGGCCCGGCGTCCGGAAGGCCGCCGACTTCATCATCGGCTACGTCGGCCCGGACGGGCAGCCGGCGCCGTACACCCAGCAGGAGCGCTGGGAGGAGCAGGACGGCTGGTCCCCGTCGACCATCGCGTCGGTGATCGCCGGGCTCGTCTGCGCCGCGGATCTGGCTTCGCACAACGGCGCGACGGCGGACGCCGCCCGGTACCTCGCCGCGGCGGACAAGTTCAAGGCCGACCTGCCCAAGCAGACGATCACCACGAACGGGCCGCTGTCGAAGGACCCGTACTTCGTCCGGCTCACGAAGGACGCGAACGCCAACGCTCCGACGAAGTACAACCTCGGCAACTCGAGCGTCACGATGGACCAGCGCGCGGTCACCGACGCGGGCTTCCTCGACCTGGTCCGGCTCGGTATCTACCGGGCGGACGACCCGGTGATCGAGAACAGCGTGAAGGTCACCGACAAGGACATCGCGTTCACCACGCCCACCGGGCAGTTCTGGCACCGGTACACGAAGGACGGTTACGGCGAGCAGGCCGACGGCTCGCCGTGGGACTACACGTTCCCGGCCGAGAGCCGCACGACGTTCGGCCGGCTGTGGCCGCTGCTCGCCGGCGAGCGCGGCGAGTACGAGCTGACGCTGGGCGACCCGGCCTCGGCCGCGCGGCGGCTGCGTGACCTCGGCCGGGTGAGCAGCTCGGCGGAGACCATGCCGGAGCAGGTGTGGGACGAGAACGCGCCGTCCGGCCAGACCGGCTTCCCGCCGGGCACGCCGAACAACTCGGCGACCCCGCTGGCCTGGACGCACGCCCAGTACGTCCGCCTCGCCTGGGACGTCAAGGCGGGCTCGGTCCTGGAGACGCCGCGGGTGGTCCGCTGCCACTTCCTCGGCTGCTGAACCGGCGAAGGGCCCCTCGGCTTCGAGGGGCCCTTCGCGGTATCAGATGACGGCGCCATCGTCCTCGGGGGTCTTGGGCGGGAGCCACTTGTTGCCGGGGACGCCCCACTTGTTGTGCTTGAGCATCTTCTTGGCCGCGCGCGCGTGCCGGCCGACCAGGCGGTCGAGGTAGATGTAGCCGTCGAGGTGGTCGGTCTCGTGCTGCAGGCAGCGCGCGAAGTAGCCGGTGCCCTCGACCTCGATCGGGTTGCCGTCGATGTCGGAGCCGGTCACCTTCGCCCACTTCGCGCGGCCCGTCGGGTACGACTCGCCGGGCGCCGAGAGGCAACCCTCCCAGTCGTCGTCCGGGTCCGGCATGGTCTCCGGGATCTCCGACGTCTCGAGCTTCGGGTTGACGACGACGCCCTTGTGGCGCACGCCCTCGTCGTCCGGGCAGTCGTAGACGAACACCCGCAGGTCGAGGCCGATCTGGTTGGCCGCGAGACCGACGCCTTCGGCGGCGTACATCGTCTCGAACATGTCGTCGACGAGCGTGCTCAGCTTGTCGTCGAACTCGGTGATCTCCCGGGTCGGCTGGTGCAGCACGGGTTCGCCGGCGATAACGATGGGGTGGATGGTCACGGCGAGCCAGTTTAGTCGGACCCTTCTGGTAGACCTGCATCAGACCGTGACGCGCCGGGGTCGATGCCCACGTCGGCGGCCGCTTCCGTGGTTGAATGGCGCCCGCGGAAGAGCTAGGTCTGATTCGCCATACGCCCGATTGAGAGGGACTCGGATGGACGCCGCGGAGTCGATGGCTGAGCCGCAGCCGTCGCCGCCGAAGCCCGTGCCCGGCCTGACCGAACGCGAGGTCGAAATCCTCGCCTTCGAGCGCCAGTGGTGGCGACACGCCGGGGCGAAGGAGAACGCCATCCGCGAGCGCTTCGACTTGTCCGCCACGCGCTACTACCAGCTGCTCAACAAGCTGCTGGAGAAGCCGGAGGCGATCGAAGCCGACCCGATGCTGGTGCGGCGGCTGCAGAAGACGCGAGCCGCCCGTCAGCGCAAGCGTGGCGCCCGGCGACTGGGGATCGAGCTGAAATGAGTGTGTTTTCGGGTATGTCCCGGCCGATGAAGGCCGCGGGCGTCGTGCTGATCGGCGTCGCCATCGTCGCGGCGGTCGTCGGCGGGATCACGGCGCTGAGCGGCGACGGCTCCAACGAGGCCGGGCCGAGCGGTACTTCGTCCACGCCGCCGGGCACCTCCGGCGGCACGTCCGCGCCGCCGGCCACCTCGTCGACGGCCACGCCGCCGTCGACCTCGACGAACCCGACCTCGCCCACGCCGCCGTCGCCGACGAGCCCGGCGCCCGGCCAGCCGACGCAGGGGCAGCCGGGGCAGCCCGGTGACCAGCAGGCGTCCAACAAGTGGGTGACCGTCCGGGTCTTCAACAACTCGACGATCAAGGGCCTGGCGGACCGGGCGGCGGAGGACTTCCGCGGCAGCGGCTGGAACGTCAACGAGGTCAGCAACTACTCCCAGGGCGTCATCCCGACGACGACGGCGTTCTACCGCCCGGGCACCGACGAGGAAGCCGCGGCCAAGCAGCTCGCCCAGGAGTTCGGCATCAAGGCCGAGCCGCGCTTCCCGGGCATCGAGAGCGCGAGCCCCGGCTTGATAGTGATCGTGACGAAGGAATACCAGTCCGGCCACAAGGGCAGCTGACCGGAAGGGGCCATCGGGTGATGGCCCCTTCGTTCACTCCCCGGCCTGCGTCTTCGCGTACGCCTCCAGCGTCGCGAGCTGGGCCGGGTCGAGGCTGGGCCGGACCGTCTTGCGGGCCGCGTCCAGGTGCGCCGCCGTGACTTCCCGGGCCTCCAGGGACTCGCGCATGGCCGTCAGGGCCGCTTCGCGGATCAGCGCGGCGCAGTCGGCGGCCGAGTAACCGTCCAGAGTGGACGCGACCTCGGCGAGGTCCACATCGGAGGCCAGCGGCGTGTTCTTCGAGCTGGCCGTGAGGATCGCGGCGCGGGCCTCGGCGTCCGGCGGCGGGACGTAGACGCGCCGCTCCAAGCGGCCTGGCCGCAGCAGCGCCGGGTCGACCAGCTCCGGCCGGTTCGTCGCGCCCAGCACGACGACCTCGCGCATCGGCTCGACACCGTCGAGCTCGGTGAGCAGCGCCGCGACCACGCGGTCCGCGACGCCGGAGTCCGACGACTGCCCGCGGCGCGGGGCCAGCGCGTCGATCTCGTCCAGGAAGATCAGCGACGGCGCGGCCTCGGCGGCCCGGCGGAACAGCTCCCGCACCGCGCGTTCGGACTCGCCGACCCACTTGTCCATCAGCTCGGCGCCCTTCACCGCGAAGACGTTCAGCGCGCCGGTGCCCGCGAGCGCCCGCACCAGGAATGTCTTGCCGCCGCCGGGCGGCCCGTACAGCAGCACCCCGCGCGGCGGCTCGACGCCGAGCCGGGCGAACGAGTCCGGGTACCGCAGCGGCCACAGCACGGCCTCGGTGAGGGACTGCTTGACGTCGACCATGTTGCCGACGTCGTCCAGGGTCAGCCCGCCGGTGGCCAGGTTGTCCGAAGTGGACATCGACACCGGGCGGACGGTGGCCAGCGCGTCCAGCAGGTCCTGCTGGGAGATCCGCGGCTCGTCGGTGTCGCGCTGGCGCAGCGCGGCCCGCAGCGCCGCGTCCCGCCGCAGTGCGATCAGGTCGGCCGCGACGAACCCGGGCGTCTTCTCGGCGAGGACGCCGCAGTCGATGCCCGAGTCGAGCGGGACGTCGCGGAGCAGCACGTTCAGCAGCTCGCGCCGGGTCTTCGCGTCCGGCAGCGCCAGGCCGAGCTCGCGGTCCAGCAGGTCGGCGGCCCGCAGCCGCGGGTCAGCGGACTCCGCACGGGCCGTCGTCGCGACGACGGCGAACCGCCCGCGGCGCAGGGCCGTCCGCAGCTCTTCCAGCACGACCGTGGCGACCGGCGGCGGGGAAGCCGCGGGCAGCAGCGCGTCGACGTCGGTGAGCAGCAGCACCGCGGGCCCCTCGGCGGAGCGGAGCGCCTCGCGCAGGCGCGCGACCGCGACGTTCGGGTCCAGGACCGCGAGGTTGGGCGCGGCCAGCGGCACCACGCGGATGTCGGCCTCGTTCGCGACCGACCGGACGAGCGTCGCCTTGCCGACACCTTCGGGCCCGGACAGCAGGACGCCGAGGTGGGCGGGCGCGCCCAGCCGCGCGAGCAGCTCGGGCCGGTGGAACGCCAGGTCGAACCACTCGCCGAGCTTGCGCACGGCGGCTTCGGCACCGATCAGGTCCGCCAGCGGGACGGCCGGTTCGACGACCTCCTCGACGGCGACCTCGTCCTCGACGATCTCCGCATCGATCCACTCCTCGGCCGCGGTCACGGCGGAGGTGCGCACCAGCGCGGTCGCCGTCCGGGGCGCGGCGGGCTCGGCGGCCGGTCGCGCGCCGTCGCGCCAGACGACCACTGTGGACGGTCCGACCGCGACCGGGCCGCCCGGCTCGGTCGCGGTGACGGTGAGCAGCTCGTTGGTCCAGGTCGCGCCGATCGCCCGGGACAGCTGACCGCGCAGCCCGGCCGGGTCGGACCCCGGCGTCGGCGCGAGGTCCTGCGGCAGCAGCGAAACGGCGTCGCCGACGGTCAGCACCTTGCCGATGAGCGCGAGCCGCAGCACGTGCGGGCTGACCGAGACGCTGGCGAGCCGTGACCCCGCGACGGTCACCGTCCTCGCCGCGGCGACCTCGGCCGGCGCGACCACGACCTCCGAGCCCTCGGTGACCCCGAGGTTCGACATGGTGACGTCGTCGGTGAGCAGCACCCCGGGCACCCCGGCCTCGTCGGCGGGCGCGGCGAGCGCGGCGCTGACCCGGGCCCCGGTGAGGTGCACCGCGTCCCAGGCCCGCAGGCCCAGCGCGTCGAGGACTTCGGGGTGCAGCCGCACGACGCCGCGGCGGGTGTCCAGCGCGGACGGGGTGTGCCGGACGGTCAGCGTGATCTGGGGGTGGCTCACGCCGTTCACCCTAGCGATCCGGTGCGCTCCCAGGCGTCGAAGTAGGTGATGTCCCGCACGGCCGGGCGAGCGGCGGGGCCGGAAGCCGCGCTGGGTCGTGGTCCGGCGGGTGGTGACGCCGGCAGCGCTGCCGAGCCTGCACCGCGCGCTGCCCGCGCTGGAGTCGGGCGACTGCGTGCCGGACTTCGGCTACCAGCTGGACCTGCTGATCGGCGGCCCGCGGACTTGAGGACTACTTGCGGCGCAGGCCGATCTGGCGCCACGAGCGGCGGCGCGGGCCCTGGCCGTTCTCGCTGCCTCGGGGCGTCCGGACCGTTTCGCGCGGCAAGCGGACCGCGCGCATCGCCGCGCCCGCGACCCGGCGGCGCAGCGGGGGACGCAGCCCCAGCCGGCGGGACGACCGGGCCCGGCGGATCGCGCGGCGCTCGCGCGGCGGGACCGTCCAGGCCTCCGGGTGCGCGGCCAGCCAGCGGTGGCGGTAGACCGAGTACGGGATGTGCGCCAGGTACAGGATCATCGCCACGAGCAGCGCGACCAGCGGGAACTGGATGATCGCCGCGGCCAGCAGGGCCACGCCGAGCAGCAGCGGGGCGATCGCCTTGGCCGGGGCCTTGACCGTCTTCAGCGACAGCGTCGGGATGCGGCTGATCAGCAGGGCCGCGATCGCGATCGTCCACGCCCACACGACGTACTGCGAGGACCACCACCCCTCGCCCCACTGGAGGTACGCCACCAGCGGCAGCATCGCCAGCAGGCCGCCCGCGGGGGCCGGGACGCCGACGAAGAACTCGCTGGCGTACGGCGGCTGCTCGGTGTCGTCCAGCAGCGTGTTGAACCGCGCGAGGCGCAGGATCATGCAGACGGCGAAGATCAGCGACGCCACCCAGCCGATCCGGTCCGCGCCGGTCTGCCAGACGTAGACGACCAGCGCCGGGGCCACGCCGAACGAGATGCCGTCGGACAGCGAGTCCAGCTCCGCGCCCATCTTCGACGTCGCATCGAGGAGGCGGGCGATCCGGCCGTCCAGGCTGTCGAGCACCGCGGCGATGCCGATCGAGGCGATCGCCATCGCGAAGTTCTTCGTCAGCGCGAACTGCACGGCCGAGAGGCCCGCGCACAGCGCCAGCACGGTGATGGCGTTCGGCAGCAACCGCACGCCGGGGGTGGTCACGCGGACCATCGATCAGCCCTTCGCCGGCGAGGCAGGGAGTTCCGCGATCACGGTCTCGCCGCCGACCGTGCGCTGGCCCTTGGCGACCAGCACGCGCGAGCCCGGCGGCAGGTAGAGGTCGACCCGCGAGCCGAAGCGGATGATGCCGTAGGTCGCGGCGGCGCCGACCTTGTCGCCCTCGCGGATCTCGCAGAGGATGCGGCGCGCGACCAGCCCGGCGATCTGCACGACGACGAGCTCGTGGCCGTCTTCGGTGCGCATCAGCACGGAGTTGCGTTCGTTGTCCTCGCTGGCCTTGTCCAGGTCGGCGGAGAGGAACTTGCCGGGGCGGTAGGCGACCCGCTCGATCACGCCGTTCGCCGGCACGCGCTGGACGTGCACGTCGAACACCGAGAGGAACACCGAGACGCGCATCCGCGGTTCGGCGGGCAGGCCGAGCTCGGCTGGCGGGACGGCTTCCTCGATCAGCGACACGAGACCGTCGGCCGACGCGAGCGCGACGCCGTCGCGCGGCGGCGGGACCCGCTTCGGCTCGCGGAAGAACGCGGCCATCGCCACGGTCGCGAGCGCGCCGACGACGCCGAGGCGCTTGGAGAACCGGCGGGCGACCAGCGTCGCGACCGCGCCACCCGCCACGAACGGGCGACCGGCGGGGTGCATCGGGGGCAGCGTTTCGCGGGCGAGCTGGACGGCGTGCGCGACTGGGTTGCCGGCGGGCTCCGGCCGGGTGCCGCTCATGGTCGGGTCCCCTGGTTTCGTGTCGGAAGAACGGGTCGGCGCCGGGGTCCGGCAGCCGCGTACGGGCGCCACCACGCTACCGCTGCCCCAGGTGAGCGTGTCCGAGTCCCCCTCGGTGGCTCCTCCGCGAGGGGGTCACCGCGAAGGGTGGGAGCGACCACATCCCGGTAACGGAAGGTCGATTTCACCGATGACTCTAAGTAGTTGACGCCGTTCGGGGCGCTGCCCCGCCCGACCTGTGAGGGACGATGACCGATCACCGCGATCCCGCCGACGCTCGCCTGGCCGAGCTGTTCGGTGCGTGGCGCGCGGAGATCGACGAGGTGCCGCTGCCGTCGCTGGTGGACCCGGTGCGCGCCGTCGACGTCGTCATCGAAGCGAAGAGAAATGGGGGCCGGGTGCATCCGCCCCCCGACGGCGCATGCACCCGGCCACCGGGCAATGCGCGTGACGAAGCAGTCTAGCGGCTGAAGGCCTGTCGATCACGATTCGTCCGGGAAAAGTTACCAACGGTCACTCGGACGACGGCCGAGCCCGCTCACGAGCCGCAGGATCGCCAGCAGCACGACGGCGCCGAGGACGGCCACGCCGAAGCTGGGGAAGTCGAAGTCGAACGTCTTCTCCTGGCCGGTCGCGAGCCGGTAGGCCAGCCCGCCCAGCGCCGCGCCGACCACGCCGACGAGCACGCTGACCAGGCAGCCCTGCCGGCGCCGCGCCCGGCCGCCGACGACCAGGTTCGCGGCCCAGCCGACGATCGCACCGAAGATCACCCACGCGACGAAACCCATGGCGGGAGCTTACGCGAGCAGTTGTACAAGAGTCATTGCGCAATTATTCTTGTACAACTACTCTTGTGCGTCATGAGCGACGACATCCGGGAGATCCGGGATTCGAAGGTGCTGGCGGCCATGTCGCACCAGCTGCGCCGCCGGCTCCTGGAGCTGCTCCGCCTCGACGGCCCCGCGACCGCGTCGATGCTGGCCGGGAAGACCGGGCAGGCGGTCGGCAACGTAAGCCACCACATGAAGGTCCTGGCCGCGGCGAAGCTGGTCGAGGAGGCCCCGGAACTGGCCCGCGACCAGCGGGAGCGGTGGTGGAAGCGCAGTGCGAAGACCCTGCGGTGGGCCGCGGCCGACTTCCCCGGCGACCCGGTCGCCGAGGCCGCCGAAGTCCTCGTGCTCGACCACCAGGTGGCGGTCGCCCGCGAATGGATCGCCAACCGGGAGAGCTACCCCGAAGAGTGGCGTGGCGCGCCGTTCAGCATCGACACGTGGGTGCGGCTCTCGCGCGCGGAGCTCGACGAGCTGAACGAGCGGATCTTCCTCCTGATCAGCGAGTTCGAGAACCGCACCGAACCCGGTGACGCCGTCGAGCGCCGGCCGGTCTTCTTCGCCGCACGGGCGTCGCTGGGCAAGCCGTGAAGGGGCTCTGGGGGAACAGGGACTTCCGGCTGCTCTGGACCGGCGAGACGACCAGCATGCTCGGCAGCATGGTCGCGAGCACGGCGTTGCCGCTGGTCGCGGTGGTCACGCTGCAGGCGAGCACCTTCGGGGTCGCGCTGCTGACGGCGGTGGCCTGGCTGCCGTGGCTGGTGATCGGCCTGCCGGCCGGCGCCTGGGTCGACCGGCTGCCGAAGCGCCCGGTGATGCAGGTCTGCAACACCGTTTCGATGGTGGTGTTCGGCAGCGTGCCCCTCGCTGCCGCCTTCGGCCTGCTGACCCTGCCGTACCTGCTTGCCGCCGCCCTGCTCGGCGGCGTCGCGAAGGTCTTCTTCACCCTCGCCTACCGGGCCTACCTGCCGGTGCTGGCGCGCGACCACGAACTGCTCGAAGCCAACGCGAAGCTGCAGGGCAGCGAGTCCGCGACGCAGGTCGCCGGGCCGGGCGTGGCCGGGCTGCTGGCCCAGGTGTTCGGCCCGGTCAGCGGCATCCTGGCGGACGCGGTCAGCTTCGGCGTCTCCGTGCTGTGCGTGCGGGCGATCCGGGCGCGCGAAACCGTCGTGCCGAAGCCGAAGGCGTCGATGCGCAGCCAGATCGCCGAGGGCCTCCGGTTCGTCGTGCGCGACCGGTACCTGCGGTCGTTGATGACGTTCGGCGCCGTCTCGAACCTCGCCCTCACCGGGTACAGCTCGATCCAGATCGTCTTCCTGTCCCGCACGCTCGGCACCGCGCCCGGCCTGGTCGGGCTGGTACTGGCGCTGGCCGCGTCGGGCGGGGTGCTCGGCGCGGCCGCGGCCGGGCGGCTCGCCGCGCGCTTCGGCGCCGCGCGCGCGTGGCTGCTGTGCGAGGGCTTCGCCGCGCCGATGCTGCTGCTCGGGCCGCTGAGCGAGCCGGGCTGGGGCCTGGTGCCGTTCGTGCTCGCGTTGTTCGGGGTCTGCGCCGGTGTCGTCGCCGCGAACGTGCTGGTCACGACGTTCCGGCAGCAGTACTGCCCGCCGGAGCTGTTCAGCCGGATCAACTCGAGCATGTCGATCGTCAACTACGGCTCGATCCCGGTGGCCGGCGTCCTCGGCGGCGTGCTGGGCGAAGCGATCGGCATCCGCGAGACGCTCTGGGTGGCCGCGGGCTCGCTGATCGTCGCGTTGCCGCTGCTCGCGCCGTACCGGAAGCTGCGCGAGTTCCCGGTCAGAGCAGCAGCACGTCCACCTCTTGCCCGACCGCTGCCGAAGTGACGTCCTCCGGCAGCACGATCAGGCAGTTGGCCTGCGTGAACGCGGCCAGCAGGTGCGACCCCGGCCCGCCGCGCGGCCCGACGATCCCGGTCACCTCGCGGTCGGACGGCGTGAACACGCCCCGGCGGTACTGGCGGCGGCCGGCGGGCGAGCTCATCTCCTCCGTCAGCCGGGCCCGCACGCGCCGCCGCGAGACGTCGGTGTGGCCCATGGCCGTCAGCAGCGCCGGGCGCAGGAACGCTTCGAACGACACCAGGACGCTCACCGGATTGCCGGGCAACGTCACCACCGGCACGCCCTGCCAGCGCCCGCAGCCCTGCGGCCCGCCCGGCTGCATCGCGATCTTGGCGAACTCGACGCCCTGGCCGGTCAGCGCGTCCTTGACCACCTCGTAGGCGCCCGCGCTGACGCCGCCGGACGTCACCAGCAGGTCGGCGTCGGCCAGCTTCGGCTCGATGACCTTGCGGAACTCCTCGACGTCGTCGACGACGCTGCGGACGACGTCGACCTCGCAGCCGAGGGCGCGGATCGCGGCGGCGAGCATCACGCTGTTGGACTCGTAGATCTGGCCGTGCCGCAGCGGGGCGGGCGCGTCGATCAGCTCGGTGCCGGTCGAGGCGACCAGCACCCGCAGCGGCCGGTGCACCCGGACCTCGGCCAGCCCGACCGCGGCCGCGAGGCCGAGCTGGGAGTGGCCGAGGACCGTCCCGGCGTGCAGGGCGACGCTGTCGGCCACGACGTCCTCGCCGGTCCGCCGGATGTGCGCGCCTTCGCGGGCAGGCGCCGAGATCGTCACGGTCTCCGTGCCGCCGTCGGTGTCCTCCACCATCACCACCGCGTCCGCGCCGGGCGGCAGCGGGGCACCGGTCATGATCCGGTGCGCGGTGCCCGGCTCGAGGGGCCGGAAGTCGACCCGGCCGGCCGGGATGTCGTCGGCCACCGGCAGGGTCACCGGCGCCGCGGTGACGTCGGCGGCGCGGACCGCGTAGCCGTCCATCGCGGAGTTGTCGAAGGGCGGCAGGGAGACGCCGGCCCGCACGTCCTCGGCCAGCACGAGGCCGGCCGCGGCGGCGAGGGGCAGCGTGGCCGCGGGTGCGGTGCCGAGCAGTTCGGCGACGCGGTCGCGGTAGTCGTCGACGGAGATCACCGGACCATCCTCCCCGCCTTTCGGGCTCGTGCAAGACTCTGCCCGTCACGAGCACGCCGATGGGGAGCAAGCATGCAGGTTCAGGTCCGTCAACAGCCTTCGTTCGCCGTCGCCCGGCTGATGCTGGCGCCCGGGGAGCCGTGCCAGGTGGAATCCGGCGCGATGATGGCCACCAGCTACGGCGTGCAGGTCCAGTCGCAGGCACAGGGCGGGATCATGAAGGGGCTCGGCCGCGCCTTCCTCGGCGGCGAGTCCTTCTTCATCTCCACCTTCACCGCGCCGCAGAACGGCGGCTGGGTCGACGTCTCGGCCAACCTGCCCGGTGACATCCAGGTGATCCCGCTCGACGGCCGCACCGGCTGGGCCGTCACCCGCGGCTGCTGGCTCGCGTCGTCGCACGGCGTGCAGACCGAGACCAAGTGGGGCGGCATGAAGAACCTGATGGGCGGCGAGGGCGGGTTCCTGACCCACGCCACCGGACAGGGCCAGCTGCTCGTCTCCTGCTACGGCGCGGTCGAGACCATCACACTGCAGCAGGGCGAGATGGTCACCGTCGACACCGGGCACGTGGTCGCGTACGCCGACACCGTGCAGTACCAGATCCGGAAGGTCGCGCAGGGCATCATCCAGTCCATGAAGAGCGGCGAAGGCCTGGTGTTCGACTTCGTCGGCCCGGGCCAGATCATGACGCAGACGCGCAACCCGTCCGCGTTGGTGAACTGGATCATCTCCCACGTCCCCTCCCGCTGATGCGCGTCCAGACCCGGCACACGCCCGGCTTCGGCGTCGCCCGCGTCCTGCTGGACCCGGGCGAGGCCGTGCAGGCGGCACCCGAGACGTTGCTCGCCAGCCGGTTCGGGGTCACCGAAACCCCGGCCGGCCGCGGCGGCGTCCGCGCGAGCAAGGCGACGGCGGTGGTCTACACCGCGCCGTCCGACGGCGGCTGGATCGACTTCGCGCCGCTGCGCCCCGGCGACGTCTACCCGCTGGACGTCGGCGGCAGCACCGGCTGGTCGGTGCACCGCGACGCGGTGCTGGTAAGGCCCTCGACGGTCCGGCACGACCCGAACTGGACGCCGTTGCAGCAGCTCTTCGGCGCCGACTCGGGGTTCCTCGAGCACTACAGCGGAACCGGCCCGCTCGTGCTGGCCGCGCCCGGCCCGGTGGACGCGTTCGAACTGGGCAAGGGCGAGCTGGTCACGGTCCGGCCGGACTACCTGCTGGCCTACCCGGACACCGTCCAGTGCCGCCTGCGGGCGCTCGACCCGGGCGGCTCGCAGTCGCTGCGCAGCGGTGAAGGGCTCGCCGTCGACTTCGCGGGGCCGGGGACCGTGCTCGTGCACGCGCGGAACAGACGCCTTTCGGGCACGTGATCTTCGGACGAATTGCCCATTGCCGCGGACAATAATTCCGGTAGCGTGATTGGCACTTCCGCCGCTGGCATCCGCTCGGGCCAGCGGATCCTTTGTGCTGAGGGAGGGCGCCGTGGCTGTCGGCACCGTCAAATGGTTCAACTCGGAAAAGGGCTACGGGTTCATCGAATCCACGGAGGGGCCGGACGTCTTCGTCCACTATTCGGCCATCCAGTCCGAAGGATTCCGCACTCTGGACGAAGGCGATCGCGTCGAGTTCGAAGTGCAGTCCGGCCGCGACGGTCGTAGCCAGGCAGCCGACGTGCGGAAGGTTTCGTAGCCACTCGCTCACCTGATCGGCGAACCCCCGGCAAGCGCCGAACCTGGGGCGTTAGGCTGCGGGCGTGACAGGCGATGTGTCGGGGGACCTCACCGGTCGCCGGCTGGGCAACTACCGCATCGACGGGGTGCTCGGCAAGGGCGGCATGAGCGTCACCTACAAGGCCACGGACGTGCGTCTCGGCCGCAAGGTGGCGCTGAAGGTGATCGGTGACCACCTCGGGGCCGACGCCGAGTTCCGCGAGCGGTTCGTCGACGAGGCGCGCAACACCTCCGCGATCGACCACGCCAATGTCGTGCCGCTGTACGACTTCGGCGAGCTCGACGGCATGTTGTACATCGCCATGCGGATGGTCGACGGCGGTGACCTCGCCGGCTTGATCGCCGGCGGCCCGATCGCGCCCGCGCGCGCCCTGACGATGCTCGACCAGGTCGCGGACGCCCTCGACACCCTGCACAACCGTGGTCTGGTCCACCTGGACGTCAAGCCGGCGAACGTGCTCGTGACGAAGAAGGAGACGTCGCGCGAGCACGTCTACGTCGCCGACTTCGGGCTGACGCGCCGCGGTGCGACCGGTCACCGGACGCGCGGCGGCGACTTCCTCGGTTCGCCCACGTACGCGGCGCCGGAGCACCTGCGCGGCGAGCCGCTGGACGGGCGCACCGACCAGTACGCGCTGACGTGCGTCCTCTACGCGTGCCTGACGGGGAGCCCGCCGTTCAAGGGCGACGTGCCGACGGTGATCAAGGGGCACCTCAACGGCGAACCGCCGGCGATCTCGCGCGCCGTCGCGCTGCCGCCGTCGATCGACGAGGTCGTCCGCAAGGGGATGGCGAAGAACCCGGCCGACCGCTACCCGAGCTGCGTCGAGATGGTCGCGGCCGCCCGCCGCGCGCTCGGCCAGCTGGCCACGTCCGACACCCCGCCGGGCCCGCCCGGGTCCAATTCGGGTGGAGTTCCCGCGCCGCACCGTCCTGGTCAGGTACAACAGGGGCCGCACCAGAACAGCGCACCGCAGGGAGAGGGGGCCCCCGTGCACCCGTACGGAGGACAGCAGCAGCCCGGCTACGGCCAGGGGCCGCAAGGTCCTGGCGGTCCGCAGGGGCCACCGCCCCAGGGGATGCCGCCGCAGGGCCCGCCGCCCGGGTACGGCTACCCGCAGCAGCAGCCGGGCATGCCGCCGCAGGGCATGCCCCCGCAGGGCTACGGCTACCCGCAGCAGCCGGGCATGCCGCCGCAGGGGCCACCGCCCGGCTACGGCCAGGACCCGATGCGCCTGCGCCCGCCGATGCCCGCGGGCGGCGCCGGCGCGTTCCACCAGCCGAAGAGCAGCGGCGGCAAGAAGTGGATCTTCATCGTCCTCGGGCTGGTCGTCGTGGCCGGCCTGGTCGTGGGCGCGATCTTCCTGTTCAACGGCGACGACAGCGGCGGCGGTGGCCAGACGACGGCCCCGAACATCCCGGTCGGCCCCGGCGGCGACTCGCAGACCAACCCGACGTCGTCGCTGAACGCCCCGCCGACGTCGATCACCATCAAGCCGAGCAACTGATCGTGCGGCGCTGAGCAGGTCTTCTTGCACTCTCCCCCCGAGAGTGCTAAACACGGTCTTGGCACTCGACGCCGTCGAGTGCCAAAGGTCGGGACGGTGAGGCTGACCCCCACCCGGGTGCAGTCGTCCGTCGCGGGCACCGAGCCTGGCCGAGGAAAGAGTCCTGCTGCCGCCGCTGTCGACCAGCGCGGCGGTGGCGCCCAATACCGGAGGACCACACCGCAATGGCCAAACTGATCGCGTTCGACGAGGACGCCCGCCGCGGTCTTGAGCGCGGCTTGAACACCCTCGCCGAAGCCGTCAAGGTGACCCTCGGCCCGCGGGGCCGGAACGTCGTGCTCGAGAAGAAGTGGGGCGCGCCGACCATCACCAACGACGGTGTCTCCATCGCCAAGGAGATCGAGCTCGAGGACCCGTGGGAGAAGATCGGGGCCGAGCTCGTCAAGGAGGTCGCCAAGAAGACCGACGACGTCGCGGGTGACGGCACCACCACCGCCACCGTGCTCGCCCAGGCCCTCGTCCGCGAGGGGCTGCGCAACGTCGCCGCCGGCGCCGACCCCATCTCCCTCAAGCGTGGCATCGAGGCGGCCGTCGAGGCCGTCACCGAGCAGCTGCACAAGGCCGCCGTCCAGATCGAGACCAAGGAGCAGATCGCTGCTACCGCCTCGATCTCGGCCGCTGACCGCACCATCGGCGAGCTGATCGCCGAGGCGCTGGACAAGGTCGGCAAGGAAGGCGTCGTCACCGTCGAGGAGAGCAACACCTTCGGTCTCGAGCTCGAGCTCACCGAGGGCATGCGCTTCGACAAGGGCTACATCTCCGGTTACTTCGTGACCGACCCGGAGCGTCAGGAAGCCGAGCTCGAGGACCCGTACATCCTCCTCTTCGGCTCCAAGATCTCCACCGTCAAGGACGTCCTGCCGCTGCTGGAGAAGGTCATCCAGTCCGGCAAGCCGCTGCTGATCATCGCCGAGGACGTCGAGGGCGAGGCCCTGGCCACCCTCATCGTCAACAAGATGCGCGGCACCTTCAAGTCCGTCGCCGTCAAGGCCCCGGGCTTCGGTGACCGCCGCAAGGCGATCCTGCAGGACATCGCGATCCTGACCGGTGGCCAGGTCATCTCCGAGGACGTCGGCCTCAAGCTGGAGAACGCGGACCTGTCCCTGCTGGGCAAGGCCCGCAAGGCCGTCATCACCAAGGACGAGACGACCATCGTCGAGGGTGCGGGCGACGCCGACCAGATCCAGGGTCGCGTCAACCAGATCCGCGCCGAGATCGAGAACTCGGACTCGGACTACGACCGCGAGAAGCTGCAGGAGCGGCTCGCGAAGCTGGCCGGCGGCGTGGCCGTCATCAAGGCCGGCGCCGCGACCGAGGTCGAGCTCAAGGAGCGCAAGCACCGCATCGAGGACGCGGTGCGCAACGCGAAGGCCGCCGTGGAAGAGGGCATCGTCGCCGGTGGTGGCGTGGCCCTGATCCAGGCCGCCGAAGCCGCGTTCGCGGGCCTGAAGCTCGAGGGCGACGAGGCCACCGGTGCCAACATCGTCAAGGTGGCCGTCGAGGCCCCGCTCAAGCAGATCGCGATCAACGCCGGCCTCGAAGGCGGCGTCGTGGTGGAGAAGGTCAAGGGCCTGCCGCAGGGTCACGGCCTCAACGCCGCCACGGGTGTCTACGAGGACCTGCTCGCCGCCGGCGTGCCGGACCCGACGAAGGTCACCCGCTCCGCGCTGCAGAACGCCGCTTCCATCGCGGCGCTGTTCCTGACCACCGAGGCCGTCGTGGCGGACAAGCCGGAGAAGGCTTCGGCCGCTCCCGCCGACCCGTCCGGTGGCATGGGTGGCATGGACTTCTGAGTCCGGTCGCTTGACGGGAAAAGCCCGGTCCGCTTCGGCGGGCCGGGCTTTTCCTATGGTTTCGTGAAGAACCAGACGGCGTAGGCGCCCAAGATGACGACGCCGAGCGCGAGCACGCCGAGGCCCCCGAGCCAGGCGGTGCTCGCTTCTTCCGCTTCCAGCGCGACGACGATCGCGCCGATCCCGGTGAGCAGGATCCAGATCGCCAGCCCGGCGGCGGTGTAGAGCACGGTCTTCGTGACCGTCGTGCTGCCGGTGTCGTTGAACGCGAGCGCGAAGAACGCGGCGAAGGCGGTCAACCCCAGCCCGGCGATCAGGTACAGGCCGCCCAGGATCCCGACGACGACCTTCGCGGCCGTCCTGCTCCCTTGATCCACGAGAGCGGACCCTAACCCCTCGAACGGGGCCCGCGCCGTGCTTTTGCGCCGCCCGGCCTACCGTGCTCGGCCGAACGCACCCCCGGCGGGCACCGGTTCCCCCTGCGAACCGGCGCCCGCCCCCGTCAGGAGTCCTCTTCCGGCGTCAGGATGGCGGCCGCGACGTAGATCGGGATCGCGATGCCGACCGAGAGGAACACGGCGGCGACCAGGCCGATGCGCAGGACGTTGGCGTCGATGCCGAGGTAGGTGGACCAGCCACCGCAGACGCCGGTGAGCATCTTGTCGGAGCGGCTGCGGCGGAGCTTCTTGGCGGGGGTGTACACGCTGTTCGTCATGGCTCAATACTGGCTCGCAGGTCACCCTGACCACATCGGGAACGGCCCGGACCCCGACCCTGAACTTCGCACTCGGGGTCAGGTGAGCGCGCGCACCCTCGCCAGGCGCGCTTCCCACGAGGCTTGGACGCCGGGTGCGGCCAGGTACGCGTCCGTGGGCTCCGGGGCCCGGCGCGGCACCGGCAGGTGACCGTCCACAGGGGACAGCGAGTCGGCGCAGACGTCGCCGGTCAGCAACGAAATCGTGCCCAGTCCACAAGCGAATTCGAGTTCCGGGAGCGCGCCCGCCAGTGCCAGGCCGGCGGCCAGGCCGACGCTCGTCTCCACCGCCGACGACACCACGCACGGCAGCCCGCAAGCCTCCGCGACCTCCAGCGCCCGCCGCACGCCCCCGAGGGGCGCCACCTTCAGCACCGCGATGTCCGCCGCTCCGGCGACCGCCACCTTCAGCGGGTCTTCCGCGCGGCGGATCGACTCGTCCGCGGCGATCCGGACGCCCACCCGGCGGCGCACCGCGGCCAGGTCGTCGATCGTCGGGCACGGCTGCTCCGCGTACTCCAGCCCGCCCGCCGCCTTGTCGAGGTCCGTGATCGCGCGGACCGCCGTGTCGACGTCCCAGGCCGTGTTGGCGTCGACGCGGATCGCGCCGTCCGGGCCGAGCGCGTCGCGGACCGCCTCGACCCGGGCGCAGTCGTCCGCCAGGGAGACGCGCGGGTCCGCGACCTTCACCTTCGCCGTGCGGCAGCCGGACGCGCGCACGAGTTCGTACGCCTTCTCGGGCGCGACCACCGGGACGGTCGTGTTCACCTCGACCCGGTCGCGGACCGGCGCCGGCCAGCCGGCTTCGCTCGCTTCCAGCGCCGCCCGCAGCCAGGGCGCGCTCTCGGCGTCCGAGTAGTCGGCGAACGGGCAGAA
This sequence comes from Amycolatopsis sp. cg9, assembly GCF_041346945.1. Classification (NCBI taxonomy): domain Bacteria; kingdom Bacillati; phylum Actinomycetota; class Actinomycetes; order Pseudonocardiales; family Pseudonocardiaceae; genus Amycolatopsis; species Amycolatopsis sp. cg9. The sequence continues at coordinate 1,709,916 of NZ_CP166850.1, read as the reverse complement.
CTCGCCCCAGCCCGCCGGGCCGCGCAGCAGGACGCCTTCACGGACGGTGATGCCGCGGAACCGGGTGCGCAGGGGAATCGCGTAGACCTTCATCAAGGCCGATCATGCCACCGTCCCAGGATCGGCGAACGGATGCAGAACCGCGCATTCGGAGGAGAGAATGACCCCGTGGTCCTCGACTTCCGCGTGCTGGGTCCGGCCGAGGTCACGGCCGACGGCCGCCCGGTACCGCTCGGGGGCAGCCGGCCGCTGATCGTGCTGGCCGGGCTTCTGCTGCGCGCGAACCGGGTCGTGCCGGTCGAGGAGCTGGGCCGCTGGCTGTGGGCCGACGACCGCCGCCGCTCCAAGGGCGCGCTCCAGACGTACGTGCTGCGCCTGCGCCGGGCGCTGGGCGACCAGGTCGCGATCCGCACCGAAAGCGGCGGCTACCTGATCGAACTCGACGACGGCCTGCTCGACCTGTCCCGGTTCCGCGCCCTCGCCGCCCGCGGCAAGGCCGAACTCGACCGGGGCGAGAGCCGCCGGGCGGCCGCGCACTTCGCCGAGGCGCTCGAACAGTGGCGCGGGCCGGCGCTGCTCAACGTCGAGTCGGACGCGCTCCACCGCGACGAAGCCGGCCAGCTGGCCGAGGAACGGCTGCGGGTCCGCGAACAGTGGGCGGACGCGCTGCTCGACGTCGGCGAGTACGCCACCGTCATCCCCGAACTGACCCGGCTGACCAGGGAAAACCCGTTGCGGGAGCGGCTGCACGAGCAGCTGATGGCCGCGCTGTACCGGTCGGGCCGGCGAGCTGACGCGCTCGACGTGTACGGCCGGATCAGCGCGGTGCTCGCCGACGAGCTCGGGCTCGACCCCGGGCCGTCGCTGCAGCGCACCCGCCAGGCGATCCTCACCGGCGCCGACGAGTCCGCCCGGTTGGCCCGCTACCGGCTGGGCGCCGAACCGCAGGTGCCGCACCAGCTGCCCGCCGACCTGCGGACCTTCTCCGGGCGCGAGTCCGACCTCAAGGCGTTGCACGCGCTGGTGCCGGAGGCGGTCGACGCCGGCGCGTCGACGCCGATCGCGTCCGTCGAAGGCATGGGCGGCCTCGGCAAGACGACGCTGGCCGTGCACTTCGCGCACGAGATCGCCGACCGGTTCCCCGGCGGGCAGGTCTACCTGAACCTGCGCGGCTACGGCCCCGGCGAACCGGTCGAGCCGTCGACGGCGCTGGAGGCGATGCTCACCGCGCTCGGCGTGCCGTGCGACGCGATCCCGGCCGACCTCGACGGCCGCGCGGCGAGCTGGCGGACGCACACCGCGGGACGGCGGCTGCTGGTCCTGCTCGACAACGCCAACCGCACCGAGCAGGTGCGCCCGCTGCTGCCGGGGCCGGGCTGCCTGGTCGTGGTCACCAGCCGCTGGCAGCTGCGCGGACTGGTCGCGACGCACGGCGCGCGTCGGATCGCGCTGGAGGAGCTCGGCGACGAGGACGCCGCCGAGCTGCTCGCGGCCACGATCGGCGTCGAGCGGGTGGCCCGCGACCCGGCGGCGGCCGAACGGTTCGTGCGCCACTGCGGCGGGCTGCCACTGGCCATCCGGATCCTCGCGGTGCGGGCGGCGCAGTTCCCCGACCTGCCGCTCGACGAGTTCGCGGGCTCGATCGAGAACGACCTGCTCGGTTCGTTCGACCTCGCCGACGGCGAAGGGACGAACATCCGCTCGGTGCTGTCGTACTCCTACCAGGCGCTGGAGCCACCGGCGGCGCGGCTGCTGCGGCTGCTCGGCCTGGCCACCGGCGCCGACTTCACCGCCCCGGTGGCGGCCGCGGTCGCCGGGCTGGACCTCGCGACGGCCCGTGCGGTCCTGGAGACCCTGGCGTCCGCGCACCTGCTGGCCCAGCCGCGCCCGGGCCGCTACCAGTTCCACGACCTGATCCGGGCCTACGCCGGCGAAGTCGCTTCGCAGGTCGACTCGGCTTCGCAGCGAGCCGCGGCCTTGGACCGGCTGCTGGGCTGGTACCTGGCGTCGGCCCTCGACGCGTCCCGCCGGATGCGGCCGGAGCGCTACTACCGGCTGCTGGAGCTCGACGACCTCGACGGCGGTCTCTCCTTCGGCTCCCACCACGAGGCGCTGGACTGGTTCGTCGAAGAGTCCGCCAACCTCATCGCCGCGGTGCACCTGGCGCGCCGGCTCGGCCGCGACGACGTCTGCTGGAAGCTCGCTTGGCTGCTGCAGAGCTACTTCGTGACGCGCTCGCGCCTGGACGACTGGCGTTCGGTGTTCACGGTGGCGCTCGAAGCGGCCCGGGCGAGCGGCCACCGCCCCGGCGAGGCGGGCATCCTCAGCGGCCTCGGCGTCGTCAACGGCGTCGCCCGGAACTACGCGGAATCGCGGCGGTACCTGGAGCAGGTGCTGGCGATCCAGCGCGAGCTCGGCGCGCGGGAGGGCGAGGCGCGGGCGCAGTACAACCTGGCGCTGGCTTCGCACAACTTGGACGAGTACGCGTGGGCGTACGAGCACGGCAAGCAGGCCCTGGAGATCGTCCGCGAGCTGCGGATGGGCCAGTTCGAAGCGAGCGTGCTGCGCGCGCTCGGCGACGTGTGCACGTCGATGGGCGACCACGAGCAGGCCCTGCGCCTGGCGGACGCGGCACTGGCCGTCGTCGGCCCGGACGGCCGGCCGGTGGACACCCGCTTCACCCAGCACACCAGAGGCCTGGCCCTGATCGGCCTCGGCCGGTTCGACGAGGGCATCGCGTGCATCCACGACTCGGTCACGATGTTCTTCGAGATGGGCGAGCAGTACGAAGCCGCGGACGTCCTGGCCCAGCTGGGCACCATCTATTCGAGGTACGGCGCTGAGGCCTTGGCCCGCGAGTGCTGGCTCAGCTCGGTCCGGCTGCTGACCGAACTGGGCCACCCGGACGCCGACGACGTCCGCGCCAAGCTGGCGGCGTCGGTGAGCGCGGGAGGGTGACGGGGTACGTGCGGCGGACCGCCCGCGTGCCGACCCCCAGCGACAGCACGCAAGCGGGTCCGCCCGCCCGACGAGTCAAGCGGACCCCGCTCACTGTCCGCTCACTGCTCACCCGGCGGAGCCACCCCGAGCAGGTCGGCGAGGCACTCGGCGTTGCGCGGCGCCTCCACCTTGACGTCGTTGTCGAAGTAGACGTGCACGTCCCGCCGCCCGCCGTCGTGCCAGGTCTTGATCTTGTCGGCCCAGGTGCGCAGGGCCTGGTCGGAGTAGCCGCTGACGTAGAGCTCCTCGTCGCCGTGCAGCCGCACGTAGGCGAAGCCGGCGGTCTGGTCCTCGAGGAACGGCCACTTGCCCGCGGTGTCGGCGACGACGAGCGCGATGTCGTGTTCCCGCAGCAGGTGCGTCGCCGCGGGCTGCGCGAAGCTGAGGTGCCGGACTTCGAGCGCGTGCTGCAGCGGTTTCCGCGGTCCGCTTTCGAGGTAGGGCGCGCCTTTGAGCTTGTCGTCGTGCTTCTTGGCCAGCTCGGCGGCCTCGGTGGTGGTGCGGGGCAGGAGCGCGAAGAAGTTCGCGAGCCGGTCCGGGTCGAACGCGAACCGGGGCGGGAGCTGCCAGAGGAACGGACCCAGTTTCGCGCCGAGAGCGAGGACTCCGGAGGCGTAGAAGTTCGCGAGAGCGGTCTCGACGTCGCGGAGCTGCTTCATGTGCGTGATGAAGCGACCGCCTTTGACGGCGAAGAGGAACCCCGCCGGCGTCTCGTCGAACCACGCGCGGTACCGCTCGGGGCGCTGGAGCGAGTAGAAGGAGCCGTTGATCTCGACGGCGTTCATCCGCCGCGAGAGGTATTCGAGCTCCCGCCGTTGAGCGAGCCCGTGCGGGTAGAAGACGCCCCGCCAGGGCGGATAGCGCCAGCCCGACGTCCCGATCCGGATTTCGGCGATCGCCCTCACCGCCTTCCCGCGAGGGGTGTTTCCCGCTCGACGGCGAGTCGAAACCCGGCGCCGGCCGGACTGGTGGACCGGGGGTCGGGACAAGCGACCTGAGTTCGGGGACGGCCGTCTCAGTGGGCCTTTGAAGCGTTTGCTCATCGCACCGCCGGGGTGAAGTGGAGTCGGGTGATTGCCTGACCACGCGGGGCGCGCACGGTCACGACGGTCGCGCGGAGACGTGGCCGGGCAAGGGAAGCAGGCTGGCCCGGCCCGGTGCTCTGGCCGGAACCGCTGCCCTGGCCCCGAACCCACCTCCTTGCCCGGAGCGGGGGCTCTGGTCGGCGCCGTCGCCCGGCCGCGGACCCGGCGCCCCGCTCGGGTCCGCGGCCCAGCTCGGGTCCCGGCCCTGCCTGGAACCGCAGCGGTGCCCGGATCCGCCGCCCTGGCCGGATCCGCCGCCCCGCCCCGGAACCGTCGTGCTGCCCGGAGTTGCCGCCAGCCCCGGATCCGGATCCGCCGCCTCGCTCCGGACCGTGGACCTGCCCGGAGCCGCTGCCCTGGCCCCGGATCCGCAGCCTTGCCTGGAGCGGTGGACCTGGCTGCGCCGTCTCCCGGCCGCGGACCCGGCGCCCCGCTCGGAGCCCGTGGCCCAGCTCGGGTCCCGGCCCTGCCTGGATCCGCCGCCCCGCCCGGGATCCCCGCCCGCGATCGACCTCCCCGCAGCGGAGACCCGTGGGCGCTTTCTCGCTACGCCCAGGAGAACCTCCAATGCCGCGACTGCACCAACCCCGACGCGTACTCCCGCAAATTCCCCGGCTGCCCCGCGAACGTCGGCAGGCTGAACGCCCGGTGTTCCGCCGCCACCGTCAATGCCCTCGCCTGGTTGCGTGGGGGTGCTGCCACCGACAGCTCGATCGCGTCGAAGCCCAGCACCACCAGCGTTGCTCCGAACCGGTCCTCCCAGCTGCGCAACACCGCCGACAGCTCGGCCACCTGGTCCGTGCACTTGATCATCCCCGTCCAGCCCAGCAGCGCCGGGATGTCGGCGGGGCGCTCGGTCTGGACCAAGCCCAGCCGGTGCGGGGCTCGGGTGGCCAGGATCGAACCCGTGTTGCCCGCTTCCGCCAAGGGGTCCGACTTGCGCGGGCTTCGCTTCGCCAGCCCCGGGAAGCGGGCGCCGAAGGGGCGGAGGCAGGCGCCGTCGCAGCAGGACGTGTCCCACCAGCGGGACAGGGCCGCCGCCGGGTCGGCGGCCGCCACCCGGTGGCCTGCCGGGGCGAGGCGGCCGCGGTCGTCGATCCAGTCCTCGCCGTTCGCCGCGAAGCGCTGGTCGTGGGGGATCAGCACCGGCCACAACCCGGACCGCTCGAACTCCGCCACGCAGCGGAGGTAGCGCTCCGGCCGGGTCAAGGGCAGGTCGGACACCCACAGCCGGCCGTGCCACGACCCCGGTGGCAGGGTCTGGACCGGCGGCGCGGGCGTACCGGGGCGGAGCGGTGCGATCGTCATGGACGTCCCCTCGAACTTGTGTTCGGCTACTGCTCCTCGAACAGTAGTTCGAGGGTCCGACAATTTCCAGCGATTCCCCCGCTCATCCGTTCGAGTGAATCCGCAAACCTGCAGGTCAGGAGCATGAGCGAGACTCGTGAGGTGGAAGTTGCTCCTGTGACGATTCGCTGGGCCGAAGGGGTGGCCGAAGCGGAGAAGGTGCGAACCGGATGGAGCCTGCTTACAGTTCCCGCGGAGAAGAGGGGGCCGCCGGTGACCGACCGCGCACAGGAACCGCCGCGGGGCTGGGTGCCCGTGGAGCACCGGTTCGCCGGGCTGGACCGGCGGACCTTCAAACCCGCGTTGCTCGCGCTCGGCGTGGCGCTCGTGCTGATCTACGGGCTGCCCGCGCTCAACTCCGCGATCCCGTGGCACAACGAGACCAAGGCCGGCGACGTCCTCGACCTCGGCGGCGGGGCGACGGCGGTCCCACCGGTGGGCTGGCAGCTCGAAAGCGGCACCCTGACCGGCACCGCCGTACCCGCGAGCCCCACGAACCTGCAGATCACCCTGGCCACCGGCGGCGCGTCCATCGAGCTCCGCGGCGCGCCCTACACCGGGTCGGCGGACGCGTTCCTCGACCAGGTCGAACGGGCCGAGGGCGACGCGCCGGGAGTCGACGGGGCCCGGGGCAGCGTCACGACCGCCGCCGGGCTGACCGGCGTCGTCCAGGCCGGCACCGGGCCGGCCGGCGACGCGCTGGACGTCGCCTTCAAGGTCGGGCAGCCGGTCGACGCCGCACCCGCGCTGCTGGTCCGGGTGCGCACCGGGCCGGACCAGTTCGAGCGCTACCGCGACGAAGTGACGGCGTTCCTGCGCAGCATCACCCCGGGCGCGGCCCGATGAGCGCCAAGGCGGCCCAGCTGGCCGCGATCGAGGAGTCGGGCTGGGGCGAGCCGTTCCGGTTCTTCCAGCCGCAGAACCTGGCCTTCTGGGTGTACCTGCTCGGCCTCGGCGGCGGGGCGCTGGCGATCGTGCGGTACTTCGGCGACGGCGGCTTCTACACCCCGGCGCTGACCGGCGGCGTGCTGTTGTTCGCGCTGTACCTCGTACCGTGGTTGCTGCTGCTGCGCCACCAGAACCGCTACACCGCGCAGCCGGGCGGGCTCCTCGCGGCGGGCTTCGCCTGGGGCGGCGTCGCCGCGACGTTCTGGATCGCGCTCCCGGCCAACAGCGCGCTGCTGGAGATCTGGACGAAGCTCGGCGGCACCGCCTTCGCGAACAGCTGGGCCGCCGGGCTCACCGCCCCGATCAACGAGGAGTGGGGCAAGGCGCTCGGTCTCGTCCTGCTGATCGGGCTCGCCCCGCGGCTGGTCCGCAGCGCCTACGACGGGTTCATCATCGGCGCGTTCATCGGCCTCGGCTTCCAGGTGTTCGAGGACGTGCTCTACGTCTACAACGGCGCCGCCCAGACCTTCGGCGCGAACCAGCTCGGCACGTCGCTGCAGATCTTCGTCATCCGCGGCGCGACGGGGGTCGTGTCGCACGCGCTGTTCAGCGCCATCTTCTGCACGGGCCTGATGTGGGTGCTGGGCCGCGCGCGGGGCGAGCGCCGGGTGGTCCTCGGCGTGCTGTGCATGGCGGTGGCGATGGTGTTCCACTTCGCCTGGGACGACATGACCGGGCTCGCCGGCGGCGGTTCGCTGGCCGTCGTGCTGCCGTTCGCGATCGCGGCCGTCGAGCTCGTCGCCCTGGTCGCGGTGCTGCGCCGCGCCGCCGGCCGGGAGCGGAGCTGGATGCGGGACCTGCTCGGGCCGGAAGCCGAGGCCGGGGTGGTCGGGCCCGCGCTGCTCGACGCGGTCAGCGGTCTGCGCAAGGACCGCAAGAAGTTCCGCAAGCAGGTGCACAGCCGCCGCCGCGCCCGCCACCTCCTCGACGCGGCGGGCGACCTCGCGCGGGAGATCTCCCGCGCCGGCGGCGAGGAAACCGGCCGCGTCGCGCACGCCCGGGCCGAACTCGAGCGGCTCGCTTAGCGGTTGGGGCGCCAGGGGCCACGCGCCGGACGGGGCGGGGCCGAGGGACGCTCGGTCGACGGTCAGCGCGCCAGGGGCCCGCTCAGCCGGTGAGGGGCGCGAAGGTCGCGCGCTTGACGGCCGGGGCCGCCAGGGGCTCCTGCGCTGAACAGCCGGGGCGCCGCCCGCTCAACGCTCAGCGCGCCACGGAACCGCACGCCCGGTGAACGCCGCCAGCCGGTCGAGGGCCGGGGCGTCGTCGTCGATCGAACGCGCCTCGGCGAACCGGCCGCTCCGATCCTGCGCGGGCAGCTGGTCCAGCACGAACGCCAGCGACCGCTCGACGAGGTCGTCCGGCACGGCCACCTCGATCCCGGTCGCCTGCGCCAGGTCCCAGCTGTGCGTGAGCAGGTCCGCGACCCGCCACCGCAGCCGGTCGGTGCCGGTCGTGGTGCCGAGGGGGGTCGTGCGGACGCGGTCCAGTGCGCCGGGGCGGGCCGCGGCCGCGCGCAGGGCCGCCGACGACCGGCGGAACGCGCCCGCGGGGTCGTCGCCGAGGTGGTCGGCCGCGCGGTCGGGCGGTGGGGTGTCCGAGAACATCGCGGTGAGCACGAGGTCCAGGCCGACGAGGTGACCCGTCAGGTCCCGCACGGTCCACTTCTCGCACGGCGTGGGCGCGGTCCACTGCCCGGGGCCGACGCGGTCGAGCAGGCCGCCGGCCGCCGCGACCGCGCGGTCCAGGTCGTCGATGGGGCCGGTCAAAGCGGCCGGAGCAGGTCGTCGGCGTCGACGATGTGGTACGCGTAGCCCTGCTCCGCGAGGAACCGCTGCCGGTGCGCCGCGTACTCCGTGTCGACCGTGTCGCGCGAGACGATCGAGTAGAAGTGCGCCTGCCGGCCGTCGCCCTTGGGCCGCAGCAACCGCCCGAGGCGCTGGGCTTCCTCCTGCCGCGAACCGAACGTGCCCGAGATCTGGATCGCCACCGACGCCTCGGGCAGGTCGATCGAGAAGTTCGCGACCTTCGACACCACGAGCGTCTTGATCTCGCCGCGGCGGAACTTGTCGAACAGCTCCTCGCGCTCCTTGTTGCGCGTCGCGCCCTGGATGACCGGCGCGTCGAGCTCGTCGCCGAGCATCTCCAGCTGGTCGAGGTAGGCGCCGATGACCAGGGTCGGCTCGCCAGCGTGCTTCTGCACGATCGACTTGATCACCGGGGTCTTCGTCAACGCCGTCGCGGCCAGCTTGTAGCGCTCGTCGGCCTCGGCCGTCGCGTACTCGAGCCGTTCGGCGTCGGTCAGCGTCACGCGGACTTCGGTGCACTCCGCCGGCGCGATCCAGCCCTGCGCCTCGATGTCGCGCCACGGCACGTCGTAGCGCTTCGGCCCGATCAGCGAGAAGACGTCGCCCTCGCGGCCGTCCTCGCGCACCAGCGTCGCGGTCAGGCCGAGCCGGCGCCGGGACTGCAGGTCGGCCGTCATCCGGAACACCGGCGCCGGCAGCAGGTGGACCTCGTCGTAGACGACCAGGCCCCAGTCGCGCGAGTCGAACAGCTCCAGGTGCTTGTACTCGCCCTTGGTCTTGCGGGTGATCACCTGGTAGGTCGCGATGGTGACCGGCCGGATCTCCTTCTTCTCGCCGGAGTACTCGCCGATCTCCTCCTCGGTCAGCGACGTCCGCGCGATCAGCTCGCGCTTCCACTGCCGCCCGGCGACCGTGTTGGTCACCAGGATCAGCGTCGTCGCCGCCGCCTTCGCCATGGCCGCCGCGCCGACCATCGTCTTGCCCGCGCCGCACGGGAGCACGACGACGCCGGAGCCGCCCGCCCAGAACGCCTCCGCGGCCTGGCGCTGGTAGTCGCGCAGCTGCCAGTCCGTTTCGTCGAGCGCGATCGGGTGCGCCTCGCCGTCGACGTACCCGGCGAGGTCCTCGGCCGGCCAGCCGACCTTCAGCAGCGCCTGCTTGAGCCGCCCGCGCTCGGACGGGTGCACGACGACGGTGTCGTCGTCGATCCGCGCGCCCAGCATCGGGCTGATCTTCTTGTTCCGGATCACCTCGGCCAGCACCGCGCGGTCGGTGGTCGACATGACCAGCCCGTGCGCCGGGTGGTTGGCGATCTGCAGCCGCCCGAAGCGGCCCATCACGTCGACGACGTCGATCAGCAGCGGCTGCGGCACCGGGAAGCGCGAGTACGTCGTCAGCGCGTCGACGACCTGCTCGGCGTCGTGGCCGGCGGCGCGCGCGTTCCACAGGGCCAGCGGCGTGATCCGGTAGGTGTGCACGTGTTCCGGCGCCCGTTCGAGCTCGGCGAACGGCGCGATGGAGATCCGCGCGTCGTCGGCCTGGGGGTGGTCGACCTCCAGGAGCACGGTCTTGTCGGACTGGACGATCAGCGGGCCATCAGTCACAACTACTGTTATACGTGCCTCGCTCGCGGCCGGCTTCGATGGGACGAGGTGCCGAGGGGATCACTGGAGGGCACGTTGACCACACCACCGTCCGACGACAACCCGTTCCGGACGCCCGACTACGCGACGCAGTACACGCCGATGCCGCCGGTTTCGGGGCAGCCTGCCATCCCGCACTGGTTCACCGTGAAGGTGCGGATCACGCTCGCCGCCTGCGTCGTGCTGGCGCTGGGGCTCGGCTCGCTGGCCGCGCTGGGCCTCAACTCGCTCGACGGCAGCGGCACGCCGGGGGACGGCGACTGCCTGTACCTGACGCGGGAGAGCGGCGACCGGACCGCCTACCACCGCGTCGGCTGCGGCTCGGACAGCGCGACGTACAAGGTCGAAAACGCCTACCGCGGGGCCATCTCGTGCGCGTCCGGCGACTACGTGCGGTTCCGGCTCGGTTCCGGCTCCGGCGAGACGCTCTGCCTGGTGCTGAACGTCCGGTCCGGCGACTGCGTGCGCGGTGTCGAGGACGAGACGACCATCACCAAGGTGAGCTGCACCGACCCGGCGGCGCAGGACCGCGTCCAGGTCGTCTCCGGCTTCGGTGACGAAGACGCCTGCGGCGAGAACGCGGACAAGGTCCTCATGTACCAGGGCCCGCCGCGGCGGACGGTCTGCCTGGTGAAGACCGGCGAGAACATCTAGCCGAACCAGCGGCCCAGCTCGGCGGGGTCGACGGCGTACCCGTCCGGGCGGACCAGCAGCAGCCGGCCGCGGTACTCCGCGTCGCCGGTGCTCGCGCGCACCCGGCGCACCTGCCCGGTGAAGCCCGCCGGGACCGGGTGGTCGCCGAGGTCGAGTAGCAGGCCGCGGCCGTCCCGCAGCAACGCCGAAAGCCGGGTCGGGCCGGCCGCGGTCGTCAGGTCGAGGTCCGGGACCCGGTGCGCGCCCGGGTAGCCGAGACCGAGGCCGGACAGCAGCCCGCTGAAGTACCGGTTGCCGTCCGGCGTCCGCATCAGGTCGACGACGATCTCGCGCAGCGCCTCGACGTTCTCGCTCCGGTCGGGCGTGGTGAACACCCGCTGGGCGGCCGTATGCCGCAGCACGCGCGCGGCCGCCGGGTGGCGCTCGGCGTGGTAGGTGTCCAGCAGCCCGGACGGCGCCGTGCCGCGGACGGTCGCGGCCAGCTTCCAGCCCAGGTTCATCGCGTCCTGCACCCCGAGGTTGAGCCCCTGCCCGCCGAGTGGCGGGTGGATGTGGGCGGCGTCGCCGGCGAAGAGCACCTGGCCGTGCCGGTACCGCTCCAGCTGCCGCGTCGCGTCGTTGAACCGCGAAGCGCCGTACACCTCGCCCAGGCGCGTCTCGGCGCCGTACAGGGCCGTCAGCGCTTCGGTCACTTCGGTGTCCGACACGGGTGCGTCGCGACCGGGCTGCCGCGTCGCCGAGCCGAAGACGAACCGGTGGCCGTCGTCGCCGAGCGGGGTGAGCATCGCCCAGTAGCCGTTCGCCTGCCGCGTGACCTCGCTGAAGTGCGTGGCGCGGGCCGGGACGAGCGCGGACGCGGTGGCGAGCCGGACGTGCGCGAGCGTGGCGACGTAGGTCTCGGTGCGGCCGGGGAACGGCACCCCGAGGAGCCGCCGGACGGTGCTGTGCGCGCCGTCGCAGGCGACCAGCCAGCGCGCCCGCCGGCCGTCGACCGTGACGCCGTCGTCGTCGGCCTCGACGGTGGTCACGTCGTGGCCGCGTTCGACGACCGCGCCGTGCTTCACGGCGTGCTCGGCCAGCATCGCCTCGACGTCGTCCTGGGTGCGGTTGAGCACCCGTGGGTGGCGGGTCCGCCAGACGCTGTGGTCCAGCGGCACCGGGAGCCCGGCGAAGTGCCCGCTGGGGCCGTCGACCTCCTGGCCGGCGGGGTCGAGGCCGCGGAGTTCGAGCAGCTCGGCGGTGCGGGGCTGGAGCCCGACCGGCCGGGGCAGGCCGGGCCCCGTGCGGCGTTCCAGGACGGTCACCTCGACGCCGGCCATGGCGAGTTCGGCGGCGAGCACCAGCCCGGTGGGGCCGGCACCGGTGATCAGGACGTCGGTCATCACGCACTCCTCAAGTAGACTGAGTGCAAAAGTAGACCAAGTGCAAATATGGCGGTAGCTAATAACCGTTCTGGTCGGGGAGCAGCGCCTGGACGTCGAGGCGGTTCGCCAGCAGGCCCGAGTTGTGCATCAGGTCCGCCACCCGCTGCAGCCGGATGCCGTTGAGCGACGCCGGGTACGAGCCGAGCGAGATGAGGGCCGCCGTCGTCGAGTCGATGTCGGAGAACTTCGGGAGCGCGTCGCGGACCACCGCCGGGTCGGTCGCGCTCTGCTGGGCCGACCCCAGCGCCGTGCGGAACGCCGCCAGGGTGCGTGGGTTGGCCTGCGCGAACGGCTTGGCCGACGCGTAGCCGGACAGCGGGAAGTCGAGCGTCGAACCGCGGGCGCCATCGGCCAGGATGTGCGCGCCGAGGTCCTTCTCGGCGCGGGTGATGTACGGCTCGATCATCAGCGCCGCGTCCGCGTCGCCCGCCTGGAGCGCCTGCGGCATCCCGTCGAAGCCCACCTGCCGGAACTTGATCTTCGCCCCGTCGACGCCCGCGGTGACCAGCACCGAACGCGCGACCAGCGCGCCGATGTCGTCGAGCGTGTTGACCGCGATCTCGGGCGACTTCTTCGCCGTCGGCACGGTGTAGTCGGAGCCGGGCAGGGTGACCAGCGCCATCGTGTTGGGCCCGGCCGTGTAGGCCTCGCCCTGCAGCTGCAACGCCGACCCGCCGGCCGCCGCGCGGAACATCGCGATGTCGGAGGCGAAGGTGACGTCGAGATCGCCGGCGGCCACCTTGGCCAGCCCGTCGTCGGCACCGAGTTCCACCAGTTGGACGTTCAGCCCGGTGGTGCCGAACTTCCCGCTCGCCACGGCGATCCGCAGCGGGGCCGTGTCGATGGCGTTGCCCACACCGACGCGCAGGGTCGTCCGTTCCAGCGGTGGCGGGGCCGCCGGGGTGCCCGAAGAGAACACGCTGCACCCTGCGGTCGCCAGAAGCGCCGCTACCAGCGGAATCGTCCGTCCGCGTCTGATCATGAACCTTCACCTACCGCGAGAATCTGGTTCTCGTGCTGGATCGTATGGTCCGCGCCCCATACGATCGCGGGCAGGGCCGGATCGCGCCAGCGCGGCTTTCGGATCTCCACGGTGCGGGCTACCGTTCAGTAGGTTCGAGTGTTGTCAGATCCGCGGGTTCCCGCCCGCGGTGGAAAAGGAAACCAGGTGACCCGTCGCGACAAGCGTCCCCGCAAGGGCGGCGACGCGGCGGATCCGCGTCCGGCCGGTGGCCGCTGGCGATTGCGGAACTGGCGCCTCGGCACGAAGCTCTTCGCCGTACTGCTGATCCCGGCGCTCGCCGTGATCGCGCTCGTCGGCCTGCGGATCAGCTCCGACCTGCGCGACGCGCAGCAGCTCGCCGAGTTCGCCACCCGCGGCCGCGTCGACAGCACCGTCGCCGAAGCCGTCCACGAACTGCAGCGCGAGCGCGACCTCACCGTCCGGTTCGTCGCCCAGAACCGCCAGGGCGACACCGCCGACCTCACCGCCCAGCGCAACCGCGTCGACCAGGCGATCGGCACGTTCGAGCGGACGCTCGCCGACAGCAAGCCGCGGCTGGACGCGAAGGCCGCGGACAGCCTGCAGCAGACCGACGACCGGCTGCGCGTGCTCGGCGGCCTCCGGTTCTCCGCGGAACACTCGGCGTTCCCCGCCGACGCGGTCCTGCGCTCCTACAGCGAGCTGATCTCCGGCCTGCTCGACATCAGCGACTCGGCCGCCGCCGACGTCTCCGACCCGGAGCTCGCGCGGCTGCGGCTGGCGGGCAACGCGCTGGCCCGGATCAAGGACCAGATGTCGGTCAAGCGGGCGGTGATGGCCGAGGCGCTCGCGGCGGGCACGCTGAACCGCGACCGCACGCGCGCGCTGCTCGGCGCGGAGGCCGAGCTGGCCGCCGCGCGCAACGACTACCGCACCTTCGCGACGCCCGACCAGCAGCGGATGTTCGACGACACGGTGATCGGGCTGGTCGTCGACATCGGCAACGACATGGTCGAGTCCGCGCTCACCCGCACCGAGAACGCCCAGAACCTCTCGGGCCTCGACCCGAACCAGTGGGACACCTCGGCGACCCACACGGTGAACCTCACCCACCAGGTGCAGCAGGCGCTGCTGGTCCAGTTGCAGGAACGCACCGACGCGCTGGCGGCGCAGGCCCGCACGGCGGCGCTCTGGGACGGCGGCGTGGTGCTCGGCGTCCTCCTCGTCGCGGGCGTGCTGTCGGTGGTCATCGCGCGGTCCCTGTTGCGCCCCTTGCGGATCCTGCGCCGGACCGCCCTCGAGGTGGCCGAGCACCGGCTGCCCGCGGCCGTGCAGAACCTGCTCACCGACCCCGAGCCCGCACCGGAGAACCTGCGGAAACGGCTGGCCGTCGCGCCCGTGCCGGTGTTCACCCGCGAAGAGGTGGGCCAGGTGGCGCGCGCGTTCGACGCGGTGCACGGCGAGGCCGTCCGGCTCGCCGGCGAGCAGGCGATGCTGCGCGAGAACGTCAACGCGATGTTCGTCAACCTCTCGCAGCGGAGCCAGGACCTCGTCGAGCGGCAGCTGTCGGTGCTCGACCGGATGGAGGCCGACGAGCAGGACCCGGACACCCTCGCCGGGCTGTTCGAGCTCGACCACCTCGCCACGCGGATGCGGCGCAACAGCGAGAACCTGCTGGTGCTCTCCGGCCACGACTCCGCGCGCGAGGACGCCGGCGCGGTCTCGGCCGACGAGATCGTCGGCGCCGCGCTCTCGGAGGTCGAGCACTACCAGCGGATCGAGCTCGGCCCGGCGCCGCAGGTCGCGGTGCGCGGCGAGGCCGTCAACGACCTCGTGCACGTCGTTTCGGAGCTGCTCGAGAACGCGACCCGCTATTCCGGCGACGAGACGGTCACCGTGTCCAGCGCCGAAACCCACGACGGCGACTGGCAGATCGAGATCGTCGACCACGGCGCCGGCATGCCGCAGGCGGAGATCGACCGCACCAACGTGCGGCTCGCGCACCCGCCGGACGTCGACGTCGAGGTGTCGCGCCGGATGGGGCTGTTCGTGGTGGCGACGCTGGCCACCCGCCACCACATCGACGTCAGCCTGAGCGCGGGCGCGGAGTCCGGGCTGGTCGCGACGGTCCTGGTGCCGTCGGCCCTGATCGTCGAGCTGCCGCCGATGCCCGCACCGCCCCCGCCCGCCGAACCGGCCGCGCAGCCGGAGCCCGAACTGCTGGCGCCGCTCGCCCCGCTGACCCCGCCGGAACCCGAGCCGGAGCCGGAACCGGAAGAGCTGTCCCCGCCGTCGATCGAGGCCGGCCCGCCGCGCCGGGCCCCGGTGGTGGCCCGCGAACAGGCGCCCGAGTGGCCGGTCGCGGACGACGACACGCACCTCGACTTCGACGCCCCGACCGAGCGGATGCCCGCCTACCGCGACGTCCTGTCCCGCTGGTTCGACGCGGCCGCGGCGCCCGAACAGCCACGCCGCCCGGCGGAACCGCGTCCGGTGGCCGAAGAACCGCGCCCGGCCGAACCGGAGCCGCGGCACGCGCTCGCCGCCGCCCCGCCCCCACCCCCGCCCCCACCCCCGCACTTTCACGTGAAAGTGCGGGGGACGCGAGCGCCGCACTTTCACGTGAAAGTGCGGGCGGGGCGGCGAACCCGGACGACGAGGACACCGAACCGCGGCTCCGGCCGGTCTCGCCGCCGGCCGCGATCGAGCCCGAGTACGAGTGGCCGACCCCGGCCGAACTGGAACAGGAAGACGGCGCGGAGGACACGTGGCCGTTCCTCCAGACCGACGACGTGGCCGCCGGGCCGGGAGCGGTGCCGGAACAGCGGCCGATACTCTCACTTTCCCCGGAAGCGGTGCGCGAGCGGATGACGAGCCTTCAAGGCGGCTTCCGGCGAGGGCGGCACGCGAGGGGAGACGACACCCGGAACCAGTGAAACGGATTGAGGCATGAGCTCGAAGACGCCCTTGCTGGAAGTGATCGCGCTGGACGCGGCGGACGCCGAAGGCGCGCAGGCGGGCGGGGCGGACCGCCTCGAACTGGTCGCTGACATGGCTCAGGACGGCCTGACGCCGTCGGTCGAGACGCTCCGGGACGTGCAGTCGGCGACCGATCTCCCGGTCCGGGTCATGCTGCGGGACAACGGGTCCTTCGCCGTCGGCGACCTCGAAGGGCTGCGCGCGGACACCGCCCGGCTGATCGATGCGGGCGCACGCGAGTTCGTCTTCGGCTTCCTCACCGTCGA
The DNA here is from genome assembly GCF_041346945.1 of Amycolatopsis sp. cg9. Lineage (NCBI taxonomy): Bacteria > Bacillati > Actinomycetota > Actinomycetes > Pseudonocardiales > Pseudonocardiaceae > Amycolatopsis > Amycolatopsis sp. cg9. The sequence continues at coordinate 1,693,783 of NZ_CP166850.1, read as the reverse complement.
CAGCGAGATCGACGTGGACGCCTGCGAAGCGCTGATCAAGGAGATCGACGGCCTGCCGTGGACGTTCCACCGCGCCATCGACCGGACGCGCGACCCGCTGCGCGCGTACGACCAGCTGGCCGCGCTCGGCTGCGACACGGTGCTCGCCGCGGGCCACCCGAACGGCGTCGCGAGCGGGCTTTCGGTGCTGCAGCGGCTCGCGCAGCGCGACAGCGGGCCGGAGTTGCTCGTCGGCGGGGGTTTGCGGGCGCAGCAGGTGCACCTGTTGCGCGCGGGCGGGGTGCGCGGGTTCCATGTCGGGAGTGCGGTGCGGCCGGGCGGGTGGCAGGCGCCGGTGGCCGCGGAAACCGTGCGTGACTGGGTGGATCTCGTCAAATCCTGATCCACTGCGAAACCCGCAAGGGTGCCGCTTCCGGAATCGGGAATCCGCAGCCGGTCATACCAGTATCCGTTTTCTTGAATCGGCTGTATGAAACTGCATTCGGGCCTTGCGAATGCCGGTTCGACGTCGGTTGTGCAACTGCACGTGCAGTACCCTGGTTCGCCTGCTTGGTGGCTGAAGCTGTGGCAGGCGCTGGCTATCGTGAGCTTGAAGTCGTGGAGCAGTGGCAGATTCCGGTGGGCGGCGCGACCGGAGACGGGCGGGTCGCGGAGCGCCCCAATGGTGTCAAGAATTGTTCGGCCAACACAGGAGGCGGCGCTGTGAGCGCGCGTATTCGGTTCGCGGTCAATTCGATGAGGGGCCATCAAGAAACCAGGATGGTGACCATCCGGTGGATTTTTGTCGCCCGGGAGCGGCTGATTACCCGCGGTTATCGCGCGAGTGCGTCCGGAACGAGCCGGAAGGCCGAATCGTGACCGGCGCGCTGCCGCGTCAGCGCGGCCCCGAAACCTCCGAAGACGAGTTCGCCCGACTGGGGCTTGGCGGCTCGCTCGCCCTCACCGGCCTCTTGGCCGCCGTCAAGATCGCGGAAACCGCCACCGGCGTGGTGCTGACCGCCACCGGGGTGCTCCCCGGTGCCAACACCCCGAAGGAGAGGGCACCGGCCCGGCCCGGCGGGGAATGACCCGAGGGCTGCCCGTGGTGGCGGCTCTCTTCGGACGGAGGGCCGCCATGACCGGCAACGACGGGCAGGAAGACCTCCGCGGTACGCGTGTGGGGATAGCCGACGTGCGGCGGTGGGAAGACGCGGTCGCGGAACTGAGGGCGCTGGACTACCGCTACGGCGGCGGCGCCTGCCGAGCGGCCGTCGAAGCGCGGCTCCCGGCCGCTGTCGCGCTGCTGGACGGCGTGACCAAGCCCGGCGTCTTCACGCGGCTCTGCACCGCCGTCGCGGACCTGTACAACCTCGCCGGCTGGACGAACTTCGACCAGGACCGCCCGGCCGCCGCGCTGGCCGCGTTCGCGCGGGCGCTGGAACTCGCCGGGCAGGCGGGCAACGACGACCTCCGGGCCAACATCCACTACCGCACCGGACGGCTGCACCTGCACTACGGCGCCGTCGACGCGGCGCTGGCGGAGTTCGAGCGGGGCCGGGACGCGGCGGTGCTGGCGCGGTCGACGCTCGCGCAGGCGATCCTGTCGGCCAACCAGGCCTGGGCCTACGCCAAGAAGGCCGACGTCGGCGGCGCGCTGACCTACCTGCGCCGCGCCCGCGAGGAGTTCGCGGAAGCCGCCGATCGCCAGCCCTCGCCGTGGGCCGAGTTCTTCGGGCCCACCGACCTCGCGGCGATGGTCGGCACGGTGCACGCGGAACTGGCGCAGGTGGTCGACATCCGGCACGGCCGGGACGGGATCCCCGCGCTCACCGAGGCGATCGCCGGATACGGCCGCGGGATGACCCGCAGCCGGTCGCTGACCTTGATCTGGCTGGCCACGGTGCACGCGCTGGACGGCGACCTCGACGTCGCCTCGGCCGTCGGGCGGGAGGCGATCGAGCTGGCGGCCGCGTTGCGGTCGCCGCGGACCCGGCAGCGGCTGCACTCGCTGACCTCGGCGGCCCGGCGGTTTTCCGGCAATGCGGACGCCCGGGATATCGCCGACCGAGTCGACGTTCTCCGGCAATCTGGACAATAATCGAATGGTAAACAATTCGCAAAGCCGAATGGCAGCCAAAAGTAGGTTCCTGATCGCAATAACGGTTTCTTATGCTTCTCGGCAACCTGCGGCGAGCATTCCGCGCAGGCCCGGTCCCCACCGCCGAGAGGAAATTCCCCATGCGCTTGCGCAAGCTCGTCGCGGCCGCTGTGCCGCTGCCTGCGTTGCTCGGCCTCGCCGTGGCCGTCCCGGCCGCCGCGGCGTCGGAACCCCTGGTCACGCTGGCTGACAACGCCGCTCCACTGGTCGACAGCGTCCGCACCGGCGACGCCGCGGCCGACCGGCCGATCACCGCGGCGCTTTCGCTGAAACTGCACGACCAGCAGGCGCTGGAAAAGTTCCTCGCCGACGTGCAGAACCCCGCTTCGCCGCAATACCACCGGTTTCTGACCCCGGCGCAGTTCACCGCGAGGTTCGGTCCGACGCAGGCCGACGTCGACAAGGCCGTCTCATTCCTCGGGAAATCGGGCGCGACCGGGATCGAGGTTTCCGGGAACCGGCAGGCGATCACGTTCACCGGCTCGGCGGCGCAGCTCGAATCGGCGTTCCGCACCCGGATCGGGACCTACCACGACCGGGTCTCCGGCCGCGACTTCTTCGCCAACGACGCCGCGCCTGCCCTGCCCGCCGGCGTCTCGGACGTCGTGGGCGGCGTCGTCGGCCTCGACGACCACGCGGTGCGCACCCACTCGTCGAAGGCCGCCGTGAAGCCCAACGTCGTCAAGGCCGTGACGCCGCCGGTGCTCAAGACCGCCTACGGCACCAGCGGCCTCTCGGCGACCGGCAGCGGCGTCAAGGTCGGCTTCGTCGAGTTCGACGGCTACCAGAAGGCCAACATCACCAAGTACGACAGCACGTACGGCCTTTCGGCGGGCTCGGTGACCACGGTGCCGGTCAGCGGCGCGAACTACGACTCGTCGCCGGGCGACGGCCAGATCGAGGTCGAGCTCGACATCGAGGTCGTGCACGCGCTGGCCGCGGCCGCCGGCGACTACGTCTACGAGGCGCCGAACTCCAGCGCGGGCGAGCTCGCGATGTACCAGAAGATCGCGTCCGACCACACGGTCAACGTCGTCTCGATCTCCTGGGGCGCCTGCGAGTCCGCCGAGGGGTCGAGCGCGGCGAAGAGCGTCAGCAACGCGATCGCGACCGGCACCGCGGAGGGCATCTCGTACTTCGCGGCCGCGGGCGACGACGGCACGACCGACTGCTACCGCCAGACCGGCTCGACGGCGAAGGCGGTCGACTTCCCGGCCTCGAGCCCGAACGTCACCGGCGTCGGCGGCACGCAGCTGACGGTCACGTCGTCGAACACCTACAGCAGCGAGACGGCCTGGAACGACGGCGCGTCGAACGGCTCGACCGGCGGCGGCATCTCGACGGTGTTCGCGGCGCCGTCGTGGCAGTCCTCGCAGAGCACGACGAACCGCAAGGTGCCGGACGTCTCCGCGGACGCGGCGAGCGGCTCGGGCTACTACATCTACACGGCGGGCTCGTGGGAAACGGTCTGGGGCACGTCGGGCGCGGCCCCGCTGTGGGCGGCCTTCGCGACGCTGCAGAACCAGGTCCACGGCGGCGGCCTCGGCAACCTGAACCCGACGTTCTACTCGATCGGCAACGGTTCGTCCTACGCCACGGGCTTCCACGACGTGACGACCGGCAACAACTCCCTGCACGGCACGACCGGCTTCACCGCCGGCACGAAGTACGACCAGGTGACCGGCTGGGGCTCGTTCAAGGGCGCCGGGCTGTCGGGCCTGATCGGCTGAACCCGGACGACCGACCCAGGGCCGCGGCGCTCCGCCGCGGCCCTGGCTGCATTCGGGGGCTTTTCTTCGCAACGCTAAGCGTTAGCCTGGTGGCATGATCAAGCGCACGGTGCTGGACGCCACCCGGGAACTGCTCCGCGAACTGGGCCTCACGACGGTGTTCGGCAACCCCGGCACCACCGAGGTCCCCTTCCTCACCGACTGGCCGGACGACTTCGACTACGTCCTGGGCCTGCAGGAATCCGCCGTCGTGGCGATGGCCGACGCCTATTCGCAGGCCACGCGCCAGGCCGTGCTGGTCAACCTGCACTCGGCGGGCGGCGTCGGGCACGGGCTCGGCAGCCTCTTCAACGCCTACCGCAACCGGACGCCGCTGATCATCGTGGCCGGCCAGCAGAACCGCGCGCTCCTGCCGCACGACCCCTTCCTCGGCGCGATGGAAGCCCCCGAGTTCCCGAAGCCGTACGTCAAGTGGTCGATCGAGCCGGCGTGCGCCGAGGACGTCCCGGCCGCGCTGGCGCGCGCTTACCACGTCGCGACGCAGGCGCCGTCCGGTCCGGTCTTCGTGTCCGTCCCGGCCGACGACTGGACCGCCACCACCGAGCGGCCCATCGTCTCCCGGCCGCGCATCCGGGGCTTCGCACCGGATCCCGAAGCCGTCGACGAGCTCGTCGCCGCGCTCGAAGCCGCGCAGCGGCCGGCGATCGTCGTCGGGGGAGCCGTCGACCAGGACGGCGCGGTCGTGGAAACCGTCGCGCTCGCCGAACGCCTCAACGCCGGCGTGTGGGTCGCGCCGATGTCCTACCGCTGCTCGTTCCCCGAGGACCACCCGCTGTTCCAAGGGTTCCTGGACCCCGAACGCGGCGCGGTCTCGGACAAGCTCGCGGCGCACGACCTCGTCGTCGTGCTCGGCGCGCCCGCCTTCACCTACCACGTCGACCGCGGGCGCGGGGAAGCTCAGCTGCCGCCGTTGTTCATCGTCAGCGACGACGAGCAGATCCTCGCGCGCGCCTACGAAGGCACCGGCATCCGCGCCACGCCGAAGCTCGGCATCCGCGCGCTGCTCAACGTGATCGAGCGCAGCGCCCGGCCCGCGCCGAAGCCGCTGGAGCGTCCCGCGAAGCCGGGCGGCGAGAAGCTCACCGGCGAGCTCGTCTACTCGACGCTGGCGGAGGTGCTGCCGGACAACGCGATCGTCGTCGAGGAGACGCCGAGCCACCGCGGCATCCTGCACGACCACCTGCCGATCACGGCGACGGACACGGGTTTCCTGACGATGGCCAGCGGCACGCTCGGCTACGGCGTCCCGGGCGCGGTCGGCGCGGCCCTCGCCCGCCCGGACCGCAAGGTCGTCGGCGTCGTGGGCGACGGCTCCAGCATGTACGGCATCCAGGCCCTTTGGACGGCCGCGCGCCAGGAACTCCCGGTGACGATCCTGATCATGGACAACACCGAGTACGCGGCGGTCCGCATCCTCGGCGAAACGATCGGCGGCGCGAAGCTCCCGGGCACGGAACTGGGCGGCATCGACTTCGCGGCACTGGCGGCGAGCATGGGCTGCCACGGCGTGACGATCACCGAGCCGGCCGGCCTGGCCCCCGGCCTGACGGCGGCGCTGGCCGACCCGCGCCCGACCCTGGTGCACGTCAAGGTGGCGCCGTCGGACCGGACGCTGTACTGACTTGTCGACAACGGAAGAGCTGGAAGCGGCGGTGGCGCTGCTACCCGGGTGCCGGGTCACCGAGTTCAGGCGGACGCTGAACATCGCCATCGTCGTCTTCCAGGGCGAGGACGTCGAAAAGCGGCTCCACGCGCAGTGCCCGTTCCGGGTGACGCACCGCGACCGGATCCTGTTCGGCTCGGTCGACATGTACTACCGGGACACCGGGGACGCGGAGACGGCGTTCGACGAGTACCGCACGAAGTACGACCGCTTCGCCCGGCAGCTGACCGGGATGGCCGCGGAGCACGAGTGCTTCGTCGAGTCCGCGGCCCTCGGGCGCGCGGGGACGTTGTCGCTGGAACTCAGCGGTCCCCTCCTGGTCGAGGTCTTCCCGGCGTGCGCGGGCCCGAACGTCGAGCAGTGGCGGCTGTTCGACCGGCACACCGATCGCCACGTCGTCTTCCCCGACTCCGCGGAGCTCTAGCGCACCACCATCACCGCGACGTCCACCGGCTTGGCCAGGACGCCCGTCTTCAGCAGCAGGTCCGGGACCCGCTGCAGCTGCCGGGCGTCCACAGTGGACTTCAACGTCAGCAGCCCGGTGCTCGCCGCGGTGGCCGCGTCGATCTTCGCGTACTTCACCATCAGCGGCTCGATCTTCTTCCGGTCCGCCGCCGCGTCCCGGGTCGCCGCCGCCATGGCGCGCTGGAACGCCGCCACCACTCGCGGGGAAGCCGACGTGAACGAGCCCAGCGCGCCGTAGCCCGCGGTCGGGAAGTCCACTGTGGACCCCGTGCCGGTGTCGGCCACCAGCACCGCACCCGCCGCCCGCGAAGCCTGGGTGATGAACGGCTCGGTCAGGAAGCCCGCGTCGATGTCGCCGTTCTTCAGCGCCGCCACCGTGTTCGGCAGGGGCAGCGGGACCCACTTGACGCCCGCGGCGTCGACGTGGTTGTCGGCCAGCACGGACTTCGTCAGCGTGTCGGCGATCGTGTTGGGTGCCGAGATGCCGATCCGCTTGCCCGCCAGATCGGCCACCGAGCGGATACCGGACGCGGGCAGCGCCACCACGCCCGTCGACCGCGGGCCGGCCGACGACGCGTCCGCCACCAGCCGGATGTCCGCGGTTCCCTTGCTGCGGGCCACGAAGAACGGCGTGTAGCTCGAATACGCGATGTCCGCTTCGCCGCTGACCAGCTTCGTCAGGGACGCCTGCCCGGTCGCGGCCTCGGTCGTCGAGACGTCGAGGCCTTCGCGCTCGAAGTACCCGCCGTCCTTCGCCAGCCAGAACGGGGCGGTGTCGATGGTCGACATCATCGACACCCGCAGCTTTTCCCGGGCCGCGGAGGGCGGCGAGGAGCCGCTCAGCGCCGAACAACCCGCCAGCAGCAACGCCAGCAGTCCGGCCAGTACCGCCCTCGCCATGGTCCCCCCTGCGGTGTCAGCTCCCGGTCTTGGTCTCCGTCACGTCCGAGGCCCGCTCGGCCAGGTCCCATTCTGCGGCGTCCGACGCGGCCGTGGCAGCCTCCGCCGGGGTACCGCCGTGCAGCAGCCGGGCCACTTCGCCGCGCAGCGTCACGAACTCCGCCGACTCGCGCGTGGTGATCTGGTCGCGCTCGGCGGGCAGTCCGACCGGCAGGTCCGCCACGATCGACGCCGGCGACTTCGACAGCACCAGCACCCGGTCGGAGAGGTAGACGCTCTCGTCGATGTCGTGCGTGACGACGAGGATCGTGCTGCCCTGCTCGCGCTGCACGCGGCGGGTCAGGTCCTCGAGCTCGAACCGCGTCTGCGCGTCGACCGACGCGAACGGCTCGTCCATCAGCAGCAGCGCCGGGCGGCTGGCCAGCGCGCGGGCGATCGACACCCGCTGCTGCATGCCGCCGGAGAGCTGCCACGGGTACTTCCCGCCGACCGCGGACAGGCCGACCTGCTCCAGCGCCTCGGCCGCCCGCTGCCGCCGCTCGGCCCGCGAGATCGGCCGCCAGCGCAAGGGGAACTCGACGTTCTTCTGCACCGAAAGCCACGGGAACAGCGAGCGGCTGTAGTCCTGGAACACGACGGCGAGGTCGTCCGGCACGCCGTCGACGCGGTCGCCGTGCAGGCTGACCGTGCCGTCGGTCGGCGGGGTCAGCCCGGCGATGCAGCGCAGCAGCGTCGACTTCCCGCAGCCCGACGGGCCGACGATGCTGGCCAGTTGCCCGGCTTCGACGGTGAACGACAGCTCGTTGACCGCGGTGTGCGCCTTGGCACCGGTGCCGTACCGGTGACTGAGGCCGGAAACTTCGAGCATGGTGGACATGGGGAGAGGCCTTTCCAGCGTCAGTCGCGGCCGAGGCGGGTCGGCTGCCAGGCCAGCACCCGCCGCTCCGCGACCAGGAAGATCGTGTTGAAGACGTAGCCGAGGATGCCCAGCAGCACCAGCCAGGACCACATGATGGGGAAGTCGAAGTCCTGCTGGGCGTTCAGCAGCGCCCGGCCGATCCCGTTGTACGCGCCGACGAGCTCGGAGACGACCATCAGCAGCAGCGAGATCGACAGGCTGACCCGCAGGCCGGCGAAGATCTTCGGGGCCGCGGCCGGCAGGACGACCAAGCCGACCCAGTACCGGCGGGGCGTGCGGAAGGACCGCGCCGTCTCCACCTTCACCTGGTCGACCGAGCGGACGCCGTCGACCGCGTTGAGCAGCACCGGCCACACCGCGCCGAAGATGATCGACCCGATCTGCATGCCCGAGCTCAGCCCGAAGAGCACCGCGAACACCGGGATCAGCGTGGGCGGCGGGATCGAGCGGAAGAACGCGAACAGCGGGCCGACGTAGTCCATCGCCGTGTCGGACCGGCCGACCAGGATCCCGAGCGCGACGCCGACGACGGCGGCCAGTCCCCAGCCGCCGAGCATCCGGCCGAGACTGGGGAAGACGTTGTCGAAGACGGCGTCGGTGAGGAAGAGGTGCGACGCGGGACCGGTGAACCACAGCTTCGCGGCGGTGGCCGCGATTTCCGTCGGCGGCGGGAAGAACTTGCTGCCGCCCGCGCGGGCGGCGAACTCCCAGCCGACGACGAGGATCGCGAAGAGCAGCCAGTTGCGGACGACGGCGACGGCGCCGCGGGCGGCCCGGCGGCCGACCCGGCCGGAAAGAGTTGCCGCGGTCACGCGATCGCCTCCCGGTCGACGCTGCTCCAGCGGAACAGCCGCTTGCCCAGCTGTTCGAGCCCTTCGTTGATGAGGTAGCCCAGCACCCCGGCGACCACGGTACCGGCGAGCACCAGGTCGAACCGGATCGAACCGGTGCTGGCGACCAGGATGAAGCTGCCGAGACCGACCTGGGAGCCGGCCAGGAACTCCACGCTGACGACGGCGATCAGGGAGATGGTCGCCGACAGCCGGACGCCGGTGAAGACGAACGGCGCGGTCTGCGGGAGCGCGACCGAGGACAGGATGCGGAACCGGCTGGTCCCGCACGCCCGCGCGGTCTCCATCAGCACCGGGTCGATCTCGCCCATGCCGTAGATGGTGTTGAACATGATCGGCCACAGCGAGGCGTACACCGCGAGGGTGATCTTCGCGTCCGGACCGGAGCCGATCACCAGCAGCACCAGCGGCACCAGCGCGGTGACCGGGATCGGGCGGAGGAATTCGACGATCGCGGCGGTGGCGGTGCGCAGCACCGGGACGCTGCCCAGCAGCAGCCCGGCGGGTACGCCGACGACGATGGCGATGGCGACCGCGATCAGCCAGGCCAGCATCGTCGCGACGATGTCGCGGATGAACTCGGGGTCTCCCAGCAGGTCGCCGACGGTGACCAGGACGACGCTCGGCGGCGGGGTGAACGTCTTACTGACCAGGCCGACCTGGACGACGACCTCCCAGAGCAGGAGGAAGCCGACCAGGCCGGCCAGGCCGCGGAGCAGTTTTTTCACGTCAGAACCTTATTTTGGTTAGGCCGGCGCGACGGACCGCCAGCTGCGATCCTGCGGTGACCTTCGCGCCGGCCGACGGCGGAACAAGGTTCTCAGCTGGTCGCCTGCGGCGCGATCATCGGCGCGGCGTCGACCTTGCTGGTGATGACGCCCATCTGCAGCAGCAGGTCGGGCACCCGCTGCAGGCGCCGGGCGTCCAAGGTGGAGCCGTAGCCGGGCAGGGTGAGCAGCTTGGCCGTGTCCTCGTCGATCTTCGCGTACTTGACCAGCAGCGGTTCGACCTTCGAGCGGTCGTTGATCGCGTCGCTGGTGGCCTTCTTCATGGCGCGCTGGAAGGCCGCGAGGGTCTTCGGGTTCGACTGGACCCACTTCGTCGTCGCGCCGTAGCCGGTCAGCGGGAAGTCCTGGCTGGCACCGGTGTTGATGTCGATGACCGGCGTCGCGCCGACGGTCTTCGCCGACTGCGAGAGCATCGGCTCCGGCATGTAGGCCGCGTCCACCTGGTTGTCCTTCAGCGCCGCCGCCATGTTCGGCAGCGGGACCAGGGTCCACTTGACCGTGCTGAAGTCGACGCCGTGGTCCTTCATGACGGACTTGGTGAGGATGTCGGAAGCGGTGTTCATCGCAGTGATCGCGATTCGCTTGCCGGCGAGGTCGTTGACCGTCTTCACGTTCGAGGTCGGCACGGTGACGATGGCGTTGCTCTTCGCGTTGACCGACGTGCCGTCGGCGACGAGCTGGATGTCCGCCGCGCCCTTGCTCTTGGCGACGAAGAACGGCGTGTAGGTCGAGAGGGCGATGTCGGCCTCGCCGGAGAGCGCCTTCGTCATCGACTCCTGGCCGCTCTTGGCGACGATCTGCTCGACGTCGAGGCCCTCGGCCTTGAAGTAGCCGCCGTCCAAGGCCAGCCAGAACGGCGCGAGGTCCGTCGTCGGCATGATCGAGACCTTGATCTTCGACTTCTCCAGGCCGCCCCCGTTCGACGAGGCGTTCGAGTCGTCCGAGCCGAGGGCGCTGCAGCCCGTGAGGGCTGTCGCCGCCGCGACGGTGAGGGCGAGCCCGAGCGCGGCGCGGCGAGTGCGAACCCGGCCACTGCTCATGGCGTTTCCAAGCAAGGCCTGCTCCTTGGGTGAAGAAAGTGACGGTTGATGGACCGAATCCCGGGGAAGTAGGTAACTCATTCTCGGGAGTACGCGGGTCACTGTAGAGAACGTGACAGGTTGCTCACAACGGGTGGGATCAATACCCGAGAGGGTGGCGCACGTCACTCTTTTGGCCTCTGGTCTAGACCCACTGCTCCACTCGCCGTAAGCGTTCACCCAGCGTAGGGCCCAGTTCCTGAATAAGGGATGTCCAGCTGTGTGCCGACTGAGCGAACGCTGTGCAACATCGAGCGCGTCCTGTCGGGAGGGTTACATCTTCCCCGGGCGTTCGCTACCCTCTGCACCTGCGGGGAGGTATCAACCTCCGATGTAGTGAGAGAGAGTCCCTGGATGGCCGATCAAGTCGATCCCCGGTTTACCAGGGCACGCTGTGCTTTTCCTGAGAGATTCGTCCCCGTAGAGGCCACTGCCTGGCCGGGCACAGCCGCCGCGCCGGTGGGCTAGGCCGAACCAACAGACCGATGCGAGACCAGCGCAGGGACCCGACCGTGATGCTCGAGCTGAACCGATTCCGTCCAGTCGGACGGGGTTCAGGAACACCCACCGAAGACGATCTTTTCACCCGTACGGGTACCGTCTCGCGCTGGGCTCGTTCCGACCTGCCGCTGCGCTTGAGCGCCGGGAGCGTGCAGACGAGTGGCTGACGAGAACGCGATGCGCCCGGGCGGGCGCTGGACCGACCAAGGTTTCACGAGCACGAACGATGATGGTGGTGCGGCGGTGCCGAACGAAGACGCCGCGGGGGTAGGAGGGGCCCCCGCGCAGTCGCCCGGAGACAGTCCGGGCCGGAAGGCCGGGTTCTTTTCCGGCATGCGCGACTGGCGGCTGCGCTCCAAGCTGGCCGCGGTCCTGATCATCCCGACCCTGACCGCGGCGGTGCTGGGGGCACTGCGCGTGGTCGACGACGCCCGGGAAGCGGCGGAGTTCCAGCGGACGGCCGACCAGGTGGCGTTCGCCGTCAAGGTCACGACGGTGGTCCACGAGCTGCAGAACGAGCGCTCGCTGGCCGTCGCCCGGATCTCGTCCAACAACTCGCTGCTGCAGACCGGCCTCGACTCGCAGATCGCGAAGGTCGACCGCGAGGTCACGGACCTGCGCTCGGCGGCGTCGACGCTCAACTACGACGACCAGGCGACCAAGGACCGTTACACCCGCGGTATCCAGCGCCTCGACGCCCTGCGCCCGCTGCGCGCGGCGTTCAACGCCCAGAACGGCCTTCCCGACATCACGGTGATGACGGCCTACTCGGGCATCCTCGACTCGCTCATCGAGCTCGGCCGCGAGGTGACCACCGCGGTCACCGACCGGGACGTGCTGCGCCTCGGCACGAGCACGCAGGCGATCAGCGAGGCCAAGGAGTTCACCACCCGCTCCGACGCCGAGCTGCAGATCGCCGCGTTCCGCGGCAGCTTCCCCGGCGACCTCCTGGACCAGACGCGCGCGTCGGCCTCCAGTGCGGACGCCTCGGTCCAGGCCTTCCTCGCGAACGCCGACGACGACCAGCGCCAGCTCTACAACGACACCTACTCCGGCCCGGAGGTCGACGACCGCCGCCGGATCCAGACCGCGGCGTTCGCCTTCGCCCAGCTGGACCAGGCGCCGAGCATCGACACCACGGCGCTCGGCAAGGACAGCACCGTGTCGGCGGACAAGCTGCACGCGGTCGAGTCGAACCTGCTGGCCCAGCTCAAGACCCGCGCGGACGACCTCGCCACGGCGGCGGTCAACTCGGCGTGGGTCGGCGGTGCCGTGGTGCTCGCCGCGCTGGCCGCCGCGATCGCGCTGATGCTCGTCGTCGCCCGCCTGATGCTGCGCCCGCTGCGGGTGCTGCGCCGGAGCGCGCTGGACGTCGCCTACACCCGGCTGCCGGAAACCGTGCAGGCGATCCTCGACGACCCGGACCCGGTCGGCGCCTCCAAGAAGGCCGTCCAGCCGGTGCCCGTCACCTCCCGCGACGAGATCGGCGAGGTCGCGCGGTCGTTCGACATCGTCCACGAACAGGCCGTCAAGATGGCCGCCGAGCAGGCCCTCCTGCGCGAGAACGTCAACGGCATCTTCGTGAACCTCTCCCGGCGGTCGCAGCGGCTGGTGGAACGCCAGCTCGGCGTCATCGACCGCCTCGAGGCCGACGAGCAGGACCCGGACCACTTGGCGAGCCTGTTCGAGCTCGACCACCTGGCCACCCGGCTGCGGCGCAACGGTGAGTCCCTGCTGGTGCTTTCGGGCGCCGGCCTGGCCAAGTCCGTGCCCAAGCCGGTGCCCGCCGCCGACGTCATCGGCGCCGCGGTGTCCGAGATCGAGCAGTACGCCCGGATCGAGGTCGGCATCGTGCCCGACGTCGCGGTCCAGGGCCTCGCGATCCACGACCTCGTGCACGTCCTCGCGGAGCTGCTCGACAACGCGACGTACTTCTCCGAGCCGGAGACGAAGGTCATCGTCCGGGCCGTGGTGACCCGCCGCAAGGCGCTCGCCATCCAGGTCACCGACCACGGTGTCGGCATGAGCGACGAGCGGCTGGCCGAGGTCAACGCGCGGCTCGCCGAGCCGCCGGACCTGGACGTGTCGGTGACCCGGCGAATGGGTCTGTACGTGGTCTCGCGCCTGGCCAAGCGCCACGGCATCGAGGTCCGGCTGCGCGAGAACGAGGACATCGAAGGCGGCGTGATCGCCCGGGTCGTCGTCCCGGCGGAGCTGCTGACCCACCTCCGCCCCGGCATGTCGCGGCAGACCCCGCCGCCGCCGGGCCGGTCCGAGACGTCCATGTCGATGCCGAGCATCCCGATCCCGGCCGCGCGCTCGGACTTCGACCAGACGCAGGCGTTCGCGCCGACCCCGCCGCCGCAGTCGGCACCCCCGCCACCGCCGCCGGCCCCGCCGAAGCACGAGCCGGTGGCGAACCAGGGCGGGCTGGTCCCGCTGGACCAGCCGATCAGCCTGGACGACCTGGTCAGCGGCGGCCGCGCGGCGGGCCCGTTCCTGTCGCCCGAGCTGCCGAAGCCCGACGTGCCGGCCTGGCCGACCGCGGAGGACCTGGCGCCGCTGACGCCGTCGTCGAACGGCGACGGGGCCAGCTCGCGGGCCGGCGACACCCAGTTCGCGCCGCTGGTGCTGCCCAAGCGCGAGCCGAAGTTCGTCCCGCCGGAGGAACCACCCCCGGCGCCGCCCCCCGCGGTGGAGGTCGGTCCGTCGGCGCTCGAGGACGATGTACCCACCCGGCGGCTGCCCATCTACCAGTCGGTGCTGTCACGCTGGTTCAGTGAGGGCGACGACGCGGCTGCCGACCCGGTGCCGCCGCAGAGCGACCAGGGCCACCAGAGCCACCGGAGTGCGCAGGACGAGGTCGAGGACCCGAACCTGCCGCCCCTCACCGGCCGCGACGAGCCCGTCCCGGAACCCGTGGACGAACTGCAGCCGACCGCGGCCACCCGGCACCCGCTCCTCCCGCCCGACGACGGCTGGCACAGCGCCTCCGACGACGGCTGGCAGGCGGCGCAGTCGCTGCTCGAGTCCAAGAACGAGGAGATCACCACGGCCGGGCTGCCCAAGCGCATCCCGAACGCCTACCTGGTGCCTGGGTCGATCGGCGGTTCGAGTTCCACGCCCGACGCGCCGGCCCAGAACAACTTCGCGGATGCCACGGCGGGCATGCCCGGAACGGGTGCGATCACCCGCTCGGCGTCCGCGGCGCGGAACCGGATGGCAAGCTTCCAACGTGGGTACACCTCGGGGCGCCATGCGCTGAAGGAGCGACCGGGCGACGAGGTTCCGGTGAGTGGCAACACCACAGACAGCAGTGAGGAGTGAAAGTGACACGGGCGGGTGCAATGCAGCCGGGTGGCTCCGCGCAGCCGAACGGCCAGGCGCATGCCAAGGCGAACAATGCCGGCAGCTTCGCTTGGCTGATCACGGATTTCGTGCACCGGGTGCCCGGCGCGGCCCACGCGGTCGTGGTGTCGGCCGACGGCCTGCTCCTGGCGGCCTCGCGAGGGCTGCCGAAGGACCGGGCGGACCAGCTGGCCGCGGTGGCGTCGGGGCTGACCAGCCTCGCACGCGGTGCGGCCAAGGTCTTCGAGGGCGGCACGGTGGCGCAGACCGTGGTCGAGATGGCCAACGGCTTCCTCTTCCTCATGTCGGTTTCCGACGGTTCGTGTCTGGCGGTGCTGGGATCGCCGGAGAGTGACATCGGCTTGGTCGTCTACGAGATGACCTTGCTGGTGGAGCGGGTCGGCCAGCAGCTGACTCCGGAGATGCGGGCGCAACTGCAGGGCGCGGCCGTCCGCCGCTGAGGACCTGGGAACCGAGGAGAGAGCCGTGGACGACGGGCGCTTGAGGGGTGATGGCCGGCTCGGTGACGACTTCTCCGGCGGGTGGTCCGATCAACCGGACGACGGCCGGGAGGACTGGCAGTCGTTCCGGGACCGCGTCGACCGCGAATGGCGGGCGAGGCGGGTGCAGGCATCCGACAGCGACCCCGTGCGGGAGCCGCCGAACTGGCTGACCGACAGCAACGCCGGGCAAGAACCGATCCGGCCGATCGCGGGCGGCACCGAGTACCGCGACCGGCTGCTCGGCGGGCCGGGCGCGGAGCTGTTCGGCGGTTCGAGCGGACCGCTGTACGACGCGCACGAGTTCGCCGCGTACAGCACCGAGCGGGACTTCGGGGCCGGACCGGACTCCGGTGAGCTGGCCGCGGCGCTGCCGCGCCAGGCCCACCAGGAGTACGTGGACGAGCCGGCGCCGACGGAGATGGAGACGTCCGGCCTGGTCCGGCCGTACTTCCGGACCCGGGGGCGGACGAAGGCGACGCTCGACCTGGCCATCGAGGCGCTGATCTCGACCAGCGAACAAGGCCGGATGCTCGACCGGGTCCGGGTGCCCGAGCACCGGTCGATCTGCGACCTGTGCGTCGACACCCGGTCGGTGGCCGAGGTGGCGGCGCTGCTGCGCCTGCCGCTCGGCGTGGTGCGGGTGTTGATTGGTGACGTGGCGGGCCTCGGGCTGGTGCTGGTGCACTCCAGCAGCCCGACCGTGGGCGACCGCCCGAGTATCGAGTTCATGGAAAGGGTGCTCAGTGGGCTTCGGAGAATTTGACTCCGACGCGAACGCGCCGCAGGTGACGGGTCCGACCTCGTCGGCCAAGATCGTGGTCGCCGGCGGGTTCGGTTCGGGGAAGACAACGTTGGTCGGGGCGATCTCCGAGATCGACCCGCTGACCACCGAGGCCATGATGACCGAGGCCAGCGTCGGGCACGACGACACCTCGGCCACGCCCAACAAGACCACCACCACCGTGGCGATGGACTTCGGGCGCATCTCCCTGGACTCGGACCTCGTGCTGTACGTCTTCGGCACGCCGGGTCAGCACCGGTTCTGGTTCATGTGGGACGACCTCGCGGTCGGCGCCATCGGCGCGGTCGTGCTGGTGGACACGCGGCGGCTCGCCGACGCGTTCCCCTCGATCGACTTCTTCGAGAACCGGAAGCTGCCCTACGTCGTGGCGATCAACTGCTTCGACCGGCTGCTGCACCACCAGATCGAGGACGTCCGGCACGCGCTGACCATCGCGCCGTCGGTCCCGATCATGGCGTGTGACGCGCGCGAGCGCGACTCGGCCAAGCAGGTGCTGATCTCCGTCGTCCAGCACGCGATCGCGCACGATTCGGCGTTGCGCGCGGGATAGCGGATGACGCCCCGAACCGGATGCGGCCGTTGGAGTGAACTCCGCGTGCTTCACCCACTTCGGGGAGTGGTGCTGCCGTCCGGAGCAGTGGCCGGCCACGCCGGTCCGCGGCGACCGGAGGCGGGGCCGCGCGGCTTGGCCACCGGCACCCCGGCTGACCTGCGCCGACACCTCGCGGTGGCGGTGCGGGACCGGCGTCGCCGGGTGCCGCCCGGAAGCGTGACCCCGTCCGGGCCGGCGCGGAGCGCGGCCGTGCGCACACGTAGGGTGCGCTGCGGCCGGCCCGTGGTGGACTCGACACCACCGGCGGTGCGAATACGCTTTACCGTGGCGTCGTCGACCGGCCGTGCCGGACGCTCCGGGGTGCGGCACGCGACGCCGCGCGAGCAAGGAGGGGCAGTAGTGACGGCTTCCGGCCAGGGCACATTCGGCTGGCTCATCACGGACTTCGTACGCCGGGTACCGGGCGCGGCGCACGCCGTCCTGGTGTCCGCGGACGGGCTGCTGCTCGCGCCGTCGGAAGGGCTGCCGCAGGAGCGCGCCGAGCAGCTGTCCGCCGTGGCGTCCGGGCTGATCAGCCTGACGTTCGGGGCCGCGCGCTGCTTCGAAGCGGGCGGCGTCAACCAGACCGTGGTGGAGATGGAGCGCGGCTACTTGTTCTTGATGTCCGTTTCGGACGGTTCGTCGCTGGCGGTGCTGGCCGCGCCGACGTGCGACATCGGCACAGTCGCCTACGAGATGACCCTGCTCGTCGAGCGGGTCGGCCAGCAGATCACCCCCGAGCTGCGCGCGCAGCTCCAGGGCGGCGTGCGTGGGTAGGACGAGATGAGGATTTCGGGATTCGACGATCCGGACTCCAGCGGCTGGGACGCACTGCACCGCGGCACCGAGCGCGAGGGTTTCGATTCGCCCAGCAAGTTCGACATGTCGACGCTGTCGATGATCATGCCCAAGCGCAAGCCGGCGCGGCCGAAGCCGGACCAGCAGGGCTACACCGACGAGGACACCCGCGAGTGGGGCTCGTCGGCGGCCGACGAGGAGTACGACGGCCGCCAGGGGTACGCGGACGAGTACACCGGCGGGCACCGCCGCCACGCCGGGGACGACCACCAGGCCGTGCCGCCGCGCGAGTACACCGGTCACGCCTACACGGACCCGCCCCAGTACGCCGAAGACGGCTACGACCCCGCCGAGCCCGAGTGGCAGGACGGCGAGACCTACCAGCCGGAGCCCCCGGCGCTGGAACCGGCGTGGACCCCGCCCCGGGGCGCCCGGCCGCCCGCACCGCCGCGGCCCCCGGCTCCGCCCCGGCCGCCCGCCCCGCGTCCGCCCGCTCCGCGACCCCCGGTGGCGCCCCCGCCGTCGTGGACACCCCCGCCGGACCCGGAGACCCGCTGGATCCCGCAGCCGGAGCCGTGGGAGGAGCCGGCCTGGAACGAACCGGCCCGCGTCGCGAGCCCGGTGCCCGTCGCCTCGGCGAACTCGCGGGTCCGCCCGTACACCCGCACCGGCGGGCGCACGCGGTCCGACCACAACCTGGCGCTGGAGGCACTGGTCTCGACGTCCGACGACGGCCGCCGGTACCGCGGCGTCCGGTCGGTCGAGCACCGCCGGATCTGCGACCTGTGCCTGGACACCCGGTCGGTCGCGGAGATCGCCGCCCACCTGCGGCTGCCGCTGGGCGTGGTGAAGATCCTGGTCGGCGACATGGCCGACATCGGTCTGGTGCTGATCCACCAGACCGAGCTGATCCTCGGCGACCGCTCGTCCCGCGAGTTCATGGAACGCGTGCTCGCGGGCCTGCGCGCCCTCTAGCCCGCGGTGAGGTCGAGGGCCAGGGTGTTGCCCGGCCCCGGCACCGCCGAGTTGAGCAGGGGTGTCGCCGCCCCGCAGTTCGCGAACTCGCCGATCGCGTACGTCGAGGTCAGCCGGCCGCCCTGGCCCGTGACGAAGCCGTCCGCGACGAGTTCCGTCGTCACCGGCTGGGCGGTGCCGCAGGACGCCCCGACGTCGTACGGGACGCCGTTCACGCGCACGTCCGACAGCTTGACCGGCCAGGTCGCCGAGCCGCTGAAGCCGCTGAACACCGAGCCTTCGGCACTGCCCGGCCCGAGCGTGACGGTGCCGCTGACCGCGCCGACGCCGGGCACCACCTTGGTCACCTTCACCGGCGGCAGCGTGATCGTCCCGTAGAAGGTGTACGAGCCGATCTGCGTGTACATGTCGAACCGGCCCGGCCCCAGCTTCAGGTCGGCGCCCGGCTTCGCGATGTGCGTCGTCCCGTTGACGGTGTACTTCGAGTAGACCGGCGGCCCGGCCGCGTCCGCCGCACCGGCGAATCCCGCCCCACCCACGATCGTCGCCGCGGCTACCGCGGTCACGCGCGTTCCCCACTTCATGGACCAGGCTTACCACCTGCGGCGACGGCCCGGTGGGGATTCACCGGATTCAGTCTTCGACGATCGCCGCCGAGGTGATCCGGTGGAGGGAGTACCGCTCGTTGTTCTCGCCTTCGAGGATCCCGCCGCCGACGCGCACCGGCCGGATCACGCGCTGGCTGGCGGTGCCGCGGGAGTCCACGAACCCGATCCACACCTCACGGCGCTCCAGCGTCGCCCGGGACAGCAGCTCGAGGGTGGCCGACGTGTCCGCGCCGCCCCCGACCGGCGCGCGCACCGCCGAGCCGCGGCGGCGGGCCGAAGCCGCGTCGCCCGCGCGCAGGTTGGACACGATCCGGGTGGCCTGGTCCTCGGTCAGGACCGCCTGCTCACCGGGGCTCCGGCGGGCCGCGCGTGCCTTCGCGGGCAGCCGCCTGCCGCCCGGGCGGATGTCGACGACCCGGCCGTCGGGACCCTCCGCGGCCGGGGCGAACCCGGCCGTGCGCAGCCCGGCGAGCACCTCGTGCAGCGGGTCGGGACTGATCACGACGGTCGGCGCGATCAGCCGCAGGTCGTGCTCCGCCGCGACGGGGTTGGCCAGCACCTCGGCCAGCAACGCCTCGTCGTCGCACCGCAGGAACGACGCCGCGACCCCGCCGCGCAGCCGCCCGTGCCGCCGGGCGACGTCGTCGACCAGGTAGCTCAGCCCCTGCGGCACCGGCGTCGCCGACTTCGCCTTGAAGAGCGCGTGCAGCTCGTCGGCGGTGCGGCCGGTGTCCAGCGCGCGCCGCACCGACGTCTCGGTGATCCGGTAGACGGTCGCGTGCCCCGCCGATTCGACGTCGGCGACGGCGGCCATCTCCGCGGCCAGCTCCGGCTCCAGCGGGCCCGGCGCGACCACCGTCAGGTCGGCCTGCAGCAGCACGTGGTCGACCGGCGCGGGGAGCGCGTCCAGGATCGCTTCGACGGCACCCGGCCGGTCTTCGGCGAGCAGCGCCCGCGTCGCCGTCGTGACGCCGCCGAGCCCGACCAGGCCCAGCGCGCTCGCCTCGGACATGGTCCAGCGCACGGTCTCGTCCCGCAGCCGCCCGCCGCGCCGGGGCGCCCGCCAGGCCAGCACCGCGACGAGCTCGTCGACGCTCTTCACGCCGGCGCCCTCGGGCAGGTCGGCCAGCGCGGCCAGGACCCGCCGCCGCGCGACCGGGGCGAGCGGGCGGCGCAGCTCCTCCGACAGCGGCGCGACCGGCTTGTCCTTGGCGTCGCGCCCGCCGGCCATCCCCGGCAGCCGCGGCAGCTCCAGCCACGCCTGGGCCAGCGTCATCCAGCGCTGCGCGGTCGGCGACGCGAGCCACGAGTCGGTCAGCGTCGTCGGCACCCACTCGGGCGCGGTCGTCTCGCTGTCCGCGACGAGCCCGGCGCCCACGGCCAGCTCGGCCAGCAGGGTCGCCTGGGCCTCGTCGATCTCGAGGTCCTTCGCGAGCTTCTTCAGCTCGCGCACGCCGAGGCCACCCGACTTGAGCACCGGCGGCGGCGTCGCCGACCACGCGCGGAGCAGGGATTCGGTGTGGCGCAGGAACTCCATCGCCTCACCGGCCGCCGCCTTGTCCACAGTGGACGGCTGGTGCGGGTGGACCGGCAGCTCGGGCTCGGTGAGCGACCCGGGCGCGAAGGCCCCGCCGCGGACCGCGATGCCGAGCTCGCGCGGCAGCTCGACGGTCTGGTCGTCGCGGCGCAGCAGCAGCCCGCGGGCCAGCAGCTTCTGCACCGGCGTCGCGGCCTTCTCGAGCGAAAGGTCGAGCCCGGCGTCGCGGGTCCGCCCGATCGGCGGCCCGGCGGCGAGGGCGGCGAGCACCCCGCGTTCGTCGTCGGGCAGCTCGGCGAGCCGCGCTTCGAGGTCTTCGCCGGCGAGCGACGGCGCGGGGGCGCCCAGCCCGGCCGGGAACGGCCCGAGGGCCTCCCTGGCCGCGGGCGGCACGCGCACGGCGTCGTCCGCGCCCCAGGCCAGCGCCCGCTTGCGCAGCCGGGCCAGCGGCTCGGCGACGTCGGTGCCGACCAGCTTCGCCACGTCTTCGACCGGCACCGGATCGCGGTCCGCGCCGGCCAGCAAGCAGGCTTCGAGCACGGCGAGGGTGAAGCTGTCGAGGTCTTCGCAGGCGCGCGCGACCGAGCCCGGCGTGCCGGCCCGGGTGGCCAGCACCGTGCTGTCGGATGGCGGGGGCGTGGACAGGTCGCGCCGCGTGCGGAGCAGCTCGGTGAGTGCGCCGTCGGACTCCGCGCGCAGCCAGTCCGCCAAGGAGGTCGCGGGCATAGAAGACCAGGGTACCGGGCGGTTGCGACAACCTGCCCGGGCTCAGGCAGACTGTTCCCCGGAAGACGGAGAACGGCTGTGGAGGACGTTGTGGCCAAGGGCGAGAAGAAGCACAAGGGCGTCGACCCGACCTGGCCGGGCGAGGCCGGCGAGCACCCCGTGACCGAGCTCGCGTCCGACCGGCAGGGCTCGCTGTCGCCGTTCGGCGACATCACGTTCCCGCTCGACTCGGTGCCCTACGTGCACCCCGAGACCGAGATCAACCGCTGATCGCATAGTTACTGGTCAGTACCGGTATCGGCCCCTCGTGAGGGCGGTCACGGGAGTAGGTTCGCACCCGTCCCAGCCACCTTTCCCATGCGGGGGTAAGTGCCATGCCGGTTCCCGGTCCCGGATATTCGATCACCGTCCGGGTCGAGGCCCCGGCTTCGTCCAGCGCGGCCGGTGACCTCACCACCGCCGTCGGGCGGGTCGGCGGCGTGCTGACCGCGTTCGACGTCGTCGAGTCGCACTCGGACTCGATCGTGGTCGACATCAGCGCCAACGCGCTGTCGGAGAACCACGCGAACGACATCACCCAGACGCTGGACTCGCTGCCCGGCGTGAAGGTCCGCAAGGTCTCCGACCGGACGTTCCTGATCCACCTCGGCGGCAAGATCGAGGTCACGCCCAAGGTCGCGCTCCGCAACCGTGACGACCTCTCCCGCGCCTACACCCCGGGCGTCGCCCGCGTCTGCCAGGCGATCGCGAACAACCCCGAGGACGCGCGCCGGCTGACCATCAAGCGCAACACCGTCGCGGTGCTCACCGACGGGTCCGCGGTGCTCGGCCTCGGCAACATCGGCCCGGCCGCCGCGCTGCCGGTGATGGAGGGCAAGGCGGCGCTGTTCAAGAAGTTCGCCGACGTCGACGCGTGGCCGGTCTGCCTGGACACCCAGGACACCGAAGAGATCATCATGATCGCCAAGGCGCTGGCCCCGGTGTACGCGGGCATCAACCTCGAGGACATCGCCGCGCCGCGCTGCTTCGAGATCGAGAAGCGCCTGCGCGAGCAGCTCGACATCCCGGTGTTCCACGACGACCAGCACGGCACCGCGATCGTGGTCGTCGCCGCGCTGCGCAACGCCCTGCGCGTGGTCAAGAAGGACATCGAGGACTGCAAGATCGTGGTCAGCGGCGTCGGCGCGGCCGGCTCGGCGATCATCCGGCTGCTCCTGCGCAAGAACCCGGGTGACATCGTCGCCGCGGACATCGACGGCATCGTCCACTCCGAGCGCGGCAACCTCGACGACAACCTCGCCTGGATCGCGTCGCACACCAACAAGGAGCAGGTCAGCGGCACCCTGCACGAGGCGCTCGTCGGCGCGGACGTCTTCATCGGCGTCTCGGCGCCCAACCTGTTCGGCGCCGAGCAGGTGGCGACGATGAAGGACGACGCCGTCGTGTTCGCGCTGGCCAACCCGGACCCGGAGATCGACCCGCTGGAGGCGCAG
The DNA here is from genome assembly GCF_041346945.1 of Amycolatopsis sp. cg9. Classification (NCBI taxonomy): domain Bacteria; kingdom Bacillati; phylum Actinomycetota; class Actinomycetes; order Pseudonocardiales; family Pseudonocardiaceae; genus Amycolatopsis; species Amycolatopsis sp. cg9. The sequence continues at coordinate 1,671,308 of NZ_CP166850.1, read as the reverse complement.
CAGCACGCGGCCGTCGTGGCGACCGGCCGCAGCGACTTCCCGAACCAGATCAACAACGTGCTGGCCTTCCCGGGCGTCTTCCGCGGCCTGCTCGACGCGCACGCGCACAACATCGACGACAACATGCTGCTCGCCGCGGCCGACGCGATCGCCGACGTCGTGGACAACGGCAAGCTCAACGCGTCGTTCATCGTGCCGAGCGTGTTCGACAGCGCGGTGGCGCCCGCGGTCGCCGAGGCCGTCCGCAAGGCGGTGCGCGCCGAGCAGCGCTGAGTCCTCACTTCGGAGGACCCCGGAATCGTTCTTCGGAGGGACGACCGGGGTCCTTCCCTTCCCTAGGCTGAGATGCGACTCACAGGGGGAGATCGCATGTCGAGGAGTTCGCTGGTCGCCGTGGTGGCGGCCCTGACCGTGACGCTGGCGCCCGCGGTGGCGGAGGCGAGCACGTCGACGTGGGGCGTGTGCCCGGCCGACGTGACCCTGCCGGGCCTGGAGTGCACGACGCTCGAAGTCCCGTTGGACTACCGGAAACCGGACGGCAGGCAGATCGAGGTCGCCGTTTCGCGGCTGAAGAGCACGAACCCGGCGGCGCGCCGGGGTGTGCTCCCGACCAACCCGGGTGGCCCCGGTGGGCCGGGGCTCGACCTGCCGGCGGTCCTGAAGCTGGCCGGGCTGCCGCAGAGCGTCCTGGACGCGTACGACGTCATCGGCTTCGACCCGCGCGGCGTCGGCCACAGCACCCCGGTGACGTGCGACCTGGCTCCGGCGCAGCAGTCGAGCAACGTCCCGCCGTACGCCCTGAACCCGGCCGACGTGGCAGCGCGCGCCGAGTACGTGAAGGGCATCGCGCACCAGTGCGGCACGTCGCGGACGGCGTGGATGCTGCCGTACGTCACCACGGCGAACACGGCCCGCGACATGGACCGCATCCGCGCGGCGCTGGGCGAGCCGAAGCTGTCGTACTACGGCGTCTCGTACGGTTCGTACCTCGGCGCGGTGTACACGACGCTGTTCCCGCAGCGCAGCGACCGCATCGTGCTGGACAGCAACACGTCGCCGGGCGGCCTGGACGTCACCGGCTCCCGCCTGCTGGCCCAGGGCTTCGACGACCGCTTCCCGGACTTCGCCGCGTACGCCGCGTCGCACCCGGAGAACGGCCTGGGTACCACGCCGGCCCAGGTGACGGCGAAGTACTTCGCCCTCGCCCGCGAGCTGGACACCACCCCGAACCCGCAGGGCGTCGACGGCAAGCTGTTCCGCCAGCTCACCTTCGGCATGCTGTACAACGACGCGACCCTCCCGTACCTGGCCACGGCCTGGCAGGCGCTGGACGGGAACCAGCCGATCCCCTCCCCGCCCGGTGGCACGCCGCCGGGCATCGAGAACCTGTTGTCCAGCCAGCTGTACGTGGTCTGCGGCGATTCGGACTGGCCGGAGTCGGTCTGGACGTACCAGAAGAACGTCGCCCTGGACCGCTTCCACCACCCGATGTTCGGCCCGGCCGCGGCCAACGTCTGGCCCTGCGCGTACTGGCCGTCGGATCCGGCGGAGCCCCCGGTCCACATCGGCGACCGGGGTCCGTCGAATGTGCTGCTGGCCCAGAACCTCCGCGACCCGGCAACACCCCTGACGGGCGCCCGCCGGCTACGCCAAGCGTTCGGCAACCGAGCCCGCCTGGTAACCGCCGACCAGGGCGGCCACGGCACGTACCTGTTCAGCACGAACAGCTGCGCGAACAACACGGTGACGGCCTTCCTGGCCACGGGCGTGCGTCCCGCGCAGGACAAGGCATGCGCAGCGGAGCCGTCCCGCCCAAGTCCGGCAGCGGCGGATCGGCTGCGGGTGGCCGCGGGATTGGGGGTGGTGCTCAGGACCTAGCTCACCAGCCGGCCTCGGCCGTCACCAGCGGGAACGGCGACGTCATCGTCATCGTGACGTTCTCGTCGAAGCGGTCGTCGACGTCGAGCTTGCCCGCCCAGCGGTCGAACACCGCGCACACCGCGACGCCGTTCGCGTGCGGGGCGGGCACGATCAGCGCGACTCGCTTGCCGTTGCGGAGGCCTCGGAGGTTCTGAATCGAGGGTCGCGCCGCCCAGCCCGCCGGCGCCGGAAGTAGCCTCGCCGTGTGAGTGAACTCAGCCACGTCGACGAGACCGGCGCCGCCCGGATGGTCGACGTCTCCGGCAAGACCGCCACCGCGCGCACCGCGCTCGCGGCCGGGACCGTGCGGACCACCGCCGAGGTGCTCCGGCTGCTCGCGACCGACGGCCTCCCGAAGGGCGACGCCCTCGCCACCGCGCGGATCGCCGGGATCATGGGCGCCAAGCGGGTGCCCGAGCTGATCCCGCTGTGCCACCAGATCGCGCTGTCCGGGGTCAAGGTGGAGTTCGAGCTGGGCGAGGCCGAGGTCCGGATCCGCGCCACGGCGAAGACCACCGACGTCACCGGCGTCGAGATGGAGGCGCTGACCGCCGTGGCGGTCGCCGGGCTGACGCTGCACGACATGATCAAGGCCGTCGACCCGGCGGCGACGCTGGACGAGGTCCGCCTGCTCCGCAAGGACGGCGGCAAGACCGGAACCTGGGAGCGGCCGTGAAGCGCACCGCGCGCGTGATCGTGGCGTCCAACCGCGCCGCGAAGGGCGTCTACGAGGACAAGACCGGGCCGGTGATCGTCGCCTGGCTGGCCGGCCGCGGGTACGACGTGCCGGCGCCCGTCGTCGTCGAGGACGGCGAGCCGGTGGGGGTCGCGCTGCGGGCCGCGCTCGCGGACGGCGTCGCCGTCGTGCTGACCACCGGCGGCACCGGCATCTCGCCGACCGACCGCACTCCGGACGTCACCCGCGCCGTCCTGGACCACGAACTGCCGGGCGTGGCGGACGCGATCCGCGCGGCCGGGCTGCCGAAGGTGCCGACGGCGGTGCTGTCGCGCGGTGTCGCGGGCGTGGCCGGGCGGACCCTGGTCGTCAACCTCCCGGGCTCCAGCGGCGGCGTCAAGGACGGCCTGGGCGTCCTGGACGGCATCCTGGACCACGCCGTCGACCAGCTGGCCGGCGGCGACCACCCGCGGCCCGTGGCGGCCGGCCCGGCGGTCCGCGTGGCGCGGGCACTGGTGACCGAGGACGTGCTGTCCGTCGAGGAGCACGCCCGCCTGGTCGAGGACGACGCGGCGGGCGCGGTCGTGACCTTCGCGGGGGTCGTCCGCGACCACGACGGCGGCAAGGGCGTGCGCGACCTGACCTACGAGGGCCACCCGAGCGCGGGCGAGGTGATCGCGGACGTCGTCGCCGACCTGGCGGCGCGCTGGACCGGCGTCCGCGCGGTGGCGGTGAGCCACCGCGTCGGGCCGCTGACGATCGGCGACGTCGCGCTGGCGTGCGCCGTGGCGGCGGAGCACCGCGGCCAGGCGTTCTCGGCGTGCGCGGAGCTCGTGGACGAGGTCAAGGCGCGGCTGCCGGTCTGGAAGCACCAGCACTTCACCGACGGCACCGACGAGTGGGTCAACTCGCCCTGATCCGGAACACGGCCACGCGCCCGGCGGCCGCGGCGAACCCGTCCGGGTCGGCGCCGTCGACGAGGCCCAGCTTCACGAACATCGGCACCCCGTGCGGCACCTCGCGCGGGAACGCCCGCATGACCTGCTCCCGGACGCCGGGGTCGGCGACCTCTTCGAGCGTCACGGCCTCCTTCCGGCGTCCGTGGGCGAGCTCGCCCCGGCCGGCGGCGCGGACGTTGCGCGCCCAGTCGCCCTGGGGCACGCCGGCGATGACGTAGCGGCGGCCGCCGACGGTCAGCGGAGAGACCGGTGTGGGCCGTGGCGCGCCCGAGCGGCGGCCGGGGACGGTCAGGACGTGGATGGTGCCCAGGCGCAGCCCCAGCCGCGTCAGGAGGCGCACGACGCGGTTGGCGGGCCGGAGCCAGCGCGGCAGGGCGGGACGGGTCCGCATGGCGGAAAAACCTTTCGACGATCGAAATAGTTGCTCGCCAAGGTAGACTCTTTCGAGTGTCGAAGCAATTGCTGGTCACCGAGGCGGCCCACGCGGCGTCGGACTTCGGCGCGGCGAACGACGTGGTGGACGAAGCCGCGGCGGCGGCGTTCGGGGTGAACCGCACGGACCTGCGGATCATCGGCCTGGTCGCGGCGGCGGGCGCGCTGACGGCGGGCCGGCTGGCCACGGAAGCGAACTTGAGCCCCGCGGCGACGACGACGGCGATCCAGCGCCTGACGCGGGCGGGGCACCTGACGCGCCGGACGGACGCGGACGACCGCCGCCGGGCGGTGGTGGAGCTGACGCCGGGCGCCGCGGAGCTGCTGGAGGAGATCTACGCGCCGATCGAGCGCGCGGGCCGCGCCATCCTCGAGGACTACGCGCCCGAGCAGCTGGCGCTGGTGATCGAGGTCCTGCGGAAGGGCGAGCGCATGCAGCGGGCGGAGGCCGCCCGGATCCGGGCTCGGTGACCCGGGAACCACTCAGCCCTCCACCGCCCGGGGGATCGGCGGTGGAGGGCTGGGTGGAGTCACGGCGCTAGGCCGGACTTACGCATCGCTGCGCGATCGTCACTTGGTGGCGATCTTCTGGCCGACGAGGATCAGGTCCGCGTTCGGGATGTACTTCGCGTTCAGCTCCTGCAGCTTCGCGTAGCCGCCCTGGACGTTGAACTGCTTGGCGATCTTGGACAGGCTGTCGCCCGCCACGACGGTGTAGTCACCGGCCGGGTTCGAGCTGCTGACACCGGACACCGCGGGGGCCGCCTTCGGAGCGGCCGCCTTCGGGGCGGTCGTGCTCTTCTTCGGGGTCACCTTCTTGGTGGTGTTGGTCTTCGCGCTGGCCTTGGGGGCCGACGAGCCGCCACCCTTCTTGCCGCAGACCGGCCAGGCGCCGATGCCCTGGCCCTGCAGGACGCGCTCGGCCACGGCGATCTGCTGCTCGCGGGACGCGTTCTGCGCGTTGCCGGTGCCGCCGTAGGCCTTCCAGGTGCTCTGCGTGAACTGCAGGCCGCCGTAGTAGCCGTTGCCGGTGTTGATGCTCCAGTTGCCGCCGCTCTCGCACTGCGCGATCGCGTCCCAGTTCGTCGCCGACGCGGGGGTCGCGGCGATCGCGAGGGGAGCGCCGACCGCGATGCCCGCGATGGCGACGCGAGCGACGGTGCGGGTGGCAGCGGACATCTTGCGGTGCTTGCCTCGGTAAGACATCTGAATGCTTCTCGGTTTCCCTGCGCCTACGAGCCGGTGCTGAGGGTCAGGATCGGGGTCCTGGCGCCGGCCGTCTCAGGCCGGCAGGCGAGTCCGACGCACGGCGCGTCTTCCTCGTCCCCTCGTCCCTGTCCGGAAATGCTTTCGCTCGGGGTATGGGTCCGGGGATCCGCTGGACAGGGCTAGGCGCTACGGATTCCCGGTCGTGCTGGTTGGTCGGGGCCAACCGAAAAGCGACGGTACGTAACGATCGGCGTGATCGGAAATTATTCGGGGCGTGACCTACGTCACAGTAACAGCACGCAACCTCGGTCGATACGCCTGTTTGTGCAGGTCAGAGGGCCGTTATCTGCCCGTTTCCTAGCCGAGATAAAACACGGATCGTGAGGCTTGCATCACGTGATTCGCGCAGCGAATGGACCATTCGCGTCGTCCGCTCGGCGATTGAAGCGCGCATCTTATGGCCGGAGCCGGGAGTGCGCCAGACTTGACAATCCGGTCCCAGTTGCCCCAGGAGTCACACTAGTCCCACCTGTTAGTGGGGTTTGAACACACGGCCGAAGCCGCTTGAGACGCCGGTGACCCCTTAATAGGGCCACGCACCGCGACCGACCAGGCGAAACGGGTCACCGGATGGCGTTGCGGCGGGCGGGGATCAGCTTCTCGCGAACACCCGGATTTGATGACGCGCCACGCCGAGCCTCGGAGAAGAGGTCGGCGAGCGGTCGGCCGCGGCGCCCGAGCGGCAGGGGAAAGACGGCAGGGGTGAACTCGCACCCGCAGGTGGGCGGCAGGTGGAGGGAGCGAACGGCGTGCCGGACGAGGCCATGTGCGCACCTGGTCGGCTCAGGCCCGAGTCCGGGGGCGAGCGGCCCCGGGCGGGTTGGCGGCCCGGCGGAATGCCGAGCGGGGCTTGCGAGCGCGGCCAGCGACCTGCCGGGGCTCTAGCGGGCCTCTGGCCGAATCAGCGGCCGCCCGCTCGGAAGGGGCACTCGGCCGGCGCCAACATGCGTGCTCGGCCAAAGCGGCCCGGGGCGGTCCCTTCAGCCCATCCCGCCCCCGGCGGGGCCTCAAGACCCCAGCAAGCCTCAGCCCCCGGCGAAGGGGGGCAGGACGTCCAGCTCCGCCCCATCCGTCAGCGCCCGGCCGAGGTCGCGCACCGCGATTCCGTCCAGCAGGTAGCTGACCGCGTCCAGGACCCGCGGCAAGCCCTCCGGGTGCAGCCGCCGGAGCTCGGTCACCGCGTCGGCGACCGAGGCTCCCGAAGGCAACTGCACCTTCTCCTCATCGACCCCCGCTGCGGCGCGGGCCGCCGCGAAGTAGCGGACCACGATGGTCAGGGTTGTCATCTCAACCGCCGATCGCGCTCATCGGCCGGATCGGCTGGGCGAATCCGGCGTCGTTGATCTCGTGGCCGGCGAGCTTGCCCCACATCGTGGCCCGCCAGGCGTCCGCCACCTCCTCATCGCGCGCGCCCGCGCGCACGAGGGAGCGGAGGTCCGTCTCGTCGTTGCTGAACAGGCACGAACGGACCGCGCCGTCGGCCGTCAGGCGCGTTCGCTCGCACGCCGCGCAGAACGGCCTGGTCACCGAGGCGATCACGCCGACGTCGCCGGGGCCGCCGTCGACCAGCCAGCGCTCGGCCGGTGCGCCGCCGCGGGCGACCGGGAACGGGGTCAGCTCGAAGGCGCTGCCCAGCTTCTCCAGGATCTCCGCCGCGGTGATCATCTCGCCGCGGTTCCAGCCGTGCTGGGCGTCCAGCGGCATCTGCTCGATGAAGCGCAGGTGGTAGCCCTCGGCCAGGCAGAACTTCAGCAGCGGCACGGCTTCGGCCTCGTTGACGCCGCGCATCAGCACCGCGTTGACCTTCACCGGCGACATCCCCGCGTCCCGCGCCGCCGCCATGCCGGCCAGCACGTGCGAAAGCCGGTCTCGGCGGGTGATCTTCTCGAACAGCTGCGGGTCGATGGTGTCGAGCGAGACGTTGATGCGGTTCAAGCCGGCCTCGGCGAGCGCCGTGGCGCGCCGCGCCAGGCCGATCCCGTTGGTCGTCATGGACAGCTTCGGCCGCGGCTCGAGCGCCGTGACCCGCGCGACGAGGTCCTCGAGGCCCGGCCGCAGCAGCGGTTCGCCGCCGGTGAGGCGGATGTCGGTGATGCCGAGCCGCTCGACGGCGATCCGCATCAGGCGGATCAGTTCGTCGTCGGTCAGCACCTGGTCGCCCGGCATCCAGTCGAGGCCTTCCGCGGGCATGCAGTAGGTGCAGCGCAGGTTGCACCGATCCGTCAGGGAAACCCGGAGATCGGTGGCCACCCGGCCGAAGGTGTCGATGAGTTGCGGGTTCTCGGGCCTGGGCACGCGAGATGACCCTCGTGTACCGGGGACGCGAGGAAACCCGAGATCCACTGCCGTCATTACGCACAGCGTAGCTCCGGAACGGGCGAAGTGAGCGGGTCGCTACGATACTTTGACGAGTGAGTGGTTCAGTTGCCGAACTAAGAGGGCCTGTGACGGAAAAGACTTACCCGGTCACCGACGATGAGCTCTTCCGCTTCGCGGAATTGGGCCGCCAGAGCAGCACGCTGACGGTCCTCCGGCACGCCAGGATCGCCGAACGGATGGGCTTGTCCGGCACCGACCACAAGACGTTCGACCTGGTCATCCAATCGGGCGGACCGTTGACCGCCGGGCGGATCGCCGAGCTGACGGGCCTGTCGACCGGCGCGGTGACCGGCGTCATCGACCGGCTCGAGAAGGTCGGGCTGGTCCGCCGCGTCCGCGATCCGGAGGACCGCCGCAAGGTCCTCGTGGCGGTCGTGCCGGGGGCCGAGGAGCGCTTCGCGCCGCTCTTCGAGTCGGCCTTCGACGCTCTTCGCGAGACGTTGGCGCAGTTCTCCCCGACCGAGCGAAAAGCCATCGAGCGTTATCAGAATGTCATGCTCGAACAGCTGCGCGCGGAAATCCTCGACAATGCCCGCCCCGCGTAGCTTTTCCTCAACTGCGGAGATAATGTCTGCGGCATGCCGCAATTTCGGTTGTCCGAGGCCGCACGCCTGCTCGGGGTCAGCGACGACACCGTGCGTCGATGGGTGCGCGCAGGTCAGCTGACCGCCACCGACGACGCCGCCGGCCGCAAGGTCGTGGACGGTGCCCAGCTGGCCGGGTTCGCCCGGGCGCAGGCCTCCGGCCCCGAAGACCCCTCCACCGTCGGCCGCTCCGCCCGGAACAGGTTCGTCGGGCTGGTCACCGAGGTCGTCGCCGACAAGGTGATGGCGCAGGTGGAACTGCAGTGCGGGGCACACCGGGTGGTGTCCCTGATGAGTACGGAAGCCGTCCGCGAGCTGGGCCTGCGCCCCGGAGTGCTCGCGGTCGCAGTGGTCAAAGCGACCACGGTTGTGGTGGAGACACCGGAAGGAAGTCGATGAAGAAGCTTGCTCTCGCCGTCGCGGCCGTCGCCCTGTTCGCGGGCGCCTGCAGCAGCTCGGACGAGCCCAGCACGCAGACCGGCGGGTCGTCGGTCACCGCGCCCGCGCCCAAGGGGGCCGGGAACGCCGGCGGCGGCACGCTGACCGTGTTCGCGGCCGCGTCGCTCACCGAGTCGTTCACCGCGCTCGGCAAGGAGTTCGAAGCCCAGCACTCCGGCGTGACCGTGAAGTTCAGCTTCGCGGGCTCGTCCACCCTGGTGCAGCAGCTGACCAACGGCGCGAAGGCCGACGTCTTCGCCTCCGCCGACCAGGCCAACATGGACAAGGCGAACCAGGGCGGGGTGATCGACGGCCAGGCGACGGTGTTCGCCACGAACAAGCTCGCCATCGCCGTCGCGCCGGGCAACCCCAAGGGCATCAAGTCCTTCGCTGACCTGAACAAGGCCGGCCTGGCCGTCGTGACCTGCGCGCCGCAGGTGCCGTGCGGCTCGGCGACCAAGAAGGTCGAGCAGAGCACCGGCGTCACGCTCAAGCCGAAGAGCGAGGAGTCGGACGTCAAGCAGGTGCTGAACAAGGTCGCGTCCGGGGACGCCGACGCGGGCCTCGTCTACGTCACCGACGCCACCTCCGCCGCGGGCAAGGTGGAGAAGGTCGACTTCCCGGAGGCCGCGCAGGCGATCAACGCCTACCCGATCGCCGCGGTCAAGGGCGGCCAGGCCGAGCTGGCGCACCAGTTCGAGGAGTTCGTCCTCGGCACCGAGGGCAAGAACGAGCTGACGAAGGTCGGGTTCGGCCCTGCGCAGTGAGCGTCTCGCGAACGGCCGGCCGGGATCCGTCCCGGCCGGCCGTTCGCGCGTCCCGTGGGTGCTCGCGATCCCGGCCACCCTGGCACTGGCGCTGGTCGTGCTGCCGGTCGTCGGCCTGCTGGTCCGCTCGGACCTGACGCGGCTGCCGTCGCTGGTCGCCACGCCGTCGTCGTGGCACGCGCTGCGGTTGTCGCTGATCACGGCGGCGCTGTCCACTGTGGCCTGCGTGCTGCTGGGCGTACCGCTGGCCGTCGTGCTGGCGCGCGCCCGGTTCCGCGGGGTCCGGCTGCTGCGCTCGGTGGTGCTGCTGCCGCTGGTGCTGCCCCCGGTCGTCGGCGGCCTCGCGCTGCTCTACCTGCTCGGCCGCAAGGGCTTCCTCGGCATGCTGATCACCACGCTGACCGGGGAGTCGGTGCCGTTCACCACGGGCGCGGTGGTGATCGCGCAGACGTTCGTCGCGATGCCGTTCCTCGTGGTCAGCCTCGAAGGCGCGCTGCGGAACGCCGGTGACCGCTACGAGCAGGTCGCCGCGACGCTCGGCGCGCGCCCGTGGACCGTCTTCCGCCGGGTCACGCTGCCGTTGCTGCTGCCCGCGCTCGGTTCCGGCGTCGTGCTCAGCTTCGCCCGCGCGCTCGGCGAGTTCGGCGCCACGATCACCTTCGCCGGCAGTCTCGAAGACGTCACCCGCACGCTGCCGCTGGAGGTCTACACGCAGGCCGAAGTGGACATCGACAGCGCGGTCGCCCTTTCGTTGCTGCTGATCGTCGTGGCGGTCGTCGTGATCGCGGTCGCGCGCCCGCGCTCGTGGGAAGGCGGCCTGCGGTGAGCCTGACCGCCCGGATCGAGGCCGTCCGCGGCACGTTCTCGCTGGACGTCGACCTCGACGTGCCCACCGGGACGGTGCTCGCGCTGCTCGGCCCGAACGGCTCGGGCAAGTCGACCGTGCTGGGCTGCTTGTCCGGGTTGATCACGCCGACGGCGGCGGAGATCACCGTGGCCGGGCGCGCCTTGGCGGGCGTCGCGCCGCACCGCCGCGGGATCGGCCTGCTCTCCCAGGACGCGCTGCTCTTCCCGCACCTGTCCGCGGCGGACAACGTCGCCTTCGCACCGCGCTCGACCGGTGCCGGCCGCCGCGCCGCCCGCGAGCGCGCCTACTACTGGCTGGCCGAAGTGGACGCCGTCTCGCTGGCGGACCGGCGGCCCGGGCAGCTGTCCGGCGGCCAGGCCCAGCGCGTCGCGATCGCCAGGGCGCTGGCCGCGGAACCGGACCTGCTGCTGCTCGACGAGCCGTTCGCCGCCCTCGACGTCGACGCGGCGCCGGCGATCCGCGGCCTGCTGCGGCGCGTGCTCAAGACCGGGCCGACGACCGTGCTCGTGACGCACGACCCGCTGGACGCGCTCGCACTCGCCGACCACGTCGCGGTGATGAACGGTGGCCGCGTCGTCGAACGCGGCCCGACCCGCGAAGTGCTTTCGGCGCCGCGGACGGCGTTCACCGCGCGGATCGCCGGTCTCAACCTGGTCGCCGGCACCGCGGTCCCCGACGGGCTGCGGACCGCGGCGGGCGAGGTCGTGAGCGGGATCCCGGCGGCCGACGTGGTGCCGGGCGAGCCCGCGGTGGCGGTGTTCCCGCCGAACGCCGTCGCCGTCTACCCGCACGACGGCGAGCACCGCGGCAGCCCGCGCAACACCGCCGACGCCGTCGTCTCGGCGCTGGAACCGCACGGGCCGGTGATCCGGGTCCGCGCCGAGGGCGACGGCTGGGCGCACGGCCTGACCGCCGACCTGACGCCGGCCGCCGTGGCCGAGCTCGCGCTGGAGCCCGGCTCGGCGGTGACGCTCTCGGTGAAGGCCGCGACCGTGGCGATCCACCCGGCCGCGACCTCCTGAACCCCGCGGGTCAGCCGTCGTGGTGGTGGCCGCCGCCCGGGTGGACGTGGAACTTCGCCACCTCCGGCGGGTGCACGACGAACGGCCGCATCATGCCCTCGTCCTCGTGGTCGAGGATGTGGCAGTGGTACATGAACTGGCCGGTGCCGCCGCCGAACTGCCCGGCGACGCTCACCCACTGGCCGGGGTTCACGATGATCGTGTCCTTCCAGCCCTCCTCGTACTTCTCCAGCGGGACGTCGGTGAAGCCGTCGATCGGCGTCTTCGTCCGCTCGGTGGCCTGGTCGAACGTCGTGGTGAACTTCCGCCGGAAGAGCGCCTGGAACTCGGTCAGGTGGATGTGCACCGGGTGCGCCGGCCCGCCGTTCGCGACGTGCACGATGTTCCACACCGCCCACCGGTCGTGGTCGATGAAGATGCCGGTGGTGTCGTCGAAGATCCGGCCGATCATCCGGAACGTCTTCAGCCCGCCGTTCGGGTCCTGGAGCTGGATGATCCCCTCGCCGCCCGGGTCCGCCTCGACCTGCTCCAGGTCCCACATCTCCGGGTGGCCCGCCTTGTTCAGCAGCAGCGCGACCCAGACGTGGTCGTGGTCCTCCGGCAGCGTCGAGCCGTGCCGCAGCCGGACGTACGACGTCGAGATCTTCTCCGGCAGCCGGAACGGGTCGTGCTTGGCGCGGCCGTCGACCCGGAACTCCACCAGGTCCGGCTCGACCGTCCCCAGCCGCGGGTCGGCGTTGCGCAGCTTGAGCTTGCGCCCCTTGAACCGGCTGAAGTCGATCAGGACGTCGAACCGCTCGGCCGGGGCGACGGTCAGCCCGCCGGACGGCAGCGGCGCCGGCGCGGGCAGCAGGCCGCCGTCGGTGCCGATCAGGCGGACGGCGTCGTTGACCGGCGCGTTGTTCTCGTCGACCAGGTTGAGCGTGTAGAACCGCGAGTTGGCCGCGTTGAGCAGCCGGAAGCGGTACCACCGCGCGTCGACGTCGAGGTGCGGCCAGATCACGCCGTTGACCAGGTTGAACGGCCCGGTGAACGGGATCATCGGGCCGTTCGGCACCACCGGCACCTTGAACAGCAGCTGCCCGGTGAGCGCGCCGGTCGCCGGGTCGGTGTCGAGGTTCCGGTCGGTGATGACCAGCGGGATCTCGTGGTCGCCGTGCGGCAGGTCGAGCGCGTCCTCTTCGTCGTCGCGGACCAGGTACATCCCCGCCAGGCCGGTGTGGACGTTGAAGCGCGTGATCGCCATGGCGTGGTCGTGGTACCAGAGCGGCATCGCCGGCTGGCGGTTCTGGTACTCGGTGAGCTGCGAAGTGCCGTTGAGCCCGGCGTTGTGCGCCCAGCCGTCGTTGCCGGCGTTCGTGCGGGCGCCGTGGAGGTGGACGACCGTCCAGGCCGGCAGGTCCGCGACGCCCTCGATGATCGAGTAACCGGGCCGGTCGAGCTCACGGCCGGGACGGCCGGTCGGCCCGTCCGCCACCGGGCCCTGAACGGCGACGAGCGGGAACTCGCCGTCGATTTCGTTCGACCACGAAATCCGCAGTTGTTTGCCGCTGCGCACTTCGATCGTCGGACCCGGGAAATGTCCCGCGTACGTCCACAAGGTGCTCGGCGGCAATTGTGAGTGCAGCCGCTGGCGCTTCGTGATCATCGGAATGGTGATGGTGTCCTGGCCGCCCCACGAATGCGGCCGGTACACCGGCGGAACGCGCAGCGGGTCGAGGAACTTGGTGAGCCCCCAGTTCGGCGCGGCGATCGGCGTGGCGTCGACCGGGCGCTCGATGATTTCGGTCATGCGATCTCCCCTTTTGCGGACAGGGGGCAGGAAGAATCGCGGCGCCGCGGAACGCGCGGACGCCGTTGAATGGTATTCCCCCGAACCCCCTCGGTGACCGGCCCGCGAACTCCCCTCGCAATACCGGCAATTTCAACTGTAGCCGTTTTCGGCGGACGCCGCAGGTGCCTCACGCGCGTGATAGGTTCCGCGCATGAGCGAACGCCGGTGGACGTACCTCTCCGACATGGACGGCGTCCTGGTGAAGGAGGAGCACCTCGTCCCCGGGGCCGACGAGTTCCTCGCCGAGTTGAAGGCGAACGGCATCGACTTCCTGGTGCTGACGAACAACTCGATCTACACCCCGCGCGACCTGCGGGCCCGGCTCGAGCGGACCGGGCTCGACATCCCGGAGGAGTCGATCTGGACCTCCGCGCTGGCGACCGCGAAGTTCCTCTCGTCGCAGCGGCCGAACGGCTCGGCGTACGTCATCGGCGAGGCCGGCCTCACGACGGCGCTGCACGAGGTCGGCTACGTGCTGACCGAGCGCGACCCCGACTACGTCGTGCTGGGCGAGACCCGCACGTACAGCTTCAGCGCCATCACGCGCGCGATCCGGCTGATCGAAGGCGGCGCGAAGTTCATCGCGACGAACCCCGACGCGACCGGCCCCAGCCTCGAGGGCTCGATGCCGGCCACCGGGTCCGTCGCGGCGCTGATCGAGAAGGCCACCGGGCGCTCGCCGTACTACGTCGGCAAGCCGAACCCGCTGATGATGCGCTCGGCGCTGCGCCGGCTCGGCGCGCACTCGGAGTCGACGCTGATGATCGGCGACCGGATGGACACCGACGTGCACTCGGGCATCGAGGCCGGCCTGCAGACCATCCTGGTGCTCACCGGCATATCCACGCAGGAGTCGGCCGAACGCTATCCGTATCGCCCCACCCTCGTGCTCGACTCGATCGCCGACCTGATCGGGCGAACCACCGACCCGTTCGGCGAAGGCTGACGGTGGGCCGGGTGCGCGCAGGGCTTATCGTCACCGGATGAGCAAGTCCACCTACGTTGTGGGCGACGTGCACGGCCACCGTGACGAACTGGCCGAGGCACTGCGCGCCGAAGGCCTGGTCGACGACGAGGACAACTGGTCAGGGGGCGAGGACCAGCTGTGGTTCCTCGGTGACTTCGTCGACCGCGGGCCCGACGGCGTCGGCGCGATCGACCTGGTCATGCGGCTGGAGGCGCAGGCGGCCGAGGCCGGCGGCCAGGTGCAGACGCTGCTGGGCAACCACGAGATCCTCGCGCTGGGGATGTACCACTTCGGCGACGAGCCGGTGCCGTCCGACTTCGGGCCGCGCAGCTTCGCCCGCAGCTGGGAGATCAACGGCGGCCTGCTGTCGGACCAGGACCGGCTGACCCCGGAGCACATCGAGTGGCTGGCCGCGCGGCCGCTGGCCGCGCTCGCCGCCGACCACCTGCTGCTGCACTCGGACACGCTGGAGTACCTCGACTGGGGCTCGACGATCGAGGAGATCAACGAGTCCGCGGGCGAGATCCTCACGGGCTCGGACCTCGAGGCCTGGTGGGACGTCTGGCGCCGGATGACGACGCGCTACGCCTTCCGCGGCCCGGACGGCGAGGAGAACGCCCAGAAGCTGATGGACGCGCTCGGCGGGTCCCGGATCGTGCACGGGCACAGCGTCATCGCCGACCAGCTGGGGATCCACCCGACGCAGATCGAGGGCCCGTTCCTCTACGCCGGCGGCAAGGCGCTGGGCGTGGACGGCGGCCTGTTCGTCGGCGGGCCCTGCCTGGTGGTGCGGCTGCCGTACGAACCGGAGTCGTGATCAGGGGAGCTCGACGATCTCCTTGCCGAGCGGCACCAGCGACACCGGGATCATCTTGAAGTTCGCGACGCCGAGCGGGATGCCGACGATCGTGATGCACAGCGCGACGCCCGTGAAGATGTGCCCGAGCGCCAGCCACCACCCGGCGAAGACGAACCAGATGACGTTGCCGAGGCAGGACGCGGCGCCCGCGTCCCGCCGGTCGACGACCGTGCGCCCGAACGGCCAGAACGCGTAGTTCGCGATCCGGAACGACGCCAGCCCGAACGGGATGGTGACGATCAGGATGCAGCAGATGACGCCGGCGATCAGGTAGCCCACCGCCATCCAGAAGCCGCACAGGACGAGCCAGATGATGTTCAGCAGGACGCGCATCAGACGTGCAGCTCCCCGCTGAGGACGGTCACGGCCTGGCCGGCGAGGTGGACGCGGTCGCCGTCCTGGCGCGTCCGGACGATCCCGCCGCGCGCCGAGACCTGTGCGCCGACGAGCTCGGTGCGTTGGAGCTTCTCGGACCAGTACGGCGACAGGATGCAGTGCGCCGAGCCGGTGACGGGGTCTTCGTCGATGCCGACGCCGGGCCCGAAGAAGCGGCTCACGTAGTCCGTTTCGTCGCCCTTCGCGGTGACGAGCAACCGTCCGGTCCAGGTGTGCTTCAGCTTTTCGAGGTCGGGTTCCAGGTTTTTGACCGTTCCGGCGTCGGGGAGGACGGCGAAGAGGTTCTCGACGCCGCGTCCGGCGTACTCGATCTCGACACCGGGGAGGATTCCGGCCAGGTCGTCGTCGGTGGCCGACGGCGGGTCGGAGGGGAAGTCCAGCTCGACCCAGCCGTCCTTCGCGTTGGCGCGCAGCTCGCCGCTGAGGGTGGTGTAGACCTGCTCGCCGCCGAGCACGTGCGTGGTGGCGAGGGTGGCGTGGCCGCAGAGGGCGACCTCGACCTCGGGGGTGAACCACCTGAGCGACTTGGCGCCCGGCGCCGTCGTCACCACGAAAGCGGTCTCGGCGTGCTTCATCTCGGCGGCGACGGCCTGCATCCAGGTCGGGTCGGCGGGCTCGTCCAGCAGGACGACCCCGGCGGAGTTCCCGGCGAAGGCCCGGTCGGTGAAGGCGTCGACGATGAAGAAGCGCATGACCCCAATGTAGCGAGGGTGGGTGCGCCGCCTCCCGGCTCAGCCCGCCGGATGGGGGAAATCTAGGGGGTTTCCCCGATGGTCGGCCGCACGATCTTCTCGCCGTCGGGCCCGCGTTCGGGCTTGAGGTCGAAGACTTCGTCCTCGACGGCGTACTTGTTCTTGTGCTCCTTGTCGTCTTCCTTCTTCTTGCCGGCGCCAGCCGCTCCGGCGGCTCCGGCACCGCCCTTCCCCTTGGCCGCCGCGGCGGCGGTGGCCCCGCGTTCGAGCCGCTCACCGCTCTTGCCGGCACCGCTGCCCTTGCCCTCACCGGGTATCTCCTTGGGCACGCTCCCGGCGCTCCCCGCACTGCCGGACACCCGCGACCCGGCGAACCCGCTCCCGGCACGCCCCGGTTTGCTGCCGCGGGTGACGTCTCCGCCGCCGGGAGTGCCACCGGCGGTGGTCCCGGGCATGGCGAGCCCGTCGGGAGTCATGCGCGTGAAGGAGCTCGCGGCGGGCGCGGAGCGGAAGTTGGTGTTGCCGGCGAAGTTCCCGGGCCCGCCGGTACCGCTGGTGGCCCCGGGCGGGACGAAGGAAGCCGGCGGCGTCCCGGGCGCGGTCCCCGTCGTGCTCCCGGGGACGTAGCTGCCGCTGGTGCCACCGGGTCCAGTGCCTGTGCCGGTGAAGCCGGTTCCACCGGTCCCTCCGACCCCACCGGTCCCGCTAGTCCCGTGGAACCCACTGACCGAGGTGGAGTCGCCCTGCCCAAGCTGCGGCGGCGGCGCGTAGGTGGGCTGGGAGCTGGCGGTTTCGTGGTAGGTGCCGTCGAGGTTCTGCAGGACTTGAACGGCCTGCTGATGGGCGGCGTCGGCTTGTTGCTGCTTGGCCTGGATGCCGGCCATGGTGCCGCTCATGCCGACGAGGTCGCCGTTGTTGTACTGCTGCTTGGCCTTGTCGAGCTCGGCTTGCTGGTTGAAGCCGGTGGGCTCGGGCATGTTGGTCTTGGCGTAGTGGGCTGCCGCGGACTGCTGGGAGTAGTGGTTGGACGCCAGCTGCATCGCGGTGCCGGTTTGTTCCGTGTGCCCGGCGGTGCTTTGGAAGAACCCGTTGGCCTGGTCGGCAGCGGGTCCCTGCCAGGAGCCGCCCGCCGCCGTGGCCGCGTCGCGGAACTGGTTGGAGGCGTCGGCGAGCCAGTTGCCGTAGACGTTGGCCACCCGGCTGCGGTCGTTGAGGTCTTCGAGGTCCAAGTTGTTGTGGACCATGTCGTACAGCACTTCGTGCGGCTGGCTCGCGTAGTTCTCGTCCGGCACCGGTGCCCCGGAACGGAGGGTTTGCCCCTCCTGCAGGAGCTTCCCCTGCGCGACCGAATAGTCCGACGCGGCCTGCCGGGTGAGCCGCTGGCCGTCGGCCCCGTGACCTTCGAGCATCTGGGCGGTTTCCGCGTAGTAGTCACCCTCGGACTGGCGATGCTGCGCCCGGTGCGGCTGACTCATGGCTGGACTCCGTATCAGTTGGTCTTCGGCAGCAGTGGCTCGATCTTCTCCGCGAATCCTTCGACGAGCTTGCAGGCGTTGGCCGTGTCCGACCCTGAGGTCACCAGTACCAGGGCCCGGGACTTCGGTTTTACGTCCAGCCAGATGCCGCACTGCCCGGGCGATTGCTGGGGCTCGCGCACTTCAACCGCCGCTCGCTCGTTGACCTTTCCCTCACTTGCCTGGCTCGGGTTGCTGACGTTGTTCTTGTAACCTCGGCCAGGTTGAAGCGAAAGCGCCAGGTCGACCGGGTTTACGTCGCCTGCCCTCGGCTTGGTTGCAGCGCAACTTTCCTTCGCGTCGGCGACGGTCGGGACCGCAGTCGGGAAACCTTGGCCGGCGAGCGCTTGGTCCAGGAGCGAGCACGGTTTCATGGACGCGAACGGATCGTCCGGGGCACCCGCGGATGTAGCTGCACTGGACGGATCGGTACCGGCGGCGGTTGAACTCGGGTTTGCCTGGCCACCGACCTGACTGGTACACGCGGCCAGGGCCAGCGCCGCACAGACGGCAATGGTCAAGATCGCGGTGATGCGGTGAGAAGTCACTTTTCCTGCAGATTCTTGTTCAGGTCAGCGAACGCCACGGCGTGGGCATCTTCGGTTTCGCGATAGTTCTTTCGTGCGATCACCATCGCCTCACGTGCGTCTTCGACGCCGCGTTTCATAAGGAGAAGGTTGGGAATCAACGCTTGCGGATCGCCGTCGGCCGCTATCGCGTTGAACTCGGCTACTGTCTTGGCGTAGGTGCTGCCGCCCATGCGGGCGGCGCCAGCGAGAACATGCACGTCCCGGAGCATCTTGTCGTAGCCGTCGATGAAGAAGTCGCAGGCCTTGATGTACGCCTGGAACCCTTCCTCGTTCACCGCGAACTGACCGCTCTCGGCGAGGCCCTTCAGATGACTCCCACCCGTGCTGACCCGCTGCGCGGCCGCCGAATCGATCGGGCCGTCGACGATGCCCGACAGGAAGTTCGAGCCCGCGTCCCCAGCCGCCGGTGGTGGTGTGAACGAGCCCGGTGCGCCGAATTGCGAACCGCTCATGACGCCCTCCCCGTCGTCCGGCACCACCCTGCGTGGTCCCTTCGCACTGTACTAGTGACGAACGGCCGGCGTCAGTGGTTCCTGCCACGCTCCAGCAGCCAAGCCCGCAGGTGAGAACCATCCGAAGGGGTGAACGTCACCCGGGACGAACCGTCGGGTAGCGACTCGCTGAACATCAGGAACCGGCCGCCGTCGTTGTCCACGAACGTCACCGTCCCCACCGGCTTCAGCGCTCCCGAAGACCGGACCGACAGCTCCACCGTGCCGTAGCGGTGCAGGGGCCAGGCCGAAAACTCCGCCGCCAGCGCCGCCTCGCGTGGTGACCCGGGGGCCACGAACGTCAGCTCCGCCAGCGGCACCGGCCCGTACGCCGGCAGCATCCCGACCAGCAGGTCGACCAACCGGTCCGGGCGGGTCTGGGCGAACAGGATTTCGTCGCCTGAAAGCTCCGAAAACACGCCCAGCCCGTGGCCGACCGCCGCGCGGTAGAAGACCTGGCGGGTGTCCTCCGCCGCGCGGACGATGATCAGCACGTCCGGCTGGGTCCACGCCCTGAGCGTCTGCTCGACCTCGATGTCCAGCTTGTCCGGGCCGGCCAGGCCGCGCGCCCGCATCGACTCCCAGGCTTCGGCCGCGATGCGGTCGTGCTCGGTCAGGGTCCGGCCCGCGCTGCGGATTTCGAACGGGTGCCAGTTCGCCGGGAGACCGGTGCGCCGGACCGCGGTGTCGACCTCCGTCAGGCCCAGTGAGAATTCCTCCGGCACGTCCCCGAGCGTAGCGGAACCGCCACCCGCCGCTTCAGATGTCGAGCTGGCGCACGCCCGTCTCGGGCGCTGCCACCCGACTGGCCGTCGCCCGTCCGCGCAGGCGGACGATCTCGTGCGGCTGCAAGCCGATCGCGACGCCGAACGCCTCCACGTCGGGGAAGCCGCCCTGCCGCCGGCGCAGCTCCAACGCCGTCGTCACCCGCGACGGCGACAGTCCCGGCAACGACGCCAGCTCCGGGCCGGAAGCCGTGTTCACGTCCACCGACACCGGGGCGGGCGCAGGAGGCGGAGCCAAAGCGGGCATCGCAGCCGGGACGTACGCCTCGATCAGATCGTTCTCCCGCAGGTCCCGCGTCGCCAACCCGACCGTGAACACCCGCGTCCCCCCGCTGGACCGCACCGCCACCCCGTCCCTCGCCAGCGACAGGATCCGCAGGTCCGGGGAAACGACCGTGCTCCGCTCGTTGAACGTCGTCCCGATCGGCCGCAGCACCCGCGCCGGCGACCCGGTGGTGAACGCCGCGCTGCGCCCCTCCGGCACCTCGACCGCCGCCACCACCGAACCGTTGCCCAGGTCGCTGACGCCGTGCACCAGCACGGCCCCCTCGCGCCGCTCGAGGAAGTCGTGCGCGGGCTCCTGGAACGCCACCAAAGCGTCGCCGGCCAGCGGGGGTACGTCGCACTGGAAGCCCAGCAGCACCGTGCCCGGCGGCCCCGGCGGCAGCTCCTCGAGCGGACCCGCCGGGCCGAACAGCCCGAGCACCCGCATCGGCTCGCCGGCCGGGCGCCCGCCCCGCACCAGCGAGACCAACGCCCCGAAGCGCAGCACCCCTTCACGGACGACCACCGAAGCGTGGAACCCCGTCAGCTGGTCGAAACCCGGCGCCAGCACCGAACCGACGCCGTCCTGACGGCCGGTGTCCGGGCCGACGGCGTCGTCGGTGTACAGCTCCAGCGAGTCGCCGTTCGCCAGGTCGCGCCGCCCGACGGCGACGAAGACGTCCTTGAGGAACCCGGCGTCCGTGACCGCCTCGACGTCGCTGGAGAAGAACTTCTTCCGCACCATGATCCCGAGGCGCAGGTTGTCCGCGAGGACGAGATCACCCCGCCGCAGCCGCGCGCGGGCGCCGCGGACCGCGCGGCCCGCGCTGACCTGGCCGCCCGGGAGCTCGCCGAGGCCGGGGAGGGTGACGGAGTCGTTGAGCGCCTTGCCGAACTCGATCAGCCCGACCCTGACCTCGGTCACGACGTGGCGGCCAGCGTGACGCTGATCGACTGGTCGGCGTTCACCCGCTCCGATTCGACGACCATGCCGTTCGAAGCCGCGCGCGCCTTCAGCCGCGCGAGCACCGCCTGCTGCACCTGGGCGGCGTACGCCTCGTCGACCGACAGCACCAGCCGCTGGGCTTCGGCCTCGGCGAGGCCGGGACCGTCGACGTGGGCCAGCTGGACGCCTTCGGGGCCGTAGACGAACGTGATCCGGCGGCCCTCCCACGCGGCGACGACCGAGTTGCCGTCGTCGGTGACCTGCGCCCGCAGCCCGGTGAGCGCGCGGGCCAGCAGGTCGCGGTGCCGCATCCGGGTCCGCACGGTGACGACGCCCGGCTGCGCCTGCGCGTGCGCGGCGATCGTCGCGGCGTTGAGCTGGGCCAGCGCTTCGCTTCGCAGCTTCAGCGTGACACTCATCGGTGATCCCCTTCGAGCAGCGCTTCCAGTACTTCGGTGGTGGCGAACCCGTTCAGCTCGATCGCGCCGTCCGGGGCGATCGTCAGTTCCAGGCGGTTCGGCGTGGTGAAGATCGACTCGTCGTAGCGATCGGTCAGGAAGTGGAACCGCTGGTTGACCGACCCCACCCACGGCCGCGACGGCTCCGGCCGGTCCGCCAGGAACGGTCCGTCCACCAGCAGGTCCGTCGAGTCGAGCAGCTCCGACGGCGGCAGGTCCGCCAGGACGTGCCCGGTGAACGTCATCACCGAAAGCCCCGCTTCGCGCACGGCGGAAGCGAAGTGGCCCAGCGGCTCGGGCTGGTCGAACGGCTCGCCGCCGAGCAGCGTGACGCCTTCGATCCCGGGAATCGCGAGCACGTGCGAAACCAGGTCCGGCCACGGCATCGGTGTCCCGCCGCGCGTCGTCCACGTCTGCGGGTTGAAGCAGCCCGGGCA
The DNA here is from genome assembly GCF_041346945.1 of Amycolatopsis sp. cg9. Taxonomy (NCBI): domain Bacteria; kingdom Bacillati; phylum Actinomycetota; class Actinomycetes; order Pseudonocardiales; family Pseudonocardiaceae; genus Amycolatopsis; species Amycolatopsis sp. cg9. The sequence continues at coordinate 1,649,761 of NZ_CP166850.1, read as the reverse complement.
GCGCACCGAACACCCCTGCGTCCACACCGCGCACCGCAGACCGGGACCTTCGGCCGCGGTGACGTCGACGATCCGGTGCAGGTTCAGGAGTTCCATTGCTGCTGCGTCGCCGTGTTCTCGACCTCGGCGGCGGTCCGCCGGTAGTCCTCGGTGAACTCCGACGACACCGTTTCCGCGCCGAGCAGGTCCTCGAGCAGCGGGATGTAGTCGAGGCACTTGGACCCGGTCACGCCGTGCGTTTCGGCGCTGATCGAGCCGTCCTTGGCGATGGTGACGGTCACCCGGTGCGTCATACGTCGATCGTCCTTCCCCTCGGGGACTCCGGCGGCGGCGCCGAAACACGGGCGGCGGTGTCGACCTTGGCGGTGGTGTCCGTCGCGGCGACGGCCCGGGTCTCCGCCCAGTTCCGGATGGCCAGGATCTCGTCGGCCTGGGTGACCGACAGCGGCACGGTCGACTTCACCGCGCGAACGAGGTCGTCGCGGCGCAGCGGCCGCTTCTCGGCGAACGCGTCGACCAGCCCGGAGAGCACGGCCTGCTCGATCTCGGCGCCGCTGTAGCCCGCGCTGACGTCGGCGAGCTCGGCGAACAGCGCGTCGTCCAGCGGCAGCTCGCTGGCCACGAACGCGTCGGTGACGCGCTTGGCCAGGTGGATCCGCCAGATCGCGGCGCGCTCGGGCGCCGAGGGCAGGTCGACGAAGAAGATCTCGTCGAACCGGCCCTTGCGCAGGAACTCCGGCGGCAGCGAGCCGACCTGGTTCGCGGTCGCCATCACGAACACCGGCGCCGACTTCTCCTGCATCCAGGACAGGAACGTGCCGAACACGCGCCGCGCGGTGCCTCCGTCACCTCCGCCGCCCGCGCCCGCGAGGCCCTTCTCGATCTCGTCGACCCACAGCACGCAGGGCGCGATGCCTTCCGCGGTGCGGATGACCGTGCGGATGTTCTTCTCGCTGGAGCCGACGAGCCCGGCGAAGACGCGCCCGAGGTCCAGCCGCAGCAGCGGCAGCCGCCACATGTTCGCGACGCACACCGCGGACAGGCTCTTGCCGCAGCCGGGCACGCCGGTGAGCAGCAGGCCCTTCGGCGCCGCGAGGTTGTACGCCGACGCGGCGGGCGTCCACGTGCCGGTGCGCTTGGTCAGCCAGCGCTTGAGCCGGTCCAGCCCGCCGACGGCGTCGAAGCTCGTCTCCGCCGGGACGATGTCGAGCATCCCGGACCGGCGGACGGCCTGGCGCTTCTCGGCGAGGATCAGCTCGAGGTCGCTGGGGTCGAGCCCGCCGCCCTCGACCAGGGCCCTGGCGAACGCGTTCTCGGCTTCGGGCAGCGTCAGCCCGCGCGCCGCGGCGACGATCATGTCCCGGTCGTCGCGGTCGATGCTGATCCGGACGTTCTGCCGGTGCGCGGCGACCATGCCGTCCAGCAGCTCGCCGATCTGGCGCTGGTCGGGCAGCGGGAAGTCGACGACGGTCGCGTCGTGCTCCAGCTCCGGCGGCACCGGCAGGGACGGCGACACGAGGATCAGGCTCAGCGGCACCGGCCGGGTCTTGAACGCGGCCGCGAGCTCGCGCAGCCGGCGCACGACGTCCGGGTCGGGCCGGTGCCCGCCTTCGGACACCAGCGACGGGTGCAGGTCGGCGAAGACGAACACGGCGGGCTCACCCCAGCCGTAGACCCGCTCGAGCGCGGCGGCCGCGGTGCGGGTGTCGCTGATCGGCGGGCCACCCGCGGGCGCGAGCCCGGTGGTCGACGACCAGACGTACACCCGGCGCGGCGTCCGCAGCCGCTGCTGGTCCTCCGCGACCGCGCGGATCTCCCGCAGCACCCGCTGCTCTTCGTGCGTCTCGACGACCAGCAGCGGGTAGCGCGCCTGCAGCAACTGGGTCAGCTCGTCGCGAAACCCCTGGCCGGCCATCGATCGCCCCCTCGAAGTCCGTCCGGACCCTACCAGTCACGCGTCGACGAGAAGGACCTCGTAGGTCGGGCTGGTGGGCGGGTAACCGCTGAAGATGTGGGAGTTGACGACGGCCAGCCGATCGCCGACCTTCGCCGCCGAAACCGGCTGGTCGAACAGCGGATCGGTGATCGTGCCGGCCGCGGTGCCGCGGCTCAGGTCGCCGTCGAGGCACCACCGGCTGATCGTGTCGTCGAGCTGCACCGCCCACAGCCGGCGGCCGTCCAGCACGAGGCTGACGACGCTGGGCGCGGTCACGCCCGCGATCTCCGCGCTGACCCCGGTGGCCGGGTTGATCTTGTACACCTTCCCGGGCGTCGTGGCGGCCACGAGCAGGGCGTCGCCGGCCGGCGTGGCGATGATGTCGTTCATGAAGAAGGTGTCGGGGGAGCCGCCCGCCCCCGGCCCGCTCAGCGGCAGGGTGCGCGGGGTGCCGAGCACGCCACCGACGTTCGGCACGAAGAACAGCTGCGGGTGGTAGGAGTCGGTGAACCACGCGCCGTACGGGGTCACCGCCACGTCGTTGACGTAGGAGGTCTGCGGGTCGCCGAAGGTGAAGTCCGCGACCTTCGCCTTGGTGCGCACGTTGTAGACGTAGGCCTTGCCGCCCTTGCCGCCGGCGACGAACAGCAGGTCGTGGCGCCGGTCCAGGTCCACCCCGGCCGCCATCTGCCCGGGTGGCGCTTCGATGAAGCGCTCGGCTGTCCCCCGCTTGACGTCCTCGCGGAAGATCGTGCCGGCGATGAGGTCGCCGGTGTAGTGGGTGCCGCCGCCGGCCGGGGTGATCCCTTCGGCGGACGTGGCGCCGGGCAGCACGATCACGCGGGTCGCCGCCGGCGCCGGGGTGGCCACGGCGAGCACGAGCACCAGGACCACCGAAGGCAGAGCCAGGATTCTTCGCATCGGATTCCCTCCCTCTTCCGAGTGGAATCCTGCCACCGATCGTGGCCGCCGAAGCGGAACTTCCCGGCGACTGGCTACCGGCTACGGCGGTTCTTAGACTCGGCGGCAGTCACCGTCGACTTCAGGAGGCACCATGCCTGACGCGCCCGCCCTGCCGAGCTACGCCTCGGGGATCTCCGAGGTGCCGCTGCTCGGGGACACGATCGGGGACAACTTCGATCGGACGGTGGCGGCGTTCGGGGACCGGGACGCCCTGGTGGACCGGGCCGCGGGGAAGCGGTGGACCTACCGGGAGCTGGCCGCCGAGGTGGACGCGCTGGCGCTGGGGCTGCTCGCGCGGGGGATCGGCAAGGGCGACCGGGTGGGGATCTGGTCGCCGAACCGGGCGGAGTGGACGTTCCTGCAGTACGCGACGGCGAAGATCGGCGCGATCCTGGTCAACATCAACCCCGCCTACCGGTCGCACGAGCTGGAGTACGTGCTGAACCAGGCCGGGATCCGGCTGCTGGTGGCTTCGGACGCGTTCAAGACCTCCGACTACCCGGCGATGGTGGAGGAGGTGCGGGAGAAGTGCGCCGCGCTCGAGCACGTCGTGATCCTGGGCAGCGAAACCTGGCAGGGCCTGCTGGAGTCGGGCGGTGACCCGGCGCGGCTGGCGCACCTGCAGGCGGGGTTGTCGGCGGACGACCCGATCAACATCCAGTACACGTCCGGGACGACGGGCTTCCCGAAGGGCGCGACCCTGTCGCACCACAACATCCTGAACAACGGGTTCTTCGTCGGGGAGCTGTGCGGGTACACGGAGGCGGACCGGGTGTGCATCCCGGTGCCCTTCTACCACTGCTTCGGGATGGTGATGGGCAACCTGGCCTGCACCAGCCACGGCGCGTGCATGGTTATCCCGGCGCCGGCGTTCGATCCGAAGGCGACGCTGGAGGCGGTGGCGGCGGAGCGGTGCACGTCGCTCTACGGCGTCCCGACGATGTTCATCGCCGAGCTCAACCACTCCGATTTCGGCGAGTTCGACCTGTCGTCGTTGCGGACCGGGATCATGGCGGGGTCGCCGTGCCCGGTGGAGGTGATGAAGCAGGTCATCGAACGGATGGGCATGGGTGAGGTGTCGATCTGTTACGGCATGACCGAAACCTCGCCGGTGTCGACGCAGACCCGCGCGGACGATTCGGTCGAGCGCCGGGTCTCCACGGTCGGCCGGGTCGGGCCGCACCTGGAGGTCAAGGTGGTGGATCCGGAGACCGGGCTGACGGTGCCGCGCGGCGAGCCGGGTGAGCTGTGCACCCGCGGCTATTCGGTGATGCTGGGGTACTGGGAGCAGCCGGACAAGACCGCGGAGGCGATCGACGCCGCGCGGTGGATGCACACCGGCGACCTGGCGGTCATGGACGGCGCCGGGTACGTCAACATCACCGGGCGGATCAAGGACATGGTGATCCGGGGCGGGGAGAACCTGTACCCGCGGGAGATCGAGGAGTTCCTCTACACGCACCCGGACATCCTGGACGCGCAGGTGATCGGGGTGCCGGACGAGAAGTACGGCGAGGAACTGATGGCGTGGGTCCGGATGCGGGACGGCGCCGAACCGCTGACCACCGAGAAGGTGCGGGAGTTCTGCGAGGGCAAGCTGGCCCGGTACAAGATCCCGCGGTACGTCCACGTCGTCGAGGAGTTCCCGATGACGGTGACGGGGAAGGTCCGCAAGGTGGAGATGCGGGAGAAGTCGATCACCCTGCTGGGCCTGGAGAACGCAGCCGCGGCGAAGCACGCCTAAACCACTCGGGACGTCCGGGCGTTGGCCCTTCGCAACCGCGCGAAGGGAGGCAAGCGACGATCATCCTCGGCTGGGAATGGTGAGTTCCTGAAAGATCGTGAAGGCCGCTTTGCGGAACTACAACCTCCTCAAGGTGGCCTTTTGCGAACGGGCACGTCAGCCGCGGCCATCGCCTTCGCGGACTGCTGCGGCGGCACCCCGGTCGAGGACGGCGCTGCGCCGGACGACCGGCTCAAGTGGCCCTCCCACGAGCGCCGACGACAGTCACGACGGTGCGGCGAGGGTGCCTTGAGCAGCACACTTAGTGTGATCGGTTTCAGATCATCTGAACATGCAGATGACCGGATCCGGTTCTTTCCGGCTGACTGCCGCGCCGTTCCATTTCGCAGATGGCCTCCGCCATCTGCGCCGAGAGCAATCTTGATGTGGCTGTGGGGCGACAACGCTTTGCGCAACTGACCTGCCGCATGCCTTGGCGACTGGTCTCGTGGTGGCGCTTCGATTTACCTCAGGGAGCGGAGGTGCTTCCAAGGCATCCCATGAGACAGATCGCTCTCAATGCGACCGGCGGATCGGTGCCGGCCGACTCAAGGGTCAGCAATTCGGCGGTTGACTTCCGAGTCACTGGTTGATAAGGGCCAATGCCTCGTCGAAAGCAAGTTCTAACCTGGTTGAGGGTCGAAACATCTCGAAGAACTTCGTGCGGCTGCGTGAGGTGCGCTGTATGCTGGTCGGCCTGCCAGGTAGGAGGATGGATGCCGCGATTCGGAGGTTGCTGTGGCTCTGACAGCCATTGAATGCCGCGGCTACAAGGCATTTGACCAGCATGTTCGTGTGGAGCTTCGGCGCCTGACGGTCCTGTTCGGCAAGAACAATAGCGGCAAGACCAGTCTTGCTCGGTTGCCGATTTTTGCGCTGGCGAGTCTGTCAAGCGCTGAGATGTTCCGACTGCGCACGCCTGTTTTGTCTTTCGGAAATTCTTTTCTTGACGTGGCGAGTGCAAGTCAGGCTCATCCCTCGATAATGCTTGGTGTTGAGTTTGGCTCTTCGGCTCTTCGTGTCGAGCTGCAACGTATCGTGGGATATTCTGGGCAAGAGATGGTTGCACCTGTATTTGTGGATGTCGACGACGGAGCCTTGATATTCGAATCTTCGCGTCGCCTTGCGGAGTCGCATGAATCTTGGAAGAAGATCATGGGTGAGAGAGGTGGCGAGCGGTATGCGGCACTTCGCGCCAGGCAGGCAGAGTTGGCACAAATTTCGGACCAGGTGATGCATATCCCTGGAGCTCGACCGGCCATCCATGCAACGTATCAGATGCGCGCACCCAATTCACCTTCCGTATTCGAAGTACCCTACGTGCTTGCGAGCAGCGCGACTGTGAGGGATACGGTCGAAGATTGGTTCGCCAAGAACCTAGATGGAACCCGAATCATGATTGATCGTGCTGGGTTTGCCTTCAGGTTCCTTGTTGACACAGGCAATGGCGCGGTAAATCTCGCTCATGCAGGACGAGGCACGCAATCGGCGCTTACCATGGTTGCCAATATGGCCGTCGCGGCCATTGATTCTGGAGGGACCAGTCTTGTCGTGGTTGAAGAGCCCGAAGAGCATCTTCATCCTTCGGCTCATGGCGGACTTGCGGATCTTGCGATCGGGACATCGGAGAAAGCGCGAGTTGTCGTCGAGACTCATTCGGAAAACTTCATATTGAGGATCAGGCGTCGTATAGCCGAAGGTTTGATAAGTCCATCTGATGTGGGCATTTACTTCGTCGACAGTGATCATAGTGTCAATGAAGTCGCCATAGACCGCCAAGGAATCGCGCGCAACTGGCCCGCCGGAATATTCGAGGATGATATCGAAGAAGCTGAGGCGATCGTGACGTCTCGCTTATCGGCCTCAGGTGAGATGGAGTAGGCCGAGATGCTCTTGCGGTTTTCTGCAGACTGTCCTATTTTCTTGCCGAAAAATGTGAAGGACCTCATCAGGGTTCTCCAGAGTGTCGAGAGCGGAAGGAACATCCTGGTCGAACCTCGGGTCAGCGAGCTCGAAAAAATAATTCCGAGCTCAATATGGCGGCTCTACGAGGACTCCGTGAAGCAGTCGTACAAGAGGGCGGTCAGTGCCAAGTTCAAGATATTTCCGATGAGTAACTGTAGTCATTGTGACCCGAAAAAATTGGCGAACTTTGTATCGTTTCCACTGACGGTAATTCTCGAAAATGTCGAAACCGATGGTGCATGGCTGAGGATGCTGGTGGCCAAGTTGCGGCCGGCACTGAAGCGATTCTTCGACGTCAATCCGCCGCATGTGGAGCTGTACAATGCTGGCGGCATTGGTGAGATCCCGAAGGCGTTGAGTCGTGTTGTAGAGGAGCGGTCAAAAGCTGGGCCTGTAGGGACCTTGCCGCGAGTCATGGCCGTGGCGGATAGTGATGCAAAGAGTCCTGGAGCCCCGGCGAATAATGCAGTGGAAGTGTCGCGTAAAGCTCAAAAACTTGGTGTGATTTCACATGTTCTCTCCAAGCGTACAATAGAAAACTACATACCTGATCGAGCGCTCCTTGCCTACTGCGAAAAGCGTGTTGATCGAAGGCCTGCCGGTTTGATGATCACGTCGCTTGGTCGTGAAGCGCGAGATCATTACCCAATGAAAGAGGGGCTGTCTGGCGGCGAGATTGCGGTTTCAAAAATCTATCCCGCCAACACGATGGTGAAGCTCGGCTTGGGGGATTTCGTTTTGGATCTGTTGAATAACTTTTATCACACTATAGAAGTGCATGACCTGCATTATCGCGATGGAAAGAATGAGCTTAACGGCCTGCTCGATACCTTGGAGGGGAATCTATGACCGCGGCTGACAGGGGCGGCCCCGTTGTTGAGGTGCGCCCCGAAGTCATGTTCTTGTCGGAGCTGTTGGATGAGCTGACAAAGGGAAAGATTCGCATCCCGAGGTTTCAGCGGCCGTTTGTGTGGCGTCGCGATCAGATGACCGACCTGCTCGACTCTGTTTACAATCAGTATCCGATCGGCAGCCTGTTGGTCTGGGAGACTGACGTATCGATCGCCACTTTGCCTCGTTTGGGCCCGTTTAGCTTTCCGACTGGCGACGATCGCCATGCCGGCTATTTGCTGGACGGCCATCAGCGTCTGTCGACTTTGGCCGGAGCATTGGTTGCGCGTGATGGAAGTATCCCTGGCGACAATGACCAAGATTCCGGTCGTTGGAACCTTGCGTGGAACATGCAGACTTCCCGGTTCCAGCACGGTCGGGCAGAGGATCAGCCTGGGGTCCTTTTTCCGCTGACTTCGCTGCTGGATACGCTGCTGTTCTTTGAGGCGGTTGATACCGCGCGAAAGGCGATTGAGGGATCGGGACAGGTGGCCGAAGCTCGAATTCAGGAGTTGAGTAGGGTTGCCAGGGCTTTTCAGCACTACCGTGTTCCTGTGATCCGGATCAGGCAGACGGGCCTTTCCGAGGCGGTCGAAATTTTCGCTCGCCTTAATTCAAAAGGCCAGTCAATGAGTGCTGATCAAATGGTAAGCGCGCTCATGTATAATCAAGATGGCGACGCCGAACAATTCGATCTTGCTTCGAAAATCGATGAGATCCTAATGGGTCTTGGTGAGAAGAACTTTGGGGACGTCGATCGGACGGCGATCTTGCGGGCAATTCTCGCCAATTTGGATGAAGATATTTACCGTACCGACTGGACGAGGTTGGCGAGCACTAGAAGGAAGGATCTCGGTGCGAAGCTGCATGAGGGTGTGAAGAGTGCGACGGCAAGTCTGGGGCTTGCTTTGGATTTCCTTCACGGTGAGGGTGTCAAAATCAGCAGGCTTCTCCCGTACTCGATGCAGTTGGTGGTTCTGAGTGCGTTCTTTGACAAAGCTCCGAGGCCGACAAAGAAACAGTACGCTTTTCTGCAACGTTGGTTTTGGGTTTCCTCATTCTCCGGATGGTTCGGGGGCGCCAACCCGTCTCGGGTCAATTCACTTGTTGCGGAATTTCGCACTATTGCGGAAAACGGTGTCCCTGGGGCGCTTGAGAATTTTGACCTCGAGGCCAGCGCCTTGCCGTATCCTGCCAACTTTGACATGCGCAGTGCGCGAACTCGCGCTCTTCTTTTGGTTATGCTTTCGCTGCAGCCTCGTGAGGTTGACGGAACGGTTATCGAAGACCCGTGGTTTGAGATAGCAAAAAAGGGACCCAGTGCCGTAGGGCATATTGTCGGAGCAATTCCCAAGGAAATTTCTGGGAATCCGGCGAATCGAATGATCCGCCCGCCTCATGTGGCAAATGGATACCTCTGGCGCTGGGTTCAGGACGAGTTGTCCGGTGCTGACGACAGAGTGCTCCGTTCCCATAGCTTCAACAGGGAAGCTCTGAGACTCTTGGAAAAGCGCAAGATCGCCGAGTTCGTCCAGATTCGTCAAGGGCTGTTGGTTGACGCCGAACGTCGCTTCCAGCGAAAAGTTGGAGTTACTGAAAGTAGTGCGGTCGTGGGAGACAGCCCAATCGATACAGAGTGATTTGTGCTGCTTCGGTCGATCGATGTTCGACTAGGTGCAACACCGCCCAGGTGAAGGGCGAGGTTGCGATGACGCGAGTCCAGAAGTGCCGTTCTGGCAGGCCGGCGGGTGATCGGTAACGCACCCCGCCAGCCAGGCCCGGTCCGGCTGACCCCCGCGAGCGGAAACAGATCGCCTGCCTGACTGGCGCCGGTCACGGCCCTCGTGTGACATAAGCCGGCGAAGCTGGCTGTCCCCCAAGTACGCTGTGGCAGGCGGGGTGGTTCGTGATGTTGCTGCGCCTGTACGGCGGACGGGACGCGGCCACTGTCACGGCGGCGATGACGGAGGTGGTCCTGACGTTGCCGCCGATGCTGCGGGGGTCGCTGACTTAGGATCAGGGCAAAGAAGTGGCGCAGCACCGGAAGATCACCGTGGATGCGGGCTTGAAGATCTTATTCTGTGATCCGCACACACCGTGGCAGCGGGGCAGCGATGAGAACACCAACGGGCTGCTCAGGCAGTACTTTCCCAAGGGCACGGACCTCTCCCGGCGCAGCGCAACCGAGCTGGGGCGGGTTGCAGCCGAACTCAATGGGTGGCCACGCGAGACCCTCGACTGGCACACCAGCCGAGGCCCTCGCAGCGCTACTGTCTGGTCAGCAAACGATCGTGTCGCGACCATCATGTGAATCCACCCCACCTTGAGGGACTATAATTTCCTGAAGGTGGCCTTCACGAAAGGCACGTCAGCCGACGGCCGCGGCCGCCTCGGCGATCGCCTTCGCGTCTTCCTCGCCGAACGTTTCCTCGAGGTGCTCCGGCGAGTAGTCCAGGTCGATCTGCTCCACCGGCATCCCCCGCGCCGACTCGATCGCGCCGAGCCGGCGCTGCGCCCGGTCCGCCGCGTACTGGATGATCTCCTGCGGGTCGTTGTCGAACGGCAGTTCCTCGAACTGGTCCTGCACCCACTGGATCATGCTGAGCGCGTGCGGGAGCAGCTCTCCCATCCGCTGCTGCACCGCGTCCCACAGGGAGTCGTCCGCGGCCACGTGGCGGCGGCACGTGAACGTCCCCCACGCCATGTGGCGGCGCTCGTCGTCGCCGATGCGGCGGACGAGTTCCTGCATGCCCGGCAGGATGTCGTGCTGGGTGCAGATCAGCTGCCACGAGTAGTAGCCCGTCAGCGCGAGACTGCCTTCGATCACGTGGTTGTACGTCACGCTCGCGCGGATCTGGTTGAGCGGGCTGGGATCGTCCTCCAGCGCGCGCAGCGACCGCGGGAGCTCCTCGTAGAACAGCTTGCGGTAGTGCGGGTTTTCGGCGACGAAGGGGTGGAGGTCCGCCGTCAGCCCGACGGCGTCCATCCACCGGCGGAACACTTCCGTGTGTTTGGCCTCCTCGAAGCAGAACTGCGTCAGGTACATCTCGTCGCCGAACCGGCCGGTCGCCGACATCGCGCGCATGAACGGCTGGATGTCCTCGGTGACGGCTTCTTCGCCGGCGATGAACTGCGCGACCAGGTACGTCGTGCTCCGCTGCTGCTCCGGGTTGAGCGTGTCCCAGCCTTCGCGTTCGCGGCTGAAGTCGATGTCGGCGGGGTTCCAGAACTTCTTGTTGCCCTTGACGAACAGCCGCAGCGGGAAGGAGTCCCAGTTGAGCCCGCCCTTGCGCAGCGAGGAAAAGCCGGTCCGCAGCTCGGGCAGCGTGTCGGTCATCGTGTCACTCCATTGTGGACGAATTGGCGGATGGCGGGGGCCAGCACGGCGGTGACGGCGTCGGCCGCCTCCGTCGCGGAGTGCGTCGGGAGCACCAGGTGCGACAGGGAAAGCCGCACGACGGTCTCCGCGAGCAGGGCCGCGGACTCCGCCGAGAGACCGGGCTCGAAGTCCCGGTAGTGCCCGGCGGCGAGGTCGGCGGCCGCGGTGAGGATGGGCTCGCCCCTGGTCGTGAGCAGGGGCAGCAGGTCCTCGCCCGCTTCCGTGCCGAGCGCCGCCGCGACCAGGCGGTTCTCCCGCGCGTGCTCGATCGTGTAGACCACGGCGTGGTGGATGCCCGCGAGGAGCCCGTCCGCCGTTTCGAACCGCTGCCGGATCCCGTCGAGGAACTCCGACGCGGTGCGCAGCGCCACCGCCTGGGTCAGCGCCGCCTTGTTGCCGAACTCGTTGTAGACGGTTTGCCTGCTCACCCCGGCCCGCGCCGCCACGTCGGCCATCCGCAGGCCCGCGTGCCCGCGGTCCGGCAGCAGTTCGGCGGCGGCGTCCAGCAGCGCTTCCCGCAGGGACGCCTTCGTCCGGTCAGTGAAGCTGGTCACACCCTCACCTTGACACAGATCGCTCCGCTGTCAAGACGCTGTACATGATCGTCTTTCGTGTAAAACTGTCGGACCCTCCGGCTAACGTGTCGGGCGTGGGCATCACGGTGGGGTTCGACCTCGACATGACACTGATCGACGCGCGGCCGGGCATGGCCGCGGCGATGAACGCGCTCGGCGCCGAATCCGGCCTGCCGCTCGACGGTGCCGCGTTCGCGGCCAACCTCGGCCCGCCGCTCGACGACATCCTGCGCGGCTTCGAGGCGCCGGAAGAACGCATCCCGGGGCTCGTCGACCGGTTCCGCGCGCTGTACCCCGACATGGTCGTGCCGAGCACGGTCGCGCTGCCGGGCGCGGTCGAGTCACTGCGCGCGGTACACCGGGCCGGCGGCCGCACGCTCGTCGTCACCGGCAAGTACGGGCCCAACGCGCAGCTGCACGTCGACGCGCTCGGGCTGGAGGTCGACGAGGTCGTCGGCGAGCTGTGGTCCACGCGGAAGGCCGAAGCGCTCCTGGCGCACGACGCCCGCGTGTATGTCGGAGATCACGCGGGCGACATCCGCGGCGCGCTGGCCGCCGGCGCGATCGCGGTCGGCGTCACGACGGGGCCGTGCGATCGCGCGCTCCTGCTGAGCGAAGGAGCGGAGGTGGTGTTCGAGTCGCTGACCGAGTTCCCGGACTGGTTCGAGAAGACCTTCGCGGCCGTCTCCTAGTTCTTGGCGCGTGCCTCGCGGACCAGCGCGATCAGGCCCAGCAGCAGCCCGAGGGGGGTGACGACACCGGCGGCGACCGAAAGCCAGATCGGCAGGTTCTCCAGGCCGGCGGCGAACATGATGAACACGGCGAGCACGGCCAGCATGCCGATGCCGAACAAGCCGATGCCGAGGCGCATCAGGAACGGTTTGCCGGGGGCGGCCACGGTGGCCTCCTTCGTCGCGGTCGTCATGACGCAGAGGGTATCCGCCGGTACCGATCCGACCGGAAGTAGGCCGACCCCCCCAGCGATAAGAAACCGCTGGTGCGAGTGCCATCGGCCGTGGCTGAAGTCGGATCGGTACCGAACGGCAGAGTATCGACTTCTCCCCAGGGCGTGTGGCGAGATACCCTTTCAGGAGCGCGCCCTGGGTACGCCCCCGGGCGCGTTCGTCGTGAGCGGGACAGCAGAAGGATTGGTGAGGGAAGTGCCGACCGGCAAGGTCAAGTGGTACGACGCGGAGAAGGGGTTCGGGTTCGTCACGCAGGACGGTGGCGCCGACGTCTACATCCGCAAGGCCGCGCTGCCGCAGGGCGTCGAGGGGCTCAAGGCCGGTCAGCGGCTGGAGTTCGGCGTCGCCGACGGCCGCCGCGGTCCGCAAGCGCTTTCCGTCCGGCTGCTCGACCCGCCGCCGTCCGTCGCCGAGGCTCGTCGCCGCCCGGCCGAGGAGCTGCACGGCCTGATCGAGGACATGATCAAGCTCCTCGAGCTGAAGGTGCAGCCGGACCTGCGGCGCAACCGCTACCCGGACCGCAAGCACACCAAGCAGATCGGCGAGATCATGCGCGCGGTGGCTCGGGACCTCGATCCCTAAGCCTCCAGCCGGAGACCCCACACGTCGCTGGGCAGCAGCCCGGACTCACCGGTGCTGGAGTTCAGCACGGCCGTGTACTTCTGCACGTCGACCGCCGAGATGCGGTCGGCGGGCGTCGGCGGTGTGACCGTGTACGCGTAGCGGTCCAGCGACGTGAACGGGATCGGGTCGCTCTGCTTGTACTCGCCCTGCGGGGTGACGTACTCGTAGACGATCTGCCACGGCGCGTCCGCGACCTCGCCGGGCACGGAGATCTGCACGGGCTTGCCCGGGCGGACCTTCAGCGTCTTCGTGTCGCCCTTGGCGCTGCACGGCTGCGCCAGCTGCCGCGAGTAGTCGCAGGACAGCACCGGCGCGGTGTTGATCGTGTGGCCGTCGGCGTAGAACGTGACCTCGGCCGGGCCGGGTGCCGAGCAGCCGGCCACCGCGAACCCACCGGCCGCAAGCAGGGCCACCACCCGGGAACGTCGCATGGGCTCAGACCCTACCGGCGGGGCGCCGGGTCCCTGGGCAGGCCCTGGGCCGGGAAGCTGCCGGTCGGCTCGGGGCGCAGCGGCCGGTCGCCGCCGAGGCCCGGCACGAGCGAGCCGCCGCGGCGCACGAGGTACGTCTGGGTCAGGCCGACCGCCAGCACGACCGTGATGACCAGGAACCCGATCCAGTACGTCGGCGGCAGCAGCAGGCCGACCGCGCCGCCGAGGCACCAGGCCAGCTGCAGCACGGTTTCCGAACGGCCGAACGCCGACGCGCGCGACTCCTCGGGCAGGTCTTCCTGGATGACGGCGTCGAGGCTGATCTTCGCCAGCGCGCTGGCCGTGGCGCCGACCAGGCCGACGATCGCGGCCGTGGCCAGGCCGGGCAGGATCGTCGCGACCAGCGCGGCCAGCACGCAGCCCGCCACGCACCCGACGATCACCTGGTCCGGGCTGCCGAAGTGCAGCCGCGAGCCCAGCGCGTTGCCGAGGAAGCCGCCGGCGCCCGCCGCGGCGCCGATCACGCCGAGCAGCAGCAGCTGCATGAACGGCGTCTGCCCGCTGCCTTCGGTCTGGGCCTTCACCGCGAACGCGGCGAACATCATGAGGAAGCCGGTGAGGATGCGCACCGAGCCGTTGCCCCACAGCGCGACGACGATGTGGCGCCCCATCGGCTGGCGGCGCTTCTTCTCGGTCGGGTGGGCCGAAAGCGACGTCGGGACCTCGCCCTCGGTCGCCTCCACCCAGGCCGGGATCCGCATCGACTGCACGGCGGCGGCGACGCAGATCAGCGCCGTGAACCACAGCGCGCCCGCCGACCCGGAGATGGCGTTGATGCCGCTGGCCAGCGCGCCGAACGCGCCCGCGGCGACCAGGCCGAACGTCGTCAGCCGGGCGTTGGTCTTGGACAGCGTGATCTCGGACGGCAGCACCCGGGGCGTCACCGCGGCCTTGAGCACGGTGAACGACTTCGAGAGCACCATCATCCCGAGCGCGGCCGGGTAGAGCAGCCAGTCGTCGAAGTGCAGCGCCATCACGACGGCCATCAGGCCCTGGCCGACCGACGACGCGCACATGGCGAGCCGGCGGCCGCGCTGCACCTTGTCGAGCGCCGGCCCGATCACCGGCGCGACCAGCGCGAACGGCGCGATCGTGATGAGCAGGTAGAGCGCCACCTTGCCCTTGCTCTCGCCGCTGGTCGCGGCGAAGAACAGGGTGTTGGCCAGCGCGATCGCCATCGCCGCGTCGCTGGCGTAGTTCAGCATCACGGCGTAGGTCAGCGAGGTGAGGCCGGACTTCTCGGCGCCGTCGGCCTTCGTCGCGCGCTGGAAGGCGCCGACGGCCTGGCCGGTCAGCTGGCGGCTGCGCATCGCCGCCACGCGCGTGACGGTGATCTTCTTCGGCAGCTTCGGCGTGCCGCCCGGCGTCCGCGGTTCTTCACGCGGCGGCAGTGGCTCCGGCTCCGGCGGCCGCGGCTCACCGGCGTAGCCACCGGTGTCGTAGTGCTCGTACTCGCCGCTGCCGGGGTACCGGTCGCCCTGGTAGAAGCCGCCGGGTTCGCGGCGGACGGGCTCGGTGCGGTGCGGGTCGTGCGGCGGGTAAGGCCGTGCCCCGCGTGGCGGCGGCGGCCGGTGCCCCATCGGCGCGGCCGCGGTCGGCGCCTCGTTCGCGTCCGGCGCGCCGTAGTACCCGCCGCGCGGGGGCGGCGGGGGCGGGGGCGCGGGCCGTTCGGCTCGGGTGGGCGGCGCCGCGCTGCGGTGCTCGACGCGGGTGTGCTCGGCCGGCGGCGGGCCGGGCTGCTCGACGCGGGTGGGCTGCGGGTTCCGGGCGGCCTCGCGCCAGGACCGCGCTTCCGCCGCGCCCGGCTCCGGCGTCCAGCGTCGCTTCGACTTGCGGCCGCGCGGCTGCGAGCCGGAGCCGTCGGAGCGGGAGCCGAAGAGTGCCACGTGTCAATCCTGCCTTACCGGGGGTCGGTTCCGCCTGCTCATCCGTGCTTTCAGGGGGAGACCGGGACGAACCTCACCCGGAACGTGACCGGCCACTGCTTCCCGGTGAGGAGGAAATCGCCGGTCCCCGGCACGGCGGCGATACCGTTGAGCACGGCTTCGGCGTCCGCCGGGTTCACCTCGGCACGCAGCCGACCTGCGTCGATGGTGCCGGTGACGTGCCCGGTCGCGGCGTCGACCCGCAGGATCGTGTCGGTGTGCCAAACGTTTGCGTAGACGTCGCCGCCGACGCACTCGAGCTCGTTGAGCTGGTCGCGGCCGACGTCGACGCTCCCGGTCACGGCGAAGGTCTTCGGGTCGCGGAAGGTGAGCCGCGACGAGCCGTCGCTCATGACGAGCCGTCCGTCGGCCTGGTGGCACAACCCCCAGCCTTCGCCCTCGTAGGGCACCTGCCGCAGCTCGGCGAGGGTCTTCGCGTCGCGCTCGATGGCGACGCCGTCCTGCCAGGTGAGCTGCCAGAGCGTCGGCCCGAGCACGGTGACGCCCTCGCCGAACAGCGGCGACGGCAGCGTGACCTTCGTGGCGGGCGGCCCGCCGGCCGGCCCGGCGGTGAGCGTCGACTGGCCGGCGAGCCCGGTGCTTTCGTAGAGCGTGTCGCCGGCGAACTCGAGGCCCTCGGTGAACGCGGTGGGGTCGTGCGCCAAGGTCGAGACCACTTCGACGGTGAGCCGCGCCGGGCCGTCTTGTTGTTCGGGGGCACCGGCGCAGCCGCCGAGGGCGGCGGCGAGCAGCAGGGTCGTGACGATGGGCGTGCGCACGTTGAACAGCCTGGCACGGGCGCCGCGGATGCGTGCGGCACAATTGGCCGCATGACTTTGCTGCTGACCCTCGACGACGGTTCCGTGCAGCGCAAACTCGCTGACGCGGTGGAGTTCGCGCGAGCCGCGGTGCTGGAGGAAGCGCCCGGGGAGCAGCTCGGCGCCCACGTGGGGGTCACCCGCGAGGACGCGGTCACAGCGAGTCACCTGTTCGAGGCCCAGGTACCCGGCTACCGTGGCTGGCGCTGGTCAGTGACCGTCGCACTGGCGGCCGACGAAGAGCCGGTGACGGTCAGCGAGGTCGTCCTGGTGCCCGGCCCGGAGGCGCTGATCGCCCCGCCGTGGGTCCCGTGGGAGCGCCGGGTCCGCGCGGGCGACCTGGGCGTCGGCGACATCTTCCCGACGGACGAGAACGACCCCCGCCTGGCCCCGGCGTACCTGCAGTCGGACGACCCGGCGGTGGAGGAGGTCGCCCGCGACGCGGGCCTGGGCCGCGTCCACGTGCTGTCCCGCTTCGGCCGCACGGAAGCGGCGTCCCGCTGGCACAGCGGCGAGTTCGGCCCGCGTTCGGACATGGCCCGCAGCGCCCCGGACGTCTGCGGCACGTGCGGCTTCTTCGTCCAGCTGGCGGGCTCGTTGCGCGGCGTGTTCGGCGTGTGCAGCAACGACATCGCCCCAGCGGACGGCCACGTGGTGGACGTGGAGTACGGCTGTGGGGCCCACTCGGAGGTCGAGGTCGAGGTGACGTCCTCGGTCCCGGTGGCAGAGCTGGTGTACGACGACTCACTGCTGGACTTCACACCGGCGCCTTCGCCGGAGGTGGTGGAGACGGCGGCGGCCGAGCCGGAGACGGCGGTCGCGGAGTCGGACGTGTCGCCGGCGGAGGTGGAGCCGGAGGTCGCCGAGGAAGCTGCGGCGGAGCCGGCTCGGGGTGAGGTGGCTGATGTGGTCGCGGAGCCTGCGACGGTGGAGCCGACTCAGGTCGAGGTGACTGGCGCGGTTGTGGAGCCTGCGGCGGCGGAGGCGGCTCAGGCCGAGGTGACTGATGCGGTTGTGGAGCCGGTGGTGGTGGAGTCGGCTCAGGCGGAGGTGGCCGATGCGGTTGTGGAGCCTGGGGTGGCTGAGCCGACTCAGGCCGAGGCCAGCGGTGCTGCTGCCGAATCGGCGGTGGCTGGACCGGCGGTTGGCGAGCCGGTGGAGGCGGCGTCGGCGCAGGCCGAGGTGGCCGATGTGCTTGCCGAGCCGACTCAGGTCGAGTTGACCGAGCCGGCTGAGTCGGCGGGCGCTGAGACTGCGGAGTCGGCTCAGGCTGAGGTGACCGGTGGCGGTGCCGAGCCGGAGGCCGTTGGCGAGTCCGAGGTTGCTGAGTCGGCTCACGCAGAGGTGACCGATGCGGAGCCGGTCGTGGCTGAGCCGGCGGTTGCCGAGCCGGTGGCGGCGGAGTCGTCCCAGGTGGCCGATGGTGGCGCGGAGCCGCATGCTGCTGTGCCCGTTGAAGCTGATGTTCCTGAGCCCGCGGAAGCTGAGCCGACTCAAGCTGAGGTGACCGATGCGGTTGCCGAGCCTGGTGAGGCCGATGCCGAGAGCGAGCCCGCCTCGGCTGATGAGGTTGAGCTTCCCGAAGCCGCTCCCGTCGACGATGTCGTCACCGAGGCGTCGGAGGGTGCTCCGATCGATGGTGCCGGTGAGCGCTGAGCCGGGCGGGGCCGATCCGTTCGGTTCCGGGCGGCTTCGTGAGGCGACCCTGCGTGCTTGGCGGGACTCGCCGACGCGGCTCATCGAAGACACCAACGTCGAACGGGATCTGCGGGTCGGGGCTTATCGGGATCGGCTCTTCGTCGAGCTGGCCCAGAACGCCGCCGATGCCGCCATGGCCGCCGGTGTGCCGGGGCGGGTTCGGGTGTCCTTTGTGGACCGGGAACTCCGGTTCGCCAACACCGGTGCGCCGCTAGACGCGCGCGGGGTTGCTTCGCTGGCCTCGCTTCGGGCTTCCGGGAAGACCGGCGAGACCGTCGGGCGGTTCGGGGTCGGGTTCGCCGCCGTGCGGACCGTTTCCGATGAACCCCGGGTCGTCTCCCGGACCGGTGGGGTCGCCTTCTCCGCCGAGTGGACTCGGAAGGCCGCCGGGATCGACGGCGAGGTTCCCGTGCTGCGGTTGCCGTGGCCGGTGGACGGGGATGTTCCGGAGGGCTTCGACACCGAGGTCCGGCTGCCGCTGCGGGACGACGTCGACGGCGGTGCTCTTCTCGAAGAGCTCGCGCGCGATGTCGCCGACCTGCTGCTCGCTCTGCCGTGGCTGGCCGAGTTCGAGGTCGGGGGGCGCGTTTGGACGCGGTCCTCGACGCAGGACGTCGTCGAAATTCGGGGCCCGGTAAGTGAAACCCGGTGGCTGACGCACCGCGGTGACGTCGTCTGGGCGGTCCCGGTCGGGCCGGACGGCGTACCCGAGCCGCTCGGCGAAGACGTTCTGCGCGCGCCCACGCCCACCGATGACGCGCTTTCGTTGCCCGCTCGGCTGCTCGCGTCCGTTCCGGTCGAACCGTCGCGCCGCCGGGTGTTGCCCGGGGCCGAGCTGACCGCGGCGCTGGAAAAGGCCGCCGGTGAGTACGTCGGGCTTGTCCGGTTGCTGCCGGCGGAACACCGGTTCGTGCTCGTTCCGGTGCCCGGGTTTCCGAAGTCCACTGTGGACGCCAAGTTGCGTGATGAAGTGCTTGCCGCGCTGGGCAACGAGACTTGGGTGTCCACTCAGGACGGAAAAGAGGTTTCCGGGCGACAGGCAAGGGTTCTCGACGTCGATGTGCCCGGACTGCCGGAGCTGCTCGCCGACTTCGTGCCGGGACTGGTCAAGGGGTCCGTGCCGGCGCAAGCGCTGAAAGCCGTTTCGGGGCAAGTGATCGGCATCGAAGAGGTGCTGGAAACGCTTACCGGCGTCAGTCGGGATCCCGGGTGGTGGCGCGAGGTCTACGCCGCGCTCGCGATCGCCGTCGACTCGCACGCGGTCACCGCGGCCAAACTGGACGGTCTGCCGGTTCCGCTGTCGGACGGGCGAACGCTGCCCGGGGCTCGGGGGTGCCTGCTGGTCGAAGGTTCCGCGGAGCTGCTCGACCTGTTGTCCGATGTGGACATCCCGGGGCTGCGGCTGGTGCACCCGGCCGCGTCGCACCCGTTGCTGGAACGGTTGGGGGCCAAGCACGCCGACGCGCGCGAGCTGCTCAACGCCGATCAGCTGCGGGACGCCGTCGAGCGCAGCGTCGAAGACGTGCGGTCCGGATTGGACGGTACGACGCTCGCCGGTGCCGTGCTGCGGCTGGTCGCCGACTGCGGGGACGATGCTCCGCGCTGGGTCGGCGCGCTCGCGCTGCCCGCCACCGACACCTGGCGGCGGGCCGACGAACTCGTGCTCCCGTCGTCGCCGCTGATCGACGTCTTCGACGAAGAGGTCTTCGAAGAGGACGGCGCGCTCGACGTGCTCGACGAGGACTTCGCCGAAGACTGGCCGGCCGGCACGCTGAAAGCCGCCGGGGTGCTCGACTCGTTCGCGCTGGTCGTCGACGACGAGCCGCACGAACCCGACCACGACCTGCCCGACGAAGAAACCTGGTGGGACTCGCTGCCGGAGCCGCCGTCGACGCTCGTCGCGATCCGGGACCTCGACCTCGTCGCCGACGACTCCTGGCCGGCCGCGCTGCGCCTGCTCGCCGCGCGGCCCGAGACCTGGCACGCCCTGCGCGCGCCGCGGGGGCACGCCGCCTGGTGGATCGCGCAGTACGCCGTGCTCGGCGGGTTCGCGCCGAACGAATGGCGCCTGCCGGACGCCGATCTGGCCGGGCTCTACGACGAGGTTCCCGACCTCGGTCTCGGCGAGCAGCTCCTCGCGGCCGCCGGGGTGCGGGCGGACCTCGAACTGTCCACAGTGGAGGAGGCGGACGACCTCCTCGACCGGCTCGCCGACCCCGAGCGCGCGGTCTCGCCGGGGCTGACCACCCGCGCTTACGACGCCGTCGTCGAGTCGGGCCTCGGGCCGCGCGCGCCGCGGGGGATCCGGGCCGCGGACGGGTCCGTTGTGGACGACGCGCTCGTGCTGGACGTGCCGTGGGTGGCCGGCGCGCTCGAGCCCGACCGGTACGTGGTCGGCCCCGAGGACCCGGAGCGGCTCGCCGACCTGCTCGACCTGCCGCTCGCGAGCGGCGCGCCCGCCGAGGTGACCAGCGAGGGCGAGTACGCGCCCTGGGCCGAGCTGCCCGCGCTGAAGCTCGTCGCCGACCAGCTCGGCGTCCGGCTGCCCGACGGGGGCGTCCTGGTGCACGACCCGCTGACCGTGGCGATCCAGGGCGCCGAGCACGACGTCCAGTGGTGGTCCGACGGCCGGCTGCACGCGGCGGACACGTCCGAGGGCCTGGCCCGCGCGTTCGCCTGGGCGGCCGGGCGCTGGCCCGACCGGCACCTGATCACCGCGCTCCTCGACGACCCCTCACCGCGGACCCTCCTGAGCTAAAGCCGCTGGGCCGACTTCGAGCCGCGGCGGGCGGCGGCGCGTTGCCAGCCGATGATCGCCAGGCCGACGAAGCCGAGCGCGAAGCCGGACAGCGCCGTCTGCACCCAGAGCCCCGATGTCGTGAAGAAGAGCACCACCAGCGCGACAGCCCAGATCGAGGTGCCTACGATCACCACCGGCGTCAGGTCGGTCAGCCTCTTGGGCAGCTCCGGCGTGTGCCGCAACGAGCCCGTAACCTCCGGTGGATTGATCGGTTCACTCACGAGGTGCAGGGTACTCCGCAGCAGCGAGAGAATGGGCAGGCGAATGGCGGAGCAGGAGACGACCCGCGCGGGGACGTCCACACTGGACCGGTTCTTCAAGATCACCGAGCGGGGTTCGACGGTGTCGCGCGAGCTGCGCGGCGGCTTGGTCACCTTCGTCACGATGGCTTACATCGTGGTGCTGAACCCGCTCATCATCGGCAGCTTCTCGGCCGACGACGCGGGCGCGCACAAGGACCTCCTCGGCGGCATCCTGCCCGTCTCGCAGGTGGCCGCGGTGACCGCGCTCGTCGCCGGCGTCATGACGATCCTGATGGGCCTGGTCGCGAACTACCCGTTCGCGATCGCCACCGGCCTCGGCATCAACAGCCTGGTCGCGGTCACCATCGCCCCGCAGATGACCTGGCCCGAGGCGATGGGCCTGGTGGTCATCGAGGGCGTGATCATCGTCCTGCTCGTGCTCACCGGCTTCCGCACCGCGGTGTTCAAGGCCGTGCCGGCCGCGCTGAAGTCCGCGATCGCCGTCGGCATCGGCGTGTTCATCTGCCTGATCGGCCTGGTCGACGCCGGGTTCGTGCGCCGGCTGCCGGACGCCGCGCACACCACCGTCCCGGTCGGCTTGGGCATCAACGGCTCGATCGCCTCCTGGCCGACCGCGGTGTTCGTCGTCGGCCTGCTGGTCACCGGCATCCTCGTGGTGCGGAAGGTCAAGGGCGCGATCCTCATCGGCGTGCTGGCGTCGACGGTGCTGGCCATCGTCGTCGAGGCGATCGTCAAGGCCGGGCCGTCGAAGGGCACGAACCCGCTCGGCTGGAACCTCGGCTACCCGGCGCTGCCGGACCAGGTGCTCGGCCTGCCGAACCTCTCGCTGGTCGGCGACGTCTCCTTCGGCGCCTGGACGCGGCTGCCGATCATCACCGTCTGCCTGCTGGTGTTCACGCTGGTGCTCGCCGACTTCTTCGACGCCATGGGCACCATGACCGGCCTCGCGAAGGAAGCCGACCTGCTGCCGCCGGACGGCCAGCTGCCCAACGTCGGCAAGGCGCTGTTCGTCGAGGGCCTCGCGGGCGCGGCCGGCGGCTTCGGCTCGGCCAGCTCGAACACGGTGTTCGTCGAGTCGGCGTCCGGCATCGCGGAGGGCGCGCGGACCGGCCTGGCCAACGTCGTCACCGGCGTGCTGTTCATCGCCGCCATGTTCCTGACCCCGCTGTACCAGGTCGTGCCGGTCGAGGCGGCCGCGCCGGCGTTGGTGGTGGTCGGCGCGATGCTGATGTCGCAGGTGCGCGACATCGACTTCACCGACTACTCGATCGCGCTGCCGGCGTTCCTGACCATCGTCGTCATGCCGTTCACGTACTCGATCGCCAACGGCATCGGCGCCGGCTTCGTCAGCTACGTCGTGATCCGCGCGGCGACCGGCAAGGCCCGCCAGGTGCACCCGCTGATGTGGGTGATCGCGCTGGCCTTCGTGGCGTACTTCGCGGTCGGGCCGATCCAGGCGGCGTTCAAGTGATCAGCCCGCGCTGCTGACCTCGAGGGCGTCCGCCAGGACGTTCACGTGGCTGAGGAACTCCGGCTGGGGAGCCTCGTAGCGGATGGTGATCAGCACGTCGCCGACACCGACGCCGACGAGGTTCACCTGCCGGAGCACGCCGTCGCGGACGTAGGAGTAGTCCCATTCGGCGGCTTCGTCGTAGCCGACGTCGGCGTGCTTCGCGACGGTGCCGGGGTGGGGGCTCGCCTTCGCGATGGCCTGCAGGGCGCTGAGCGCGTCTTCCTGGGTGATCGGCACGCGATCGGTCTCCAGCACGAGTTCGCCGCTGCGGTAGGTCGCGCGGTCCTTGTCGTGCGTGGCGGTCCAGCCGGTCGGGACCGGGATTTCGAAGTCGAAGCCGCCGGTCTCGCTGCCCGGCTGGGCCGGGAAGTCGTAGATCTCCTTCGTCTCCTGGTACGGCAGCGTGGTGGCGGTGGGCATCGTCGTCGGCGGCGTCGACGGCGGTGCGGCCGCCGGTGCGGCGTCCGGGCCGCTCAGGAACTGCGCCGCCACGATCGCCAGTACCGCCGCGCCGACCACGGCCGAGCCCACCAGCTTCTTGTTCATCCGACCCCCAGGGTTTCCCTGGTGAGGACGCGCGGTCCGTATTCCAGGTTGCCGCTTGACGGAGATCACCCGTGCGGCCGAAGTTTCGTAAGGTATGCTAACTATATGTCCGGCGACACGCACGAACGCTCCTTGGCGAGTCGGTTGCGTCTCGCGGTGGTCCGGCTCAACCGCCGGCTGCGGGCACAGCGCGTCGGGGACGACCTCACGCTGACGCAGGTCGCCGCGCTGTCCACCTTGCACAAGTGCGGCGCGCTGACCCCGGGGCAGCTCGCCGCGAAGGAAGGCGTCCAGCCGCCCTCGATGACGAGGGTGATCGCCGCGCTCGAAGAGCTGAAGTTCGTCGAGCGGCGCCCGCACCCGACCGATGGCAGGCAAGCCATCGTCGAGTTGTCGGAGAGCGGTCTGGCCTACGTGCAGAAGGCCATCTCCGTGCGGGAGGCGTGGCTGGACCGGCAATTGGCGGAACTCGGCGACGAAGAGCGCGAAGTGCTCTCCAAAGCCGCCGAAATCATCGACAGGATGGCGGGGAACTAACCACGGTGACGGCCACGGGTAGCGAAACCAAGCGTTCGATCGAGTCCACTGCTACCCGGGACACGGCGCCACCGCCGTCCGCCTCACCGCCGTCTCCGGCCAAGCGCGGCAGCATGTTCGCGTCGCTGCGGGTCCGCAACTACCGGCTGTTCTTCACCGGCCAGGTCATCTCGAACATCGGCACCTGGATGCAGCGCATCGCCCAGGACTGGCTGGTGTTCACCCTCAGCGGCAACAACCCGATCGCCCTCGGCATCGCGGTCGCGCTGCAGTTCGCGCCGACGCTCTTCCTGTCGCTGTGGGCCGGCGTCCTCGCCGACCGCGTCGACAAGCGCCGGCTGCTCACCTGGATCCAGGCCGCCGCGTGCGTGCAGGCTGTCGTCCTCGGCGTGCTCGACATCAGCGGGATCGTCGCGCTGTGGCAGGTCTACGTCCTGTGCTTCACGCTCGGCATCACGGCGTCGCTCGAAGTGCCGACGCGGCAGTCGTTCGTCGCCGAGATGGTGGGCCGCGACCAGATCGCGAACGCCGTCGCGCTCAACTCGTCGATCTTCAACATGGCGCGCATCGTCGGCCCGGCCATCGCCGGGTTCGCGATCACCTGGATCGGCACCGGCTGGCTGTTCATCGCGAACGCGCTCAGCACGGTCGCGGTGATCATCGGGCTGCTGCTGATGAACCCGGACAAGCTGTTCCGCGTCGCGGCGGTGCCGCGCGAGAAGGGACAGCTCGTCGAGGGCCTCCGGTACGTCCGGCGGCGCTCCGACTTGATGACCGTGATGGTGCTGGTGCTGTTCGTCAGCACGTTCGGCATCACCTACTTCAGCTCGCTGCCGATCGTCGCGGCGAACGTCTTCCACACCGCCGCCGACGGCTACGGTCTCCTTTCCACGCTGGTCGCGGTCGGCACGTTCACCGGCGCGGTGATGTCCGCCCGCCGCGGCACCAAGGGACGGCCGCGGGTGCGGCTGATGCTGGTGTCGGCCTTCTTCCTGGGCGTGTTCGAGCTGATCACGGCCTTCATGCCGACCTACCTGACGTTCGGCCTCGGCCTGATCCCGCTCGGCTTCGCGACGATGACGTTCCTCAACACGGCGAACGCGCTGGTGCAGACGTCGGTCAGCCCGGAGATGCGGGGCCGGGTGATGGGCCTGTACGTGCTGGTCCTGATCGGCGGCAACCCGATCGGCGGGCCGATGGTCGGCTGGATGGCGGACGCGTTCGGCGGGCGGTCTCCCTTCTACATCGGCGGAGCGGTTTCGGCGCTGGCCGCGGTCGTGTGCGCGGTGGTGCTGATCCGGCGGGGTGGCGTTTCCTGGCCGGTGCAGCGGGGGTTCGGGCTGCGGGTGCTGAAGCGGGCGAAGGTCTAGCGGCCCAGGAGCGGCGGCACCACCTCCTCGGCGAACGCGCGCAGTTCGCCATCGGGCTTGGCGCCGTCGATCCAGCTGATCTCGAGGGTCTGCCGGGAATCGTCGAGGAGCTGGATCTCCAACGAGCTGCCCAGCGTCTTCTCGTGCGCTGGACGGCCGGCGACCCGGTCGGTGAAGGATCCCTCACTGTCCTGGTGGTAGGTCAGCGTGACCGACTTGAGGTCTTCCTCGCGCTGGCAAGACCCGAAGGGGCCGGGCTTCAGCTGGTCGAGTGGGACCTTCAACGCGCGGGACAGCTGGGTGCACAGCTGCCAGGTGATCAGCGGGTAGGGCGCGTCGGTGATGCCCGTGCCGAGGATCGGGGTCATCTCCCTGGGCTTGCCCGCGGCCGGCAGCGATGGCCCCGGCGTGGTGATCGCGCCGACCATCGGGCCGGCCAGGGCCAGCGCGATGGCGCGGTAGTCGTGCTCGGCCCGGTCTCCCGGCACTTGGTGCACGACCAACTGGAGCGTGGGGCGCACCCACTTCTCGGTCGAGTCGCTCAGCCGGATCGCGAGGGTCCGGCCGAAACCTTCCGTGCCGAACCGGCCCAGTTCGCCTTGGCGGCCGGCGACGGTCACGGCCTCGGGATCGACGCCCTTGATCGGCACCGGATCAGCCCAGAACGTGGCCGAGACGTCGAGGTTCGCCGAGACGACGTGGCACATCCCGTTCTCGTCGACTTCGCGCAGCACCGGGCCGCCCAGCGCGCTCGCCCACGTCGCCTCCGGTACTGCTCCGCAGAGCACGTGGCCGCTCGTGCGGCCCGGCAGGGCCACGGCCAGCTCGCCGGTCGGCATCGGTACCTGCCGGACCACCTCGCCGTCGGGTGACGGCCATTCCGAAGGCAGCTTCAGCGGTTTCGCGTGCGACTCCGGCGAGTCGCGCGTCAAGTACCAGGCCAGCAAGGACAGCACGATCACCGCGGCCGAGACCGACAGCGCGATCAGGACCGTGTGGTCTTTTTTCGGCGGGTACATCCCCCTCGTGTTCACGCTGTGACCGTATCGACACGCACCGACAAAAACCGGCGGTTCCTGCAGGTGATGTCACCTGAACGAGTGAGATGTGAGTCTCCACGACCCGGCTCTTGCTTCGGGAGATGAGGTTAGGCTAACCTCATACATGTCCGCTTCGTGGTGGGAGCGGCAGTCAGTTCGGGAACGGACGGAGCCCCGGCCCTGGGAACCCCAGGCCGGGGCTCCGTTCACGTCACGGCAGTGTCGGGCTGAGCGTCCCGCTCGTCAAGGGACTCCCACCCGGTGGGGTCGGCAGGCGCTTCAGCGGGAGACCGAAGTAGACGCGGTAGGCCGCCCGGATCGCGGCCTCGGTCGGCAGCGCGACTTCGTTCCGGACGCCGTCGACCGTCTCGATCAGCTTGGCGCCCGACAGCGTGACGCGACCCTGGGACGTCGGGCGGGAGCAGGTCAGCGAGCGCGTGAAGTGCGACTCGGGGGACGTCGACTGCCACCACGCCATCGGGACGAAGTCGGCCAGCGGGCGCGCGCGGCGCTCCAGCCGGTACTGCGGCTCGCCGTCCAGCAGCACGTCGACGTCGCCGTCGGGGGTGTCCAGCAGCAGGAACTCGCCGTCCGGGTCGCGCTGGGCGTCCACGCCGGACAGGCGCAGCGGGTGCCGCGCGAAGCGGCCGAAACCGACGTCCACCAGCCACGGCTCGTCCAGGTCGACGACGATCGCCGCGTGGTCGAGCGGCGGGCCGAGGGTGCCGTCGGGGCGGAAGACCTGCGCCGCGTGCAGGCGCGCGGAGTAGCCGAGCTCGCGCAGCAGCGCCGCGAAGAGCCCGTTCAGCTCGTAGCAGAACCCGCCTCGCCGCCGGCGCACGATCTTCGCGAACAACGCCGCTTCGGTCAGCTCGACGGGCTCGCCCAGGTGGATGCTCAGGTTTTCGAACGGGATCGCGACCAGGTGGCGTTCCTGCAGGTGGCGCAGGGTCGCGAGGTCGGCAGCGGCGGGTCGCCGCACCCCCAGCCGGTCCAGATACGCGTCGACGTCCATGGCTCAAGCCAAACACCTCGACCACACTCGAGGTCAAGCGATTTCACCCGACGACGAAAAACGGGGCCCTCCGAGTGGAGGACCCCGTTCGAGGAAGAGCTCAGCCGAGCAGCAGGCCGTTGCCGCCGGCGACGGCGTTGTCGAAGCGCTTGGAGATCTCCGCCCAGTTGAAGATGTTCCAGAGAGCCTTGACGTAGTCCGGCTTCACGTTCTTGTAGTCCAGGTAGAACGCGTGCTCCCAGACGTCGACCAGCAGGATCGGCACGGTCGGCAGGATCAGGTTGTTGTGGTGGTCGCGCAGCTGCTGGGTGATCAGCGTCTTGCCGATCGGGTCCCAGGAGAGCGCGCCCCAGCCGTTGCCCTGGATCGTGGTCGACACGGCGGTGAACTGCGCCTTGAACTTGTCGAAGGAACCGAACGCCTCGTCGATCGCCGCGGCCAGCTCACCGGTCGGCTTGTCGCCGCCTTCCGGCGACAGGATCTTCCACCACACGACGTGGTTGGCGTGGCCGGCCAGGTTGAAGGCCAGCGTGGTCTCCAGGCCGACGATCGAGCCGAAGTCGTTCGCTTCGCGGGCGGCTTCGAGCTTGTCGAGCGTGTCGTTCGCGCCCTTGACGTAGGTCGCGTGGTGCTTGCTGTGGTGCAGCTCGTTGATCTCGCCGGAGATGTGCGGCGCGAGGGCGCCGTAGTCGTAGTCGAGATCGGGCAGCTCGTAGCGGGCCATTGGCCCTCCTTCTGTCTTCGACACAAGTTTCCGGTACCGAACCTAGTAGCACACCGCCCTTCGCGGCGAGCGGGGGCGGGTGGCCGTCACAGCGTGGGACGGCGGGCTCGTAAGTGGCGTACCCGAGGGTCCGCCACCCG
Organism: Amycolatopsis sp. cg9; assembly: GCF_041346945.1. Lineage (NCBI taxonomy): Bacteria > Bacillati > Actinomycetota > Actinomycetes > Pseudonocardiales > Pseudonocardiaceae > Amycolatopsis > Amycolatopsis sp. cg9. The sequence continues at coordinate 1,621,800 of NZ_CP166850.1, read as the reverse complement.
AAACCGAGCCTGCTACCTGGACTTAACTGGAGGTCAACGAGCTGTGACGACGATCATGCGGCGCGGAACTCGTCCAGCCGCTGGGCCAGTTCGTCGAAGACGGCGACGTTGCATTCGAACGCCACCAGCGTCTCGTCGATCACGCGGGCGCGCTCGGCTTCGTCCCACGGCGCGTTGTCGAGCTTCGCGCGGTACCGGTCGCGGAAGCGGGGCGCGCTGCCGATGCCGTCGAAGTGGTAGAAGAGCGTGCCGGCCTCGGCGACGTCGTACGTCTTCTCCAGCAGCCGGCGGATGGCCTGGCCGCCCGCGATGTCGCCGAGGTAGCGCGTGTAGTGGTGCGCCACGTACCCGCCCGCCCACGAAGACGCTTCGCGCACTCGCGCGACGTACGCCTGCGTCGAAGCCAGCGGGGAGATCGTCGACCGCCAGTCCGGGCCGACCAGGTGGGCCAGGTCGCGCTCCAGGCTGGGCAGCCGCCGGAGCTCGTCGAAGACGAATTCGCCCCCGACCGGGTGATCGGCCATCGCGTCGCTCGCCGCCTCGATGGCGCCGTAGACGAAGTAGTACTGGATCGCCAGCTGGGTGTAGCCCTCTTGCGACAGCTCGCCGCCGAGCAGGGCGCGCATGTACGTCGAGTAGTTCGCCTTCTCGTGCACCTCGAGCGTCGACGCGCGCAGCGTCGCCGAGAACGGGCGGGCGTCCGTGGTCACCGACATGGGCAGGCCTCCCGGCGATCGATCTGACACGCTGTCAGAAAGATCGTAGGGCACAATCCCGGCTTAGGCTACCCTAAATCGACGCGCCGACCGCCCGGAGCACGAACCGCACCGATGCTTCGATGACGTCTTCCAGCTGCTCGGGCGGGCCGTCGACCAGGGTCCGGTTGCCCAGTGCCGCGGTGATCATCGGGATCAGCACGTCCGGGTCCTCGGCGGGCCAGTGCCCCAGGTCGACGCCGCCGGTGAGGATGGCGCGCAGCCGGTCGGTGATCGGGTCGGCGTGCGCGCTGATCCGCCGGTACGCCGCGGGGGCCAGCGCCGACGCGAGCGCCGTGCCCGGCGGCATGTGGTACTCCGCCAGCACCCGCAGCTGCAGCCGGACGAAGGTGGCCAGCTGGTCGGCCGGATCGGCCTGGGCCTCGACGGCTTCGGTCAGCCGCGTGACGTACCGGGCGGCCTCGTCCTCGACGAAGGCGACCAGCAGGCTCTCCTTGTCGGGGAAGTGGTTGTACAGCGCGGTCCGGCCCACCCCGGCGGCCGAGGCGACCCCGGCGAGCGTGATCGCGTCGAAGCCGCGTTCGTAGAGCTGCGCGCGCAGGACGTCGAAGACCCGCGTCCGCACTTCGCGCCGGTGCGCTTCCAGCGACTCACCGAGAATCTTCGGCATCCGCCCAGGCTAGCGCTCAATCATCGACGCGCCAGGTGTGCACCGGCTCGCCGGCCTCCGACAGCTCCAGGTAGCGCCCCAGCATCAGGCTCAGCGCGGCTTCCCGGTCCAGCCCGCGGTCCTGTGCGCGCAGAACGTAGTCGCGCTGCCAGGTCGCCCCGGTCCGCCGCGCGAGGCAGCGGCGTTCGACGATCCCGAGGTAGCGCTCGCGGGCTTCGTCGGAGACGTCGGAGCGGCGCAGCCCCTCGTGGGCGAGCGGCAGCAGCACGCGCAGCGCCAGCTCGTCCGGCGGGATCCAGCCGATGCCCGGCCAGTACAGCTGCGCGTCGAACCCCCGGCGCGCGCCCGCGTAGAGGTTTTCCTCCGCCGCCTGGAAGGACATCTGGCTCCACACCGGGCGTTCCGCCTCGGCGAGCGCGCGCTGGGCACCGTAGAAGAACGCCGCGTTCGCCACCGTGTCGACGACCGTCGGGCCGGCCGGCAGCACCCGGTTCTCCACGCGCAGGTGCGGCAGGCCGTCGACGACGTCGTACACCGGGCGGTTCCAGCGCCAGATCGTGCCGTTGTGCATGCGCAGCTCGGTGAGCTTCGGCGCCTGGCCCGCGTCGAGCGCTTCGATCGGGTCTTCGGCGTCGGTTTCCGGGAGCAGGCCGGGGAAGTAGCGGACGTTCTCCTCGAACAGGTCGAAGATCGACGTGATCCAGCGCTCGCCGAACCACACGCGGGGCCGCACGCCCTGGTTCTTCAGCTCTTCCGGCCGGGTGTCGGTCGCCTGCAGGAACAGCGGGATGCGCGTCTCGTGCCACAGCGCCTTGCCCAGCAGGAACGGCGAGTTCGACGCCAGCGCGATCTGCGGCCCGGCCAGGCACTGCGCCGCGTTCCAGTGCGCGGCGAACTCCTCCGGCGCGACCTGGAGGTGCAGCTGCACGCTGGTGCACGCGGCCTCGGGCAGGATGGATTCGGCGTAGCTGCGCAACCGCTCCGGCTGCCGGCCCGACAGCGGCGCGCCTTCCATCGCGAGCACGGTGCGCTCGCCGCGCGCGGCGAAGATCTGGTCGTTCAGCGTGGAGTACCGCGTCTTGTTGGTGAGCCACTTCTGGTCGAAGTGCTCGTGCTTCAACGTCGGCAGGATGCCGATCATGGCCAGCGCCGACCCGGTGTCCCGCGCCTTGGCCGCGGCGGTCCCGAGGTACGCGCGGAGGTCGTCTTCGAGCTGCAGGGCCGAATCGCCGGCCAGCGGCCGCGGCGGCACGTTCAGCTCGATGTTGTGCTGGCCCAGCTCGGTGGTGAACGACGGGTCGTCCAGCGCCTCCAGCACGGCGGTGTTCGTCATCGACGGGCGCAGCTCGCGGTCGACCAGGTTCAGCTCGACTTCGAGCCCGATGTTCTTGCGGGGGAACGAAAAACTGCCGTCGGTGAGCATGCGGGCCAACGTGTCCAGGCAGCGCTGCACCTTGCGGCGGTACCGCCCGCGGTCCAGCGTGTTGAACGATTGAGCCGCGAGGTCCATCCCCATGACCATCCCTGCTTCGTGCGTCGGCGTGGAACTAGGACGTGTTTCAAGTCCTGGCGGACAACCGTTACACAGGCGATGCACCCGTGCTAGCGGCCAAACTGGTGCTCTCCGTCACGAGGGGTTAACCGAAAGAAAAATGGCCCCGTTCGTACCACCCGCGCGTGGACGTTCGGACCAGTCCGGCGCCCGGCAAGCGGGTGACAGACTGGGCGGATGGGCGTGATCCACATCGACGATCGGGACGACCCGCGGGTCGACGATTTCCGCGACCTGTCCACAGCGGACCGGCGGCCGGACCGGCCTGGCGGGCGGGGATTCGTCATCGCCGAAGGCACCGTCGTGGTGTCCCGGTTGCTGACGTCCCGGTACCCCGTGCGGGCCCTGCTCGGGGTCGAGCGGCGGTTCGCCGAGCTGGCGGCCGAACTCGAGGGAATCGAGGCGCCCCAGTACGTCGCGTCCGCGGAGACGATGGCCGACGTGGTCGGCTTCCACCTCAACCGCGGCATCCTCGCCGTCGCCGACCGGCCGGCGCCGCTCACGGTTTCCGAAGTCGTCGACGGCGCCGGCACGATCGCCGTGCTGGAAGGCGTCGGCGACCACGAAAACCTCGGCGCGCTCTTCCGCAACGCGGCCGCGCTCGGCGTCGGCGGGGTGCTGCTCGGGCCCGGCTGTTCCGACCCGCTCTACCGGCGCAGCGTGCGCGTGTCGATGGGACACGTGCTGCGCGTGCCGTTCGGGCAGCTCGAGGACTGGCCGGGCGGGCTCGACGACCTGCGTGCGCGCGGGTTCGCCGTCGCGGCGTTCACCCCGCGACCAGGGTCGATCCCCCTGCGTGAGCTGCGCGCGCACGCGCCCGGGCGGGTGGCGTTGCTCTTCGGTGCCGAGGGTCCCGGACTGACCGAAGCGGCGCTGGCGGCGGCGGATCACGCGGTCCGGATACCCATGCCGGCCGGAGTCGACTCACTGAACATCGCGACCGCCGCCGCCGTCGCCTTCTACGAACTGGCTCCGGGTGGCTAAGGTGTTCCCCTGGTCTGGGCGAAAGGACACCATGGAGCTGCGGATCCGCGGCGAGCGCGCCGTGCTGGCCGGCCCCGGCGGGGAGCACGCGCGCGAGGTGGACCCGCACAAGCTCGCGATCGGCGCCGATCTGGCGCAGGCCCTGCACGAGTGGGCGCGCGTCGCGGCCGCGGTCTCGGCCGATTCCGGCGCGGAGGCGGGCGCGGTCGTTTCGCAGCGCGGCCGCCAGCTGGCCGGCCGGCTCGCCTCGGTGATGGGCACGACCGTCCGGTTCGTGGACCCGGTGACCGGCGCCGACACGGTCGTCGAGCCGCCACCGCGGGAGCCCGAAGCCGGTCACCGGTTCGTCCGGACCGTGCTGGGCCCGCCCGGCCCGCCCGGCGAACCGACCCCGTGGCTGACCGGCCTGACGGTGTCGGCGTTCATCGCGGCGGTGGTCGTCGTCGCGATGCTGGCGCTGGCTTCGACGCTGGCCAGGGAGACCAGCGGGTGGCTGGCGCTGGCGGCGTCGGTCGTCGTGACGGCCGGGATCACGCCGTCGCTGTGGCTGATCCGGCGCACGCCGATCCTGCGGTGGGCCGCGTACGGCGCCGCGGGCGGTGTGGTGATCGCGTGGATCGGCGTGCTCGTGATCGCCTTCGGCGGCGCTTGATGGGCGGGCAGCTCGACGAGCTGCGGAAGCTCTGCCTGGCGCTGCCCGAAGCGACCGAGCGGCTCAGCCACGGATCGCCCGCCTGGTTCGTGCGCGGCAAGAAGACCTTCGTCATGTTCGCCGACGACCACCACGGCGACGGCAGGCTCGCCTTCTGGTGCCCGGCACCGCCCGGGGTGCAGGAGGAGCTGGTGCGGACCGAGCCCGTGCGGTTCTTCCGGCCGGCGTACGTCGGGCACCGCGGCTGGCTGGGCGTGCGGCTGGACGTCGACGTCGACTGGGCCGAGGTCGACCGGATCGTGCGCGAGGCCTACCGGCAGGTGGCGCCGAAGACGCTCGCGGCACAGGTGACCTAGCTGTAGCGCCCCAATGTGGCGTTCGGTGCGTCAGACGCACCGAACGCCACATTGGGTGCGCTGGACGCAACCAACGCCACATTGGGGCGCTTGGGTGACTGCCGTGCTCAGCCGCGCTGTGAGCGGACCCCGAGGAGCACGTCCTCCCAGGATGGCACGATCGGGTGGTTCTTCTTGGCCTTCGGCCGCGGCTGATTGGTGTCGGTGTCGTCCTCGGGGTCCGCCGGGACGCGCGGGATCTCGCGGGTGTCGTCGTCCGGGTCCGGCTCGGCCGAAGGCAGTTCGGCGCGCTCCGGCGGGACCGAGTCCAGCGTCGGCTGGAACTCCGCTTCGCGGGCCGGGTCCAGGGCGCGGACCGTCCGGGGCGGGCGGTACGCGTTCGGGTCGAGGAGGACTTCGGCGTTCTCGTCGAGCGCCGTGACCGTGCCGCCGTGCGCGCCGGGGGAGAACGCCCAGTGCGCGCGGTTGTCCGACCGGCCGGCCTTCCACTGGAGCACGACGACCCAGCGGCCGTCGTCACCCTTCCAGGAGTCCCAGGTGGCCTGCGAGTAGTCGTGCCCGCGGACGCCGAAGCCGTACGCGACGACCTCGCCGAGCGTCTGCACGTCGGGCCCGTCTTCGCGGACGGGGTGGGCGCTCTGCGCCAGTTCGGCGGTGCGCGAACGCTCCAGCAGGACGGGGTAGGCGAAGCGTTCGACGCGCTGCACCGAGATCCCGGCGCCGCTCGCGACCTGCTCGACTGACTCGCCGGCGCGGATTCGCGCCTGGATCTCGCGTGGCCGCATCTGGCTCTCCAACTCGATTTCGATCTGGCCGAGGCGGGTGATGTCCCCCCGCGCCGCCGCACGCAGTCGCTCATCAGCCGGGAGCAGGAAGCGAGTGCGGCTCGCCGGGTCTTCGAGCACGATGGACTTGCCGTCCTCGTGCAGCCCGACCACTCGCAGCGCCCGCATTGTTCTCGCCTCCCCGAATCTTCTTCACCGTTGTGGGTGCCCACGTTAGAACGGCGCGTCGACTTGACGTGCGAGGCGCGCCGAGTCCGTGCCGAACTGCCCACTGTTCATTTAGCGACCTTCCCATCATGGGTCACCCAGGTCAGCGGCTGCTGTGTGACACGCCGGACACGGTAAGTCACGATCGAGTGGATCAAGACGGCGGCAGCCGCACCGTCACGGTGAGGCCGCCGCGCCGGCCGGGCTGGGCCTCCGCGTAACCCCCGTGCGCCTGGGCCACCGAGCGCACGATCGACAGCCCGAGCCCCGCGTTGCGCGTGTCGCCGGTCCGCTCCGCGCCGCCCACCCGGCGGAACGGCTCGAACAACGCCGGCACGGCCTCGGGCGGTACCACCGGGCCCGAGTTGCGCACCTCCAGGGCCGGGTCCCCGCGGACCTCGACGTACACCCAGCCGCCCGAGGCGTTGTACGTGATCGCGTTGACCACCAGGTTCGTCACCAGGCGCTCCAGCAGGACCGGGTCGCCCGCCACCACCCGCGGCCGCAGGCGCGTCTCGACCGTCACCCCGGCCTCGGCCGCCGAAGCGGCCGTCGCCCGGACCACCGAAGCGACCACGGCGTCCAGCCGGACCGGCGTGCGCGCGTGCAGGCCGCGGTCGCTGCGCGCGAGGACCAGGAGGCCCTCGATCATCCGCTCGCTGCGCTCGTTCGTGTGGAGCAGGTGGGTGCCGAGCTTCCGCAGCTCCGGCGTCACTTCCGGGTCGGCCATCGCCACTTCGATCAGCGTTCGCTGCACGGCCAGCGGCGTCCGCAGTTCGTGCGACGCGTTCGCGACGAACCGCTTCTGGCTGTCGAACGATTCCGCGAGCCGGTCGAGCATGCCGTCGAACGTGTCCGCCAGTTCCTTCAGCTCGTCGGGCGGGCCCTCGAGGTTGATGCGGCGGTCGAGCTTGCCCGCCTCCAGCCGCCGGGCCGTCGAGGTGATGTCGTGCAGGGGCCGCAGCGCGCGGCCGGCCATCAGCCAGCCGAACAGCACCGCCGGCCCGGCCGTCGCCACCAGCGCGATCGCCGAGCCGACGAGCAACGTGGACAGCGTCGAGGAGCGGTACTCGTCGAGCGAGCCGCTGAGCAGCCGCACGGCGACGCCTTCGGACGGCAGGGGCGTGCCGGCCGCGATGCCGTAGGTGGCGTCGGCCGAGCCGATCGTCGTCGACGCGACCCGGGCCGGGTCCGGCAGCGTGCTCTGCACCAAGAGGTAGTTGATGACGACGAGGACCAGCCCGGCCAGCAGGAACAGCCCGCCGTACCAGGCGGTGAGCTTGGTCCGGACCGAAAGGGCGTTCACCGGGTGCCGAACCGGTAGCCCGCGCCGGGCACGGTCTCGATCACCGGCGGGTCGCCGAGCTTGCGCCGCAACGTCATCACCGCGACGCGGACCGCGTTCGTGAACGGGTCCGCGTGCTCGTCCCACGCCTTGTCCAGCAGGTCCTCGGCGCTGACCACCGTGCCTTCCGCCCGCATCAGGACCTCGAGCACGGCGAACTCCTTCGGCGAGAGCAGCAGGAACCGGCCGTCGCGGGCGGCCTGGTGGCGGGGCAGGTCGAGGACGACGCCGCCGCGTTCCAGCACCGGTGGCAGCGCCGGCCGCGCGCGCCGCGACAGCGCCTGGACGCGGGCGACCAGCTCGGCGAACGCGAACGGCTTCGTCAGGTAGTCGTCGGCGCCGAGGCCCAGCCCGGCCACCCGGTCGGTGACGTCGGCGGCCGCGGTCAGCATCAGCACCCGCGCCTCGCCGCCGGCCCGGACCACGGCGGCGCAGACGTCGTCGCCGTGCACCACCGGCAGGTCGCGGTCGAGCACCACGACGTCGTAGCCGTGCACGCCGACCCGTTCCAGGGCCTGCGCGCCGTCGTAGCAGACGTCGACGGCCATCGAAAACCGCCGCAGCCCCTCCGCGACCGAGTCGGCCAAGAGCCGCTCGTCCTCCACCACCAGCACCCGCACCGGCCCAGTCTGCGCAGGGAGGCCATAAGGACCGCATAAGCGACGTCGCTTAGCGCGCCCGAATCCCCCGATCCGTAGACCTGGCACCCGACCGACAACGAAAGGAGCGAGCCGATGCGGACACGGATCGTCGTCGCGGCGATCGGGGCGGCGCTGCTGCTCGCGGGCTGCGGCGGCCAGGGGGACGACGGGTCGAAGGTGGCTTCGATCTCGACGCCGCCGAAGTCGGGCGGGCCCACGGCGGCCGACAACAGCGGCAAGAGCGACGAAGACAAGATGCGCGACTTCGCCAAGTGCATGCGCGAGCACGGCGTCGACATGCCCGACCCCAAGCCGGCCGGCGACGGCGGCGGCATGGCGATCACCCTGGGCGGCGACGGCGCCGACGTCTCGAAGATCGAAGCCGCGCAGAAGGCGTGCCGGCACCTCATGCCCAACGGCGGCGAGATGAAGCCGCCGAGCGCCGAGGAGCTGGACAAGATGCGCAAGGACGCCAAGTGCATGCGCGACCACGGCATCGACATGCCCGACCCGGACCCGAGCGGCAAGGGGACGGCGCGGATCGGCGGGCCGGGCGACGACCCGAAGAAGTTCGAAGAGGCCGCGAAGGCGTGCGGGCTCGGCATGAGCGTGAAGGCGGCACCGGCGGGATGACCCACGTGACCGAACTCAAGCCGCGTCGTCGCGGCCGGACCCGCTGGTTCGTCGCGGCCGCGGTCCTCGTCGTCGTGCTGGGCACCGGCTCCGTCGTGGTCCTGACCCGGGTGTCGAGCGCGACGCCGGTCAAGGAGGCCGCGCCGCCGCCGGTGGAGACCGCCGAGGTCGTCAAGACCGACCTCAGTGAAGAGGAGGAAGCCGACGGCACCCTCGGCTACGGCGACGAGGAGACCGTCCAGGGCCGCAAGCCCGGCACGATCACGTCGCTGCCCGCGGCCGGCGCCAAGATCACCCGCTGCCAGGCGGTGTACGGAGTGGACGCCAAGCCGGTGCCGCTGTTCTACGGCACGCTCCCGTTCTACCGCGACCTCGCCGCCGGCGCGGAGGACGGCGCCGACGTCAAGCAGCTGGAGGAGAACCTCAAGGCGTGCGGCTTCGGCGGCTTCGGCACGCCGGACAAGAAGTTCACCTCGGCGACGGCGGCCGCGCTGAAGAAGTGGCAGAAGTCCCTCGGCCTCGAGCAGACCGGCGCGTTCGGCCAGGGCGACGTCGTGCTCGCGGCGGGCGAGGTCCGGGTGTCGTCGCTCGCCGCCAAGCCCGGCTCGCCGGCCCAGGGCGAGGTGCTCAAGACGACCGGGACCGTCCGGTCGGTGCAGGTGAAGCTCGAGGCGGCCAAGCAGGACCTCGCCCAGCAGGGCGCGAAGGCGTCCGTGACGATCAACGGCAAGACGACACCGGGGACGATCACCGACGTCGGCCGGTCCGCCGTCGAGGGCAAGGACGCGGCGGGCAACAACGACGGCAAGCCCACGATCACCGTGGCCGTCCGGCTCGACGATCCGGCCGCGGGCGGCACGCTCGACTCGTCGCCGGCGAGCGTCCGGTTCACCAAGGACGTCCACCGGGGCGTGCTGGCGGTCCCGGTCGGCGCGCTGCTCGCGCTCGCCGAAGGCGGGTACGCGGTCGAGGTCGACGAGAACGGGAAGCGCCGGCTGGTGGCTGTCCAAACCGGACTGTTCAGCGGTGGCAAGGTCGAGGTCACCGGCGACGGCCTGACCGCGGGCCTGCGGGTGGTGACGACGTCGTGACACCCGTGCTGCGCTTGCACGAGGTCACGCGCACCTACCCCGGCGGCGTCGCCGCGCTCGACGGCGTCTCGCTGTCGCTCGAGGACGGCGAAATGGTCGCGATCGTCGGCCCGTCCGGGTCCGGCAAGTCGACGCTGCTGCACCTGATGGGCACTCTCGACCGGCCGTCGTCGGGGCGGATCGAGCTGCACGGCCACGACGTCGCCGCGCTGCCGGACCGCAAGGTCTCCGCGCTGCGGTCGCGCTGGATCGGGTTCGTGTTCCAGCAGTTCTTCCTCGACGAAGGGATGAGTGCGGTGGACAACGTGTGCACCGGCCTGCTCTACGCCGGGGTGCCGCGACGGCGGCGGCGCGAGCGGGCGCTGGTCGCGCTCGACCGCGTCAAGCTGGGGCACCGGGCGTGGCACCGGCCCGGCGAGCTGTCGGGCGGGGAACGCCAGCGCGTCGCGATCGCGCGGGCGGTGGTCAACGAGCCGTCGATCCTGCTGGCCGACGAGCCGACCGGCAACCTCGACACCGGCACCGGCGCGTCCGTGCTGGCGCTGCTGGGGGAGCTGTCGGCGGAGGGCACCACGATCGTCGTGATCACCCACGACCGGGAGATCGCCGCCGGCATGCCGCGCCGGATCGAGCTGCTCGACGGGCACCTGCGGCTGGACACCGGCCTGGTGGGTGCGCGATGACGCTGGTGACGCTGCCGGAACCGGCCCGGCTCAAGACGCCGGACGTCGTGGCGCTCGGGGCGCACGGCATGCGCACGCGGCCGGTGCGCGCGGTGCTTTCCGCGCTGGGCATCGCGATCGGCGTCGCCGCGATGGTCGCGGTGCTGGCGATCCCGGCGTCCGGCGCGCAGGCGCTGCACGACCGGCTGGCCGCGCTCGGCACGAACCTGCTCACCGCCGGGCCGGGGCAGACGCTGTTCGGGGACACCGCGACGCTGCCGGACGACGCCGTCCCGATGGCCAAGCGGATCGGCCCGGTGCAGGCGGTCAGCGGCACCGGGACGACGTCGGCGAACGTGCGGCGCAGCGACAAGATCGCGCCGAACGACTCCTCCGGGCTGGCCGTGTACGCGGCGCGGCCGGACCTGCTGGCCGTGCTCGGCGGCAAGGTCCGCGTGGGCGCGTTCCTGGCAGCGGCCAACCAGGACTACCCGGTGGTGGTGCTCGGCTCCCAGGCCGCGGCCCGGCTCGGCATCGACCACTGTGGCATCCGGGGCTCCGCCCCAGGCCGGGGACTCCGCCACCCGGAGCCCCCGAACGACAGCTGTGACCCGGCCCGCCCGCCGCAGGTGCTGATCGGGACGCAGTGGTTCACCGTGGCCGGGATACTGGCGCCGATGCCGCTGGCACCGGAGATCGAGCGGTCGGCGCTGGTCGGCTGGGACGTCGCGAAGCGGCTGCTCGGCTTCGACGGCCACCCGTCCACGGTGTACGTCCGCGCCGAAGAGTCCCAAGTGGACAGTGTGCGGTCGGTGCTGGCGGCGACGCTGAACCCGCAGGCGCCCAACGAGGTCGAGGTGCGCCGCCCGTCGGACGCGCTCGCCGCGCAGAAGCTCACGGACACGACGTACAGCGCGCTGTTCCTCGGGCTCGGCGGGGTCGCGCTGCTCGTCGGCGGCGTCGGGGTGGCGAACACGATGGTGATCTCGGTGCTGGAGCGGCGCCGCGAGATCGGTCTCCGCCGCGCGCTCGGCGCGACGAAGCGGCAGGTCCGCGGGCAGTTCCTGGCCGAGTCGGTGCTGCTGTCCGGGCTGGGCGGCCTGGCGGGGGTGCTGGCCGGGGTGCTGGTGACGGCGGGGTACGCGCTGAGCCAGGGGTGGCCGGCGGTGCTGCCGGTGGGGGCACTGGCCGGTGGGGTCGGGGTCGCGGCGCTGGTGGGGGCCGTGGCGGGGGCGTACCCGGCGGTGCGGGCGGCCCGGCTGCCGCCCACGCAGGCGCTGGCCTGACCCGGGGTGCGGTGACACGGATGCCGGGTGGCGGGTTACACGCTGCCCGGCATTCAGCACGTTGGAAGATTTCGCGCTCGATCGCGCCCGCGTTGAATGGGCACCGGGGTCGTGATCGAAGGGGCGGGTGGGCTTGGTGCGAGTCGAGGCGAACCGGCGGGACTTCCTGCGGTGGCTGGCCACGGCGGGCGCGGGGCTGGCCGCCGCCGGGATCGCACCCGCGGTGTTCGCGCGGGAGGCCGCCGCGGCCGGTACCGACGTCGTCGTGGTGAGCGGGGCGACCGTCGTCGACGGCACCGACGGGCCCGCCCGGCCGAACTCCGCGGTCGTGCTGGTCGGGGACCGGATCGCCTGGGTCGGGCCGGCCGCCGAAGTGCCGCTTCGCGGGTCCGCCCGGGTGATCGACGGCCGTGGCCGCTTCCTCGTGCCCGGGCTCTGGGACATGCACGCCCACGGCATCGAGATGGAAGGGGTGTGGCCGCCGCTGTTCCTGGCCAACGGCGTCACCGGGATCCGGGAGATGCAGGGCTACGCCGAGAACCGCGCCACCCGCGACAAGATCGTCCGCGGCGAGCTGCTCGGCCCGCGGGTCGTGCTGGCCAGCGCGATCATCGACGGGCCGGTCTCCCTGCTCGGCCCGCCGATCACCCAGGTCGCGAACGCCGAGGAGGCGCGCGCGGCGGTCCGGACCGCCGCGGCCCAGGGCGCGGACTTCGTCAAGGTGTACTTCTACCTGCCCCGGGAGTGCTTCACCGCGATCGCCGACGAGTGCGACCGGCTCGGCCTCACCTTCGCCGGGCACTGGCCGTACCGGATGGGGCAGCTGGAAGCCGCCCGCTACGGACAGCGCAGCTTCGAGCACTCCTTCGGGCTGCCGATCGCGACCTCGGGCCGCCGCGACGAGTTCTTCGCCCGTCTCGACGCCAAGCCGTTCGACCCGAAGGCCCCGCGCGACTTCTTCAACCTCGCCCGCGAACTCGACCGGCAGGCCGCCCAGGCCTACGACCCGGTCACGGCCGAGCGCCACTTCGCCGGGCTGAAGGCGCTCGGCAGCCGGCTGACCCCGACGTTCGCGGTCAACCGCGTCATTTCGAAGCCCGCCGACACCTACGCGCACGACCCGCGGCTCAAGTACGTCTCGCAGGAGATCCGCGACTACTGGGCCGACCGGCTCACGCTCTTCACGCCGGTCACGCCGGAGCAGATCGCCCAGCAGGAGGAGTACTTCCAGGCGCAGCTGCGGCTCACCGGGGAGGCGTACCGCGCCGGCGTCGGGCTGCTCGGCGGGACCGACTGCCAGAACCCGTACGTCTTCCCCGGCTTCAGCCTGCACGACGAGCTGGACTTCCTGGTCGAGGCCGGGCTCACGCCGAGGCGGGCGCTGCAGACCGTGACCCGCGACGCGGCCGCGTTCCTCGGCCGGGCGGACACCATGGGGACGATCAGCCCCGGCAAGGCCGCCGACCTGGTGCTGCTGGACGCCGACCCGCTCGCCGACATCCGCGCGGTCCGGCGGATCGACACCGTCGTCACCGCGGGCCGCGTGCTCGACCGGGCCAGGCGGGCCCGGATGTTCGCCGACGCCGAGGCCGCGGCGAGCCGCCCGGCCGCGGCGAACGCCAGGTCAGTGCGGTTGCCGGTGCGCGGCTGCTGCTGAGCGCCCGGTAATCTCGGCCGGTCGGAGACCTGGTTCGAGGGGGACGCGGTGGCTGGGTGGTCGGGTCGAAGGCTGGTGGTGGCGCTCGCGGCGCTCGAGGTCGCCGCGGTCGTCCTGGTCCTCGTCCTGAAGCGGTTCGACGGCCTGGACCTGGAGGTCTACCTGGGCGGCGCCAAGGCGCTCGCGCAGCAGGGTTCGCCGTACGACGCCTGGGTGCCGACCACGCACCAGATCCTGCTGCCGTTCACGTACACGCCGTTCGCCGCGGCGGTGTTCCTGCCCGGCACGCTGCTGCCGTTCGCGGTGACGATGAAGCTGGTCAGCATCGCGTCGATCCTCGCGACCGGCGTCGTCGCCTACCTGTACGTCGCGACGCTCAACGGTTCGCTCACCGACGCGTCGAAGGTCACCGGCCGGGCCGTGGCCGCGCTCGTCGCGATCGGCGCGCAGCTCGCCGGCGCCCTGCTGGAGCCGGTGCGCTCGACGCTCGGCTTCGGGCAGATCAACGCGCTGCTCATGGTGCTGGTGGTGCTCGACGTGCTGCTGCCCGGCGAGCGGAAGCGGACGAAGGGCCTGCTGATCGGCGTGGCCGCGGCGATCAAGCTGACCCCGGCCGTGTTCGTCGTCTACTTCCTGTTCCGCCGCGACTTCAAGGCGGCCGCGCGGGTGGTCGTCGGCTTCCTGGCCGCCGGGGCGCTGCTGTGGCTGGTCCGCCCGTCGGCGTCCTTCACGTACTGGACGAAGCTCGTCTTCGACGCGGGCCGCATCGGCGGCGTGGACTACGTCGGGAACCAGTCGCTGCACGGCCTGACCGTGCGCGCCGGCCTGCCGGAGTTCGTGTGGGTGCTGGCCGCACTGGCCGTGATGGCACTGGTCGCGGTGATCATCGTGCGCGCCGCCGAGCCGGTGCTCGGGCTCACCGCCTGTGCGCTCGGCGGGCTGCTGGTCTCGCCGATCTCGTGGACCCACCACTGGACGTGGTGCGTGCCGGTCCTCGTCCTCGCCGGGTGGTACGCGTGGCGCTGCGACCGGGCGGTCCGGTGGGTGGCGGTGGGGGTCGTCGTCGCGGGACTGGCGTTGTTCATCGTCGGACCGATGTGGTTCGCCCCGCGCCCGGCCCCGTCGCCCGGCTGGTGGCTGGCGACGGAGTCCTACGAGCTGTACGGGCTCGCGCTGCTGGCTCTCGCCGCGTTCGGCGCCCGCCGCCTGACCTCGAAGAAAGGGACCCCCACCGCCGAAGCGGCGAAGGTCCCTTCCGCGGAGTCCCGGGTCAGCTGAGCCGCTCGACCACGTACTCGATGCTCTGCGTGAGCTTCGTGATGTCGTCCGGGTCGATGGCCGGGAACAGGCCGACGCGCAGCTGGTTGCGGCCCAGCTTGCGGTACGGCTCGGTGTCGACGATCCCGTTGGCGCGCAGCACCTTCGCCACCGCGGCGGCGTCGACGTCGTCGCTGAAGTCGACCGTGCCGACGACCTGCGAGCGCAGGTCCGCGTCCTTCACGAACGGCGTGGTGTAGCTCGTCTTCTCGGCCCACTCGTACAGCCGCGACGACGAGTCCTTCGTGCGCGAAGTCGTCCACTCGAGGCCGCCCTGGCCGTTCATCCACTCGATCTGCTCGGCGAGCAGGAACAGCGTGGCCACGGCCGGGGTGTTGTACGTCTGGTCCTTGCGGGAGTTGTCCAGCGCGGTGGTCAGCGACAGGAACTCGGGGATCCAGCGGTCGCCGCCGCCGATCTCGCCGATCCGCTCGACCGCGGCCGGGGAGGCCAGCGCGATCCACAGCCCGCCGTCCGCGGCGAACGACTTCTGCGGCGCGAAGTAGTAGACGTCGAAGTCCTCGGCCTTGACCGGGAGGCCGCCGGCGCCGGAGGTGGCGTCGATCGCGACGAGCGCGCCCTCGCTGCCCTCGGGGCGGCGGACCGGCACGGCCACACCGGTGGACGTCTCGTTGTGCGCCCAGCCGACGAGGTCCGCACCGGCTTCGTAGGCGATGTCCGGCGCGCTGCCCGGCTCGGCCTTGACGACGATCGGGTCGGCCAGGAACGGCGCGCCCTTGGTCACGGTGGCGAACTTCGAGGAGAACTCGCCGTAGGTGAAGTGCTGCGCGCGCTCGCGGACCAGGCCGAAGGCGGCCGCGTCCCAGAACGCGGTGGTGCCGCCGTTGCCGAGGATCACTTCGTAGCCCTCGGGCAGCGAGAAGAGCTCGGACAGGCCGGCCCGGACGCGCCCGACGAGGGACTTGACCGGCTTCTGCCGGTGCGACGTGCCGAGGTAGGTGGAGCCGGACTCCGCCAGTGCGCTCAGCTGCTCGGCGCGGACCTTCGACGGTCCGCAGCCGAAGCGGCCGTCGGCCGGCTTGAGGTCTGCGGGGATGGTCAACTCAGCGTCGGTCATGTGGCCAGTCTCTCAGGTCGGGATCGGGCTGCTAACAGAGGTGGCCGGGTGTCCGACATGTGGAATCGATGAAGCCTCGTTGGTACTTTTTCGCCTGGTTCGCGGTGGTGGCCGCGGTGCACCTCCTCGTCGAGGGCTGGACCGACACCACCGCCATCGGCCTGCCGGTCGGCTTCGCGGCGACGCTGGCGCTGGTCTTCGTCCCCCGGCTGCCGTGGTGGGTGACCGGCGAGGACCGCCCGGTCCGCGATCGCCGCGTCCGGCTGAGGCGGCGCTCCCGGGTGCGGTGGCGGCTCCGGGCCCGGACCGCGACGCTCTGGACGGCCGCCGCCCTCGCCGTGGCCGCCGAGGTGGCGGCCATCGTCCTCGACGGCGGCTGGCTGCCGGTGCTCGTCCCGGTGCCGAGCCTGCTGGTCGTGCTGGGCCTGGCGGGGTGGCGCTCCGACCTCGCCGAGATCGCGCGGTGCCTGGACGGCCGCCGGTCGCCGGTGGCCGCCGCCGCGTTCGACGTGCGGCCCGGGGAGCCGGTCGACGGCTGGGCCGTGCTGCCCGATGGCCGGCGGATCAAGTTCCACCTGGACGCGGCCCCCGCCGACGTCGCCGCCGAGCTGGCCGGCCGCCGCCGGCTGTGGCTGGCCGGGTGGCCTTCGGAGCACCTCGTCATCGGCCTCCCGGACGGCGACCACTACGCCGTCGGCGAGTTCGGCGTCCACCGCCGTGACCGGAAAAACACGGTGCCCGGCGCTCGCGCGGCCCGGTAGGTTGGCCCGCCATGACGACAGTGCAGCAGAGTTTCCCGGTGCCGCCCGAGGTGCTGTGGAACGCGCTCCCCGCCGGGGTCACGGCGATCGGCGGGCAGGGCCCGTTCTACGACGCCCAGCGCGGGTACGTCACCTGCCGCACCGGGATGACCTTCTTCAGCTGGGGCCAGGTCGTCACCGCGACGGTTTCGCCGTCGGCGGCCGGGTCCACGATCACCGTCCAGACCCAGTTGAAGTTCGGCCTGTTCGACTGGGGCGAAGGCAAGCGCCTCGCCACCCGGTTCGCCGCCTCCGTCGCCTACGCGGCGGGCACGGCCGCGCTGACCTGAGGGCCCCGCTCACCACCGCCCTGGGGGTGTGAGCGGGGCCCGGCTCCCCTCAGCGCCAGTCCTCGACGCCGCCCGGGACCGGCGCGGCCGGGTCGTACGGCGTGCGCGTGAAGACGAACGTCGCCAGGTCGAGGTGGGTGGCCACGCCGTCGGCGTTGCGGCCCACCTCGAGCGTCTCGCCGGAGTAGTAGCCGTCGAGGCCGACGTAGGTGTCCTTCCCGGTCACGCGGAAGCGCGAGCTGCGCCCGGCGCCCTCGACCGGCGCCAGCAGGAGCTGCCCTTCGCCCTGGACGCGCAGGTGGTACGGCGTCGGGCCCCAGTGCCAGAGCCCGGTCAGCGCCAGCAGCTCCGGGTCGACGGGAGCGGGCTCCCATTCGAGGGGCAAGCGTGGTTCCCGCTCGTCGGTCGTCGTGATCAGGTCCAGGCAGAGCTGGGTGATGCCGACGCCGGACGTCGAGTTCGTGAGCACCAGCGCGCCGGTCTGCGCGACCGGGTCGACCAGCGTGACGGCGAGGAAGCCGGGCATCGAGCCGGTGTGCCCGGCCAGCCGGCGGCCGCCGTAGCGCACGAGCATCAGGCCGAGCCCGAAGCCGGTCGTCCACACGTCGGTGTCGTCGACGGTGACCATGGTCCGCATTTCCTCGATGGTCTCCGGCGCCAGGACCCCGCCGCCGTGGCCGCCGAGGAACGCCGTCCAGCGGCCGAGGTCCCGCGCGGTCGACCACAGCTGCCCGGCGGGCGCCATCGCGCCGGCGTCCGGGCTCGGCTCGGGCAGCAGGACGTCGGCGAAGGGGTGCACGGCGAAGCCGTCGGCGTGCTCGCCGGTCGGGTGCGGGGTGGTGCGGGTCATCCCGAGCGGGCCGAGGACCTCCTCGTCGAGCACGGAGAGCCAGCCCTTGCCGCGGAGGCGCGAGACGAGCTCGCCGAGCACGCCGTAGCCGACGTTCGAGTAGTGGAACTTCGCGCCCGGCCGGTGCTTGGTCGCGCCCTCGGCGAGGCTCCCGACGAGGGCGTCCCAGTCGGCGCCCGGGGTCCGCTCCCACCACAGGCCCGGCGATTCGGACGTCAGGCCGGAGGTGTGGGACAGCAGCTGGGCGACGGTGGCGGCGCCGAACGGCGTGCCGGGGACGTGCTTTTCGAGCGGGTCGTTGAGGTCGAGGAGGCCTTCGTCGCGCAGCCGCATGACGGCGGTGGCCACGATGGTCTTGGTGATCGAGCCCAGCCGGTACTGGGTGTCGGTGCCGGGCCGCGCGTCCCCGACGCGCCCCCGGCCACCGGACCAGACGATTTCGCCGTCCCGCACCACGGCGGCGACCAGCGACGGCGCCCGGCAGGCGGCCTGCTCGTGGGCGATCCGGCGGAGCAGGGCGTGTTCGGTCGACTCAAGCATGAAGGCATTCTGCCGCGCGGCGGCGGGAGAAGCAGGTCCCGGGCCGCGCTGAAGGGGACGTTCAGTGCATGTGATGAGCTGAAGGGGACTTTCGTCGCATCAGATGCCGGCAACGTCCCCTTCAGCCGAGCAGGTTCCTCGCCATCGCCGTCGTCACCGCGGCCGTGCGGTCCGAGACGCCCAGCTTGCCGAAGACCCGGAGGAGGTGCGTTTTCACCGTCGCTTCGCTGATGTGCAGCGCGCGGCCGATGTCGGCGTTCGTGCCGCCCTTCGCGACCAGCCGCAGCACCTCCACCTCGCGCGCCGAAAGCGGTTGCGGCTCCGGGTTGCGGACCCGGTTCACCAGCTTGCCCGCCACCGACGGCGCCAGCACCGTCTCGCCGCGGGCCGCCGCGCGGATCGCGTTCGCCAGTTCCGTGCGGGACGCGTCCTTCAGCAGGTAGCCGGACGCGCCGGCCTCGACCGCGCGCAGGATGTCGGCGTCCGTTTCGTACGTCGTGAGCACGACGACCCGGCGGGTGGGCCGGTCACGCAGGATCCGCTTGGTGGCGCCGACACCGTCGAGGCCGGGCATCCGCAGGTCCATCAGCACGACGTCGGGTTCGGCGACGCGGTCGAGCGCGACGGCTTCGTCGCCGGAGCCCGCTTCGCCGACCACCGTCAGGTCGGGTTCGGCTTCGAGCATGCCGCGGAGACCTTCGCGGACGACCGGGTGGTCGTCGACCAGCAGGACGCGGATCAAGCGGGCACCTCCAAGTTGAGTTCGGTGCCGCTGGGGCCGCTCCGGACGCTCAGTCTGCCACCGACCTGCTCGGCGCGGGACCGCATGCCCCGCAGCCCGAACCCGTCGGCGCGGTCCGGGGCGAAGCCGGCGCCGTCGTCGCGGACGGACAGCCGGACCGAATCGTCCACAACGGACAGGGTGACCGAAACCGCCGACGCGGCCGCGTGCCGCCGGACGTTGTTCAGCGCCTCCTGCGCGCCCCGCAGCAGGACGACTTCACCGGCCATGGGCAGCGCCGGCAGCGCACCGTCCACTTCGTACCGCACGGTGAGGCCCGTCTCGTCCGCCAGCCGGTCGGCCTGCCGCCGGACGGCGTCGACGAGCGAGCCGGCGGTCAGGTCGGCCGGGGCCAGCGCGGCGACCATCGCGCGGGCCTCGGTGAGGTTGTCGCGCGCGGTCCGGGCGGCCAGTTCGGCGTGCCGCCGCGCCGCGGCCGGGTCGGCGTCCACTTCGGACTCGATGGCCTGGGCGAGGGTGACGATGCTGGTGAACCCCTGCGCGAGCGTGTCGTGGATCTCCCGCGCAAGGCGTTCGCGTTCGGCCGCGGTGCCCGCTTCCCGGGAGAGGCGGGCGACTTCGGCCTGGCTCGCTTCGAGCCGGGCGATCAGGTCCGCCCGCGCCCGGCTCTCCTCGATGACGTGCAGGATGAACTTGCCGGACAGGATCCCGAAGACGATCAGGATCGCGGTCATCGGCAGCAGGATGTGCAGCGTCGGCCCGGCCAGCCCGTCGTTGAGGACCGCCGACGCCGGGCTCAGCAGGATCGCGATCGTCGTCAGCACCGCGGCCGGCCGGAACTCGAGCGTCGAGAACAGCAGCGGGCACACCATGAACAGGATGAAGCTGGTCGTCGTGTTGGCGAACATCGCGACCGCGACCAGCGCCAGGACCACGAGCGCCAGCGTCCACCGCTGCGGCAGGTGCCCCTCGTCGCGCACGACCCGGCGGCCCCACAGCAGGTAGGTCAGCGCGAGCGCGGTGAGCGCCCCGACCGCGACGGCGGTGCGCACCGGATCGGCTTCGTCCAGCACCACCAGCACCGTCGTGGCCAGGTACGCCACCGCGAAGAGGATCTCCCAGAGCCAGTTGAACCGGTCCCAGGCGTCCTTCACTTCGCGTCGGTCCACCGGAACGTCAGCCGCGCCAGCACCGCGCCCACCACGCACCAGATCCCCAGCACCAGCGCCACCCGCGGGAGCTCCCATGACCCAGCCATCTCCATCCGCACCGCGGCGTCCGGCAGGAACACCGACCGGAAGCCCTGGCAAATCCACTTCAGGGGGAAGAACGAAGCGACGTCCACCATAACTTTCGGCAGGTTGGTGATCGGCGAGACGAACACCCCCGAGATGAACTGCAGCACCAAGTACAGCATCTGCACGATGGCGACCGCGCCGTTGGTGGACTTGGCGAGCGCGCTGATCGCGATCCCGAGCAGCGTGCAGGAGACGATGCCGAGCGCGAACACCCACAGCAGCGTCAGCCACTTCGCCGGGTCGGACGGCAGTTCGAGCCCGAAGAGCAGCACCGCGACGCCGGCCATCAGCACGGTCTGGGCCAGGCTGGACACCGCGACCAGCACCATCTTGCCGATGAAGTAGGACGCCGGCGGCATCGGCGTGCCGCGCAGGCGTTTGAGGGCCCCGGATTCGCGGTCGCCGGAGACGCCGGTCGCGATGCTGTTGAACGACGTCGAGACGATGCCGGAGCCGATCATCCCGGCCGCGAGCAGCTGCCCGGAGGTGACGCCCTCGAGCGCGGTCGGACCGTCCAGGATGGACCCGAGCAGGATCATCAGCACCGCGGGCAGGGAGAAGGTGAAGACCACCTGTTCCTTGTGCCGGAAGAACTGCCGCAGCTCGGTGCCGCCGCGGGCCAGCCCCAGTGAAAGCGCGCCGGGTAGGGCGAGGGTGGTCATGCTTTGTCTCCGATCAGGTCCAGGTAGATGTCCTCCAGGCTCGGCCTGGTCACGGTCAGGTTCGCGAGCTCCCTACCCCCCGCGGAGAGCTCGGTGACGAGTTTGGTCGGGTACGCCGTGCGCTCGACGTGCTCGCCGCGTTCGTCCACCCACCGCACGGTGGCCTCGGCGACGGCCCGGCCGCCGAGGTTGCGCGGGGTGTCCTGCGCGACGATCTCGCCGCGCGCGATCACGGCGACGCGGTCGGCGAGCGCCTCGGCCTCGTCGAGGTAGTGGGTGGTGAGCAGGATCGTGGTGCCCTCGTCGGCGAGGTCGCCGATGAGCGTCCAGAACTGCCGTCGCGCCTCGGGGTCGAAGCCGGTGGTCGGCTCGTCGAGGAAGAGCAGTTCGGGCCGTCCGATGATGCCGAGCGCGACGTCGACGCGGCGCCGCTGCCCGCCCGAGAGCGACTTCACGCGGGTCCCGGCCTTCGCGGTGAGCCCGACCTTGTCGATGACTTCGTCCGGGTCGCGCGGGTCGGGGTAGTACTTCGCGAAGTGCCGCACGGTCTCCGCGACGCTCAGCTCGGCGGCGTCGTTGGCGGTCTGCAGGACGATGCCGATCCGCGACCGCCACGCGCGGCCGGCCTTGCCGGGGTCCTCCCCGAGCACGGTGACGTCACCGGCGGTGCGCTGGCGGTGGCCCTCCAGGATCTCGACGGTCGTGGTCTTCCCGGCGCCGTTCGGGCCGAGCAGGGCGAACACCTCGCCCCGGGCGATGTCCAGGTCCAGCCCGGCCACGGCCAGGTGACCGGGGTACTGCTTGCGCAGGCCGCGCACGCTCACTGCTGTGGTCATGGCTCAAGCCTGGCCGCTCGCGGCCTCGATCGTGAGCAACGCTCAGCTGAATCCGGCTGTCCACCGTTCGGTGGACACCGACGTCAGCCGGTCCGCTTGGTTCCACGGGAAACCACGAAAACGCTGTCATACAAGCAAAAACGGCGGCCATGCATGAACGGGGAGCCGCCGCCAGCCGCCGCGTGGGTGAACAGCGCTGTTGACAGGTTGTCTAACATGACAGAATGTCTCACAAGTGGGTGACCGCCAGCGACGGTGTCCGCCTCTCGGTCCACATCGACGGCCGCGACGACGGGCCCACGGTCGTGCTCGTGCACGGCTACCCGGACAACAGCTCGATGTGGGGCGGGGTGGCTGCCGCACTCGGGGCGAAGCACCGCATCGTCACCTACGACGTGCGCGGGGCCGGACAGTCGGACAAGCCATCGGGACGCTCGTCCTACCGGCTGGACCAGCTGGCCGACGACCTGCGCGCGGTCGTCGAGGCGGTGCAGCCGGCCGGGAAGGTGCACCTGGTCGCCCACGACTGGGGCTCGATCCAGACCTGGCACGCCGTCACCGGCGACGGGCTGTGCGGCCGGATCGCGTCCTACACGTCGATCTCCGGGCCGAGCCTCGACCACGCGGGCGCCTGGTTCCGCGCGCAGCTCACGCGCCCGACACCGAAGCGCCTCAAGAACGCGCTGAGCCAGTTCCTGCACTCGTGGTACATCCTCGCGTTCCAGCTCCCGCTGATCCCGGACGTGCTGTGGCGCACCGGCCTGCTGGGCAAGCAGATCCAGCGCATGGAACCCGACGCGGCGCCCCCGGACAAGTCCGACGGCCAACACGGGCTCGAGCTCTACCGCGCCAACATGTTCACCCGGCTTTCGCGGCCCGCCCCGCGGCCCGCCGACGTCCCGGTGCAGGTGCTGGCCCCGACCGGCGACGCCTACGTCACGACCCCGCTGCAGACCGAGGTCGCCCGCTGGGTGCCGGACCTGCGGATCCGGCTGATCGTCGGGACGCACTGGGTCACCCGCGCCAAGCCGGACGTGGTCGCCCGCGCCGCCGCCGAGCTGATCGAGTACGCCGAGACCGGCGCCGAAAGCCGGGCCCTGCGCCAGGCGCGCGTGGGGACCGGCCGCTTCGCGCACAAGCTGGTCGTCGTCACCGGCGCCGGCAGCGGGATCGGCCGGGCCACCGCGCTCGCCTTCGCCGCCGAAGGTGCCGACGTCATCGTCACCGACATCGACCAGGCCGCGGCGGCGGAAACCCTGAAGCTGCTGGACGGACACGGCGTCGCCGAGTACACAGTGGACTCTTCGGACGGCGAGGCCGTGCACCGCTTCGCCCAGGACGTCCGCGACAACCACGGCGTCCCGGACATCGTGGTCAACAACGCCGGCATCGGGATGTCCGGTCCGTTCCTCGACACGTCCGTCGAGGACTGGGAGCGCGTCATCGACGTCAACCTGTGGGGCGTGATCCACGGCTGCCGCGCGTTCGCGCCGATGCTCGCCGAGCGCGGGGAAGGCGGCCAGATCGTCAACCTCGCCTCCGCGGCCGCCTACCTGCCGTCGAAGATCCTGACCGCGTACGCCACGACGAAGTCCGCCGTGCTGGCGCTGAGCGTCGGCCTGCGCGCCGAGCTGGCCGCGCACCGGATCGGCGTCACGGCGGTGTGCCCGGGGATCGTGAAGACCAACATCACCAACACGACGACGTTCGTCGGGGTGTCCGAAGCGGAGCAGCGACGGCGTCAGCAGCAGAGCTCCAAGCTCTACGCGCGACGCGGGTTCGGCCCGGAGGGCGTCGCGAAGGACATCCTGCGAGCGGTGGAGAAGGACACCGCGATCGCACCGTCCACTCCGGAGGCGAAGGTGGCGCTGGTCCTTTCGCGACTGACGCCCGGATTGCTGCGTGCGGCGGCGAAGCTGGACCTGACGCCGTGAGCCGCCCGCGGCGGATGTCGCCGCAGGCCCGCCGCGACGACCTGATCCGCGCCGCGCTCGACCTGTTCGGCTCGCGGGCGCCGGAACTGGTCACGGTGGACGACATCGTCGCGCGCGCCGAGGTTTCGAGGCCGTTGTTCTACCGGTACTTCCCGAGCCTGCGCGAGCTGCAGGTGCAGGCCCTGCGCACGGTCACCGACGGCCTCATCGACGGCCTGGCCGGGCTCGAGGAAGGCCCGCCCGAAGCCCGGTTGAAGGCGGCTGTCCGCGGCCTGATCGACGTCGCCGACCACTACCGGGCCGGGTACATCGCGTTGCTGCGCAGCGGTTCGGTGATCGCGACGTCGGACACGGACGCGGCGATCGACGAGGTCCGCAACCGCGCGGTGGCCCTGATCCTGGACGCCCTCGGCGTCACCGATCCCTCGCCCCTGCTGTCTCTCACCCTGCGCTGCTGGACCGCCGTCGTCGAGGGCGCCCTCTTGTCCTGGCTCCAGGAACGCACGCTCCCGCACGAGCACCTGGACACGTGGCTGGTCGACCAGCTCACGGCAATGCTCGCCGCCACCGCCGCCCACGACCAAGCCGGCACTTTCACGTGAAAGTGAGGTGGAGGGTTCCTCCGGTTCACTTTCACGTGAAAGTGCGCGGGTACGGGGGTCAGTGCTTGGTGACCAGTTCCCAGCCCTCGACGTCCTCGGGGGTGCGGGGCGCCGGGCCGACGTACTTGGCCGACGGCCGCACCAGACGTCCGGTGCGCTTCTGCTCCAGGATGTGCGCGGCCCAGCCGGCGGTGCGGGCCGAGCTGAACATCGCGGGCATCATGTGCGGCGGGACCTGGGCGAAGTCCAGGATGACCGCGGCCCAGAACTCGACGTTCGTCTCGATCGGGTGGTCCGGGCGCCGCTCGCGCAGCTCCTTCAGCGCCGCCTGCTCCAGCGCCGCGGCCGCCTCGTAGCGGGTCGCGCCGAGCTCCTTGCACGTCCGGCGCAGCACGCGCGCCCGCGGGTCTTCGGCGCGGTAGACGCGGTGGCCGAAGCCCATCAGGCGTTCCTTGCGGTCCAGGATGCCCTTCACCAGGCCGGCCGGGTCGCCGGAGCGTTCGACCTCTTCGATCATCGGCAGCACGCGCGCCGGCGCGCCGCCGTGCAGCGGGCCCGACATCGCGCCGATGGCGCCGGACATGGCCGCCGCGACGTCGGCGCCGGTGGAGGCGATGACGCGCGCGGTGAAGGTCGAGGCGTTGAGGCCGTGCTCAGCGGCCGACACCCAGTACGCGTCGAGTGCCTTGACGTGCGCCGGGTCGGGCTCGCCGCGCCAGCGGATCAGGAACCGCTCGGTGATCGAGTGGGCCTCGTCGACGCGCGCCTGCGGCACGGCGGGCTGGCCGATGCCGCGCGCCGACTGCGCGACGTAGGAGAGGGCCATCACCGAGGCGCGGGCCAGCTGTTCGCGGGCCTCTTCGTCGGTGATGTCGAGCAGCGGGCGGTAGCCCCAGATCGGCGCGAGCATGGCCAGCGCGGCCTGGACGTCCACCCGGACGTCGCCGGTGTGCACCGGCAGCGGGAACGGCTCGGCCGGCGGGAGGCCGTGGCCGAACCGGCCGTCCACGAGGAGGCCCCACACGTCACCGAAGGTCACCTTGCCGGCGAGGTCCTCGATGTCGACGCCGCGGTAGCGCAGCGCACCGCCGTCCCGGTCGGGTTCGGCGATTTCGGTGTGGAAGGCGACGACGCCCTCCAGACCCGGTCGGAAGCCGTCGTCGGGTTGGCCGGACGGCTGTGGCTTGCTGATCGTGGAGGTAGTCACTGTTTCGCGGAACCTTTCGGTGCGCTTTTTTCCCCGTCTTGGTGGTGGTGCACGCGCGGACGGAAATGCGCACGGAACGCGCGCGCCATCGCACGGATGGATAGACCTTGCTCCCTCGATCGCCGGGGGGCAATCGAAAGAAGCGGTGGTTTCGGTCACGATTACGAGAACGATTCAGTCACCGAGGCCGTCCGACGGGAGAATTTTCACCACTCAGTGTGACGAAGCCCAGGTTAAAGGTATGTTTCCGAACCAGGCGCCGCCGTGGTCCGGGTGATAGACCTAGCGGATGCACCTCAGCCCGCAGGAGCGCGACAAGCTGCTCATCCACGTGGCGGCGGACGTCGCGCGGAAGCGGCTGGACCGCGGCGTCCGGTTGAACTACCCCGAGGCGGTCGCGCTGATCACCGACCACGTCCTCGAAGGGGCCCGGGACGGGCGCACGGTCAGTGAGCTCGTCGCCAGCGGCCGGAGCGTGCTCTCGCGGGCGCAGGTGCTCGACGGCGTGCCCGAGATGGTCGATTCCGTGCAGGTCGAGGCCACGTTCCCGGACGGCACGAAGCTCGTCACCGTGCACGACCCGATCGTGTGAGGGAGGGGACGGATGCACCCAGGTGAGATCATTCCCGGCGACGAGCCGGTCGAGCTGAACCCCGGCCGCCCGCGGGTCCGGCTCCTGGTCCGCAACCTCGGCGACCGGCCGGTCCAGGTCGGCTCGCACTACCACTTCGCCGCAGTCAACCCCGGCCTGGAATTCGACCGCGACGCCGCCCGCGGCCACCGGCTCGACGTCCCGGCCGGCACGTCCGTGCGCTTCGAACCGGGGGTCGAACGCGAAGTCGATCTCGTGCCGCTCGCCGGGGCCCGCCGCGTTCCGGGCTTGCGGACCGAATTTTCCGGAGAGTTCTGAAATGCCGCAGATCGACCGCGAGCGCTACGCCGAGCTGTTCGGCCCGACCACCGGCGACCGGATCCGGCTCGCCGACACCGACCTGCTGATCGAAGTCACCGAAGACCGCTCGATGGGGCCCGGCGGCTCCGGCGACGAGGTGCTGTTCGGCGGCGGCAAGGTCATCCGCGAATCGATGGGCCAGGGCACGGCGACCCGCGCCGAGGGCACCCCCGACCTGATCATCACCGGTGCGGTGATCCTCGACCACTGGGGCGTCGTCAAGGCCGACGTCGGCGTGCGCGACGGCCGGATCGTCGGCATCGGCAAGGCGGGCAACCCGGACACGATGGACGGCGTCGACCCGGCCCTGGTCATCGGGCCGTCGACCGAGGTGCTGTCCGGCAACGGCAAGATCCTCACCGCGGGCGGCATCGACTGCCACGTCCACTTCATCTGCCCGCAGCTCGTCGACACGGCCCTGGCGGCCGGGCTGACCACCCTGGTCGGCGGCGGCACCGGGCCCAACGAGGGCACGAAGGCCACCACCGTCACGCCCGGCGCGTGGAACCTCGGCCGGATGCTGTCCGCCATGGACGGTTACCCGGTCAACGTCCTGTTGCTGGGCAAGGGGAACACCGTCCGGCACGACGCCTTGCGCGAGCAGCTCGCGGCCGGCGCGGGCGGCTTCAAGCTGCACGAGGACTGGGGTACGACGCCGGCCGCCATCGACGCCTGCCTGACCGTGGCCGACGAAGCCGGTGTCCAGGTGGCGATCCACACCGACACGCTGAACGAGGCCGGGTTCCTGGAGTCCACTGTGGACGCCATCGGCGGGCGCTCGATCAACGCGTACCACACCGAAGGCGCCGGCGGCGGGCACGCGCCGGACATCATCCAGGTCGTCTCGCTGCCGAACGTGCTGCCGTCGTCGACCAACCCGACCCGGCCGCACACCGCCAACACGCTCGACGAGCACCTCGACATGCTGGTCGTCTGCCACCACCTCAACCCGTCGGTGCCCGAGGACCTCGCCTTCGCCGAGAGCCGCATCCGGCCGACCACGATCGCGGCCGAGGACGTCCTGCACGACCTGGGCGCCATCTCGATGATGAGCTCGGACTCGCAGGCGATGGGCCGGATCGGCGAGGTGATCATCCGGACGTGGCAGACCGCGCACGTGATGAAACGCCGCCGCGGCGCGCTGCCCGGCGACGGCGCGGCCGACAACCTGCGCGCGCGCCGCTACGTCGCCAAGTACACGATCAACCCGGCCATCGCGCACGGCATGGAGACCGAGATCGGCTCGGTCGAGGTCGGCAAGCTCGCGGACCTCGTCCTGTGGGAGCCGAAGTTCTTCGGTGTCCGCCCGCACGTGGTGCTGAAGGGCGGCTTCCCGGCGTGGGCGGCGATGGGCGACGCGAACGCGTCCATCCCGACGCCGCAGCCGGTCGTGGCCCGCCCCATGTTCGGGGCGAACATCGGGGCGGCGCTGAGCCTGCACTTCGTGGCACCGTCCGCTTTGGACAGCGGCTTGCGCGAGACGTTCGGCATCACGCGGCCGCTGGTCGCCGTGTCGGACATGCGCGCGCGGACCAAGGCGGACATGGTGCTCAACGACGCCACCCCGGACGTCCGCGTCGAGCCGGACAGCTTCGCCGTGCACGTCGACGGCGAGCTGATCGAACCGCAGCCGGTGACCGAACTGCCGATGGCGCAACGGTACTTCCTGTTCTGATGGACCTCTCGGCGCTGATCCTCGCGGACTCCCGCTTCCCCGGCGGCGGGCACGTCCACAGTGGCGGGCTGGAGGAAGTCGTCTCCCGGCGACTGGTGACTTCGGTGCGCGACCTGCCGGGGTTCCTGTCCGGCCGGTTGCGGACGGCGGGCTTCCTGGCGGCCGTTTTCGCGGCGGCTTCGGCGCACGCGGCTTCGCGGACTGTCCCCAGTGGACACTGGTTGCTCCTGGACGCCGAGCTGGACGCGCGGACGCCGTCGCTCGCGCAGCGTGCGGCGTCACGGGCCCAGGGGCGGGGGACCGCCCGGGCCG
Organism: Amycolatopsis sp. cg9; assembly: GCF_041346945.1. Lineage (NCBI taxonomy): Bacteria > Bacillati > Actinomycetota > Actinomycetes > Pseudonocardiales > Pseudonocardiaceae > Amycolatopsis > Amycolatopsis sp. cg9. Next base: position 1,593,468 of record NZ_CP166850.1, on the reverse strand, counting down.
GGCGGATCGCGTGGCCGTCCCCGGTGCTGGACGCGCTGGTGGCGGAGACCCCGCGACCGCACCACCCGGTGGTGCTGGGCGCGCTGGTCGGCGTCGCGGGCGGGGCGCCGTACGACGCCGCGATGGCCGTCGCCTACTTGGCGGTGAGCGGGCCGGCGAGCGCGGCCGTTCGGCTGCTGGGACTGGATCCTTTCGCGGTCAACGCCGTCGTGGCGCGCCTGGATCTCGAGTCCGTCTGTTCGAAAGCGGCGGCCGTGGCGGGGGACGATCCGGCGTCGCTGCCGTCGCCGGGCTCGCCCGCGTTGGACCTGTTCGCCGAGGCGCACGCCCGGCACCACCAGGAAGAGGTGCGTCTCTTTGCCAGCTGAAGGCCACGGCCACGGACACTTCCACGAGGTCAACTTCGACCCGACGGCCGCCGAACCCGACCACTACGACGCGGCGCCCACCGCGGGCCGCGCGTACCGGATCGGCATCGGCGGCCCGGTCGGCTCCGGCAAGACGGCGCTGACCGCGGCGCTGTGCCGCGCGCTCGGCGACGAGATCAACCTCGCGGTGGTGACGAACGACATCTACACGACCGAGGACGCGGACTTCCTGCGTCGCGCGGGCGTGCTGGACCCGGCGCGGATCGAGGCGGTGCAGACGGGCGCGTGCCCGCACACCGCGATCCGCGACGACATCACCGCGAACCTGGACGCGGTCGAGCGGCTGGAGGAGAAGTTCCCCGGCCTGGACCTGGTGATCATCGAGAGCGGCGGCGACAACCTGACGGCGGTGTTCAGCCGCGGCCTGGCCGACAGCCAGATCTTCGTGGTGGACGTGGCGGGCGGCGACAAGGTGCCGCGCAAGGGCGGCCCCGGCGTGACGACGGCGGACCTGCTGGTGATCAACAAGATCGACATCGCGCACCTGGTGAACGCGGACATGGCGGTGATGACGTCGGACGCGCACCGGATGCGGGGCGAGCTGCCGGTCATCACACAGTCCCTTGTGGACACTCCCGACGCGCCGGACGTCGCGGCCTGGGTCCGTTCCCTGCTGTGAAGGCCCACGCCCGGTTGACGGCGTGCTTCGACGGCTCGCGGACGGTCCTGCGCGAGCTGCGTTCGATGGCGCCGCTGACGTTGTTCCCGCGCCGGGGCCGCGGTTCGACGGCGGTGGTCCACCTGGTCAACTCGGCGACCTCCCCGCTGGGCGGCGACGACCTGCTGCTCACCGTCCACGTGGGTCCGGGCGCGTCCCTCCGGTTGTCCGGCGTGGCGGCCACCTTGGCGCTGCCGGGTCTCCACGGCGAGGCGTCGTTGTCCACTGTGGACGTGGTCGTGGAGCCGGGCGGCTCGCTGGAGTACCTGCCGGAGCCGACGGTGATCACCGCCCGGGCCCGCCACACGGCGGTTTTCCGCGGGGAGCTGGCCTCCGACGCGTACTTGCGCACCCGGGAGGTGCTGGTGCTCGGCCGCGCGGGGGAGGCGCCGGGGTCCTTGACGACCACGCAGTCGGTCACCCGGGGCGGGGTTCCGGTGCTGCGCCAGACGCTTTCGGTCGGCGACGCGGGGCTGGACGCGAGCCTGGCGGTGCTGGCGGGCCGCCGGGTGCTGGCCACGGACCTGGTGGTCGGCGGCCCGGACCACCCGGCGGCGTCGGGCGAGTGGTGGTCCCGCACCCCGCTGGCCGGGGGCGGCACCCTGACGACTTCGCTGGCGCCCGACGCGGTGACGGCCTTGAAGGCGTTGTCGCCGTAGGCTGTGGCCGGGAAGCTGGAGGTCGGATGAACGCAGCCGTCGTCGTCGCCGTCATCGCCGGGTCGGTCTCGATCGTCGGCTGGTTCGTGAGCAACCTGCTGAACGCGCGGTCCGAACGGCGGCGCATCCGCCTCACCGCGCGGCTCGCCCACGTCGAGAAGCAGCTCGAGGAGCTCTACGGCCCGCTCGCCGTGCTGATCTACGAAGGGAAGGCGTCCTTCCGCGACCTGCTGACGACACTGGGGCGGCCGCACGTCTTCGGTGCCGACCGCCCGGTCCCGCAGAAGGACCTCGACCTGTGGCTCTTCTGGGTCGACCACGACCTGATGCCCCGCAACGCCGCGGTCCAGCAGCTGCTGGCGACCAAGTCCCACCTGATCGAGGAGGACGACTTCCCCGCCTCCTTCCACCAGTTCGTCGAGCACTACAACGCCTGGCGCGTGTCGCACCTGCGGTGGAAGGAAGAAGGCGTGCCGTACCCGTGGCATTCGAAGACGAACTGGCCGGACGCCTTCGACGACGACGTCATCACGACGTACCGGGAGCTGCTGGCGCGGCACTCCCGGCTCATTGGCGCGGTCGCCCGCGGCTGAACCGCACCGTTCGCCGGGGAAGGCCCCCTGCGCCGTCCCCGGCGAACGGAATCCTCAGAACTTCGTGCCCAGCCAGGTCATCGCCGCCGGGCCGCCGAGCGAGACGCCGCCGATGTGTTCCAGGAGCGGGAACTCCTGCCAGGTGACGGCCGCGCCGCGGGACTGCCAGCGGTCGCGCAACGCCGTCCCGACGCTGAACGGGATCAGCTCGTCGAGCGTTCCGTGGTACAGGTACACCGGCGCCTTCGGGGCCGTCGTGCCCAGGTAGTTCTCCGCCAGCCGGGCCTGCCAGCGCGGGTCGTGGATCGGGTCCGGCACCGTCACGAAGTCCTGCAGGTGCGCGAACGGCGCCGCCGCGCCGAGTTCGATCGTGCACGCCTGCGAGACCCGTGCCACCGCTTCGCGGCCGCGGTCGTTGAGGATGGACTCGAACGGCACGTCCGGGTAGGCCGCCGCGAAACCCGTGGCCGCGCCCAGGACCAGGCCGAAGGCCGGGCCGCCGTCGTTGAAGCGGAACACTTCGGTCAAGTCCGCCGGCACCCCGCCCGCCGCGACACCGACGACGTTCAGCGAAGGCGCGTACGACGCCTGCAGTTCCGCCGCCCACGCCGCCGCCTGGCCGCCCTGCGAGTAGCCGAACACGCCGACCGGGCCGGCGGCCGACAACCCGGCGCCGGGTACGCGGGAGGCCGCCCGGGCCGCGTCCAGCACCGCGTGGCCTTCGGACCGGCCGACCGCGTACGTGTGCGTCCCCGGCGTGCCGAGGCCTTCGTAGTCCGTGACGACGACCGCCCAGCCCTGCGACAGCGCCTGCGCGAGCAGCGCGCTTTCGTTCTCGGCGCCCCGCGCCAGCAAGGAAGAGGGCGCGCACTGGTCGCCGAGGCCGTGGGTGCCCACCGCGTACGTGATCAGCGGGCGCGGGCCGCCGCGCAGCCACGGCACCGGCGGGACCAGGAGCGTCCCGGACACCGCGGTCGGCGCGCCGGTCGCCGACGTCGAGCGGTAGACGAGGTGCCACGCCTTGACCGGGGCCGGGAACGGGCCGACGAACACCGTGGTCGGCTGCGCGGAGAGCACCGCGCCCGGATCGGCCTGCGCGGCCGGCGCCGCGGCCACGAAAAGGAGGGTGACGGCGACCAGCAACCGACGAAGCATCATTGCCTCCGGCTCTTTGGTAATCGAAGTTTTCACAAAGTAGCCAGCCCGGTAGGATCTGGCAATCCCTCAGAAGGAGGAGACAACCGGTGGCTCGTACGTACGGCGGCGTCGCACCCGAGCAACGTCGCGCCGACCGCCGCGAGCGACTGCTCACGGCCGGCCTCGAGCTGTTCACCTCCGCCGGCTTCCGGCACACGAAGATCACCGAGGTGTGCGGCCACGCCGGCGTCTCGACGCGGAACTTCTACGAGGAGTTCACCGGCAAGGAGGACGTGCTCCGCATCCTCCACGACCGGATCAACATGCTCGCGCTCGAACACGTCACCGCCGCGCTCGACGAGGTCGCCGACGCCGACGCCATGACCCGCATCGCCACGCTGCTCGACGTCTTCATCGACACGGTCACCGTCGACCCCCGGCTGCCCCGGCTCAACTACGTGGAAGCGGTCGGCGTCAGCGCGGAGCTGGAGGAGCAGCACCAGGTCTGGGTCGACCGCTGGGCGACCTTCATCGAGACGGAGGCGCGGCGCGCGGCCGAACTCGGCGCCGCGCCCGACCGCGACTACCGGCTGACGGCGATCGCGCTGGTCGGCGCGGCCACCGGCCTGCTGCGCGAGTGGCAGGCGCACGAGCCGCCGCTGCCCGTCGAAGACGTCGGCGCGGAGCTGCGCGCGCTGATGCTGGCGGCCATCATGCGGCCGGAAAAGATCTCGGAAATGCCGGGCAACCCCGGCGCCGCCCCGGACGTGAAGGAGTCGAGCCGGGAGGGGGACCAGGGGGGAAACCGGCCAACGTGAAGGCCCGGCACCCGCAGCGGACGCGGGTACCGGGCCTTCACGGACTTCACGGGGTCCGGACCGCCGGCAGGCCCAGCGCGACCGGGCCGGTCGTCTGGCACACGTCGTGGCAGGTGTTGTCGAGCGTGCAGCACAGCGAGCAGATCGGGCCGTCCTGCTTCGCGCAGTCCGCGACGTCCGGCAGCTCGTACGGGTCGCCGCAGGTCGAGCAGGTGTGCGTTGCGCGCAGGTCGGCGTCCGGGGTGGCGACGGTGTTCTCCCGCGCCAGGTAGTACTTCCCCTTCGTCGCGACGGCGAGCGTCGGCACCAGCACGATGGCGATGAGCAGGGCGAGCAGCGGGCTGAACGCGGCCAGGAACGGCCCGAACGCGCCGAAGTACGCCACGATCGACACCGCCGACGCGACGAGCATCGAGCCGAACCCGACCGGGTTGATCTTGTGCAGGTAGGCCCGCTTGAACTCGATGTAGCGCGGCGAAAGCCCGAGCGGCTTCGCGATCACCAGGTCGGCGCACACCGCGCCGATCCACGCGATCGCGACGTTCGAGTAGAAGCCCAGGATCTTGTTCAGGAAGCCGAACGCGCCGAACTCCATCAGCGCGAGCGCGATCCCGCAGTTCACCAGCACGTACCAGACGCGGCCGGGGTGCTTGTGCAGCACGCGGGAGAAGAAGTTCGCGAACGACAGCGAGCCCGAGTACGCGTTCGTCGTGTTGATCTTGATCTGCGAGACGACGACGAACAGCGCGGCGAACGTCAGCGCGACCGGGCCGAGGGCCGGCTTCACCGCTTCCAGGTACGGCGCGATCGGCTCGAGCGCGTGCGTCTTCCCGACGACGCCGAGCGCGAGGAACGCCAGCAGCGCCCCGCCGATCTGCTTCGCGGCGCCGAGGATCACCCAGCCGGGGCCGGCGGCGAGCACCGCGGCCCACCACGACCGCTTGTTCTCGGCGGTCTTCTCGGGCATGAACCGCAGGTAGTCGGCCTGTTCGCCGATCTGCCCGATCAGCGACAGCGCGACACCCATGCCGAGGCCGAACCCGATCGCCGAGAACCCCGAGCCGGCGCCGTCGGTGCCCGCGAAGTGCGCGAACTCGGCGAACTTGCCCGGCTCGCGGACCAGCACGACGACGAACGGCAGCACCAGCCCGGCGATCCAGAGCGGCTGCGTCCAGGTCTGCATCTTCGCGACCGCGCCCATGCCGTAGAGCGCGAACGGCAGCACGATCAGCGTGGCGAGCAGGTAGCCGATCGGCAGCGGGATGCCGAGGGCGAGCTCGAAGGCCTGGCCCATGATCGAGCCTTCGAGGGAGAAGAAGATGACGGTGAAGCTCGCGTAGACCAGCGACGTCAGCGTCGACCCGAAGTAGCCGAAGCCGGCTCCGCGGGTCAGCAGGTCCATGTCCACACCGGACTTCGCGCAGGCGGCCGCGATGGGCACACCGGTCACGAAGATCACGACGGCGGCGGCGAGGATCGCGAGGACCCCGGACGTGAACCCGTAGGAAAGGACGATGCTGGCGCCGATCGCGAAATCGGCGAGGTAGGCGATACCGCCCAGCGCCGTCGTCGCGACCACGAACGGTGACCATTTCCGGAACGAATGAGCGGCGAAGCGCAGTGAGTAGTCCTCGCGGTTTTCGTTGGCCGCGAGCGGGGCGTAGCGGCGTTTCGGCGGGGCGCTTTCTTCGGCGCTGGACAGGGTCTCGGTCATGCCTGCCTCCGGGGTGGTGGGGAACGGGCCGAAGGTAGGTGCGTCCTGTATCGATCCTGGTCCGGCGGGTAACGCGGGGGTTACGGCTTGCTGTCCTGCGGTTACGGGCTGATGGCGCCGACGTGGTGTCGGGTGTCACCGTTCAGTGGGTTCCGCTGCAGCTCGCGAGGCCTTAACGTGCCTAGAGCCGAAGTCGACTGATGCCCCGACCGGGCGTGGAGGTTTGGCCATGATGCCGGGAATCGAGGACCAGGTGGAAGACGCCGTAGTACGGCTTCCGGGAATGCGAGTGGCCTACGACGGCGCCGCGTTCGACGAATCCGCGCTCGCCGCCACCTGGACCGACCAATTGCAGGGCTGGCTGAACCAGGCCGTCGCCGCGGGCATCGCCGAACCGAACGCGATGGTCCTCGCGACGGCGGACGCCGAGGGCCGCCCCTCGTCGCGCACCGTGTTGTGCAAGGGCCTCGACGACCGCGGCGTCGTGTTCTACACGAACTACACGTCGACCAAGAGCCACGACCTGACCGCGACCCGGTACGCGTCGGTCACGTTCCCCTGGTACCCGCTGCAGCGCCAGGTCCACGTCCGCGGCGAGGTGGAGAAGGTCGGCACCAAGGAGACGGCGGAGTACTGGGCGAAGCGCCCGCGCGGTTCGCAGCTGGGGGCGTGGGCGTCCCCGCAGTCCCGTGTGGTCGATGGGCGGCGCGCGCTGGACAACGCGTTGAGCGGGATCGAGCGCCGCTTCGCGGACGTGGAGCACATCCCGGCGCCCCCGCACTGGGGCGGCTGGCGGATCCGGCCGGACCTGGTGGAGTTCTGGCAGGGGCGGGAGGACCGGATGCACGACCGGTTGCGGTACGTGCGGACGGACGACGGCTGGCACGTGGAGCGCGTCGCCCCCTGACCCCAAGCGCCCCAATGTGGCGTTCGGTGCGTCTGACGCACCGAACGCCACATTGGGTGCGTTGGACGCAACCAACGCCACATTGGGGCGCTTGACCCGGGCGAGGTAAATCACCTGCGGCGAGATAGTTAGCCGAGCTAAGCTCGTCTGTTGTGACTGGTGAACCGGGGACACTGCCGCCCCGCTCGGGCGTGCGCAAGGTCCTCGGACGCATCATCGTCGACACGCGGCCGCTGAAGATCCCGGCTTTCCGGCGGCTCTGGCTGTCCACTGTGGTCACCGCCGTCGGTACCCAGCTGACCGCCGTCGCGGTGCCGAAGCAGGTCTTCGACCTCACCGGGTCCTCCGCCTACGTCGGGCTCACCGGGCTCGTCGCGCTCGTGCCGCTGCTGGTCTTCGGGCTCTGGGGCGGGGCCGTCGCCGACGCCGTCGATCGGCGGAAGCTGCTCTTCGTCACGAACGTCGGGGTCGCGGTCACGTCCGCGCTGCTCTGGCTGCAGGCGTTCGCGAACTTCGGCTCGGTCTGGCTGGTGCTCGGCCTCCTCGCCGTCAACCAGGCGTTCTTCGCGATCAACATGCCGACGCGCGGCGCGGTCGTCGCCCGGCTCGTGCCCGGCGAACTGCTGCCGTCGGCGAACGCGCTGAACACCACCATGTCGACCTTCGGCGCGGTCTTCGGCCCGCTGCTCGCCGGTGCGTTGATCCCGGTCCTCGGGCTCTCGACGCTCTACCTGATCGACGTCGTCGCCCTCGCGATCACGCTCGTCGCCGTCTGGCGGCTGCCGTCGATCCCGCCGCTCAACGGGCCGTCGCGGCGCGCCGGGCTCAGCGACGTCATCGACGGCTTCAAGTACCTCGCCGGGCAGAAGATCCTGCTGGCCTCCTTCGTCGCCGACATCATCGCGATGGTCTTCGGCATGCCGCGGGCGCTGATCCCGGAAATGGCCGAGCGCACGTTCGGCGATCCGCCCGGCGGCGGGCCCGCGCTCGGCTGGCTCTACGCCGCGCTGCCGCTGGGCGCGATGCTGATCGGCCTGTTCAGCGGCTGGCTGACGCGCATCCACCGCCAGGGCGTCGCGGTGGTCGTCTCGATCTGCGCGTGGGGTGCGGCGGTCGCCGGGTTCGGGCTGGCGCACTCGCTGTGGCTCGCCGTCGTCTTCATGGCGCTCGCCGGCGCCGCGGACATGGTCAGTGCCGTCTACCGGATGGCGATCCTGCAGGTAGCCACCACCGACGAGATGCGAGGCCGGCTCCAGGGCGTCTTCACCGTCGTGGTGGCGGGCGGCCCGCGGATCGCCGACCTCACCCACGGCTGGGGTGCCGCCGCGTTCGGCACGACGGCGGCCGCGACCGGTGGTGGCCTGCTGGTCATCGTGCTGGTCTGCGCCGCGATGTTCGTGCTCCCGGCGTTCTGGCGATACCGGGCACCGACCGCGTAGGCCGTTCAGAGTACGGTGCGGTCATGCGTACCTTCGCCGTCGTATTGGTCGCTTTTGCCGCTTTGACCGCCTGCTCTTCGGGGGACAAACCCACCACGGCGACGTCGTCGTCCGCGGCCCCGAAGCCGGCGCCGAGCTCGAACGCCGCCGCCGCGTCGCTGGACCCGTGCAAGCTGCTGCCCGCGGCGGCCGTGTCGAAGGCGCTGTTCCTGGACAACCTCACGGCGGTCGCGGGTCCGGTGCAGGACAACGCGGCCAACGGCGGCAAGGCCCGCAGCTGCGAGTACCAGCTGGACGGCAAGGCCGCGGGCGCGCTCGCGGTCACCCGCTACGAGGGCAAGCAGGGCAAGCCCGCCGAGATGGTGGCGTCGATCAAGAAGGCCAAGCCGGGCGCGAAGGACGTCGCCGGCTTCCCGGACGGCGCCGTCTACTACGTCGACGAGCAGAAGACGGCGACCCTCGCCACGGCGGAGCTGGTCGCGGGCACGCCGGTGCTGGTCAACTACACCGGCCCGGCCAAGATGACGCCGGAGCAGATGGCGCCGCTGGTCAAGCAGGCCGTCGACGCCAGCTGATCACGCCCAGCCGACGAGCTTCCGCTCCGACAGCGTCCCGGTCGGCTTCAGCAGGCCGAGCGCGGGCCGCGCGACCGCGCCCGGCGTGGCCGGCGACTGGAACCACTCGTCCTGGTCGGTCTGGTACAGCACGGCGGCCTTGTCCGGGGCCGCCGCGGTCTTGGCGATCATCGGCTCGGACCGGTCGACCAGCTTGGTGAGCTGCGGCGTTCCGCCGGCGATCGACAGGCGCATCAGGACGCCGTGCTCTTCGGAGCCGGAGACGGCGGACATCAGCACGGTCGTCGCGTCGAGCGCGGTGACGAACTGGTAGACGGCGCCGGGTTCTTCGTAGAAGGCGTAGGCGATCGCGCCCGCCGAGTCGGTCAGGTACGTCAGGCCGTCGCCGGCGTGCCGGGCGTCCTTCCAGGTCAGCACCGCGCCCCGCGGGTCGATCGCCCAGTCCTCCACGTGCTGGTCGGAGCTGCTGTTCGGCACGATGGCGGCTTCCTTCACCGGCTGCCCGAGCTGCCGGTAGTCGACGGAGTACACCGCCTCGCCGTCGTCGAAGTACAGCTTCGACCCGGCCGGCCCGAACCGCGGGTTCCGGAACCTGGCCGCCTTCTCGCTCATCGACCGCTCCGGTTCCGGCACGGTGCCGGTGCGTTCGTACCGCCGGTCGGCGGCGTTGAGCTTGAACACGTCGACGCCGTCGTCGGTTTCGAGCGTCGCGTACTGACCGTCGGGCGAGATGAGGTCCAGCTTGGTGGCCGGCCCGGCGAACCGGTTCAGCGAGCTGTCGTACCCGGGCAGCGACAAGGTCGTCTTCGCCGCGCCGGTGGCGGGATCGGCGAAGACGACGTCGTCGAGGTGCGTCGGCGCCTGCTGCAGCAGGACGACCCCGGAGAGGTCGAGCGGCGGCGCTTCCGGCGCCGCGGCGGCGGCCGGTGCGGGCGGGGTGTCGCTCCCGCACGCCGTGACCAGCACCGCGACCGCCCCGGTCAAGGCCGCACTCCACCACTTGTTCGTCACCGCTGAACCTCCTTCGTCGCGGCTCAGATGCGACGGGAGATCATCCGGTTCCCTCAGCGGCGCAGGGCGGCCAGTTCGACCGGGCTGTGCGCCGAGAACACCTTGACCTCGTCGTGGTGGTCCCGCGCCAGCTCGTGCAGCCGCGCCAGGTTCTCCAGCCGCGGCCCGCGCAGGGTCTGCACGAGGTTCTGGAACACCGTCAGCCCCGGCGGGCAGTGCGGTGCGACCGGGTCCAGCTGGCCGTGGAAGAAGTACGCGTCGCCCGCGTGCAGCAGCCAGCCGTCACCCGTGTCGACCGCGACGCCCGTGTGGCCGCGCGTGTGGCCGGTGAGCGGGACCAGCAGGAACTCCGCCGGCAGCCCCTTCAGCGAGCGGACCGCTTCGAAGCCGAACCACGGCTCGCCCGTCTCGTCGTACGTGCTCCACAGCGGGCGGTGCGCGAACTGGGCCGCCCGGTAGCGGTTCTTCTCCGCCGCGTTCGCCGGGGACGTGGCCGCGCGGTGCTCCTCGGCGCGGACGTGCACGACGGCGTTGGGGAAGTCGGCCAGCCCGCCCGCGTGGTCGACGTCGAGGTGGGTCATCACGATGTGCCGGACGTCGGCCGGGTCGAGGCCGAGTGCCTTGATCTGCGCGACCGCTGTCTCGGCGGCGACCGGTTTGGCGCCGACCATCGTCAGGAACGCCCGGCCCAGCCACTCGCCGGGGCGGGCCACGCCCTCGCTGCCGAAGCCGGTGTCGACCAGCACCAGGCCGTCGCCGGTTTCGACCAGCAGGCAGTGGGCGACCAGCTCCGCCCGCCGCAGCAGGCCCGGCTCGCCGTCGAGCAGCTTGCCGCCCGCCGGGCGCATCGATCCGCAGTTCAGGTGGTGCACCTTCATACGCTGCTCCTGGTGCTCAGCCGGAGGAACTCGGTCTCGTCGTGCGCGGCGAAGACGGTGACCTCGCCGCCGTGCTCCTGAACAAGCTGGCGCAGCCGGCGGTGATTGTCCAGCCGGGCGCCCTTCACCGTCTCCATGTGGCCTTCGAACCACTTGAGCCCGGGCGGGCAGCCGGGCCCGGCCGGGTCGACCTGGCCGTGGAAGAAGTACGAGTCGCCGGCGTTGAACAGCCAGCCGCTGCCGGTGTCGACGGCGATCCCGGCGTGCCCGCGCGTGTGGCCGGAGAGCGGGACCAGCAGGACCTCGGGCGGCAGGCCGTCGAGCGGCCGGACGGCGTCGAAGCCGAACCACGGCTCCCCGGTGTCCGCATAGGACGTCCACTGTGGACCGTGCGCGAACTGGATCCGGCGGTAGCGCCCGCGTTCGACGGCGTCGCGGGGCTCGGTGAACGCCCGCAGCTCCTCGGCGTAGACGTGCACGCGCGCCCAGGGGAAGTCGATCAGCCCGCCGGCGTGGTCGAGGTCGAGGTGGGTCAGCACGATGTCGCGGACGTCCGCCGGGTCGAACCCGAGCGCGCGGATCTGCGCGATCGCCGTCTGCGCCGGGTCGGGGATCGGGTTGGACTGGCGGACGAACCCGGCGCCGAGCCAGGCGGCGCGGTCGACCGCGGCCGGCGTGCCCATGCCGGTCTCGACGAGCACGAGACCGGTGTCCGTTTCGAGCAGCAGGCAGTGGCAGACCATGGTGGCGCGCCGGAACAGGCCCGGCCGGCCGTCGATCAGCTTTCCGCCGAGGGGGCGCATGGTGCCGCAGTTGAGGTGGTGGACGCGCATCAGGCGAACTCCCGGTCGAGGGTGGTGTGCAGATGGGTGGCGACGGCGCGTAGCGGCGCGAGGTCGCGGCGGGTGCGGGCCAGCAGCAGCCCGCCTTCGATCGTGGCGAGCACGACGGTGGCCAGCTCATCGGCGCGCTCGGCCGGAAGACCTTGCCCGGCAAGGTAATCCGTGAAGATCGCGTGCCACGACGAGTAGCCGTCCGCGCAGGCTTCGCGGATCGGTTCACTCGCCGCGGCGACGTCCAATGCGACCGTCGCGAGTGGACAACCGCGCTGGAAGTCCGACTCCGTCAGGAATCCCGCCAGCGCGTCGACGGCGCGGTCGATCGCGGTCGGCGCGTCGGGCGCGTCCCGCAGGATCGCTTCGAGCAGCGCGCCGGTGCGCTCGCCGGAAAGCCGGACGGCTTCGGCGGCGAGCTGTTCCTTGCCGCCGGGGAAGTGGAAGTACAGCGAGCCCTTGGGGGCGCCGCCCGCCGTCGTCAGCTGGGTGAGGCCGGTGGCGTGGTAGCCCTGGGTCTGGAACAGGTCGGCGGCGGTGTCGAGCATCCGCTGCCGCGTGTCGGTGCGACGGACCATGGCACGACCGTATCGCAAACTATGACGACCGGTCTAGTACTGTGTCGTTCGGTTGCCGCTCCGACCACGGCCACGGCCGAATCGGCTGATCGCAACGGTCACGTGCCGCTCGGGGGGCGGCCTACCTTTGGCCGGATCGGCAACGGCGCGGATCGGTAAGGTCGTGCCCATGGGCAACCCGACCGGTCAGCAGTTCGAGATCACCCGCGGCAACGCGCGCGCCGTCGTCACCGAAATCGGCGCCGGGCTGCGCGCTTTCGAGGTCGGCGGCGTGCCGTACGTCGAGGAATTCGGCGAAGACGAGAAGCCGCCGAAGGGCGCCGGCCAGGTGCTGCTGCCGTGGCCGAACCGGACCAAGGCCGGGAAGTGGACCTTCCAGGGTGAGGAACAGCAGCTCGAGATCACCGAGGAGGCGCGCGGCAACGCCATCCACGGCCTGACCCGCCACCTCGAGTGGGAGCTGCTGGAGCACGCCGAGTCGTCGATCACCCTGGCCGTCGACGTCGAGGCGCAGCCGGGCTGGCCGGTGCCGGTGCGCGCGACGGTGACCTACGAGCTCGCGCCGCGCGAACTGACCGTGACGCACGAGATCCGCAACGAGGGCGAGCAGCCGATCGGCGTCGGCGTCGGCACGCACCCGTACTTCCGGATCGGCGACGTCCCCACCGACGAGCTGACCCTGACGCTGCCGGCGAGCCGCGTCCGGCCGTACGAGGGCGACCAGCAGATGCCGTACGCGCCGGAGCAGGACGTCGAGGGCACGGAGTACGACTTCCGCGCCGGCCGGGTGCTCGAAGGCGTCGACCTGGACACGGCGTTCGGCGGCCTCGCGGCGGCCGAGGACGGCACGCACCACTTCGTGCTGGCGCACGGCGACCAGCAGCTGCTCGTCTGGACCGGCCCGGACTTCCGCTGGGCGCAGGTGTTCACACCGGACGACCTGGTCGGCCGCGGCCGGGCCGTCGCGATCGAGCCGATGACCTGCCCGGCCGACGCGCTCAACACGGGCACCGACCTGATCGAGCTGGAGCCGTCGGCGTCGTGGTCGGGCAGCTGGGGCATCCGGGTCCGGTGAACCGGCTGGGTCCCGCCGACGCGGGCGAGGTGCTGACGTTGCAGCGCGCCGCGTACGTCACCGAGGCCCGCGCGCACGGCGACCTCGACCTGCCGCCCCTGCTGGAGACCCTCGACGAGACGCGGGTGGCGCTCGAAGGCCTTTCGTGGGGCGTCCGCGAGAACGGGCGCCTGGTCGCGTCGGTGCGCCTGACGGTGACCGGGCCGGTCGGGGTGATCGGGCGGCTGGTCGTCGCGCCGGACCGGCAGAGCGCCGGGCTGGGCGGCGGCCTGCTGCGGTTCGCGGAGGCGCAGGCCCCCGCCGCGGTGACGCTGTTCCGGTTGTGCACCGGCTCGAAGAGCGCGGGGCCGCTGCACCTGTACGCCAAGCACGGGTACCGCGAGACGCACCGGACCCCCGAGAACAACCACGAACTGGTGCACTTGGAGAAGGCCCGCGTGCACCCGCCCGGACGAGTTCGTTAGCGTGGCGAACTATGGCGAAGGCAATTGTCGGGGGCTACGTCGTCCCCATCGACGGTGAACCCATCGACGGCGGCACGGTCCTCATCGACGGCGGCAAGATCGTCGCGATCGGCGCCGAGGCCGATGTGGACATCCCGGAGGACGCCGAGCTCGTCGACGCGGCCGGCACCTGGGTGCTGCCCGGCTTCATCGACGCGCACGCGCACCTCGGCGTGCACGAGGACGGTGAGGGCTGGGCGGGCAACGACACCAACGAGATGACCGACCCGAACGGCGCCCGCTTCCGCGCGATCGACGGCATCGACCCGTACGAGCCGGGCTTCGACGACGCGCTGGCCGGCGGCGTCACGAGCGTCGTCATCAAGCCGGGTTCGGGCAACCCGATCGGCGGCCAGACCATCGGCGTCAAGACCTGGGGCCGCAGCATCCTCGACATGATCTTCGCGGAGCACGTCAGCGTGAAGAGCGCGCTGGGCGAGAACCCGAAGCGCGTGTACGGCGACAAGAAGCAGACGCCGTCGACACGGCTGGGGGTCGCGGCGATCCTGCGCGAGGCCTTCACCAAGGCCCGCAACTACCAGGCCAAGCGCGCGCACGCCGAGGCCGAGGGCAAGCCGCACGAGGTGGACCTGACGCTGGAGACGCTGTCGAAGGTCCTCGACGGCGAGCTGTACTGGGACCAGCACGTCCACCGCGCGGACGACATCGCCACGGCGCTGCGGCTGGCCGACGAGTTCGGCTACAAGCTGGTGATCAACCACGGCACCGAAGGCCACCTGATCGCGGACCTGCTGGCCGAGCGGGACGTCCCGGTGATCCTGGGGCCCCTGTTCACCACGAAGTCCAAGGTGGAGCTGCGCAACCGCACGCTGCGCTCGGCCGGCATCCTGGCCCGCGCGGGCGTGCGGATCGCGATCACCACCGACCACCCGGTGATCCCGATCAACTTCCTGGTCTACCAGGCGGCACTGGCCGTGAAGGACGGCCTCGACCCGGCGACGGCGCTGAAGTCGCTGACCGTCAACCCGGCGTCGATGCTGGGCCTGGACGGGCAGATCGGCGCGCTGAAGCCGGGCCTGGACGCGGACGTCGTGCTGTGGTCGGGCGACCCGCTGGACGTGATGAACCGGGCGCTGCGCGTCTTCGTGCGCGGCGACGAGGTATACCACTTCGACGAGTCGCTGGGTGAGGGCGTGTCGAAGGACCGGCGCTACCGCGAGGCCCGCTGAGTTTCGGGCGGCACGCCGGTTACCGGGCGGTTCCGGCGTGCTGCCCGATCAATGCGTCGAGGTCGAGCTCGACGGGGAACGGTTCACCGGTCGCGAAGGTGCCGGTGACAGGCGGCGCGTCTCGGTAGCCCTGGCAGGCGACGAGGGTGACCGGTTCGGTGAGGTCGACGATCCAGTAGTGCGGGATCCCCGCGTCGGCGTACTCGTCGTGCTTCACGCGGTAGTCCGTGCGCCGGGAGCCCGTTGTCGCGATCTCGACGACCACCGCCACGTTCTTGGCGCGGATCGGGTCGCGGGCTGTCCGGTCGAAGACCAGAAGATCCGGACGACGGGCGAAGCCGGGCTCGCCGGGTGGTGCCAAGCCGAGGTCGATGTCGGTGCCGAGGGCGAACGCGAGGCCGCGCGGAAGCTGACGCTCCAGTTGTGCGGCCAGCCGGCACGCGGCCATGTTGTGCGTGCGGCCGGCGCCGGGCGAGGGGACTACGCGGCCTTCCACCAGTTCGGTGAAGCCGCGGTCGGACTCCCCGAGCGCGCGGTACTCCTCGATGGTCAGCAGCTGGTCGGGCATGCGGAAACGGTATCCGTCCCGTGGGTGGGACAGCGTTCGCTCGACCAGGTCGGGTCAGTCGAGCAGGGCGTCGAGGTCGATCTTGACCGGGAACGGGACGTCGGTGGCGAAGGTGCCGGTGACCGCTGAGGCATCGAGGTAGCCGAACTCGCCGGCTTGGTGGCGGGCGACCAGGGAGACCGGCTCGGTGATGTCGACGATCCAGTAGTGCGGGATGCCCGCGTCGGCGTACTCGTCGTGCTTGACGTGGTAGTCGGTGTGCTTGGAGCCCGGCGACACGATTTCGATCTCAACGGCGACCTCTTCGGCCCGAATCATGTCTTTGTCTTCGCGTACTCGCTCGAGCATCACGAGGTTGTGCCCGGGCTTGGGGCCGGGGGACATCACGACGCGGCCTTCCACGAGTTCGGTGAAACCTGTGTCGGTTTCACCGAGCGCCGCGTACTCCTCGATCGTCAGCAGGTGATCGGGGATCTCCCACTTGCGAGCAGGGCCCGGCTCGGGAAGTGCAATCACAACGGCTCCTCACGGCGCCCGGCATTGCCTCACGGCTCAGGTGCAACCAGGAGTAACCGTAGGTGTCCCAAGCGTGTGACCGAACCCGCTGGATCAGGCCTTCTTCAGCTCCCGCGCGATCACCATCCGCTGGATCTGGTTCGTCCCCTCGAAGATCTGCGGCACCTTCGCCTCCCGCATGTACCGCTCCACCGGGAAGTCCCGCGTGTACCCGGCCCCGCCGAGGACCTGGACCGCGTCCGTCGTCACCTTCATCGCGCCGTCGGTCGCCACCAGCTTCGCGATCGACGCCTGGCGCTGGAACGGCAGCCCGCGGTCGCGCCGCCGTGCCGCCTCCAGGTACGTCGCCCGGGACGACTCCACCGTCGCCGCCATGTCGGCCAGCAGGAACTCGACGCCCTGGAAGTCGATGATCGGGCGGCCGAACTGCGAGCGGCCCTTCGCGTACGCCACCGCCTCGTCCAGTGCCGCCTGGGCCAACCCGACCGCGCACGCCGCGATGCCGAGCCGGCCCGAACTCAGGGACGACAACGCGATCCGCAGCCCGTCGCCCGCCGAACCCAGCAGGCGGGACGCCGGTACGCGGGCGCCGTCGAAGATCAGCTGGGCGGTCGGGGAGCCGGTGAGGCCCATCTTCTTCTCGCGCGGTGCCGCCGAGAGGCCTTCGGTGGCGCCGTCGACCAGCAGGCACGAGATCTCGTCGGGGCCCGTGCGGACCATTGTCGTGTAGAAGTCCGCCACGCCCGCGTGCGTGATCCACGCCTTCGTGCCGTTGACGACGTAGTCCGAGCCGTCCAGCCGCGCGCGGGTCGACAAAGCGGCCGCGTCCGAGCCCGCGTTCGTCTCCGAGAGCGCGTACGCACCCAGCAGTGACCCCTCGAGCATGTCCGGGAACCACTCGTCGCGCTGCTCGTCGCTGCCGTACTCGGCCAGCGCGTAGCAGGACATCGTGTGCACCGACAGCCCGACGCCGACCGTCATCCACGCGGCCGCGAGCTCCTCCAGGACCTGCAGGTAGACCTCGTATCGCACGTCGCCGCCGCCCCAGCGCTCCGGGTACGGCAGCCCGAGCAGGCCCGACTTGCCGAGCAGGCGGAACTGGTCGCGGGGGAACTGCTCGGCCTCTTCGGCCGCCGCCGCGCGGGGCGCGAGCTCGTCGCGGGCGATCTCGGTCGCGAGCGCGACCAGGTCCTCGGCGTCCGAATCCGGCAGCAGGCGTTCGGCGGGCATCGTCGTCCTCCAAAGCGGTACTGAAAACAGTACTGTGGGCCCGCTTAGAGTACAGTACGACGGGCCTGGGGTGGCCGGAAGACGTAGGAGATAGTGAACCGATGCGCCCCGAACCCCGCCGACGGCCGACCGCGCGCCAGCGCGCCCTGCTCGGCGAGCTCGAGGCGCTCTTCCTCGCGGAGGGGTTCGCCGGCTTCACCCTCGACGACCTCGCCGCCCGCCTGCGCTGCTCGAAGTCGACGCTCTACGCGCTCGCGCCCAGCAAGGAGCAGCTCGCCGTCAAGGTCGTCACCCACTTCTTCCGGGGCGCCGGCGAGCGGATCGAAGAGCGGATCGCCGGGATCGACGACGCCCGCAAGCTCATCGGGGAGTACCTGGCGGGCGTCTCCGAGCACCTGAACCGGGCGTCGGCGGCGTTCATGCGCGACCTCGCCGAGTTCGGCCCGGCGCGCGAGGCCTACCAGGTCAACAGCCGGTTCGCGGCCGGGCGGCTCCGGCAGTTCATCGACAAGGGCGTCGCCGACGGGGTGTTCCGCGACGTCCACGCCCGGCTCGTGGCCGAGATGACCGGGCTGATCATCGAAGGCATCCAGACCGGGGAGCTGGGCCGGCGCACCGACGTTTCCGACGCCGAAGCGTTCACCGCTCTGGGTGAACTGCTGCTCGGCGGGCTGAACAAATAGCGGACAGGAATTGTCAGCCCGCAATCGATAAACTCCCCGCGTGATCGTCGTAGGCGGAGAAGCTCTGGTCGACCTGGTTCCCGGCGACCCCTTGGATTCCACTGTGGACGGTGGGCTGCGCGCGCTGCTGCCCCGCCTGGGCGGCGGCCCGTACAACGTCGCGCTGGCGGCCGGCCGCCTCGGCGTGCCGACGGCCTTCCTCTCGCGCGTGTCCACCGACCGCTTCGGCGACGCGATGGTCGAGCGGCTGCACGCATCGGACGTCGGCACCGCGCTGCTGCAGCGCGGCGACGAACCGACGACGCTCGCCGTGGTCGCGCTCGACGCGAAGGGCGCCGCGCGCTACACGTTCTACGTCGAGGGCACCGCGGACCGGCTCGTCGCGGATCCGGGACCGCTGCCGGACACGGTGACCGCGCTCTCGCTCGGCACCCTCGGCATGGTCCTCGAACCCGGCGCGTCGGCGTACGAGGCGATGCTGCGGCGCGAGGCCGCGCGCGGCGTGCTGACCGTCCTCGACCCGAACATCCGCGAGGCGCTGATCACCGACCCGGCCGCCTACCGCGCCCGGTTCGCGTCCTGGCTGCCGGACGTCCGGCTGCTCAAGATCTCCGACGACGACGCCGCGTGGCTCACCGGCGGCGCCGACCCGATCGCCGCCGCGAAGACGTGGGTCGAGTCCGGTGTGGACGCCGTGGTGCTCACCCGGGGCGCCGACGGGCTCGCGGTGATCACCGCCGCAGGTGAGCTGGCCCACGTGCCGTCGCGGAAGGTCGAGGTGGTCGACACGATCGGCGCCGGCGACACCGTGCAGGGCGCGCTGCTGGCCTGGCTGCACACCCGGGAGGTCGCCGACCTGGCCTCCCTCGACGCGGACGCGTGGCGCGAGGCCCTCGCTTTCGCGGCGAAAGCGGCGTCGATCACGGTGTCGCGCAGCGGTGCCGAGCCGCCGACGTCCGCGGATATGGCGTCGAGCGTGTGAACCTGGTCCCAAAGGGGCCCCCAGGAGCAACGCCACCGCTGCGCGAACACCAGTTCCTCGACTAGCGTAGAGGGGCATTCTTCATACCCCAGCGGGGCGGTGTGCAGCGAGGCGCCAGTGTTTCCTCGCGTGAACACGTGGCTACCTGTGAAACGTACAGGCGCCGCCGCTCCGTGCCGAACGTGAGAGGGACTTGCATGTCCGACGCGACGACTGCGGGGCAGTCCGGCGGCGAAACCGCGAAGCTGACCCTGCCGAGTGGCGAGCACGAGTTCAAGATCGTCCACCCGGTCGAGGGCGCGCCCGGGATCGAACTGGGGAAGCTGCTGGCGCAGACGGGGTACATCACCTACGACCCCGGTTTCGTCAACACCGGCGCCGCGTCGTCCGCCATCGCCTACATCGACGGTGACGCCGGCATCCTCCGCTACCGGGGCTACCCGATCGAGCAGCTGGCGGAGAAGTCGACCTTCGTCGAGGTCTCATACCTCCTGATCTACGGCGAGCTGCCGACCCAGGCCCAGCTGGCCGACTTCACCGAGAAGATCCAGCGCCACACGCTGCTGCACGAGGACCTGAAGGCCTTCTTCAGCGGCTTCCCGCGCGACGCGCACCCGATGCCCGTCCTGTCCAGCGCGGTGTCGGCGTTGTCGACCTTCTACCAGGACTCGCTCGACCCGTTCGACGAGCCGAACGTGGAGCTGTCCACCATCCGGCTGCTCGCCAAGGTCCCGACCCTGGCCGCGTACGCGTACAAGAAGTCCGTCGGCCAGCCGCTGCTCTACCCGGACAACTCGCTGGGCCTGGTCGAGAACTTCCTGCGGATGACGTTCGGCTTCCCGGCCGAGCCGTACGAGGTCGACCCGGACATCGCGAAGGCGCTGGACCTGCTGTTCATCCTGCACGCCGACCACGAGCAGAACTGCTCGACCTCGACCGTGCGCCTGGTCGGCTCGTCCGAGGCCAACCTGTTCGCCTCGATTTCGGCGGGCATCAACGCGCTGTTCGGCCCGCTGCACGGCGGCGCGAACGCGGCGGTCCTCGACATGCTCGAGGGCATCCAGAAGGACGGCGGCGACGTCGCCAAGTTCGTGGAGCGGGTGAAGAACAAGGAAAAGGGCGTGAAGCTGATGGGCTTCGGGCACCGGGTCTACAAGAACTACGACCCGCGCGCGAAGATCATCAAGAACACCGCCGACGAGATCCTCGGCAAGCTGAAGGGCGGCGACCAGCTGCTCGACATCGCCAAGAAGCTCGAGGAAACCGCCCTTTCCGACGACTACTTCGTCGAGCGGAAGCTGTACCCGAACGTGGACTTCTACACCGGCCTGATCTACCGGGCGCTGGGCTTCCCGACGAAGTTCTTCACGGTGCTGTTCGCGCTCGGCCGCCTGCCGGGCTGGATCGCGCACTGGCGCGAGATGATCAACGACCCGGCCACGAAGATCGGCCGCCCGCGGCAGATCTACACCGGCCACGCGTCGCGGGACTACACCCCGATGTCGGAGCGCTGAGCCCTCACCCCGGTAACCGCCCCGCCGTGCACCCGCACGGCGGGGCGCTTATCGTTGTGCGGCGTGACCAAAGAAGCACCCGTCGTCCTGTGGTTCCGCCGCGACCTGCGGCTGGGCGACCACGCCGCCCTGCTCGAAGCGTCGAAGCACAGCAAGCACGTGCTCGCGTTGTACGTCCTCGACGAGGCGCTCATCAAGCCGTCCGGCGCCGCCCGTGAGGCCTTCATGTACGGCTGCCTGGAGAAGCTGGACGAGCAGCTCGGCGGCCGGCTGATGCTCGTGCGCGGCGAGCCGGCGGCGGAGGTCGTGAAGGCCGCGAAGAAGATCGGCGCGGCCGCCGTGCACGTCAGCGCCGACACCGGCCCGTACGGCCGCCGCCGGGACGCCGAGGTCGCGAAGGCGTTGGCCGAGCAGGGCATCGACTGGGTCGAGACGGGCTCCCCGTATGCCGTGACGCCGGGCCGGGTCACCAAGCCGGACGGCGATCCCTACCGCGTCTTCACGCCGTTCTACCGCGCCTGGACCGCGCGCGGCTGGCACTCGCCCGCGGACACCGGACCGTCCCTTGTGGACTGGGTGGAACCGCCGCGTTCGCTGAAGATACCCAAGGCGCCCAAGGTTTCCGCGACCCTGCCCGAGCCGGGCGAGCAGGCCGCGCTCGACGTCTGGCACGAGTTCCTCGACGACGGCATCGAGACCTACGACTCCGATCGCGACCGCCCGGACCGCGAGGGCACCACGCGGCTGTCGCCGTACCTGCGCTGGGGGTGCATCCACCCGCGGACCGTCCTGGCGGACCTGGCGGGTGACGACCGCGTCGGCGCGAAGTCGTTGCGCAGCGAGATCTGCTGGCGCGAGTTCCACGCCGACGTCCTGTGGCACCGGCCGGAAACCGCGCGGAAGAACTACGACAAGCGGTTCGACGGGATGAAGCACGACACCGACCCCGAGGCGTTCGAGCGGTGGTGCGCGGGCAAGACGGGCTACCCGATCGTCGACGCGGGGATGCGGCAGCTGCTGGCCGAGGGCTGGATGCACAACCGGGTGCGGATGGTCGTCGCGAGCTTCCTGGTGAAGGACCTGCACCTGCCGTGGTGGCTGGGCGCGCGCCACTTCATGAAGCACCTCGTGGACGGCGACCTGGCGTCGAACCAGCTGAACTGGCAGTGGGTCGCGGGCTGCGGCACCGACGCGGCGCCGTACTTCCGGATCTTCAACCCGACGACGCAGGGGGAGAAGTTCGACCCGAACGGCGACTACGTGCGGAAGTACGTGCCGGAGCTGCGGCCGGTCCAGGGCAAGGCGGTGCACAAGCTGAAGGACCGGCCGGCGGAGTACCCGGAGCCCATGGTCGACCACGCCCACGAGCGCCAGGTTTCCTTGGAGCGCTACGGGAAGATCACGTCGTGATCAGCGGCCGGGCGCGCCACACGATGGCGAGCCGGGGATCGCCGGTGGCGCTCGGCTCGACCCGGTCCACGGTGAAGCCCTCGCGCTCGTAGAACGCGCCGGCCCGCTCGTTGGCCGCGAAATGTTCGAGGCAGAGGCGCCCGGTACCGGCGGGCAGCTGCCGGACCAGGGCGTCGAGCAACCGCGGGCCGAGCCCGCGGCCGCGGTGCTCGGGATGGACGTAGAGCTTGTAGACGACGTGGTCGGTCCCGTCGTGGCCACGCTGCCCGACGCCCGAGAGCCCGCCTTCGTCATCGGCGACGACCACCCGCCCGGCGGCCACCGCCGCGGCGAGGTGCGGTTCGTTCCACCAGTCGCGGACCTGCGCGTCCGCGGCGGCCGCGCCGATCAGCGGTGCGTAGTGCGGCCGGATGTGCGTCTCGCCGAACCGGACGATCGCCGCGACGTCGTCCGGCCCGGCCGTCCGCACATCAGCCACGCAGGGCCTCCGAAAGCTTGATGCGGCTGCCGATGCGCAGGACGCTGTTGCCGTAGATCTTGCCGCCCAGCCAGGTCAGCAGCGCGACGGACGCCAGCGTCAGCGCGAGCGACAGCCCGATCTCCCAGCCCGCCGCCGCGCCGGTGGAAATCCGGGCCGGCATCAGGATCGGGGACAGCAGCGGGACCAGCGAGACGACCTTCACCGCCGTGCCCGAGGGGTCCTGCAGCAGCAGGTTGAAGCCCGCCACGAACCCGATGACGAGGATGATGTTCAGCGGCCCGACGACCGACTGCGTGTCTTCCTGCCGCGACACGAGCGAGCCGAGCGCGCCGTAGATCGTGGCGTACAACAGGAAACCGAGCAGGTACCAGAGCAAACCCCACAGCACCGCGCCGGTCGCGAAGCCGGACAGGGTGAACACGCCGGTCACCGTCGCGGCCAGCAGGCCCACCGCGCCGAGGACCACCAGCTGGGTCAGGCCGACCAGGCCGATGCCGATCACCTTGCCCAGCAACAGCTGCCACGGCCGGACGCTGGCGAGCAGCAGCTCCACGACCCGGCTCGACTTCTCCTCGACCACGCCCTGGGCGACCATCATCCCGTAGGTGATGATGCTCATGTAGAGCAGGAACGCGACGATCAGGCCGAGGACCAGCCGCTGCGTGTGGTCGGCGGGTTCGGGCGAGAGGGCGTCGTCCTGCACGTGGGTGCTGTTCACCTGCGCCATCACGACGGCCGGTTCGAGCTGTGCGGACGACAGGACGCCGTCGAGCACCTGCTGCTGGGCGACCTGATCGAGCACCCGGCGCAGCTGGTCGTCCAAAGCGGACTTGTACGTGGCGGTCAGCTTCGCCGCGCTGCCCGAGACGAGCGCGTCGAGATCGCCGTTCTCGACCGCCTGCCTGCCCTCGGCCGGATCGGTGACGGTGACCGTTTCGACCTGGCGCCCGGACTGCGCGGCGGCGACCTGCAGCTGCTTGGCGATCCCGGTCGCCTGCCCGGTCAGCCCCACCGTGCTCTTGTCCGACGAGCCGGCCAGCGCGGTCTGGAACCCGACGTAGCCGAGCAGCAGCACCAGCAGCACCGCGGTGCCGATCACGAACGACCGCGTGCGCAGCCGCGTGTTCAGCTCGCGCTTCAGCACCAGCCAGACGGCCCGCCGTCCGCTCAACGTCTTCATCGTCCCCCCTCTTCGGCCACCGCGTCGCGGAACAGCTCGGTCAGCGAGCGGCGACGGCGGCTGAACTCGGTGACCGGTCCGGTGGCCAGCGCCGCGGCGAGCACGGCCTGGTCGTCGGCGCCCGGGTCGAGGTCGAGCACGGTGGTGGCGCCGTGGTCCTCGGCGACCCGCACCCCGGGCAGGCCCGCGGCCCAGCCGGGGCGCGCGGCCGGCGCGGTGACCACGAGCTTGCTGCTCGCGCCCGCGGTCAGTTCGGCAACCGCGCCGACGGCGACCATCCGGCCCCCGCGGATGATCCCGACCCGGTCGCAGAGCCGTTCGACGAGGTCGAGCTGGTGGCTGGAGAACACCACGGGCACGCCGGCGGCGGCCTTTTCCCGCAGCACCCCGCTCATCACGTCGACGGCGAGGGGGTCGAGGCCGGAGAACGGCTCGTCGAGCACCAGCACGGCCGGGTCGTGCACCAGGGCCGCGGCCAGCTGGACGCGCTGCTGGTTGCCGAGGCTGAGCTTCTGCACCTCGTCCTTGCGGCGCTCGGCCAGCCCGAGCCGGGTGATCCACGCCTCGGCGTTGCGGTGGGCCTCGTTGGTGCCGAGACCGTGCAGCTCGGCGAGGTAGACCAGCTGGTCCAGCACCTTCATCTTCGGGTACAGGCCGCGTTCCTCCGGCATGTAACCGATGTGCGTGCGGGCCTCGTGCGTGACCGGCCTGCCGTCGAAGCGCACCTCCCCGCCGTCGGCGGCGAGCACCCCCAGCGCGATCCGCATCGTCGTGGTCTTCCCGGCCCCGTTGCTGCCGACGAAGCCGAACAGCTCCCCGGCGCGGACGTCGAACGAGACGCCGTCCAGCGCGACCTTCGTGCCGTAGCGCTTGGAGATCCCGTCGATCTCCAGCGTCCCCTCGGTCATGTCCTCACCCTAAGCCACGCGAACGCCCGGCAAGCTCGTCGGATGGTCGGCGTGGGGCTGGTCACCACGCTCAGGCGAGTCCGGCCAGCGACTTGTCGACGAGTTCCGCGACCCGGGCCCGCGCGGCTTCCGCGTCCGCCGGGACCAACGCCAGCCGCGTGCGGCGCTCCAGCACGTCCGAGACGTCCAGCGCCCCCTCGTTGCGGACCGCCCACACGACCTCCGCCGCCGTGATCCCGGTGCCGGGTGCCACCGGCGCCGCGAACTCCGCGTCCAGTTCGCCCAGCGCCGCCACGCGCGGGGCCTCGGTCCCGTACCGCGCCACCAGCCGCGCCGGAGCGTCCACAAGGGACAGCTCCGGGCGCGGAGCCGCGCCCAGCAAAGGCAACCGCGCCGTCCGGCACGGTGAAACGGGGAGGCCGGCCAGGCGGATCGCCGCGTCGACGGCGTCCTCCGCCATCCGGCGGTAAGTGGTCAGCTTGCCGCCGACCACGGTCAGCAACCCGTCGGCACCGGCCAGCACGGCGTGCTTGCGGGACAGGTCCGCCGACCGCCCGCCGCTGCCTTCGACCAGCGGCCGCAACCCGGCGTACGAACCCGCCACGTCCGCCCGGGTCAGCGGCCGCGAGAGCACCGAGGAAGCCAGCGACAGCAGGAAGTCCACATCGGACTCGGGGACCGTCGGCACGTCGGGGATCGAACCCGAGACCGGCTCGTCCGTGAGTCCCAGGTAGACCCGCCCGTCGGGCTGGGGGAGCAGGAAGACGAACCGGTTGGTCTCGCCGGGCACGCCGATGTTGACCGACGTCGTGCCCATCGGCACCGTCCCCGGCGCGAGCACCAGGTGCGAACCGAGCGACGGCCGCAGGCGCACCGAGCCGGTCAGGGTGCCCGCCCACACGCCCGTCGCGTTGATCACCTGGCGCGCGTGGATGTCGAACGAGTCGCCCGAAACGCCGT
This sequence comes from Amycolatopsis sp. cg9, assembly GCF_041346945.1. Lineage (NCBI taxonomy): Bacteria > Bacillati > Actinomycetota > Actinomycetes > Pseudonocardiales > Pseudonocardiaceae > Amycolatopsis > Amycolatopsis sp. cg9. Next base: position 1,568,040 of record NZ_CP166850.1, on the reverse strand, counting down.
CGACGACCGCGACCCGGTCCGCCGAGAGCGACGAAGCCGACAGGCGCGTCAGGATTCGCGCGCCGAACGACGCCGCCGTGCGGGCCAGGGAAACCACCAGCCGGGCGTCGTCGACCAGTGCGCCGTCGTAGGCCAAGAGGGCGCCGCGCAGCCCGTGCGCGGAAAGCCCCGGAGCCAGCGCCAGCGCTTCGACGGGAGGGATGGTCCGCGGCCGCGGCAGCACCGACGACGGCGTGCGCGCCGCCCGGCGGAGCGCGTCGCCCGCCCGGAGCCCGGCGGCCACCAGCGCCTGCTGGGCCCGGGAAGTGCTGGGGTACAACGGGAACAGCTGCGGCATCGCGCGCGTCAGGTGCGGCGCGGTCCGCGTCATCATGATGCCCCGCTCGACAGCGCTTTCGTGCGCCAGGCCCAGCTCCCCGTGCGCCAGGTACCGCAGGCCGCCGTGCACGAGCTTCGAAGACCAGCGCGAAGTCCCGAACGCGAGGTCGTGCGCTTCCACCAGCGCCACCGACAGCCCGCGGGAAGCCGCGTCCAGTGCGATGCCCGTGCCGGTGACGCCGCCGCCGACCACGACGACGTCGACGCGCTCGCCCGAGGCCAGCTCGGTGAGTTCGCGGTCGCGGCGGCGCGCGTTGAGGGAGCCGGACGTCACGGCTTCAAAGCCGCGTCGAGCACGTGCGTGAATTCCGCCAGCAGCGCCGCTTCGTCGACGTCCGCGGTCGCGGGCCGCAGCGAGAACGCGAACGACTGGACCACCAGCAGCACCGCCCGGGACTGGGCCGCGACCGGGGCGCGCCGGATCGAGCCGTCCTGGTGGCCGGCCGCCAGGAGCTGGTGCATCGCCTGCTCGGCGAACTTCTGGGTCGCGCCCAGCCGCTCGACGATGTACGGCAGCACGAGCTCGGGGTCGACGTCGAGGAGCGTGCGGAACAGCGGGTCGGCCGACAGCGCGCGGACGCCGGCCGAAGCGATGAGCACGAGCCGCTCGCGGCTGTCCGCGGCGTCGGCGCCGCGCTCGCTCGCCGTGCGCAGCAGCCCGCTGAACTCGCGGGTCATCAGCGCCGCGAGCACGCTGCGGACGTCGGGGAAGCGGCGGTAGACCGTCATGCGGCTGACGCGGGCGGTGCGGGCGATTTCGGCGAGTGTGGTGCGGCGCACACCGACGGCCAGCACGCACGAGCGCGCGGCGTCGAGCAGCACGTCATCGGCCACTCTGGTCGCCGTCTGACGGCTGCGGGTGTCCGCGAGCGCGGAGGGTCCCGCCGTCTGCGTGGTGTGACGTTTCACGTCCATATGTCACACTGTAGTCGTGAACGCGCTCATTGACCACCGTCTCCGCCGGTCCTGGACCGCGGAAGCCGCCGATGCCGCCCAGCTGCCCGCGCGAGCGGCCAAGTGGCTTGAACAGCGTATCGGCCAAGTGGCCCCCGGTGCTGCCCCGGCGAGCGAATTGCCGGTGGAAATACCGTCACGGAAACTGGACGAATCTGCAGCCGACGCGTTGTCGGAAGTGGTCGGCGCGGAGAACGTGCTGGTGGACGACGCGGCGCGGCTGGCGAGGGCGACCGGGCTGTCCTACCTCGACCTGCTGCGGCGCCGGTCGGCAGCGGTGGCGTTCCCGGTGCCCGACGCGGTCGTGCTCCCCGCCGACGCCGACGAGGTCCAGTCGGTGCTCGACGCGTGCGTCCGGCACGACATCGGCGTCGTCCCGTTCGGCGGCGGCACGTCGGTGGTCGGCGGCGTCGCGGCGCTGCGCGGCGACAAGGCGTCGGTGATCGCGCTCGACCTCGTCCGGCTCGACGCGCTGGTGTCGGTCGACGCCGAGTCGCGCATCGCCGTGCTGCAGGCCGGCGTCCGCGGGCCCGAAGCCGAGCGCCTCCTCGGCGAGCACGGCCTGACGCTCGGGCACATCCCGCAGTCGTGGGAGCGGGCCACGATCGGCGGCTTCGCGGCGACGCGCTCGGCCGGCCAGGCCTCGTCGGGCTACGGGCGGTTCGAGGACATGGTCACCGGCGTGCGGCTGGCGACCCCGCGCGGCGAGTGGAAGCTCGGCGTGGCGCCCGCGTCTGCCGCCGGGCCGGACCTGCGCCAGCTCGCGATCGGCAGCGAAGGGGCGCTCGGCGTGATCACCGAGGTCGCGCTGCGGGTGCGGCCGGCACCGGCGGTCCGCCGGTACGAGGGGTACGCGCTGCCCGGCTGGGGAGCCGGCCGCGAGGCGGTCCGCGACCTCGCGCAGCACCACGCGCTCGCCGACGTCACCCGGCTGTCCGATGTGGACGAAACCGAGGTTTCGCTGGCGCTGAACGCGGGTCTCAAGACGGGGGCGCTGCGCCGCTACCTCGCCGCGCGCGGGGTGCGGCGGCCATGCTTCCTCATCGTCGGCTGGGAAGGCACCGCGCACGACGTCGCGGTGCGCCGCCGCGAGACCACGCGCCGGCTGAAGGCGCTGGGCGCGGTGCGCGTCGGCAAGGCGCTCGGCGAGTCCTGGCGTCACGGCCGGTTCGCCGGACCCCGCCAGCGCGACGCGCTGCTGGACCGGGGGATCTGCGTCGAGACGCTGGAAACCGCGGCCTACTGGTCCAATGTGGACGAACTGCGCGACGACGTCCGCGCCGCGCTGACGGCGTCGCTCGGCCCGGCGATCGTGATGTGCCACATTTCGCACGCGTACGAAACCGGCGCGTCGCTGTACTTCACGGTGCTGACGGCCCGCGACGAAGCCGACCCGGTCGGCCAGTGGCAGCGCGCGAAGGCGGCGGCGTGCGAGGCGATCACCGGGCTCGGCACGATCTCCCACCACCACGCGGTCGGCGTCGACCACGCGCCCTACCTGAGCGCGGAAATCGGCTCGCTGGGCGTGGAAGTGCTGCGGGCGGCGAAGTCCGCGGTGGACCCGACCGGGATCCTCAACCCGGGGAAACTGGTCTGAGCACTTCGCACGGCACGCCGTGGCCGTCCGCGGCGACGCCTTCGAGCGCCGCCGCTTCGGCCTGCGGGACGTCGGTGGTGCGCACCGGCTCGCCGTCCACCAGCAGGGGGTAGCGGATCGGCGCGGCGCCGACGTAGGTGTGCACCTCGGTCAGCCGGGTGCCGTCTTCGAGGGTGACGTCGGGTTCGGTCAGCCGGGCCAGGTGGTAGCGGGTGCCGCGGCCCTCGCAGCGGTCGAGCACCGCCAGCTGGTCCGGCGTCACGAACCAGACGGCGTGCTCCTCGACGCCGTCCAGCGCGGTGATGGTGGCCGGCCGCTGGTCGTCGACCACGCGGAACCCGGCGGCCCACACCGCGGCGAGCCCGGCGCAGCGCGCGTGCGCCACCACGACCGGGCCTTCGAGCCCGAGCCGCGCGCGCAGCCAGCTGATCTTCGACGGGTTCGCGTTCGAGCCGTACGCCAGCACGGCCAGCCGGTCCCGCCAGCCGTCGGGTGCGGTGTCGAGCGGGTGCCCGACCCCGTCGAAGTGCACGAACGAGTAGCCCGGCCGCGACCCGGGGTAGGGCTCGGCCGGGTACTCGTCGTCGGTGAAGAGGGTCAGAACGTCACCACGCTGCGCAGGACCTCGCCGCGGTGCATCCGCTCGAAGGACTGCTCGACGCCGTCGACGCCGATCCGTTCGGTGACGAACTTGTCCAGCGGCAGCCGGCCCTGCAGGTAGAGGTCGACGAGCATCGGGAAGTCGCGGCTGGGCAGGCAGTCGCCGTACCAGGACGACTTCAGCGAGCCGCCGCGCGAGAAGAAGTCGATCAGCGGCAGGTCGTTCAGCCGCATGTCCGGCGTCGGCACGCCGACCAGCACGACGGTGCCGGCGAGGTCGCGCCCGTAGAACGCCTGGCGCCAGGTTTCGGGGCGGCCGACCGCGTCGATGACGACGTCCGGGCCGAAGGAGTTCGTCGCGTCCTGCATGGCTTCGACGACCTGCGCTTCGGAAAGGCCCCGGCTGTTCACCGTGTGGGTGGCGCCGAAGTCCTTGGCCCAGTCCAGCTTCCGGTCGTCCATGTCGATCGCGACGATCGTCGTGGCGCCGGCCAGCTTCGCGCCCGCGATGGCGGCGTCCCCGACGCCGCCGCAGCCGATCACGGCGACCGAGTCCCCGCGCGTGACGGCGCCGGTGTTGATGGCGGCGCCGAGCCCGGCCATGACCCCGCAGCCGAGCAGCCCGGCGACGGCGGGTTCGGCTTCGCGGTCGACCTTGGTGCACTGTCCGCTGTGGACGAGCGTCTTCTCGAGGAAGGCGCCGACGCCGAGCGCGGGCGACAGCTTGGTGCCGTCGGCCAGCGTCATCGGCTGGGCGGCGTTGAAGGTGGCGAAGCAGTACCACGGCTTGCCGCGCTTGCAGGCCCGGCAGGTGCCGCAGACCGCGCGCCAGTTGAGGATGACGTAGTCACCGGGCTCGAGATCGGTGACGCCGTCCCCGACGGCTTCCACGACACCGGCGGCTTCGTGGCCGAGCAGGAACGGGAAGTCGTCGTTGATCCCGCCTTCGCGGTAGTGCAGGTCGGTGTGGCAGACCCCGCAGGCCTGCACGTTCACGACGGCCTCGCCGGGCCCGGGATCGGGCACGACGACGGTTTCGAGCGAGACGAGTTCGCCCTTCGCCCGCGAAACGACCCCCTGCACCTCGTACGGCATGCGAATCCACCTTCCGGCTCCTGCTGGTCCTGCCCGCAGCTAATCACGGATCACGCGGAGATGGCGACATCCGCATGAGTGAGGTTCGGTGGCGATCACGCAACAAGTTGCGCCCTCCGCAACTGCGGTGGTGGATGTCATGACGGCTCCGGCAGCGTCATCGACGCCAGCCGCGCCGGGTCGGCCACCGCGGCGATGCCGGTGACCCGGCCGTCCGCGACCACGAACGCCACCACCGACAACGGCGATCCGTCCCCGCGCCACGCCACCACGCCCGGCAGCCCGCCGACCAGCACCGCGCTCCCGTCGGACGCCGCGCCGAACTGGGCGCCCGCCGCCACCTTCGTCGCGCCCAGTACCACCACCACGCCGCCCGGGGTGTCCACCGTCAGCTGGACGTCCGGGTCGAGGACCCGCAGCAAGCTCTCGAAGTCGCCGTCGTGGGCCGCGCGCAGGAACGCCTGGACCACTTCGCGCTGCGAGGAACCTCCCGCCGCCGGCGGCCGGTCCGCGGCCCGCACCTTGCGGCGGGCGCGGCTGGCCAGCATCTTCGTCGCTCCCGCGGACTTGCCCAGGATGCGGCCGAGCTCCTCGAACGGCACCGCGAACAGGTCGTGCAGCACGAACGCCAGCCGCTCGGCGGGCCCCAGCGACTCGAGGACCACCAGCAGCGCCAAGCCCACCGAGTCGGCGCGGGCGACGTCCTCGGTGCCGTCGTCGATCGCCACCACGATCTCGTCGTACGGGGACTCGGGGCGGGACTTGCGCGAGCGCAGGACGTCCAGGCTGATCCGGCCGACCACCGTGGTCAGCCAGCCGTCGAGGTTTTCGATGGCCGCCGCGTCCTGGCGGGACAGGCGCAGCCAGGCCTCCTGGACCGCGTCCTCGGCGTCGGCGTGCGACCCGAGCAGGCGGTGCGCCACCGCGAGCAGGCGCTCGCGCCGGGCTTCGAACGCTTCGGCCAGCGTGTCGGGCATGTCGTTACCTTCCTCGGTCCGGCTCCGTCGTGGTGGTGACGAGCCCGGAGGGGCACAGGTAACCGATGGAGGAAACGATGGAAGCACGGCTGACGAGCGAGAGCAGCCCCGAGGTGGTCGGCGCGGTCCAGCAGCTGTTCAAGGCGGTGCACGGCGCCGGGGTCGACCCGCTGCTGCTCGAACTGGTCCACCTGCGGGCCAGTCAGATCAACGGCTGCAGCCCGTGCGTCTTCGCGGGTGTCGCGTCGGCGAAGCGGCAGGGGGAAACCGACGAACGGCTGCACAACGTCGTCACCTGGCGCGAGACGCCGTTCTTCACCGAGCCGGAGCGGGCGGTGCTCGCGCTGACCGAAGCCGCGACGCGGATCCAGGACGGCCGGCCCGGCGTCACCGACGAGATCTGGGCGGCCGCCGCCGTGCACTTCGACGACAAGCAGCTGTCGGCGATCGTCCTGAACATCGCGCTCACCGGCTTCTTCAACCGGATCAACCGCGCGATCCGGGAGCAGGCCGGCAAGACCTGGTGAAGCCGTGAAGGCCACCTTCAGGAACGTAGGGTTCCTGAAGGTGGCCTTCGCGAACATCAGGCGGGGGTGATGATGTACGCGATGCCGCCGGGGCCGCCCGCCACCGTGCCGTCCGCGCGGTAGCGCTTGGTCCGCTGCCAGATCTTCTCGAACTGGTCGCGCTTGTAGACGTTCCGGACGCGGTCGTTGCTGCTGGCCGCCGGGTCGTTGGCGATCACGTCGCCGTCCTTCGTGAACCCGACGACGACCATGATGTGGCCCGCCGTCCCGTAGCCGGCGCCGTCCAGCTCCGAAGCGAGGAACGACTGCGACGTGATCACCGGGATGCCGCGGGCGATGTAGCCCTCCAGCTCGTTCAGCGAGTGCAGCCGCGTGATGTGGCCCTTCAACCCGCGCGACGCCGCGTAGGCGGTGTTGAACGGCCAGTTCCCGGTGCCGTCGTAGGCGTGGTCGTAGGTGTAGCGCGCCGCGAACGCCACCTGCGGGTCGACGTAGTCGGCCGGGATCCACGACATCTCCTCGGCGGACGGCTTCTTGCCCCAGTACTCGGCCACCATCTCGGTCGACGTCGGGCTGCACCACGCCTCGCCGCCCCCGCCGTACTGCGGGAACTGTCCCTTGTGGAGGTTCTGCGCGTAGGTGGGCACCTTCAGTTCGATCCCGGTGGCGCGGCCCGGCTTCGTCGGCTGCACCTCGAAGCGGTCCGGCACCGCGGACGTCATCGCGCCCAGCAGCGACACCGACGGCGTCGCGCCCGAGCCGGCTTCGCGGTAGAGGCTGATCCGCAGCTTGTACGACTTCAGCGTCACCCCGGCCTTCGTGACCAGCGTGTCGACGTCCACCAGCGCGTTCGCGTCGTCCTGGCCGTCGACGCTGGTGCGGAGGACATCGGCGTCCCCGCTGGCCCAGCGGCCCATCACGTACCACCCGGTTTCGGCGCCCGCCGACGTCCGGCCCTGCGCCTCGACCTGCAGCCACGTCTTGGCCGGCGTCTTTGCGTTCCAGGACGCGACCAGCTGCGTCGCGCCGAAGCCCTGCCGGTACGAGGGCGACGTCCACTGGCTGTACTCGTACGTCCGCGTCGTGCCGAGCTCCGGCTCGGTGTGCTGCACGGTGCCGATCGGGCGGGTGATGCGCAGGCCGTCCCGGGTCAGCGCGAGCCCGGCGAAGTCGCCTTCGTGGAAGCGGCCGCCGGTCCACTCGTGGTAGTCGACGGCTTCGTCGTCGCGCGGCCCCGCTTCGGCGACCTGAACGGTTACGGCTGTCAGCACGACAACCGACAACAATGTGAACAGACTGCGTACCCGCATCGCGGCTCCTCGCTCGACCCACCCAGTAGGCGAGGATTTTCGCCGGTCCGGCGAGGTATGTAAACAGGTACCTACAGGACGGCCTGCGTCTGTGTCACTTTCGCGACCAACTTGCCCTCGTCGTCGTGGATCTCCGTCTCCACCACGACGAACTTGCGCCCGGCGTGCAGTGGTCTGGACGACGCAACGGCGTAGCCCGAACGCACCGCGCGCAGGAAGTTCGTCTTCGACTCGACGGTGGTCGTGCCCTGCCCGCCTTCAGGCAGGTTGAGGAACGCGCACACGGCCCCGGTCGAGTCGGCCAGCGCCATGAGCGCACCCCCGTGCAGCGCGCCACCGAGCGTGCAGAGGCTCTCGTCCCACTTCAGCCGGCTGCGGACGAGCGCGCGCCCGTGTTCCAGCACCTCGACGCCGAGGCGCTCGGAGAACGGCATGGAGCGGTGGAAGAGCTGCGTGCCCTCGGGATCGGTCATGCCCCGCAGCTTGCCCGAAAGCCCGCCGCGGGGCGATTACCTCCGACGTAACGTCAGGACAGCGGGTTGACCAGCAGCAGCTCGGTGTTGTGGTCCCCGCTTGCGCCGACGCGGCCCGGGTCGGTGTGGATGTCGTTGTAGGACAGTTCGCGGTACAGCGACGCAAGCGCTTGCGGGGTCCGGGCGCCGTAGTCCACCGCGTACGGCGCCTCCGCCTCGATCAACGTCGTGAACAGCGACAACGTGCCGTCGGCGTTGTCCGCGACCTCGACGATCCGGGCGTGCTGCGGGAAGTCGACGTGCGACGCGGTGTTGATCTCCCATAAGCCCTGCTGCGGGGTGTTCCCGGCGTGCGCCGTGATCTGGTTGCGGTGCGTGTGGCCGTTGACCCAGGCCAGCACGTTCGGGAACCGCTTGAGCAGTGCGACGAACGCGTTGCCGTCCAGGCGCGGGTCGAGCAGGTGACGCGAGTCCGGCAGCAGGTTGCCCATCGAGCCGCTGGTGTGGTGGCTGAACAGGATGAACAGCTCGTCGGTGACGGCGTGGGTGACCTTGCGGCCGAAGAAGTCGTAGTACGCCGAGCTGTTGCGCTTGAGCGTCGACTCCACCCAGGAGTACTGCGCCAGCCCGATCGAGCCGTCCGCGAACCCGGCGTCGGTGGTCGTGTCGAGGCTGATCCCGGTGATGCCCGGGGCGATCCGGAACGTGTAGTAGACGTTCTTGCCGTCGGCGTTGGCGCTGGTGAAGCCGTGGCCGGCCGGGCCGGGCCCGGTGTTGGCCGCATCCAGGTGCGCGCGGACGAACTCGCCGGTGCTGAACGGGCGGCGCCGCGCGTCCGGCGTGATCTCGCGGATGGTGCCGGAACCGCCGAACAGCTCGGCGACCGGGATGCTCGAACCCGGCTTCTTGATGGCGTCGGCGAGCTTCTTCGCGGTGGTCTCGTCCTTGCCGATGACCTTGTACTTGCCGGTGTACCAGGCGTCGATGCCGGGGATCCGGGCCGGCAGCGAGCCGACGATGCTGTCGTCGTGGTTGCCGAAGGTGCAGAACCACGGCACGTCGAGGCCCGGCGCGGTGAACGTCTTCATGGCCGCTTCGAGCAGGCCCGGCAGCTGCGGGAAGCCCTTGGCCGAGTAGTCGTCGCCGACGCCCGGGATCGAGGGGTTCCAGTACTCCTTGTTGCCCGAGCTCTGGACGCCTTCGTAGGCGTTCGGGTCGCCGGAGCCCGGGGTGACGGTGCCGCCGTTGAGGACCTTGAGGAACCAGTCGAGCTCGATCAGCTCGTGGTTGTCGGTGTTGTCGCCGGTGGTGACCATCAGGTCGAACGGCCGCCCGGTGAACGGGCCCTGCCGCACGCTGTTGACGCGCTCGACCAGCGCGCTGGTGGCCACGGTGCCGAGCGCTTCCTGCGGCCGGTGCGCGGAGCCGATGAAGGGGTGCAGGTACTCGAACCGCGCGGGGCTTTCGGTGTCGGTGATGTGCAGGTCGGTGAACTGCACGAAGGCGCTGAGCGCGCGGCGGCGGTCGTCGCGGCCGCTCTGCGGCGCGGCGAGGTCGCTCCGGACGACCAGGGGCCAGCCCGGGCCCGCGGACAGCCGCGAGTAGCCGGTGCCCGACGCCGTCGCGACCTGCTCGAGCGTGGTGCCGGTGGTGCTGACCGACCGCGTGCCGGTGAGCCGCAGGGCGCGGTCGAGGGCGTTCGCGGTGGGCGTGCAGAGCAGGAGCCCGAGACCGGCGGCGCCCGCGGTGGCGACGGTGCGCCGGGTGAGTTCGGCCATGGTTGTTCCCCAATCCGGCCAAAAGTAGGCCGACCTTCGAGCGGTACGCAACCGTTGCTGCGCAATCATTCGGCCGTGACTGTGGCCGGATTGGGGAACGATCGGCACAGTCGCTCCCCAGTCTTCTCGGTTGCCAGCACCGTGCCGGACGTCGGTGACCGGGCGGTGAACGTGACATTTCGAGCTACCCTGTCACGGGCGTCGAGGTGGGTGTACCGCCGAAGGTCGTGGTCATTTCCGCCGCGCGGCGAGACCGTCCAGGATGACTTCGGTGCCGAGGGCGAACAGGTCGTCGGCGCTGGTGCGGGCGAACGCCGGACCGAGGGCCTTGACCGCGGGGAAGCCGTCCAGCCGGCGCTGGAACTCGGGATCCGGCCGCGCGGGCGTCTCGGCCGACGCGAAGACGTGCGCGGTGAGCAGCCGGGCGATGCCCGCGGTGTCCTCGGGCGTGAAGCCGGCTTCGAGGAGGATCCGGCACGTCGTTTCGATGTGGGCGAGGCGGTTCGGCCCCGGCAGGCGGTCCCGGAGCAGGGTCGCGGCGTCGCGGTGCCTCAGCAGGAGCGCGCGGAACTGGTGCAGACCCTGCTCGAGCTGTCCGCGCCAATCCCGCGTCCCGTCGATGTCGAACGCGTCCTCGCAGACGGCTTCGGCGAGCAGGTCGAGGAGCTGCGCTTTGTCCTTGACGTGCCAGTACAGCGTCGGCGAGCTGACGCCGAGCCTGGCGGCGAGCCGTCGCGTGCTCAGCTCGGCGAGCCCGGCCTCGTCGAGGAGTTCGAGGGCGGCTTCGGTGATCTGACGGCGGTCGAGCGGCACCCGGCGCACTCTATCAGTGATAGATTGGTCTCTATCGCTGATAGAGGGGGCTCGGGATGCGGTGGTGGACAGCGGGGTGCTCGCTGCTTTTCGCGATCGGCACGGCACTGCAGAACTTCGTGGTGATCGACCACGACCTGGTGGCGCGCGCGGCTGTCCTGGCCGGCGCGCCGCCGTCGGACGGCTTCCTGACGGGGCTGAGGCTGGTCGGAGACGTCTACCTGGCCGGGAACCTCCTGGGGCTACTGGCCTTGACCGGTCGAAGGTGGGTGTTCTGGCTGGTCCTGGCGGTGAACGCGACCCAGGCGGCGGGCGTGTTCGCGATCCCGCCGTCGGTGTGGCGGGCGACGCTCGACCTGTACGGCTGGCCGGGCCTGCTGCCCTCGGTGGTCACCGACGGCGGCGCGCTCGTGCTGACGCCGGCCCTGCTGTGGTGGCGGTTCAGCCCGTCAGGCCGGACTCGGTCACGCCGCGCACGAGGTACCGCTGCAGGAACGCGAACAGCAGCACGATCGGCAGGATTGACACCGCCGCCGCCAGGAACAGCAGGTTCAGCTGCGGGTTCTGCGCCGTCAGCAACCCCGACAGCGCCACCTGGACCGTCCACGAATCCGGCGACTGGGCGATGATCAGCGGCCACAGGAACGCGTTCCAGCTGCCGATCACCGTGATGACCGCGATCGCCGCGAAGAACCCCTTCGAATTCGGCACCACGATCCGCCAGAACACGCCCCAGCGGGTGAGCCCGTCCACCCGCCCGGCTTCCTCCAGCTCGCGCGGGAAGTCCAGGAAGTACTGGCGGAACAGGAACACGCTGAACGCGCTGAACAGCCCGGGGATCACCAGGCCGCGGAAGTCCGACAGCCAGCCCAGTGACGAAACCACCACGAAGCTCGGCACGAACGTCACCGACGTCGGGATCATCAGGGTCGCCAGCACCGCGTAGAACACGATCTTGGCGTGGCGGTACGGGATCCGCGCCAGGCCGTAGCCGGCCAGGGAGCAGAGCACCAGCAGGCCGGCCGTCTGCAGCACCGCCACGATCGCCGAGTTGAGCAGGCTCCCGGCGAACGGGACGTCGTCCGAGGAGAACAGCTTCGAGAAGTTCTCCCAGTGCACCGTGGACGGGAAGAACGTCCACTCGGGAGCGGTGATCTCGGCCCGGGACGCCAAGCCGTTGCGCAGCAACAGGTAGAAGGGCAGCAGGAACAGGACCGCCGCCACGATCAAGGCGGCCCAGCGGAGGAACGCCCTCATGCCGTCCTCCCGAAGCGCAGCACCCGGCCCTGCACCAGGGTGACGAGCGCGATGATCAGCGCCAGGATCACCGCGCCCGCGCTGCCGCGGCCGAGGTCCTGGCCGCCGGAGCCCAGCGACGTGTAGTAGAGGTAGACCAGGGGCGGCCGGGCGAAGGGCGGGTAGCCGCGGCTGTCGCCCATGATGTTGTAGAACTCGTCGAACGCCTGGTAGGCGTTGATCAGGTTCAGCAGCAGCACCGCCACCGCCGTCGAGCGCAGCTGCGGGAGCGTCACGTACCGGAAGACCTGCCAGCCCGGCTTCGCGCCGTCGAGCCACGCCGCTTCGTAGAGGTGCTGCGGGATCCGTTGCAGCGCCGCGATGAACAGGATCATGTAGAAGCCCAGCTGCAGCCACAACCGGGCCGTCACCAGCACGATCCAGTACAGCGGCGGGTGCACCGTCCCGGTCCACGCCACCGGGTCCACCCCGAAGACCGAAAGCACCGTGTTCGCCAGTCCGTATCGGACACCCGAGAACAACGACGTCTTCCAGATCAGCGACGCCACGACGTACGAGCACGCGAACGGCAGGAAGAACACCGAACGGAAGAACGCGCGCGCGAACCGCAGCTGGTTGACGCCGAGCGCGAGCGCCAGCGACAGCACGAACGTCAGCGGCACGATGAAGACCGCGAACACGCTGAACGTGCCCAGGCTCGACAGGAACGGCTCGTCGGTGAGCATGTGCCCGTAGTTGTCCAGCCCGACGAAGTCCGTCGGGGTCACGGTGTTCCGCGCGTCGAAGAACGAAAGGTACGCGCTCCAGCCGATCGGCAGGTACGCGAAGATCGCCAGCCCCAGCAGGAACGGCCCGACGAACAGCCAGAACGCGCGCGTGTCGCGCCGCTTCATCCGAACAGGCGCTTCAGCTCGGCCTTCGCCACCTCGACCGCCGTCTTGACCTGGGCCGCCGGGTCCGCGCCCTCCTTGGCGATCTTCGCGGCCGCGTCGGACAGCGCCGTGTTCGCCTGCTGCGTCCACACCGGACCGCCGACGAGGTGGCTGTTCTCCTTGACGAACCGGGCCGCGTCGGCGGCCGGGCCGTTCTTGAGGTTGTCCGCGCGGTCGATCAGGCTTTGGCGGGCCGGCACGTGGAAGCCGAACTTCGTCGCGAATTCGAGCTGGTTCTGCGTCTGGTCGATCCACAGCCACTTCACGAACGCCTTGGCCTCGGCGACGTGCTCGCTCTTGGCGTTGACCATCGCGCCGTACGCGCCGACCGGCACCGACGGCGCCCCGCTGCCGTCCAGCTTGGGGAACGGGAGCACGCCGAAGTCGTCGTCGAACGCCGAGCGGATCTTCGGCACGTTCCACAGCCCGGTCCACTGCATCGCGGCGAGCCCGTCGACGAACGCGCCGGGGTCCGACCAGTCGGCCGGCGCGCCGAGCAGCAGGGAACCGTTGGTGTTGAGCGTGTGCAGCTTGCCCAGCGCGGTCGCCGCGCGCGGGTCGTCGAAGCCGACCTCGCGGTTGCCGTTCTTGAGGTAGTCGAGGCCCGCCGACCACAGCAGCGGGCCGGTGAGCACGCCGACGCCGCCGTCGTTGCCGGCGAAGAGGCCCTTGATGCCATCCTTCGTCAGCTTCGCCGCCGCGTCGATCAGCTCGTCGACCGTCTGCGGCGGCTGCACGCCGGCGGCCTGCAGCAGGCTCTTGCGGTAGAAGAGCACCTGCGTGTCGGTGGCCTGCGGGATGCCGTAGACCTTGCCCTCGACGGTCTGCGCGGCCAGCACGGCCGGGCTGAAGTCGCCCTTCACCGGCGCGATGACGTCGTCGAGCGAGACCACCTGGTTCTGCCGCACCCAGTCGATCTTGACCTGCGCCTCGAAGACGTCCGGCACCTTGCTGTTCTGCAGCGCGGTGACGATCTTGGAGTCGTAGTCGCCGGGGTTCCACTGCACGTTCACGGTCGCGCCGGGGTAGCTCGCGGCGTACCGCTTCACGGCTTCCTGGACGCCGTCCTCGCCGTAGGCGTGGTACCACTGCTGGAGCGTGACCTTCGGGGCGTCCGACGGCGGCGGCCCCGCCGAGTACGCCGTCGAGGGCGGCGGGTCACCCTGCCGCCCGGTGTTCGACCCGCACGCCGCGGTCAGCGCGCCCGCACCCGCCAACGCCAAGAACTTGCGCCTGTTATGCATCCCCAGAACCCCTCCGACGTGCTCTGAAGGCCACCATGAGGGCGTTAGGTTCCCTCATGGTGGCCTTCAGAGGCATGAAGACTCGCCGGAGATTTACCCGTTAGAGCTGGGCGATGTCGAGCTTTCCCTCGGAGTAGGACGCGCGGATCCGCTTCTTGTCGAACTTGCCGACGCTCGTCTTGGGGACTTCGTCCACGAACGTCCAGTTCTCCGGCAGCTGCCACTTCGCGACCTTGTCGCTCAGGAAGTCGCGCAGCTCTTCCGGTGTGGCGGTCTGCCCCTCCTTGAGCACGACGGCGACCAGCGGCCGCTCGTCCCACTTCTCGTCCGGGATGCCGACGACCGCGGCCTCGGCCACCGCCGGGTGGCCCATGACCTGGTTCTCCAGGTCGACCGAGGAGATCCACTCGCCGCCGGACTTGATGACGTCCTTGGCGCGGTCGGTCAGGGTCAGGTAGCCGTCGGCGCTGATCTTGCCGACGTCACCGGTGCGCAGCCAGCCGTCGTGGAACTTGTCCGGGTCGACCTGCGAACCGCCGTAGTACGAGCCGGCGATCCAGGGGCCCTGGACCTCGAGCTCGCCGACGGCCTCGTTGTCCCAGGGCAGCACCGTGCCGTCGTCGTCGATCAGCCGCGCGGTGACGGACGCCGGGAAGCGGCCCTGCGTGTAGCGGTAGCGCCAGGCCTCGTCACCGGTCGCGGACGCCGGCGGGCGGGCGACGCTGCCCAGCGGCGACGTCTCGGTCATGCCCCACGCGTGCAGGATCGACACCTTGTGCTTCTCCTGGAACGCGTGCATCAGCGACGGCGGCACCGCCGACCCGCCGACGACGACTTCGCGCAGGTGGGAGATGTCCTGCGGGTGTGCTTCGAGGTGGGCGAGCAGGCCCTGCCAGACGGTCGGGACCGCGCCGGCGAACGTCGGCTTCTCGGCCGCGAGCAGCGCCGCGAGCGGGGCCGGCTGGAGGAAGCGGTCCGGCATCACCAGCGACGCGCCGACCATCAGCGCCGCGTACGGCAGGCCCCACGCCATCGCGTGGAACTGCGGCACGATGGCCAGCGCCTTGTCGCTCTGCGCGAGGTTCATGCTGTCGCTCATGCAGACCTGCATCGAGTGCAGCCAGATCGAGCGGTGTGAATAGGCGACGCCCTTGGGGTCACCCGTCGTGCCCGAGGTGTAGCACATCGCGGCGGCGGAGCGCTCGTCCACTTCCGGCCAGTCGAAGGTGTCCGGCTGGGCGGCCAGCAGCTCGGCGTAGGCGTGCACCTGGACGCCGTCCGGTGCTTGAAGCGACGCCGCGTCGCCGTTGGCCACGATGACGTGCCGGACGGTCTTGAACTCGGGCAGCTGCTTGGCCAGCAGCGGGACGAGCGTGCCGTCGACGATGACGACCTGGTCCTCGGCGTGGTTGGCGACGAACGTCAGCTGCTCGGGGAAGAGCCGGATGTTCAGGGTGTGCAGCACGGCGCCCATCGCCGGGACGGCCAGGTAGGCCGCCAGGTGCTCGGCGTTGTTCCACATGAACGTGCCGACGCGCTGGTCGCCGGTGACGCCGAGGCTCCGGAGCGCGTTCGCGAGGCGGGCGGCGTTGCGGCCGAGCTCGCCGTAGCTCTCGCGCCGGGCTTCTGAACCGGTCCAGGTGATGACTTCGCTCGCCGAGTGCACCGACGTGCCGTGGCGGAGCAGGGTCGCCAGCGACAGCTGGCCGTCCTGCATGGTGCTCAACATGGTCGCTCCCGGGGGTCGTTCGCCGGTGAACTGGGGTTGCGCCGACTCTAGTGCGGATCGGGTGAAGCGGGCATGGTCAACAACGGCTCCGTTCGGTCACGGTCGTCGCGCGATCGGGCGACGACCGGACGATGATCAAGATCATCAATTTATGCGCCTTTCCTTATAGGCAAGGAAATGCGCGCTGTAACGGAGGCTCCACTTCCGGGTGAGTCTGGCCACTCGAGCCGCTTCTTGGGAGCGTTTCCGCAGGCCGGAGCGGGTTGCCCGGTATCACCTCCGGGGGTAATAAGTGCGTGTCGGTTGCACGGCCACGAAGCCGGTGGCGTTTACTGGGGCCGTGGCAAGAGACGGCTGAGCAGCGCTTGCAGGAGCAAGCGCTCACAAAAGCTGTCGGCCGCGAAAGCGGAGACCTGAGAGGAAAGGACACTACGTTGGCTCTGCCTACGTTGACTCCGGAGCAGCGCGCCGAGGCCCTGGCCAAGGCCGCCGAGGCTCGCAAGGCGCGTTCGGAGCTGCTCGCGTCGATCAAGTCCGGCAAGGAGAGCATCGAGAAGGTGCTCAAGCAGGCCAAGGAGAACAAGACCATCGGGAAGACGAAGGTCACCCAGCTGCTGAAGGCCGTCCCCGGCCTCGGCGCGGTGAAGGTCGCCGCCCTGCTCGAGCAGGCCGGCATCGACCCGGACCGGCGGGCCGCCGGCCTGGGCGAGCGCCAGCGCGAGGCGCTCATCGACGCGCTCAAGTAGCTCGTCACCCGGAGCTCCCGCGAGGGGAGTGTCGCTCGTGACACTCCCCTCGCGGATCTCCCGAAGCCTGGGACGCTGGTGGGGTGAGCTCACCTGACCCGGCGACCCCGGCACTCGACCTCGCCGCCCGCTACCAGCGTGGCGACTTCTTGTTCACGACGGCCCAGCGCGCACTCCTCGCGCAGGGCACCCTCCGGACCGTCACCGAGACGGACCCCCGCCGCCTCGCTTCGGCGATCCCCGGCGTGCTGGCCGAGACCGGCGCCCCCCTGGCCGTCGGCGTCCTCCCGTTCGACACCGGGCCCGACACGAAGGTGCCGGGCCACTTGGTCGTGCCCCGGACCGTCCACCGCGCCGAAGGTGCCCCCTCGCTGCCGCGTGAGGTCCTGCCGGCGCCCACGCGGGTGCGCGCGGTCCCGTCCCCCGCGCGGCACGTGGCCGCCGTCTCGGCGGCCGTCGACGCCCTGGACGCACGTGACCTGCGCAAAGTCGTCCTGGCACGCGCTCTCGACCTCGAGTTCGCGGCGCCGGTGCCCGCCGAACGCATCGTGCGCAACCTGGCGGTCGGCAACCCCCGCCACTTCACGTACGCGGCCGAGCTGCCCGGCGGCCGGTCCCTGGTCGGCGCCACCCCCGAGCTGCTGCTGCGCCGCACCGGCCGCACGGTGTTCTCGTCCCCGCACGCCGGCTCGATGCCGCGGTCGGCCGACCCGGCGACCGACCGCGCCAACGGCGAGGCGCTGCGGACGTCCCGCAAGGACCAGCTCGAACACGCGGTGGTCATCGACTACCTCGTCGAGGCGCTGCGGCCGTTCTGCCGCACGCTGGACGTCCCGGCGGGCCCGGAGCTGGTGACGACGCCGGCGATCTGGCACCTGCGCACCCCGATCACGGGCGAGCTGATCGACCCGGAGATCACGGCTCTCGACCTCGCGGCCGCCCTCCACCCGACCCCGGCGATCTGCGGCACCCCGACCGACGGCGCCCGCGACCTGGTCCAGGAACTGGAGCCCTTCGACCGCGACTACTACGCGGGCGCGGTCGGCTGGGTGGACGCCACCGGCGACGGCGAATGGGCGGTGGCGATCCGCTGCGCGGAAATCGCGTCGACCTCGATGCGGCTGTACGCGGGCGGCGGCATCGTGGCGGCTTCGGACCCGCAGTCGGAGCTGGACGAGACAACGGCGAAGTTCCGCACCCTCCTGACGGCGATGGGCCTGGCGGACCTCACCTCGGTCTGACCCCGGCCCAAAGCACCCCAATGTGGCGTTCGGTGCGTCAGACGCACCCAATGTGGCGTTCGGTGCGTTGGACGCAACCAACGCCACATTGGGGCGCTCGGGTCGGGCGCTAGGGGAGCCAGTGCTCCTCGGTCACCGAGAGCTCCTCGGTGGTCAGCACCGCGATGGCCGCGCGGTAGCCGTCCGTGGCCTTCAGGTCCGCCAGGCGGGTGCGTGCCGGGTCCAGGGCCGGGTCGCCGGACGACAGCAGGCGGGCCGGCTCGTCGTAGCGGGAGAACGTGATGCTCTGCAGCGGGATGCGCAGGCCCTTGCCCGTGGCCTTCATCACCGCTTCCTTGCGGGTCCAGTAGACGAAGAACGCCGCCGCCTTCTCGTCCGGGCCGAGGCCGGTCAGGTGGGCTGCCTCGGCCGGGCTCAGCGCGTAGTCGATCAGGCCGTCGTCGGCGCGGCGGGTGGCCGTCTCGACGTCCAGGCCGACCGGGACCGACGGGGTCGCCGCGAGGCCGATCAGGTCGCCCGAGTGCGAGATCGACAGCGTCAGGTCCGCGCCCGGGACCCGGGGGCGGCCGTGGGGTTTGCCGCAGTCTTCGCAGGTCGCGTCGAACTTCACCGTCTCGGGGGCCAGGCCCAGCCGCTCCGCCGCGACCGTCTTCGCCAGCACGCGGCCGGTCAGGAAGCGGCGCTTGTCGGCGTCCTGGCGGTACGCCGCGAACCGGTCTTGCTCGGTCTCGTCCAGCAGGCGCAGGAAGCGCTCTTCGGCGGGCAACGGCGACGACCAGCGGACCACGATCTCCATCACCCCTCCGATCCTTCCGGGCGTCCGGGCGCTTGTCACGAATTCGGGCGGAGGTCTGGGGTAATCCACCTCTCACGGGGTACCCTCGACTAAGCAAGCGCTTAGCCAGTGTCGGAGGAGCAGCTCACCCATGGATTTCTCTCTCAGCACCGAAGAACGTGAAGTGCGCGACTGGGTCCGCACGTTCGTCCAGCGGGAGCTGATCCCGCTGGAGCAGGAAGTCCTCCGCCGCGAGCGCGCGCACCAGCCCGGCCTGACCGGCGAGGAGCTGAAGGCCCTCCAGCTCAAGGCGAAGGAGTCCGGCTTCTGGGGCGTCTTCACGCCGGAGGAGTACGGCGGCATGGGCCTGTCCGCGGTGATGGCCGCGCTGCTGGAGGCCGAGCTCGGCCGCACCTTCGTGCCGTTCCGCTTCGGCGGCGCCGCGGACAACATCCTGTTCCACGCCAACGAAGAGCAGAAGCAGACCTACCTGCTGCCGACCATCTCGGGCGAGCGCAAGTCGTGCTTCGCGATCACCGAGCCGGGCGCCGGGTCGGACGCGAAAGCCATCCGGACCACCGCCCGCAAGGACGGCACCGACTGGATCATCAACGGCGAGAAGACCTTCATCACCGGCGGCAACGAAGCCGACTTCACCATGGTCTTCGCGATCACCGACCCGGAGAAGGGCGCGAACGGCGGCGTCACGTGCTTCCTCGTCGACCGCGAAGCCGGCTGGAAGTCCGAGTACATCGACACCATGGGCGAGTGGGGCCCGGCGTCGCTGATCTTCCAGGACGTCCGCGTGCCCGAGACGCAGATCCTCGGCGAAGAGGGCCGCGGCTTCGAACTCGCGATGCAGTGGATCGGGCAGGGCCGCTACCTCCTGCCGGCGCGCGCGATCGGTTCGTGCGAGCGGCTGATCACGATGGCGATCGAACACGCCAACACGCGGGAGACGTTCGGACAGAAGATCGCGGAACGCCAGGCCATCCAGTGGATGATCGCCGACTCCGGAGTGGAGCTCGAGGCGTTGCGCTGGCTCGTGCTCAACGCCGCCTGGCAGGTCGACCAGGGCGTCGACTCGCGGCACGCGCAGTCGATGGCGAAGCTGTACGGCGGCCAGAAGGCCAACGAAATCGTCGACCGCGTCCTGCAGATCCACGGCGGCATGGGCTACACGCGGGAGCTGCCGATCGAGCGGTGGTACCGCGAGCTGCGGCTGCTGCGCATCTACGAAGGCACCGACGAGATCCAGCGCCGCACCATCGCGCGCAACCTCCTCAAGGGGCACGTGAAGGTCGGCGGCGTCCTCGGCTGACCCCCCGGAACGCGAACGAGGCCACCTCCCGGACGTCCGGGAGGTGGCCTCGGCGGTGTTCGGGGTTACTTCTTGTTGCGGATGGCGATCGGCACGCCGGCCAGGTCCTCTTCGTTGCACAGGAGCTTCACGTCGTAGTACGGCGAACCCTGGCGGTCGTCGTAGTCGAGGTGGATGGCCAGGACGTCGAGCGGCTCGCCCAGCCACTCCTGCGCCTGCCGTAGCCAAGCGGAGCACCGCTCCAGGGCGGTGGGGAGATCGTCATCGCGGAACTCGACCGGGCGATAGGGGACATCCTGCACCTGATCGCGGGGGTGTGCCGGCGCCGGGAGGCCCGGCGCGAGACCCGAGTCGTCCAGTTCCAGTTGGATCGTTTCCTCAGTCACCCTTCGAGCGTCCCCCACGCACGCCGTCTGGGCAAGGCGTACACAGGTAAAAGCGCCGCTAAACGGACACGCCCCACTCTTTCGCGACGATTTCCCGGCACCGCCGGAAGTCGGTGGCACCCGGCGCGGACGGGCAGCCCAGCGCCCTCGACACCAGCTCCGCGTAGTGCTCCGCGAGCTGGTCCAGCGCCAGCGGGCCGCGCGGGGAGTACCAGCGGGCGACGCCGCTGCACATCTCCAGCAGTGCGAGCCGCGTCACGGCCGGGTGTTCGGTGTGGAACACCCCGGCCGCGACGCCCTCGTCGATCGCCGCCGCCCACAGGCGTTCGTACGCGTCCCGCAACGCCACCACCGGCTCGCGCGCGGCCGGCGACAGGACGTCGACTTCGTTGTCCACCACGCGGGTTTCCGCCGGGCCGACCGCGTGCGCGAGCACGTGCAGCGCGACCAGCGTGCGCAATCGATGCACCGGGTCGCCGCCGCCCGCCGTCGCTTCGCGGGCCGCGTCCAGCAAGCGGTTCAGCGCCGTGTGCATGATCTCCGCGAGGAGATCTTCCTTGGTGCCCATGTAGTGGTACAGGCTCGCCGACGAGAGTTCCGCCTCCTGCGCCAGATCCCGGATGCCGGTGCCGTGGAACCCCTTGGTGGCGAACAGCTTCACCGCCGCCGCGCGCACCCGCTCCCGGCTGCTCACAGCCATGTTCCCGCCTTCGCGTCCCACGACCCGGCGCGCGGGTCGGCCACCTTCCGCAGTTCGCCCTTGGCGACGCGCTCCGACGGCGTCATCGGCAGTTCGTCGGCGAACGCCCAGAACCGCGGAACCTTGAAGTAGGCCAGCTTTCCCGCGCAGAACCCGGCCAGCTCGGCCGGGTCGGGCCGCTCGCCGTCGCACACGACGTACGCCTTGATCTCCTCGCCGCGCAGTTCGTCGGGCACCGCGACGACCGCCGCCAGCCGCACCGCCGGGTGCAGCAGCAGGGCGCGCTCGACCTCGTCCGCGGACACGTTTTCGCCGCTGCGGCGGATCATGTCCTTGGTGCGGCCCACGTAGTGGACGCGGCCGGCGTCGTCCAGCCGGGCGAGGTCGCCGGTGTGGAACCAGCCGTTCTCGAACGCCTTCGCCGTCGCCTCGGGATCTTCGTGGTAGCCGTGCATCAACCCGATGCCGCGGATCAGCAGCTGCCCGGTTTCCCCGCGCGGCAACGGCTTCCCGTCGTCGCCGGCGATCATCACCTCGCGGTCGCGGCTCGGGCGCCCGATGCAGCCGGTGCCGACGGTCTCGTCGTGGTCGGCGGCGGTCATCCGGATGTCGCCGCCGGTCTCGGTCATCCCGAACGCCTCGTACCACGGGACACCCCAGCGCGCCTCCAGCTCGGCGTGCAGCTCGCGCGGGATGGCCGACGCGCAGATCGCGCGGACGCGGTGGTCGCGGTCGGCCGCCGACGGTTCCTGGCGCAGCAGCAGCGCCGGCATCAGGCCGAGGCAGTAGAACCACGTGACGCCGTGCTCGCGGACCTTCGCCCAGAACGTGCTGGGGTGGAACCGGTCCAGCACGACGAGCGTGGCGCCACCGGCCAGCCCGAGCGCGACGTTCCACTGTGGATCGATGTAGTGGAACGGCTGCGCGGTCAGGAGGACGTCCGCTTCGCCGACGGCGGGGAAGTCGGTGGCCAGGCCGATCGCGAGCGTCGTCCAGTAGCGGTTCGGCAGGACGCAGCCCTTGGGGGCGCCGGTCGTACCCGAGGTGTACTGGATGTTGACCGGCAGTTCCGGCACCGGCGTGAAGCCCGCACTTTCACGTGAAAGTGCGGGCCCCAGGTGGGCACTTTCACGTGAAAGTGCGGCCGGGGTGATGACCTCGGTGAGGCCGATCCGGTTGAGGAGGCCGGTGAACTCTTCGGCGGCGACGACGAGTTTCGCGCCGGAATGGCGGAGGACGTGGGCACCGTCGAACTCCTGGTAGTTCGTGTTGACCGGCACCAGCTGCGCGCCGATCTTGGCCAGCGCGAGCCAGGTCAGCGGGAACGCGGGCACGTTCCGCAGCATCACCGCGACCCGGTCGCCGGGACCGACGCCGCGCTCGGCCAGCGCCGCGGCGATTCGCGAGCTTTCGCGGTCGACCTCGGCGAACGTGAACGCCTCGTCCAGGTGGTCGAACACCCACGCCGTGCGCTCCGGCCACAGCTCGGCGGCGCGCCGGACGAGCTGGTCCAGGGTCCCGATCTCGGCGAGCGGGGTCATCCCCGGCTCCGGAACGCTTCCGTCGACGCGGCGACCGCGGCCGAGTGCTCGGTGATCAGGGCGTGGCTGACTTCGAGTTCGAGCGCCGGCTCGACGTCGATCGGAGTGTCGAGGACGCGCTTCGCCATCGCCGCGGCCGCCGGCGGGTGCTCGGCGATCCGCTTCGCCCAGCTCAGCGCTTCGGCCTGGAGCCGGTCGGCGGGCACGGCGGCGTTGACCATGCCCAGCTCGGCGGCTTTCCGGCCGTCGAAGCGCTCGCCGAGCAGCAGGAGCTCCTTCGCCTTGAGCGGGCCGACGAGCAGCGGCAGCAGCCGCGACGCCGCGCCGGTGACGCTCAGGCCCAGCGAGACCTCCGGGAACGCGAACACGGCGTCCTCGGCGGCCAGGATCAGGTCGCAGCCGAGCGCGAACTCCGCGCCGGCGCCGATCGCGTAGCCGTGCACCGCCGCGATCACCGGCTGGCGCAGCCCGCGCAGCCGCCGCGTGACGTCCTGGAGCCGGTCCAGCCGCGTCCGCGAGTCACCCGCGGGGGTGGGCTCCTTGAGGTCGTGCCCCGCGCAGAACGCGCGCCCGTTCCCGGACAGCACGACGACGCGGGCGTCGCTGCGGGCGGCCGCGTCGAGGGCGGCGAGGAAGTCGTCGACCAGGACGGCGGCGACCGCGTTGAGCCGCTCGGGCCGGTTCAGCCGGATCTGCGCGATGCCGTCCTCGACGGCGAAGTCCACGGTGGGCATGAGGGCGATGCTAGACGTTCGATCGATCGATCGATAGCCTCAGCCGTATGCGGGTCGACACGGTCTACGAGAACGCCACGGTGTGGACGGGCGAGGGCGTCACCAGCGCGCTCGCCGTGTGGCACGGCCGGGTGGTCGCGCTCGGCGACGACGCCCGCGAGCTGTCCGCACGCGCCCGCGTCGACCTCGCCGGCGGGTTCGTCGTGCCCGGCTTCCACGACGCCCACAACCACATGGCGTGGTTCGGCATGGGCCTCGACGACGTCCCGCTCGGCGGCTGCCGCAGCGTCGAGGAGGTCTACGACGCCGTCGCCGCGCGCGCCGCGACGCTGCCGCCCGGGAGCTGGGTGGTCGGCAGCGGGTACGACCAGAACAAGCTCGCCGGCGGGCACCCCGACCGGCACGGCCTGGACCGCGCCGCGCCGGGGATGCTCGTGCGGCTCAAGCACACGTCCGGGCACATGACCGTGGTCAGCTCGGCCGTGCTCGACCAGCTCGACCTCGGCAACGTGCCCGTCGGCGGCGACGTCGTGCACACCGACGGCTCGCCGACCGGGCTGCTGCGCGAGCAGGCCCAGCTGCTGCTGCGGCCGCTGACGTACCCGACGCCGGTTTCGCGGGTCGTGCGCGGGCTCGCCCGGGCGTCCGAGCAGTACCTCGCCGAGGGCATCACCAGCGTCCAGGAGGCCGGGATCGGCGGCGGCCTGGTCGGCGAGACACCCGCGGAGCTGGCCGCCTACCAGCAGGCGCGCGATGCCGGCGTGCTGCGCGTGCGCGGCACGGTGATGGTCGCCGCGAGCGTGCTGCACGACCTGCCCGACGGCGCCGGCTTCGGCCTCGACCTCGGCCTGCGCACCGGCCTGGGCGACGAGTGGCTGCGCGTCGGCCCGATGAAGTTGTTCGCCGACGGCTCCCTCGTCGGTCGCACCTGCGCGATGCACGACCCGTTCGACGGCGAGCCGGACAACCGCGGCTACTTCCAGGTGCCCGAGGACGAGCTGGCCCGCACGATCCGCCGCGCCCACGAGGCGGGCTGGCAGATCGCGACGCACGCGATCGGCGACCGCGCGATCACCGTCGTCCTCGACGCCTACGAAGCCGCGTTGGCCGCTACGCCGCGCACGGACCACCGGCACCGCATCGAGCACTGCGCGGTGCTCCAGCCCGCGGAGCTGACCCGGCTCGCTTCGCTCGGCCTCATCCCGTCACCGCAGGGACGGTTCGTCAACGAGCTCGGCGACGGCATGCGCGCCGCGCTCGGCGAGCCCCGCGTCCCGTGGTGCTACCGGCTGCGCAGCGTCCTCGACGCGGGCTGCGTGCTCCCCGCGTCTTCGGACCGCCCGGTCGTGAACGGCGCTCCGCTGCTCGCGCTCGCCGACATGGTTCGGCGGCGCACGGCGTCAGGGGCCCCCTTCGCGCCCGAAGAGGCGTTGACGCCGGAGCAGGCGTTGCGCGCGTACACGTACGGATCGGCGTACGCGACCTTCGCCGAGCGTGACCTGGGCACGCTCGAGCCCGGGAAGCTCGCCGACTTCGCCGTGTTGTCCGGGTCCCCGCTCGAGGAGTCCGCTTTGGACGGGCTCAGCGTGCAAGGCACCGCCGTCGGCGGCGAACTGCGTTATCAAGCCTGATGACTCACTTCCTTCCCACGAAATCGAGTGCTTCTTCGGCCAGCGCGGACCACGGCTGGGGCGACGCCGCGTCCAGCGCCAGCCACTCCTTCATCGGCGTGCCCTTGTTCGCGTCGAAGCGCACGCCGTGCCCGCCCTCGACCAGCTCGTCCACCCGGGCCTTGGGCAGCTTCAGCACCAGCTGCCCGCGGACGAACACCGCGAAGATCCGCCCGTCCACGCGCAGGGCGGTGCGCCCGAACCCGCCGGTCGCCCCGGGTGGCGTGATGCCAGGGCGTCCGGTGAACTCGTCGACCAGGTCCTCGAACTTGCCTTCCGGCGACATCGACCACCTCCGAGCCCGACAGTAACGACCACCACCGACAGAAACGGGAGGCGAGATGCCCGTCCGCGACGCCGTCTTCGAAGACATCGAGGAAATCTGCGCGCTCATCGAGGAGCACGCCGTCTACGAGGACAACCACGACCTGAAGCTCGACCGCGCCGAGATGAGCGGGCACCTGTTCGGGCCGGACCCGAAGGCGTGGGTGCTGCTCGCCACCCCGCCCGGCGAGCCCGGGACCGTCGCCGGCTTCGCGTTCTGCAGCTGGAACTTCTCGACGTGGGAGGCCCGGCCGGGGATCTGGCTGGACGACCTGTTCGTCCGCCCGGCCCACCGCCGCCACGGGCTGGGGGGAGAGCTGCTGGACGAGCTGCGCAACCGCACGACCGGCCGCGTCGAGTGGGACATGCAGGAGGGCAACGAAAAGGGCCAGGCGTTCTACGCCCAGCTGGGTGCCGAGCCGGTCCCCGGCTGGATCCGATACCGCTGGCGGCCGTGAACTTTCACGAGAAAGAACCCGGCCCCGTAAAGTATGCGGCATGGGAGATGGTTCGGTCCGGAGGTCCTCGTCGGTCGAGGACTACGTCCGGGTGATCTACGGCCTGGTCGAGCGGGGTGAGGCGGTCACCAACACGTCACTCGCCGGCCGGCTGGAGGTCAGCCCGTCCTCGGCGTCGGGGATGGTCACGAAGCTGTCCCAGCTCGGCCTGGTCACGCACGTGCCGTACCGCGGCATCGAGCTGACCGCCGACGGCAGGCTGCTGGCGCGCTCGGTGCTGCGCCGGCACCGGCTGATCGAGACGTACCTGGTCTCGGAGCTCGGCTACACGTGGGACGAGGTCCACGCGGAGGCGGACGCGCTGGAGCACGCGGTGTCCGACCGGCTGGTGGAGCGCATCGCGGCGAAGCTCGGCAACCCGGTCCGCGACCCCCACGGCGACCCGATCCCGGCCCCGGACGGCAGCGTGGAGGAGCTGTCGGTCCGCATCCTGGACGACCTCGAGCCGGGCGCGGTCGGCGAGATCGTCCGGGTGTGGGACACGGACCCGGAGCTGCTGCGCTACCTGACGGAACACGCGATCAACCTGGGCGAACGCATCGAGGTGGTGGAGCGCCAGCCGTTCGGCGGCCCGATGGTGGTGAAGGTGGGCTCACCCCCGGACGCGGCCACGCACGCCATCGGCAAGGAGATCGCGCAGGCGTTGTCGGTTACGCTGCGCTAGCCCCCGAGGGAAAGCTGGAATCCCGCCCGCTCGGCTTCGTCGGCGTCTTTCCACAGGGTGCCGCGGTTGCTGTTCCCGACGTGGACGCCGTAGCGGTCCGCGCCCGGCACGTCGGCGAACGTGAAGGTGAACGTTCGAACCCACATCCCGTCGACGAGTTTCGTTTCCTCGCCGGGAGTCCGGTGGAGCTCGGTGGTGGCCACGACCCGGCCGCTTTCGTTCACCAGGGTGACCTGTGAGCCGTCACTGAGGTCGGCGTACCCGTCGTAGCCGTTGGCGGTGGACTTGATGCACTGCACGTCGCACAGCAACGACAAGGTGCCGTTGACCGCGGTGCTGCCGGTCGTGAAGACGACCGCCAGTGCGGTGGCGGTCGCCGCGGCGACGACAGCGCCGAGAGCGATCAAAAGTGGCTTGCGCCGTCGGCGCGGAGGCTGCGGATCCGGCTCGGGTAGCGGTGCATGGCCGGTGTTCGCCTCGGTGGTCATCGATCTGCTCTCGCTCTCATCGCCGGGATGTGCGTACAGACGAACCGGCCTCCGCTGGTGTTACGTTCGGTGACCAAGACGTGATGACGCTGAGGGGCGTACGCGCGGGTGACGTCGTGAAGCGGATGTGGTGACGAACCCGTCCCCGCGACCATGGCCGCATGAAACCCTTCCGCTTCGGCATCGTCGCCGGCTTCGCGCCCGATCTCACCGCCTGGACGAGCCAGGCCAAGCGGGTCGAGGACCTCGGCTACGACACCCTCCTCGCCACCGACCCCGTCGGGACCGCCGATCCCTTCGTCCTCCTCGGTGCCGCCGCCGCGGTCACGCGGGACCTGCGGCTCGGCACCTTCGTGCTCGCCGATCCCTTCCGGGACGCGCGGGCGCTCGGCTGGCAGGCGCAGACCCTCCACCGGCAGACCGGCGGGCGCTTCGAGCTCGGGCTCGGCGTCGGACGGCCCGGGGCCGCGGCGCACGCCGAGAGCCTCGGGCGGGAGTTCCCCTCACCGGGTGAGCGCGTCACACGGATGGCCGAGACCATCGCGTACCTCAAGCGCACGGCCGACCGGCCGCCGTTGGTGGTGGCCGGCGGGGGGCCGAAAATGCTCGCGCTCGCCGCGCAAGAAGCCGACACCGTGACGTTCACCTGGGCGCCGAAGACCACCGAGGGCGCGGCCGAGTCCATTGTGGATCGATTCCGTACGCTCGCCGGGGCGCGGCTGCCGGACATCGAGCTGGGGCTGAACCTCATGGCCGTCGGAGACGAGCCGTCGCCCGGGATCGCGCGGTGGGCCGGGGTCGACGTGCCCGAGCTCGCCGCGGCCGGTGCCGTCACCGTGCTGCCCGCGGACCCGGACCGGGCCGCGGAAAGGCTTCTCCGGTGGCGGGAGCGGTGGGGGATTACCTACGTCACGATCAATTCCGGCTACGCGGAACCGTTCGCCGCGATCGCCGGGAAGGTGCGCACGGCAGGTGGGTGAGTGCTCTTCCGATCTTGCGAACCTGCGCCTACGCTCCAATGTTCGTATTCGGGAGTGCTTCGGAGCGTTGTGATGACCGGTCAGCGAACACGCACGATCGACCGGGGGGAACAGGCGGAGCTGAGCCAGCTGCTCGCCGCGGGCCCGTTCGACGTGGCCCTGCGGGCGGCGATCCGGGCCCGCGGGCTCGGGCTCGATCGGATCCGCTATCGCTTGCGCGGCAGGGGAACCGTGGTCAGCCTGGCCACCCTCAGCCACTGGCAGTCCGGGCGGTGCCGCCCGGAACGCGCGGAATCGTTGGAGGCCTTGCGGAATCTCGAGGACATCCTGAACGTGCCGGACGGCTCGCTCAGCAAGCTCCTCGGGCCGCCGCGGGGAAGAACGCGCTTCCACGCCCAGCCGCCGCCGCTCAATTGAGCGACAGCAAGGGAAACGAGTGGATCACGTAGGCTCGCCGCCATGCGAGCTGTCGTGATCGAAGAGTTCTGCGCCCCGCCCGTGCTGCGGGACGTGCCGGAGCCGGTGGCGCCGCCGGGTGGTGCGGTGATCGAGGTCGACGCGACCGGCGTGTGCCGCAGCGACTGGCACACCTGGCAGGGCCACGACACCGCCGTGACGCTGCCGCACGTCGCCGGGCACGAACTCGCCGGCCGGGTCGTCGCGCTCGGCGACGGCGTGCGCGGGTGGGCGCTCGGCGCACGCGTCACCGTGCCGTTCGTCTGCGCGTGCGGGACCTGCGCCCAGTGCGCGCGCGGCGACCAGCAGATCTGCGACCGCGAGTTCCAGCCCGGCGCAACGCACTGGGGGTCCTTCGCCGAGCGCGTCGCCATCGAGCACGCCGAGACGAACCTGGTGGCGCTGCCGGACTCGCTGGGCGCCGCCGAAGCCGCCGCCCTCGGCTGCCGGTTCGGGACGGCGTTCCGCGCGGTGCTGCGGCAGGGCCGGGTCACCGCGGGGCAGTGGGTTTCGGTGTACGGCTGCGGCGGCGTCGGGATCTCCGCCGTCCTGCTGGCCGTCGCGGCGGGCGCGAAGGTGGTCGCCGTCGACGTCTCGCCGCCGGCGCTGGAGCTCGCGGCGAAGTCGGGTGCGGTGCTGACTGTCGACGCGTCGGCGTTCGACGGCCCGGAAGCCGTCGCGGCGCACGTGCGCGAGCTGACCGGGGGCGGCACGCACGTCTCGCTGGACTGCCTCGGGTCGCCGTCGACCTGCGCCGCGTCCGTGGGCAGCCTTCGCAAGCGCGGGCGCCACGTCCAGGCCGGGCTGATGCCGCCCGCGCAGGGTGTCGCGCCGATCCCGATGCACCGGGTCATCGGCGGCGAGCTGGAGCTGGTCGGCATCCACGGGCTCCAGGCCCACGAGTACCCGGAGCTGCTGCGCGTCGTCGAGACGGCGGGGATCGACCTCACCACGCTGATCGGACGGCGGATCGGGCTCGGCGACGTCCCGGCGGCGCTGGCCGAGATGAACGACCCCGTGCCGGCCCGGGCGGGCGTCACCGTCGTGACGTTCGGTGACTGATCCGCCCCGCCGTGGTCAAGTGACCCGTTCGTAGCTGATCCACGCTGGCTTGTGACATTCGGGTGTGGGAACGTCTAGTTCATGGTGGCCCAGGGCGAGGGGTTTCGGCCGCAGGAGCGTCCCGTTGGTCCGTTGGGACGTCTCCTGCGGCAGTTCGCCGTCGCGGGCGTCACGTTCCGCGGTCACCGCGTCGTGCCCTCGACGATCACCGACCGTGCCCGGCGGGAGCTTCCGGCACAATCGAGGTGATGGACGCCCTCCTGCCGCGCCCGCGCGCCGAGATCGCACCCGGCGCGGTGCACCTGCCCGACTGGCTCGGTTTCGACGAGCAGCGCGAGTTCGTGACGGCCTGCCGCGGCTGGTCCGGCTACCGCCACACCCGGCTGCCGAACGGCGGGGTGATGTCGGTGAAGTCCGTCTGCCTTGGCTGGCACTGGTACCCGTACGGCTACTCGCGCACCACCGGGGAGGGGACGCCGGTGCTGCCGTTCCCGGACTGGCTGGGCGACCTCGGCCGCCGCGCGCTGGCGGCCGCGACCGGTGAGCAGGCCTACGAGCCGGACATCGCGCTGGTCAACTTCTACGACGCCACCGCGAAGATGGGGCTGCACCAGGACAAGGACGAGCGCAGCCTGGCCCCGGTGGTTTCGTTCAGCCTCGGCGACGCCTGCGTGTTCCGCTTCGGCAACACCGAGACGCGCGGCAAGCCGTACACCGACGTAGAACTCCGTTCGGGCGACGTCTTCGTGTTCGGCGGCCCGTCCCGGCTCGCCTACCACGGCGTCCCGAAAACCCTGCCGGGCACGGCGGACCCGGCACTGGGCCTGACCGGACGGCTGAACGTCACGCTGCGGGTGTCCGGGCTCTAGTCCGCTGTGGACTCGTCTTCCTCCGGCACGATGATGAGCCGGACGGCGAGCGCCCGGGAGCCTTGGGGGTGCTGCCCCGGCTCGCTGACGTACTTCCAGACGAGGTTCTGGTACTCCTCGACGAACGCGGTGGCCTGCTCCTTCGTCAGGTGCAGGCCCGACCGGTGGATCTGGTTCCAGCCGCCGGCGCTGTCGTAGCCGGCGTACGCGCGCGTGACCAGGCCCAGGTCGTGGCCCAGCTTCAGGGCGCCCAGCTTCAGCGCGGCCTCGCGCTCGTCCGGCGTCAGCTCGAGGCCCGGCGGGGTGTAGATGTCCTTCATCAGCGACTTCCACCAGCGTTCCCGCCCGTCGCCGCGGTCCTCGAGCTCCGCGATCAGGTCGAGGTCGGCGAGCTTGCGCAGGTGGTAGCTGGTCGTCCCGGTGCTTTCGCCGAGGGCTTTCGCGACGCTCGTCGAGTTCGCTTCGCCGTGTTTGCCCAGGTAGGACAGGATGTCCCGGCGCACCGGGTTCGCGAGGGCCTTGTAGAAGGCCTTGAGATCCGCGCCGGTGAGCACGCGCTTCTCGGGACGTTGGACCATGGCCGGAGCGTACTACAGAGACTGTTTGCAAAAAATCTCTGCAATCGGCTACCTTGGATCGGGAGATCGGGGGTCACGATGAAAAAGCTGTTCTGGGCGGCGGGTCTGTGCCTGCTGCCGTGGATCGCGGTACTGGGGCTGACGCTGCCGGACGTCGTGCAGGCGCAGCACTGGCGGCTCGCGTGGACGGGCTTCGACGCGGCGGAGGCGGTCGGCCTGCTGGCCACGGCCTGGCTGCTCGGGCGCGGCGACCCGCGGACGCCGTTCGCGGCCATCGGGGCGGCGACGCTGCTGCTCGCCGACGCCTGGTTCGACGTCGTGACGGCCAGCGATGACGTCGTGTTTTCCCTGCTCATGGCCGGTCTGGAGGTGCCGCTGGCGCTGGCGTGCCTGTCCGTCGCCCTGCCGCGGCCGGCGGTGCCCGCCCATGTCTGAGCTGAGCCCGGGGCTGCGCGACGAGATCGACGACCAGGTCGCGGAGGCCCTCGACGCCTACCTCGCCGAGCGGGGCCCGTTCCGCGCCCGGCGCACCTGGCCGCTGTGGCTCGCGATCGCCCTCACCAACATCGCGTGGCTGGTGGTCGTGAGTGGGAAACAGGGTTAGAACCCTGTTTCCCACTCACGACGCGGGACGGAAGCGCACGGTCTGCCCCGGGCGCAGCTGGGCCGCGAGGTCGAGGTCGGCCTCCTCGACGACGGCGAGCACGGGGTAGCCGCCGGTCGTCGGGTGGTCGGCGTGGAACAGGATCGGCCGGCCGGACGGCGGGACCTGCAGCGATCCGGGGACGCACGCCTCCGACGGGAGTTCGTCGTGACGCAACCGGGCGAGCGGGGGGCCGGTGAAGCGGATGCCGACGCGGTCCGAGTCCGGCGAGACCGTGTACACAGTGGACAGCAGCTCGTCCGGCGAAGCGAACCAGTCGCGACGCGGTCCCGGTGTCACCCGCAACACCGGCGATTCCGGCAACGACGCCCGGGGCGCGAGGTCCACGACGGGGAACTCCGGCGGCGCCGCGCCGATCGGCAGCAGCATGCCGGCGGCGAGCGGGGGCGGGCCCAGCTTCCCGAGCGTGTCCGTCGCCCGCGAGCCGAGCACCGGTGGCACGTCGATGCCGCCGCGCACCGCCACGTAGCACCGCAGGCCTGAAACCGCCGTGCCCAGCGCGAGTTCCTCGCCCGGCCACAGCGTGATCGGGCCGTTCAGGCCGCCCTTCGACAGCGGGCAAGCGGCTCCGGTGACGGCCACCGTGGTGACGGCGGAAGCGCGCAGCACCAGCCCGCCCAGCGTCACCTCCAACGCCGCCGCGTCGGAAGGGTTCCCGACGAGCCGGTTGGCCAGCCGGAACGACGA
The DNA here is from genome assembly GCF_041346945.1 of Amycolatopsis sp. cg9. Taxonomy (NCBI): domain Bacteria; kingdom Bacillati; phylum Actinomycetota; class Actinomycetes; order Pseudonocardiales; family Pseudonocardiaceae; genus Amycolatopsis; species Amycolatopsis sp. cg9. The sequence continues at coordinate 1,535,972 of NZ_CP166850.1, read as the reverse complement.
GCGGTCGGCGGCCCCGGATCGGCCGACGCCGAGCGCCGCGTGGCCGGGGCGGCCGAGGTCCTGCACCGTCGTCGTGAAGCCCGGCCGCACGACTTCGAGCTTCACGACGGCACCGCCGTGAACCGGACGCGGGTGCCGGGTGGCAGCAGGTTCGGCGGGTCGCGCTCGACGTCCCACACCGGCACTTCGGTCCGGCCCAGCAGCCGCCAGCCGCCGGGGGACGCGCTCGGGTAGACCGCGCTGTACTCGCCGGCGATCGCCACCGAGCCCGGCGGGATCCGGGTGCGCGGCGAGGACCGGCGGGACACGTGCAGCACCGGGTCCGAGCCGGACAGGTACGCGAAGCCCGGCGCGAAGCCGCAGAACGCCGAGACGTACGAGCCACCGCTGTGACGGGCGATCAGCGCACCGACGCTCAGCCCCGTTTCCGCGGCGACCTCGGCCAGGTCTTCGCCGTCGTACACCACCGGGATCACCACCTCGCCCGCTTCGGCCGTCGCACTGTCCACAGGGGACACTTCGCGCAGCACCGCGCCCAGCCGGCCGGCGTCGGTCACCGCCGGGTCGAAGCGGACCAAGAGCGTCCGCGCCGCCGGGACCAGCTCCTCGACGCCGTCCGGCGCCAGTTCCGCCACGGCCGCCTGGTAGCCCAGCACGTCACCGGTTTCCACGAGCACCGCGCGCCGCCCGCACGGCAGCAACCGGACGGTCATCCGGTGAACGCGCCGAGCTGCACGCCGGCGTCCGCCAGCGCCGCCTCGATCCGCCGGGCCAGCTCCACCGCGCCCGGTGTGTCCCCGTGCACGCACAGGGAATCCGGGCGCACGTCGAGCTTGCTGCCGTCCTCGGTCACGACGCCGCCGGTCGCCATGCCGACCGCGCGCTCGGCGACCAGGTCGGGGTCGTGCAGGACCGCGCCCGGCCGCTTGCGCGGGACCAGCTTGCCGTCGGCGGTGTACGCGCGGTCCGCGAACGCCTCGGCGTACGCCACCACCCCCGCGGCCTCCGCCTGCCGCTGCATTTCCGAGTTCGGCAGGCAGAGCAGCGCGAGCGCGGGGTCGTAGCGGCGCAGGCCCGCGACGATCGCCGCGGCCTGCTCGGCGTCCACCGCGGCGGTGTTGTACAGCGCGCCGTGCGGCTTCACGTACGTCACGCGGCTGCCGGCCGCGCGGGCGAACGCGTCGAGCGCGCCGATCTGGTAGAGCACCTCGTCGGCCAGGTCGTCCGGCGCGATGTCGAGCGCGCGCCTGCCGAACCCGGCCAGGTCGCGGTACCCGACGTGGGCGCCGATCGCGACGTCGCGCTCGGCCGCCAGCTCGCACACCCGCCGCATCACCGACGGGTCGCCGGCGTGGAAGCCGCACGCGATGTTCGCGCTGGTCACGATGTCGAGCATGGCTTCGTCGTCGCCCATCTGCCAGGCGCCGAAGCCCTCGCCGAGATCGCTGTTCAAGTCCATTTCAGCCCACCCGGTATTCGCTGTCGTGGCGGTCGGTGATGAACATGTACCCCGGCGCGTGGGTGATCGCAAAGGGGGGCCGCGACGCCATCAGCGCCGCCTGCGGGGTGACGCCGCAGGCCCAGAACACCGGGACGTCGCCGGGGTGGGCGTCCACCGGATCGCCGAAGTCCGGCCGGGACAGGTCCTCGATCCCCAGCGCCCGCGGGTCGCCGATGTGCACCGGGGCGCCGTGCACGGCGGGCATCGCCCGGGTGATCCGGATGGCGTCGTCGACGCGGTCCTCCGGGATCTGCCGCATCGACACCACCATCGGGCCGAACAGCCGCCCGGCCGGCTCGCACTGCCGGTTCGTCACGTACATCGCGACGTTGCGGCCCTGGTCGACGTGCCGCAGCGGGACGCCCTCGGCGGCCAGCGCCGTCTCGAACGTGAAGCTGCAGCCGATGGAGAAGGCGACCATGTCGCTGCGCCACAGCCCGGTCGCGTCCGCCATCTCGCCGGCCAGCACGCCGTTCTGCCAGATCCGGTAGCGCGGCAGGTCGGTGCGCAGGTCCGCGCCTTCGGCGAGCCGGGTGGCCGGGTCGCCGGCGTCGGTGACGTCGAGCAGCGGGCACGGCTGCGGGTTGCGGGTGCAGAAGAGCAGGACGTCGTAGGCCCAGTCTTCGGGCACGGCGATCAGGTTGGTCTGGGTGAAGCCGTTGGCCCAGCCCGTGGTGGGGCGGGCGGTGCCGCGGCGGAACACCGCGCGTGCTTGCGCCGGCGTGAACGTGGCCGGCTGGTCGAAGGTCGTCATGAGTTCCCCCTCAGTCGACGAGTTCGATACCCCTGGTTTCCGGCAGGCCGAGCAGCGCGAGCACCGCGATGCCGTAGCCGAGCGCGCCGAAGACGATCGCTCCGCCGGCGCCGAGGAAGCCCACGACGGTCGGGAAGATCGCCCCGACCGCGCGGCCGAAGTTGTACGTGAAGCCTTGCCCCGTCCCGCGCAGCGCCGTCGGGTACAGCTCGGCGAGGAACGCCCCGAAGCCGCTGAAGATCGCGGACATCGAGAAGCCGAGCGGGAAGCCGAGCACGAGCACGAGCCCGTTGGCGCCCTTGGGGATCTGCGTGTACGCGACGATCAGCGCGGCCGAGAGCAGCGCGAAGGTCAGGAACGTTTTCTTGCGCCCCAGCAGGTCCGTGAGGTAGCCGCCGCAGACGTACCCGACGAAGGCGCCGGTGATGAGGAACGCGAGGTAGCCGCCGGTGCCGATCACGGTCAGCTCGCGCGTCTTCTTCAGGTAGGACGGCAGCCACGTCGAGATCGTGTAGTACCCGCCCTGGACGCCGGTGGCCAGCAGCGCGGCGAAGAACGTCGTGCGCACGAGGTCGCCCTTGAAGATCTGGCCGAGCGTGCCCTTCGGGCGTTCGGTCTTGAGGCGTTCCTCCGCGCGCGGGGCGTCCTTGACGCTCTTGCGGACCCACAGCACGAGCAGCGCCGGGATGACGCCGGTCCAGAACATGATCCGCCAGGCCACGTCGTCGCTCGCGACGCTGAACACGACGGTGTAGACGACCACCGACAGGCCCCAGCCGACCGCCCACGCGCTCTGCACGAACGCCACCGTCCGGCCGCGGTAGCGGGCCGAGGAGTACTCCGCGACCAGTGCCGCGCCCGCCGCCCACTCGCCGCCGAAGCCCAGGCCCTGCAGCGCGCGGAAGATCAGCAGCGTCTCGAAGTTCGGCGCGAACCCGCAGAGCACGGTGAAGATCGTGTACATCGCGATGGTGATCTGGAGCGTGCGGACGCGGCCGATCCGGTCGGCGAGCATGCCCGCGCCGACGCCGCCGAGGGCCGACACGACCAGCGTCGTCGTGCCGAGCAGACCGGCTTCGCCGCTCGAGATGCCGAAGTAGGCCGTGATGGCGGCCAGGCCGAGCGGCAGCGTCTGGTAGTCGAACGAGTCCAGGCCGTAGCCGCCGAACGCGCCGACGAAGGCTCGCCGTCCGCGTTTTCCGAGCGTGCGGAACCAGTCGAACGGCCGGGCCTCGGTTGCAGTGGTCGCGGTCATGGGCACCTCCTGGCCAGTGTCTCTCATCGTGGCGTGCCTCACACGGTAGGGATTGTTGAACAATTCCACAAGACGGCAATTGGATCGTCCTCTGTGTGACGGGTATCATCGGAGCGTGGTCATCGAAGACAGCGGGTTACCGGGCCTGGCCGCGGACCGGGGCCTGGTCAGCCGCAAGAGCACGGCCGAACGGGTCGCCGGCGTCCTCCGCAAGCGCATCGCCGAGGGCTTCTTCCTGCCCGGCGGCCGGCTGTCGGAGCAGGACATCGGCAACGCGCTCGGTGTCTCGCGCAACACGCTGCGCGAAGCGTTCCGGCTGCTCACGCACGAGCGGCTGCTCGCACACGAGCTCAACCGCGGGGTCTTCGTCCGCATCCCGAGCGTCGAGGACGTCGTCGACATCTACCGCGTCCGCAAGATCATCGAGTGCGCGGCGGTCCGCGGGGTGACGGCCAAGCCGGCGACCTTCGCGCGGATCAAGGAGAAGGTCGACATCGGCGACGAGGCCGCCCGCACCGGCAACTGGAAGGACCTCGGCACCGCGAACGTCTGGTTCCACCAGGAGCTGGTCGCGCTCTCCGGCAGCGAGCGCGTCAACGAGCTGGTCGGCAGGCTGACCGCCGAGCTGCGGCTGGTCTTCCACATCATGGCCGAGCCGCGCCGGTTCCACGAGCGCTACCTGCCGCGCAACCACGAGATCCTCGACCGCATCGAGGCGGGCGACGGGCCGGGCGCGGAGCAGCTGCTGATGAAGTACCTCGCGGACGCGGAGGAGCAGCTCGTCGAGGCGTACGCCGAGCGCGCGGACGCCGCCCGCGCGGCGAGCGCGACGGAGTAGCTACCGCCGTCGCGCCATCTCCGCGATCCAGACGGGCGCGAACGGGGACGTGCAGTTCGGCGGCGTCGGGTAGTCCTTCAGCACTTCCAGGCGTTCGCCGATGTCGATCGCCCGCGCGCGGAGTCCGGCGTGCTCGATGCCGATCTGGGCCAGGCAGTGGTTCATCGCCCACTGCAGGCGGTCCGGGGCGTCCTTCATGTCCTTTTCGATGACGTCGAGGAGTTCGTCCAAGCCCTCGGTCATCGCCGGGACGCGGGCGGTCGTCAAGGCCCAGCCGGCGCTCGCGACCACCGGGTCCGGATCGGCGAACCAGGCCTGGCGCAGTTCCTCGGCGTGCGGGCTCTTCTTGACGACGTAGTTGACGAGCCAGTCGTGCACCTTGGGGGTGCGCGCGGTCCGGAGCATGGCGTCGAGCTCGTCGCGTTCGAAGGCCTTCGGGCGGCAGATCAGCGTCGCGAGCAGTTTGGCCGCGGTGTCGTCGGTCCGCCAGAGCTCGCGGGCGAGGTCGTGCTGCGTTTTCAGCCGTTTCGCGACGGCTCGCAGCTTGCTCAGGTTCACGCCGTGGTCGTCGCCGTGCTTTTCGTTGACCGCACGGGCTTTGGGGTCGTCGAGGGTCGCCAGCTCGGCCAGCACGTCGGCCACGGTCTCCGCCATGGCGGCCAGTTTACGGTGCGCGTTCGGGCACGCTTGGCGTCCGGACGGGCCGAGCACCGGCCTGGCTCCGGCGCCGCTGGATAACCTCGGTGCGGTTCCGCCGCCGGAGACCCCCAGCGGCAGGCGGACCACGCTGCCGGGCCGCCGCCTCCCCAGAGCCGCGGCCCGGCAGCCCGCACCCGCGCTGAAGGCCACCATCCGGGCATCCAGTGCCCCGATGGTGGCCTTCAGCGGCTCGGCGTCAGCCGGCGTAGCGGGCGAAGATCCGGGTGAAGTCCCACGCCTGCTGGGAAACACCCGAACAGGTGTCGTTGTTCGGGTAGCCGCCCGGGCAGGGGCGGTCGCGGTTGGCCGACCAGAACGTCAACCGGGCCAGGTGGTGCGCGTTCGCGTAGCCCAGGATGGTGGTGAAGTCGTTCAGGGTGACCGTCTCGTTGTTGTCGGTGATCCCGTTCATCGACGAGATGCCCATGTGCCGGTAGGCGGTGTCGTCGTCGTAGCCGTACGCGCTCTTGACGACGTTCTTGAGGCCCTCGGCCGCCCGCTGCGTCAGCGTGCCCATGTTCTGGCCGGCGCCGCCGAAGTCGAACGGCATGATGACCCAGCCGTCGACCGTGAGCCCGGACTGGGCCGCCCGGTTCACCAGGCTGCTGTCCGGTCCGGACTGCCCGGTGCCGAAGGTGACGTAGAGCTTGATGCCCGGGTTGTTCGCCCGGACCGTCTTCAGCGCGTCGACCGTGCGCTGCTGCACCGTCGGGTTGCTGTACGCGTCGGCCTCGATGTCGATGTCGATCGCCTTGAGACCGTAGGCGTTGATCACCTTCTGGTAGCCCGCCGCCAGCTCGCCCGCGCTGCCGCACGACGACTCCAGCTTGTTGCCGGAGTAGCCGCCGAACGACGGGATGACGTCGCCGCCGCCCGCGCGCACCGCGTTGATCGTGTTCTGGTCGACGCCGCCGGTGAGCGCCCGGCCGCCGTCCCACTGCGGGTTGCAGTAGCCGTTGGACAGGATGAACGCGAGCGTGAACCACTTGACGCCGGTGGCGTTCTGGATCGTCGACGGGTTCGGCGGGTCGCCCCAGCCGTTGTAGAGGTACGGCGCGACGGCCATCACGCCCGGGCCGGGCGGCGGGGTGGTGCCGCCGCTGGGCAGCGTCCACTGCTGGTTGGCCGTGCTCGCGCACGTCCAGATCTGCAGCCGGGTGCCGTTGGCGCTGGAGTTGCCGGTGGCGTCGAGGCACTTGCCCGAGCCGGTGTTGACGAGGTTCTTCGCCGCGTTGGCCGTCCACTTCTGGGCGTTGGAGCCGTTGCAGTCCCAGAGCTGGATGGTCGTGCCGTTCGCGGTGCCGGCGCTCGTCACGTCGAGGCACTTGCCCAGCGCCTGCAGGGATCCGTCGGAACCGACCGTCCACTGTTGAGCGCCTGAGCCGTTGCAGTCGTAGAGCTGGATCGCCGTCCCGTTGGCGGTGCTCGCCGCGTTGACGTCGACGCACTTGCCGGCGATGCCGGTGATCGGGCCGGTCGCCGCCTGGGCGACGCCCGGGGCGAAGACCATCGCCGAGGCGGCGATCAGGGCGCCGAATGCTGCTCGTTTCTTCATGCGGGCACGTTCCACTTCTGGTTGGCGGCGCCGGTGCAGGTCCAGATCTGCAGCCGGGTGCCGTTGGCGCTGGAGTTGCCGGTCGCGTCGACGCACTTGTTCGACCCGGAGCCGACGAGGTCCTTGGCCGCGGTGGCCGCCCATTGCTGGTTGGCCGTGCCGCCGCAGTCCCAGAGTTGCAGCTGCGCACCGTCTGCTGTGGACTGTCCGGTGACGTCGAGGCACTTGCCGAGCGCGCGGATCGTGCCGTCGGTGCCGACGGTCCACTGCTGGGCGGCGGAGCCGTTGCAGTCGTAGAGCTGGACGGCGGTGCCGTTGGTGCTGCTCGCGCCCGCGACGTCGACGCACTTGCCGCCGAGGCCGGTGATCGGGCCGGTCTTGCCGGTGCCGCCGCCGTTGCCTTGGTTGCCGCTCCAGGTGAACGTCGCCGAGGTGTGGCCGGGCAGGGTGTAGGTGAAGGACGAGTTGCCCCAGTTCACCCGCACGCTCTGGTTGCCGGTGCCGGAGTTGTACGCGATCAGCGCCTTCGAGCCGTCCGGGTTCTTCCAGGCGACGTTGCGGACGGTCGAGTTGTCGTTCGAGTCGATCCGGTACGCGCCCGGCTTCACGAACTTCGTCAGGTGGCCCATCGTGTAGTACTCGACGGTGTAGTCGACCTGCCCGCTGCGCGAGTCTCCGTTGTGGACGGTGATCAGACCGGTGCAGGTGCCGCAGCCGCCGTTGTGCGGGCCCATGTTCTGGTCGACGCCGAGACTCCACTTGACGAAGCTCTTCGACCAGTTCCGGGTATAGTCCACGATGTTGTTCATGTCCTCGGCCTGCTGGTTCGAAATCCAGGTGCCGCCGGAGTGCTCGGTCGAGTAGGCGTTGACGTTCGGGTACTGGTTGTGCGTGGTCGTCTGCTGCGCGATGTTCCCGCCGTAGCCGTGCCAGGCCACGCCCCCGAAGTTCGGGTGGGTGCGGATCGCCGAGTCGTCCAGGGTCGGGGCGCCGTAGGAGGCGTAGGTGTCCCAGTTCCAGTCGAGCGCGAGGACCTTCGTGGACAGTCCGGCGCCCTGCAGGGCGGGCAGCAGGTTGTTCTTCGCGAAGTACGCCAGCCCGGCGCCGTTCCAGTTGGTCGACGGGTAGCTCGCGCAGCACGTCGGTTCGTTCTGCATCGAGACGTAGTCGATCGGCACGCCCGCGGCCTGGTAGGCCTGGAGGTACTTGACGAAGTACTGCGCGTAGGCCGGGTAGTACTGCGATTCGACCCAGCCGAGCAGGTAGCTGTCGTTGTCCTTCATCCACGGCGGCGCGCTCCACGGCGACGCCATCACCTTGGCCTGCGGGTTCAGCTGCTTGGCCTGCTTGGTCAGCGGCAGCACGTCGGCCTGGTCGTGGGCGATGGAGAAGTGCGTGAGGTTCGGGTCGGTCTGCCCGGCCGGCATGTCGTCGAAGGTGTAGCTGTAGCGGGCCAGGTCGGACGCGCCGAGCGGGTTGCGGATGAAGCTCAGCCCGATGCCGCTGTTCGGGTCGAACAGCTTGCGCATCGTGTCGTCGCGGGTCGCTGGGGAAAGTGCGCCGCTGGAGTTCATCAGCCAGGCCGCGGTGTCCGTGAAGGACGCTCCGCCGCCTTCGAACTGCTGGTAGGTGGTGCCTTCGTTGACGTTGATGGTCACGCCACCGGTGCCGGTGCCCGCGGCGAACGTGATCGGGGTCTGCTGCTGGAGGCCGCGGGTGACCGTCCGGCCGCCGGCGTCGCTGGTGGTGGTGAGCCAGACGTTGACCGTCTCGCCCGCGGCCTGCGCGGGCGCGGCGAAGGTGGCCGCGGCGAGCGCGGTCACGCCGAGCAGCGTGAGCAGTTTTCTCATGGGAGCGTCCACTTCTGGTTCGCGCCGGACCCGCAGGTCCAGATCTGCAGCCGGGTGCCGTTGGCGGAGCTGTTGCCGGTGGCGTCGAGGCACTTGCCCGAGCCGGCGTTCACGAGGTTCTGCGAGCCGTTCGCCGACCACTTCTGGGCGTTCGAACCGTTGCAGTCCCAGAGCTGCGTCGGGGTGCCGTTGGCCGTGCCCGCGCTGGTGACGTCGAGGCACTTGCCGAGCGCGCGGACCGTGCCGTCGGTGCCGACCGTCCACTGTTGAGCGTTCGTGCCGTTGCAGTCGTAGAGCTGGACGGCGGTGCCGTTGGCGCTGCTGGCGCCGGCGACGTCGGCGCACTTGCCGCCGATGCCCTTGATCGGCCCGGCCGTTCCGGCGGGCGGTGGCGTGGTGCCGCCGACGAACTGCGTGGCGACCTGCTCGCCGAGGCTGACCGCGTTCGCGTGGTTCTCGATCGGGTCGACGTGCGTGTTCGGGAACACGACGTACGTGACCGGGCCTTCGGTGCCGCCGTTCTTCGGGTCGGGGTTGATGCCGAGGCTGACGGCGGTGGCGTAGGACGCCTCGCCGATGATGCTCGTCGGACCGGTGTCGCCGACGACCGCGTAGGTGACCTGGTTGTTGTAGATCACCGCCACGACCGAACCGCCGTCGATCCCGTAGTTGCGGTAGTCCCAGGTGGACGTCGGCTGCGGGAGGACGATGTAGGGCAGCTGCGCCGCGTTGAGCGGCTGGTCGGTCGAGGTGTGGAACGCGGTGTCGGGGTAGAAGCAGCAGTCGGTGTTCTCGTTGCACTGCGTGGTGCGGACACCGTCGCAGTCGATGTCCATGTCGGCGGTGAAGAACACGGCGCCGGGGGTCTGGCAGACGGGAACGGTGGCCGCGCCGCCTTCGTCGAAGGAATACTTGCCGGTGGAGATCTGTTGGCAGTTCTGGGTTTTGGCGAGCAGCTGGCTCGCGGACGGGCCCGCTTCGACGGCCGCCTGCGCGGAGCCGGTGGTGAGGGAAAGCGCTAACAGGGCACACCCCATTAGCGCGACGAGGATTCGCCGCACTTGATTCTCCTTATGGGGTAAAGCTCAGGGAGTGGTCCACTTCTGGTTGGCGCCGCCGCCGCAGGTCCAGATCTGCAGGCGGGTGCCGTTCGCGGAGCTGTTGCCCGTCGCGTCGAGGCACTTGTTCGCGTTGGGGTTCACGATGTCGCGCGCCGCGGTGACGACCCATTGCTGGGCCCCGGTTCCGTTGCAGTCGTAGAGCTGCACCGGCGTGCCGTCCGCGGTGCCCGCGGCGGCGACGTCCATGCACTTGCCGAGGGCGCGGAGGGTGCCGTCGGTGCCGACGGTCCAGCTCTGGGCGGCATTGCCGTTGCAGTCGGTGATCTGGATCGGCGTCCCGTTGGCGCTGTTCGCGCCGGCGACGTCGACGCACTTGCCGCCGATGCCGGTGATGGTGCCGGTCCGGCCGCTGCCGCCGCCCGAGGTGTTGGTGACGTGGACGTAGTCGACGACCAGCTGCTGCGGGAACTGCGTGCTGCTGTTGGGATCGCCGGGCCAGTACCCGCCGACGGCGAGGTTGAGGATGATGAAGAAGTTGTGGTCGTAGACCCAGCGGTTGCCGTTCAGGTCGGACGGCGTGCGCGTCTGGTAGAGGTTCCCGTCGACGTACCACTTGATCTGGTTGGGCGCCCAGTCGATGGCGTAGGTGTGGAAGTCGTCGGAGAAGTTCGGGCCGTTGTAGGCCGCGCCGATGCCGCCGGAGCCGGAGTAGCCGGGCCCGTGGATGGTGCCGTGCACGGTGTTCGGCTCGAACCCGACGTTCTCCATGATGTCGATTTCGCCGTCCGTGGGCCAGTTGCCGCCGCCGAGCATCCAGAACGCGGGCCACATGCCCTGGCCGCGCGGGAGCTTCATGCGCGTCTCGAAGTGGCCGTAGGCCTGGCTGAACTTGCCGGCGGTGTTCATCCGCGCGGAGGTGTACTCGCAGCGGCCGTACCAGCAGTTGTAGTTGCCGGGGTTTTCCTTCTTGGCCGTGATGACGAGGTGGCCCTGCCCGTCGAGCTGGGCGTTGCTGGTGCCGGAGGTGTAGTACTGGCGCTCGTGGTTGTTGACGTTGTCGCCGGTTTCGAGCTGCCACTTCGACCCGTCGACGGCGGACCCGGCGGGCCCGTTGAAGTCATCGGTGAAGGTGGCCGCGGCTTCGGCGGCCGGTGCGGTCAGTGCTTGCTGCCCGAGGACGAGCAGCGAACAGGCGGCGAAGAGCGCCGCCCATCTCTTGCGGAGTTTTGAGGTGGACATCGTTGTCGCCTCTCTCACCGTTGGGGGGACGGCGTTCCGCGCGCAGCACGGAACGCGGGGAGGGGAGGTGCCTCGCATGCCGGGGCGGCGGCAGGCGCGGGTTGGCCCTCGAGCCGGGGCGGGGTGGCTCGGGGACGGGCGCTTTGTTGTGCCTGGCAACAAAGTATGCATGGTCCAGACAAGCCGGGCAACACTCGGCCGGTCATTTTTTTTCAACCCGAATTAAGGGTGAGGGAGTGGCGGGTGTGGGGCGGTGAGCTGGCCTGATCAGGTGTTCCGCTCATCGGGGCACGGGTGGGTTGGGCTTCACCAACGTCGCGAATGACTCATTGGGGACCTCCGAGGTCCCCAATGAGTCATTCGCGACACTACAGCGGTCACCCGATCGAGCAGGCGCTGAGAGCGCGGGCCCGGAGGCCATCCGAAGACCGAAGGGGGGAACGTGACCGAAGGAAAGCCGTCGATGCCGCCGGGCTCGCTCGGCGTTGCCCTGATCATGCTGCTCGACGCCGCGGGCGGTGTGTGGATGGCCCTCGCGCACACCAGCACGCTCTACCTCGTCTGCGGCGCCTGGTTCAAATCCCGCCGCAGCTGACTACGCCGCGTCCGAATCCGGTGCGCTCGGCTTCGCCAGCCGGGACGTGGCCCCCTGCGCCAGCAAATCCGCCACCGGCAACGTCGCCGCCCCCGTCGCCACCGCGTCCAAGCCCAACGACCCGAGCTGGATGGACGTCTGGCTGAACGGATGCCGCAACGCGTGCTCCCCGGCCGCCGCGCGGATGCGTGGCAGCAGCTGCTCGCCCAGCGCCAACCCCGCCCAGCCGCCGATCACTATCCGCTCCGGGTTGAACAAGTTGATCAAGTTCGCGATCCCCGCGCCCAGGTACCCCGCCGTCTCGTCGAGGACGCGGGCCGCCGTCTTGGAGCGCGGGGCCGCCTCCAGCAGCGCCGTGAACTGGGCCTGCTCGTCCTCGCCCGAGACGTCCTTGCCGCGCGCCCGCCGGTAGCGGGCCAGGACGCCGCCCGCGCCGATGTACGCCTCCAGGCAACCGCGTGCGCCGCAGCGGCACTCCTGGCCACCGTACGCGATCGTCGTGTGGCCCCACTCGCCCGCGCTGCTCGTCGAGCCGCGGTACGTCGTTCCGTCGGTCACCACCGCCGCGCCGACGCCCGAGCCGATCAGGGCGATCACCGCGTGCCGGGCGCCGCGGCCCGCGCCGAACCACATCTCCGCCTGACCCTGCGTCTTCGCGCCGTTGTCCACGAACAGCGGCAACCCCACGCCGGCGTCGCGCAGCAGCGACACCAGCGGCACCGCGTCCCAGCCCACCGTCGGGGCGTGCACCAGCACCCGCGAGCCCTGCTCGACCGTGCCCGGGACGCCGATGCCCACGCCCAGCACGGCCGATTCGTCGATGCCCGCCGTCGCGAACACCTCGCGCAACCCCGACGTCACCTGTTCGACCGCCGTCGCCGCGTCCGGGGCCTTCGGGAGGGGGTGCTCGACCGTCGCCAGCCGGTTCATCGCCAGGTCGAACAGCTCCACCTTGACGCCGGTTTCGCCGATGTCGACGCCGGCCACGTGCCCGTACGCCGGGTCGACGCGCAGCAGCACGCGCGGGCGGCCGCCGTCGGACTCCACCTGGCCGGCCTCCGTGATGAGGCGTTCCTCGCCCAGTTCCGCGGTCACGTTGCTGACCGTCGCGGCGCTCAATCCGGTGAGCTGGCTGAGTTCGTGCCGCGACAGCGGGCCGTCGAAGTACAGTTTCGACAGCAGCAGGGAACGGTTGTGCCGCCGCAGATCACGGACGGTGGTGCGCTTGCTCGCCATGGGCAACCCATCTGAACTCTTACCGGCTTCGACCAGGATGCCTGATCACCGTAAGTTGTGGCTATGTATTAAGTGGTGAACTAAGTCCCGAACTGATGGTCGCACGGTGGGTGTCTGGCACAATCCCCCAGGTGACCCAGGTGGTGCGTCAGACAACCCGAGACCTCCGACGGCACAACCGCGCGGCACTGCTCTCCTCTCTGTACCTCCGCGGCCCCGTCAGCAGGCTGGAACTAGTAGCTGAATCGGGACTGTCGGCCGCCACCGTTACCAACGTCGTCTCCGAACTCATCGCCGACGGCGTCGTCGCCGAGGCCGGCTCGGTCGAATCGGACGGCGGGCGGCCGCGGACGCTGCTGGCCGTGCGGCCCGACTTCGGCCACGTCGTGGGGGTCGACGTCGGCGAAACCCACGTCGAGGTCGGCCTCTTCGACTGCGCGCTCGGCACCCTCGGCACGGTGCGCCACCCGCTCGTCGGCACCCGGCTCGACCCGGACGAAGTGGCCGGATTGGTGCGGACGGGCATCGCCGAGGTGCTCGAAGGCGGCGAACCGGACGCGGTGTTCGGCGTCGGCATCGGCGTGCCCGGCGCGGTGCGCGACGGCGGGATCGTGCACGCACCCACGCTCGGCTGGCGCGGGGTGGCCTTCGGCGACCTGATCCACCCGCACATCGAAGCCCCTCTCCACCTCGACAACCGGGCGCGCACCCTCGGACAGGCCGAGACCTGGCGCGGGGCCGGCCGGGGCGCCGAACGCGCCATCGTCGCCCTGCTCGGCGTCGGGGTCGGGGCCGCCGTCGCCACCGCCGGGCGGTCGCACCCCGGCATCACGACCAGCGAGTGGGGCCACACCGTCGTCAAGGCCGGTGGTGCGCCCTGCCGGTGCGGCTCGCACGGCTGCCTGGAGGCCTACGTCGGCACCGAGGCGGTCGTCCGGCACTACGCCGCCCGTGTCGGCAAGCAACCGGTCATCGGGGACGAAAGCGACATCGAACTCGCGCATATCGTGGCGGCGGCCGGAGGGGGCGGCCCAGCGGCCGAAGTCCTCGCCGAAACCGGCGAGTACCTGGGGATCGGCATCGCCAACCTGATCAACCTGCTCAGCCCCGACCGGGTCGTGCTGTCCGGCTCCGCGGGCGCGATCATGGGCCCGGCGATCCTGCCCGCCGTCCGCGACGCCGTCGGCCGCCACGCGCTCGACTACCTGGCCGGGCGCACCGAGGTCGTCCTCGGCCGGCTCGGACCCGAGGCGGTCGCGCTCGGCGCGGCAACGCTGCCCATCGCGCAACTGCTCGCCAGCGGGGGCCGGACCGGCTGATTTCCTTGCGTCGCAAGGAGTAATCGCCGGAACAGGTCCAGACCGCCAGTTCTTTCAGTACTTAAACTTAGGTACAAAACGTTACCGCCGTGTTATTGACGTGACCCGAGTCACCCGGGTTGACTTCTCGACGTCGTTCGGTCGCCGGCGGTCGGGGCTCGCTACCAGTCGACAAACGGAAGTCGTCGATGACTAGGAGGACCGATGCGAGTCAAGCGCTCCATCGTCGCAGCGCTGGTAGCCGTCATGGCCGTGGGCGGCCTGACGGCGTGCGGGGGCAGCGGCAGCTCGAACGCCGCGCAAGGCAACCCGGACGCCGTGCTCAACGTCGGCAAGCCCGACGGCCCGCAGTCGGAGAACAACAACCCGTTCCTCGAGACGTCCGCGCTGTCCAACATGGGCTACCGGTGGATGATCTACGAGCCCCTGGTCATGCACAACCGCGTCAAGCCGCAGGAGCCCGGCAAGCCGTGGCTCGCGACGAAGTGGGATTGGACGGACAACTACAAGAAGCTCGTCCTGACCGTCCGTGACGGCGTGAAGTTCTCCGACGGCCAGCCGATGACCGCCGAGGACGTCGCCTACACGTTCCAGCTGCTGCGCGACAACAAGGCGCTGAACGTCGACGCCGTGCCGTACAAGGACATCGCCGCGGCCGGCAACCAGGTGACGCTGGGCTTCGAGAGCTCCCAGTTCGTCAACCAGCTCAAGATCCTGCAGACCCTCGTCGTGCCCAAGCACGTCTGGCAGGGCATCAAGGACCCGGCGCTCGACACCGTGAAGAACCCGATCGGCACCGGTCCGTACACGCTGAAGTCGGCCACGCCGCAGACGATGATCGTCGTCCGCCGCGACGGCTACTGGCAGGAAGCGCCGAAGGTCAAGGAGATCCGCTACACCTCCTACACCGACAACAACGCTCAGGTGAACGCGCTGGTCAGCGGCGCGTCGGAGTGGAGCTTCGTCTTCATCCCGAACTACAAGGCCGTCTACACCAGCAAGGACCCGCAGCACTACAAGCTGTGGTTCCCCGCGCAGCTGGCCGTCCACGGCCTGTGGTTCAACACCGAGAAGGCGCCGTGGAACGACGCGAAGCTGCGCCAGGCGGTCAGCAAGGTGATCAACCGCGACGACATCTTCAACCAGGGTGAGGCCGGCTACTTCTACCCGAAGAACGACCAGGTCACCGGCATCCCGACGCCGGCGGGTGACCCGTTCATCGCGCCGCAGTACAAGGGGCAGACGGTCAAGGTCGACGTCCCGGGTGCCAAGTCGCTGCTGACCGGCGCGGGCTACAAGTTCACCGGCGACAAGCTGGCCGACCCGAGCGGCAAGCCGGTCACCCTGAAGCTCACGGTTCCGTCGGGCTGGTCGGACTACATCACCGACCTGGAGATCATCAAGGACAACCTGTCCCAGATCGGCATCACCGCCACGGTCGAGAAGATGAACCAGGACGCGTGGATCAAGTCGGTCGACACCGGTGACTTCGAAGGCCTGATGCACTGGACCAACGACGGTGCGACGCCGTACGACCTGTACCGCGACGTGATGGACGGCAGCCGCTACAAGCCGACCGGCCAGGGGGGCATCAACGGCAACTACGGCCGCTTCAAGAACGACGAGGCGACCAAGGCGCTCGAGACGTACGCGAACGCCGAGGACGACGCCGCCCGCACCGCCGCGATGGCGACGCTGCAGAAGATCATGATCGACCAGCAGCCGATGGTCCCGACCTCGGCGGCCAACTCCGGCGGCGAGTACAGCACGAAGAACTGGACGGGCTGGCCGGACGAGGCCAACCCGTACGCGCCGGCCCAGCCGACGCTGCGCAACGCGCTCGACATCGTCCTGCACCTGAAGCCCGCGGCCTGATCGATGGCGGAGTCCGTGGCAACGACCGAGCAGTCCCCCTCCGACCCCGTCGCCGTCGGGTCGGAGGGGGACCTCCCCGTCGTTCTCGAAGCGGCGGGGCTCACGAAGCACTTCCCGGTTCGCCGCAAGGGCCGCGCGGCGCTGAGCGGCCCGAAGCGCAGCATCCAGGCCGTCGACGACGTGACCCTGACGCTGCGGCGGGGCCGGGTCACCGCGCTGGTCGGCGAGTCCGGGTCGGGCAAGTCGACGGTCGCGCGCCTGCTCGCGGGGCTCTACCCGCGCACCGGCGGCGACATCCGGCTGCACGGCGAAGCAGTGGACGTCAAGCGCGGCAAGGCGTTCCGCGCCTACGCCCGCCGGGTGCAGATGATCTTCCAGGACCCGTTCGCGTCGCTGAACCCCGTGCACACCGTGCGCTACCACCTGACGCGGGCGCTGAAGATCCACGGCCGGGTGGGCGACGACCTCGAGAAGTCGTTGCACGACCTGCTCGCCCGCGTCCAGATGACGCCGCCGGAGCGGTACATCGACAAGTTCCCGCACGAGCTGTCCGGCGGCCAGCGCCAGCGCGTGGCGATCGCGCGGGCGCTCGGCGCCGACCCCGAAGCCCTGCTGGCCGACGAGCCGGTGTCCATGTTGGACGTCTCCATCCGGCTCGGCGTGCTGAACCTGCTGCGGGACCTCAAGGAACGCCTGCACCTGGCGATCCTGTACATCACGCACGACATCGCGTCGGCGCGCTACTTCGCCGACGAGACGATGGTGATGTACGCGGGCCGGATGGTCGAAGGCGGCGACAGCGAGACCATCACGCAGCACCCGGCGCACCCGTACACCCGGCTGCTCATCGACTCCGCGCCCGATCCCGACCGGCTGGCCGGCGGGAGCACCGAGCTCGACCCGGGCGAGGTGCCGGCCGAGCGCGGGGCCGGCGAGCCGCCGAGCCTGATCGACCCGCCGGCCGGCTGCCGGTTCCACCCGCGCTGCCCGGTGGCGATGGAGCGGTGCAAGACCGACCTGCCGCCGCGGTTCGACGTCGACGACGCGCCCGGGCACTGGGCCGCGTGCTGGCTGTACGACGGGGCCGCCCGATGAGGTATCTGCTGCAACGGCTGCTCTTCTACGTCTTCACCGCCTGGGCCGCCGTCACCATCAACTTCTTCATCCCGCGGCTGATCCCGGGCGACCCCGTGCAGTCGCTGATCGCGAAGAACCAGGGCATGATCAGCCAGGACGCGGTCCAGTCGCTGTACGTCCTGTTCGGACTCGACAAGAACGAAAGCCTGATCTCCCAGTACTTCGACTACTGGGGCCAGCTCTTCCGCGGCGACCTCGGGATCTCGTTCACGTTCTTCCCGACTCCGGTGTCCGAGCTGCTCGGCGACAGCCTGCCGTGGACGATCATCCTGGTCGGCATCACCACGGTCGTCGGCTTCGCCATCGGCACCGGCCTCGGCGTGGTCGCCGGCTGGAAGCGCGGTTCCTGGGTCGACGGCCTGCTGCCGGTGACGACGTTCCTCTCGTCGATCCCGTACTTCTGGCTCGGCCTGATCGCGCTCACGCTGCTGGCCGGTCCGGGCAGCTTCTTCCCGTCGTCCGGCGGGTACGACCCGGGTGTCGTGCCCGGCTGGGACGGCGGGTTCATCGGCAGCGCGGTCCAGCACAGCCTGCTGCCCGCGCTGACCATCCTGATCAGCTCGATGGGCAGCTGGATCCTGGGCATGCGCAACATGATGGTCACCGTCGCTTCGGAGGACTACGTCACGGTCGCGCACGCCAAGGGCCTGCCCGAGCGCCGGGTCATGGTCGGGTACGCGGCGCGCAACGCACTGCTGCCGAGCGTGTCCGGCTTCGCGCTGGCACTGGGCTTCATCGTCGGCGGGACGCTGCTGGTGGAGATCGTCTTCTCCTACCCGGGCGTCGGCTTCCAGCTGTTCCAGGCGGTCGGCTCACAGGACTACCCGCTGATGCAGGGCATCTTCCTGATCATCACGCTGTCCGTGCTCGTGGCGAACCTCTTCGCCGACGTCGCCTACCTCGCGCTCGACCCGCGCACCCGGAAGGAGGGCTGACATGGCCGTACCCGCGGCGGACGTCAAAGCCGCCCAAGCCCTCCCCGTCGACGTGGTCGCGCGCCGGCGCCGCTTCCGGTTCCTGACCGGCGGCAAGACCGCCACCGGCCTGGCCGTCATCGTCTTCTTCCTCGTGATCGCGGTCATCGGCGAGTGGATCGCGCCGTACGACCCGTCCGCGCGCAGCAGCGACCTGCTCGAGGGACCGTCCGGACGGCACTGGTTCGGCACGACCCACCTCGGCCAGGACATCTTCAGCCAGGTCGTGGTCGGCACGCGCAGCGTGATGCTCGTCGGGCTGGCCGCCGGGGTGGTGGCGACGATCCTCGCCGTCGTCGTCGGCGTGGCCTCCGGCTACCTCGGTGGCAACACCGGTGAGGGCCTCTCCGCACTGTCCAACGTGTTCCTCGTGATCCCGGCGCTCCCGCTGATCATCATCATCGGCAGCGCGGTGCCCACCGGCGGCGACATCCTGGTGGCGGTGATCATCGGGTTCACGTCGTGGGCGTGGGGCGCGCGGGTACTCCGGGCCCAGACGCTTTCGTTGCGCGGCCGGGAATACGTCGAAGCCGCGCGGGCGACCGGCGAATCGACGTGGCGGATCATCTTCTTCGAGATCCTGCCGAACCTGACCGCGGTGATCGCGTCCAGCTTCGTCGGCACGGTGATCTTCGCCGTGATGTCCGAGATCACGCTGGCGTTCGTCGGCGTCTCGGGACTGTCCAACTGGAACTGGGGCACGATCCTGTTCTGGGCGCAGAGCCAGCAGGCCCTCGCGCAGGGCGCGTGGTGGTGGTTCGTGCCGGCCGGGCTGGCGATCGCGATCCTCGGCACCGCGTTGTCCCTGCTCAACTTCGGCATCGACGAGTTCGTCAGCCCGCGCCTGCGCGGCAGCGGAAAGGCGCGCGTGCGCGGCGCCGACGGGAAGACGCACCGGATGCGAGTGGGCTTCACGCCCGTGCTCGGGCGGGAGGAAAAGCCATGATGGACCCGGTACTGGAGATCAAGGGCCTCGACGTCGACTACGGCGTCGGCGACGAGGCCGTGCGCGCGGTCCGGGACGTGCACCTGACGCTGCACCGCGGCGAAGTGCTCGGCCTGGCCGGGGAAAGCGGCAGCGGGAAGTCCACTTTGGCCTACGGGCTGACGCGGCTGCTCGCCCCGCCGGGCGTCATCCGCGGCGGCGAGGTGATCTACCACCCGGCCGACGGCGAGCCCTACGACGTGCTGAAGCTGACGGACAAGCAGCTGCGCGGGTTCCGGTGGGCGGAGACGTCCATCGTGTTCCAGGGCGCGATGAACTCGCTGAACCCGGTGCACAAGGTCGTCACCCAGCTCGTCGACGTCATCAAGGCGCACGAGCCGGGCACGTCTCGCCCGGGCCGGGTGGCGCGGGCGCGCGACCTGCTCAGGCTGGTCGGGATTTCGGCCGACCGCCTGGAGGCCTACCCGCACCAGCTGTCCGGCGGCATGCGGCAGCGCGTGATGATCGCGATGGCGCTGGCGCTCGAGCCGCGGGTCGTCATCATGGACGAGCCGACCACGGCGCTCGACGTCGTGATGCAGCGGCAGATCCTCGGCCAGCTGGTGGAACTGCGGGAACGGCTGGGCTTCTCGGTCCTGTTCATCACGCACGACCTTTCGCTGCTGGTGGAGTTCTCGGACCGGATCGCGATCATGTACGGCGGCCGGATCGTCGAGCAGGCGCCGGCCGCGGACCTCTACCGGGACGCGCTGCACCCGTACAGCCACGGCCTGCTGAACTCGTTCCCCGCGCTGCGGGGCCCGCGGCGAGAGCTGTCCGGGATCCCCGGTTCGCCGCCGGACACGCGGGGGATGCCGTCCGGGTGCGCGTTCCACCCGCGTTGCCCCAAGGCGTTCGAGCCGTGCCCCGACCGCGTCCCGCTGCTGGGCACCCCGGGTGACCCGGCGCGCGAAGTCGCGTGCTGGCTGCACCCCGTCGCCACCCCCTGAACGCCGAAGTCCGGTACCACTGGAGGAGTGCTGCCTTGACCGAGACCACCGCCGCGACCGCCGACCAGCAGGCGCTGATCGACACCCTGCCGCCGGACTTCCGCTGGGGCGTGGCCACCGCCGCGTACCAGATCGAAGGCGCGGTTGCGGAAGACGGACGTACACCGTCCATCTGGGACACCTTCTGCCAGGTCCCGTGGGCGATCGACAACAACGACAACGGTGACGTGGCGTGCGACCACTACCACCGGATGCCGTCGGACATCGAGCTGGTGCGCGAACTGGGTGCGGACACCTACCGCTTTTCCGTGGCGTGGCCCCGGGTCCAGCCGCGCGGCCGCGGCGGCGTCAACGAAGCGGGCCTCGGCTTCTACGACCGGCTGGTCGACGAGACGCTGAGCCGCGGGATCACGCCATGGCTGACGCTGTACCACTGGGACCTGCCGCAGGAGCTGGAGGACGCGGGCGGCTGGCCGGCGCGTGACACGGCGTACCGGTTCGCGGACTACGCGATGCTGGTGTTCGACCGGCTTTCCGACCGGGTCCGCCACTGGACGACGTTGAACGAGCCGTGGTGCTCGGCGATGCACGGGTACGTCCACGGCGTGATGGCGCCCGGGCGGCGGGACTACGCGGCCGGCCTGCACGCGGTGCACCACCTGCTGCTCGGTCACGGGCTGGCGGTCCAGCGGATGCGCGAGGCCGCCCCGGCGGACACGCAGTTCGGCATCACGCTCAACATGTGCACGGCCGACCCGGCGACGGACTCCGAGGAGGACGTCCGCGCGGCCCGCCAGGCGGACGGCCTCGGCGTCCGCGTCTACCTGGACCCGCTGGTTCACGGGCAGTACCCGGAAGACGTGGTGGCGGACCTCGCCGACCGCGGGGTGAAGCTCCCGGTCCAGGACGGCGACCTGTCGATCATTTCGACGCCGCTGGACTTCCTCGGCGTGAACTACTACTTCGGCCAGCAGTTCTCCGGCGTGGACGAGAACGGCTCTTCCGTGGACGAGGAGGGGGCGCCGGCTTCGCGAGTGGTCCCGTTCGGCGAGCCGACGACGGCGATGGGCTGGGAGATCCTGCCGGGCAAGTTCACGGAACTGCTGACGCGGCTCGGCCGCGACTACCCGGGCCTCCCGATGTACATCACGGAGAACGGCTCGGCCTTCGACGACGACCCGGACTCCTCCGGCTTCGTCCGCGACGAGCAGCGGACGGCCTACCTGGCTTCGCACATCGCGGCCGTGGCAGCGGCCCGTGAGGCGGGGGCGGACGTGCGCGGGTACTTCGCCTGGTCCCTTTTGGACAACTTCGAGTGGGCCTACGGGTACGCGAAGCGGTTCGGGCTGATCCGGGTGGACTACGAGACGCAGGAACGGACGATCAAGCAGAGCGGCTACTTCTACCGCGACACCGTCCGGCGGGTGCGGGGGAGCTGAACGGCGGTGGGGTGAGCCCCACCAGGGTTGTGGTGGCTCACCCCATGGTCCCGCCCCCGGGATCTCCCTACCTTCGGATCGGTAGTCGATCCTGGGGGTGGTCATGACCGTTCGCACGGAGATCAGACCGGCGCCCGCGCCGGGGAAACCGAGCTGGTGGCGGCGGCCGTGGGTGGCGCCGCTCGGCCTGATCGTCGCCGCGTTCCTCGCCTATTCCGTACCGCCGTACCTCACGCTGGATCCCGGGCGGTCGCGGGTGCCCGCGCCCGCCGGGTTCGCGCCGCACTACTGGTTCCTCGTCGCGCACATCGCCTTCGGCAGTATCGCCATCGTCGGCGTCATCCTGCAGGTCTGGCCGTGGTTGCGGCGGACGCACCCGGTCGTGCACCGCCGGGTCGGGCGGGTCTACGTCTTCGCCGGGGCCGTTCCCGCCGCCGTGATGGCGGCGGTGATCGGTGCGGTCAGCCCGTTCGGGCCGGTCGTCGCCGCGCTGGACGTCGTGGCCGCCTTGCTGTGGCTCGGGTTCACGATCGCCGGGTGGCGGGCGGTTCGGGAGCGCCGGTTCGCCGACCACCGCAAGTGGATGGTCCGCAGCTTCGCCATGTGCATGAACACGCTGATGACGCGAGCCCTGTCCCCGCTCGGGTTCCTGCTGGTCCTGCCGCGCGGCGGGGACAAGGAGACGATGATCCTCAGCGCCGCCACGGTCTCGGCCGTGCTGAGCGTGCTGACCCTGTTGCTGCTCAGCCAGTGGTGGCTCGACCGGACGCCGAAGCGAGCCAGCGGGCGATGATCGTCCGCTGGATCTCCGAGGCGCCTTCGTAGATGCGTGGGGCGCGGACCTCGCGGTAGAGGTGCTCCAGCAGGTGCCCGCGGCGCAGGGCGCGGGCACCGTGCAGCTGGACCGCCGAGTCGACGACGAACTGGGCTGCCTCGGTCGCGAACAGCTTCGCCATCGCCGCGCGGCCGCCGAGGTTCTGCTCGCCCGCGTCGTACGCGCCCGCTGCCGCGTAGACCAGCAGGCGCGCGGCTTCCGTGCGCGTTGCCATCTCCGCCAGTGCGTGGGCCACCGCCTGCTGCTTGATCAGCGGGCCGCCGAAGGCTTTCCGCTCACCCGTGTAGTCCACTGTGGCGTCGAGGGCCGCCTGTGCCATGCCGACGGCGAAGGCGCCGACGCTCGGGCGGAACAGGTCGAGGGTCCGCATCGCCACGGCGAAGCCGCGGTTCTCCTCGCCGAGCAGTTCCTCGCGCCGGACCTCGACGGCGTCGAACGTGACCGTGCCGATCGGGTGCGGGCTCACCAGGTCGAGGTGCTCGCCGCCGAGGCCCGGGCGGTCGGCCGGGACGACGAACGCGCTGACGCCGCGGGAACCCGCGTCCGGGGTGGTGCGGGCGAAAACCGTGTAGAAGTCGGCTTCCGGCGCGTTCGAAATCCACATCTTGGATCCGGTGAGCCGCCAGCCGTCACCGTCGGGCTCCGCGGAGAGCGACAGCGCCGCCGCGTCCGAACCGGCGTCCGGTTCGGTCAGCGCGAACGCCGCCACCGCGTCGCCGGCCGCCACCGCGGGCAGCCACTTCGCGACCTGCTCGTCCTGTCCGGACTGCAGGACCGGGTAGGTTCCCAGGCCCTGCAACGCCAGCGCCGTCTCGGCCTCGGTGCTCACCATCGCCAGGTTCTCGCGCAGGATGCACAGGTCCGTCGCCGCCGCCTGCCGCGACGGCGTACCCGAGGCGACGCCGGGGAACAGCCGGGCCAGCAGTCCCAGCGCACCCATCGCCTTGAGCAGCGGGCGGTTGACCGCACCCTCCACGCCGGACTCGGCGAGCGGACGCAACTGGTCTTCGGCCAGCCGCCGGACTTCCGCGGCGAAGGCCTGTTGCTCGGCGGTCAAAGCGAAAGCGGTCATCGCGCGGCTCCCGGTCGCCAGCGGGCATGGGCGGTCCCCGCCGGCCCCGACCGGACGAGGTCGAGGCGCGGCTCCGGCCCGTCGCTGCGGCCGGTCTGGGGTTTGCGGCTGCCCGCGGCGAACGGCTTCGGCCACGCCATCGGGTAACCCTGCTCGGCCGCCGCGTGCAGCGTCCACTGTGGATCGTAGAGGTGGGTTCGGCCCAGTGCGCAGAGGTCCGCGCGCCCGGCCAGGATCAGCGAGTTCACGTCGTCGTACGACGAGATCGCGCCGACCGCGATCACCGCGATCCCGTACTCCTCGCCGATCTCGTTGCGGATCCGGTCCGCGTACGGCGTCTGGTAGCTACGCCCGTACTGCGGGCGTTCCTCACTGACGACCTGGCCGGTCGAGACGTCGATGCCCGCGGCGCCGTGGGAAGCGAACGCGCGCGCGATCTCGACCGCGTCGTCGGCGTCGACGCCGCCCTCGCACCAGTCGGTCGCCGAGATCCGGACGGTCATCGGCCGCTCGGCGGGCCACGCGGCGCGGACCGCGTCGAAGACTTCGAGCGGGAAACGCAGCCGGTTCTCCAGCGAGCCGCCGTAGGAATCGGTCCGCAGGTTGGTCAGCGGGGAGAGGAACGACGACAGCAGGTAGCCGTGCGCGCAGTGCAGTTCGAGGACGTCGAACCCGGCGCGGGCGGCGGCCTGGGCGCACGCGACGAACTGGTCGCGGATCTCGGTGAGGTCCGATGTGGACAGTTCACGCGGGACCTGGTTCCGCGGAGAGTACGGCAAGGCCGAAGGCGCGCAGACTTCCCAGTTGTCCGCCGGGAGCGGCTCGTCGATGCCGTCCCACATCAGCTTCGTCGAACCCTTGCGGCCCGAGTGTCCCAACTGGACGCCGATGCGCGCGGGCGACTGCGCGTGCACGAAGTCCACCACCCGCTTCCAGGCGGCTTCCTGCTCCGGCGTGTACAGCCCGCCGCAGCCGGGGGTGATCCGGCCTTCGGGGGAGACGCAGACCATCTCGGTCATCACCAGCCCGGCGCCGCCCAGTGCCTTGCTGCCCAGGTGCACCAGGTGGAAGTCGCCGGGCACGCCGTCTTCCGCCGAGTACATGTCCATCGGGGACACGACGATCCGGTTCGGCAGCTCCAGCGAACCGAGCTTGAACGGCTGGAACATCGGCGGCCGCGACGTCGTGCCGAGCGACATCGCGAACCAGCGGTCCAGCTCGGTCGCGAACTCCGGGTCGCGCAGGCGGAGGTTGTCGTAGGTGACGCGGCGGCTGCGCGTGAGGATGTTGAACGCGAACTGCGGCGGCTCCTGGTGCGCGTACTGCGCGATGTTCTCGAACCACTCCAGGCTGGCCTGCGCGGCGCGCTGCGTCGACGTGACGACCGGCCGCCGTTCCAGCTCGTAGGCCTTGAGCGCCGCCGCCACCCCGTCGTTCTCGTGCAGGCACGCGGCCAGCGCGAGCGCGTCCTCCATCGCCAGCTTCGTGCCGGAGCCGATCGAGAAGTGCGCGGTGTGCGCCGCGTCGCCGAGGAGGACGACGTTCTCGTGCACCCACGTCTCGCAGCGGACCGTGCCGAACGAAACCCACTTCGAGTTGTTCGCCATGACCTGGTGACCGTCCAGGACGTCGGCGCACAGCTCGCGGATCAGCGCGATCGACTTCTCGTCGCTCTCGCCCGGCTTCAGCGAAGCCGCCGCGACCGGGGCGAACGTCCGCTGCCAGACGTCCTCCTGGACCTCGAGGATGAACGTGCTGCCGTCGCGGCCGTACGGGTAGCCGTGGATCTGCATGATCCCGGCGGGCGTCTCGAGGACGTAGAACTTGAAGGCGTCGAACACCAGGTCCGTGCCCAGCCAGATGTAGCGGCACCGGCGGGTCTCGACGCTCGGGCGGAACGTCTCGGCGAACCGGTTCCGGACCGCGGAGTTGAGGCCGTCGGCGGCGACGACGAGGTCGTATCCCGAGAGGTCCGCGGGCGCCTCCTCGCGGAAGTGCAGCCCGACGCCGAGTTCGCCGCAGCGGCTCTGCAGGATGCCGAGCAAGCGCTTGCGGCTCATCGCGGCGAAGCCGTGGCCGCCCGAGGTGGTGACAGTGCCGCGGTAGTGGACGTCGATGTCGTCCCAGCGCGCGAACTCGGCCTTCATGGCCTCGTGCACCGCCGCGTCGGCGTGCTCGATGCCGCCGAGCGTCTCGTCGGAGAACACGACGCCGAAGCCGAAGGTGTCGTCCGGGGCGTTGCGCTCCCAGACCGTGATTTCGTGGCCGGGACCGAGCTGTTTCGCCAGCGCGGCGAAGTACAGGCCCGCCGGGCCGCCGCCGATGACCGCGATACGCACGCCGTCCAGGGTATGTCGTCACCACTACGACCGTCAATAACGCGAAAGATGCCGTACGGTGGGCCCATGGAACGCATCAACCCGCCGGAGCTGGGCAAGCCGTCCGGGTTCTCGCACGCGGTGGTGGCCGAAGGCCGGGTCGTCTTCCTCGCCGGCCAGACCGCGCTCGACGAGGACAACCGGATCGTCGGCGACGGCGTCGTCGAGCAGTTCGAGCGCGCGCTGGGCAACCTGCTGGCATCGCTGCGCGCGGCCGGCGGTTCCCCGGAAGACCTGTGCAGCGTGACCATCTACATCGTCGACATGCCGGACTACCGCGCCCACGCGCGCGAGATCGGCCGGGTCTGGAAGCGGCTCGCGGGCACGGAGTACCCGGCGATGGCGGGCATCGGCGTTTCCCGGCTTTGGGACGAGGAGGCCTTGGTCGAGGTCCAGGGGTTCGCGGTGCTTAGCAGAGGTTGATCGACTTGGCGACGTAGGTGCGTGCCGGGGTTTCCAGGCGTGCGTGCAGCTCGAAGAACAGCTCGGCCGCGCGGATTCCGGACCAGCCGGCGGGCAGGAACTCCGCGGGCAGCCCTGGGTCGAGGTAGGGCATCCGCCGCCAGCCGGTCAGCACGCGGATGTAGTCGGCGAACGCCTCCGCGCCGGCCGCCGGCTCGCGGCGCTGCCAGCGGCGCAGTGCCGGGCCGTGCTCGTCGAGGAACGTCGTGTACAGCTCGTCCAGCCGGTCGAGGTCCCACCAGTCGCGAACCTTCGCGGCGACGTCGCCGAACGCCAGGTGGTCGGCGCGGAACAGGTCGGCGTACCCGGCCAGGCCGAGCCGGGTGAGTGCCTCGGCGGCCGCCCCGTGCAGGTGGGCCGGCGCGATCCAGACGCCCGAAGCCGCCGTCCCGAATCCCATCCGGGCGAGCTGGGTGCGCAGGAGGTGGCGCTTGTGGCGTTCGGTCTCCGGCACCGAGAACACCGCGAGCAGCCAGCCGTCGGCCGGGGTCGCGCGGTCGCGGCGGAAGATCCGCTCGTCGCCCTCGCGCAGGATTTCGCGGGCTTCGCCGGACAGTTCGTAGCCCGCCGTCGCGTCGCGGCGGACCGCTTCGAGGATGCCGCGCCGCTTCAGCCGGGAGATCGACGAGCGCACCGCCGGTTCGTCGACGCCGACGGCCGCGAGCAGGTCGATCAGCGAGGCGACCGACAGCCAGCCGCCTTCGGTGCGCGAGTAGAGGCCGTACACCGTCACGATGAGCTGACGCGGCTGGGCCGCCCGGCCGGAGCCGTCCAGTTCGGTTGCGTCGGGTACGGCCGTCATCGGGCCACAATACAACTCGCCTCCCGGCCGCTCCGCTACGATTTCGCCGCGATGCTGCCAGCCACCAAGGGGATCTTCGACCGGCTCACCCGCCGCGGCCGCCTGATGACCAAGCGGACCTGCGACCGGCAGGGCCACGTCGTGCGCGCCGGGCGCTTCCTCTTCCGCACCCCGACCGCGTGGGAGTACGCCGCCGCGGTCGCGTGCGGCAGCGATCCGGCCGCCCAGCGGTGGCTGGGCTGGCAGGCCGACTCGGTCGTCGCCGAACCGGCGCGGGCCGACGCGCTGCGGGTCGTGCCCGGCACCGGCCCGGACTGGGCGTCACCCGACCCGCAGTCCGTCGACCTGGTGATGATCGACGTCGAGGCCAACCGCTGCGTCGGGCTGGTGAGCGTGCACACCGGCGAGGACGGCGGCCCGGAGACCGGCGGCTACCTCGCCCCGGACTACCGCGGCCGCGGCAACGGCCGGGTGCTCTTCGCGGCCGGGCTCGTGCTGGCGCACGACCACCTCGGCCTGCCTCGGGTGCGGGCCGGCGCCGAGGTCGGCAACGTCGCGAGCGCGCGTTCGCTGCAGGCCGCCGGGCTCGCCCGCGTGGCGGGGCCGCCGACGTACCGGCTCCCGGACGGCCGCGTCACCGAGGCGTGGTGGTTCCAGCACGCCGTCCCGCGGCCCGTGCGGTGTGGTGGTCCGCAAGCGACGTGGTTCCCGGTTTCGCTCCTCTGACTTCGGCCGGGGACGAAGTGTCCCGTGGCTACGTTCGTCGCATGACGCTTTCCGCTCCGGTGCCGCCCGTTCCCACTGACGTCCCGACCGGGAGCGTCGCGTGGCTGCGCGCGAATGTGGCCCGGTTCAGCAATGGTCCCGACCACGTCCGGCGGCGCGCCCTCGCGGTGTCCCTGCTCGAGCCGATCGGCGACTTGCGAGAAAAGGCTTTCGCGCGCACGCAAGGGATCGTGGCCGCGCTCGACGATTTCGACGTGATGGCGGAGGTCGCGCGTCCGGTCCCGGTCGGGGTGCTCGCTTCGGCGCTCGGCCTGCCCGACGTCTCCGCGGACGTGGCGCTGGTCGCGGCCGCCTACCACCCCCACGTAACCCCGGGCGCGGCTGCCGAAGCGGCGTTGGGACGGCTGATCGAGGCGTGCGGCGGGGCGGACGAACGCGCGGCCGCCCGGATCGGCCTGCTCGTCCAGGCGTGCGACGCCACCGCGGGGCTCATCGGCAACGAGCTTTCCGCGTGGCTGTCCGGAAAACCGGTCGGGCAGCCGGTGCTGTCCACCCGCCGCCGGATCGACGGCGCCGACGTTCCGGTCCCGCTCGAGGGGACGCCGTTCGGTGCCGGACCCCGCGCCTGCCCGGGTTCGCGGCACGCGACGGCCCTCGCGGCCGGCGTTTTCCAGGCACTGCAGGGGTTTCGCCTGACAGAAACGAAGACGGTGTGGGTGTCGTCGCCGAATCTCCGGATGCCCGCCCAGCTGTGGGTGACCCGCGGCCGAACCGCCGACGGGCTCTGCTAAGACTTACCGCGTTCATTTCTTGGGGGAAAGGCGCGGAAATTGCTGTACCTGGACGGACTGCTCGGGATCGTCACGCTCGGGCTGTGGATCTTCTGCCTGGTGGACGTGATCACGACCGACGAGTCGTCCTGCCGCAACCTGCCGAAGGGGCTGTGGCTGCTGCTCGTCCTGGTGGTGCCGCTGGTCGGCTCGATCATCTGGCTGGTCGCAGGCCGGCCGCAGCAGGTGACGCGGGCGCGTGGGCCGTACGAGCGCAACGCACCGGCGTACCCGGAGTACGACCGCCCCGGTCGCTTCGCGGCGACGAGTGCGGAGGACGACGAGGAGTTCCTGCGCAAGTGCCGGGAACGCGCGGAGGCGCAGCGGAAGCTGGCCCGCGAAAAGCGCGGCGAGGACTGAGCCCCAAGCGCCCCAATGTGGCGTTCGGTGCGTCCAGCGCACCCAATGTGGCGTTCGGTGCGTCTGACGCAACCAACGCCACATTGGGGCGCTAGCAGCCGGGGCCTTCGCACGTGCCGCGTTCGTAGGCCTCCAGCGTCGCGATCACCAGCTGGCGCTCGGCCGGGCTCAGCGGCGTCAACGCGTCGCTCCACGCCTTCGCGCCGCGGGCCAGCCAGGCGTCGACCGCCGGGCGCTTGTCCGGGGTGATGCTGACGATGGTGCGGCGGCGGTCGGCCGGGTCCTCGTCGCGGTTCAGCACGCCCTGGCGGCTGAGGTCGCCGACCATCAGGCTGGCCGTGGTCGGGGCGACCTGGAGGCGGGTGGCCAGCTCGGTGACCGTCATCGGGCCGTCGAAGAG
Organism: Amycolatopsis sp. cg9; assembly: GCF_041346945.1. Taxonomy (NCBI): domain Bacteria; kingdom Bacillati; phylum Actinomycetota; class Actinomycetes; order Pseudonocardiales; family Pseudonocardiaceae; genus Amycolatopsis; species Amycolatopsis sp. cg9. The sequence continues at coordinate 1,506,845 of NZ_CP166850.1, read as the reverse complement.
CAGGTAGGACAGCAGCGACAGGTGCCGCGGCGCCAGCGCGCAGCCGTCGAGCTCCGCGGGCACCGGCGTCCGCTTCGCGCGGCCGACCAGGCGCGGCATGAGCAGCAGGAGCTGCCGCACGCCGTCCTCGACACTCGGGCCGGGCTGCGTTGACACCGCTCACCTCCGGTCGGTAGCTTTGTTTGCAAAGCAAACGCTTCGGCTCGTCCGAGCGTACCTCGCGGATCGAGCGTACCGGCCAGAACAGGGGATCCCCATGACCGCACCAGCCGACATGAACGACTTCAACAAGCAGGTCGTGGACGAGTTCCGCGCCAACGAGGGCGTGGTCGGCGGCTACTTCGAGGGCAAGAACGTGCTGCTCCTCACGACGATCGGCGCGAAGAGCGGCGAACCCCGCCTGTCCCCGCTGGTGTACACCACCGACGGCGACCGCTACGTCGTCGCCGCGTCCATGGGCGGCGCCCCGAAGAACCCGGCCTGGTACCACAACCTCGTCGCCAACCCGAAGGTCACGCTCGAGGTCGGCACGGAGAAGTTCGAGGCCACCGCGACGGTGATCGCCGACCGCGCCGAGCGCGACCGCCTGTACGCGGGCATGGTCGCCCACGCGGAAGGCTTCGCGGACTACGAGAAGAAGACCGACCGGATCATCCCGATCATCGTCTTCGAACGCTAGGACGCGGCCGCGGCGGGAGCGGGCTCCGGCTCGACACGCGGCTCGGCCGGCCGCCGGGCCGCCTCCCGCTCCGCGCGCCGCTCTTCCTTCCGCGTGATGAGCCGCTTGCCGACGTCGATCAGCGGCTTCTCGACCCAGCGGTGGATCAGGTCCGCGATCGCCAGGCCGACCAGGAAGACCACCACCGCGCTCGTCGTGTGGTTGCGGGCCAGGCCGGGCACCGCCTGGATGACCACGAAGTGCACCGGTCCCTGCAGCAGGTACAGCGAGTACGACCGCTCGCCGACGAACCGCAGCGGGGCCGTGCCCATCAGCCAGCGCGTCGGACCCGGGCTGACCAGGACGATCAGCAGCAGCATCGCCGCGAACGCGTACGCCACCAGGAGCCACAGGTTCTGGCCGGAGCTGTTCCACAGCGTGTCGAGGTTCGTGTGGAACACGACGAACCCCACGACGATCGGGACGGCCGCCAGCGGGTGCGTCAGCGGCTTCAGCAGCGCGTAGCCCCGGCGGTAGTGCAGCAGGATCGCCAGCAGGCAGCCGGCCGCCAGGATGAAGTAGTGCACCGTCGAGCGGTAGATCGGCACGTTCGCGCCGTGCAGCAGCCAGCCGCCGGTGGTCAGCGGGACCAGGGCCAGCAGGACGACCATCGCCGCGCCGACCAGCAGGAACTTGCGCTTCGCCGCGCCGATCCCGAGGAACACCAGCAGGAACGGCCAGACCAGGTAGAACTTCTCCTCGATCCCCAGCGTCCACGAGCCGCTGAAGAAGTTGTCCGTGCCGTTGGTGAACGACGGCAGGAACTCGTTGAGGAACGTCAGGTAGAACTTCAGCGCGTTCGGGAAGTCGCGGGCGTGGAATTCGCCGCGCAGCGCCACGAACGCGACGATCCCGCCCAGGATCACCAGGTACGGCGGCAGGATCCGGAACACGCGCCGGATGTAGAAGTTCGACAGCGAGATCCGGCCGGTCCGGTCCTGCTCGCGCAGCAGCAGCGTCGTGATCAGGAACCCGGAGAGCACGAAGAACAGGTAGACGCCGACCCAGCCCGACAGCCACGTCCAGTTCGGTCCGCCGAAGTGGAAGAAGATCACCATCGTCGCGGCGATCGCGCGGAGGCCGTCCAGGCCGGGGAACCGCCGCATGCCGAGGTAGTCCTCGTGGCTCATCGTGCGCAAGTCGGTTCCCCCGTCGGTGTGATCGTCCGGGCGAGTATAGGACGTCCGCTCACCCCCTCTTTGCCTCCGGTCCGACCGCCCGGAAGGTGCTCCGAACGTCGTAACGGCGCTTCAGCTCCCCGAGTCGGCGCAGGTCCGCGGCCGGGTGGACCCCCTCGATCGCCGCGTGCTCGCCGTACACGAAGGGCAGCAGCCGCCCGGTCGTCCACGGCGCCAGCGCGTCGAACAGCTTCGCGTGCCCGCTCCGGACGGCCGCGACCCCGCCGTCGCCGACCAGCGACAGCGCCCGGACGACGAACTCGGCCGAGCTGTCCCAGCCCACGCCCGCGGTCGCCGCCGGCCGGGAGAGGGCGCCGCCCAGCCGGTCGATGATCAGCACCGGCGGCGTGGCCGCACCCGGGCCGGCGTGCTCGACGACCGCGTCGAGCATGGCGTCGTTCAGCTGCGAGACGGTCGCGTTGGTGCCGTGGTAGCCGTGCGGCTCCCGCGGCTCGGCCGCGATCGACCCGGACTCGGTGAACGGTATGGTCTTCAGCGTGTCCAGCAGGACCGGCGCCGCGGCCCGCAGCGGGGCGACCAGTTCGGCGCCGTCCTCGCCCAGGTAGGCGACGCGGACCTGGGCGATGTGCTGTCCGCGCAGGGGCGCCGGCAGCACCGGGAGGTCGGGGTACGCGACCATGGCCAGCGACGTCGTCAGCGCGTCCGGCGCGGCCGCCGACCACGTCCGCCACGCCCGCAGCACCGCGGGCACGTCGTCGGGGCCGAAGTAGAGGCTCCCGCCGTAGAGCCGGTCCACCGGGAAGAGGTCGAACTCCATCGCCGTGACGACGCCGAAGCTGTCGCGGCTGCCGCGCAGCGCCCAGAACAGGTCGGAGCCGGGCTCGACGCGCTTCAATTCGCCGTCGGCGGTGACGACGTCGAGGGCGCGGACGTGGTCGGCCGCGCGGCCGTACCGGCGGGCCAGCAGCCCGAAGCCGCCGGCGAGCGTGTAGCCGACGACGCCGACGTCCGGCGACGAGCCGCTGAGCGGCGCCAGGCCGTGCGCCCCGGCGGCTTCGATCACCGCGCCCCAGCGCACGCCCGCTTCGACGCGAGCCGTCCGGGCTTCGGCGTCGATTTCCACGCCGGTCATCCGGCGGGTGCTGATCAGCAGGCCGTCCGTCCCCGCGGTGAGGCCGTGCCCGGTGGCCTGGACGGCGACCGGCAGCCCGTGCTCGGCGGCGTACCGCACGGCGGCGGCGACGTCCTCGGCGCTTTCCGCGGCGACGACCACCGCCGGCGAGCTGGGCACCGCCGTCTGGAACCCGGCGACTTCTTCGGGGTAACCGTCCTGACCTGGGCGGAGGGTGTGCATTTCGGCTCCTTTCGTTCGCTGCTTCCAGCTTCGGGCCGATTCGATCAGAAGTCCAAGATCTGATTTTTCTTCGAGCTAGAATCAGTGCTTATGGAACTGCACCAGCTCGCGTACTTCGTGGCGGTAGCCGAGGAAGGCAACTTCACGCGCGCGGCCGAACGGCTGCACGTCGCCCAGCCCGGGGTGAGCGCGCAGGTCCGGCGGCTGGAGCGGGAGCTGGGGCAGGAGCTGCTGGACCGCTCCGGCCGGACGGTCCGGCTCACCGACGTCGGCGCCGCCGCCCTCCCGCACGCCCGGGCCGCGCTCGCGGCCGTGCAGGGTGTGCGCGAAGCCGTCGACGAGCTGGCCGGGCTGGTCCGCGGCCAGGTCGCGATCGGCGCCGTGACCTCGGCAGGCCCGGTTCGGCTGCCGGACCTGCTGGCCGGCTTCCACGAGCGCTATCCGGCCGTCGAGATCACGCTGTCGGAAGCCAACTCCGAGGAGATGCTCGCGGCACTGCGCGAAGGACGCCTGGACCTCGCGGTCGTCGGTCTCTCGACGGACCCGCCGCCGGGCATCGCGACGCAGGTGCTGCTCGACGAGCCGTTCCTGGCGGTCACGGCGCCGGACGGCCCGCTCGACCGGGCCGAAGTCGGTATCAGGGACCTCGACGGCCTGCCGCTGATGGCGCTGCCGAAGGGGACGGGCCTGCGCACCGCCCTCGACACCGCCTTCGCGCGCGAGGGGCTGACCCCGCGGATCGCGTTCGAGGCGGCCGATCCGAACGTCCTGGTGCAGCTCGCGACGCGCGGCCTCGGCGTGGCGATCGTGCCGGAGTCGCTGGGCCGGTACCACCGGGCGGAGCTGCGGATCGTCGAAATCACGGGCCCTGGCCTGCGTGGCGTGCTCGCGCTGGCGTGGCGGACGGAGGGCCCGCTCAGCCCGGCGGCGCGCGCCCTGATCGCGTTCGCCCGGGCCGCCTACCGCTCTTGACATGACGTCAACAGGCGCGGTTTCCTGGAGGTGACCCAGGGAGGCGAGCCCATGGCCGAGACCGCCCTCCGCGACGCCGTCGTCGGCGCCGGGCTGCTGGCCGGCAGCGCGAACGTGATCATGCAGCTCGCCCGCGCGCCCGTCGGGTACGGCGTGCTGGAGAGCCGGGTCGACAGCGGCAACCTCTTCCGCCACCCGGCGAAGCGGACGCGGACCACGCTCACCTACCTCGCCGTGGCGACCATGGGCACCGACGCCGAGCGCGCGGCCTACCGCCGCGGTGTCAACGAGGCCCACGCACAGGTCCACTCGACCCCCGAGAGCCCGGTCGCCTACAACGCCTTCGACACCGATCTCCAGCTGTGGGTCGCGGCCTGCCTGTACAAGGGGTTCGAAGACGTCTACCTCGCGTTCGTCGGCGGCGAGCCGGCGCGCTTCTACCGCGAAGCCGCTTCGCTCGGCACGACGTTGCAGGTGCGCGACGAGATGTGGCCCGCGGATCGCGAGGCCTTCGAGGCGTACTGGGCGGCCGGGCTGGCCGAGGTCGGCATCGACGACACCGTCCGCCGCTACCTCACCGACATCGTCGACCTGCGGTTCCTGCACCCGGTCGTGGCCGCGCCGGGGCGGCGGTTCCACCGCTTCGTCACCACGGGGTTCCTCCCGCAGCGCTTCCGCGACGAGATGCGGCTGCCGTGGACTGGCGCCGACCAGCGGCGGTTCGACGCGCTGCTCCGCGCGGTCGGCCGGGTCGTGCGGGTGCTGCCCGCGCCGGTGCGTCGGTTCCCGTTCAACCTCTTCCTGTGGGACCTGCGCCTGCGCCTGCGCACCGGGCGTCCGCTGGTCTGAGCCGCCCCGGCTACAGTGTCGGGTCGGCAAAGCCACCCGAGGGGATTCCATGACGGCGATCGAGGCTGACGTCCAGGCCGAAGAGACCGCGCCCACCCGGCCTGCCCGCCGCGCGCCGCTGATCGTGGTCTCGCTCGTCCTGCTCGCGGTGTTCCTGGCCGGCGCCTGGGCGGCCTGGTTCTTCACGATCGACGACGCGTTCATCAGCTTCCGCTACTCGGCGAACCTCGCCGCCGGGCACGGGCCGGTGTGGAACGTCGACGGCCCGCGCGTCGAAGGCTTCACGAACTTCGCCTGGGTCGTCTGGTCGGGGCTGGGCGCGTGGCTCGGGCCGGCGCTGCCGCTGTTCACCAAGCTGACGTCGCTGGTCCTCGGCCTGGCGACGCTCTACCTGCTGATCCGCGAAGGCCACCGCCGCGCCGGGCTCACCGGCGTCCTGGTCGGCGCGGGCGCGTACGTCGTCTTCCTGCCGACCTACTTCCACATCACCGCGGGCCTCGAGACGGCCGCGTTCGCCGCCGTGCTGCTGCGGATCGTCGTGCTCGGCCTGCGCGTGCTGGCGAACGAGCGCGTCCGGACGTGGGAACCGCCGGTGCTGCTGCTCCTGCTCGGCATGCTGCGGCCCGAGGGCGTGCTGGCCGCGCTGCCGGTCGTCGCGCTGTGGTTCTGGAAGGAACGCGGCCGCGCGCCGGCGCGCTGGTGGACGCTCGCCGCGGTCGTCGTCGGCGCGGGCTACTTCGTCTGGCGCTGGCGGTTCTACGGCCAGCTGCTGCCGAACACCTTCTACGTCAAGTTCGGCCACCTCGACTCCGGCTGGCTGTGGACCAAGCACACGGCGTTCCTGCTGCTCCCGCTCCTGCTGCTCACGCTGTCGCTGGTGATCCGCCGGGCGACGCGCGCGATGGGCGTGCTGCTGGTGGTCACCGTGGCCGTCACCTACGTGACGTACGCGGTGTCCGGCCCGACCATGGACTACCTCGACCGCTTCGCCGACCACGCGATCCCCGTCCTCTGCCTGGGCGCCGGGCTCGCAGCCGGGACGCTGAAGCCGCGTCTCGTGGGCGCGCTGCTCGGGCTGGTGGCGGTCGGCTGGTCGGCCGTCGGCGGCGCGACCGCGCCCGACCTCGGCGTGATCGCCAACTACGGCCCGGACCTGCAGCGCGCGCACATCGCGATCGGCAAGGGCCTGGCCGAGGCCGACGTCCCGCCGGCCGCCCGCAGCCTCGCCGTCACCGACGCGGGCGCGATCCCGTACTACAGCGGCTGGAACTCGATCGACTACATCGGGCTCAACGACGCGGCCATCGCCCGCGGCGCCGACCCGACCGAGGTCGTCATGAAGGCGCGGCCGACGGTCATCGTGGTGACCGCGAACGGCCCGGAGCCGTCGGGGACGCGCTACGGCTTCGACTTCGCCAAGGCGACGGCGGGCTACGAGAAGGTGTCCACGGTCGAGATGCGCGCCGGGTACTGGCAGAACGTGTACGCGCTGCCGCAGTACGCGGCGACGATCGGCCAGCACGTCCAGGAGCGCGCGGACGCGGCTCGCAAGGCCAACGACTACGACCGGGCCGAGGACACCGTCGACCGCTGGCTCGACCGGCTCCGTTCGCAGCTGCCGTTCTGAGGTTGACCGCCTCGCGCGCGAGGCGCGAAGGTGGGCCGATGAGCGGCGAAGAGGTTCGGCACGGGGTCAAGCTGAGCAGTCTCGACCAGGAGGTCTTCCCGGACGCGGGGGTGACCAAGCGGGAGCTGCTCGACTACCTCGAAGCCGTGTCCGAGCGGATGCTGCCGGAGCTGCGGGACCGGCTGCTGACGGTGCTGCGGGTGCTGCGCGGGCAGGGCCCGTTCATGCAGAAGAACCTGCCGAAGTACACCCCGGACTGGGTCGAGCGGGTGTCGGTGTGGGCCGAGACGTCCAAGCGGGACGTCTCCTACGCGCTGTGCAACGACCTCCGCACGCTGATCTGGTTCGGCAACCAGCGGGCGATCGAGTACCACACGTCGCTCTACCGCGGCGGGCCCGAGCACGGCCCGACGCACCTGATCCTCGACCTCGACCCGCCCGAGGACGGCCCGTTCTCGCTGGCCGTCGGGGCCGCGAAACTGGTTCGGGAAGCGTTGCGCAACGACGGCCTGGATGGCGCCGTGAAGACCAGCGGGTCCAAGGGCGTGCACGTCTTCGTGCCGCTCGCGCCGGGGCAATCGACCGAGGACATCGCGGCGGCGACCCGGGCGGTCGCGGCCCGGGCCGAGCGGATCGATCCGGCGCTCGGCACCACGGAGTTCGTGCGGGAGCGCCGGGAGGGCAAGGTGTTCCTCGATTCGACGCGGGCGGGCGGCGCGACGGTCATTTCGGTCTACAGCCCCCGCCACCGTCCCGGCGCTCCGGTGTCGTTCCCCGTCGCCTGGGCCGAGCTCGACGGCGTCAAGCCCGCCGACTTCACGGTGCACACGGCGCCGGAGTTGCTCGCGGCCGGTGATCCGTGGACGGCGGAGATGCCCGAGCCGTTTGTGCTGCCGGCGGACTTGGTGGCGGAGGGGCACACGATCCCGATCGCCCGAGTGGTGGCGATGCACGAAGGCAAGCGCCGCGCCCGAGCCGCCCGCGAGTCGGGTTGAGCCGCCGGTCCCAAGCGCCCCAATGTGGCGTTGGGTGCGTCCAACGCACCGAACGCCACATTGGGTGCGCTGGACGCACCGAACGCCACATTGGGGGCATCGCCGGGCTAAGCCGCCTGGTTGCCGCGCCAGGCCGGGCTGTGGAAGGGCCGGGGGAACTGGACGATCCGGGTCGGTTCGGCGGCCACCCGGTGCCGGGCCAGCCACACGACGTCGCGGCCGAACGACCACACCAGCGACCCCAGCGCGACCGCGACCAGCGCGACCACCACCGGCACCGGCAGCAGCCCGGACACCGCGACCACCAGCACCACGCCCTGCACCGCGGCCACCGTCTTGCGCGCCATGCTCGGGTACAGCGGCGCGGTCAGCCACGGCATCGTCCACGACGCCGCCACGAACACGTACCGCATCAGGCCGATCGCCAGCACCCACAGCCCGAGCGCCCGGGACACCTGGACGCACAGCAGGAGGATCAGGAAGGCGTCGACCTCCATGTCGAACCGCGCGCCGAACTCCGACGTCGTGCCGGTGCGGCGGGCCACCTGGCCGTCGAGGCCGTCCAGCAGGAGCGCCACGCCGGTCAGCCCGACCAGCCAGGCGGCGGAAAGACCGCCGTCGGCGATCAGTTCCGCGGCGCACCCGACGAGCGTCGCGCGGGCGAACGTGATCCAGTCCGCCGGGCCGAACGCGGCGCGGCCGGCGCGGCGCAGGCCCCATTCCGTGAGCAGCACGAGGGCGATCCCGAACGTGAGCCCGGTGGCCCAGGCGAGGGGGGACAGGCCCGCGACGACCCCCGCGGCGAGCACCCACGCCGGCACCACCGCGCGCAGGAGAAGGTCCTGTTTGATCATCGTCGACTCCGCGAATTGCTCATAGGGTGGCGACACCAGCCTCCGGTCGCCCGCTGAGGAGAAACACGTGGAACAGGCTTTCTGGGTTCAAAAGCCCGGTGTCGGGGAGTTGCGGGAGGAGCGGCTGCCCGAGCCGGGACCGGACGAAGTCCTCGTCCGCACGCTCTGCTCCGGCGTCAGCCGCGGCACGGAAACGCTCGTCTTCCGCGGTGGCGTCCCGGCGAGCCAGCACGACGTCATGCGCGCGCCCTTCCAGGACGGCGGCTTCCCCGGCCCGGTCAAGTACGGGTACCTCAACGTCGGCGTCGTCGAACGCGGCCCGGCCCACCTCGAAGGCCGGGTCGTCTTCTGCCTCTACCCGCACCAGACCGCGTACGTCGTCCCCGCGAGCGCGGTGACGCCGGTGCCGGACAACGTCCCGCCCGGTCGCGCGATCCTGGCCGGCACTGTCGAGACCGCCGTCAACGCCGTCTGGGACGCGCGGCCGCGGCTCGGCGACCGGATCGCCGTGATCGGCGCCGGGATGGTCGGCGCGAGCGTCGCGAAACTGCTCAGCGGGTTCCCGGCCACGCGGGTGCAGCTCGTCGACGTCGATCCGTCGCGCGCCGACGTCGCCGAGACGCTCGGTGTCGACTTCTCGACCCCCGAGCGCGCCCACGGCGACTGCGACCTCGTCGTGCACGCGAGCGCGAGCGAAGCCGGGCTGGCCCGCGCGCTGGAGCTGCTCGCGCCGGAAGGCGAAGTCGTCGAACTGTCCTGGTACGGCGATCGGCGGGTGAGCGTCCCGCTCGGCGAACACTTCCACTCACGGCGCCTGGTGATCCGCGGCAGCCAGGTCGGGACGGTCGGGCGAGCGGACCGGAGCTACGCCCAGCGGATGGCCGTCGCGCTGGAGCTGCTGGCCGATCCGGCGTTCGAAGCGCTGGTCAGCGGCGAGTGCGCGTTTGAAGATCTGCCGTCCGTGCTACCCCGACTGGCCGGGAATGAACTTTCCGCGCTCTGCCTCCGTGTCATGTATCAGCCGCAGTGACCACGTCCACCCGAACGCATCGGAGGTCTTGGTGTTCAGCATCACCGTCCGTGACCACGTGATGGTCGCCCACAGCTTCCGCGGGGAAGTCTTCGGTCCCGCGCAACGCCTGCACGGCGCGACCTTCGTGGTGGATGCGACCTTCCGCCGCGCCGACCTCGACGAGGACAACATCGTCGTCGACATCGGCAAGGCCACGGAAGAGCTCAAGGTGGTGCTGAGCGACCTGAACTACCGCAACCTCGACGACGAGCCGGAGTTCAAGGGCGTCAACACCTCGACCGAGTTCCTCGCGAAGGTCATCGCCGACCGCCTCGCCGACGCCGTGCACGCCGGACGCCTCGGCGAAGGCGCACGCGGCCTCGAAGGCATCGCCGTCTCACTGAAGGAATCGCACGTCGCCTGGGCGAGTTACGAGCGTGCGCTGTGACCGCGTTGTACGTGGTCCTCCCCGGGGACGTCGACGACGCGTCCGTCCCCAGCGGGGGCAACACCTACGACCGCCGGATGTGCGACCGGCTCACCGCCGCCGGGCTCGACGTGCACGAGATCGCCGTCGCCGGTTCCTGGCCGCGACCGGACACCGAGGCCCGCGCGGTTCTCGGCCACCTGCTCGCCGCGCTGCCCACCGGGTCCGCCGTGCTGCTCGACGGCCTGGTCGCGTGCGGTGTGCCCGAGGTCGTCGTGCCGCAGGCCCGGCGCCTCTCGCTCTCGGTGCTGGTGCACCTGCCGCTGGCCGACGAGACGGGCCTGCCGCCCGCGCTCGCCGCCGAGCTCGACGCGCTGGAGCGCGAGACGCTCCGGGCCGCGAGCTCGGTCGTCGCGACCAGCGAGTGGGCCGCGCGCCGGCTGATCGGCCACCACGGGCTGGCCCCGCACCGCGTGCACGCCGTGCCGCCGGGCGTCGACCCGGCGCCGCCCGCGATCGGCACCGACGGGGTGTCCCGGCTGGTCTGCGTCGCCAACGTGACCCCGCGCAAGGGCCAGGGCGTGCTCGCCCAGGCCCTGGAAACCGTCGCCGACCTGCGCTGGACGTGCGAGTGCGTCGGCGGGATCCGGCGCGAGACGAAGTACGTCGAGCGGCTGCGCGAGCACCGGCTCGGCGCCCGCTTCACCCTCACCGGCCCCCGGACCGGCCCGGCGCTGGACGCGACCTACCACACCGCCGACCTGCTCGTGCTGCCTTCGCGCGCCGAGACCTACGGCATGGTCGTCACCGAAGCCCTCGCCCGTGCCGTGCCGGTGCTGACCACCGACGTCGACGCGCTGCCCGACACCCTGGGCGTCGCGCCCGACGGCTCGGTGCCCGGGATGCTCGTCCCCGGCGACGACGTCCAAGCGCTCGGCGCCGCGCTCCGCCGCTGGCTCACCGAGCCCGAGCTGCGGACGCGGCTGCGTGCCGCGGCGAAGCTGCGCCGCGAGACCCTGACCGGCTGGGACGACACCGCCCGCCGGATCGCCGACATCGTGCAGCGGCAGGAGGCGGCGGCATGACCGCGTTCGCGCCGGACTGGCTCTACCTGCGGGAACCCGCCGACGCCGCGGCCCGCGCCCCCGAACTCGTCGACGCGCTGCGCGAGCACCTCGCGGCCGGCGAAGAGGTCGTCATCCGCGACCTCGGCTGCGGCACCGGCTCGCTCGGCCGCTGGCTGGCCGCCCGGCTGCCCGGCGCCCAGCGCTGGATCCTGCACGACAACGACGCCGAACTGCTCGACCGGGCCCGCACCGGCCTGCCGGCCACCGCGCTCGACGGCAGCCCGGTCGCGGTGGAGGCCGAGCGGCGGGACGTCACCGCGCTGCGCGCCGCCGACCTCGCCGGGACGTCGCTGGTCACCGCGTCCGCGCTGCTCGACCTGCTGACCAGGGACGAGGTCACGACGCTGGCCACGGCCGTCGTCGAAGCGGGCTGCGCGGCGCTGCTGATGCTGTCGGTCACCGGCAAGGTGGAGCTCTCGCCCGCCGACCCGCTCGACCCCGCCATCTCCGCCGCCTTCAACGCCCACCAGCGGCGGCTCACCGGGGGACGGCGGCTGCTCGGCCCCACCGCCGTGGACGTCGCCGCGACCGCGTTCGGCAGGCTCGGCGCCACGGTCGTCCGCGCGGAGAGCGCGTGGCGGCTCGGGCCGGATCAGGCGGAACTGCAGCGGCAGTGGCTCGAAGGCTGGGTCGGCGCCGCCGTCGAGCAGCTGCCGGAGCTGCGCCCGGTCACCGACGTCTACCTGCAGCGACGGCGGGAAATGGCCGCGGCGGGCGAGCTGCACGCGGTGATCCACCACGGCGACCTGCTGGTCCTGCCGCCGAGCCTGGAGGCGGCGGCGTGAAGCGCGCACTGGCCTGGGCGCGCGTCCTCGGCGCCGCCGGCATTTTCGCGGTCCTCGTCTGGCAACTCGGCAGCGCCGCCTTCCTCGACGGCCTCGGCCGGATCAGCATGCCCGGCGTGCTCGCCGCGCTCGGCATCGGCTTCGCGACGACGCTGTTCAGCGCGGGCCGCTGGCAGATCGTCGCCACCCGGCTCGGCCTGCGGCTTTCCCTGCCCACCGCGGTCGCCGACTACTACCGCGCGCTGTTCCTCAACGGCGTGCTGCCGGCGGGCGTCCTCGGCGACGTCCACCGCGCGGTGCAGCACGGCCGCGACGCCGGCGACGTGCCGCGCGGCGTGCGTGCGGTCGTCCTGGAGCGCACCGCGGGCCAGTTCGTGCTGATCGCGTCCGCGGTCGCCGTCGTGCTCGGGTCGCCGGACGTCGTGCCCGACGCGTTCCGCGAGGTCGTCGTGGTCACCGGCGTGGTGGTCGTGCTGGCCGCCGTCGCCGCGGTCGTGGCCGGCCGGCTGTTCGGCGGGCGCTGGATCCACAGCCCGTCGAAGGTCCGGCGCGGCTTCGCCGTCACCCTCGCCGACCTGCGGCTCGGCCTGTTCACCCGCGAGACCTGGCCCGGCGTGGGCTTCCTGTCGGCCGCGACGCTGGCCGGGCACCTGGCGCTGTTCGTCGTCGCCGCCCGCGTCGCCAGGGTCGACGCGCCGGTCGGGCAGCTCGTGCCGCTGATGGTCCTCGCGCTGCTCGCGATGGGTCTCCCGCTCAACATCGGCGGCTTCGGCCCGCGCGAGGGCGTCTGCGCCCTGCTCTTCGGCGCGGCCGGGCTCGGGGCCGCCCAAGGTGTCACCGTCGCTGTCGTCTACGGCGTGCTCACGCTCGTCGCGAGCCTGCCCGGCGCCGGTGTCCTGCTCGTCCGGAGCGTCGCCGGGGTGCGCCGGACGGCACTTTCACGTGAAAGTGCCGCACGACCAGCTCCGCACTTTCACGTGAAAGTGCGGGGTTAGAGAGGTGGAGAAGATGACCGCAAGCGACGTCATCGGGGACGTGCCGCACCGGGCCGTGGTCGAGCGGGTCGTCGAGACCCGGCTGCCGACCCGGCACGGGACGTTCCGCGCGGTCGGCTACCTCGACCGGGCCGGCACCGAGCAGGTCGCGCTGGTGTACGGCGAGATCAGCGAGCTGGGCACGCTGACCCGCGTGCACAGCGAGTGCCTGACCGGCGACGTCTTCGGCTCGACGCACTGCGAGTGCGGCGACCAGCTGGCGGCGGCGCTGGATCGGATCGTCGAGGAGGGCTCGGGCGTGCTGGTCTACGTCCAGGGCCACGAGGGCCGCGGGATCGGCCTGCTCGCGAAGCTGAAGGCGATGCGGCTGCAGGACGAAGGCCTCGACACGGTCGACGCGAACGTCGCGCTCGGCCTGCCGATCGACGCCCGCGACTACCACGCGGCGGCGGGCATCCTGCAGGACCTGGGGGTCCGGTCGGTGCGGCTGCTGTCGAACAACCCGGAGAAGGTCGAACAGCTGACGCGCTACGGAATCCGGATCAGCGAGCAGGTTCCGTTGCTGGTTCCGCCGAACCCGGAGAGCCTGCGCTACCTCCGCACGAAGGCCGAGCGGATGGCCCACTTGCTCCCGCACCTGGACCAGGCTTTCTCAGGCGCCTAACGCGTCCAAGACACCGGCGAAACGCTGGACCAGCGTGTCCAGCAGGACGTGCCCCTTCGCCGCGGTCGCCAGCGAGGGACGGCCGACCACCCCCGACTCCGTGTACGCCCGCAGGCCCCGCGTCAGCAGGTGCTCCCGGTCGGTGACGTGGTCGGCGCCCTCGTAGCCGGGCCGGACCAGGTGCGGGTGCGCGTGCAGCAGGATCGACGTCTCCAGCTCGCCGGCGTGCATGTCGTCGTCCAGCGACGTCCGCAGGCCGGCCGCGGTGTGCGCCGCCTGCCAGTCGGCGACGCCGGGGAACAACGCCATCGCGCCGCCCGCCTCCTGGACCACATTGGACAGTACGTAGTTGCCGCCGTGCCCGTTGACCAGCACGAGCCGGTCCACGCCGGACGCCTTGAGCGACTCGGCGACATCGGTGACGACGGCGTGCAGCGTGCGGGCCGAAACGCTCACCGTGCCGGCCCACCCCGCGTGTTCGTGCGAGCACGAGATCGTGATCGGCGGCAGGTGGAGCACGGGGTAGGCACCGGCGACGGCTTTCGCCAGCGTCGCCGCGATGACCGTGTCGGTGGCCAGGGGGAGGTGCGCGCCGTGCTGCTCGAAGCTGCCGATCGGCAGCACCGCGACCGACGCCCGCCGCTCCTGCTCGTCGGCGGTGGTCGCGAGCGGGAACAGATCGGTCATGAGCGCGTCCGTTCTCTATGTTGGGTGGCATGACCGAGCATGCCGCACTGCTGGCCGTCGCGCGCGAAGCCGTGGCGAAGGCGACCGGGATCGTCCGGTCGCGCCCGACCTTTTCCGTTTCCGCGAAAGGCGATCGCGACCTGGTGACCGACGTCGACACCGCCGTCGAGGACGCGCTGCGGGAGTTCCTCGCCGCCGAAACCCCGGAAATCGGGTTCCTCGGCGAGGAGCGCGGCCGCAGCGGGGCCGGCGGCGAGCGCTGGTGGGCCCTCGACCCGATCGACGGGACCGCGAACTTCGCCCGCGGGATTCCGCTCTGCGGGATTTCCCTGGCCCTGGTGGACGGCGAGCACAGCACGGTCGCCGCGATCGCCCTGCCGTACCTCGGCGTCACGTACACCGCCGCGCGCGGCGAAGGGGCCTTCGCCAACGGGGAGCGGATCGGCGCGTCGACGGCGACGGACATGTCCGACGCCATGATCGCGGTGGGTGACTTCGCGATCGGCGAACTCGCCGAGGAGAAGAACCGCGCGCGGCTGTCGTTGCTGACCGACCTCGGCGCGCGGGCGCAGAAGATCCGGATGCTCGGCACCGCGGCGGTCGACCTCTCGTGGACGGCGGACGGAAAGCTCGACGCCGCACTGATCCTGTCCAACAACCCCTGGGACACCATGGCGGGCGTGCTGCTCGTGCGCGAGGCGGGCGGCGCCGTCGTCGACCGCGACGGCAGCGAGCACACGGTCGGTTCCGCGGCGACGATCGCCGTCGGCGCCGGGCTGCGCAAGGAGATCGTGGACGCACTTGATCGTGCGTTCGGGGTTGTTCGTTAGTATTCGCGGGTATCCGGGTGGGCGGCGCCACAGCGCGCGATTGCACTGCCCGTGCAAGGTTTTCGGTTAGGTTGGTACCGGTCGGCCGCCGCGGCTGGCATGCTGACCGGATCTCTCGGCCACTTCGGAGAATGGTGGATGCTCGTGGAAAGTCGCCGGATCCGCGATCGGTACCGGCTGCTCGAGCCGATCGGCGGCGGCGCGATGGGCACCGTGTGGCGGGCCCAGGACGAGAAGCTCGACCGCACCGTGGCGATCAAGGAACTCCTGCTGCCCCACGACCATGACGAGCACCGCACGGAAGAGGCGAAGAACCGCGCGATGCGCGAGGCGCGGATCGCCGCCCGGCTGCAGCATTCCCACGCGATCACCGTGTTCGCCGTCCTCGAAGAGGAGGACCGGCCGTGGTTGATCATGGAATACCTGCCGTCGAAGAGTTTCGCGGTCCTGATCCGCGAGGAGCCGACGACGGTCGACGACGCCATCCGCGTCGGCGCGCAGATCAGTTCCGCGCTGGCCGGCGCGCACCGCGTCGGGGTCGTGCACCGCGACGTGAAGCCGGCCAACATCCTGGTCTCCGAGGACGGCACGGCGAAGATCACCGACTTCGGCATCTCCCGCGCGATCGGTGACGTCAAGCTGACGGCCACCGGCGAGATCGCCGGCACGCCCGCGTACCTCGCGCCGGAAGTGGCCCGCGGCGAAGACGCGAGCTTCGCCGCCGACGTCTTCTCCCTCGGCGCCACGCTGTACGCGGCGGTCGAAGGGAAGCCGCCGTACGGTACGGCCGACAACCCGATCGCCTTGCTCTACAAGGCGTCCAGCGGCGAGATCGAGCCGCCGGAGAAGGCGGGCAGGCTGACCCCGCTGCTGCTGCGGATGCTCGCGTCCGAACCGGCCGAACGGCCGTCGATGGACGAGGTCGAGCGGGAGCTGGTCGCGCTGCTGCCGGACGCGGAGCCCGGGGAGTCGGTGCTCGCGGCGACGCTCCCGGAGACCGAACCGCCCGCGCTGCCGCCGGTGCCCGCCGCGGTTGCCGTGCCCGCGGGCGAGGTCGCCGCCGTGTCGCCGGGCGCGCGCAAGGGCCTGATCGCCGTCGGGGCGGGCGCGGCGCTGCTGTGCGTCGCGGTCGTGGTGGCGATCCTGCTGGTCGTCCGCCAGAAGCCGCCGGCCGACAACGCGGCCCCGCCGGCGTCGGCACCGCCATCCACCTCGGCTTCGGTCACCCCGTCGGGGTCGCCGTCCCCGGCACCGTCGTCCGCGTCGGAGACGCCCACGACGTCGGCCCCGCCCACCTCGCCGCCGGTTTCGAGCGTGGCTTCGACGAAGACCGCCGCCGACGCCCTCAGCGCCTACTACGCGTTGCTCCCGAACAACACAGCGGAGGCGTGGAACCTGCTCACGGACCGCTTCAAGGCGTCGCGCAAGCAGACGCTGGCGACCTACCAGAACTTCTGGCGGCAGTACAAGTCGGTGAAGGCCGACAGCGTGCGGGAGATCGGCCCGGGCCGGGTCACCGCGCACGTCCTCTACGACGGCGGCAAGGGCGAGACCGACACCTTCACGCTGGTCCAGGAAGGCGGCGTCTGGAAGATCGACGCCCAGAGCTGAACCATCACGGCTCCGGCCGCGTGTGACGGATGAGGCGTCCCGCCGTCGATCCACGCTGGAGGTTGAGCGATGAGGCCTGCCGACCCGATGGTGTTCATCCTCCCGGCCGCCCCACCGGGCAGCGACACGTACGACAAGCGCATGTGCCAGAACCTGCCCGCCGTCGGGCAGCCGGTGCTCGAACTGCCGATCGACGGCGACTGGCCGGAGCCGGACGCGGCGTCGAGACGCCGGCTCGCGCGGTCGCTGGCGGCGCTGCCCGACCGGACGGTCGTGCTGCTCGACGGCATGATCGCCTCGGGCGTGCCGGAGATCGTCGTCCCGCACGCGCGGCGGTTGCGGCTGGCCGTGCTGGTGCACCAGGCGCTGGCCGACGAGCCCGGCCTCGATCCCTCGCACGCCGCGGAGCTGGACGCGTGCGAGCGCGAGACGCTGCGGATGGCCGGGATGGTCGTCGCGACCAGCCCGTGGCTCGCCCGGCTGCTGATCGACCGCCACGACCTGGACCCCGGCCGCGTCTACGTCGCCCGGCCCGGCACCGACGCGGCCCCGCTCGCGGCGGGCGCCGACGGCGTCTCCCGGCTGCTCTGCGTCGGCGACGTGACCCGCCGCAACGGCCAGGACCTGCTGGTCCAGGCCCTCGGCGAGGTGGACCACCTCGCGCTTTCCTGCGTCTTCACCGGCTCGCTGGCCGCGGACCCGGCATACGTCGACGAGCTGCACTGGTCGATCGAGCGCCTCGGGCTCGGCGGCCGGATCACCCTGGCCGGCGACGCGGTCGACCTCGGCGCCGCCTACAACGCGGCGGACCTGCTGGTCATCCCGTCCCGCGCGGCGACGTCCGGCATGTTCGTCGCGCAGGCGCTGGCCCGGGGCATCCCGGTGCTGGCGACCGAGGTCGGCGGCGTGTACGACGCGCTCGGCGTCGACGCCGACGGCGAGGTCCCCGGCCTGCTGGTGGAGCCGGACGACCCGTTCTCGCTCGCGGACGCGCTGCACCGCTGGTACGCCGACCCGGAACTGCGCCGCTCCCTGCGCACGGCGGCGCTGGGCCGCGGCAGCGCGCTGGAGGAGTGGGACGTGGCCGCGCGCCGGCTCACCCACGTGCTCTCGCGGCTGGCGTCCGAACCCCGGATCGTCGCCTGACGCTTGCCGCGGCGGGCGCGGCTCCGCCAACCTGGCGCGATGGCGTCCCCACCCGACCACCACCTCGATTCCGAACGCGGGTTCCTCGAAGTCGCCGGGCGCGAGCCGGACCGCCCGCTGCGCGACCAGCTCCTGGGCTTCCGCGATCTCGTGTCGGCCGACATGGACTGGGCCGACACGCGCAAACGCCGCTTTCGGCAGCGCGCGTCGATCGTCCGGGTGGCCGCGCTCCTGCTCACCGCGGCGTCGACGGTGGTGCTCGGCATCCAGGAGATCCCGGCCCGCGCGTCGATCGCCCTGCCGATGGTCGCGCTGGTCACCGTGCTCGGCGGGCTCGAAACGTTCTTCAACTGGCGTTCGCGCTGGGTGCTGATGGAGGAGACCCGCTACAACCTCAACCGGATCCGCGACGAGATGGACTACTACCTCGTCGGGACGCCGACGGCCGAGCTGAGCCGCGCGCGGTTGCAGGAGTTCTTCGACCGGCACCAGGTGACGTGGGCCGACGCGAGCCGCCAGTGGGTCGAGTTCCGCCGCCTCGACCGGCCACCCCAGTCGCCCGAGATCCGGGCCTGAGCGATTCCTTTCGCCGTCCGCGCCGGTCGGCAAAGGTGTGGTCGTGGATTTCGAGCCGTACCGGCGTGAGCTGCTGGCGCACTGCTACCGCATGCTCGGCACCCCGGACGAGGCCGAGGACGTGGTGCAGGAGACGTACCTGCGCGCGTGGCGGGCGTACGACCGGTTCGAGGGCCGCGCGTCGGTGCGGACGTGGCTCTTCCGGATCGCGACGAACGCGTGCCTGACGGCGCTGGAGCAGCGCGCCCGCCGCCCGCTGCCGTCCGGCCTGGGCGCGCCCGCGACCGACCCGGACACCCCGCCGTCCCCGGCCGAGCCGGGCGACGCCTGGCCCCGCCCGATCCCGGACGCGCTGATCACCCCGGAGTCCGCGGACCCGGCGGCCATCGCGGTGGCCCGCGACGGCGTCCGCCTCGCCCTGATCGCCGGCCTCCAGCGCCTCCCGCCGAGGCAGCGTGCGGTTCTCATCCTGCGCGAGGTGCTGGCGTTCCCGGCGGCGGAGGTCGCGGAGATGCTCGGCACGAGCGTCGCGGCGGTGAAGAGCACGCTCCAGCGAGCCCGCGCGCGGCTGGACACCGGTGCGCCGGCCGGGACGCTGACCGAGCCGGAGCAGCTCGCGCTGCTGGACCGCTATGTGAGCGCGTTCGTCCGTTCCGACCTGGCCGCGCTGGAGCGGATCCTGCGCGAGGACGCGGTGATCGAGCCGGTGCCGTCGCGGTCGTGGTTCGCGGGGAAGCGGACGTGCCTGGCGTTCCTGCGCCACGTGATCGGCGAGCCGGGCGACTGGCGGATGACCCCGGCCCGGGCGAACGGCCAGCCCGCGGCGGCGGCCTGGTACCGCGGCGAGCCGTTCGGGCTCGCGGTGCTCACCACCGCCCGCGGCGGCATCGCCCGCATCACGGTCTTCGGCTTCCCCGACCTGGTCGCCCGATTCCCCCCCCGCGGCCGGTCGTGAGTGAGAAACAGTGTTCCAACCCTGTTTCTCACTCACGACCGGTGGTCAGGCCAGGGTGAGCGCGTAGATCTCCACCCTCGGGTCGTTCGGCAGGCTCACCGACTGGACGGTCTTCCCGCCGTCCAACGCGGCCGAGATCCCGAACAGCCGGACCGGCGGCCCGTCGACGCCGCTGCCGGCCTTGATCCGGTGCGGCATCTCGAGCACGACCGGCGAACCGGACCCCGCCCAGTCCCCGAAGGTCACGGCCAGATCGGCGCTGGTCCCGTCGGTGTAGTGCGCGGTCAGCGTCGTCGACACCGGCCCGTTGTGCGACGCCCCGACCAGCTTCAGCGCGGCGTGCTGCCCGGCCGGCAGCAGCAGCGATTGCCCGCGGGCCTCCACGAAGTTGGGCGAAGTCCCCGAAGCGTCCGGCGCCGCGTAGGTGACGCCGTCCCAGACCACCGGGCCCGCCGCCGGGAGCAGGGAAGCGTCGTAGCTCCAGCCGCCGCCGTCGAAGTTGCCCTCCGTGGACGCCGCCACCGTGGCCGTGCCGTCGTGGTTGAGGTCGCGGGCGAGGTCCACCGCGCACTGCGCGCCCGAAGACGCGCACACCGACGGCGTCCGGACCTCGACCGTCGCCGACCGCGAAACGCTGTTCGCGCCCAGCCCCGACACCTTGACCTGCACCGGGTACGTCCCCGGCGCGGTCCCGGCCGGCACCGTGACCGTGATCGGCGCGGTCTTCTGCACCGGCAGCCGCCCCGACCAGATCAGCTGCAGCGGCTGGACCTGGGCCTTCCACTTCGAAGGCGCGGACACCGAAACCGTCACCGGCTGCAGCGCCGGGTTCTGGGCCAGCACGTCCAGGTCGAGGTGCACCTGCTGCGCCGTCCCCGCCGGGATCACCACGGATGTCTGCCGCAGCGACGCGTCGACGTGCCGCCGCGAGTCACCGGCCGCGTTGTTCACCGAAGGCGGTGTCGCGCCCGGCGACGTGCCCCACGAGGACGGCTTGGACCCGAGCTTGTGCGAAAGCGTCCCGCCGTGCGCCAGCGCGGACCAGTCCAGCGACGTCTGCCGGACGTCACGGCCGTTCAGCGACACGCTCTGGATGTACCGGTTCGCGTCAGAAGCGCCCGGCGCGTTCACGGTCAGCGTGCCGCCCTGGAGGCGCCCGTACTGTCCGATCCGGACGGTCGCCGACTCGAACTGCGGGCTCGACACCGCGAGGAAGTTCGCGCCGCTCATCGTCGGGTACAGGCCGAGCGAGGAGAAGACGTACCAGGCGGACATCGTGCCGAGGTCGTCGTTGCCGGTCATGCCGTCGGGGCCGGTGGTGAACAACGTCATCGCCGCGCGGACGACGGTCGCCGTCTTCGCCGGCGCGCCGACCCAGTTGTACATGTAGGGCGCGAGCAGGTCGGGTTCGTTGTTCGGGTTGTAGGTCGCCTTGCCGTAGTAGTCGTACGGGCTCGCGATCCAGTCCTTCCGCGCGGTGCCCGCCGGGTCCTGCAAGAGGTTGCCGTACGCGAAGAAGGAGTCGAGCCGCTTCTCCGTCGACGTGCGGCCGCCCATCAGCGAGACCAGCCCGGCCGGGTCCTGCGGAACGAGCCACTGGTACTGGTAGGCGCCGCCTTCGTGGAACTGGTGGTCGGCGTCGACCGGGTTGTACGGCGTGAGGAACGTGCCCTCGGTGGTGCGCGGGCGGAACTGCTGGATCGAGGAGTCCCACAGGTTGCGGTACCACTGGCCGCGGTCGGTGAACAGCTTCGCGTCGGCCTGGTGGCCGAGCCCGCGGGCCATCAGCGCGAGCGACGCGTCCGCCGCGGCGTACTCCATGGTCGCCGACGCCGGGTGCTCGCAGTCGTTGTCCCCGCCCTTGGCCGCGCAGTCCTTGCCGAGCTCCAGGCCGCTCGGGATGTACCCGCGGTCGTTGTAGTGGTTCACGCCGGAGCGGCCGTTGTACGGCGAATCGGCGGGCGGGGTGCTCGTCGCGTTCTTCTTGAGCAGCGCGTACGCCTCTTCTTCGTGCCCGGCGAGCAGGCCCTTCGACCACGCCTCGACGAGGAACGGCGTCACCGGGTCGCCGGTCATGATGTTGGTTTCGCTCTCGGCCAGCGCCCAGCGCGGCAGCCACCCGCCGTCGCGGCCGATGGCCACGACCGACAGCGCGACGTCCCGCGCGACCTGCGGTTCGAGCATTTCGAGCAGCTGGTTCTGCGGCCGGTAGGTGTCCCACAGCGAGAAGTTCTGGTACGGCGTGTAGCCGCTCGCGGTGTGCACCTTGCCGTCGAACCCGGTGTACGCGCCATCGGTGTCGCCGGCCAGGTTCGGGTGCAGCTGCGCGTGGTAGAGCGCGGTGTAGAACGCCGTCTGCCGGTCGGTGGTGCCGCCGGCGATCTTGATCGCGCCGAGCCGGTCGGCCCACTGCTGGTGCAGCGCCGCGCGGGTGGCGTCGAAGTCGTAGCTGTCCGACGTCTCCGCGGCGAGGTTCTTCCGCGCGCCGTCGAGCCCGGTGTAGGACAGGCCGACCTTGAGCACGACGTCGTGGTCGGTGGTCGCGTCGAAGCCGGCCCACGCGCCGTTGCCGCCGGTGCCCGCGGCGTCGCGGCTGCCCGGGGTGCGCGTCGAATCGCGCCAGGTGCCGAACGAGCTGAACGGCCGGTCGAAGGTCGCGGTGAAGTAGACGGTGTGCTCGTCGTGCCCGGCGCAGAACCCGCCGGCTTTGACCCGTCCTTCCAGCGTCCGGTCGCCGACGACGTGGATTTCGGAGTCCTTCACGGACTGGTTGGCCTGGCCGGTGTTGAACAGGACGTTCGCCTGTCCGGTCGAGGGGAACGTGTAGCGCTGCCAGCCGGTGCGCGCGGTCGCCGTCAGCTCGGCGTTCACGCCGTACTTCTTCAAGCCGACGCGGTAGTAGCCGGGCTCGGCGTGCTCGTCGTCGTGGCTGTACTCGGACTTGTAGGCGTTCTTGTCCACGCTGTCGACGGCGCCGGTGGTCGGCATGATCGGCAGCTCGCCCATCACCCCGCAGCCGACGCCGGACAGGTGCGTCTGGCTGAAGCCGTAGATCGCGTTCTGCAGGTAGTCGTAGCCGCCCTGACCGCCGGTGTCCGGGCTGACCTGCACCATGCCGAAGGGCGCGCTCGCGCCGGGGAACGTGTTGCCGAAGTTCTGCGTGCCGACGAACGGGTTGACCAGGCTCACCGGATCCGCCGGGGCGGGCGCGGCCTGCGCCGCGGCGGGGGCCAGGCCGACGACCACCACCCCCGCGGCCACCGCGGCGGCGATCCGTCTGCTCTGCGACCACATGGGCGCACCTCCCAGGAGATGACAACGTTGTCAAACGTCGACCGGCGGTCAGGCCCGCGGTCGGTGAGCCACCTTGCCACCTGGATGCGGCTTTTGGAAGACCTCAACCGGCCGCTTGACGCAGCAACCGGGCGGCCTCGCCGACAGCGTTGTCGGCGAGGTTGCCGTAGCCGAGGACGAGCGCGGGCTCGCCGGGCGCGGCGCGGTAGTCGTCGAGATCGGCCACCTTCACGCCGTTCTCGTGCGCCGCCCGCACGACGGCTTTCGCGTCCCGGTCGAGGTGCAGCACGAGGTGGAGCCCGGCGGCCGCGCCGGAGAGCCGGGCGGGCCCGAGCGCCTCGACGAGCCGGTCGCGCCGCGCGCGGTACCGCAGCCGCGCGGCCCGGAGGTGCCGGTCGTAGCCGCCGCTCCCGACGAACCCGGCGAGCGCCAGCTGGTCGACCACGGGCGGCGCGTGTCCGGTGAGCGTCCACTGTGGCGGGACGACCGCCCAGCCGAGCCCGAGCGCCGGGCTGAGCGTCTTGCTGACGGACCCGAAGAGCGCGACCCGGCCCGGATCGGTGCCCTGGACGGTGCCGACCGGCCGCCGGTCGTACCGGAACTCGGCGTCGTAGTCGTCCTCGAGGACGAGCCCGTCGGCTTCCCTTGCCCAGGCGAGGAGTTCGGCGCGCCGCCGGGGCGAAAGGACGACGCCGGTGGGGAACTGGTGCGCCGGCGTGACGAGCACGGCCCGCGTGCCGCCCGGGATCCGGCCGACGTCGATGCCCTCCTCGTCGACCGGCACCGGATCGATCGCCATCCCGGCCGCCGCGGCCGCGCGGTGCAGCCGCGTCCACCCGGGATCTTCGACGGCCAGCCGGGTGACGCCCTTCTCCTGCAGGGCGCGGCAAACGCGGGTGACGCCGTCGGTGACACCGCCGCAGACCACGACGTTGTCCGTCTCGGCGCCGCGGACCCGCCGCAGGTAAGCACTCAGGACCTGCCGCAGCCGGGGGTGGCCGCCCGGTTCGGGCAACCCGAAGTCGGTGTGCGGCACGGTCGTGAGCACCCCGCGCACGGCGTCCGCCCACCGCTGCCGCGGGAAGTGCCGCAGGTCGGGCAGCCCGGGGGCGAGGTCGTACCGCGGCGGCGTCCGCCGGACCGGCGGCTCGGCCGCGACGGCGTCGCCGACCCGCCGCACGCGCGTGGCGGATCCGGTGCGCCCGTCGAGGTACCCCTCGGCGACGAGCTGGGCGTACGCCTGCGTCACGACCCACCGCGAGCAGCCGAGATCGGCGGCGAGCTGACGGCTCGGCGGCACGGCGACCCGGTCTTCGAGCCCCCGGATCGCCTTGCGCAGGGCGCGCGCGAGCTGTTCGTGCTTCGGCCCCGGCCCGGTCAGTTCCAGCAGGACGCCCCAATTGGTCTGTGATCCGGCCACGTCATTGGACTGTAGTACCGGACCGATCCTCGCTTAGGTTCGTTCCCATGAAGAAGGTGGAACTGGGCCGGACCGGTCAGCACGTCAGCCAGGTGTCGCTGGGCTGCATGACGATGGGCACGTCGACGGACGAACCGGCGTCGGCCCGCATCCTGGACGCGTACCTCGACGCCGGTGGCGACTTCCTCGACACGGCGAACTGCTACGCGTGGTGGGCGGGGCCGTCCTGCACCGGCGGTGAGAGCGAAGCGCTCCTCGGCAAGCTGCTGAAGGGCTGGCGGGACCGCGTCTTCCTGGCGACGAAGGTCTCCGCGCAGCCCACGGACCTGCCCGCGGCCCGCGCCGCCGCCCGCGCGGACGGCACGACGGACTGGGTCGCCCGGGAGCGGACCTACGAAGGCGCGAGCGCCGCGGTGATCCGGCGCTCGGCGGAGGAAAGCCTGCGGCGCTTGGGAACGGACCACATCGACCTGTACTACGTCCACGTCGACCTCCGCCGTGAGCCGCTGGAGGAGACACTGTCCGCTTTGGACGATCTGGTCCGGGCGGGCAAGGTCCGCTACACGGGCTGGAGCAACGTCCGGGCGTGGCGGCTGGAGCGCATCCGGTCACTGGCGCTGGCCAACGGGTGGGCGGCCCCGGTGGCGGTCCAGGTCCAGCACTCGTACCTGCGCCCGACGGGTGCCGACGTGCCCTCGATCGCGGGCGGCGAGCTGCTGGACTGGCTCGCCCGGCACCCGGACGTCTCCCTGGCGGCGTATTCCGCCCTGCTGCGCGGGATCTACGACGACGCGGCGTACCGCGAGTCGACCCCGATCTGGCGTGCGTACGCCGGTCCGGACTCGGAAGCGCGGCTGGCCGCGGTGGCCGAGGTGGCTTCCGAGCTGGGAGCTTCCGGCAACCAGGTGGCGCTGGCGTGGTTGCTCCACAAGGGAGTGATCCCGCTGATCGGCCCGCGGACGTGGGAGCACTACGAGTCGATCGCCCCGGCGTTCACCTTGGACCTGACCGAGGCGCAGGTGTCCCTTTTGGACAACGCCTGATCAGTCCAGCAGCCGTTGTTCCTTGGCGACCGCGACGGCGCCGGCCCGGGTGTCGACTTCGAGCTTTCCGTAGATCCGGCTCAGGTGCGTCTTCACCGTCGCTTCGCTGATGAACAGCGCACGGGCGATCTCGCGGTTGCCGAGCCCCTCGGCGAGCCGGCGAAGGATGTCCAGTTCCCGTGCGGTCAACGTGGGCCGCGGGGCGCGCAGCCGCGCCATCATCCGGTCGGCGACCGGCGGGGACACCGCGGTCCGCCCGGCCGCGGCCGCCTCGATCGCCGCGTACAGCTCGGTCGCCGACCCGGCTTTCAGCAGGTAGCCGGTGGCCCCGGCGGCGATCGCGCGGCTGATGTCCGCGTCGGTGTCGTAGGTCGTCAGCACGAGGATCCGGGGCGCACTGGGGGTGCTCCGGATCCGGCGGGTGGCCTCGATCCCGTCGATGCCGGCGCCGAGCTGGATGTCCATCAGGACGACGTCGGGGTGCACGGCGGCGGCGGTCGCGACGGCTTCCTCCCCGCTCGCGGTTTCGGCGACGACCTCGATGCCGTCCGCACCCGCGAGCAGCGCTTTCAGCCCGGCGCGGACGACGGCGTGGTCGTCGCAGACCAGAACCCGGATCGTCACTGCGCTGCCTCCACGGGGATCGCGGCCGAAATGACCGTGCCCTGGCCGGGCTCGGACTCCACGGTCAGCTTGCCACCGAGCTGCTGGGCGCGGACCCGCATGGCGGGCAGCCCGTGCCCCCGGTCACCTCCGGGTGCTCGCTCGACGAACCCCCGGCCGTCGTCGGCGACGTCGAGCACGACCTGGTCGTCGAGGTAGGTGAGGGTGAGCACGACGCTGCCGGCCTCGGCGTGCTCGCGCGCGTTCGCCAGCGCGCCTTGGGCGATCCGGACCACAGTGGACTGGACGCGCTCCGGCAGCGGCCGCTCGTCGCCGTCGATGCGGACCGTCACCGGCAGCCCCGCCCGGCCGGCGACCGCGCGCAACGCCGCTTCGAGCGTGGCGTCGGCGAGGTCGGCGGGCGCGAGGTCCTGCACGAGCCGGCGTGCTTCCGACAGGTTGCCCGCGCCGACGCGCTGCGCGGCACGCAGGTGCTCGCGGGCCAGCTCGGGCCGCTCCCACGCCTGGTCGGCGGCCTGCAGCAGCATCGCCTGGCTGGACAGGCCCTGCGCGAGGGCGTCGTGGAGCTCCCGGGACACGCGGTGGCGCTCGGCGAGCACGCCGGCGCGGCGCTCGGATTCGCGCAGCCGCTCGGCCTGCCGCCGCATGAAGGTGATCACCGCGGCGGTGACCGCGGCGATGGCGATCGGCACGATGGTCAGGTTCGGGTCGAAGCCGTCGGCCAGCCGGTTCTGCGACACGACGACCAGCGCCGTGATCACGGCGACGAGGGCGAGCGCCTGCCCGGTCGGCAGCGTGCGCAGGCCGGTGACCAGCAGCGGGATCGCCGACCAGGCGAAGCTGGGGGCGAGCACCACCAGGACGATCCACAGCGCCAGCACGACGGTCAGCCAGACCAGGTGCCGCTCGACGACCAAGCCGGCGCCGTACGCGACGACCAGTGCCGCGGTGAACCCGATCACCCACGGCTGGAGGGGGGTGCCTTCGTGGCGGGTCAGGAACCGCACCGCCGACGCGAGCACCAGCAGCAGGAACGCCGAGTGCATGACGGCGGCGAGCCATCGCGTGTCGGCGTCGGCTCCGCTCATGCCGTCCATGCTCGCTCCTTTCGGCTTCAGAACCAGCCTTGATCAGCCCCGATGCTCGCGCATCAGCCGAACGGATGACCTCGGTGTCGATCGGTTTGATGACGAAAAGGACCCGGTGGCGGGCGGAAGCTGGAGCCATCGAACCCCGACCAGAGGAGCAGACCGTGATCTCGACCCGCACCCGCATCGCCGCCACCGTCGCCGGGCTGGCCGCCGTCGGCGCCACCACCGTCGGTGCCGTCTCGGCCACCGCGGCCCCGGCGGGCGGCAAGAACACCATCCAGACCTCGCACCTGTCCATCGCGGCCGCTTCGAAGGGCGCGCAGGCCGCGCTGGACGCCGCCACCAAGGCCGGCCAGCACGTGTCGGTCGCCGTGGTGGACCGCGACGGCAACACCGTCCTGACCCTGCGCGGCGACGGCGCCGGCCCGCAGTCCTACAGCTCGGCGCAGCAGAAGGCGTTCACGGCGGTCTCGTGGAACGCGAAGACGTCCGAACTGGCCGGGCGCCTCCAGCAGACCCCGACGCTGAAGGACATCGACGGCACGCTGTTCCTGGCCGGCGCCGTTCCGGTGACCGCGGGCACCACCCCGATCGCGGCGATCGGCGTCGCCGGTGCGCCCTCCGGCGCGCAGGACGAGTCGTTCGCCCAGGCCGGCGTGGACGCGCTCGGCAAGTGACTAGCGTGGCTCCCATGTGGATCCGAGATGTCCGGCCCTGGGGCGGGGAACGCAGTGACGTCGAGCTGACCGGCGACCGGATCGCGGCGGTCCGCCCGCACGATCCGGCGCCGGTCCCCGGCGCGGTCGAAGGCCGGGGCCGCCTGCTGTTCCCGGCGTTCAGCGACGTCCACGTGCACCTCGACTCGACGCGCATCGGGCTGCCGTTCCGGCCGCACACCGGTGGTCCGGGCGTCTGGGCGATGATGACGAACGACCGGGAGAACTGGCGCTCGGCGGAGGTCCCGCTGCCCGAGCGGGTGGCGGGCACGCTGGAGCGGATGATCGCCAACGGCACGACCCGGGTCCGCAGCTACGCGCAGGTCGACGTCGACTGCGAGCTCGAGAAGCTCGACGCCGTGCTGGCCGCCCGGGAGAAGTTCGCGGGCCAGGCCGAGGTGCACGTCATGGCGTTCGCGCAGGCGGGCATCCTGCGGGAGCCGGGCACCCTGGACGTCCTCGACGCGGCCATGCGGTCCGGCGCGACGGTGATCGGCGGCATCGATCCGTGCACTGTGGACCGCGATCCCAAGGGCCACCTGGACGCGGTCTTCGGCCTGGCCGAGAAGCACCAGGCGGAGATCGACATCCACCTGCACGAGCCCGGCCACCTCGGCCTGTTCTCGACGGACCTGGTGCTCGACCGCGTCCGGGCGCTCGACATGCGGGGCAAGGTCACGATGTCCCACGCCTACGACCTCGGCTCGATCTCCGAGTCGGTCAGCCGCCGGGTGATCGACGACTTCGCCGAGCTCGACGTCGCGATGACGACGGTGGCGCCGTCCGCCGCCGGGCAGCTGTCCCTTTTGGACCTCGTGGCCGCCGGCGTGCGGGTCGGGCTGGGCGAGGACGGCCAGCGTGATTACTGGAGCCCGTACGGCAACTGCGATCTGCTGGACCGGACCTGGCAGCTGGCGTTCACCCGCGGGTTCCGCCGCGACGCGGACATCGAGCTGGCGCTGGCGGTCGCGACGATGGGTGGCGCGTCCATCATGAGCCACGACGTCCCCCGCTTGGCCGGCCTCGGCGACCGGCCGGGCCTGGCCGCCGGCGACCGGGCGGACCTGGTGCTGGTCGACGGCGAAACCCCGACCAGCGCGGTGATGGACCGCGGCCGCGACCGGACCGTGCTGCACGACGGCGTCGTCGTGGCCGACGGTCTCGAGGTGCTCAAGCCCTGACGCGACCGGCGGTGGCGAGCAGCGCGGCGACGTTCGGCTTGTGCTCGTCCCGCTTGCGCCAGGTCATGGTGACGGCGGTCGTCTCCCCGGCGAGGGGGACGGCGACCGCCGCGCCGCGGCCGGCGAGCGCGGGCACGAGCCCGCACCCCATCCCGGCGGCCACGCACCGCTCGAGCGCGGCGAGGCTGCCGACCTCGGTTTCGACGACGGGCCCGTCGAGCCGGTCCAGCATTTCCCGGAAGCCGCACCCCTTCGGCGTGGCGAGGAACCCGACTCCCCGCAGGTCCTCGGGCACCAGGGTTTCCTTCTCCGCCAAGGGGTGTCCGGGCGGGACGATGACGACGAGCGGTTCTTCCCCGAGGACTTCGCTCGCGAACGCGGGGTCGGCCGGCGGGCTGCCGAAGGTGAAGCAGACGTCCACTTCGGACTGCCGCACGGCTCGGTACAGCTCGCCGCGGCCGCCTTCTTCCAGCGTCAGCCGCACGCGCGGCCACTTGGCCCGGTATTCGCTGAAGATTTCCGGGATCCAGTGCGCGCACAGGGTTTCCAGCGCGCCGACGGTCAGCTCGCCTTCGGGTTCGCCCGGGTTCTCCTCGACCGCGGCCTTGGCTTCCTCGGCGAGCGACAGCATCCGGTCGGCGTAGTCGATCAGGCGTTCCCCGGCGCCCGTGAGCCGGAGCTGCCGCCCGCGGTCGAACAGCTTCGACCCGAGTTCCGCTTCCAGCGCCTGGATCTGCTCGGTGACGCTGGACTGCGCGTAGTGCAGTTCCCCGGCGGCGCGGGTGAAGTTGAGCGTCCGCGCGACCACGCGGAAGGTGCGCAGGTGGCGCAGTTCCATGGCATCCCCCATCGGAGTTCCCGATACCACCCATCGTAACTCCCTGCTTCCACCGGTGTCACCGAGCGTCCAAGCTTCGAGGTGTGCCAAGACTCCTCACCGGCCTTTCGCTGGGCTACTTCCTGGTCATGCTGGACACGACGATCGTGACGGTCGCGCTGCCGTCGCTCTCGCCGTCGTTGGCGGACCAGCAATGGATTTCGAACGGCTACACGCTGACGTTCGCGGCGTTCCTCTTGACGGCGGGCGCGTGGTCGGACCGGTTCGGCGCCCGCCGGGTGTTCTTCACCGGCTTGGTCGCCTTCGCGGTGCTGTCGGGGTTGTCCGCGCTCGCGTCCCCGGCGTTCTTGATCGCCCTCCGCGCCCTGCTGGGCGTGGCCGGAGCCCTGCTGGTGCCGTCGTCGCTGTCCTTGATCGCGACAGCCCACCCCGTGCCTTCCGCACGTGCCAGGGCGATGGGCGTGTGGGCGGCGGTGAGCGGAACGGGCCTGGTGGCCGGGCCGCTGCTGGGCGGCGTGCTGACGGAGGCGTTCGGCTGGCGCGCGATCTTCGTGGTCAACGTCCCGGTGGCGCTGATCGCGCTGGTGCTGTCCCGGTCCGCGCCGTCGACGCCGCCCAAGCCGCGCCGGCTGGACCCGGTCAGCCAGCTGTCGGCGATCATTGCTTTGTCGACATTGACGTATGCCCTGGTCGAAGCCGCTTTCTGGGCCCTGCTGCCCGCGGCGGTGGCGGCGCTCGTGTTCGTCCGAGCCCAACGCCGGCCGGACGCGATGCTCCCGCGACGGCTCGTGTCCGGGGGTCTCCTGGCGGGCGCGATCGTGAACTTCGGACTGTCGGGCGTCCTGTTCGTCCTGTCGCTGTACTTCCAGCAAACCCGCGGCTACGCCCCATCGGCGACGGGCTTGGCGTTCCTCCCGCTGACCGTCCCGACGGCGTTCAACCCGATCTTCACCGGCCGCCTGGTCGCCCGCGTCGGCCCGCGAACCCCCGCGGTGTCGGGCTTTTCCTTGATGGCACTGGGAACGCTGCTCCAAGCGTGCGCCCCACCGGCGGCGCTTTCGGTGCTGGCCTTGGCTGCCCTGGGCTTCGGCGTCTCGCTGGCGATCCCGTCCCTGCTGACCGCCGTGGTCGGGTCGGCCCCGCCGGAACTGGCGGGAATCGCGGGCGGCGCGCTGAACGCGTCCCGCCAGACCGGCGCGGTCCTGGGAGTCGCCGTCCTCGGCGTGCTGACCTCCGGAACGTCGACGGCTTTCGCGCTGGCCACCGCGGCCGCCATCCTTTTCGCCGGCGGTGTTTCCTGTTTCCTGTTCTTGCGTGAAACGGGAAACCCCTAGTCGGTTCAAGCCGGTTGACGAATCCTGGTTGCAGGGCCGGAAATCACTCCGGAATCCCCTGAAAAAACCATTCCCGAGGAGGGATTCGTCATGTCCTTGCCCAGAAAGCTGGCCAAAATCGGTGGCCCCGTGCTCGCCCTCTGCATCGTCGCGGCGGTGCCGCTGATCGGCTCCACCACGGCGTTCGCGGACGGTGGCGGCAGCACGCCGCCGCCGGTCACGACCACCACCCCGCCGCCGGCGGGCACCGACGGCAACCCCTGGCACGGCTGACGCACGCCGGGCCGGCCGGGCCGGGGGCGGCCGGCCCGGAACGCTTTCACCGCGAAACGCAGGCGCAGTCCCAATCCGCGCGTTCGGCACGCAATTCACCGGCGGCGGGCAAACCGAGTTCGGTGAACGCGGCCACGGCGGCGTCCCAATGCGTGACGGCGTCGTCGTGGGCGCCCATCGCGTGCAGCGTTTCCGCGACCCGGCGGTGCGCGCGGGCCTGGTAGGTGCGGTTCCCGTCGCCGACGGCCAGGTCCAAGGCGGCCCGGCCGGCGAGGAGCGCGTCCCGGTGCGCACCCCGCGCGAGCGCGGTCGCGCCGCGGTCGAGGTAGAGCTGCGTGCGCAGGTCGGCGTCCGGCACGTTCGCCGCGACCTCCTTGGCTTTGTCGTGGTACCGCGCGGCTTCGGGGAACTTGCCGCGCTGGCGGTGCACGTTGCCGATGTTGTTCAGCGCGTAGGCCTCGACGCAGTGGTCGCCGACTTCGGCGGCGTGGGCGTGCGCTTCGGTGTAGCTGGCCAGCGCCTCGGTGAGCAGCCCGAGGTTCTCCTGCACCGAACCGAGGTTGTTGAGCGCGTGCGCGATGCCCTGGACGTGCCCGATTTCCCGCAGCATCCGCGCCGCGGCTTCGTGCTGGCCCAGCGCGACTTCGAGGTTGCCGTGCAGTTCGTTGAGGTAGCCGAGCATGCTCAGCGCGTGGGCCTCGCCCCGCCGGTCCTCGCTCAGCTCGTACTTTTCCAGCGCGGCCTCGAGGTGGGCGATCGCCTGCTCGTGCTTGCCCAGCTCCATGGTGGGGATGGCGAGCGCGCACAACGTCGCCGCTTCACCCCGTGCGTCACCGAGGCGGCGCCACTTCGGCAGCGCCTGCGCGGCGAGTTCGAGCGCCTCGGCGAGCTGCCCGCGCCGGTCGTTCGCGGTCGCCAGCCGGAGCAGCACGTGCGCCTGGCCGTAGTCGTTGCCGGGGTCGGCCGACACGGTCTGCCACGCGAGTTCGAGCGTGCCGATCCAGTCCTCGAACTGGTTGGTCGTGTTGAAGTAGCGCCAGAGCAGCACGGCGAGGCGCCAGGTGTGCTCGGGCAGGTCGTGCCGGGCGGCGTAGCGGATCGCGGCCACGAGGTTGTCCCGCTCGGCGGCGATCCACCGCAGCCCGGCGGCCTCGTCGGCGAAGACCGGCGTCACCGGGCAGGACCGGTCCGACGCCGGCAGCTGGGCCCGGTCGAACGGGTACGCGGCACCGACCGCGGCCGCGAGCGTGACCAGGTAGAAGTCGAGCAGCCGCACCAAGGCCTGCCGGGGCGCCGGTTCGACGGCGGCGTACTCCTTGAGCGGGTCCAGCATCTGGTACCGCTCGGGCGCCGCCTCCTCCAGCAGGCTCACCTCGTGCAGGTCGTCGAGCAGCAGCCGGGCCTCGGCGACGCCGCACCCGGCGAGCGCGGCGCCGCCCGCGACGTCGACGTCCGGCCCGGGCAGGCCGCCGAGCAGCCGGAACATGGCGCGCTGCGGCTCACCGAGCTGCTGGAAGGAGACCCGGACGGCGGCGATGCCGTCGTCTTCGCCCCAGGGGCCGCCCTGTTCGAGCAGGTGCAGCAGGTGCTCCAGCGGCCACCCGGCGTGGCGCCGGAACAGCGCCGCCGCCACCCGGATCGGCATCGGCAGGAAACCGCACCGCTTGACGATCAACGCGACTTCGGCCGCCCGCCCGCGCACCCGCGGCGCGTCGGTCAGCGCGGTGAACAGCTCGGCGGCCTCGTCCGCCGGCAACGGTGACAGCCGGACCGGTTCGCCGGTGTCGCCCATCCGCCGGCTGGTGACGACGGCCAGGCAGCCGTCGGCTTCGGGCAGCAGCGGGCGGATCTGCTCCGCCGACGCGGCGTTGTCGAGGACGACCAGTGTGCGCGTGCCCCACAGCGTCGACTGGTAGAGCGTGACCTTCCGGCCGACGGTGGCCGGGATCTGCTCGGCCGGCACGCCGAGCTCGATCAGCAGCTCGGTGAGCGCGTCGCCGACGCTGGTCTCGGGCACGCCGGGGGTGAACCCGTTGAGCCGGGCCAGGAGCTGGCCGTCCGGGAACCGGTCGCGCAGCCGGTGCGCCGCCTCGATGGCGAGGCCGGTCTTGCCGACACCGGGCGCGCCGCTCACCCAGACGGCGCGCTTGCCGGTCGCGGCGGCCGTCTCGATCTTGGCGAGCTCCCCGGCCCGGCCGGTGAACGCCCCGGGCCGCGACGGCAGTGAGCTGGGCGGATCGCCGTGTTCGGCGCGCGCGGCGAGGTTGCGCAGCACCGGTCCGGGCTCCATGCGCAGCCCGGCCAGTGCGTCGCGGGTGCTCTGGAACACGCGCAGCGCGCCGACCCGGTCACCGCCGGCGAGCAGGGCGCGCATGAGCAGTTCGGCGTGCTTCTGGCTGGCCGGGTCGGTCCGCACGAGCGGCCGCAGCCGGTCGCGCGCCGCACGGTGGTCACCGACGCCCAGCTCGAGCTCGGCGAGGTCGCCGACGGCGTCGGAGAGGCTCTCCTCCGGGTAGCCGACCTCCGGCCCGCCGACGCGGTCGATGTCGATGTCTTCGAGGAACCGCCCCCGCCACAGCTCGACGGCCTCCCGCAGCAGTTCGATCTTCCGGCGCGGGTCGTCGGTCTGCCCGGCGCCGGCGCGCAACCGGTCGAACCGGAGCGTGTCGAGCTGGTCCTCGCCGACGCGCAGGAGGTAGCCGGTGGGGGTGGTTTCGATGCTCACGCCGACGTCGCGCAACCGCTTCACGTAGCTGCGTACCAGGGTGGGCTTGGTTTCCCGGCCGGTCCAGACGATCTCGGCGAGGCGGGCGCTCGACACCGGCTTGTTCGCGTTCAGGAGCAGCACGACGAGGACGAACCGCTGCTGCTGGTCACCCAGCGGCACCGGGGCGCCGTCGTGCCACGCCTCGAGCGGGCCGAGCATCCGGAACTCCACGCGGCCTCCCCGCTGTCAGCTTGCTGTCCTCTTTTGACATCGCGCAATCGGCCGTCAGGGTTTCGAAAATCCGCATTCTTTCCACGTTCGGTACACGCGCGCTTGCCAAGCTCCGCCCGGTCGAATCAGGGGTGAAGGAGAAACGGGTATGGGGTCCGACGTGTTGCCGTGTTACATAGCGTGCGACGTCTCACTTTCGATGGCCGACCACATCGACGAGCTGAACGCCGGCCTGCGCGAGTTCCGCGGCGCGGTCCACGCGTCGTTGCTGGACCGGGTGCTCTGCAGCGTGATCGGCTTCGGCGCCGAGCCTTCCCTGGTCCAGCGCCTGTTGCCGATGGACGAGCTGGCCGACCTCCCGGCACCGGGGGCGTCCGCGGGCACCGACTTCGGCCCGGTGTTCACGTTCCTGCGCACGTCGATCGAGTCCGACGCGCGTGTGCTGGCGGCCCACCGCCTGCCGGTCCACCGCCCGTTGGTGTTCTTCCTGTCCGACGGCCAGCCGACGGACCCGGTGACCTGGCCCGCGGCCTTCGCTTCGCTCGTCGATCTTTCGTGGGCCAACCGCCCCCGAATGGTGGCGTTCGGCGTGGGCGACGCGGACGAAGAGGCGTTGAGCCGCATCGGCACGTTCCGTTGCTACCTGAGCCGCGACGGCATCCGCCTGGGAAAAGCCCTGATCGCCTCGGTGATGCACGTTCTGTCCACTTCCCGTCCACCGGGCAACCGCACGCTGTCCTGAAGGGGGTGACCCGGCCATGGAGACCCACTGAAGGAGAACGATGGTGGAGCGCGCGGAGCTGATCCAGGAGCTGAAGACCCTGCGCAAGGGCCGCGGCCTGGCGGGCCGGGTGGAGGACCGCGTGGGCCCATCTTTGCGAACGGCCTGCGCGGTGTCGGCGGACGACGGCATGGTGGCGATCCGCGAGAAGGTCTCGGGCCGGCTGTCTTCGCTGGCTTCGCACCTCCCGGAGGACCTCCGCGTAGCGGCGCTGGCGGCCTTCGCGATCTCGTCGGAGGCCCGCCAGCCGCTGTACCAGGATCGGGTCCGCTGGGCGGCTTCCCTCCTGGACCGAGACCCGCGGACAGTCCGGCGGCGGGTGGACGAGGCGATCGAGGTCCTGGCGGAGCTGGCTTCGTCTTCGCCGTCGGCTACGCCGTCCCCCGACAGCTGGCACACAACGTCACTTTCGGTCTCTATGGTGCTCGACCAAGAGGCTCCGCTGGTCCTCGAGCAACGCCGAATCGTGGCCGACCGTGATGGTCTCACGTCCCTGGACCTGGCGGTTTCACTCCCCGCGGGCCGCCGCGACGTATCGGCGACAGTCCTTTACGGCGGACGTCTGGTGGACCGCGGAATGGAGGCATCGGATCGCTGGGGCTTCGCCCTCTCCTTGCCGCGTCCGTTGTCTCGAGGAGAGTCCTGGGAATCCTCGGTGCTGTTCCAGCTGACGTCGCCTTCGGCGTTGCACCCGCACATGGTGTGCGTCCCTCGCCAGCCGTGCGAGTCGTTCGACCTGCGCGTCCGCTTCGGCGGCCGGCCGGAGGTCCGGGTACTGGAGGGAGCGTTCCAGCGGGACGTGTCGGACCCGGCCTACCGCGGTCGTCCGCACGAGGTCGACTCGTCGGGGGAGATCCACCTGCGCTTCCAGCGCCTCACCCCAGGCCTGGCGTACGGGGCTCGGTGGTCCTGAACGAGCGCACGAGCGCTAGGCCGGACACCGTGTGCGGCTGTGCTCCGGCGAGGAAGCGTAGCTTTGTCCTTCGGGTCGTGCGCGAAAATCGGCGAGGGGCGATAGTGGATACCGACGGTGATCAGGGACGCGCGCATCACGGGGACCGTCGTTTCGGCTTCCTGGATGTCTGCGCCGGGGCGGGTGGCCTGGCACTCGGACTCGAGCAAGCGGGTTTCGATCCTTTGCTGCTGATCGACAACCGAGAAGTAGCGTGTGACACGTTGAACCTGAATCGACCGGACTGGGACGTCCGCCGTGTCGATCTTCTCGAATTCGATCCGGTGCACGACCAACAGGTTTACGACATCGACCTGCTTTCGGCAGGGCTGCCTCGAGTGCCGGCGGCAGCGTCCGTGAACGGCCCAGCCGACAGCGAAGTCGAAATCGCTTTGATCCGAGCGACGATCATGCTCATGCATGCCGTGCAGCCGAAGGCGCTGCTGCTGGAGAACATGGCAGAACTGGCCGATCGGGACAGGTACCAGCCGACGCGTGACTTCGTGATGGCAGAGGTGGAGCATCTCGGCTACCACGGTCGCTGGTTCGTCCTCAATGCTGCGGACCACCGAGTGCCGCAGGACCGGCGTCAGGGAATCTTCGTCGCGCTCAAGGGCGATCGGATGGATGCCTTCGAAGAGCCTGCCCGCGTGTTGGAACCGCCGGTCACAGTCGGCGACGCGCTTGGCGAATCCATGGGAGCGCGGGGATGGCCCCAAGCGGCCGAGTGGGCCGCTCACGCCGATCGGCTGGCCCCGACGCTGGTGGGCGGATCGTGGAACCGCGGAGGCGGTGATCTGGGACCTTCGGGTACGAAGGCGGCTTGGCAGCGCATGGGCGTCAACGGTGGTTCACTGGCCGACGAGGTACCGGGCCCCGGCTACCGGTGGCGTCCTGACCTCGAACGATCACAGCTCGTCAGGCTGACCGTGGAGCAGACGGCGCGTCTCCAGGGCTTCCCGCCGGATTGGCGGTTCGCCGGTCGGAAGACGGCTCGCTATCGGCAGGTCGGCAACGCCTCGCCACCGCCTGTCGCGCGAGCGCTGGGAATGGCTTTGCGGAAGGCTCTCGCGTGATCGGAGCGCCTAGCCCCGGCGTCGGATGCGGCTCTATAGACTGACCCGCCATGACCTCCCGGCAACAGGAACTCGACTTCGGCGAGCGCCCACACCTCGTCGACCTGTTTGCGGGCCCGGGTGGCCTCGACGTCGCTGCTCACTGGCTGGGCATCGTCGCCGACGGTGTCGAATGGGACGCGGGGGCGTGCGCGACCCGCCGTGCCGCTGGGCTGAGAACCCACCAAGCCGATGTCCGTGACCTGGGACCTGAGGACTTTC
Organism: Amycolatopsis sp. cg9; assembly: GCF_041346945.1. NCBI lineage: Bacteria > Bacillati > Actinomycetota > Actinomycetes > Pseudonocardiales > Pseudonocardiaceae > Amycolatopsis > Amycolatopsis sp. cg9. The sequence goes on along the minus strand of NZ_CP166850.1, from coordinate 1,469,700 downwards.
CCGCTGCAACGATCCTCACCGGCGGTCCGCCGTGTCAGACCTACACCGTCGCGGGCGGTGGCGCAGGCCGCCGCGCTCTCGACCAAGTGCTCGGGTTCGTCAAGAGGATGGCGGCCGGAGAGGACGTCCGGTCGGAGCTGAAGACGCTGGAGGACGAGCGGACCGCGCTGGTGCTGGAGCCGCTGCGTTGGGCGCTGCGAGCCAACCACCTGGGGCGTCCGTACCGGACGGTCGTACTCGAACAGGTACCCGCGGTGTTGCCGGTCTGGGAGGCGGTGGAGGAAGCGCTCGAGGGGATCGGTTACAAAACCACCTCGGGCATCCTGCACACGGAAGCGTACGGCGTTCCGCAGACCCGGCGTCGGGCGATTCTGATCGCCCGGTTCGGCGCGACCGAAAAGCCCCGGTTGCCGAAAGCGACCCACCGCCGCTTTCGGAGGGGGAGCGCGCCGCGTGCGGGAGCGGACGACTTACCTCTTTGGGTGACCATGGGCGAGGCGCTCGACCGCACGGACGACTTTGTGGTCGTCTCGAACTACGGAACCGGGGGCGACCCGAAGGCTCGTGGGCGCCGCCATTCCGACGAGCCGGCGGCGACCGTGACGGGGAAGGTGTCCCGCAACCGCCTCGAGACACCCGACGGAAAAAACCTCGCGCGCCTCGATCCCTGGGACGCAGGCCGACTGCAGACTTTCCCCCGTGACTACCCGTGGTCCGGCAAGGACGTGTCACAACAGGTGGGTAACGCCATTCCGCCGCGGTTGGCGGCTCACGTCCTGGCGACGGCGCTCGGCCTCGTGATTGATCCCCGACGTCTCGACGATGCGGTTCGCGGCACCTGGCAGGACTTCGACGAGTCCCGTCCGGTGGCGACCGAGGGAGCCGACACGGGACGGGACGTCGACTAGGGGGCTTCTTCCTCGTGCTTCGTTCGGACGCGGATGTTCGCGTCCTTTCCGAGCTGCTCGAACAGGGGTAGCAGCGCCTGAATGCCGGACTCGGCCACGGACCCGTCGTCCGGACCGTCGGGCAGGCGATCCAGGGGAACCGGCGCCGCGCTTACCGCCCCTTCGATCCAAGCCTGGGTCCCTTCGGGATCAGGTCCGGGGTCGGAGGCCAGCGCCTCGAAGACGAGCGTACTTCCCGCGAGGTTGATCGCGGACGAAAGCGCGTGGAGATGATCGCCTGGGCGTGGTGCACCGGTCTCGACCATGTTTTGCAGGATGCGGACCACGGTCAGCGCAGTCGGTCGGTGGTCAACGACGTCCAGCCTCATCGTGCTGTTGAAGATTTCCTGGACGCGGCACGCCGTCTCGACCGGGCGGTAGTCTTCGCCGTTGCGGAAGAGCTCGGCCACCCACCACAGTCGTGCGAACGCTTGGGTGTAGTGCAAGCCGCTGAAGCGGGATGCCGGTGCGATCTCCGTGCCCCGGTGGCGCCAAACCACATAGTCCGGAGCCACCAGAAGAGCGATGAAGTTCCACAGTTCGCCTCGGGCGGCCTCGGACCGGCTCATCCGCAGAGTGGCGTGCAGCCGAGGAGCCAACCACCCGTCGGCTGCTGTCTTCCGGTGTTGGAAGCGCTGCATCGCTTCGTCGAAGAGCTCGCGAAGGGGTTCTGTCCGCCACCGGGCACTCTCGGGCAGAGCAGTCACTGCCTTGCTCAGTGCGATCTGTGGGGGCACCTCGTCGCCGGCCTGGACACCACGGCCGAGGTGGGCCGCGACAGCGGAGTTCGACAGCAAGCCGAGTGCCGGCGGTGCTTCGAACGCGAGGGGGCCGGTCATCGTTCTCCCATGTCGGTCGCGCGGCGGACGGATCGAATGGCCGTGGCCAGCCGCTTGGTGACCTGGCTGCGCTTCCCGGCCGCGTACTGCATGCGAGTCTGCATCTCCGACCAGCTGAACCCCAGCTTCCGACGTTGGTCGATCTCGTAGAGCGCGTCCGTCGGCGTGAGGGTGGGGAAGACGTCGGGCAACATCGAAGCGAGAACAGATCCGCGCCAGCCGCCGGGAAGCTGAGGCGTTCCGTCCTCGTCCAGTTCCAGGTCGCTGATGGCTGCTTGGAACATCGCGGTCCAAGCGTCCTGGGCGATCTGGCTGCTCATCGTCTCGCGCAGCGCCTTTTCTCCCGCCGTTCCGCCGGTGCCGCCGAGGATGTCCGTGAACCCTTCGATGGCCGAGGTGTTGATCAGGACTGTCGGAATCTCGCCGGACGTGTCGACCAGCCAAGGCGCATCCTTGAACGGACGCAGCCATGCCTCGGGACCGTCGCGGAAGTCGACTTCGACGATGTCGATCTCACGTTGCCGGACCGGGGTGGCGGACTGCAGATCGACGTACCAGTTCCGGTCGGCACTTCCGATGAGCCGACCGGCTATCCCGTCGACCGTGCCGACGACCGCGAGACCGACTGTCGCTCGGTTCAGGTGAGCGGACCGGGCCAGCTCGACGGATCCGTGGTAGAGACCGGTGCCCTGTTCCGCCAAGCGGGTGACGATCCTGGTGTTGGTGGCCTTTTCGGTCACCACCGCCATGCACCGGACGTCCTCCCATGGCCCGGCGGCGATCTCCTCGTCCGGCAATCTCGCGTCGAGGCGCAAGGTGGCCGTGTGCCAGTGCTCCTTGCCCGATTGGTGCAGCGCCACGGTCCGTTCCGTTTTCGATATCCGGGAGTAGGGCAGCGACGCGCCGTCCACCGTGACAGCCGAGACCTCCATGTCGACGTCGCCGAACACCGTTCGATAGGGGAAGACGGTGATCACGCTGCACCTCCTCGCGTCCTCTGGACGTCCACGACCAGACGGGACATCGAGCTGGGAACCGGGTGTCGGGTCGGATCCGTGACGGCGGTGAAGGCCGCCGACCGCACCCCCGGCTCGATCATCAGGTTCGCACCCTCGATCCGGCAGTTCTCCGCGGAGACGAGCCGCCAGGGCACGTCCGGTTTGCTGCCCGAGCGGACGTCGAACTTCGCGACCGGGGTCAAGGACCACGGATCTTCGACGGCGGGAAGTTTGAGCGAAACGCCGACGTTCCACGCGCCGTCGTCACCGATCGTGGCAGTGACGGCGCGTACCGTCGGAATGGGCTGGTTCCGACGAGTTCCTGTTGCCGGACTGTCGAACTTCAAAAGTTCTCGAAGCAGGGCGGGGCCGGCCTGATGCGTGCTCTCCCTCTTCCCGACCATGCTGCGGATCGCCTCGTCGATGGCCCGGTGGAAGTCGGCCAACCTGCTCAGCGCACCCCTGGCGTACGTCGCGGTCAATTCTTCGGTCTTGCCCCAGCGGTTGTGCTCGGGCGGTTCAGAAGCCCTCAAGAACTGCTCGGCCAGTTCGACTTCCTCGCCTTCGCGTCCTGTTGCGTAACCGGCGAGCAGGACGGCCTGGAACGCCATGGCTCCGAGCGGCACCTCCCGGGGGCGGTGGTCGCGCACGGCCATCCGATTCCCTCGCATGAGAACGACTTGGTTCAATTGTTGTTGATCGGTCTCGCCGGCGGGAGTGACGAGGAGGACGGCCTCGTGCTCGACGTTCGCGGCGCTGCGTCGGGCGTCCGTCTTCCTGGCCACCACAGTCAGCGGCACCGACGCCTGTGCCACCTGGTCGCGTTCCGTGAGTTCCTCGACCGTTTCCCCGTCCAGGTACGCTTCGAGCGCCCGGCTGAGAGCCGGGTGGTGCTCGTGGGGATCGATGCGCTTCTCCGGGATCACCGTCTGTCCGTTGTGGAGCGCCGTCACGCTCGCCTCAAGCATGGGCTCTCGGCCGGTGCCCGACACCATGGCGGCCCAGAAGTCCTTGGCCAACGACCGCACGAGCTTGTCGTGCATCTCGGCAAGCGTATCCGCGGTTCCCGACGCATCGTGGGCACCGACGATGAGGAATGAGGTACCCGGGTCCTCATTGGGGCGATCGAGGTGGAGACCGCGAACCGTCTCGTCATCCGCCCACCAGGATCGGGCTGTCCCGCGGTGGGCGGGTTCGGTGTCGAGCTCGCCGAACCACGCGGGACCTGCGAAGGCCTGTTCGTCGATCGTGTGCCACGGTAGGTCCAGCCTGCCTACCACCCTGCGAGCGGTCCTCCCCTCGAACGGTTCGGAGAGGGTCGAATTGATCAGCACCAACCCGAACCGGCTCGTCCCCCACAACGTGGCCTTGCCGAGACCGTAGGAGCCGCCGGCCCGGCTCGCTTGTTGCTTGAAGCTGTCGAGTTGGCGTCGGACCACCGCCGCGAACTGACCGTCTGTGTATTCGGGACCGATCAGGCCCGAGGCGTTGTAGTCGTCGATTCGCAACAGGCGCAGCGCGCTCGTGGTGGCCAGATCGTCGAGCGCGGAGCGCAAGCTCTTCGAAACCTTCTGATCGGCGCTCGCCGCCTGCTCGTAATGCGGCTGCAGTCGATCCCACTGGATGTTGTGCAGAAAAGCGTCCAGTCGCTCTCCGGTGAGTTCGTGCAGGATGTAACGGACTCGTACGGCGTGATCCCGGTCGAGCCTTTCGTCCAGGGAGTTCTGGGTGGCCTCTTTGGCCAGCACCGAGAGGTCGGCGTCGAAGGCGAAAGCGGCAGCGTTCCCGTATTCACGCCCGCCGTCGGCGTGGGCGGGCCGGTGGTACCACTCGCGGGGGAGTATCGGCGCCAGGTCGCCGGTGCGGTTGTAGACGACGGCCGGGTCGGTGCCGAAGACCTCGGCGATGGCCCGCTTCGTTTCTTCGCGGGGTTGGGCCCGTCCGGTGATCCACGCCGACACGGCGGCCCGAGTGAGGTCCAGTCGGTCCGCAAGCTCGGCCTGACTCAGCCCCGCACGCCGCAACTGGCGCGCGAGCCAGGGCCCGAAGTCGTTGTCGGGGCGTCCGTCCGGCATCGGCTTTCTCCTGTATCCGCTGTTGGGGAGCCTGCGACTACAGCATATCAGATTCTATTTGACGTGATGAGCCATGTCAAATTATAGTTGACACGTTGTCGTCGCACGACTCGCCGGGACGATGGTCGTAACACTTGCAGGCCGGTCGGCGACCTCATCGATCGTAGGAAGTCGATCTCGACTCCGGTGAGGTCGGATCCCGGTCCGAAGCAGCCGAAGCGGGTGCGTCGGGAGTCGGGAAGCTTCGCTGGCGCGAATACAGCACGTCCGATTCGAAAGCAACAGCCGGTTGACACGCCGTCGGGGCGAGGCGATGGTGGTGAATCGGTGATCGATCACGAAGAATTTCGGAGTCCGGTCTGCAGCGGCGATCGTTCTCCGAATGCCGCACAGCCGTCGTTGGGAGCGAATCGGGTGGTGGACACGTTCGATGGAACCGTGCTCGGAAGGATCACCGAGCTCACCGACCTCGCGCTGAGTACGTATGCGCTCAGCGAAGGCCGTGTAGAGGAGGACGCCAATGGCGAGCGTCGAATCCACCAAGGTGGGTACAGCGACCGGCAGATCTTCGAACTGGTGCAGAACGCCGCCGACGAAATGCGTGAACCCGAGAGCGCCGGAGGACGCGTCCAGGTCGTGCTCACTGATGACCACCTGTACTGCGCGAACGAAGGTCGACCTATCACACCGGAGGGCGCGGAGACCATCTTGCGCATGGGTGTCTCACGCAAGCGAGGCGGCCAGATCGGCCGGTTCGGCGTGGGCGTCAAGTCGGTCTTGTCGGTCACCCGGACGCCGCAGTTCTTCAGCAGGACCGGGGCCTTCGGTTTCGATGCCGACTGGGCCCGTGGGCGGATCCTCGATGCGGTGAACGACGGGCGGGTCGGAAAGGGCCTTCCGCCGCTGTCCGCGCTCGAGAGCTCGCCGGTGCTGAGACTTGCGAAGCCCCTCGACGTCGCCGTCGAACGTCGACTCGACCAGGTGCTCCACGAACTGCTCGACTGGGCGGTGACGGTCGTGCGTCTGCCGTTGCTCCGAGGGGCCGGAGAGGGACTCGGACACGACATCCAGCAAACCCCGCGGAGCAGGCTGGCGGACCAGCCGTCCCGCGAGTTCCCCCATCTATTCCAGGTCTTCTCATCGCACGTCGGCACCGTCGTGCTGGAGGACCGAAGGCGAATGCCGTTGGTGCGCCGCGAGATAGTGGTCGCTCGATCGGGCGAAAGGCGCACCATTCGGGAGGTGCGTGGTGGCGCCAAGGCCGTCACCGAACAGCACAGGGTCTTCTCGCGCTCGCACACTGTCGAGGACGAAGTCCGGCGTGGGGCCGGTGAGCTGCACGACAGGGTGACGATCGACGTTTCCTGGGCGGTGCCGGACTACCGGGTCACGACGAACGCCCAGGGGCAGACACTTCACACGGTCCCCAACGATCGGGGCGCCTTTTGGGCGTACTTTCCCACCACATACCCCACGACTCTCAGCGGCGTGCTGAACGCGGCGTGGAAGACCAACGAAGACCGTCAGAACCTGCTGCAGAGCGCCTTCAACAACGAGCTTTTGCGCGTGGCTGCGGACCTCGTCGTCGCTTCACTCGGCAAGCTGGTGGTGGACGAGGATCCGGCCGCCTACCTGCCGCTCCTGCCCGGCCGGTCGAAGGAATCACCCAACTGGGCGTGCGCTTACCTGACCGGTCGGATCTGGCAGGAGGCGGCGACCCGACCGTCGCTGCCGGACCAGGACGGTGTGTTGCGTCGCCCCGTGGACCTGCGGGTCCACCCGGAGAAGCTCGATCCCAAGACACTGGAGTTGTGGCGGAGCCATCCCGGGAGGCCCCGCGACTGGATCCACCATTCCGTAGAGGCGTCGCGGGAACGGCGGGGAAAGGTCAGCCACATCCTCGACGCGGCCGGCCATGAAGTCGCATCCACTCGCGAGTGGCTGGAAGCGCTGGTGGCGGACGGGACACCGGCGGGTTCGGCCGCCGCGCTCAGGGTCCTGGCCGCACTGTTGCAGGGGGAATACCTCCACGATCGGGCCGCCGCGGAAGATGCGCGGAGGGCGAAGATCGTTCTCACCGAACACGGCGGGGCCGTCGCGCCCGTCGCCGGGAGCGTGTTCCGCCGAACGGTCGAGGACGGGCTCCGGGATGATCTCGTCTACGTCCACCGTGAACTGGCCGACGACGTATCGCTCCAGCGCGCCCTGGATCAACTCGGTATCCGTGATGCCGACGCCGAGGGACGCTTTCGCAGTGTGTTGGACCAGGGAGGCTTCGACGACTACACGACCGAGTCCTGGACACGGTTCTGGGAGCTCATGCGAGCGGCAGGCCGGACGTCGCAGGTGCCGGCGATCCGGAAAGCGATGCCGTCGGTCGAGAGCACGCTGAAGGTGCGGACCGTCGCCGGCAGCTGGCGGCCGATCGGACAATGCTTGCTGGTCGGAGCGGTCGTACCCGGCGACGGATCGCGCGACGCCGATGTTGCGATCGACCCGCGATTCCACGTCGACGACCGTGGAGTTTTGCTCGACTTCGGTGCGGTCGACCTGCCTGCACGCGGTCACCGGCCCGAGAGCGAACCGTGGTTCGACGATTACCACGCGGCGGTCTACAAGGCTTTCGTGAGCAAACTCAAGCCCACGGATCACCGGCCGGCGTTGAAGACGGTGAAGGTCGAGGGTGGCCCGATTGCGGGTCCCATGACCATCTTCCTCGAACTGTCCCCGGAGGGACGTGCCGCGTTCCTGGGTGCGATGCCCGACGAGGGGCTGACCGAAAGCTGGACCCGGCAGATCGGGAAGTCCGCTGCCACCCGCGTGGCGGTGAAGTCGCCGATTCGCTGGCTCCTCGAGAAGTACGGCCACGTGAAAACCTCGAAGGGCGTCGTCCGCGTCGCCGAAGCTGTTTCCCCGGAGCTGGCTGCGTACCGCGACGTCCTGCCGGTCGCGGAGATCAGTCCGCGCAAGGCCGCCCGGCTGAAGTTGCCGTCGACAGTCGACCAGGTGCGGGACGCGCAGTGGGCCGATTTGTTGGCGCAGGTCAAGCAGAGCGACGACGACGAGTTCATCGGCCGCACGTACGCACTGCTGGTCAGGGCCGGTTGCGGCCTGCTGGGCGACGAGGACAGCACACGTTGCCGAGTCGGTGACCGGTGGGAGCTGCGCGCGGACGACGAGATCGCGATTGCGTTCAACCGCGAGGAACTGCACGAATTGGTGAAGGAAAACCACCCGGCTCTCCTCATCGACCGTGCCGAGGACCGCGATGACGCCGAAGCGATGATCGCCGATTGGGGCATGAGGCGGGTTTCGGACGTGATTTCGAAGCGCGTGCGCTCGGTACCTGCCGGCTCCCCGGTCGCGGTGGTCGACGAATACCCGCCGCTGCGCCAGCGGTTCGGATCCCGGGTCAACGGTCTTTTCCTTCAACGATGCGCCGAGCTCGAAGAAGTGGTGCACACCCCGAGCGGTACCCGCACGACGCCGTTGCGAAGTACCCTGCATGACCGGACCACGGTGCTCGTCACCGACAACGCGTCACACGAGACCGCTCTTTCCCTGGCTGACATGGAGTTCGGTTGGAAGTTGGGCACGGACGGCTGCCGAAGCCTGCTCGAAGCGCACCGTCGACAGCAGCAAGATCTCGAGTTGAACGCGAAGCTCGATGCCGTCAGGCAGGCGAAGACGGTGGCCGAGAAGATCTCGTCGCTCATCGCCGAGGAAGATCTGCGCTCCGGACTCCCCAATGGATTGCTCGAGAGCGAAGTGACCGAGTCGGGCCGCGAACCCGATGCTCTGCGCGTTGCCGAGATGGCCTACAACGCCCATGGCGACGGGATCCTCAGGGTGCACCAGAAAGATCTGCAGGCGCGAATCCCGACCGCGCCGGCGCGGTTCGACGGCGAACAGGCCGCGCTCCGGTTCGTTGCGTCCCTGGATCTGCCGGACTCTTTCGCGGGTGCACGGATCCCGGCGCCGCCCGCTCGCGTTCGCGCGGCGGGGCCGGTGGAATTCCCTCGGCTGCACGACTACCAGGAAATCATCGCCGCCCGGGTGTCGGCTCTGTTGCGCTCTTCGACTCCTCGGCGGGCCATGCTGAGCCTGCCCACCGGAGCGGGCAAGACCCGAGTCGCCGCCGAAGGCGTGATCAGGTGGATCCGTGACTCCGGTACGCCGGCCGGACCGATCCTGTGGATCGCACAGACCGGCGAGCTCTGCGAACAGGCCGTCCAGTCCTGGAAGTTCGTCTGGGAAAAGGTCGGCCCCAAGTCCGAGCTGGTGATCGACCGACTCTGGCACAACAACTCCGCGACACCGGTCGCCGATCGCCCGCACCTGGTGGTCGCCACGGATGCGAAACTCAGCTCGATTCTCGGTGAGGACCAAAATGGCTGGCTGAGGAACGCGTCGCTCGTGCTCGTCGACGAGGCGCATGTGGCCATCTCCAAGAGCTATACGGCGATCTTCGAGAAGCTCGGCCTCACCCATCGTGAGACGGCCAGGCATCTGATCGGGCTCACCGCGACCCCCTTCCGCAACAACGAGACGACGACCGAACGGCTCGTGGCGCGCTTCGGCAACGAGCGTCTCGACGACGGTGTCTTCGAGGGCGAAGCCATTCCTGCGCTGCAGAGGCGAGGGGTTCTGTCAGCGGTGGAGCACCGGCAGCTTCGCGGCGCGGACCTCCAGCTCAGGCCGGACGAGTTGGTCGGTCTCAAAGGCGACGGTCAGGCCGCCTTCCTGCCCAAGGCCGCCGAGCAGCGGCTGTCCGAAGACCAGGTGCGGAACAAGATCCTCCTGGACGAGATCGCCTCCTTGCCCGACGACTGGCCGATCCTGGTGTTCGCCACGTCGGTCCATCACGCGAAATTTCTCGCCGCCAAGCTGGGAGATCGCGGGATCCGGGCCGTCGCGATCGATTCTTCGACACCTTTGGCCGAACGGCGGAAGAAGATCGACGACTTCCGCGAGCGGCGCGTCCGGGTCATAACCAACTACGGTGTCCTGTCCCAGGGATTCGACGCGCCGGCTACCCGAGCTGTGGTCATCGCGCGTCCGGTGTACAGCGCGAACAGCTATCAGCAGATGATCGGTCGCGGCCTCCGTGGTCGTCTCAACGGCGGTAAGGACGGGTGCCTCATCCTCGACGTTCGGGACAACATCACCAACTTCTCCGAGGCGCTTGCCTTCACCGACTTCGAGCACCTGTGGCAGGAGCGCCAGTGATGATCACGACCGAAGAAAGTCGTCTCGTCCTCACCCCGTCTCAGCGGGAGGTCGTGGAGCTGCCGTGGGATGCCAAGGTTCTCGTGGGAGCGGGGGCGGGCGCCGGCAAGACGACCATGCTCATCCACCGGCTCGAGCACTTGATCCGAGAGGAGGAGTTGCAGGCTGCGGACATCCTGGTGCTGAGCTTCTCACGAGCCGCGGTGCGCGAAATCGTCGAAAGACTCGATCGGGCGGGCGTGGCCGCCCGCCGGGTACGGGCCCAGACTTTCGACAGCTGGGCGACGTCGATTCTCCATCAGGAGGATCCGCACCGCGTCGACCTCGGCGGGATCGGGTTCGACCGGCGGATTGCGCTGGCAGTCGAGGCAATCGGGCGCGGAGTGCTCGAGGAGTCCGAACGCGGTGAGCCCCGTCATCTCGTCGTGGACGAGATCCAGGATCTGGTAGGTGTTCGGCGCGATCTCGTCGAGACTCTCCTCGATCGGTTTCGGGAGGCCGGCTTCACTGTGGTGGGCGATGTCGCGCAGTCGATCTACGGGTTCCAGATCGCCGACCCGCAGGAGCGGGCAGGCGAGACCGGACGGTTTTTCGACTGGCTTCGCAGCAGCTTCCTGGACGACTTGGTCGAGTGCACGCTCGACGAGAACTTCCGTGCTCGTACGCCAGAGGCGCGAATCGCACTGGGTGCCGGTCCACGACTCCAACGAATGCGAACCGACGACGAAGCAGCGTCCCTGCTACGCGAACTCACGAATCTCTTGGCGCAGGTCCCGTCCTTCGGTTCTCTCGAAGACGGCTTCGTCCAGGCTTCCCTGCGTGAGGTCGAGGGCAGCACCGGAATCCTCTGCCAGGACAACGCGCAAGCGCTCGCGTTGTCCCGTGAATTGGACAAGTATGCGATACCCCATCGTGTCAAGAGAGGAGCGAGGGAGCGCTTTGCGCCGCCGTGGCTCGCCGGACTCTTCGAAACGTTCGCCGACGGGGAAATCACCGAAAGCCGGTTCGCCGAGTTCGTCGACGAGGTCGACCCCCTGGCGGTTCGTCCGCCGTCCGGCGCTTGGCGCTCTCTGCGTCGAGTGGCAGGTGCGCGAGGGAACCGACTTGACCTGTCGGAGTTGCGGAGGCGCATCGCCGAGGAACGTCTCCCGGACGACCTTACTGCGCCGCCGGAACACCGCTTGACGATCTCGACCATCCACCGGGCGAAAGGACTGGAGTTCGACCGTGTGGTCATCGTCCGACCGGATGGGCCGAAGAGCAAGAAGGCGGGCGAGGACGTCCAGGCTGCGGCAAGGCTCTTGTACGTTGCCATGACCAGGCCGCGGCTGGACCTTTACCGGCTGGAAGCTCCCCAGACGTGGCTGTATCGGAAGAAGTCGTTTCTGCCGTCACGCGTCGAGCGTTGGTACATTTCTCGTAAAGAACCCCAGCGCACCGGGATCGAGGTTCTCGAATTCGATGTAGCGCAGCTTCGCCCGGCCTGTTCCGATGGGGCGGCCCCGTCTGCGATCCAACGGTACCTTCGGGTGGAGGTGCGCGAGGGGGATCCGGCGGAGTTCCGAAAGTTGCATGATTTGCCGATGTCGGGCGACGAAGCACCGGAATACGGCTTGTTCCACAAGGGTTTTCGCATCGGCGACGCCTCGCAGGCGTTCCGCCGCGACCTCTGGAAGCTGCTCGGTGGAAAGGGGCGCACCATTTGGCCGATCTCCATCGAAGGCCTGCAGATCGACGCGGTCCAGACCGTCGTCGGTGCCGTGGGAGTCGGTGAACAAGTCGGCTGGGAAGGCGGTGACGTGTGGTTGGCGCCCCGTGTCGGCGGACTCGGTCGGATCGTGTGGCGTGCAGGCGACGAGAACAGGGAAGGAACGGTCGAAAAGTGACGACGCTACGAGGTGAACACTACGGTCTCCGCGCCGAGCTGCGCTCTGCGCTGCGCGCGGACCTTCTCGGACCGTACGGCGGCGATCGTGAGGTTCTCACCACCGACGCCCCGATCACGGCCTACCCGATCGGTGCTCTGTTCCCTCAGCGCAAGCCGACCGAAGTTCCGGATCCGGTTGAGGAGGACGGCGTGGACCAGGTGCCGGAACTCTCCGGTGCCAAAGGCGCCGACCGGGACGAAATCGACCTCGGTGTTGCGCTGTCGAACCAGCGGAAGCCCTCGTCGATGGGGTTGACGTTCTCGGTCGACACCGGGGTCTGCTCGAAGCTTCGCGTCGCCGTCGCCGGAGCGCGGTACGTTCCGGAGGACGCCGAGGGAAACGTCGTGCGAGCCGAGCGCAGCGAGCCCAGGAGCACGGACGGTCAACGTGAACGATGGCGGCGGGTGCCGCTCGACTGCGCCCCCGTCGAACTCGATGCGACCGTTCCGGGGATGGTCGAAGTCGACGGTCTTCCGGATGGGCTGGCGCTGCGCGCGCTGGTGCGGGTACCTGCGGATGGCGTGGTTTCGGTGACTGTGACGTTGGTGAACACGCTGACTTGCGGTGAGTACGACCTCCAGGACGCCTTCTGCTTCTTCCAAGCGGCTCTGGAGGTCACCGGCCCTGCCGGGAGCGTACCCTTCGTCGAACGTCCGGCACTTCGCGGCGCCGTGGACGAAGAGCAAGCACTCAGCCGGCTTTTGCATCGTCATGTGCCGTCGTTCGCAACGGGACACGGTTGCTCGGTCGCTTGGGATTGGCAGGCACCGGAGCTGTACAGGCCGATGCCTCGCGCTGCGGTGGCGAGCGTGCGCACCGAATTCATTCCGACTCATGAGGTCCTGCTCACCGACTCGAACCGCGACATCGACGACGGAGCGCTCGACATGGTCGGACTCGGTGGGGCCTCGGCCGAGGAGATCGGACGTCGCCTCCGTTCGGTGCTCGACGGTTATGCCGGTTGGGTCGACGCCCGTGAGGTCGACATCGCCGGTCTTACCGAGAAGGATCACGTCAGCGCTGCGCGAAAGCAGATCGAGTATTGCCGGAGCGCGCTCGTCCGGATGCGAGTGGGCTTGGACTTGCTCACGGACGAGTCACGGCCGGAGGTTCTCGAGGCTTTCCGGCTGGCGAACAAGGCCATGGCCGAGCAGCGGGCGCGGACCCAGTGGATCAAGGACGGGCGCAAGGGCGAGCCCGATCTCGCCGCCGGACGTTGGCGGCCGTTCCAGGTCGCCTTCGTGCTCCAGTGTCTCGCCGGCATCGTCGACCCGGGTCATGACGACCGGTCGGTCGCCGACTTGTTGTGGTTCCCGACGGGGGGCGGCAAGACCGAGGCGTACCTCGGACTGATCGCGTTCACCGTGTTTCTTCGACGTCTCCGTGACGGCGAGCAAGGAGACGGCGTGACCGTCCTGATGCGGTACACGCTTCGTCTCCTCACTCTTCAGCAGTTCGAACGCGCAGCCACGCTGATCTGCGCGATGGAAGTGGTCCGCAACGACGATCCGACTCGTCTCGGCTCGACATCGATATCGATCGGCATGTGGGTCGGCCGATCCGCGACGCCCAATGATCTCAAGAGCGCGAACGAGTCGCTGAAGCAGCTGCGATCGAGTCGCGGGAAGCAGTTGAGCACCCAGAACCCGGTCCAGCTTCGCGCTTGCCCCTGGTGCGGGGACGTACTCACGGCGGACGACTACGAAGTCGTGGAGGCTGACGTGCGCATGACGGTTCGCTGCCGCAATGCGCGTTGTGACTTCTACCCGGCGCCGGGTCTTCCTGTGCACGTCGTCGATCAGGCCGTCTACGAGTGGCATCCGACACTCGTCATCGCCACGGTGGACAAATTCGCCTCGCTGCCGTGGCGACCGGTCACCGCGGCGCTGTTCAACCGTGATCGTGACGGGGTGAAGCCACCCGAGCTCATCGTCCAGGACGAACTCCACCTCATCTCCGGGCCGCTCGGAACGTTGACCGGCTTGTACGAAACGGCGATCGACGTACTCGCCGATCGGCCGAAGATCGTGGCGTCCACCGCAACGATCAGGCGGGCTTCCGACCAGGTCGCCGCGCTCTTCGACCGTCGTGTGTCCCAGTTCCCCCCGGCGGGCTTGGATGCACGTGACTCGTGGTTCGCGGTCGAAACGCCTCGGTCGGAGAAGGCCTCTCGGCGCTACGTGGGGTTGATGACGTCGAGCACCAGCCAGACCACGCTGCTGGTGCGCACCTATGCGGCGCTGCTCCACGAGGTCGTTCGTGCTCGGGAAAGCGGGATGGGCCCCGAAGTGCTCGATCCCTATTGGACGCTCGTCGGCTACTTCAACAGCCTCCGGCTGCTTTCGGCCGCTGAACTCCAGGTCCGCGACGACGTTCAGGACCGGTTGGAGGCGTTGGCCGATCGCGACGGTTCCGGCAAACGAGGCGATCTTTCGGTCGAGGACCTCAGCAGCCGTGCGGACTCCACCAAGATCCCGGCGCTGCTGAAGATGATCGAGCGAGCGTTGCCGGAAGACAGGGTGCTCGACGTTCTGCTCTCGACGAACATGATTTCGGTCGGTGTGGACATCGACCGCCTCGGTCTGATGTCCGTGATGGGCCAGCCGCAGACGACTGCGGAGTACATCCAGGCCACCAGCCGGGTCGGGCGTCGTCATCCCGGTCTGGTCACCGTGATGTTGAACTCCATGCGTTCCAGGGATCGCTCGCACTACGAGAGCTTTCCCACCTTCCACTCCGCGCTCTACCGGGAAGTCGAGTCGACGAGCGTCACGCCGTTCTCCGCGAGGGCTCGGGATCGAGGTCTGCACGCGGTGGTCGTCGCGTTGTCGAGGCTGTTGGTCCCCGGGCTCGCCGGGAACGGTGATGCCGGTCGGATCGACAAGTTCGCCGGCGAGGTGAAGGCGACTGTGCGCGCTGCGATCTTGGATCGCGTGGCCGGTGTCGAACGGCAGGAGGCGGAGTCGGTCGCGGAGCAGATAGACGCATTCGTGCAATGGTGGCGGGAAATGGCGGACGACCACCCGGAACTCGTGTACGAGGCGAAGCGGGGCTCTCAGTCCCCGGCTTTGCTCAGCGGGTTCGACACCGACGAAGCCGGCCCTGGCGACGGTCAGCCCACGTTGTGGAGCTTGCGGGACGTAGATGCCGAGTCGACGCTGTTCCTCGAAAACAAGCGGTAGGAGTGACGGGATGGGTTACACAAGTTCTGCCCGCCGCGGCGGCGTCGGAAAGTCGCGAGCGGCTCGCAAACTGAGCTCCGTCCGGAGGTCGCAGCTCGTCACGACCTACGGGGTCGGTTCTCTCATCGCGGTCGACAACGAGTCCTTCATCGTGTCCGGACTCGATTCCTGGAACATCTCCGAGGCGCCGGAAATCCACGAGCGGCGGCTCGCCCAGCTTCTGGGCGTCGATTCGTTCCGGCTGCCGCCCGCGCCGGACCAGGAAAATGCCAAGGACGGTGTTCGCGTCCGGAGGTTCCCCGAGTACTACTCTTGTCCGAGTTGCCATGCGTTGCAGAAGTTTCGTGACTTCAACACCGCCGGGGAAAAGGCGAACTGTGGGGACTGCGACGAGTTGCTGGTACCGTCGCGGTTCGTGCTCGCCTGCGACGGTGGTCACATCCAGGATTTCCCGTACTCGAAGTGGGTGCACCGAGGCAAGGGGGCTTCGGGTTTCTGCAAGGGTTCGCTCGAACTGAGGGCGGCAGGCGCGTCGGCTTCGCTGAGGGCGATCGTCATCGAGTGCAGTTGCGGTGAGAGGGCTTCCATGGAAGGTGCCTTCCGCCGCAAGGCGTTGCGCGAGCTGGGTATCCGTTGCTCAGGAAGTTCTCCGTGGTTGCAGGATGACAAGCCTGCGCCGTGCGAGCAAACTCCGCGGACGATGCAACGTGGTTCCTCTTCGGTCTGGAACCCGGTCATGAGTAGCGCTCTCTCCATTCCGCCGTTCAGTGAGGGTGTTCACGCGCTCGTGGAGCGGGAAAAGTTGTCGGACGCGCATGACGAAGCCGTGCTGTGGTTCTGCAAAAGCCACCACGCGAAGCTGCAGCAGGCGAATGCGACTCCGGACGACGTTCTCCGGGTGGTTGCCGAACTCAAGGCAGCGCGGGAGCGCGAAGCGAACGGCGGCGAGGTGGAAATCGTTTCTTCGGCATCGCTTCGTGTGCAGGAATACCGGAGTCTGGTGGCCGGTAGTCGAGAGCGGCCCGACGACGGTCTGCAGTCGTTCGTCTGCGAGCCGCCGGAAGGAAGCCTCGATCCGCTCGGCGAGTTCAAAGTCGACGGCGTCATGTTGGTCAAACGACTCCGCGAGGTGCGGGCGCTCGCGGCCTTCACCCGTGGGACGCCGTCCGAAGAGAACTCCGACGATGCACGCCAGGCTTCGTTGAGCAAAGCCGACTTGAGGTGGCTTCCCGCCATCGAAGTGGTCGGAGAGGGAGTCTTCGTCCGCTTGGAAGAGGACGAGGTCCGTCGATGGGAAACCCGTGATGCTGTCCGTGATCGGGTCTCGACCATTCGGGACAACCACCTCAAGTTGCTTCGCGAGCGAGCTGCGCTCGACCCGCTGAAGTCAGTCGACCAAGTGACTTCGCCCGTCTCGGCGCGGCGCGTGCTGCTCCACACTCTCGCGCACGCCCTGATCAACGAATGGAGCTTGGACGGCGGCTACCCGGCTTCCGCGCTGCGGGAAAGGATCTACGCCGGTTCCGAGATGTCCGGCGTCCTGATCTACACGGCGACCAGTGATTCAGCGGGCAGCCTCGGCGGGGTGGTGGCGCAGGGTGAGCCCGAGCGGCTTACGCAGACATTGGGGGGTGCGTTGCTGAGAGCCTCCTGGTGTTCCAACGACCCGCTGTGCATGGAGTCGAAGAGTAGCGGCGTCGACGGGGTCAACCTCGCGGCCTGCCATGCGTGTGTGCTGTTGCCCGAGACCAGTTGCGAAAACAACAACTGCTTTCTCGACCGAGCTCTTCTGGTCGGCGATTCCACGGCAGAGGGTCTGGCCTACTTCGCCCAGACGGTCTGAGTCCTCGACAGGAGCGCATGCTCGGGTGTGTGCTCCTGTCGACGATGTCGGGTCATCGCGACGGCCCGGCTTTCGACTCTTGTATCGAGACTGCGTGTGCCCCCGGCAGGATTCGAACCTGCGACACCCGCTTTAGGAGAGCGGTGCTCTATCCCCTGAGCTACGAGGGCTTGCGTACCTCGGGCAGCCTACCCGACATGCGGTACGAGGTCAGCAAGGCCCGCAGGTGGGCGAACGCCAGGCCGCCGTGAGACGCCTGGCCAGTCGAGCCGCTGCCCCGCTGCTCCCGGTATGGCTTCCGTCACTACCTTGTCGGTAAGCGACGAGATGGGATCCGGAGTGCGAACCTACTACGACCAGGACGACTACGAAGGCTACGAAGCCGGTCAGGACCTCCTGGTCCGGCGCTTCACCGTCTGGGCCGAAGCGCAGGGCCGTGAGATCGACCCCTACTCCGTGATCTCGGCGCTCCAGTTCCGGCACACCTCGATCGACGGGCGGCTTGCCTACTGGACCGGCGAGCTGGTCAGGGACTTCCTGCTGACGTACGTACCGCGCACGCTCTCGGCCACCGCCGACGACGCCGTTCTCGTGCCCGAAACGCTGCAGCTCTTCCTCCGCTACCTGCACGAGACCGGGCTGGAAGATCCCATGAGCGAGCCGCCGGCGGGTCTTGCGGGGGCGGTTGCCAAGGCGGCCGCCGAGTTCCCGGCCGCGATGGCCGATGAACGCAACTTCGGTGTCGGCAAGTACTGGGTCATGACCGCCCTTCGGAACGGTGTCGACGCTGAGGAGTCGGACGCCTTGAACGCCTTCCTCGCCGAGGTGCGCGAGGGGAAGCACGCCTACGACGCCGAACTCCTCGCGGAAATCGCCGCCCGGCATGCGAGCGAGCAGCCCGAACGCGCTCTTCCCCAACTGCCGGTCTCGCTGCCGGCGGACTCGGAGCTCAAAGCCGCGGCGGAGCGCTCCTCGCTGGTGATCAAGCTCCGGAAGTTCGTCGAGTGGGTGGGTGACGGCCGGGCGCTGACCGGGACCGGTGCTCTCAAGCTCGCCGACGCCCGTGAGCTGGTCTCGCTGCTGGACACCGGCGACGACTTCGAACGGGACCTCGGCGGCGAGGTCCAGACCGTGCGCAGCAGCGCCGACCTGCCCAATCTCGCCATCCTGTTCGAACTGGCCAAACGCGCGCGGCTCGTGCGGGTGGTCAAGGGCAAGCTGGTGCGCGTGGCGAAGGCGGCGCCGCTGGTCAAGGACGGGCTCGCCTTGTGGACAGCCGCGTTCGACGCGGTCCCCGAACCGGGCCTGCTGGTCAAGGACAGCGGTTGGGCACCGGGCTACGCCTTGTTGCTCGACGAGAACCTCGACATCGTGCTGCCGGACGTGCTCAACACGATCTACGGCATGCCGGAGCCGATTCCCGTGGTCCGGCTTGCCGAGACTGTGTGGCTGGCCTGTACCGAGGGCTACTACCTCGATCTCGAACCGTCGATGGAGCCGCTCTGGCGGGACGGGCTTGCGGGTGAATTTCGCCGGCTGCTCACGAAGCTGGCCGAGTTCGGCGCTGTCGAGCTGACCGTGGGACCGCCCGACCCGATGTTCAGCATGGATCTGGTGCCGGAGAACCCCGAGCTCCCACCGGACGTCCAGGGCCGCCTGCGGGTCGCGCTCGAGGCCCCGTCGGTCGATCTGGTCGCCCTCACCCCACTGGCCACCCGGGCCGTCCGGGCCCGGATGCTGCGGGAAGGCCGGTTCGCGCCCCTGGTGGGTGAGCTCGCCGCCGCAACTCCCGCGGCAATGCTTGGCGTGGTCGCGGAGCATTACAGCGAAGACGAGGCCGCGGCGGAGATCACCGGCTGGCTTGCCGCGCACGGTGGCCGGGACGCGGGACTGCCGTTGCTGCTTGACGCAGTCCGCGAGTGTCCGTTCCGCACGCGGGCGTCCGTCATGCTCAAGATTCTCACCGGCTCCCTTCCGGACGGTGACGCGGCACTGCACGACCTGCGCACCGACCCGGCCTTGGGGTCGATCGCGACGCAACTGCTGGTGGAGCGCGGCGAGCTGGCTCTCGAAGACCTCGATGAACGCGAGGCCCTGCTCGGTATGGCCGAGCAGTTCCTCGTCCTGCTGGAGACGGCCGGACCGGAAGCGACGGCTGCGACGCTGACCGAGGTGCCCGACGACGAACGCGCCCACCTGGCGAAAGCGATCCTCGGTTCGGGCCACTCGGATCACTCGGGGCTCGCCGAACTGGCCGAAGTGTTCGAGCAGGTCCGGCCGGT
Source organism: Amycolatopsis sp. cg9 (assembly GCF_041346945.1). Lineage (NCBI taxonomy): Bacteria > Bacillati > Actinomycetota > Actinomycetes > Pseudonocardiales > Pseudonocardiaceae > Amycolatopsis > Amycolatopsis sp. cg9. Next base: position 1,450,377 of record NZ_CP166850.1, on the reverse strand, counting down.
CCGCAACGTGCATCCGCTGGGTGGTTTGACGCGGTCCCGCGGTACTAACGGAAAGAGCAAGAAACGCCGAAGGTGAGCCGGGTTCACTGTCCAGCCGATGGCGCGGTCGGCCGCTCGCGCCGGTGGCGCGCGCATCGCGGTCCTACGTTCGACTTTCTGGTGAGGCACAACCGACCCGGTAGCGTGCCGACATGGGCATGAAGAGCGAGCGGCGGGCAGCTCGTGAGAAGGTCGCCGCCTACCACGAGGAGCGGCTCGCCGAGTTGGTCGAGAAGGTCGCCGAGGCTGTTGACCGACACCGGGCAGGCGAACTGGATGCCTTCGAAGTCGACGAGGTGATCCACCAGTACCACCGCGCCACCCGAAAGCTGTGGACATTCTGCGAGCTGTCCGGTTCGCACGCCGAGATCACCGCGCACACCATTCAGCACATGGCTGATGAGGGCGTCGCCATAGATTGGTGGCAACGAGGCGAGGCACGTCGCCGGTGATCCCGGCGGGCGGCCCGACCTACGTCGTCACCCAGGTGAGTGGTTCTCCTGGCGTCCGGGACAGGCCGGTACACCCCGCCGGGCGGTCCACCGCACCTGACCTGGACGGACCAGTCGGTCACCTGGTCGTGTCTGGTTTCGAACTGCTGAACAACAGTAGGTAACCTTCGTTAACGGGACGCGGGGAGCCGCCTCCTACTGGCTGTTGCGGAGGGCTTCGTTGATCAAGCTCATGTTCGCCGACGACGAGGAACTGGTGCGCTCGGGGTTGCGCGCGATGATGTCCGGGGCCCAGGACATCGAGATCGTGGGGGAAGCCTCCGACGGGAGATCCGCGGTCGAGGTCGCGCGGCGGTACCACCCGGACGTGGCCCTGCTCGACATCAAGATGCGAGCCCCGGACGACGGCATTCGCGCGCTCAGGGCCATCCTCGCGCTCCCCGATCCGCCCACTGTGGCCATGCTGACCACCTTCGACATCGACGAGTACGTCAGTCTCGCGCTGCGGCTCGGGGCCAACGGCTTCCTCCTCAAGGACATCGATCCGGCGGCTCTCCTCCGCGCCGTCCGGGACCTGGCCAGGGGTGGGGCCGTGCTCGATCCGGGGGTTGCCGCGCGGATGGTTCAGTCGCATCGGGACGAACAACGTGCTGCTCAGCCCGCCAGGAAGCTGCTCGCCTCGCTGTCCGAACGGGAGCGTGAGGTCGTCGCGCTGATCGGTCAGGGGCTCTCCAACGCCGAGATCGGGGGGCGGCTCCACCTCTCCGAAGCCACCGTCAAGGGGTACGTCTCCGCCGTGCTCTCGAAGATCGGTGCCGCGAACCGGGTGCAGGCCGCGCTGCTGGCCTACCGCGGTGGGCTGCTCGACCAGTAGATGCTGCTCACGGCGCTGGAGTTCGTCGGGCTCGTCGCCTTCGCCGCGTCCGGGGCGCTCGCCGCCGTGCGGGCGCGGCTCGACGTCTTCGGGGTGGTCGTGGTCGGGCTCACCACCGCGCTCGGGGGTGGGGTCATCCGGGACGTGCTGCTCGGCATCCACCCGCCGACGACGTTGCGGAACTGGCCCTACCTCGCCGTCTGCGCCGGGACCGCGCTCGTCGTCTTCGCCTTCCACCCGCAGGTCGCGCGGTTGCGGCGGGGCGTCCTCCTGGCCGACGCGCTCGGGCTCGGTGTCTTCGCCACCGCAGGTACGACCATCGCGATCGACGCCGGCGCGACCGTGTACGCCGCGTGCCTGATCGGGATGACCACCGGGATCGGCGGGGGCGCCGTGCGGGATCTGCTGCTCCGGGAAATACCGCTCGTCCTGCGGAAGGAGATCTACGCCGTGGCCGCGCTGGCCGGGTCGGTGCTCGTCGCCGTCGGTCACGCTCTGCGACTGCCGGCCGGGCCGGTCACCGTGGTTTCGGCCGCTGCCGTGGTCGCCGTGCGGATGATCGCGCTTTGGCGGCACTGGAACGCGCCGGTCGCGCGAGCGCCGGAGTGAGGGAATCTCTTTGTTAGTTCTGTGTGTGTTCTTAGGCGGGTCTCAGCACGCTGAGTAAAACTATCGCCATGCGCATCCTTGTGGTGGACGACGACCGCGCCGTCCGTGAGTCGCTTCGGCGGTCCCTGGAGTTCAACGGTTACCAGGTCCAGCTGGCGAGCGACGGTGCGCAGGCGCTGGAGGCGATCATCGCCGACCGGCCGGACGCCATGGTCCTCGACGTCATGATGCCGCGGCTGGACGGGCTCGAGGTGGCCCGCCGCCTGCGCAGCACCGGTGACGACCTGCCCATCCTCGTGCTGACCGCGCGCGACACCGTCTCCGACCGGGTGTCCGGCTTGGACGCCGGCGCCGACGACTACCTGCCGAAGCCGTTCGCGCTGGAAGAGCTGCTCGCCCGGCTGCGTGCGCTGCTGCGCCGTGCCTCGCCGGAGGTCCAGAACGGGCAGGCCTCGGAGGTCCTGTCCTTCGCGGACCTGACCCTCGACCCGGGCACCCGGGAGGTCCGCCGCGGCGGCCGCGAGATCAGTCTCACCCGGACCGAGTTCGCACTGCTGGAACTGTTCCTTTCCTACCCGAAGCACGTCCTCACGCGGGGCCGGATCCTGGAGGAAGTATGGGGTTACGACTTCCCGACGTCGGGCAACGCGCTGGAGGTCTACGTCGGCTACTTGCGCCGCAAGACGGAGGCCGAGGGGGAGCCGAGGCTGATCCACACGGTGCGGGGGGTGGGGTACGTCCTGAGGGAAACCCCGCCGTGACCGAGCCCGGCGATCCCCGGGGCACGCGCTGGGGGACGCGCCGGTTCTCCCTGCGTGGCCGGGTGACGCTGCTGGCCGCCGCCTGCGTCGCCGGTGCTGTCGCGCTGGTGTCGATCGGCGCGTACATGGTCGTCCGCAGCAACCTCTACCAGCAGCTCGACGACAGCCTGATGGCGCGTGCACAGGCCGCCGCCGACTCGCCGCAGGTGCAGACCGAGCTGCGGCAGGTCCCGGGCGCGTTCCTCGCCAGCGCCGACCTGCAGATCGGGCAGCTCAGCGCCGCGCCCGACGTCGCGCACGCCGTGATGACGTACCCGCTGTCGAGTTCGGCGCCGCCCTTCGACCAGCGCGAACTGGCCGTCGCGAACGGCGACTCGGCCGAGTCGATGCGGACGGACTTCCGCACCGACAGCCGCGTGGTCGCGCTGCCGACCGGGCACGGCGAGGCCATCGTGCTCGCCCAGTCGATGGGACCGACCAAGCGCACGCTGAACGAGCTCGCGCTGGTGCTGTTCCTCATCGGCGGCGCCGGCATCCTGGTCGCCGCCGCGGCGGGCACCGCGGTCGCGCGGACCGGCCTGCGCCCGGTCGAGCGGCTGACGTCGGCCGCCGAGCGCGTCGCCAAGACCGGCGACCTGCGGCCGATCCCGGTCAGCGGCGACGACGAGCTCGCGCGCCTCACCACCAGCTTCAACACCATGCTCGGCACGGTCGCGGACTCGCAGGAACGCCAGCGCCAGCTGGTCGCGGACGCCGGCCACGAGCTGCGGACGCCGCTGACGTCGCTGCGCACCAACCTCGAGCTGCTGCTCTCCGCCAGCAAGCCGGGCGCGCCGCCGCTGCCGGACGAGGACCGGATCGACATCGTCGCGGACATCAGCGGCCAGCTCGACGAGCTGACGCAGCTCATCGGCGACCTCGTCGAGCTCGCGCGCCAGGACGAGCCGCGCGAGCGGTTCGAACGCGTCGAGCTGCTGGACGTCGTCGAGCGAGCGCTCGACCGGGCACGGCGGCGCGCGGGCGAAATCAACTTCGACGTGTCGCTGCAGCCGTGGGTGCTCACCGGCGACAACAGCTCGATCGAGCGCGCGGTGCTCAACCTGCTCGACAACGCGGTCAAGTTCTCGCCGCCGGAGTCGACGGTCTGGGTGCGGCTGTACCCGCTCGGCGACGGCACGGCCGTCGTCGAGGTGGCCGACGCCGGGCCGGGCATCGCCGAGGAGGACCTGCCCAAGGTGTTCGACCGCTTCTACCGCTCGTCGGAGGCGCGGACGCTGCCCGGCTCCGGGCTCGGGCTGGCGATCGTGAAGCACGCGGCGGAACGGCACGGCGGTGCGGTGTACGCCTCGCAGGCGCCGGAAGGCGGCGCGTTGATGACGATTCGGCTGCCGGGGGCGCCCGGCTGACCAGCAGTTCCGAAGTTCACCCGAGGCTCACCACCAGATCCTGTGTTGAATCGTGTAGGATTTTGTGTGGTTGGGCTAGACGGGGACGGAGTTGAACGGTGCTGGCGCGTCAGCGACAGGCGGTGATCCTGGAAGAGGCACGCCGGACCGGTGCGGTCCGGGTCAGCGACCTCGTGACCAGGCTGGGCGTGTCCGACATGACGGTGCGCCGCGACCTCGACGTGCTCGCCGGGCGCGGGCTGGTCGAGAAGGTCTACGGCGGTGCCACCTCGATCGTCGGCAAGAGCACCGACGAACCCGGGTTCGAAGCCAAGTCCGTCCGCCAGCGCGCGCAGAAGGAAGCCATCGCCGAGCTCGCCGCGACGCTCGTCCGGCCCGGCACCGCGATCGGCATCTCCGCCGGCACCACCACGTGGACGCTGGCGCGGGCGCTCGACGCCATCCCCGGCCTCACCATCGTGACCAACTCCATCCAGGTCGCCGACGTGCTCCGCGGCTCGACGCAGCCCGATCGCACGGTCGTGCTCACCGGCGGGGTGCGGACGCCGTCGGACGCGCTGGTCGGCCCGGTCGCCGTGCACAGCCTGCGGTCGCTGCACCTCGACGTCGTCTTCCTCGGCGTGCACGGGATGGCGGACGGGCCGGGGTTCACGACGCCGAACCTCACCGAGAGCGAGACCGACCGCGCGCTGGTCGAAGCCGGGCGCAAGCTGGTCGTGCTCGCCGACCACACCAAGTGGGGCACCGTCGGGATCTCCACGATCGCCGACCTGGACGAGGCCGACGTCGTCGTCACCGACGACGGGATCCCGGACGACGCCAAGGAAACGCTCGCCGAACGGGCGGGAGAACTCATGATCGCCGAGACGGCGGAGACGGACGAGGCCCAAGAAGCGTGAAGCGCACCGTACGACACCTGGCCGACGGCCGGGAGATCATCTACTTCGACCAGCCCGGCGCACCCGACCGCGTCGCCGAGGACACCCGCGACCTGCCGCCGGTTTCGGCCGCGTCGGAGATCCGGCGTGACCCGCTGACCGGTGAGTGGGTCGCGATGGCCGCGCACCGGCAGACGCGGACGTACAAGCCGCCGGCGGACCTGTGCCCGCTGTGCCCGAGCAAGCCCGGCAAACCGAGTGAGATCCCCGAAAGCGACTACGACGTCGTCGTCTTCGAGAACCGCTTCCCGTCGTTCGCCGAGGACGTCATCGGCGAGCCGTCCACTGTGGATGGTTTCGGGCTGGTGCCGGTGGCGCCCGGCCGCGGGCGCTGCGAGGTCGTCTGCTTCACCAGTGACCACGACGGTTCTTTCGCGCAGCTGAGCGCGAAGCAGGTGCGGGCCGTGGTGGACGCCTGGGCCGACCGCACGGCCGCGCTGTCCGAAGTGCCCGGTGTGGAACAGGTCTTCCCGTTCGAGAACCGCGGCGAGGAAATCGGCGTCACGCTGTCGCACCCGCACGGGCAGATCTACGGCTACCCGTTCGTCACGCCGAAAACCGCGCGCATGATCGACGTCGCCCGTGCCTACCAGGCCGAGCACGGCCGCCCGGTGCTCGGCGACGTGCTGGCCGCCGAACAGAAGTCCGGTGCGCGCGTGGTGGCCTCCGGCGAACACTGGACGGCGTACGTGCCGCCGGCGGCGCGCTGGCCGGTCGAGGTGCACGTGGTGCCGCACCGGCAGGTCGCGGACATCCCCGCGCTGACCGACGCCGAGCGCGACGACTTCGCCGACGTCTACCTGGACGTGCTGCGCCGCTGCGACGCGCTGTACGACCGGCCGCTGCCGTACATCGCGGCGTGGCACCAGGCGCCGGTGCGCCAGGACCGCGAGCTCGGCTGGCTCCACCTGGAACTGTTCTCCGTGCTGCGCGCGAAGGACAAACTGAAGTACCTGGCGGGGTCCGAATCGGGCATGGCGGTCTGGATCAACGACGCTACGCCGGAGCAGATCGCGGAACGGCTCCGCGCGGCGGGCTGATCGGGCCATACTCATCTCCGATGCACAGGTTCGGCTCAGGAACCTCTCAGGACCATCGCGCAAGGTGAGGACATGACCGAGAACGACCCCAGCACGCACGACCCCGCGGCGCCGCGGCAGCCCGAGACCGGCCAGCAGGCCGCTCAAGGCGGTTGGGCGGGGAGCCCGTACGGTGAGCAGGCCAAGCCCGAGTCCGGCGGTGCGCCGCAGTACTCCGAGCCGTCCTACCACGCGGTGACCGGGGCCGATCCGTCGTACGGAGCGCAGAACACGAACCCCTGGTCCGCCCAGGGCGCGCAGCTGCCGTCCGGCCAGACCCAGCAGAGCGTTTACCCGCCGGCGAACCCGTACGGGCCGCCCGGCACCGCCGCCTACACCACACCCGCCCCGCCGCAGCCGAAGCGGTCCGGCGGGAAGCTGCTCGCCGGGGTCGCGCTGGTCGCGCTGCTGGTCGGCGGCATCGCGGGCGGCGCGGTCGGGTACTTCACCGGCGGCTCGTCCAGCCCCGGCAGCAACGCGCTCGACGCGCCGAAGCCGGCCCAGCAGACGGGCAACGCGCCCGCCGGCTCGGTCGAGGCCGTGGCGCAGAAGCTGTCGCCGAGCGTCGTCGAGCTGCAGGTGAGCGGGCAGCAGGGGGCCGGCGAAGGCTCCGGGTTCGTCATCAGCACCGACGGCTACATCCTGACCAACAACCACGTCGTCGAGGTCGCCGCGAACGGCGGGCAGATCCAGGCCGTGTTCCAGGACGGCCGGAAGGCCGCCGCCAAGGTCGTCGGCCGCGACCCGACGACCGACATCGCGGTCGTCAAGGTCACCGGCGTGAACAACCTGACCCCGGTGGAGCTCGGCCGCTCCGACGACCTGCGGGTCGGCCAGTCGGTCGTCGCCATCGGCTCGCCGTTCGAGCTGGCCGGCACGGTCACCTCGGGCATCGTCAGCTCGCTGCACCGGCCGGTGCGCGCGGGCGGCAGCAGCGGCGACCAGACGACGGTGATGGACGCCGTCCAGACCGACGCGGCGATCAACCCCGGCAACTCGGGCGGCCCGCTGGCGAACATGGCCGGCCAGGTCATCGGGATCAACTCCGCGATCTACAGCCCGCAGTCCGCTTCGGGCGGCCAGGGCCAGGGCGCGTCCGAGGGCGGCAACGTCGGCATCGGCTTCGCCATCCCGATCGACCAGGCCCGCCGCACCGCGGACACGATCATCAAGACCGGCCAGGCGGTGCAGACGTACATCGGCGCCGAGGTCCGTGACGCCCCGCAGGGCGGCGCCCAGCTCGGCGCGATCAAGGCGGGCAGCCCGGCGGAGAAGGCGGGCCTCAAGGAGGGCGACGTCGTCACGAAGATCGACGACCGCACCATCGACTCGGCCGACACGCTGGTCGCGGCGGTGCGCACCCGCGCCCCGGACGAGAAGGCGACCTTCACCCTCGCCGACGGCCGCACGGTCGAGGTGACGCTCGGCGGGCAGCCCGTCCAGCCCAACTGATCCGTTCCAGACGCTCGGCCGCCTCGGCGCGGCCGAGACCAACTTCGGCTCGACCCCCGAATCCGGGGCCGGACCCACAAGGCCACGCGCGACCCAGGCATCCGATGCCGGTCGCGCGTGGCCGCGTTCGTGCGGGGGTTCAGGCGCGGGAGGCGGTCACTTGCCGGGAGGGGCCGGTGGGGTGCCGGGATGGTCCTCCGGGGTGCTGGGACTGGCGGGCGGCGTGCCGGGATGGTCGGCCGGCGCGCGGGGAGGAGCCGCCGGGCTTGGAGGTGGTTCCGGCGCGGCGGTGACCGTGGCGGGAAGCGCGGCACGTGATCTCGTGCGGGCGATGCGGATCGTCAAGCCGGTCGCGATCACCGCGAGCCAGACCGCTGCCACCGTGAGGGTCAGGCCCAGGGTCGGGTTGCCGTCGTGGAGACCCGGCATGGGTGGGGTTCCGTATGGGCGCCAGAGCAGCGGGAACGCCACGATCGCCAGTACGCCGGTGATCACCGTGCCCGCTACCACCGGGGCTTTCCACGGGCTCGGCACCAGCCGGCTCAGCACGATGCCGAGCACTGCCGTCAGGGGTGCGATCACGCCGTCGTTGACGATCGGGCCGCCGACTATCCAGGCGGCCGTCGCGATCGCGTCCGGACGCACCGGGAGCGCGTACTCGGCGAACAGCACCACGCCCCACGCCAACGCCGCGAGGCCCGGTAGGGCGAGGAACGCACGGGCGGTCTTCACAGCGCCTCCAGCTTCGTGACCCACTTCGTCTGCAGCACGCCCGGGCGGTTCGGGGCGATGATCCGGCACGGGAAGCCGTGGTCGGGGTCGAGGACCTCGCCGTTCAGCTCCAGGGCCAGCAGGGTCAGCTCGTCGGCCGTGTGTTCGCCGGGGAGCGTGCTGACGCCGTAGAGCCCGGAACGCTCCATTGAGGACACCCGGATCGCGGTGCCGGGTGGGGCGCCGGTGGCCTTCAGAAGGGTCGGCAGGGAGATGCCGCGCCAGGTGGCCGATTGGCTCCAGCCCTCCACGCACGCGATCGGGAGTTCCGCTGTCGTCTGCGGCAGCGCGCGCAGCTCGTCGAGGGAGAACCTGGTCGTGCCGCGCGGGGTCACCACCGAGAGACGCCAGGAGGGGGACCACGTGATGCCCGCGGCCGCCGCGGTGCGGTTCACCGGGAGGTTTTGGGTGCCCTTGCCCGTCTTCCAGGACAGGCCGGAAACCCCGCGCAGGAACGGGACCGTCGCGCCCGCGGTGGCGACGACCGCGGTGCCGGTCGCCAGGCCGGTGGTGAGGAGGAAACCGCGCCGGGAGAGGCCGGTCGGTGGCGGTTCTTCGGTCGCGGTGCGGCTCAGCGCGCGGCGGATGACCGGCAGCTTCACCGCGACGTGCACCAGGATCGAACCGATCGCCAGCCACGCGACCGCGTAGTGCACCTGCGGGAAGTAGAAGCCCCACGGGTAGTTCTGCGCCACGTTCAGCAGCCCGGTGCTCAGCTCGAAGAACGCCGCCCCCGAGAGCACCAGGATCGACAAGCGCTCCAGCGCGTGCGGCAGCGAGCGGACGAGCGGCCTGCCGAACAGCTTCGGGTAGACGCTCCACAATTTCGCCAGCAGCAACGGGATCGACGCCACGCCGGAGATCACGTGCAGGCCTTGGGTGACGCGGTAGAGGCCGACCGGGCGGCTGGGCCACCAGAACCAGCCCGGCGGGTGCTGGATCAGGTGGCTGAGCAGGCCGGTCACGAAGCACGTCGTGAACGTGACCGCCAGCGCCAGGCCGATCTTCGACGTCACGCGCTCGTCGTGGGCCGGCGCCCGGAACTGTTCTTCCTTCGGGATCGGCAGTTTCACCGGCGCTCCAATCGCGCGAACCAGCGGTGGCCGTGGCGAGCGGTCCAGTCGACGCGCAGGCCGGCGCGCACGGCGACGTCGGCGATCGCGTCCACGCCGACCCAGGCCCAGGTGAACCACGCGACGTCGGCGTGGCCCGGGCGCAGCCGGACGCGCTCGTGGCGCAGGCCGTGGCCGGGCGGCTCCAGTTCGACGAGGACGTCGCCGTAGGGTGCGATCAGCCCGGCCGTGCGCCGCAGGAGTGCCGCCGGGTCGCCGCCGATGCCGATGTTGCCGTCGGCGAGCAGGGCGTGCTGCCACCGGCCCTCGCCCGGGAGCCGGTCGAACACGTTGCGGTGCAACGCGCTTCCGCCGCGGTGGCGGGTCAGGACGACCGCCGTCCGCGAGCTGTCCACGCCCAGCGCGACGACTCCGCGGCCGGTCAGCGCCGCGGTGAGCCGGCCGGGACCGCAGCCGATGTCGATGGTCGGGCCGGAGCAGGCGTCCAGCAGGACGTCGTCGCCGTCGGACGGCTCGGTCCAGCGTTCGACCGGCAGCTCGATCCGTTCGCCGGTCGCCAGTTCGAGCCAGCAGCGGTGGCCGAGCAGGCCGAGGTCGAACTCGTGGCCGGCCAGGGCCGTCATCACGCGACCGCCCGTCCGCCGACGGCCGCGACGGCGCGGGCGAACCGGCCGTGCGGGCACACCGCCGCGACCTCACGGGCGTCGGCCATTGTGTCCACATCGGACAGTCGGGCGGTCGTTGCCGGTCGCAGCCCGCACCCGCCGAGCGCGCGCAGGGTGCGTTCGCCGGTGTCGTCGCGGGACATCGGAACGTCGGCGAGGACCTGCGCGTGCCGCGGTTCGGCCAGGCCCAGCGCCCACCAGCCGCCGTCCGCGGCCGGGCCGAGCACCGAGTCGTGCCCGTGGAACCGCACCGGCGCGATGGCCGCGGCGAGGGACTCCGGCGTGACCTGCGGGGTGTCCATGCCGATCTGCAGTACCGGCAGGCCCGCGTGCACCGCGGCGGCGTCGGCGTGGGCGTTGGCCAGCCGGGTGCCGAAGTCCCGGCCCCGCTGCGGTATTACGGTGGCGCGCCGCAGCGCCCGGCCGATTTCGGTGGCCCTGGCGGCGGCGCGGAGGTCTCCGGTCATCGCGACGACGGGCGCGGCGCCGGGGACCGCGCAGACGGCGTCGAGCGTGTCGAGCAGCGCCGCCGCGGCGATCTCCGCCGACTGGGCCGGCGTCGCCGGTGGGCAGAGCCGGGTCTTGGCCAGGCCCGGCACCGGCGCCTTGGCCACGACCAGCAGGACGAACGACGACGTCATCGGGCCAGCACCCGCCCGAAGTCGCGGACCGCGCGCAGCGTGCCCCGCACCGAACCGGACACCTTCGACTTCGTGCCCTTGGCGCGCTCGCCGTACCGGACGTCGAACTCGCGGACCCGCCAGCCGGCCCGCCGGGCCTTGATCAGCAGCTCGAGCGGGTAGCCGAACGCCCGGTCGGTGACGTCGAGGCGGAGCAGGGCCCGCCGGTCCGCGGCACGCAGGGGTGCGATGTCCCGCACCGGCAGCCCACGGGTGCGCAGCAGCAGCGCCAGCACGACGTTGCCCGCTCTCGCGTGCCACGGCCACACGCCGGGACCGGTCGGGACCCGGCGCCCGACGGCGAGGTCGGCGCCGTCCTCGACCGCGGTCACCAGCCGCGGCAGATCGCCGAGGTCGAGGGACCCGTCGGCGTCGGCGAAGCACACGATGTCCGCGGTGGCGGCTTCCAGGCCGGCATGCACGGCCGCGCCGTAACCGCGACGCGGTTCGTGGACGACCTTCGCGCCGAGCGAAGCCGCCACTTCGGGTGAGCCGTCCGCGGAGCCGTTGTCGACCACGATCGCGCGGTAGCCCGGCGGCAGGCCCGCCAGTACACCGGGCAGCGCGCCGGCTTCGTCGAGGCAAGGGAGGACGACGTCCACTGCTGAGTCAGTCACGGCGCCGACCGTAAGTCCACGGTGGATGGCCGAAAACCCTTGCGGGCCTTACTGAATCATGACGGGTGAAGAGGTTCTTACCGCCTCGTTACGGTCGCCGCCGCGGGGACGCGGATCGCCGTCGGCGCCCTTATGGTGGACGGCGATGAGCGAGCCGAACCCGGCAGCCCGGCTCGCCGAGCCGCCTGCCCGCGAACCCGAAGCCCCGGTCACCGGCCGCCGCGCTGACGTCCTCGCCGTCGCGGCGGCAGTGGTGCTCGTCGCCGCGGCCACCACGGTCGGCTGGTACTACAACCGGCCGGATTCCGGTGTGGTCATCTTCGTTTCCTCGCCGCCGTTGTTCGCCGACTGGCTGCCGCACGTCGGCCCGGGTTCGGTGTTCGCGGTGCTCGTCGCCGTCGCGGTGGTGCTGCACGGCCCGGCTCTGGCCGCCCGCCTGCCGTGGCGCCGCGCGCTCGGCGCCGGCTACCTGGCCTCGCTGGCCTGGATCTTCTCGCTGGCCATGGTCGACGGCTGGACGCGCGGGTTCGCCGGACGCCTCACCATTCCGCAGGAGTACCTCCACGAGGTACCGGGGATCACCGACATCCCGCGGATGCTGCGCGAGTTCTCGTCCCGCATCCTCGACTTCCAGCCGGACTCGTGGACGACGCACGTCTCCGGGCACCCACCGGGCGCGACGCTCGTCTTCGTCTGGCTGGACCGGATCGGCCTGCACGGCGGCGCGTGGGCCGCGACGGCCGTCGTGCTCGTCGGCAGCCTGGTCGCGGTCGCCGTGCCCGCCACGCTCGCCCTGCTCGGCCGGACCGAGGCCGCCCGCGCGGCGCTGCCGTTCGCCGTCCTCACGCCCGGAGCGGTGTGGATCGGGGTGTCCGCGGACGGCTTGTTCGCCGGGGTGACCGCCACCGGGCTTGCGCTGCTCGCGTTGTCCGCGCGCGGGTTCACCGACGGCCGCCGGTACGCCGCCCCGGCCGGCGTCGCCGCCGGGCTCCTGCTCGGCTTCGGCGTCTTCCTTTCGTACGGCCTGGTGCTGCTCGGCCTGCTCGCGGTGGCCGTCGCGATCCTCGGCAGGCAGTGGCGGGCAGCGGCCCTGGCCATCGTCGCGGCACTGGCGGTCGTCGGAGTTTTTGCCTGGGCGGGCTTCTGGTGGCTCGACGGCTACCACCTGGTCGTCGAGCGCTACTACCAGGGCGTCGCGCTGGTCCGGCCCTATTCGTACTGGGTGTGGGCGGACCTGGCGGCGGTGGCCGTCGCCCTCGGCCCCGCGGTGGTGGCCGCCCTCCGCCGCGGCCTCGCCGGAACGGGTCGTGGCCTGCTTACCGACCCGGTGCTGCTCCTCGGCGTCGCCGCGCTGGTCACCATCGTCTTCGCGGACGTCTCGGGCCTGTCGAAGGCCGAGACCGAACGGATCTGGCTACCGTTCGGGGTGTGGTTGCTGCCGCTGACGGCGTTGCTGCCGCGGCCCGGACGCCGGTGGTGGCTGGCCGCGCAGGCGGCGACGGCCTTGGCGGTCAACCACCTGCTGCTGACCGGCTGGTGAGGGAGACGTGATGAACGATCAGGCCGGGCGCGTGCTCGTGGTCGACGACGACGAGACCGTCCGCGACGTCGTCCGCCGCTACCTCGAGGTCGCCGGGTTCACCGTGGACCAGGCCGGCGACGGCGCGGACGGGCTGGCCAAGTTCGCCGCCCACGAACCCGATCTCGTCGTCCTCGACGTCATGATGCCGGGGATCAACGGCCTCGAGGTGTGCAAGCGGCTGCGCCAGGTCAGCCAGGTGCCGATCGTCATGCTGACCGCGCTCGGCGAGGAGGAGAACCGGATCGCCGGGCTCCAGCTCGGTGCCGACGACTACGTGACGAAACCGTTCAGCCCCAAGGAACTCGCCCTCCGCGTCGCCTCCGTGCTCCGCCGGGCGCGGATGCCGCGCCCGGAACCGGCCGCGGCGGTACTGGCGGACGGCGACCTCCGCCTGCAGATGAACGCGCGCACCGCGACGCTCGGCGGCCGCGAACTGCCGCTCACCACCCGGGAGTTCGACCTGCTGGCGTTCTTCCTCGCCCACCCCGGCGTCGCCTTCTCGCGCGCGGACCTGCTCGAGAAGGTGTGGGGCTGGGACTTCGGCGACCAGTCCACCGTGACCGTCCACGTGCGACGGTTGCGCGAGAAGATCGAGCGCGAACCGGCCAAGCCGGTCCGGGTGGCGACCGTGTGGGGTGTCGGCTACCGCTACGACCGGGAGCAGCCATGATCGAACCCGGCGAGTCCTTCGACGAGATCGTCGCCCACCTCTGGCACATCCTCCCGCTCGCGCTGCTCTTCGCGCTTCCGGTGGCCGTGCTGGGCGGAGTGGTCCTCTACGTGCTGCGCCGCGGCTCCCTGGCCACCACGCTCACCGTGCTGGTGCTGATCCCGGTCCTCGCCACGCTGGTCGGCGTGCTGGGCATCAGCGGGTTCATGTTCACCCCGGCGCTGACCACGATGCTGCTGGTCTGCCTGCTCGTCGCGCTGGTGACCGTGCCCGCCGCGATCGTCTTCGGCCGGGCGATCGCGCGCCGCAGCGTGTGGGAACGGGAAGCGCGCGAACGCGAGCGCGCGGCCGAGGCGTCCCGCCGCGAGCTGGTCGCCTGGATCAGCCACGACCTGCGCAGCCCGCTGGCCGGCATCCAGGCGATGGCCGAGGCGCTGGCCGACGGCGTGGTGTCCGAGCGTGACGAGGTCGCCGACTACGCCCAGCGGATCACCGGCGAGACCACCCGGCTGTCCGCGATGGTGGGCGACCTGTTCGAGCTTTCGCGGATCACGGCCGGCGCCCTCGAGCTCACCATGTCCGCGGTGCCGCTGCGGGACGTCGTCAGCGACGCCGTCGCCGCCCAGTCCCCGGTCGCCGAGCGGAAACGCGTGCGGGTGCTCGCCAACGCGTCGACCTGGCCGGTCGTGACCGGGAGCGACCCGGAACTGGCCAGGATCGTGCGGAACCTGGTCTCCAACGCGATCCGGCACACCCCGCCCGACGGGACGGTCGCGGTGCAGATCGGCGTCGACGGCGACGAAGCCCTGCTCGCCGTCGACGACTCCTGCGGCGGCATCCCGGACGACGAGATCACCCGCGTTTTCGACGTCGCTTTCCGGGGGACGCAGGCGCGGACGCCGGAGCGCGGCGGGACGACCAGCGGCGGCGGGCTCGGGCTGGCCATCACCAAGGGGCTGGTCGAGGCGCACCGCGGGAAGATCGGCGTCCACAACCACGGGCCAGGGTGCCGGTTCGAGGTGCGCCTGCCGCTGGCGATGCCCTAGCGGCCGTACGTCCGGTTCATCGCCCGCAGGGTCCGGACCACCGCGGTCCGGAGTTCGTCCGGCGCGACCACTTCGACCTCGGCGCCGAGCTTGAGGAGTTCGGGCACGGCGGCCTCGACCGACTCGATCGGGATCTCGACCTCGGTCCAGCCCGCCGCGTCCGGCCCGGCCGTGGTCTTCCGGGCCGCGGTGACGGCCGGCTCCAGCAGCTCCAGGCCCCGGCCGGAGAGGCGGAGGACGGCGGTGCCGCCGTGCCGGCGCCGGTCGAAGTGGGCGAGGTAGCTCTCCCAGTGCGACGCCAGGTGGAAGCCCTCGGCACGCTCGAACCCCAGCGGGAGGACGTCGACGTCGAGGACCCGGGAGACCCGGTAGGTGCGGAACCGGCCTTCTCCACGGGCCACGAGGTACCAGTTCCCAGCCTTCAGGACGAGCCCGTGCGGCTCCACGGTCCGGGTGATCTCGTGCGGCTCCGCCCAGCGCAGGTAGCGGATCCGCAGGCCGCGCTGGTTCCACGTCGCCGCCGCGATCGGTGCCAGGTGGGGGATCGGCTCGGTGCCGAGGTACCACGGCGGGAGGTCGAGGTGGAACCGGTCGGCGATCCGGCCCGCGCGGTCGCGCAGCTGCGCGGGCAACGCGGCCATGAGCTTCAGCTGCGCGGTGGCGGTCGCGGAAGCCAGGCCCAGCTGGGCGGCCGCGGTCGGCAGGCCGGTCAGGAAGAGCGCCTCGGCCTCGTCCGCGGTCAGGCCGGTGAGCCGGGTCCGGTAGCCGTCGAGCAGCCGGTAGCCGCCGTCGTGCCCCGGCTCCCCGTACACCGGCACGCCCGCGGCGCCGAGCGACTCGACGTCCCGGTAGACGGTCCGGACGGAAACCTCCAAGGCGACCGCCAGCTCCTGAGCGGTCATCCGGTTCCGGGACTGCAGCAGCAACAGCAGGGAGACCAGGCGGGTCGCGCGCATGTCCGCGAGTCTGCCCGGATCCACTGACAGGAGGTGTCAGGGAACCGGCGTTAGCGTCCCGCCATGACTTTGATCGACCGCTACGCGGCGGTGTGGAACGAACCGGATCCCGCCGCGCGCCGCCGCGCCATCACCGAGCTGTGGACCGAAGCCGGAGCCGAGTACACCGAGCGCGGGTGGCGCTCCGGTGTGGAGCGGCACCGTGTTCCTCTTCCTCGACCAGGACGGCCGGATCCGGCGCGACTACCAGTTCACCGGCGCCGAAGCGGACACCCGGGCGGTCGTCGCCGAGTTCCTGGCCCGGCTGGCCGAGGGCGACCCGGACCGGATCGCCGGGCTGTTCGCGGACACCGTCGACTGGCGGCTCGACTGGCCCGAGGCGGGCCACCCCGCGGTGCCGTGGATCCGGGAGCGGTCGACGCGCGCCGACGTCGCCTGCCACTTCCGCGAGCTGAACGACTTCCACCACCCCGGCGAGCCGGGCGGGCCGAAGCCGCGGACCCTGGTCGACGGCCGGGACGCCGTGGTGCTCGGCGAAATCCGCCAGACGGTACGAGCCACCGGCCGCGCTTATTCGGCTCGCTGCGCGCTCCACCTCACCGTCGACAGTGGCGTGATCACCCGGTACCACGTCTACGAGGACAGCCTTTCCGTCGCGGAGGCGCTCGCCGGCTGAGCCCGGACCGGGGCGCGCAGCTCCGCCGTCGCGAAGTCCGCCATGCCCTTCTCGAAGCCGATTTCCGCCGTGAAGCCCAGTAGTTCGCGGGCACGGGCGGGGTCGGCCACCACGTGGCGGACGTCGGCCGCGCGGGCGCCTCCGACCACCTGGGGCGCCGGGCCGCCGCACGCGCGGGCCAGCTCGACCGCCAGCTCGCCCACCGTGTGCGGGGTACCGGAGCAGACGTTCACCGGGGTGAGATCGCCCGCCGGACCGGCTGTCCTGAGTGCCAGGACGTTCGCCCTGGCGACGTCGTGGACGTGGACGAAGTCGCGCTGCTGGCGGCCGTCCTCCAGGACACGCGGGGCTTCGCCGCGCACCAGCGACGAGCGGAACAGCGAAGCCACCCCGGCGTACGGGGTGTTCTGGGGCATCCGCGGGCCGTAGACGTTGTGGTACCGCATCGCCCACACGCTGCCGCCCGTTTGCCGCGCCCACGCGCCGGCCAGGTGTTCCTGCGCGAGCTTCGTCGCCGCGTACGTGCTGCGCGGGTTCAGCGGCGTGTCCTCGGGCACCAGCTGCCACGCCAGCTCGGCCCCGCAGGACGGGCAGCGCGGCTCGAAGCGTCCGGCGTCCACATCGGACGCGCGCCGCGGGGACGGCGGCACCACGCCGTGGTCCGGGCAGGCGTACCGGCCTTCGCCGTAGACGACCATCGACGACGCCAGCACCAGCTTCCGCACGCCCGCCGCGTGCATCGCGGCCAGCAGCACCGCCGTGCCGTAGTCGTTGTGCAGGGCGTACGAAGGCGCGTCCGACGGGTCGACGCCGTGGCCGACCACCGCCGCCTGGTGGCACACCGCGTCGGCGCCGTCCAGCAGCTCCGCGACGATCTCGGTGTCGGTGACGTCGCCGCGCAGGAACCGGTGCCGTCCGGTGTACGGCGGCGGGGTGCGCGAGCCGTGGGCCGTCGGGAGCAGGTTGTCGAGCACCACGACGTCGTCACCGCCGTCGGCGAGCAGGTCGGCGATGTGTGACCCGATGAACCCGGCTCCGCCGGTGACCAGTACGCGCACACCGCCACGCTAGGCGGCCGCACGGGCGCTTGCCGAGGGCCGCGCGGCCACGTCACCGGATCGTCAGAACTCACCCGGCACCTCCCGCCGCCGGACGGCCGAAACCGACTACGGTGGGCGCCATGGAACGGAGTGCACAACGGCTGGGCCGGGCCCTCGTGGTCATCGTGGACGATCGCGTGGCGCACGGCGAGCACGAGGACACCAGTGGCCCGCTGGTCACGGAGCTGCTCGAAGAAGCGGGCTTCATCGTCGACGGTGTCGTGGTCGTCGAGGCCGAGACCGCGGGTATCCGCAACGCGCTCAACACGGCCGTGATCGGCGGTGCCGACCTGGTGATCACCGTCGGCGGCACCGGTGTGCTGCCGCGTGACCGGACGCCCGACGCCACCGCCGGTGTGCTCGACCGCCCGATCCCGGGCATCAGCGAGGCGATCCGCGCGTCCGGCTTGGCGGCCGGCGCCGTGGACGCGGGGATCTCGCGGGGGCTCGCGGGGGTGTCCGGCAGCACGCTGGTGGTCAACCTCGCCGGGTCGCGGTCCGCGGTTCGCGACGGGATGGCGACGCTGACCTCGCTCGTGCCGCACGTGATCGACGAGCTTTCGGGGCTCGAAGAGGTCTGAGCCTCTTCGAGTCGCGGTTCGCTCTGGAGTTGTCAAAGAACGGGCGTGGGACACTGGGGGCATGCCGGGCGAACAGCGGAAACCCCAGACCAGCAGCGAGCGGCGCCGCCGGGTCGACGAGATCTTCGGGGACGTCCTGCCCGAGACGACCTCCGACGAACGCGACCCCGAGCGGCGCACCGGTCTCCCGGACGATTGGTACCGGGAGAACCGGCCACCGCACCACGATCGCTGAGCGGGATCAGTCGCGGCCGTTGTCGCGCTGGGCCTGGGCGCGCAGCAGGTCGCGGATCTCGATGAGCAGCTCGACGTCGGTGGGCTCGGACGGGCCCGGCTCCTGGCCGCGCTTGCGTCGCTCCTGCACGTGCTTCACCGGCAGCACGATCACGAAGTAGACGACCGCCGCGACCAGCACGAAGTTGATCGCCGCGTTGATCACGCCGCCGAAGTCCAGGAACGTGGCTTCGTTGTTGTCGAAGATCTGGTACCCGAGGCCCTTGGCGGCGTCCGTCCCACCGATCGTGCTGATCAGCGGCTTGATGAGGCCGTTGGTGAACGCCGTGACGATCGCGGTGAACGCCGAGCCGATGACCACCGCGACGGCGAGGTCGACGACGTTGCCGCGCATCAGGAAGTCTTTGAAGCCTTTGAACACTTGCTCTCCTCGAGAACGGTCGGGTGGGGGCTAGCGGAGAGTAACCGTTACCGGACGCTCCAGTGAAATCGCCGCCACCCTCGCCGCGATTGCCTCCGGCAGCCGGAGCAGGACCAAGGGTCCCTTCGCCGCGGACTGTTCTTGGTGCCCGACCGTCACGACCGTGGCCCCGCCGGCCAGCACGGAAGCGGGTGCGCCGGCCTCCGGTGCCGCGACGACGTCCACGCGGCTGCCCGGTGTCAGGAGTTCGGCGACGGCCGCGTCGGCCAGCCGGACGGGCACGGTCGACGTTCCGGGATCACCCGGTGCGGGGATTGTCGCCAGCCGGACGTCGGTCAACGGCTCACCGGCGCGGACGGCACCGGCCAGCGAGCGCCCGTCGACGAGGTCGAGGGAGCTCAGCACGCCCGAAGGGCGAGCGTCGTCGGGGAAGTCGGCCAGCCGGACGTCGGCGGCACGCAAGGCCGCGCCGGCGGGGAGATCGTGCGCCGCGACGACGGTCGGATTCGTCGGCGCGCCCCGCGCGGAACCGGGGTGGGCGAACAGCAGCGCGCCGGCCAGCAGCAGGCAGGCGGCGAGCCAGCGGCGGGTCAGCCGCGTCCGCCGGCCTCGCAGCCGGGACAAGTCGGGTGGGTGGAACCTCGCCAGTACGTCCACGGTGCCCCCTCGGTCGGATCGGGTGCGACGGCCTGCCGCACAAGATCGACGTTAGGGAAGCCGGACGGGCCGCCGGAAGGGCCTCGTCCGGCACCTGTGGACAACTGGGGTGTTGTGGATAACTCCGGGCTCAGGAGGCCGCGGCGGTGGTTTTCGTCGTACCCGAGGAGGAGGATGTCGAGCTCGTGTCCGACTTCGACTCCGTCTTGGTCTCGGACTTCGGGGGTGTCGCGGCGGTGCTCGACTTCTTCGAGTCGCGCGAGTCGGTGCGGTAGAACCCGCTGCCCTTGAAGACGACGCCGACCGAGCTGAAGACCTTGCGCAGCGTGCCGGAGCACTGCGGGCAGACGGTCAGGCTCGGGTCCGAGAACGACTGCACGGCTTCGAACCGGTGGTCGCATTCTTTGCAGGCGTACTGGTACGTAGGCACTGACGGCTCCTTTGCTGGCACTCATCCGACCAGAGTGCTAACCCGATTGTGCTTGAAAACATTCCCCGAAAGCAATTCCAGCTTGCTCACATCGGCAGCCCGACCACGCCTCGACCCGGGGTCAAGGCCCCGGTCATTCGCACGTCGTGGGGTTCCCCGGGCAGCCGGTCGACCAGTTCCCCGTCCCGGACGACCGCCAGCAGCGTGGCGCCGGCCTCGGCGAACACCAGCGAACGATCGTAGTGACCCGCGCCGCGGCCGAGCCGGACGCCCCGGCGATCCACGGCCAGCGCGGGCACCAAGATCAGCTCGGCCGCCCGCACGGCCTCGGCACCCAGGCGTTTCCCGCCCGGCTCGCGGATCCCGCGGAACCGGCTGGGCACGAGATCGGCCTCGCCGGTGTACTCGGCCCACTCGAGCGGTCCCGGTTCCGGCTGGATGACCGGCAGCAGCACCCGCGCGCCGCCGGCCGCCAGCGCGTCGGCGAGCGCCACCGTGCCCGGTTCGGTGCCGAACGGGAGGTACGCGCACACCGTGCCGGATGTGACCTTCGACACCGCGTTGACCAGGGCCGATGCCTCGGCGGCGTGCGATTCGGCAGTCTGGTCCGCGCGTGCGCGCTTCAACCGGTCACGCCACTCCGCCTTGCTCAGGTGCTCATTGCCCAGCGCGTGCATGACCTCACGTTAGGCTTTGCGCCCATGACGGGCGCCGCAACCACCCAGACGTTCAGAACCGCCATCGTGCCTGCCGCCGGCCTGGGGACACGGTTCCTCCCGGCGACGAAGGCCGTGCCCAAGGAACTGCTGCCCGTGGTGGACACGCCGGGCATCGAGCTGGTCGCGGCCGAAGCCGCCGCCGCCGGAGCGGAACGCCTGGTCATCGTCACTTCGCCGGGCAAGGAAGCCGTCGTCAAGTACTTCGAGACGCAGCCCGAGCTGGAGGAGAACCTCAAGGCCAAGGGCAAGGACGAGCTGCTCGAGAAGGTCCGCCGCGGACCCGCGCTGCTCGCCGTCGAGACCGCCGTCCAGGAGCAGGCCCTCGGCCTCGGCCACGCCGTCGCGCAGGCCGAGCCGAACCTGACGCCCGACGACGAGGCCGTCGCCGTGCTGCTGCCGGACGACCTCGTGCTGCCGACCGGCGTGCTCGAGCGGATGAGCGCGGTCCGCGCCGAACACGGGGGCAGCGTGCTCTGCGCGTTCGACATCCCCAAGGCCGAGATCTCGCCGTACGGCGTGTTCGACGTCAGCGACACCGACGATGACGACGTCAAGCGCGTGCACGGGATGGTCGAGAAGCCGAAGCCGGAGGACGCGCCGTCGACGTACGCCGCGGCCGGGCGCTACCTGCTCGACCGGGCGATCTTCGACGCGCTGAAGCGGATCACGCCGGGCAGCGGCGGCGAGCTGCAGCTGACCGACGCGGTCGCGCTGCTGATCACCGAGGGGCACCCGGTGCACGTCGTCGTCCACCGCGGCGGACGCCACGACCTGGGGAATCCGGGTGGTTTCCTGCGCGCCGCGGTCGATTTCGCGCTTGAAACGCCCGAGTACGGTCCATCTTTACGGGCGTGGCTGACGGAACGGATCGGGACAGATCGCCCATGACGGAATCCCTCGACGCGGCACGGCCCGAAGTGGCCGAGGAGGAGGCCGAGTTCCGCTCGGTCGACGCGCAGATCTCCATGACGCTGGACGCCGCCGTCCGGCCCCGGCCGGTGCGGGTGGCGATCTCCGAGGCCCAGGGCCTGCTCTGCGCCGAGGAGGTCGTCGCCGAGCACGCGCTGCCCGGGTTCGACCAGGCCGCGATCGACGGGTACGCGGTGCGCAGCGTCGACGTGCGCACCGCCGGGCAGGAGCCGGTGCAGCTGCCGGTCGTCGGGGAGATCGCGGCGGGCTCGCGCCAGCCGCGGCGGCTCCAGCCCGGCCAGGCCGTGCGCGTCGACACCGGCGCGCCGCTGCCGACGCTCGCCGACGCCGTCGTCCCGCTCGCCTACACCGACGGCCACCAGGCCAAGGTCACGGTGCACCGCTCGGTGCCATCGGCCGGGTACGTGCGGCGGGCCGGCGAAGACGTCCAGATCGGCGACGTCGCGGTGCGCAACGGTGACACCATCGGTTCGGCGCAGGTCGGGCTGCTCGCCGCGGTCGGCCGCGCGAAGGTGCTGGTCTACCCGCGGCCGCGCGTCTCGATCGTGTCGGTCGGCGACGAGCTGGTCGACATCGACCGGACGCCGTCGGTCGGGCAGGTCTACGACGTCAACTCCTACGCGCTGGCCGCGGCCGCGCGGGACGCGGGCGCCGAGGTCAGCCGGGTCGGCATCGTGCCGAGCGAGCCGAAGCGGTTGCGGGAGATCGTCGAGGGACGGCTCCTGATGTCGGAGATCGTGGTGGTCGCGGGCGGTGCCGGGGGCACCACCGGCGACGAGGTCCACGCCGCGCTGTCCGACCTGGGCCGGATCGACCTGACCCGCGTCGCGATGCACCCCGGCTCGGTGCAGGGCTTCGGCAGGCTCGGCCCCGATTCGGTGCCGACGTTCCTGCTGCCGGGCAACCCGATGAGCGCGCTGGTGGTGTTCGAGGTGCTCGTGCGGCCGCTGATCCGGGCGGCGCGCGGGACCCGCAACCCGCACCGGCGGATCGTCGGCGCGCGGCTGTTGTCGCCGATCACGTCGACCGAGGGCCGGCGCGGTTTCCTGCGCGGTCAGCTGCTGCGCGACGAGGCCAACGGGGAGTACCTGGTCCAGCCGCTCGGCCAGTCCGGGGCGCACCTGCTCGCGTCGCTGGCCGAGGCGAACTGCCTGATCAACGTGCCGGAAGACCTGACGGAGGTCGCCGCCGGCGAGCAGGTCCAGGTCACCTTCCTGGCGCAACGGGCCTGATGAACTCCGTGTCCGGCGTGTCCTACCCGGTCGAGAGCAGGCACCCGGGCTGGCCGGCGCGGCTCGGCCCGCTGCGGGTGCCCGCCGGCGTCGTCGCGATCCGGCCGGTCCGGCTGCGCGACGCGGGCGAGTGGAGCCGGATCCGGCTCCGCGACCGGGCGCACCTCGAGATGTGGGAGCCCACCGGCGTCGGTCCGTGGCCGGAACGCAACGCCTTCTGGTCATGGCCTTCGCAGTGGGCGGCCCTGCGTTCGCTCGCACGGCGTGGTCAGTGCCTGCCCTTCACGATCACCCTCGACGGGCGGCTCGTCGGCCAGATCACTGTGGGTAACGTCATCCGGGCGTCGCTGCGGTCCGCCTGGATCGGCTACTGGGTGTCGTCCGACGTGGTCCGCGGCGGGGTCGCGACGGCCGCCGTCGCCCTCGTCACCGACCACGCCTTCGGCCCGGCCGGCCTGCACCGGCTGGAGGCCACCGTGCGGCCGGAAAACGCCGCCAGCCTGCGGGTTCTCACCAAGGCGGGCTACCGGCAGGAGGGGCTGTTCGAGCGCTACCTCGACGTCGCCGGTGCCTGGCGGGACCACTACTGCTTCGCCGTCACGCGCGAGGAAACCGGGCCGGGGCTGGTGTCCAGGCTGGTCGCGGCGGGCCGCGCCGACTACGCCTGACCGTGATTACCCACCTGGGTCGGTAGCCGCGTTACCACATGCTGTGAGATTCACCTAATCCGGTGAGGCATTTCCGTGATCGAACCCGGCGAGCCTCCGCCCGATCTGTTACTCCTGTGACTAGCGTGATTTCAGGTGAAGGATCGGGGGAGGTGACGGGAGATGCCCAGCTCCGTGATCATCGTCGCGCTCGCCGCGGCATGGCTCGTCGTTCTCGTGCCCATGGTCGCGCGCAAGCGGCAGCAGGTCGCGAGGACGACCGACTCCGCGTTGGCGGCCAGGGTCGTGCGCAGTGGTGGTGGACGCAACGAAGACCGGGAGGAATTCGCCATGTCCGACGGTCCCGAGAAGACCCGGCCTTCGGTCGAGGACGACCTCGCGGAGCTGGAAGCGGACCTCGAGCTCGAGGACGACTTCGAGGATCCGGAACCCGACCCCGAACCGCTCCCGCAGCCCAAGCGCGAGTCGCGCGCGTCGCGAGCCGAACGCGACCGACCGGGGTACCGCCCGGGCCGAGGCGGCTTCGACCCCGAAGCGGCGGAGATCGCTGCGCGCGCGAAGTACAGCTTCCGGCAGCGGGTCGTCGTCATCCTGCTCGTGATCGCGGTCGCGACGGCCGCGGTCGCCGGCTTCCTCGTCCCGCTGGTCTGGTGGGGCCACGCGATCGTCGACGTCGTGCTGGTCGGGTACCTCGTGTACCTGCGCCGGCAGGTGCGCATCGAGGAGGAGATCCGGCAGCGCCGGCTCGCTCGCTTCAACAGCACTCGTGCGCCTCGGCGTGCGCCGGCGGTGGAGGAAGAGGAGCCGGAGCCGGTTCCGGTCGAAGACGTCGAGGTGGTCGAGCCGGTTCGGCGGGAGGTCGTCGAGCGTCGTCCGTCGCCGACTTCTCGGATCCGGCGTAGTGCGGTCGTGGTGGATCTGGACGATGAGGACCCGGCGTTCGAGGAGCTGGACGAGCCCGGGACCGGGCCTTATCGGCGTGCGGTGGGAGAGTGACCCCCCTGCGTGGGGTGCTCGTGGGGCACTGCTAAGCTCTACGAGCACAACCAAGGGGCTGTAGCGCAGTTGGTAGCGCGTCTCGTTCGCATCGAGAAGGTCAGGGGTTCGATTCCCCTCAGCTCCACATTTAGAAAGGCCCGTACCCGCGAGGGTGCGGGCCTTTTCGCATGGGACTTCAGGCGGGGTCGCGGTACTGGTGCAGCAGCTTCGCGAAGTTGCGGAGCTTCTTGATCGCGTCCTCGGAGACCGGATCCGGGTGGAAGTGCATCACCTTGTTGCGGATCAGGCGGATCTTCTCCAAACGGGACGTGAAGGTCTGACGGTCCAAGGGCCAGGCCAGCTTCTGCCAGATCTCCTTGTTCTCCAGGATTCGCTGGTAGTCGCCGAACGCGAGGTCGTCGAAGGTCTTGATCGGTCTGCTGCAGTGCGGCTGGACGGCGGGGAGGTCCAGGCAGCGGCTCAGGATCCAGCGCAACGTCTGGTCCAGTTCGCCCAGCAGGAAGTACGGCGTGGCCATTTCGCCGTATCGGTGGGCGACGTCCGCGGTCGTGACGATGCCCTTGACCTCCTTGCTCTCGTTCAGCACGAACACGAACTCGTGCTGCTGCAACGCCGGGAGGACTTCGAAGAGGTCGCGGTCGTAGGCGACCGACTCGGCGGCGACGATCGCGTCGGCGACCGTTGCCGCCGGTTTCTGGTGCATGGCTTGGGCTATCGAGCGCCAGGTGACCGCGCCGCGGGGGTTGCGGGGGCCGCTGAGGACCGCCAGCTGGGAGAAGTCGTTGAGGAGCATCTTCGTGATCGCTTCGGCCAGCTCGCTGTTGGGGCCGACGGACGCCACACCTTCGAGTGGCGTCAGGTTCCCGACCGTCAGGCGGACGTTGAGGTCGTCGCCGCCTTCGTCGTCCTCCGTGATCGGGGTGTCCTCGACCTCGTCGGGTGGCGTGGTCAGCGACACCACCGTGTTGAGCGTGACCGCGCGGAAGCTCGGGGACGTCACCAGGCCGTGGTTGGCGAGGTCCGCTTCGATCCGGCTGACCTGGTCGCCGCGGTCCTTCGCGCCCCAGAGGGCCAGGAGGTCGCGGACGGAGATGCGTTCGGGGTCGCGTTCGTCGGCGCGGGTGCGCGCTTGCCTCAGCCGCTCGTGGCGGGTCGTGTCCTCGGAACGCCGGGCCACCGTCGTCGCCGTGGAAATCGCGCGGTCGAGGAACTCCTGGCGCACCGAGTCCAGCAGGCGGTCTTCCTCGACCAGCACCCACGCGCGCCAGCCGTCGACCGCGCGCATGCCGGCCGCCACCATGGCCGCTCGCGAGGGGGACCGGAATTCCTCGCCGGTGGACTCCAGGCGGATGCGGCCCTGGTCCGTCACCGTCGCCTCGAACGTGGCGCCGATGCGCTTGCGGCTGAACCTGAGCTTCGCCCCGGCCTGGACCAGGCCCGCTTCCAGCAGGTCCGAGACCGTCACGCGGCGGCCGCCGATCAAGTGCATCGAGCGGCCGTCGGCCGTCACCACTTCCGCAGGCCGGCGAACTTGCGCCGGGCGCCGATGGCTTGCTTGAGGACTCTCTTCTCGAGCTCCTTCGGGTGCAGGCGGTCCACGCGCGTGAGCTGCAGCTCGGTCGCGACGGCCAGCAACCCGTCGCGGTCGAGGTGCTGCGCCTGGAGGTACGCGGCGCCTTCTTCCTCGGTTTCCGTTTCCCGTAGGTGCGAAGCGATGGCGGCCGCCTCGACGTCCGGGCTAGCGGCCACGGCGGGTGGTGCCTCGCGGCGGGTTTCTTCCACCGGTTCGCTCACGACGGGGCCGCCCAGGAGGGCCACGAGCTTGTCGCGCGTGAGCTTGCTGTACCCGCGCAACCGGCGGTTCTTGGCCAGGGCCTTGAGTTGTGCCACGCTCAGGTTGCTCAGCGGGGCCTGCTCTTCCTGTACCGGTGGCGGTTGCGCGCCGGCGATTTCCAGCCGCGCTTCGCCGGCGGCGATCGCCTCCAGTGTGGCCTCGTCCTGCTGGGCCAGGAACTCGAACACGCGCGCCTGCAAGGCGGCCAGCCGCTTCAGGTCGTTCACCGGCGGCCGCCCGGGAGGGAAAGCGCGCTGAGGACTTCGTCGGCCAGGTGGTCGAATTCGCGGACGACTTCGTCCCGGCCGGCCACGCGCAGCATCGCCGGTACGCCGCTTTCGCCGGCGTCGCCGAAGTGACGGGGGCTGTTGCGGATCTTGCTGTTCAGCACCGGAACCCGGGAATTCAGCCGCACTTCCTCGATGTAGGCGTGCTGGGCCAGCGTCACCTGCTGCGAGTAGATCTGCACCATCGTGAAGACCACGCCGAGGATGCCGGGGTCGATCGGGCGGTGGCCCTGGGTGCCGCCCCGGTGGTTGACGAAGTCGTTGAACTGCGTGACCAGCTCGGCGCAGTTGCCCACCAGGTAGTCGAGGCCCAGCGTGGACAGGTAGTCCGCCTTGGCGGGCACGAGAACCTGTTCGCTGGCGACGATCGCGGTCTTGGTGACGATGCCGAAGTTGGGGGCGCAGTCGATGAGGACCAGGTCGTAGTCGGCGAAGTGGTCGTCGCGCAGCGCGTGGCGCAGGCAGCCGTGCAGGTCGAGGAACTTCCGCTTCGACGTCTCGATGGTGGTCGCCCCGCCCAGCCGGGCCGCGAGTTCCAGGTCGATGTCGATGAGACCGAGGTGCGACGAGATCAGGTCGACGCGCCCGCCGGTGCCGTCGAGGACCTTGTTGACCCGCTCCGGGGTGACGACGAGGCCGGCCAGCGGCGTGTCCCGGCCCGGCACTTCGTCCTCGTACCACTGCTTGATCGTGCGGTTGTTGTCCTTGAGCTGGTGGTGCCAGTCGTCGATCGAGTAGAACGAGAACGTCAGGTTGGTCTGCGGGTCGAGGTCGAGGAGGAGGACGCGCAGACCGCGGCTGGCGGCTACCGCGCCGAGGTTCGCGGTGAGCGTCGTCTTTCCCACTCCGCCCTTGTAGTTCATGACCGCCACGACCCGCATGCGCACTCCCCGGTGGTCTCGTCCTGAGGGCCGTTTGTAGTACACGCGCGGCCGCACCGACGAGGACGGCGGACGAACTGTCCCGTAACTGTCCAGGATGTGGCAACAGTCAGCGGGCCAGGTGCTTGCGGACGTCTTCCGCCACCGCCGCGCGGCCGGGCATCGCGTACTTGGCCAGGATGTTGCGGACGTGGGTCTTCACCGTGTGAGGGCTGACGCCCAGTTCACGGGCGATTTCGTCGTTCGGCATGTTGCTGCCGAGGAGCACCGCCACGCCTTGTTCGGCCGCGGTCAGGGACCGGAAGCGATCTTCGGGGCCGTTGTCGATGTCGAGCGTCAGCTCGACCAGGTCGGACTGGAGCTGCTGGCAGTCCGTGACGATGCGCTGCAGCGCATCGCGCAGCGCATCGATGTCCTGCGCCGGCAACGCATCCTGGGCGCGCTGGCGCACGTCCGCCACCCGGGAGGACAGGAACTCGACGATGTGGTCGGCCGTGACCAGCTGGGGTGCGTCGTCGACGTCGGCGGGGAGGCGGCGGAGCGCGTCGAGGTCCTCCGCCTCCTTGGTCAGGACGCGGGCGACGAGATCGGCGAGCCACTCGAAGGCGCGCACCGAATTGTCGTCGAAGGTGTCCGGTTCGTAGCTCTGCATGGACATCATGCCGAACACCGCCGGTTCGCCGTCGCGGCCGCGGCGGAACAGCGGCGTGGTGACCGCGTCGGCCGACGCGCGGCTGGTGTCGCCCGAAGCCACGCCGGCGTTGAGGGCGGCGCCGTTGTCGTACTGCATGCGGTACGTCTGGCGGTGCTTCAGGAGCCAGGCGGCCTGACCGTGCGGACCGTAGATGTGGGACGCCGGGTCGGTGTACATGCCGCCGTCGTAGCCGTAGGGGTAGCGAACGCGGTTCGCGCCGTGGAAGAAGCCGATGTAGAAGTGGTCCAGGGGAACGATCTTGCTCATCACCGCCCGCGCGTAGTCGTAGAGCCCGTAGTGGTCGGTGCGGTAGTTGGCGTCGATCTTGTGGAACGCCTCGCGCAGGATGAGGGTCGTTTCGGCGTCGACCCGCAGTCTGGCCGGAAGTTCACGGGGCATCCGGGTGTCCTCCGGCGGCCTGGGCGATGAGGTGCTGGGCTCGCTTCGTCACTCCGCGAGCGATGGAGCCGCGCCGGTCGGGTTGGGAGGCTCGGGGTGCGGCGGGGAGCCGCGAGGAGCGGGAGGAGTTCCCATGGAGACCCATTTGTCGAGCGAGGTGCGGAAAACACCTCGTGCGGCCGTGACGGCGTTCAGCCTGGCGGTCATGGCCGCTGTGGCCGTCCTGACCGCGGCGCCGGCCGACGCGGCCATCATCGGCGGAGTGGACATGCAGCGCGCCTGCACCGTCCAGAACCCGGGGATGGGCCTGGCCGCGGTGGTCACCGACGCGCACAACGCCTACAGCTGGCGCTGCCGGGCGCCCTGGGGTTACCAGGTCGGAATCAACGTCAACGCCGCCTGTGCCGACCAGTACGGCGGGGGTGCCTACGCGACCCTGCTGAACGCCGCCGATCCCTACTCCTGGCGGTGCTCCCGCTGAACGGCGCCACGGCGTCGCCGGGCAGCCCGGTGGAGAAACGGGCTGCCCGGCACGCTCGTCGATGTCGCCTCCCCGGTGACCCATGAGTTATTGCAGCGACTTCAGCCAGTTGGTCACCACGCCGAAGTACGTCGGGGCGTTGGGGGCGTAGTTGATCGCGTGGCCGTAGCCGTCGAGGATGTACGTCTGCAGGGGGCCGCCGAAGAACGGGGTTTCCGACACGCGCAAGGCTTCCGGGGAAGAGCAGTCGCTGCCCAGGGTTCCGCAGAAGTGCGGGTCGTTGCCCAGTACCAGCAGGACCGGGACGGTGATCTGCTGGGACGCCGGGGTGACCACCGTCGTCAACGTCAGGCTGTCCACCGCTTCCGTCGTCGCGAAGACGTCCTTTGTGGACTCGTCGTACGCGATCGCCGCTTCGTCGAGCGGGCCCGGGGTGTGGAACGCCGTGTAGCGGGTGCCCGGGCTCGTGGTCAGGTAGCCCGCGTCGCGGCCGGGGACCGCAGGATCCAATGGGGCCGGGATCATGTTGGCCAGGACCGGGATCACCGTGATCAGGTTCATCCGGTGGGTCATTCCCGTCACCAGCACGCCGTCGACGTCGTGGTAGCGGCCGGCTTCGATCATGGCCATGGCCGCGCCGATCGAGTGGCCGCCGACGATCACCTCGGGGAAGCGGGACCGGACCGACTGGATCACCTGGTGGGTCGCCGTTGCCTGGACCGAGGCGCTCAGGAGGGTGCTCAACGGCTTCGAGCTCGCTCCTGTTCCCAAGCGGTCCAAGGCCAGGGTGGCGATGCCCGCGTTGTTCATCGCCAGGCGGAACGAGCGGGTCTGCGGGGTGTAGCCGATGTCCCAATAGGACGCGTTGTACGTGCCGCCGGGGATCAGGACCACCACCGTGCGCGCTTCCGGTGGGGTGCACAGGCGGCCGTGCATCGTCTGGGGGAGCAGGGCCACCGTCACCGGGACGTTCAGGTCCTCGCACGTCGCCGTGGCCGCGTGGGCGGGGGTCGGGAGCATGGTCAGCAACAGGAAAACCGCAGCACAAACACGTAGGCGGAGCACGGGGGAACGACCTCCAGCTAGGACCGGGGGACAGCCGTCATCGGCAGGCTGTCCGGGTAGGCGGCCGAGGTGAACTTCACGCGTACCGGGTGGTCCAGGAGCGGGACCAGCCGCCAGCGTGCGGCCACCGTGGCCACCGTGATGACGATTTCGTTCTGGGCGAAGCGGTTTCCGATGCACTGCCGGTTGCCCGCGCCGAACGGGATGAACGCGCCCTTCGGCGTCTCCGCGGCGCGTTCCGGGGCCCAGCGGCCGGGATCGAACCGGGCCGGGTCGGGGAACGACGCCGGGTCGTGGTGCAGTGCGTGGGGGCTGACGATCACCTCGGCGCCTTCCGGGAGCCGGACGCCGCCGAGGTCGACCTCCTCGAGGGTGCGGCGCATCAACATCCACAGCGGGTACCGGCGCAGCACTTCGTCGACCACCTGGCGGACGTAGGTCAGCTGCCCGAGGTTCTCGGCCGTGACCGGGCGGCCGCCCAGCACCTCGTCGACCTCGGCGTGCACCCGCGCCTCCACGTCGCGGTGCCTGCCGAGCTCGTGGAACGTCCAGGACAGCGCCAGCGCGGTCGTTTCGATGCCCGCGGTCAGCAGCGTGAGCACCTCGTCCCGCGCCTGCTCGTCGGTCATGCCGGCCAGCAGCAACGTCGACAGCAGGTCGCCGTGGTCGGTGCCCGCGGTCCGCCACTCCCGGATCACCGCCAGCACGATCGCCTGCATCCGCGTGATCGCTTCGTCGAACCGCCGGTTTCCGGGGATCGGCAGCTTTTCGACGAACTTCGGCGACAACGCGCGAATCATTCCCTGCTGGATGATCAGGTAAATGGATCTCCGCGCTTCGGCGATCGCCTCTTTTCCCAGTTCCGTGGAGAACAGCGCCTCGCCGACGATCGTCACCGCGAGGCGCTGCATGTCCTCGTCGAGCGGCCGCACCTCGCCGGCCTGCCAGGAATCGCCGAGGTCGGCTGCCGCGCGCCGCATGATCTCCGCGTAGGCGATCAAGCGGTCGCGGTGGAACGCCGGTTGCATCAGCCGTCGTTGCTGCCGGTGGAAGTCACCGTTCGAAAGCACCAAGCCATTTCCGACGAACGGCCGGAACTTGTCGAACATGGCGCCCTTGCGGAACTTCGGACCCGCCGTGACCAGCACTTCGTGTGCCAGCCGCGGGCTGGTGACGAAGTAGGTGGGTGTCGGGCCGAGGTAGAGTTTCACGATCTCGCCGTGCTCGTGCAATGAACTGGTGAATGCGGAGCGTTGCTTCAGCAGTGCCGGAGTGTGCCCGAGAAAAGGCCACCGGCCCGGGGCGACCGGGGCGGTCATGTGGACTCCTCGTTGCGCCATTGTGTGGATTTCCCAAGGAGACGGCCTACGGTAGGCGCGTCCGGGCGAGTGGGACAGTGCCCGATCGGGTGGTGTGGGCTCACGCATATGGCGCAGTGGACGAATCCGGAGAAATCGCTAAGCTCTTTCCGGTCCGACAGACTGAGAAGGTGTTCTTCGTGACGCGATCACCGGAATGGGTACCGCCGGGTGTCGATATCTCCGTACCGAGCATGGCGCGAACTTACGACTACATGCTGGGCGGCGGGCACCACTTCGCCGTCGATCGCGCGGTGGGCGAGCAGATCGAACGCGCGATGCCCGGCCTGCGCGACGCCGCGCGCGTGAACCGCGCGTTCCTCGGGCGCGCGGTGCGGTTCATGACGGCGCAGGGGATCCGGCAGTTCCTCGACATCGGCTCGGGCATCCCGACGGTGGCGAACGTGCACGAAGTCGCCCAGGCGCAGGACCCGGACTGCCGCGTGGTGTACGTCGACCGCGACCCGGTGGCGGTCGCGCACAGCGAATTGATGCTCGACGGCAACGATCGTGCAGCGATAGTGCACGCCGATATGCGAGATCCGGAGAAGATTTTCGATGCACCACAGGTGCGCGCTTTGCTCGATTTCGAAAAACCGATCGGGTTGCTGATGCTCTTGATGCTGCACTGGGTTCCCGACGAATCCGGTCCGCTCGAACTCGTCGGGCGCTACGGCGCGGCGCTCGCGCCCGGCAGTTTTCTCGCGATCACCCACGTCACCGGCGACCACCAAGGCGAAAACCTCGGCGAGGCGACCGAGGCGATCAAGGAAAGCCGGAGCCCCGATCAAGTGAACCTGCGGACGCACGCCCAGGTGTCCGAGCTCTTCACCGGTTTCGAAATCGTCGAACCCGGATTGGTCGGCTGCGGGGAATGGCGGCCGGCCGGGCCGGCGGACATCTCCGCCGCCGCCGCGATGAACATGCTGGTCTACGCCGGAATCGGCCGGAAGAACTGATCGGACGCCCCGGATGTCGATGCCCGACCCCCGACCGGACCGGACCGCGGTCCCCGACCCGGAACGCGCGCGGAACCTGCTCGCCCGGAAGTGGGCTTACCTGCTCAGCGGCGTGACCGTCGTTTCGCTGAGCCGCGAAGAACTCGACGTCGAGCTGCGCGGCGTGCTCGGCACGTTGTGCGCTTGCCTGCGCGGCACGTCCGCGGACACCGCGCCCGCCGAGCGGATCGGCGCGCGGCTGGTGGCGCTCGGCTACGTCGGCGAGCCGGGCCTGCGGTGCACGCTCGACGTCCTCGCGAAGGGCCTGCCCACCCTGCCCGAACTCGAGGCGGTGGACCGCTTGGCGGAACGCGTCGCGCAAACGCTGGGAGCGCTCTCGTGCGGGTTCCTGCTCGCGCACGAGCGGAGCGTCCTCGACCAGCAGGAGATCATGCACCTCTCGCTGCTGAAGGCGGTGCGGGACGCCCAGTGGCACCTCAAGGAAAGCGAAGCGCGCTTCGAAGAGGTGGTGACGTCGTCGGCGAGCGGCATCGCGCTGGTCGCCCTCGACGGCCGGATCGTGCGGGCCAACGCGGCGCTGGCCGAGATGCTCGGGCACCAGCCCGGCGGGCTGACCGGGTCCGTGCTGTACGACGTCGTCCACCCCGAGACCGTCGGTGTCCTGCGCGAGGCGATGACGGCACTGCTCGACGGCGGCAAGGAGCGGGTCCGGCAGTCGCAACGGCTGCTGCGCAAGGACGGCGACGTCGCGCGCATCTCGCTCACCGCGTCCCTGCTGCGCGACGCCGAAGACCGGCCTGGGCACTTCGTCGTCGTGGTCGAAGACGGCACCGAACTGATGCTGCTGCAAGGGGAACTGAGCCGCCAGGCCCTCCACGACGTCCTCACCGGGCTGCCGAACCGGCAGTACTTCGGCACCCACCTGGAGACGGCGCTGCGGCGCGCCGACCCGGTGTACGGCGTGACGCTGTTCCACGTCGACCTCGACGCCTTCGGGATGGTCTGCAACAGCCTCGGCCGCCGGATCGGCGAGCAGCTGCTGATGCACTTCGCGCAGCGGCTGAAGGCGGTGATGGCCGGGGAGAAGGCGATGATCGCGCGGTTCCACAGCGACGAGTTCGGCATCCTGGTCGAGAACACGGCGACGACGCCCGACATCGGCACCATCGTGCGCGCCATCAACGACGAGCTCGCCGAGCCGTTCTTCGTCGAGGGGCACGGGCTGGCGCTCTCGGCCAGCGCGGGCGTGGTGCACCGGCCGTCGAGGGGCATCGACCCGGTGGAGCTGCTGCGCGCGGCCGACCAGACGCTGCGGCGGGCCAAGGAGCGGCGGCGCGGCCAGTGGAAGATGTTCGACCGCGAGGCCGACGCCGACGACCGGCGGACGCAGGCGCTCGCCGTCGGCATGGCCGGGGCGTGGGAGCACGGCGAGATCAGCGTCCGCTACCGGCCGATGGCGCGGCTGGCCGACGGCGGGGTGGCCGGCGTCGAAGCGCGCCTGCACTGGGCCCGGCCGGACGAACCCGCGCCGGCGCACGAACAGTGCGCGGAACTCGCCGAGTCGACCGGGCTGGTGCTGCCGCTCGGCGACTGGATGCTGCGCGCGGCGGGCCGGCAAGGCGAGTGGTGGCGGCAGCGCGCCGGGTTCGGCCTCCCGATGGTCGCGGGCCTGACCGGGCACCAGGTGTCGGACGACGCGCTGGGCACGCGCGTGACGCGGCTGCTCGCGGACACCGGCCTGCCGCCGGAACAGCTGCTGCTCGGCGTGCCGGTCGGCGCGCTGCCGGTGTCCGGGGTCATCGAGAACGTCACCGCGCTGGCCGACCTCGGCGTCCACGTGATGCTCGACGAGTTCGGGCTGGGGCCGGACGACCTGCGGGCCGTCCAGGACCTGCCGGTCGACATCGTGCGCGTCGACCGGCGGCTCGCCGAATGGCAGTCGTGGTCGGACTCGACGTTCCTCGGCGCACTGGTGCCGCTGGTGCGGCAGGTCGGCGCGACGCTCGTGGTCGACGGCATCCACACCGAGGACCAGGCGAGCTGGTGGCGCACGGCGGGCGCCGAGCTGGCCACCGGCGACTACTTCGGGATCGCCGAACCGGCCGCCGAGCTCGCCGGGCAGTTCGCCGGCACCTGAGGCCGCAACCGGGTGAGGGCGACGGCGAAGAGGACGATCACCATGCCGCCCACGACCCGCGGGCTCAGCGGCTCGCCGAGGAAGAGGGTGCCGAGGCCGACCGACACCACCGGCAGGAGGTAGCCGACCGTGGCGGCGGCGGTCGGGCCTTCGTCCGCGATCACGCGGTAGTTGAGGTAGAACGTGATCCCGGTGCCGAACACGCCGAGGACGGTCACCGCGACGAGCGCGGTGAGGTTCACCTGCGGTGCGGTCCCGGCCACCGGCAGGGCGAGCGCCGTCAACGCGGTCGCGGTCGTCAGCTGGGCGGCCGACAGCGCGAGCGGGGCGCCGTTCGGGGGAAGTTTCCGTGCCATGTAAGCGAACGCGATCGCGTAGCTGAGTCCGGCCGCGAGCAGCGCGAGGGCGCCCGTGCTCAGCAGGCCTTCCTGTTCCCACGGCGCGAAGATCACCACGATGCCGGCGAACCCGAGGGCCAGCCCGAGCAGGCGTGCCGGGTTGAGGCGGCGTTCGGTGCCGAGCGCGACCCCGATCAGGAGCGACCACAACGGGGTCGTGGCGTTCATGACCCCGGCGACACCGGAGTCCACCGTGCGCTCGCCGATGCCGAACAGCGCGAACGGCAGCGCGTTGCAGAAGAACGCGGCGACGACCAGCCGCCCCCACGTGCCGCGGTCGCGCGGGAGCCGCTGGCGGGCCGCGAAGGCCAGCACCAGCAACGTAAGCGCGCCGAGCGCGCAGCGGATCAGCGTGAGGTGGACGGGGCTCAGCCCCGTCAAGGCCAGCTTGATCCAGAGGAACCCCGAGCCCCACAGGAGAGCCAGTACCGCGATGCGCACCCAACCAGTCACGTGGTCCACGGTGCCTAAGCGGACCCGTCAGGACAAGTGAAAAGTCCTGGACCCACCGTTAAGCAGAGCTACAGCATTGCGAGCGGTGGTTGTGATCAATCGCGCGCTTCCGAGTTGACTTGCTGCAGGTAAGCCCCGGCCAAGACCAGGAGGACCGCCTCGTCTTCCTCGTCGTCTGCACCGTAGCCGACCACTCGGTCACGCAAGGCCGTCCCGCCCCAGTCGAGGGCAAGCTGCAGAGTTCGCTCTTCGAAGTCGGAATCTTCGTTCAGCAAGTCCGCTGCCGGCCGCTCAATGCCCTCGACGAGTGCGCGAACGCCGATCAGCCCGTCGTCTTCGCCCATCGGGTCGTGGGTGATCAAGTCGACAAGCTGCCTGGCGAAGGTGACATCCGCCAACGCCTGCTTGATGACCATGATGCCGTCGTACCGACGAAGCTTGTCAAGCTCTTGGCTCACGTCCGGAGCTGCTGCGTCCGGATGTTCGCGAAGGTAGCGTTCGATCGCGGCATGCCAATCCCGCTCTCCCGCCTTGTCGTTGAAAGTGCCGTCGAGACGCGGCAGCGGGGCGTTCTCATCGAGGAAAGCCTTGGCCCAAGCCGGATGCAAGCCGATCAGGTCGAAGATCGTCGCGAACCCGTCGAAAACAACTTCATCTCCGGGCATCTCGCTGGCGTTCGATGCCTCCGGTGAATCGTCCTTGAGGACGCTTCCCAGGATCGCCGAGCTGCTGGGAGACAATCGGAATGCCCGGCTCGCGCGGGTGCTCACCCGGTCGTGGCCCAACTCCAACGCCAGCGGTACGAGGTCGGTCCCGGGTTCGCTGTGCCATCGTCGATCTTCTTGGTCGACCCGCTGCGTGAACTCCGGAAGCACGAACAGGTGACTCAGCGTCGTAACAGTGGGTAGGTCCTGAGCTGCGCATGCGGAGATCGTGTCGACGACGGGGATCAAGCTCGACTTTTCGCCCAGTCCGAGCGCCCAGGCATGAGCTCGTTCAGGGATCTCGTCCATCGGCGCGTCGTTTGAATCCGTGAGTGCGACGTAAAGTGCGATCGTCAGTAGATTGCTGTCGAAGTCGGGTGGCATTCCTGCTCGTGACAGCAAACACAAGCCATCGCGGAGCATTTCGGCACAGGAGTCGTCCTGGGGGAAGCCGGGTTCCAGGTTCGACAGGAGGTCTTCGGCTCGCCGGCGGGAGTCGTTCGTCGCCGGTGGCACGGGACTGTCCGTGTTGAGTCCTTCGACGAACCTGGCATTCGCCAGCAGAATGCCGGGGTGGAGGGCCTTCGGAAGCCGTCTGTGGGCCAGGCCGGCGCTCTCCAGCCGTGCATTGAGCTCCAAGAGCACGCGAGAATCGTCAACTGCATATCCGGTTTCGTTGCTCAGGCTGACTGCCTCGGATACGAACCTGCTGACGGACTGCCAATGCGGGGTGGTTCGCAACTCACGGAGCCAGGCTGTCCGCGCGTTGCCGAACTCGAAGCTGTCGGCGAACTTCTTCGGGTGGACGAGGCCGAGGAGGATGAGATCGAGCGGGTCCAACTGGTCGTGCCACTCTGGATACCGGTCCTGCTGCGCCCAGTGGAGGGCCGCGACCCCCCAGGCGTAGGCCGAAGCCACGCTATGCCTGGGGCCGTGGTTGCCGGCGACCAACCGCAGCAGCGCCGCTTCGGCGCCGCTTTCCGTATCTCGTGGCGTCTCCGGAATCGAGTCGGACTCCCGCGGGCCGGACTTGGGTTGGCCGGTGCTACGGCGTTTTTGCCTTGCACGGCTTGCCTTGCCCATCGGAGACGGTACCTCCTGCCGGATGAACTGGATCAGTCGAGCCTTTCGGCGCTATGGTAGCTCTCGTGTTCTCATTCGGATCTGCGTTTAGGTAGTTCGGTCGTGGCTGACTCGAGCGGTGGCGATGAGCCGCGTGATGCTGTCCGGAACGAAGTTGCCGGCGGTGTGTTCCATGGTCCTGTCGTGCAGATCGGGAACCTTTTCGGATCGGCTCAGGTGGGGGGCAGCCGAACCGCGCCACTGCACCTGCGGGATACGCAGTATTGGCCGGTTGTTGCGTCCTGGGATCCTGTCTCCGCCGGCGTGCACCGCGCGCGTCAGCAGGCTGGTGACCAGGGCGTACCGCCGTACGTCGAACGTGACATCGATGCGGACCTTCGGCACCGGCTGGGCGCCGCGTCGGAGACGGGTGGTCTGGTTCTCCTGCTCGGTCACTCCGCGGCGGGCAAGACTCGCCTGGCCTACGAGGCGATGCGCGCTGTCATGCCGGATCGCCGGGTAGCGGCACCGTCCCGGGGCAGTGAGCTGGCGGAGGTGCTCACGACGATCGTCGAGTCGTCGGTGGAGTGCGTGGTCTGGCTCGACAACTTGGAGCTGTTCCTCGGTCCGGGTGCGTTGGATGTGGCCATGTTGGCTGCGTTCCGGGAGCGGAAAGTACCGCTGCTGGGGACCATTCGGATGCGGAAGTACAAGACCTTCCACCCGATGTTCCAGGATGTGCTCCCTGCTGGTGTGGATGCCGTCGTCCTGCAGACCGCGCAGATAGGCGCTCGGGTGCTCGAGTCGGCCGACCTTCTGGAGGTTCAGCGAATCTGGAGCGAAGATGAGCTTGCACGTGCGGTTCAGTGCGACGACGACCGGATCGCCGATGCTGTCGCACACCATCGCCACCACGGCGTCGCCGAATATTTGGCGGCTGGGCCCGCCATTTGGTCCGCCTGGCGACTTGCCAGGGATGTCGACGGTCGGCCTCGTGGAGCTGCGCTCGTCGAGGCGGCGATCGACCTGGCGCGGGCGGGCTTGGCCGGACCATACGAAGAAGAGCTCATCGTCGAGCTGCACGAACAGTATCTCGAAAGGCAGGGCGGCCTGCTGCTGCGGCCGGAGCCGCTGGACGAGGCATGGGCTTGGGCAAGCCGGCAATTCCACGGAGTGACCAGCCCGCTGCTCGAAGCCACCAGTGGCAAATGGCGCGTGTTCGACTACCTGGTCGACCAGCTCGAGCGAATGCTGCCGCCCCAACCGGTGCCGGACGCGGTCTGGCTCGCCGCGAAGCACAATTCTTCCGGTGGTGATCTCTTAGAGGTCGCGCTTCGAGCAGCGGAGGCGGGCACCCCGGTATCGGTTGACGTGGCCGAGTCGATCTGGCTGTTCCTGCTCGAGGCCGAGGTCGGAAGCGCGATGGCGTGCTACAACCTCGGGGTCCTCTGCAGCGAGAACGGCCGGGTCAAGGAGTCGAAGTCGTACTTTGCACGAGCTGCGAAAGCCGGTGAGCCGAGGGCGGCGTTCAACCTGGCCGTGATCTACTCCCGAGAGGACAAGCCGGAAAAATCCCGGAAGTGGCGGATGCGCGCGGCCGATGCGAACTATCCGCCGGCTTTCTTCCTCGTCGGGTTCGACCTCGAAGAGCAGGGGAAGCTGGACGAGGCCGAGCAGTGGTATCGGCGTGGGGCCGAGTTGGACGAGCATCGATCCGCCACCAACTTGGGGAAGCTGTTGAGCAGCACCGGGCGGGTTCAAGAGGCGCTTCCCTGGTTCCACAAGGCCGAAGAAGAGGGTGACCCGTTCGCAACCTACAACATCGGGCTGTTCCACCACGAGGCCGGCCGGCGCGAGGCTGCGGAGGAGTGGTACCGCAAGGCGTCGGAGCGCGGATCCGCTGATGCGGCCTTCAACCTCGGAACTTTGCGCTTGCAGGCCGGAGACCACGCCAGCGCGAAGGACTGGTACGAGCGAGCCTTCGAGGCAGGAATCACCTCGGCCGCCGGTAATCTGGGCAAGCTGCTGAGCGAATCCGGTGAACTGGCCGAGGCTGAACGGTGGTTCAGGCGTGGCGTGGCGGCAGGGGACGTACCCGCCACCTTTGGACTTGGTGCCCTCCTCTACAAGAGCGAGCGGCTGGAAGAGGCGCTGGACGTTCTTGAACCTGTCGCCTCTGCCGACGAGAGTGGAGGTCAGGCGGCGCTTGCCGAAATCCTGCATGAACTCGGCCGCACCGATGAAGCGATCCCCTACTTCGAGTCGGCGGCCGAAGCCGGGAACCTGTCGGCAGCGTTCAACCTGGGGGTGATCCATCTCAGGCGCGACGACCTGCAGGAGGCGAAGCGCTGGTACCGGACGGCGGCGGAGGCCGGCGATGCGGAGGCGGCGAGCAATCTGTCCGATGTTCTCTTCACGGAGGGGCGGCTCGCGTCGGCATCGTGGTGGATCGGCAGGGCGCGGGCACTTCGCGCCGAGGCGGCTGCTGCAGCCGCGGAGCCGGAATCCGTCGACGCTTGATCCCTGAGATCACATCGGGTGCTCCAGCCACACGTTCGGTTCGACGTACGTCGCCGTGTCGTGGGCGACCGATGCGAACACCGGGGCGATGCCGCCCGGGATGAAGTTCTCGCCGTCCTGGAGCTTCACGCCCGTCCAGTCGCGCCAGTCGGCCAGGGAGCCGGCCAGGGTGACCGCGAACGGGCAGACCTTTACCACTCGGGCGCCCAGGCGTTCGTGGGTGCGCAGCCAGCGGTCGGCGAGCAGGCCGTCCGGGCGGCGGCGGGCTGCGTACTCCGGCATCGGGACCGCGGGTTCGGCTTCCTTGCCGATCGGGCGCACCGACACGATCAGCTTGCGCAGCCCCGTTTCCGCGGCTCGGGCCTTCAACGCCTTCAACATCGGTGCCGACCGGCCGGTGCCGCGCAGGTGCGGCGCGATCACGACTTCCAGCGCGCACAACGCGTTCGGCTCGCGGCCGTCCATCACGTCCTGGGCCGCCCACTCGATCGCCTGGTCCCAGCCGTGGTCCGGTAGCTCGGTGCGGTCCGGGGCCGGGTAGGCGAGCGGGACCGACAGGGCGCGGGCGATCGGTGCGCCGTCGTCGTCCAGTGCGATGAGGAAGTACCGCGCCCAGTGGCGCAGGAAGCGTTCGCCGGTGATCATCCGGCCGCTGGCGCCCCGGTAGATGAACTGGCCGCCGACGTCGCCGAGCGCCAAGGCGGCGTCGAGCAGGTCGGGGCGTTCGGCAAGATCGACGACGCGCATGCGCCCAGTGAAGCGGAAGTGATCACCGCGGCGATAGCGGCAACCGGGCGATGCTCAGCGCAACGCCTTCTGGCGGCGGGTCAACGCCGCCGGGTCGAGGTTCGCCTTCGTGCCGGCGTCGTGGCCGTCGAGGTAGCCGCTGCCCGACAGCCGCCGGGGTGCGGCCGAGCGCAGGTCGCCGTACTCGGAGTCGAACGCGTGCTGCACCATCTGCGCGCGGTCGCGGACGACCAGCTCCGCCGACCGCTCGCCGGGCACCGCCGTGCGGACGGCTTCCGATTCGGCGTGGGACAGCCGCTCGTGGACCGCGCGCGCGAAGCCGTGCAGCCAGGTGCGGCGGTAGGCGGCCAGCGACTCGCCGGGGAAGAAGCCGTCCGGGCGGACGCGGGTCAGCTGGGTGCTCGCCTGCAGCAGCAGGCTGGTGAACAGCAGCTCGACGCGGCCCAGGTCGGAGTGGAAGCCGAACACCGTGACGCTCTCGACCTTCTGGCCGTAGCGGTGCAGCAGCGTCCGGCAGCGCAGCGGGTACGCGACCGAGGTGAGCAGGCTCGCCTTGTCCCGGCTGTACGGGTCGTTCATCGGGATCTTGAGCGTGCCGATCTCGTCCGCGGTCGCGCCGGACGCGGCGAGCATCGCCTGGTCGATCCCGTACCGCGCGACGAGCTCGGCGGCCTTCCGGTTGTACGCCTCGGCCTCCGCCTCGGTGACCGCCGGGTCCTCGGCCTTGGCCAGCAGCTTCCGGATGCGCTCGAGCTGCGGGTCTGACTCGGTCATGCAGGGAGGGTATTCGATCAGGTGTTCGGACGCGTGCACCGGGTCACAGCGTGTCGTCCCGGCCCAGGTAGGCGTCGAGCGTGACGGCCAGCGCCGCCTCCGGGGACGGCGCGAAGCTCGCCCCCGCCAGACCGCCCCACAGCCACAGCTGGGCGAGGCCGTGCAGCGCCGCCCACAGCGACGCCGCGACCAGCCGCAGATCGGCGCCCGAGCGCGCGACCGGCGTCGGCACCGCCGCCACCAGCACGGCGAAGGTGTCGAAGACCGCGCTCGCCGCCGCCGAAAGCGCCGGGTCGTCCGCGTCGACCAGGTCGCGGCGGAACATCAGCTCGAACATCGCCGGGCTGGTCAGCGCGAAGTCGAGGTAGCTGTGGCAGGCGGCGGTGAGCCGTTCCCGCGGTGAGGTTTCCGGCAGCGTCCGCCGTCGCGAGAGCAGTTCGGCGTACCCGCGCGTCGCGACGGCGGACAGCAGCTCGGCGCGGCCGGAGAAGTGGCGCAGCGGCGCGCCGTGCGAAACGCCGGCGGCCTTCGCGATCCCGCGCAGCGTCACCGCGTCGACGCCTTCGCCGGCCAGCAGCTCGGACGCGGTGTCGATCAGGCGTTGCCGGGTGCCCACGCTTCGTCCCTGGTCATGGGGAGCAGGTCCGGGCGCTTCGGCAGGAAGCCGTCGCCCGGCTGGCGGCCGATCAGCCGGTTGCGCGTGCGCGTCACGGCGACCGGCAGCACCTCGCGCAGCAGCCAGTGCAGGTCGGCGCGCCAGTTCCCGGCGGCCGCGACGCCCGGCAGCGGCTCGAGCCAGGCGGGATCGTGGTCGAGACCGAGCCGGCCGAGGACGTACGCGGCCAGCCGCCGGTGCCCGTGCGCGGACAGGTGCAGCCGGTCGGCGCCGAAGTAGCGGGAGTCGGTGACGGCCTGGTCGGGCCACAGGTCGATGAGCAGCGCGCCGTAGCTGACGGCGGCTTCGCGGATGGCCTCGTTGAGCGCGACGATCCGCGGCCGCATCCGCTGCCCGAGCGGCATCCGGCTGGAGACGTCGCTGAGGGTGAACGTGACGACGGTGGGCGAGATTTCGGTGCACGCGCGGATGGCGGCGTCGACGCGGCGGGCGACCGTGCGCGCGTCCCAGCCGCGGCTCATGACGTCGTTGCCGCCGCCGAAGAGCGCGATCAGGTCCGGCTGGAGGCGGGTCGCGGCCGGGACCTGCTCGGGCACGATCTGGTCGAGCCGCCGCCCGCGGACGGCGAGGTTGGCGTACCGGAAGCCCGGCTCGCCCTCGGCCAGCCGGGCGGCGACGAAGTCGGCCCAGCCGCGGTAGTGGTCCCGCCCGGGGTACGGGTCGTCGAGGCCTTCGGCGCAGCTGTCACCGAGGACGACGAAACGGTGGTAGCTCATCCCGATCTCCGTAACCCGTGGTTCACCTTGTGGACACTGTCTATCAAACTTCTGTAGACGGTGTCTACTTGGCCCCGAGTTCACCCGAGCCACGGGCAGGCGGGTCGGCAGGCGCGGCCGGCAGGCTCGGAAGGTCGCGAATGACTCATTCGGGACCTCCGGCGTCGCGAATGAGTCATTCGCGACCACTGCGGTGGGCGAGCCACCGCGGGCCTGCCGTCGAGCCCGGGCCGCCGGCACGGGAGAGAGTCACCCGAGCCAGGGGCGGAGCTTCTCCGGGTTCCGCATCGCCCAGATGCGGGTGATCCGGCCGTCCGCGACGTCGAACGCGTACACGGCCGCGAGGTCGTCGCCACGGGTGAGGAGCAGGCCGGGGAGGCCGTTGACCGCGCGCTCCACGAGCGTCAGGCCGCCGGCGGCGAGCGCCGCCACGTACCGCGCCACCGGCAAGCCGCCTTCGATCGGGGTCAGGGCCGCGCGGACCACGCCGCCGCCGTCCGCGGTGAGGGTCGCGCCGGGGTCGAGGAGGGCGACCAGGGCGTCGATGTCGCCCGCTTCCCACGCCTGCTTGAAGTCCCTGATCACTTCGGCGTGCCCGGTGACCGGGGTCGCGGGCCGGGTGGCGCGGACCCGGCGGCGGGCCGACGAAGCCAGTTCTCGGCACGCCGCCGGTGTGCGGCCGGTGATCGCCGCGACCTCGGTGAACGCGTACCCGAACACGTCGTGCAGCACGAGCGCGACCCGCTGCGCCGGGGTCATCGCCTCGAGCGTCACGAGGAAGGCCATGGTGACCGACTCGTCGAGCGTGATCCGGTCGGCGACCGAGTCGGCCTGGTCGGGCACGGGCTCGGGCAGCCACTCGCCCACGTACCGCTCGCGCCGGGCGCGCGCGGAACCCAGCACGTCCAGGCAGATCCGGCCGGCGACCGTCGTCAACCACGCGCCGGGCGAAGAGATCGCGCCGCGCTGGGCAGGCGAGAGCGCGTACCAGCGGACGTAGGTCTCCTGCACCGCGTCCTCGGCTTCGGCCAGTGAGCCGAGCAGCCGGTAGGCGAGGTTGAGCAGGTGCCGGCGTTCGCCGTCGACGGGTGTTGTCATGCCTCCTCCGACGAAACAGCTTCCCCGAACGTCAGGCCTGACATCCCGCCGGGCCGCTTCGTCGTACTCCTCGAAGCCGAACCGAACAGGGGAGAACGATGATCGAGATCGGAATCGTGCTGGGCAGCACCCGTCCCGGCCGCGTGGGGGACCAGGTGGCCCGGTGGGTCCACGAGCGGGCGAGCCGGCGCGCCGACGCCCGGTTCACGCTGATCGACCTGCGCGACCACCCGCTGCCCCACCTCGAGGAGCCACCCGGCTTCTCGGGGCAGTACCAGGACGAACGCACGCGGGCTTGGGCCGCGGCCGTCGCCACCTGCGACGGATTCGTGTTCGTCACGCCGGAGTACAACCACTCCGTGCCCGGCGTGCTCAAGAACGCCATGGACGTCGTGCACCTCGAGTGGAACACCAAAGCCGCCGGGTTCGTCTCGTACGGCGGTGTCGG
Organism: Amycolatopsis sp. cg9; assembly: GCF_041346945.1. NCBI lineage: Bacteria > Bacillati > Actinomycetota > Actinomycetes > Pseudonocardiales > Pseudonocardiaceae > Amycolatopsis > Amycolatopsis sp. cg9. The sequence continues at coordinate 1,406,369 of NZ_CP166850.1, read as the reverse complement.
CGGGGCCCGCTCGGTCGAGCAGCTGCGGCTGGTCTGCGGGGCCCTGCAGCTCGCGGACGTCGCTCCGCAGGTCACGCTGCCCCTGGCGACCGAGTTCGAGAACCGCGCCACCTTCGCGCCGGGCGACCACCAGCTCCCCGCGCTCGACGCGGTGCTCGACCACGTCGTCGCCTGGAGCACCGCGCTCGCGCCGTTGCGGCGCGGGGACGCCGAAGCCGCGATCCGGGGCCGGCTCGACGCGATCGTCGACGGGCTCCGGAACAAGGACCTCGAGGCGCTGCGGCGGAGCTACGCCCCGGACGTCGTGTCCTTCGACGTCGAACCGCCGCTGCGGCACTCCGGCGTGGACGCGAAGCTGGAGAACTGGGCGAAGGTGTTCACGTTCTTCGAAAAGGTGGACTACGAGCTGCGCGACCTGACCGTCACGGTGAGCGGCGACCTCGCCGTCGGGCACGGCTTCGGCCGGGTCAGCGGGACCTTGAAGAACGGGGTCGTCGCCGAAGGCATGTGGGTCCGGGCCACGTTCGTCTTCCGGGACACCGAGGACGGCTGGGTGATCGTCCACGACCAGGCCTCCGTGCCGTTCGACATGGCGACCGGGCAGGGCCGGACCGACCTGGAACCCTGACGGCTCAGGCGAGCCGGGCGCGGTGGGCCGTCACGGCGGCCCGCCGCGGATCGGCCGCGGGGAGCGTCTTCAGCAGCGCGTCGAGCACCGCGAAGTCGTCCACCCCGCACGCGGTTTCCCAGAACGACCACAGCACGCCCGGGTCGCCGCTGTTCAGCGCGACCTGGCGCACCTGCGCCGTCAAGGATTCCCGCTCCTCGCGGATCGCCGGCGCTTCCGAGTCCGGCAGCAGCGGGCCGCGGAAGGCGCGCAGGACCTCGGCGGGCGAGCCGGCGCGCAACGCCGTGCGGGCGCGGGTGAAGTCCGCGTCGACGTCCGCCGCCAGCCGGTAGGGCCGCGTCCGCACCACCGCCGCGCCCAGCTGGGAGCGCAGCCGGTGGATTTCCGCGCGGACCGTCACCGGGTTGCCCGACTCGCCGTAGAGCTGCAGCGCGAGCCGTTCCGCCGAGAGGCCGTTCGGGTGCAGGCTCAGCAGGGTCAGGATTTCCGCGTGCCGCAACGTGAGCGGCACTTCGCGACCGTCCAAAGTGGTGGAGAACGCGCCGTCCGAAAGGTACTCCAGCGACAGCCGGGACCGGGGCCCGCCGCTGCCGGCGGACGACGACAGCCGCAGCAGGTAGCCCTCGGCCAGTGGCTCCACCGTGGCGATGCGGCCGTCGGGCAGGTTCACCGTGCCGCCGCCGCGCCGGACGTCCACTGTGGACGGCAGCAGGCACGCCTGCGCGGCGAGCACGCGGCCGCCGGCCGAAAGCAGCGCGCCGGGGCGGCCGCGCAGGGCTTCCAGGTGCGGCATGTTGGCCCGCCGCAGCTGCTCGTCGCGGACCGCGAGCTGGGCCCGCAGCTGGCCTTCCGCGAGCTGCGCCGTGGCCGTGACCAGCGAAAGCATCGCCGGGTGCACCGTGCGCAACGGCCCGCTGACGTCGATCGAGCCGAGCAGCACGCCGGTCTCGGGGTCGCGCACGGGCGCCGCCGCGCACGTCCACGCGTGGTAGCGGCGGACCAGGTGCTCGGCCGAGTAGATCTGCACCGGGTCGCCGGTCGCCAGCGCGGTGCCCATGGCGTTCGTGCCGATCGCGGCTTCGCTCCACCGGGTGCCTTCGGTGAGGCCGACGCGGTCGCCGCGCAGCAGCTGGCCCGCCGCGCCCTCGCGCCACAGGATCAGGCCGTCCGCGTCGGTCACGATCATCACGTGCTCGGCGTCGTCGGCGATGCTCACCAGCATCTGCCGCAGCACCGGCAGCACGGGCGCCAGCGGGTGAGCCTCGCGGAGGGCGGCGAGGTCGCCGGTGTCGTAGACGAACGGCGCTTCGCCCTGGTCCGGGTCGACCCGGGCGGCGAGCGAGCGGCTCCAGGAGTCGGAGACGACCGACCGCGGCGGCCGGGGCCCGGGAACGCCCTGGAGCACCGCTTCGCGGACGTGCTCCAGTAGCCGCGCGTAGGACTCGGGGTCGCGCAGCAGCTCCGGTTCGGGCGCCTCTGCCACGTCCTCCAGCGTAGAGACCCAGCTCACAGCGGTGCAACGCTCGTGCAACGTTGCCGCACCTACCTTCGGCCACCAGGTCAACCGTCACTCCGAGCAACGAGGCAGGGAAGATGGTCCAGTACGCCGCACCGAACACCGAAGGCAGCGTCGTCAGCTACGAATCGCGCTACGACCACTACATCGGCGGCGAGTACGTGCCCCCGGCCGGCGGCCAGTACTTCGAGAACCCGACCCCCGTCACCGGCAAGACCTTCTGCGAGATCGCCCGGGGTAACGCCGAGGACGTCGAGAAGGCGCTCGACGCCGCCCACGGCGCCGCCCCGGCGTGGGGCCGGACCTCGCCCGAGGAACGCGCCAACGTCCTCCTGAAGATCGCCGACCGGATGGAGCAGCACCTCGAGGCGATCGCCGTCGCCGAGGCGTGGGAGAACGGCAAGGCGGTCCGCGAGACCCTCGCCGCCGACATCCCGCTGGCCATCGACCACTTCCGCTACTTCGCCGGCGCCCTGCGCGCCCAGGAGGGTGGCATCTCGCAGGTCGACGAGAACACCGTCGCCTACCACTTCCACGAGCCGCTCGGCGTGGTCGCGCAGATCATCCCGTGGAACTTCCCGATCCTGATGGCGGTCTGGAAGCTCGCCCCGGCGCTGGCCGCGGGCAACGCGATCGTGCTCAAGCCGGCCGAGCAGACCCCGGCGTCGATCCACCTGCTGTTCTCGATCATCGGCGACCTGATCCCGCCGGGCGTGGTCAACATCGTCAACGGCTTCGGCGTCGAGGCGGGCAAGCCGCTGGCCTCCAGCAACCGCGTCCGCAAGGTCGCCTTCACCGGCGAAACCACGACGGGGCGGCTGATCCTGCAGTACGCCAGCGAGAACATCATCCCGGTGACCGTCGAGCTGGGCGGCAAGAGCCCGAACATCTTCTTCGACGACGTCGCCGCGGCGAACGACGCCTTCTACGACAAGGCGCAGGAGGGCTTCGCGCTCTTCGCCCTCAACCAGGGCGAGGTCTGCACCTGCCCGTCACGGGCGCTGATCCAGTCGGGCATCTACGACCGGTTCCTCGGCGACGGCGTCGAGCGGGTCCGCAAGATCAAGCAGGGCCACCCGCTCGACACCGAGACGATGATCGGCGCGCAGGCGTCCAACGACCAGCTCGAGAAGATCCTGTCCTACATCGACATCGGCAAGCAGGAAGGCGCCGAGATCCTCACCGGCGGCGTCCGCAGCGACCTCGGCGGCGAGCTCTCCGGCGGCTTCTACGTCGAGCCGACCGTGTTCGCCGGCGACAACAAGATGCGGATCTTCCAGGAGGAGATCTTCGGGCCGGTCGTGTCCGTGGCGAAGTTCGACGACTACGCCGACGCGATCAAGATCGCCAACGACACGCTCTACGGCCTCGGCGCCGGTGTCTGGTCGCGCGACGGCAACACCGCCTACCGCGCCGGTCGCGACATCCAGGCCGGCCGCGTCTGGGTGAACAACTACCACGCCTACCCGGCGCACGCGGCCTTCGGCGGCTACAAGGCGTCCGGCATCGGCCGCGAGAACCACAAGATGATGCTGGACCACTACCAGCAGACGAAGAACATGCTCGTCTCCTACTCCGACCAGGCGCTCGGGTTCTTCTGATGACCGAGCGCGTAGACCTGACACCGGCTGCCGCGGACCTCCTGCGGCAGTTGGTGTCACGCCACGGGCCGGTGATGTTCCACCAGTCCGGCGGGTGCTGCGACGGCAGCGCCCCGATGTGCTACCCGGCCGGGGAGTTCAAGACCGGGCAGTCCGACGTCAGCCTCGGGGCGCTCGAAGTCGAGGGCATCGAGGACGTGCCGGTCTGGATGTCCGGGCCGCAGTTCGAGTACTGGAAGCACACGCACCTGACGATCGACGTCGTGCCGGGGCGCGGTAGCGGGTTTTCGCTGGAGGCGCCCGAAGGTGTGCGCTTCCTGATCCGCTCCCGGCTGCTCACCGATGAGGAGTCGGCGGCGCTGACCTGAAAGCGTCGAACAACGCCGCGGCGAGCACCAGCCCCTCCCGGGCGACCGGGGCGAGCAGGTGCTCGTCCGGCGCGTGCTGCAGGCAGCCCGGGTAGGAGTGCGGCAGCCACAGCGTCGCCAGCCCGAGGACGTCGGTGAAGACGTGGTTGGGCAGGCCGCCGCCGAAGTTGGGCAGCAGGGCGACGGGTTCCTCCGCGACCGCGTCCAAAGTGGACTTCGCCCAGCTCACCCACGGGTCGTCGACCGGCGTGCGGCTGGCCAGGAAGGTGGCGTCGGCGTTGACGTCGATCATCGGGAACCCTTGCTCGGCAAGGTGTTTCCGGATGGCGGGCGCGACGCCGTCGACGTCGGTGCCGGCGACGTACCGCAGCTGCAGGACCGCTCGCGCCCGGCCGGGGATCGCGTTGACCGGGCGGCCGGGGTCACCCGCGCCGAGCGCGAGCACCTCCAGGGTGTTCCAGCCGTAGAGCCGTTCGGCGGGCGTGAGTCGCTGGTCGCCCCAGTCCTCGGCCGATGCGTCGACGACCACGTCGGCCAGCGCGGCGCGCACGCTGTCCGGCAGTTCCGGCGGCAGCAGTTCGGGCACCTGGATGCGGCCGTGGCCGTCGACCAGGCTCGCGATCGCGGCGGCGAGCGTCGTCGCCGGGTTGCGCAGGATCCCGCCCCAGTTGCCGGAGTGGCAGGCGTCCGGGCGCAGGTCGGCGTCCAGGGTGAGCCGGATGCCGCCGCGGGCGCCGAGGAACAACGTCGGGGTCGCCGCGTCGAGGCGCGGGCCGTCGGAGGCGATCAGGACGTCGGCTTCCAGGAGTTCTCGTTGCCGGGCCGCGAATTCCGTGAGGCCGGGCGAGCCGATCTCTTCGCCGGTCTCGAAGAGGAACTTCAGGTTGAAGCCGAGCTTCCCGCGTTCGGCCAGCACCAGCCGCAACGCCGTCAGGTTGATCAGGTGCTGGCCCTTGTTGTCCGCGGTGCCGCGGCCGTACCAGCGGTCGCCGTCCGCGGTGAGCGTCCACGGGTCGAGCCCTTCGCGCCACTGCCCGGCCTCCCCGACGACGTCGGTGTGGCCGTAGCAGAGCAGCGTCGGCAGTTCTTCTCCTTCGGTGCGGACACCGACCAGGAACGGGCCGCCCGCCGGGTCGGGGTTGGCGTGCTGCGTGACCTCGCAGCCGAGACCGGTCAGCGCCGGGGTCAGGACCTCGTCGAGGTAGGCCTGGATCGCGGCGCGGCCTTCCGGGGCGTCGCTGACCGTGGGGTAGGCGACCAGGCGGGCCAGTTCGGTGAAGAGGGCGCCGGAGTCGACGTGGGCGCGGGCCTTGTCGAGCAGATCCATGCCCGCCACTCTAAAGGCGGTAAATTGTACGAACGGTCGTGCTATCTTCGGGGGCATGAACGTCGACGGCGTGTACGTGGGGGAACCGAGCGTCCTGGGCTACCGGCGCGAGCGCCCGGTGCTGAGCGCGATCACGAAGGCGCGGGTCGAGGCGCCGGAGTTGCGGCTGACCGAGCTGAACCTCGACGGCGACCGGCAGGCCGACCTGACCGTGCACGGCGGGGTCGACAAAGCGGTCTACGTCTACCCGGCCGAGCACTACCCGGCTTGGCGCGAGGATGGCTTCGAGGCTTCGGTGGCCGACTTCGGGGAGAACGTCTCGCTGTCCGGCGTCACCGAGGACGACGTCCGCATCGGGGACGTGTGGGCCTGGGGCGACGCGCTCGTGCAGGTGTCGCAGCCGCGGCAGCCGTGCTTCAAGCTGGCCATGAAGACCGGCCGCAAGGACGTCACCCCGCTCATGATCGACTCCGGGCGCAGTGGCTGGTACCTGCGCGTGCTGCGGCCCGGCACGGTGCCGACGTCCGGCGCGATCGAGCTGGCCGAGCGCTCGGCCGGGCCGACCGTCACCGAGGTGCACCTGATCGCGTTCGCCAACTACGGGCAGCTGCCCGCCGACCAGGTCGAAGCGGCGCTGGCGCTCGCCGACCGGGTGCTGGCGACGCCGGCGCTCTCGGCGTCCTACCGCGGCGGCGTCCAGTCCACTGTGGACCGCTGGCGGGCGCGGCGTGCCGGTTGACGGCCGGATCGCGCGCGGCGACGCGACCCGGCGACTGGTGCTGCGCCGGGCGGTGGACGTCGCGTCGGTCGACGGCCTGGAGGGGCTCTCCCTCGGCCGGCTCGCCACCGAACTCGAGCTGAGCAAGAGCGGCGTGTTCGCGTTGTTCGGCTCGAAGGAGGAGCTGCAGCTCGCGACGATCGAAGCGGCTTTCGCCATCTTCGAGGCGCACGTCGTGACGCCGTCCCGCGAGGTCGCGCCGGGCCTGCCACGGCTGCGGGCGATCTGCGAGAAGTGGCTCGAGTACTCGGAAAAGCGCGTCTTTCCCGGCGGGTGTTTCTTCTTCAACGTCGGCGCGGAGTTCGACGCGCGTCCCGGCCGGGTCCACGACGCCGTGGCTTCGGCAAGCGGCTCGTTCGCCGCGTTCATCCGCGAGACGGCCGTCGAAGCGGTCGCACTCGGCCACTTGGCCGCGGACCCGGAAGTCCTGGCGTTCGAGCTGCACGCACTGGGCCGCGCGGCCAACGCCGACGCGGTCCTCAACGGCGGGACGAAGGCGTACGCGCTGGCCAGGCGAGCGATTCGCGCCCGCCTGGCCGGTGCGTAGCTACTTCCAGTCGACCTGCGGGCTCCGGTAGAAGTCGATGCCCTGGGCCACCCAGCGCGGGGACTGCTTCGCCAGGCGCGCCCGGTAGGCGTCCCAGTCGTGCGTCGACTTCGGGGACCAGCCGATCTCCGCGATGCCCGGCAGCCGCGGGAACGCCATGTACTCGATGTCGGCGCTCGTGCGGATCGTCTCGGTCCACAGCGGTGCCTCGACGCCCGCGACCTGGCTCTCGCCCACGCCGGTCACCAGCGACGCCGGGTCCCAGTCGTAGCCGTCGCGCACCTCGATCAGCGCGGCCCAGTCCTGGCCCAGCGGCGTCGACGCGTCGTACTTCATGTCCAGGTACGCGTAGTTCGCCGGCGACATCAGGATCTTGCTGCCCCGGGCCGCCGCGGCCGCGACCGAAGCGTTGTCGCCGCCGAAGTCCCAGTACTGCGGGACCGCCGAGGCGGGCGGGTCCGACTTCGCGATCTCGTGCCAGCCGGTGACCTTCTTGCCGTACTTCGCGACGATCGGCTGCACCTTCTTCTCGAACGCGAGGTAGTCCGCGGGCGGCGTCGAGTGTGCTTCGTCGCCGCCGATGTGCAGGTACCGGCCCGGCGTGATCGCCGCCAGCTCGCGCACGACGTCCTCGACGAACTTGTACGTGATCGGCGAGGAGATGCACAGCGAGCTGTAGCCGACCTCGGTGTCCGTGCGCACCGGCACGGCCTTGCCGTCGCAGTTCAGCTCCGCGTACGTCGACTGGGCCGCGTTCGTGTGGCCCGGCATGTCGATCTCCGGGATCACCGTGATGTGCCGCGAAGCCGCGTACGCGACGATGTCCTGGTACTGCGCCTGCGTGTAGTAGCCGCCCGGGTCGCCGTCGACGGCCGTCTTGCCGCCGACCGTCGCCAGCTTCGGCCAGCTCTTGATCTCGATGCGCCAGCCCTGGTCGTCCGCGAGGTGCAGGTGCAGGGTGTTGACCTTGTACTGGGCGATCTGGTCGATGTACCGCTTCACCTGGTCCGGCTTGAAGAAGTGCCGGGCGACGTCGAGCATCGCCCCGCGTTCGGCGAAGCGCGGGTAGTCGAGGATCGTGCCGCCGGCGACCGGCCACGTCCGGTGCTGCACGCGCTTCGCGTCGATCGCCGACGGCAGCAGCTGCCGCAGCGACTGGACGCCCTCGAAGAGCCCGTCGGCGGTGTTCGCCTTCAGGGTGACGCCGTCGCGCGCGACCTTCAGCTCGTAACCCTCGGTGCCGATCCGGGAGTCGCGGCCCAGCTTCAACGAGATCGCGGGCAGGCCGGCGGCGTGCGGCACGACCGGCAGCGGGTAGCCGGTGGCGGGGCGGAGCAGGCCGCGCAGGTAGTCCGCGACCTGGCCGGCGCCGCGGTCGGCCGCGATCACGGTGAACGGCGTGAGCCGGAAATCGCCGCGCGGGTCGGCCTTCGCCGAGACGGGCGCCGGGACGACGTCGGTCACGCTGCGTTCCGGGGCGGCCGGGGCGGCCGCCGCTGAGGCGGGCAGGCCGGCCGCCGCCGTGAGACTCACGATCGCCGCGGTCAAGACGGCTCTGGACAAGCGCATCAGGGCACCTCCGGTCGGGGACTCCACCCAAAGGTACAGACCAGCCGGAGCATTTGGAACAACTCTTAACGAAGGGCCTGCCGGATGGCCTCCAGCACGCCCGGGTCTTCGATGGTGGAGGGCACGGCCTCGTCGCGGCCGTCGGCGATCGCGCGCATGGTCTTGCGCAGGATCTTGCCCGACCGCGTCTTCGGCAGCGCGTCCACAATGGACACATCGCGGAACGCGGCGACCGGCCCGATGTCCCGGCGCACCATCGCCACCAGCTCGTCCCGCAGCTGCTCCGGCGCGATGTCCGCCCCCGCCTTCAGCACCACGAACCCGCGGGGCAGCTGGCCCTTGAGCTGGTCGGCGACGCCGATCACGGCGCACTCGGCCACCGCCGGGTGCGAAGCCAGCACCGCCTCCATCGACCCGGTGGACAGCCGGTGCCCGGCGACGTTGATGACGTCGTCGGTGCGGCCCATGACGAACAGGTAGCCGTCTTCGTCGACGTAGCCGGAGTCGCCGGTCAGGTAGTGGCCGTCGTAGCGGGACAGGTAGGCCTCGCGGTAGCGCTCGTCATCGCCCCACAGCGTCGGCAGCGATCCCGGCGGCAGCGGCAGCCGCACCGTGATGGCGCCTTCGCGGCCGGCCGGCAGCTCCTCGCCCGCCTGGTCGAGGATCCGGACGTCCCAGCCGGGCACCGGCTTGGTCGCGGACCCGGCCTTGACCGCCATCGGCTCCAGGCCGCGCGGGTTCGCGGCGATCGGCCAGCCGGTCTCGGTCTGCCACCAGTGGTCGATCACCGGCACGCCGAGCTTGTCGTGCGCCCAGTGGAGGGTCTCCGGGTCGAGCCGCTCGCCGGCCATGAACAGCGTCTTGAACGCCTTCAGGTCGTACTTCGCCAGCTCGCGGGCGTCCGGGTCGACCTTCTTGACGGCCCGCAGCGCGGTCGGCGCGGTGAACAGCGCCTGGACGCCGTGCTCGGCGATGACCCGCCAGAACGCGCCCGCGTCCGGGGTGCCGACCGGCTTGCCTTCGTACACCACCGTCGTGGCGCCGACCAGCAGCGGCGCGTAGACGATGTAGGAGTGCCCGACGACCCAGCCGACGTCGGAGGCCGTCCACCAGACGTCGCCGGCGTGGACGTCGTAGACCGCGTCCATCGAGTACGCGAGCGCGACCGCGTGGCCGCCGGTGTCGCGCACGACGCCCTTCGGCTTCCCGGTCGTCCCGGACGTGTAGAGGATGTACAGCGGGTCGGTGGCCGCGACCGGCACCGGGTCGGCCGGGTCGGCGCTCGCCGCCAGCTCGCGCCAGTCCCGCTCGCGCCCGGTCAGCGTGGCCGGAGCCTGCTCGCGCTGCAGCACGACGACGTGGTCCGGCTGGTGCTCGGTCATCCCGAGCGCGGCCTGGATGATCGGCTGGTACTCGACCACCCGCGTCGGCTCGATGCCGCAGGACGCCGCCAGGATCACCTTGGGCTTGGCGTCCTCGATCCGCGCCGCCAGCTCCTTGGGCGCGAACCCGCCGAAGACCACCGAGTGCACCGCGCCGATCCGCGCGCAGGCCAGCATCGCGATCGCCGCCTCCGGCACCATCGGCAGGTAGACGATCACCCGGTCACCCTTCGTGACCCCCAGCGAGCGCAGCGCGCCGGCGAAGCGCGCGACTGTGTCCCGCAGTTCTTCGTAGGTGTAGGTGCGTTGCCGTCCGGTCACGGGAGAGTCCCAGATCAGTGCGGCCTGACCCCCGCGCCCGGCCTCGACGTGCCGGTCCAGCGCGTTGTAGGAGGTGTTCAGCTCGGCGCCCGGGAACCACCGGAAGAAGGGTGGGTTCGAGCTGTCCAGCGCCCGCTCAGGGGGCTTCGTCCAGCTGATCGACCCGGCCGCGGCCAGCCAGAACGCCTCCGGGTCCCGCAAGCTGAGCCGGTAGGCCTCGGAGTACGCGCCCATTGCCGCTCCTTCGCGTCGAACGTCCGCCGGACCCCATCATGGCGCGGGAGCGGCGGGCTCGCCGGATTCCGTGCACCCTGAAGACCCGGCAACCCAACGGCGGCCGGCTGCGTCCTAAGCTGGACTGCGGGAAAACGCCGCGTCGCGGTACGAAGTGAACACGGACAGTGAGGGGAGCCCGGCGGTGAACGGACTCGCGAGCGCGTTGCTCTCGCTAGCCCATTCCTTGTTCGGCCCGGGCTTCTGCCCCGGCGACTGGGTCTGGGCCACGAGTGCGGCCGGCGCGCTCGTCGCGCTGCTCCCGCCGATCGGCGCGCTGGCGGTGGCGATCATCCGCAAGGGCACCGGCAACCGCTACGACGCCACGACGCTGTCGGTGTTCGGGGCGATCGGCCTGGTCAGCGCGCTGATCCTGCCGTGGCTGCTGTCCAACGGCGTGTCCGGCGTCTTCCGGGCCGAGCGGGCGGGCACGAAGTCCGGACTGCCCCGCGCGGAGGCCGCGACGCTGGCGAGCGGCTCCTGCTGGGTGGACACGCAGAAGGAGTACCTGGGCGGCGGCCCGAACGTCTACGAGGTGCTGTTCTACAAGAACAACGCGGCGCTGCCGACCTTCGTCTACGTGGCCGCGTTCATCCTGCTGCCGGCCGGCTCGCTGCTGTTCGTCATCCTGCAGGGCCGCACGGCCTTCCGCCGCGGCCCGAAGTGGCCGTCCCGGTTCATCTGGATCCCGTTCGCCGCGATGCTCGCGTTCAGCGTCGGCATGGAGGCGAACACCGCGCTGCACTTCTGGCTCGGGTTCCTGCCGTTCAGCGTGCTGGGGCTGATCCCGGTCGCGATGGTCGGGCCACCGCCGTGGTCGGTGATCAACCGCTCGGACGCGCCGCCGCGCCGCGAACCGGAGCCGTACCGGCCGCCGCCGCCTGCCGCGTCCCAGGTGCAGCCCCGCCCGACCCCGCCTCCGCCGCCGCCCCCGCCGGTCAACAAGCCGTACCCGAAGACGGCGCTGGCGTCGGCCCCCGAACCCCCGCCGATGGCCGGTGCGCTCGCCGCGGCCCCCGGGCCGATCCCGCCGCCGCCCGGCTCGCGCAACGCCGGCGGCAGCCGCTACCGGCGCGTCAAGCAGCTCGGCGCGGGCGGCTTCGGCACGGTCTGGCAGGCCGTCGACACCCAGCTGAACCGCACGGTCGCGCTGAAGATCGCGCACGCGCCGGACCGCGACACGGCCGAGCGCATGCAGCGCGAGGCCCGCGCGCTGGCCGTGGTCAGCCACCCGAACTGCGTCAAGGTGTACGACCTCGCCGAGGAGCCGGACGGCCTCGCGCTGGTCATGGAGTACCTCGAAGGCCGCCCGCTGGCCGAGCTGGTCGACGGCCAGGGTCCGCTGGACGACGTCGCGGCCGGCCGCCTGTGGGCGACGATGGCGGGCGCGCTGGCGGCGGCGCACGAGAAGGGCGTCCTGCACCGCGACATCAAGCCGTCGAACGTCGTACTGGACCCGAGCGGCCTGGCCCACCTGATCGACTTCGGCATCGCCCGCAGCCAGGGCGATTCGAAGATGACGGCCACCGGCATGATGATCGGCACGCCCGACTTCGTCGCCCCGGAGCAGGCCATGGGCGCGGCGGCCTCCCCGGCGTCCGACGCGTGGCAGCTGGCGGCGACGATCAGCTACGCGCTGTCCGGCCAGCCCCCGCGCGGCACGCGCGAGACCCCGATGGCGGCCCTGATGGCGGCGGCCCGCGCGGAGCCGGTTTCGCGGCTGCCTCAGCGGAGCGCGCACGCCCGTCTGCTGGCGGCGTCGCTGGACCCCGAGCCGCGCCGCCGTCCGACGTTGAACTCGGTGCGCCGCGAGGTCGAGGGCTGGCTGTCGCGGGCGGGCAAGTCCGCGGACGGCCCGGTGACCCGGGTGGTGCCGCGGCAGCCGCACCACCGCTAGCCGGGCTTGATCGCCGAGAAGGTCACGATCTCCTTCGGGCGGGCCTGCACCTCGACCTGCTCGAAGCCCGCCCGCGCCAGCCGGCCCGGCAGCGCCGCCGCGTCGAGGACGTTCATCGTGTCGCCGATGTGCAGCAGGCGGAAGCGGAAGCTGAGCTGGCTGTCGCTGCCGCAGTAGCGTCCGCCCGGGCGCAGCACCCGCGCCGCCTCGGCGAAGATCGCGTCCTGGAGCCGCGTGGTCGGGACGTGGTGGAGCATCGTGAAGCAGACGACCGCGGAGAAACGGCCGGTGTCGAACGGCATCTCCGCGCCGCTGCCCTCGACGACGCCGGCGCGGTCGCCGAACTTCGCGCGCAGCAGTTCGGTCGAGGCGGGGTCGATTTCCAGGACGGTCAGCTTCGGCACGGCGTCGAGCAGCACCTTCGTGGTGGCGCCGAAGCCGGGGCCGATCTCGAGGACGTCGTCGCCCAGATCGTACCGAGCCAGCCACGGCGTCAGGCGTTCCTCGACGGTGTCCGCCCACTTCGCGGAGCTGCAGAGCTTGCGGTGGATCAGGTTCATCGGCATGCCCCCGACGGTAGGGAGCCGCCGTCGTGGCCGGTAGCCGATACGCTGCCAACCGATGTCGCTCATCGGCCAATCCAGCGCCATGCTGCTCGGCGAGTTCGACCTGCCCGCCGGCACCTGGTTCCCCTGGCACGAACACCCGGCGCACCAGCTGGTCTGGTCCGCGCGCGGGGTCGTCGCGGTCAAGTCGGGGGACGCGGGCTGGGTGCTGCCGCCGACCCGGGCGCTGTGGGTGCCCGCCGGCGTCCGGCACCGCACCGGCGCGCTCGGCCGGGCGGCGCTGCGCGGCATCTACGCCGACCCGGCGCTGTCGCCGGTGTCGTGGCGGTCGCCGCGGATGGTCGTCGTCCGGCCGCTGCTGCGCGAGCTCCTGGAGTACCTGACCGGCGACGGCGTCGCGCCGGCCGCGCGGGTGCGGGCCGAAGCGGTGGCGTTCGACCTGCTGGAACCGCTCGACGTGGTGCCGATCGCGGTGCCCGCGCTCACCGACCCGCGCGCCCGCGACGTCGAGCGCGTGCTGCTGGCGAACCCGGCCGACCCCCGCACGCTCGCCGAGTTCGGCCGGGCGGTCGGCGCCTCGGAACGGACGCTGGCGCGGGTGTTCGCGGGCGAGTGCCGGATGCCGTTCGGCACGTGGCGCACCCAGGTGCGGCTGCGGGCGTCACTGCCGCTGCTGGCCCAGGGCACGCCGCTGGAGACGGTGGCGTACCGCGTTGGCTACAGCTCGGCGAGCGCGTTCGTCGCGGCCTTCCGGCGGGCCGTCGGGGTCACACCGGGGGCCTACTTCGCGGGGTGACCCCCGACGGCCCCAAGCGCCCCAATGTGGCGTTCGGTGCGTCCAGCGCACCCAATGTGGCGTTCGGTGCGTTGGACGCAACCAACGCCACATTGGGGTGCTTTGGGGGTGACTACCGCCAGGAGGGCAGCCAGCGCTCGGCTTCCCACTGGCCGTTCGTGATCGCGATGCCGTTCAGGATCGGCCACAGCCAGGCGAAGTTCGCCACCACCAGCCCGACGTACAGCGACACGACGAGCAGACCGGTCCCGCGTCTCTCGAACCCGCGCCGCGCGCTGCCGAGGATCTGGCCGAGGCACAACGTCAGCCCCAGCACCAGGAACGCGGCCAGCGGCGTCGCGTAGAAGAAGTACATCTGGCGGTCGATGTTGGTGAACCAGAAGACGTACCCGCCGAGGTAGCCGACCAGCACGGCCGCGTAGCGCCAGTCCGCGCGGAAGATCGAGCGCCAGGCCGCCCAGCCGAGCATCGGGATCGCCGCCCACCACATCGCCGGCGTGCCGATCAGCATCGTCGCGCTGATGCAGCGGGACTCGCCGCAGCCGGTGGCCTCGCCGTTGTAGCTGTAGAGCATCGGGCGCAGGCCCATCGGCCACGTCCACGGCTTCGACTCCCACGGGTGCGGGTTGTCCTTGGGCGTGACCAGCGTTTCGTGGAAGTGCAGGACGTTCCCGGTGTAGTCGGCGAGCGAGCGCAGCGCCGGCGGGACCCACGCGAAGAAGCCCGGCGCGATGTCCTTGATCTCCGTGTAGTGCCGGTCGGTGGCGGTTTCGCTGGCGAACCACGCCCAGTACGCGGCGAAGTACATGAGGAACGGGACGACCAGGATCGCCCACAGCGCGGGCAGCACGTCCCGGCGGATCGTGCCCAGCCAGGGCCGCTCGACGCCGGCCGCGCGCCGCGCCGCGACGTCGAAGAAGACGGTGAGCAGTCCGAACGCGACGATGTAGTACAGCGCCGACCACTTGACGCCGAAGGTCAGCCCGATCATCAGGCCGGTCGCGAACCGCCACCAGCGGAACCCGAGCTTCGGGCCCCACACCGACTCGTTGACCCAGCCTTCGCGGACCGCGGTCGCGAGCCGCTCGCGGACCTGGTCGCGGTCGGCGAGCACGCAGGCGAACGCGGCGAGCACGAACAGCGCGATGAAGATGTCGAGCATGCCCATGCGCGACTGCAGGTGCAGCACGCCGTCGCTGATCACGAGGATGCCGGCGATGGCGCCGAGCAGCGTGGAGCGGGTGAGCCGACGGGCGATGCGGACGGTCAGCAGCACGATCAGCGTGCCGGCCAGCGCGGGCATGATCCGCCAGCCCCAGCCGTTGTAGCCGAACAGCCACTCGCCGATCGCGATCAGCTGCTTCGCCAGCGGCGGGTGGACGACCAGCTCGTAGCCGTAGTTGTCCTCGTACCCGCCATTGCGCAGCACCTGCCAGGCCTGCGGCACGTAGTGCTTCTCGTCGAAGACCGGGCTGCCCTTGTCGGTCGGCACGCCGAGGTTCTGCAGCCGGACGATGCCGCCGATCACGGTCAGCACGATGGTGACGACCCAGCCGCGGAGCCGGTCGGTCGGCATGCCGCGGCCGAGCAGGGTCACTTCGCGGTCGGTCGGCGGCCGGAGCGCCTCGACCGGGTCCGGCCGGACGCTTTCGTCGTCGGGACGGGTCAGCACGGCGGTCACGGGGGCGATCCTACGGGCGGGACAGGGCGTCCGTCGTCCGGATCCGCTGATCAGCCTAGGCTGGCCGGGTGAGTCCCTCGCTGCTCCCCGGTCGTCTCGTGCTCGCCGCGACTCCGCTCGGCGACGTCCGCGACGCCTCGCCCCGCCTGGCGGAAGCACTGGCGGAAGCCGACGTCATCGCGGCGGAGGACACCCGGCGGCTGAAGTCGCTGGCGGCCGCGCTGGAGGTGTCCCCGCGCGGCCGCGTGGTGAGCTTCTACGAAGACGTCGAGACGGCGCGCCTGCCGAAGCTGCTCGAATCGTTACGCGCGGGCGAGACGGTCGTGCTGGTGACCGACGCCGGGATGCCCAGTGTGTCCGATCCGGGCTTCCGGCTGGTCGCGGCGTGCGTCGCCGAGGACCTGCCGGTGACGTGCCTGCCCGGTCCGTCCGCGGTGACCACGGCGCTCGCTTTGTCCGGGTTGCCGTGCGACCGGTTCTGCTTCGAGGGGTTCGCGCCGCGGAAGCCGGGCGAGCGCACGCGCTGGCTGACGTCGTTGCGCGACGAGCCGCGGACGGCGGTGTTCTTCGAGTCCCCGCACCGGCTGGCGTCGCTGCTCGCGGACGCGGCTTCGGTGCTGGGTGACTCGCGGCGGGCCGCGGTGTGCCGGGAGCTGACGAAGACGTACGAAGAGGTGAAGCGGGGGACGCTCCCGGAGCTGGCTTCCTGGGCGGCCGACGGCGTGCGCGGGGAGATCACGGTGGTCCTCTCGGGTGCGGAGCCACGGGACGTTTCGGTGGCGGACCTGGTGACCGAGGTCCAGTCCCGCGTCTCGGCGGGCGAGCGCTTGAAGACCGCGGCGGCGGAGGTCGCGGAGGCGGCCGGGGTGTCCAAAAAGGAGCTTTACGACGCCGTGCTGTCGGCCCGGAAGGCCTAGCGCCGGTGGAACTCGAGATCCGGCGGCACGACTGGGCAGCGCTGTCGTCGGCTTACGGCAACTCGCCCCTGCTGCCCGAGGTCGTCCGCGATCTGCGTTCGGCGGCGAGCCGGGCCGACGCCGAATTCGCGCTCCGCAGGCTGGAGCAGGTGCTCCCGGAACTCGACGAAGTGTCCATCGCGGCGGCTTCGGTCCTGGTGCACGCCCTGTGGGGCTGCGGCCCTTTCTCCCTCGACCTGGTGCTGGGCGCGCTCGCCGAGCTCGCGGCCGGGTGCTTGCGGGGTGAGGCGCCTGCCGCCATCGGTCAGGCTGTCCTGCAGGAGGTCTGCCACGGCTTCGCCGCGTACGTCGAGATCGCGGAATCCACCGGGGTCGACGACTGCCGGACGGCCTGCATCGACCTGATCGCCGCGTGCGGCGGCGCGGAGCCGGTCCTCCGGGCACGCGCTGCCCACTTCCTCGGTGCGCTGCTGGAGCTCGACGGCTTCGTCCGGTACCAGGAGCTCATCGAGGCTTCGATCGCCGAGCTTCGCGCCGCCTCAGGTGAGTAGCGCCGTCACCGCGGCGTGCGCCTTCTCCGCGTCCGGGGCGTCGCCGGTGATCACGTCCGTGTACACGAACGACTCGCCGATCCGCACCAGCAGGTAAGCCAGGTCCGGCACCGGCAGCGGCGGCACCAGCCGGCCCGCCGAGACCTCTCCCGACAGCAGCTCCACCAGCTTCGACGTCGTCCGCTGCTGGCACACGCTCGCGCGGGTCGTCAGCAACCGCAACGCGCGCTCCGGCTCGCGGCGCAGGAAGTCGCGGAACGGCGGGGAGTCGTTCGCGAACCGGACGTACCCGCTCACGAAGTCGGCCACGCCGGCCGCGCCCCGGCCCACGCACGACGGCCACAGCTTCGCGATCGAAGCCGAGGACAGGGACCACAGGATCTCGCCGAGCAGCCGGTCGCGCGAGCCCACCCGGCGGTGCAGGGTGGCGCGGCTGATGGACCGGTCCTCCGCCAGCTCGCCCATGTCGACCCGGCGGCCGGACAGGAACCACTCGCGGGCCCGCTCGAACTCCTGAGACATATGCCAGAATGTCTCACAGCCACGACGGAGAGGGAACACGACATGCGCGCAGTGCAGGTGACCGAGTTCGGCGGACCCGAGGTGCTCACACCGGTCGAGCTGCCCGACCCGGTCGCCGGGCCCGGCGAGGTGCTCATCGACGTCGAGCGCGTCGGGGTCAACTACGCCGACACCCACCAGGCCGAGAACAGCTACCTGGCGCCGTCGAAGCTGCCGCTCGTCCCCGGTGGCGAGGTGGTCGGAACCAGCGGTGGCCGCCGGGTCGTCGCCCTGCTGAACGGCGGGGGCGGGTACGCCGAAAAGGCCGTCGCGCCCGAGGCCACGACCTTCCCGGTGCCCGACGGCGTCGACGACCTCGCCGCGCTGTCCATGCTGGTCCAGGGCACGACGGCGTGGGTCCTGCTCAAGAAGAACGCCCACCTCGAGCCGGGCGAGTCGGTCGTCGTGCACGCCGCCGCCGGCGGGGTCGGGACCATCGCCGTGCAGCTCGCCAAGGCCTGGGGCGCGGGCCGCGTGATCGCCACCGCCAGCAGCGACGAGAAGCGCGCGCTCGCGCTGGAGCTGGGCGCCGACGTCGCCATCGACTCGCGCGCCGAGGACATGACCGCCGCCCTCATCGAGGCGAACGGCGGCCGCCGCGTCGACGTCGTGCTCGACATGGTCGGCGGGACCACCACCGACGGGAGCATCGCCGCGCTGGCGCCGTTCGGCAGGCTGGCGTTCTACGGCATGGCCGGGCGCGAAAGCCCGAAGCCGGTCGAACTGCGCAGCCTCCTCGGCCACAGCACGACCATCAGCGGCATGTGGCTGCCGCACGTCTTCCGCCTGCCCGGCAACGTCTTCGGGACCGCGCTGACCGACCTCTTCGACCTCGCGCTGGCGGGCAAGCTCAAGGCCATCGCGGGCGGCGAGTACGCGCTGGCGGACGCCCGGGCCGCGCACGAGGCCCTGCGCTCCCGCAAGACCGTCGGCAAGCTACTGCTCGACCCCGGCAAGTAGCGGGTTCGCCAGGAGGGCCTCCAGGGGTGCCGCCTTGTGGAGGCACTCCTGCCACTCCGCCTCCGCGTCCGAGTCCGCCGTGATGCCGCCGCCGACGCCGAGGGCGATCGAGCCGGACGCGATCTCGAACGTCCGGATCGCCACGTTCAGCTCCAACCCGGCCGCGGGCGAAAGCAACCCGATCGCGCCCGTGTAGACCCCGCGGCCGCTGGGTTCCAGCGCGGCGATCAGGTCCAGCGCGCGGATCTTCGGCGCGCCCGTCACCGACCCCGGCGGGAACGTCGCGGCCAGCAGGTCCGCATCGGACACCGCCGGGCGCAGCGTGCCCGTCACCGTCGAATCCAGGTGCCAGACCCCCGGCGCCGGGCGGACCCGCAGCAGGGACGGCACGGTCACCGAGCCGACCTCGCACACCCGGCCGAGGTCGTTGCGCACCAGGTCGGTGATCATCACGTTCTCCGCGACGTCCTTGGCGGACCGGCGCAGCAGTTCGGCGTTCCCGTCGTCGGCCGGCCCGCGCCGGGGGAGCGTCCCCTTGATCGGCGTCGACCGGACCGCCCGCCCGTGGCGCGCGAGGAACAGCTCCGGCGAAAACGAGACCACCGACCCCCACGAGCCGGACAGGAAGGCCGCGCGGCGCGGCGCCAGCGACGACACCCCGGCCGCGAACAGCGCCGCGGGCGACCCCGAGAACGTGCCCGTGAACCGCGAGCAGATGTTCGCCTGGAACAGTTCCCCGGCCTCGATCGCGTGCACGCACGCCTTCACCGCGTCCCGGTGCTCCGAGGGCAGCGGACGCCGCAGCGGCCCCGCCGACCAGGTCGGAGCGGGCGGGGCGGAAGCCAGCAGCGACTCCACAGTGGACACCGGCGGGCCGCCGCCGTCCAGTGACTCCAGGTGGCAGGTGCCGTCGGCGGACCACCGGAGCACGTGGTCCGCCCAGCCCCAGGCCGACGGCGGCAGGAACCCGGTGCGGCCCGAGGGGTCCGCGAGGTCGTACCCCAGGTAGCCGAACCAGCCGCCGCCGATGACGCCCGGCGGGGCGTCGGCCTCCGGCGCGGACGGGAAGGCGCGGGGGGACACGGTGAGCGAAGGCGCGAGCACCGCCTGGGCGCCGAACCACTCGCCGGACAGCATCGCGGGCGGCGGCAGCCCGCGGGAAGCGGCGTGGTCGGCGAGGACCGCAAACGCGCGCGCGGGCGTGACGTCCGTCCGGAGTGGGGTGCTCGTCACGCGCATGGCGCCATACCACCACAGGTCAGAGCAGCAAGTCGCCCAATGTGAACGGGTACACGACGGCGTTCTGCTCCACCGGCCCGGCGATGCCGGGGACGTCCGCGGTGCACGCGTGCTGGTGCAGGCCGAGCCGCGAGTGGAACCAGCCCGGCCGGCCGGGGATGCCGTTGTGCCGGGTCAGCCAGAGGATGACCTCGCTGTCGGCCCAGCGGTCCGGGTGCAGCCGGTTCGCCCAGCAGTCGTGGTCGGCGTAGACCAGCACCCGCTCGATGCGCGCCGCGTGCCGGACGTGCTTGATCCACGCCTTGATGAACCGGTCGTCGACGCTCGGCGCGGCCACCTCCAGCGCCGGCGCCAGCGACCCGGTGGCGAACGCGCCGAGCCTGCTGGCCGTGCGCACGAAGTGGTCGGCCTGGTCGTGCACCGCGCCGGGCCGCGCGTAGTGCCGCCCGCCGACGTGCAGCCCGGCCTCCTGCGCACCGGCCAGGTTCCGCTCCGCGGCGCCGTTGCTCCAGTTGACGTTCTCGGTGATCGTCACCGACACGAACTTCGTGTCCGCCGCCCGGACGGCGTACCAGTCGGACACCCGCTCACGGTGGGACAGCGAGATCCCGCGTTCGCTCTCCGGCTCCGTCACAGTCCGCCCCCGCCACGTCGGTGGAGAGCACACCATACGTCGCCGGGGGCGGACCCGCAGTCAGCAGCACCGGGTTGATCAGGCGCTTTCCCGCTCCTGGGGGGCCGCAGCACGGCCACGGCCGTCAATCGCGTCGAGGCACTTGCCCGGCCGGCCGGGAAGTCGTGAACGACCCTTTCATGACGTCAGGCGGTAGCCGATGTGGCTGCTGGGCCTGGTGTTCGGTCCGGATGCACCCGGCCACCTCGGCGGCTACCGCCGCACCGGGCCTCCCTCTCGACAAAGCGTGTGACGCCGTCCGTAGGCTAATAAGGTATGAGCACCCCTGTGTTGACCGCGGTGGCCTGGCCCTACGCCAACGGCCCCCGCCACATCGGCCACGTGTCCGGATTCGGCGTCCCGTCCGACGTCTTCTCCCGCTACCAGCGAATGGCCGGCAACCGGGTGCTCATGGTCTCCGGCACCGACGAACACGGCACCCCGATCACCGTCCAGGCGGACAAGGAAGACTCGACCCCGCAGCAGACGGCGGACAAGTACACCCGCCAGATCGGCGCCGACCTGCAGGGCCTCGGCCTCTCCTACGACCTGTTCACCCGGACCACGACCGGCAACCACGCCGAGGTGACGCAGCAGATCTTCCTGGCGCTGCACCGCAACGGCTACGTCGTGCCGAAGACCACGCGCGGGGCGATCAGCCCGTCCACCGGCCGCACGCTGCCCGACCGCTACGTCGAGGGCACCTGCCCGATCTGCGGGTACGACGGCGCGCGCGGCGACCAGTGCGACAACTGCGGCAACCAGCTCGACGCCGCGGAGCTGATCAACCCGAAGTCGCGGATCAACGGCGAGACGCCGAAGTTCGTCGAGACCGAGCACTACTTCCTCGACCTGCCGGCGTTCACCAAGACCCTCGGCGACTGGCTGGGCACCAAGACCGACTGGCGCCCGAACGTCCTCAACTTCACCAAGAACCTGATCGACGACATGCGGCCCCGGCCGATCACCCGCGACCTCGACTGGGGCGTCAAGATCCCCCTCGACGGCTGGCGCGACCAGCCGCTGAAGCGGTTCTACGTCTGGTTCGACGCGGTGATCGGGTACTTCTCGGCCAGCGTCGAGTGGGCCCGGCGCTCCGGCAACCCGGACGCGTGGCAGGAGTGGTGGAACAACGCCGACGCCCGGTCGTACTACTTCATGGGCAAGGACAACATCACCTTCCACGCCCAGATCTGGCCGGCGCTGCTGTTCGGGCACAACGGCGAGGGCGACAAGGGCGGCGAGCCCGGCAAGTACGGCAAGCTGCACCTGCCGGACGAGATCGTCTCCAGCGAGTTCCTCACCATGAGCGGCTCGAAGTTCTCGACCTCGCGCGGGCGCGTGATCTACGTCGAGGACTTCCTGCGCGACTTCGGCCCGGACACGCTGCGGTACTTCATCTCGGTCGCCGGCCCGGAGACCCAGGACACCGACTTCACCTGGGACGAGTTCGTCCGCCGGACCAACTTCGAGCTGGCCAACGAGTGGGGCAACCTGGTCAACCGGTCCATCTCGATGGCGCACAAGAACGTCGGCGCCATCCCGCGCCCGGAGGCCCCGACGGCGGCCGACGAGGAGCTGAAGGCGCTTTCCCGCAAGGCCTTCGACACCGCGGGCGCGCACCTGGCCCGGTCCCGGTTCAAGCTGGCGGCGAGCGAGGCGATGAAGGTCGTCACCGCGGCGAACAAGTACATCTCCGACCAGGAGCCGTGGAAGCTCAAGGACGACCCCACGCGGCGCGACACGGTGCTGCACACCGCGCTGCAGGTCGTCTCGGACGCCAACACGCTGCTGACGCCGTTCCTGCCGCACTCGGCGCAGAAGGTGCACGAGGCCCTCGGCGGCACCGGTGTCTGGGCCGCCCAGCCGGAGCTCAAGGACGTCGACGACCTCGACATCGCCGGCCGGGTCAACCCGATCCTCACCGGCGACTACGCGGGCGAGCAGGCGAAGTGGGAGTCGAAGCCGATCGAGGTCGGCAAGCCCCTGCAGAAGCCGTCGCCGCTGTTCACGAAGCTCGACCCGGCGCTGGGTGAAACCGGCCCGGAGTGGGCGCCGATCATCAAGGAGTAAGAGGTAGTGCATGGGTGACGAGAAGCGCGAGCTGCCGCCGGTCCCGGACCGGCTCCCGGTGTCGGTGGTGGACGCGCACACCCATCTCGACGCGTGCGGCGCGGTCACCGCGGCCGATGTCACGGCCATGGTCGACCGCGCCGAGCGCGCCGGCGTCGCCCGCGTCGTCACGGTCGCGGACGACCTCGCCTCGGCGCGCTGGGCGACCGAAGCCGCCTCCTGGGACCGCCGGGTCTGGGCCGCCGTGGCCATCCACCCGACGCGGACCAAGGAGTTCGGCGCCGCCGAGAAGTCCGAAGTGGAGCGCCTGGCCGCCCAGGACCGCGTGGTCGCGGTCGGCGAGACCGGCCTCGACTACTACTGGGACTACTCGCCGCACGACGCCCAGCAGGAGGCGTTCCGCTGGCACATCGACCTCGCCAAGCGGCTGGACAAGCCGCTGATGATCCACGACCGCGAGGCCCACGACGACGTGCTGCGCATCCTGGCCGAAGAGAATGCGCCGAATGCCGTAATCTTCCATTGTTTTTCCGGGGACGCCGAAATGGCCCGCAAGTGCGTCGACGCGGGATACGTCCTTTCCTTCGCGGGCACGGTGACGTTCAAGAACGCGAAGGGCCTCCACGAGGCGGCCCGGCTCTGCCCGCCGGGGCAGTACCTCGTCGAGACCGACGCACCGTTTCTGACCCCCCACCCGTTCCGTGGACGGCCGAACGAGCCGTTCGGCGCCGCTTACACCGTCCGTCACCTCGCGGCGCTCAGGGGCGAAGCTGTCCACGAAGTCGCCGAATCGGTCCGGACCACCGCCGAGCGGGTGTATCGACTCCCCAGTGTCACAACGGGTTGAACGCATTGCGACATCAGGGTTCCTTGATCGTCCACCTGATGGAGTGACGGGGATCACGACACTCCGGGGGGTGTTTGCGCAACCCGGCGGGACCCGTTACTGTCCCGTGATCGTGCCGGTCGGGCCTGCGCTCAGCAGCTTCCGATCGTCACGCCCAGTCGTAGAGACGGCGCCCCCGACCGCCGTCTCGTGAAAGGGAACGATCCCCGGTGACAGGTAGCAGACAGGCTGGAGCGCGCTCCGCCGTCCTCGAACGCAGTTATTTCGAGGACACCGCGTACGGTCAGCTCGACTTCTCCGACGACCCGAACATCACGCAGCAGGACATCCTCGCCGCGCTCGGCCCCGACGCCGACGCGATGATGGCCGAGATCGACGTCGACGTCGACGAACTGATCCGCCTCATCAACGCCGAGACGACGTACCTGCCCCCGATCGTCATCCCGGACGAGATCGAGGCGGACCGGACCGCGTCCCCGCAGGCCAAGCGCGCCGCGCTGGACGAGGGCCTGCGCGAGACCACCAAGGTCTGGAAGCGCCGCTTCCTCAAGGGCGCCGTCCTCAGCGTCATGATCAGCATCGCCGGCGGCGGCGCGGCCGCGCTGGCGATGAACAAGAGCGTCACCGTCGACGTCGACGGCCAGCAGCAGACCATCCACTCCTTCGGCGACACCGTCGGCGAGGTGCTGGAGGACGCGGGCCTGACCGTTGGCGAGCACGACTCGCTCTCGCCCTCCCCGCAGGCGGAGGTCGGCGACGGCGGCGTCATCAAGCTCGAGCGCGGCCGCCAGCTGAAGATGATCGTCGACGGCGCGGAGCACACCTCCTGGGTGCGCGCGACCCACCTCGGCGACGCGCTGTCCCAGCTCGGCATGACCGGGATGGACAAGCCCGGCACGTGGATGTCGATGCCGAAGGACGGCGAGCTGCCCCTGCAGGGCGCCACCGTCGAGATCAAGACCCTGAAGAACATCACCCTGTACGACGGCGGCAACGCGCCGAAGCAGGTGAAGACGACCGCGGTCACGACGAAGGAGTTCCTGGGCGAGTACAAGCTCACCCTGGGCCCGGAGGACCAGGCCGAGGGCGGCCTGGACGTCAAGCTGACCGATGGCGCCGAGGTGCACATCAGCCGCACCGGCGTCTCGACGGTCGTCCAGAAGGAGAGCATCGACCCTCCCGAGCAGCGCGTCGACGACCCGGACCTCGCCAAGGGCAAGACCAAGGTCGAGGACCCCGGCACGCCGGGCGAGAAGATGGTGACCTACAAGGTCACGCAGAAGAACGGCAAAGAGGTCGGCCGCGAGAGCATCTCCGAGCAGGTCATCACCCAGCCGAAGCCGAAGATCGTCCACGTCGGCACCAAGGAAGCCCCGACGCCGGCCATCGGCGACGGCTCCGCGTGGGACCGCATCGCGCAGTGCGAGTCGGGCGGCAACTGGGCCATCAACACCGGCAACGGCTACTACGGCGGCCTCCAGTTCGACAAGCGCACGTGGGACGCCTACGGCGGCGACGCGTACGCGAACCTGCCGAGCCAGGCTTCGCGCGAGCAGCAGATCGCGATCGCGGAGAAGGTCCGCGACGCCCGCGGCGGCTACAGCGCCTGGCCGGTCTGCGGCAAGAAGGCCTGAGTTCCGCTTCCAGAACATGGGCTGAAGGGGACTTTCCTCGCATCAGATGCGAGGAAAGTCCCCTTCAGTGCATCTCGCGCGATGAACGTCCCCTTCAGGGTGCCGGAGTGCGGTCGGTAAGCTCTGGCGGTGGTTGAACTGCTGGGACCGGCCGAAATTCGCGGGCTGGCGGCCGAACTCGACGTGCGGCCGACCAAGAAGCTCGGGCAGAACTTCGTGCACGATCCCAACACCGTCCGCCGGATCGTCGAGCTCGCCCACGTCGGGCCGGACGACGTCGTGCTCGAGGTCGGGCCCGGGCTCGGGTCGCTGACGCTGGGGCTGCTCGCCACCGGGGCACGGGTCGTCGCCGTCGAGATCGATCCCAAGCTCGCCGCGCGGCTGCCGGAGACCGTGGCCGAGCGGGGGCCCGAAGCCGCGGAGCGCCTGACCGTCGTCGGGGCCGACGCGCTGCGGGTCGCGAACGACGACCTGCCGGGCGCGCCGACCGCCCTCGTCGCCAACCTGCCCTACAACGTCGCCGTGCCGGTCGTGCTGCACCTGCTCGCCGAGGTGCCGTCGCTGCGGTCCGGGCTCGTCATGGTGCAGACCGAGGTCGCCGACCGGATGGCGGCCGGGCCGGGCAGCCGGATCTACGGCGTCCCGAGCGTCAAGCTCGCTTGGTACGGTCCGGCACGCAAAGTCGCCGCGGTGCCACGTTCGGTGTTCTGGCCGGTGCCCAACGTGGACTCCGCGCTCGTCGCGTTCGAACGCGCCGACGTCCCGGCGTCCGAGGACCGGGACAGTCTCTTCACCCTGGTGGACGCGGCTTTCTCACAACGCAGGAAAACGCTTCGCGCCGCACTCGCCGGCTGGGCGGGCTCGGCCGAGCGGGCCGGCGAGCTCCTGACGGCCGCCGGGATCGACCCGAAGACCCGTGGCGAGCAGCTCGACGTGCACGACTTCGCGCGGATCGCCGCTCGCGCGCAGGTCCGACGCTGAATCCACCACGGTGGCGGCGGTGAAAAACGCACGTTTTCGCCGTCAGCCCGTGACTCCGACACCTCCAGTCGTGTGATGTGGGCCAACGGGCTTGCTTTCGCTCCGTGGGATCGGCTTAACTCAGTACGTCCATCCCGAGCGACCGAGAGACCTGGCTCGTCGAAGTCGCAGCAACCACCCTCCACAGGGCAGGTGCTACCGCCAGGACCGATGGAGGCCGTTTTCGATGAAGAGGGTAGCTCGCCCCCTGCTGCTGACCAGGCGCCGCGTTGTCGACGAAGGTCGCCGCTCCGTCTCCGCATGTCGCCGCTCGCGCTGAGCTTCGTCTGAGCCGTCCCACCCTTCTTCACGCACCGTCCTATGCGGACGGACACTCGCTTGCGGCCGGGCGCGCCCACGTGCGCTGCGCCCTGTTTTTCTGGAGCTATCGTGATCACGGTCGAAAACCTGTCCAAATCCTTTGCCACCAACGGAAATTCGGTCGTCGCCCTGCGCGACGTGAGCGTCGACGTCCAGGCCGGCTCGCTGTTCGGCGTGGTCGGACCGGCCGGTTCGGGCAAGTCCGTCCTGGCCCGCTGCATCGCGCTGCAGGAGCGCCCCGACCGCGGGGTCGTCCGGCTCGACGGCCTCAACACCGGCACGCTCGACGGCCGCCGCCTCCGTGAGATCCGCCGTCAGCTCGGCGTCGTGTCGTCGAAGCCGGAGCTGATCGCCGAGCGCACGATCGCCGGCAACATCGCTTCCCCGCTGGAGCAGCTCGGCGTCGACGGCCCGCAGCGCCGCAGCCGGGTCGGCTCGCTGCTCGACCTCGTCGGCCTGACGCCGCGCGCCGCGCAGCGTCCCGGTGAGCTCACCGCGGGTCAGCTCCGCCGCGTCGCGGTCGCGAAGGCGCTGGCCGCCGCGCCCGCCGTGCTGCTCGCCGACGACCCGACCGCCGGCGTCGACCCGGAGGAGGCCGGCTCGGTGCTCACCGTGCTCGACCGCGCCCGCTCCGAGCTGGGCGTCACCGTCGTCGTCACCACGCCGGACGCCGGCGTCGTCCGGCGGCTCTGCGACGACGTCGCGGTGCTGGAAGACGGCACCGTCGTCGAGCGCGGCACCGTGCTCGACCTGATCTCGAACCCGGGCAGCCGCACCGCGCAGGCGCTGCTGCCGACCATCGAAACCCCGCGCTCGCAGAACGCGCGCTACGACCGCTCGGTCGACGTCGTGCTGGTCGGCTTCGCGTCGGTGGGCGCGCTGCTGCCCGAGGCCGCCGGCCGCTTCGACGTCGAGTTCGCCACCATCGGCGGCGGCCTGACCCGGATCGGCGACACCCCGGTCGGCCGCTTCCGCCTCGGCGTCCGCGGCGAGCGCGCCGACGCGGCGCTGGCGTGGGTCGCCGAGCGCGGCGGCCACGTCACCCAGACCGCCCGCGGTCCGCAGGCCGTCGTCGCCGCCTGACCCGCACGTGAAGGCCACCTTCAGGAACTTCAAGTTCCTGAAGGTGGCCTTCACGGCGTTCAGCGGCTGCCGCGCGGGAGGACCAGGAACGCGGTGAGGGCGGCCGCGGCGACGAGGGCCGCCGCCCAGGCCGACGCCGTCGTGTAGCCGTGGACGATCGCGGACGGCGTGGTCAGGCCGGCCGAAGCCGCGGTGGCGATCGTGTTCAGGGCGGCGGTGCCGAGGGACGCGCCCACCTGCTGCGACGTCGTCACGAACGCCGAGGCCGCGCCCGCGTCGCGCGCGCCGACGTCACGGGTCGCGACGTTCAGCACCACCGGCATGCACAACCCGGCTCCGACCCCCAGCAGCAGCTGCATCGGCAGGACGACCGCCACGTAGGACGCGTCCGGGGTCAGCCGCGTCGCCGCCAGCAGCCCGCAGGCCAGCAGGAGCAAGCCGCCCGCCAGCAGCGGCCGCGGGCCGACGCGCGGGAGCAGGCGGCCCGAAAGCTGCGTCGACGTCAGCATGTTCGCGCCCAGCGTCGGCAGGAACGCCAGGGCCGCGGCGAGCGCGCCGTAGCCCATCACGATCTGCAGCTGGTAGGTCAGGAACAGGAACATCCCGAACGCGCCGAACGAGGCCGCCCCGACGGTCAGGTAGGCGACGGCGCGAGCGCGGTCGCGCACCACCGCGAGCGGCAGCAGCGGGTGCGGGTGCCGGGCCTGGCGCAGCGCGAACCAGCCGAGGAGTGCCACCGAGAGCGCGAGGAAACCCAGTACTGGCAAGGAAAATCCTTGAGTGGCCACTTCGGACAGTGCGTGCACGAGCAGGACGACGCCGCCGCAGCTGAGCGCCGCACTGGTCCAGTCCAGCCGGGTGTCGCGGTGCGCGGCCGTCGGTGGCACGGCGAACCAGGCGCCCAGCCCGGCCAGCACGGCGATCGGCACGTTGACGTAGAGGCTCCAGCGCCAGTCGAGGAACTGGGTCAGCGCGCCGCCGACGGTGAGGCCCAGCGCGGAGCCGGACATCATGATGGCGCTGAAGATCCCGAACGCCTTACCGCGTTCGCGCGGGTCGGTGAAGGTGAGCGTCAGCAGTGACATCGTCGACGGCGCCAGCAGCGCGGCGAACACGCCCTGCGCGGCCCGCGCCCCGATCAGCCAGCCCGCCGACGGGGCCGCGCCGCCCACCGCGGACGCCACGGCGAACCCCGCGATGCCGGCGAGCAGGGTGGTGCGGCGGCCGAGCCGGTCGGCCAGCCGGCCGCCGAGCAGCAGCAAGCCGCCGAACGCCAGCGTGTACGCCGAAATCGTCCACTGGCGGCCGGTGTCGGACAGGCCCAGCGCGCGCTGGGCCGAGGGCAGGGCGATGTTCACGACGGTCGTGTCGAGCACGACCATCAGCTGGGCCAGGCCCAGCGCGGCGAGCGCGAGCCAGCGGCCCGCGACGCGCGGTGGCGCGGCTGTGGTCATGGTGAACCCCCGGGGTAAGCTGTGGATGCATTGCTTGTCGGCCGACAAGCAATGCCAAGCTAAGTGATTGCTAGTCGGCCGTCAAGTAAGTTGAGGAGCGGAGCATGGCCGGGCGGCGCACCGACACGCGCGAACGCATCCAGCGCGTCGCGCTCGAACTGTTCGCCGAGCAGGGGTACGAGGGCAGCTCGCTGCGGGAGATCGCCGAGCGGCTCGAGGTGACGAAAGCCGCGCTGTACTACCACTTCCGCACGAAGGAGGACATCGTCACGAGCCTCCTGGAGGACTGGGGCGCGGCGCTCGACGACCTCCTCGGGCGCGAGACCCGGCCCGACCGGCTGCTCACCGAGTACGCCGAGCTGGTCGAGCGCCGGTTCGGCCCGGTCATCGGCCTGGTGCAGCGCAACGCGACGGCGTTGAAGGCCATCGCCGCGGGCGCCGGTCTCGCGGACCGGATGCTCCGCCTCCACGAGCGGCTGTGCGGCGGGTCCGACGACCCCGAAGCGAGCCTGCGGGCGCGGCTCGCCCTGGTCGCCGTGCAGCTCACCAGCGCCGAAGGCGGCCCGGAAACCCCGCCGGCGGTCGCGCTCGCCGTCGGGCTGGACATCCTTTCTCCTGGTCGGAACGCGGACACGTAGGCTGGTCGGGTGCTCGCCGTAGTTCCGCCCCCAGTCACCGTCCGGGTCCCGGCCAAGGTCAACCTGCACCTTTCGGTCGACGACCTGCGCGAAGACGGTTACCACGAGCTGGTGACCGTGTTCCAGGCGCTGTCGCTGACCGACGAAGTGACCGTCGCGGTCGCCGACGAGCCCGGCATCGAGGTCTACGGCGAGGGTGAAGGCACCGTCCCGACCGGCCCGGAGAACCTGGCCTGGCGCGCGGTCGAAGCGCTGTCCTCGCACGTCGGGCGCACCGGCGAGCCGAAGGTCCGTGTGGTGCTGCGCAAGGGCATCCCGGTCGCCGGTGGCATGGCGGGCGGCAGCGCCGACGCGGCGGCGACCCTGGTCGGGCTCGCGTCGCTCTGGAACCTCGACGTCACGCGCGACGAGCTGGCCGAGATCGCGGCGGGCCTGGGCAGCGACGTCCCGTTCGCGCTCTACGGCGGCACCGCGCTGGGCACCGGCCGCGGCGAGCACCTGGTCCCGGTGCTGTCGCGGCACACGTTCCACTGGGTGCTGGCGTTCGACTCCGAAGGGCTGTCGACGCCCAAGGTGTTCAAGGAGCTGGACCGGCTGCGCGCGGCGGGCAACCCGCCGCGGATCGGTTCGCACACCCCGGTCGTCGAGGCGCTGGCTTCGGGCGACCCGCGCCAGCTGGCCCTCCTGCTGGGCAACGACCTCCAGGCGGCGGCGGTCTCGCTGCGCCCGGAGCTGCGCCGCACCCTCCGGGCCGGCGTCAACGCGGGCGCGCTCGCGGGCACGGTCTCCGGCTCCGGCCCGACGTGCGCGTTCCTCTGCGAAGACGCGCAGTCGGCCGTCGAGGTCGCCGCGGAGCTGTCGGGCGCCGGTGTCTGCCGCACGGTCCGCGTGGCCCACGGCCCGGTCCCCGGCGCCCGCGTGGTCGGCGGCGACGACGCCCCCCGCCCGGCGCCGCCGCGGGTGCACGCGTGAAGCACGCGGAATTCGCGTTCCCCGGCCCGCTGCGCGACAAGCTGGTCGCGGCGATCCTGGCCGGGGAAAAGACGACGACCTCCGCACTGCTGGTGGAATACGAGCGGGCGGGCGAAGCGTTGCCTTCCGTTGGCGAGCGCGAACTCGTGCTCGACTCCGCCGGCGCCGGGGTCGCGGTCATCGAGACCGCTCAGGTGCGCGTTCTCTCACTGTCCGAAGTGGACCTCCGGCACGCGCTCGGCGAAGGCGAGGGCTTCACGAGCGTCGCCGAGTGGCGCGCCGGGCACGAGGAGTTCTGGCAGAGCGCCGAAATGCGCGCCGCCGTGGAGGATCCGGAATTCACCGTGGACGACACGACGCAGGTCGTGGCGACGCGGTTCGTCATCGTAGAGAGGATCGGCTGAGCGGATGGCCAACCTGGTCAACCTGGAGTCGGTGAGCAAGTCCTACGGGATCCGCCCGCTCCTGGACGGCGTTTCGCTCGGAGTCGCGGCCGGGCAGCGCATCGGCGTCGTCGGGCTCAACGGCGGTGGCAAGACCACGCTCCTGGAAGTCCTTTCCGGACTCGCCGAGCCGGATTCCGGGCGGGTGAGCCACGTCGGCGGCCTGCGGATGGCGGTCGTCACCCAGCGCACGGAGCTGCCGGACGGCAGCACGGTCGCCGACGTCGTCCTCGAACGCTACGGCGCCGAGCACGAGTGGGCGGCCGACGCGCGGGTCCGGTCCATTGTGGACGGGCTGGGGATCACCGCGATCGGGCTCGACAAGCCGACCGCGAACCTCTCCGGCGGCGAGCGGCGCCGGGTTTCCCTGGCCGCCGCGCTCACCGGGGAGCTCGACCTCGTCGTGCTCGACGAGCCGACCAACCACCTGGACGTCGAAGGTGTCCGCTGGCTCGCCGACCACCTGCTCGCGCGCCGGATCGCGGTCGTGGTCGTCACGCACGACCGGTGGTTCCTCGACACCGTCGCGACCCTGACGTGGGAGGTCGCGAACGGCCGTGTCGAGCAGTACGAAGGCGGTTACGCCGACTGGATCTTCGCCCGCGCCGAGCGCGCGCGGCTCGCGGCGACGGCCGAGGAGAAGCGGCAGAACCTGGCCCGCAAGGAACTCGCGTGGCTGCGCCGCGGCCCGCAGGCGCGTTCCTCGAAGCCGCGCTACCGCGTCGAAGCCGCCGAGGCGCTGATCGCCGACGTCCCGCCGCCGCGCGATTCCGTCGAGCTGCAGGCGTTCGCCAAGCGGCGCCTCGGCAAAACGGTGCTGGAGCTGGAAGACACGACGTACGCGGTGGGCGATCGGACGCTCCTCGACCACGTCACCTGGCGGATCGGCCCGGGCGACCGGATCGGCCTGGTCGGGGTGAACGGCTCGGGCAAGACGTCGCTGCTGAAGCTACTGGGCGGCGACGTCGAGGCGTCGACCGGCCGCCGCATCGAGGGCAAGACGGTCGCGCTCGCGCACCTGCGCCAGGAGCTCGACGACCTGCCCGGCGACCTGCGCGTGCTGCAGGCGATCGAGCAGGTGGCCGGCCGCGTGGTGTTCGGCAAGCAGGAGATGACGGCGTCGCAGCTGGGCGAGAAGCTCGGCTTCCCCCAGGCCCGCCAGTGGACCCCGGTCGGCGACCTCTCCGGCGGCGAGCGGCGGCGGCTGCAGCTGTGCCGCCTGCTGATGGCCGAGCCGAACGTGCTGCTCCTCGACGAGCCGACGAACGACCTGGACATCGACACGCTGCAGCAGCTGGAGGACCTCCTCGACGGCTGGCCGGGCACGATGGTCGTCGTCTCGCACGACCGCTACCTGGTGGAACGCGTCTGCGACACGATCGTCGCCCTCTTCGGCGACGGCCGCATCACCCACCTGCCGGGCGGCATCGAGGAGTACCTGAACCGCCGCTCGGCCGCCAAGGAGGTCACCGGCCCGGCACCGTCCGCCGCGAAGGTGGAGGCGAAGAAGTCCGCGGCGGACCTGCGAGCGGCCCAGAAGGAACTCGGGCGGCTGGAGCGCAAGCTCGACCAGCTGCACGCGAAGGAGGAGAAGCTCCACGCGTCCCTGCTGGCGGCGGCGACGGACCCGGCGAAGCTGATGGAGCTCAACGCCGAGCTGAAGGGCGTCCAGGGCGAGATCGAGGACGTCGAGGGCCGCTGGCTGGAGACGTCCGAACTGCTGGAGTGACCCGGGTGCTCGGGCCGCACGACGCCCTCGACGGGCCGGTCCGGCGGATCGCGGTGGCGGGCCCGGCGGGGTCGGGCAAGTCGACCCTGGCGCGGACGCTGGGGGAGCGGCTCGGGGTGCCGTACGTCGAGTTCGAGTCCTTCTTCCACGGCCCGGGCTGGACCGTGCGGGAAACCTGGCAGGCCGACGTCCTCGCCCACCTGGCCGGCGACGCCTGGGCCATCGAATGGCAGGGCGAACCGGTCCGGGAGCGGATGACGGCGCGCCTCGACGTGCTGGTGTGGCTCGACCACCCGCGGGCCCTGACGACGACCCGGGTCGTGCTCCGCACGCTGAAACGCCGGGCCGGCCGGGGTTCGAAGATCCCCGGGGGCAACGTCGAAGGGCCGCTGCGCACTTTCTTCACCGACCGCGACCACATCGTCCGCGTCTCGTGGCGCTACCACCCGATCCTGCGCGCCCGGGTCCGCCGGACCATCGACGAGAACCGCCACCCCGGTCTCGTCGTCGTCCGGTTGCGGGGGCAGCGCCAAGTCGACAGCTGGTTGCGTGGCCCGGTTTCCGCGTTGGCGGGCGGATGTTGACGCCGAGACAGTAATGTTCCCGCCATGAGCAGGTTCGTGGACACGCTGGTCGCCACCGCGACGGGGCGGGGACAGCAGCGGGGCATGGTCACGGGGGAGCCGAACGAGCCGGTTCGGCGGACCTGGGCCGAGGTGCACCAGGAAGCGCGGCGGATCGCCGGTGGGCTGGTCGCCGGTGGGTTCGAACGCGGGGGTGCCGTCGCGGTGCTGGCCGCGGCGCCGGTGCTGATCGCGCCGACCGTACAGGCCGTGTGGCTCGCCGGGGGCAGCGTCACCATGCTGCACCAGCCGACGCCGCGCACCGATCTCGCCGAGTGGGCCGAGGACACCGTGCGGGTGCTCGGGATGATCGGGTCGAACCTGGTGCTGCTGGGCGAGCCGTTCGACCAGCTGGCGCCGGTGCTGGCGGAGAAGGGCATCGGCTTCAAGCTGATCAGCGACCTGACCGGCGCCGAGCCGCTCGCCGAAGTCGTCGGCACCGACGAAGGCGAAACCGCGCTGCTGCAGCTGACCAGCGGTTCCACCGCCGACCCGAAGGCCGTGCGGATCACCTACGGCAACCTGTACTCCAACGTCAAGGCCATGGTCGACCGCGCGGAGTTCGACTTCGACGTCGACGTGATGGTGTCCTGGCTGCCGACCTTCCACGACATGGGCATGGTCGGCTTCCTGACCGTGCCGATGACCTTCGGCGTCGAGCTCGTCAAGATCACGCCGGTCGAGTTCCTGTCGGGGCCGTTGATCTGGCCCCGGCTGATCACCAAGTACCACGGCACGACGACGGCGGCGCCGAACTTCGCCTACGCGATCGTCGGGCGCCGGATGGCCCGCGTCGACGACGAGGACTTCGACCTCTCGAAGCTGCGCATCGCCCTCAACGGTGCCGAGCCCATCGACGAGACCGCCGTCCAGACGTTCGTCGACGCCGGTGCCCGGTTCAAGATGCCGGCGGAGTGCGTCTTCCCGGCCTACGGCATGGCCGAGGCGACCCTGGCCGTCTCGTTCGCGCCGCTGTTCACCGGGCTGACCCTCGACGTCGTCGAGGCGGACGCGCTCGAGGCCGGCAACCGCGCGGTGCCGGTCCCCGAGGGCGACCCGCGGCGCGGCACCGACGACGTCCGGTCGTTCGCGCTGCTCGGCCGTCCGCTGGACGGGCTCGAGGCGGAGATCGTGAACGAGGCCGGTGAGCGTGTCGGTGACCGCGAAGTCGGCGAGATCCGGCTGCGCGGCGAGGCCGTGACGCCCGGCTACCTGACTATGGACGGCCCGCTCGCCACCCAGGACGAGAACGGCTGGCTCAACACCGGCGACCTCGGCTACCTGGTCGACGGCCAGATCGTCATCTGTGGCCGCCGCAAGGACGTCATCATCATGGGTGGCCGCAACCTGTACCCCACGGACATCGAGCGCGCGGCGACCTCGGTCGAAGGGGTGCGGGCCGGCAACGCGGTGGCGGTCCGGCTGGACGCGGGCAGCCGTCGCGAGCGTTTCGCGGTGGTCGTGGAGTCGAAGCTGGCCGGTGACGCCGAGGCGGAGAAGAACCTGATGAAGCAGGTCTCGGCCCGGGTCCGCGACGCCGTCGACATGCGCCCGTACGCGGTGGTCGTGCTCCCGGCGGGCAGCCTGCCCAAGACGCCGTCGGGCAAGGTCAAGCGCGCGGCCACGGCGACCCAGTTCGCGGACAAGATCAAGAAGAACGCCGACGCCTGACGCGTCACTTTCCCTATGAAAGTGACGCTCCCGGAGGCCCGGAGGCGGCACTTTCATAGGGAAAGTTCCACTCAGCGCTGTTGGAGGCGTTCGGCGCGCAGGGTGGGCGGGGTGGCGCGGTCGGCGGTGGCTTCGGCCGGGGTGCGGGCGCCCGGCAGGTCCGGGGCGTGGCCCGTGCGCGTGGCGAGCTGGTCCTCCACCGCGTCGAGGAACTCGTCGACTTCGCGTTCGTCGTAGCCGCGCTTGCCGATCAGCGGCTTCGCGAACACCACGTGGTGCACTTCGGCGGCGGTCAGGTCGTCCTCCTCGGCGAACGTCTTGGCGATCCGCCGGACGAACTCGTCGACCTCGTGCTTGGCGTAGCCACGGCGGCCGATCGGGGCGTTACCGAAGGTGACCTCGGCGAGGTCTTCGGCGGTGAACGACATGCAACTCTCCGATTCCGGGGTTGGGCGGTGCGAACTGCCGTACACCGTCCTAGCCCGCGAACAGGCTCCCCCGGAAGGGGTGGACCTCGAAGCTCACCCCGACGGGCGGCCGCCGTCCGCCTGTGAGTGAGCCGGGACTACGCAGCGCTGTGTGGCCGGTTTCACACCGCTCAGGTGCGGCCGAACCACTTCCGGGGGCCCTGCGGACGCTGCTCTTCGACCACCGGCCGCGGGTTGCGCAGCTCCACGAGCGCCGCTTCGGCCTCGTCCAGGAACAGGTCGACCTGGGCCTGGTCGTAGCTGCGCATGCCGACCGGCATGATCGTGAACTCGACGTAGTGGATGTCGTCCGCGGTCAGGATGTTGCGGCCGGACAGCGCCTCGGCGATCAGGTCGAGGAACGCGTCGACCTCGTCCTCGTTGTAGCCGCGCCGGCCGAACCGGGGTTTGCCGAAAGCGATCGCCCGGACTTCGTCAGGGGTCATGGCTTCACCATCCCACCCATGTCAGCCCGCGTGGAAGGCGTTTTGCGCGGCCGCCAAGCCGGTGCCGACGAGCGCCTCGATCGCGTCCGCGCAGCGGTCCACCTCGAACGGGAGCTCCTTGCGCTCGACCGTCGAGAAGTCCTTCAGCACGAAGTCCGCGGGGTCCTGGCGGCCGGGCGGGCGGCCGATGCCGAAGCGGACGCGGTAGTAGTCGCGGGTGCCGATCGACTTCGTGATCGAGCGGAGTCCATTGTGGCCGTTGTCGCCGCCGCCGAACTTCAGCTTCAGCGCACCGAAATCGACGTCCAGCTCGTCGTGCACCACGACGACGCCGGTCGGCGGCACCTTGTAGAACCGCGCCGCGCCGACCACCGGCCCGCCCGAGAGGTTCATGTACGAGCGCGGCTTCACCAGCACGACGCGGCGGCCGGCCAGCCGGCCCTCGAGCACCTCGCCGCCGGTCTTGTGCGCCTTGAACTTGCCGCCGATGCGGGCGGCGAGTTCGTCCAGCACCATGAAACCGACATTGTGCCGGTTTCCGGCGTACTGGGGTCCGGGATTGCCGAGGCCGGCGAGCAGGATCAGCTCGCCGGCCCCGGGCAGGTCTTCGGTCACGCGGTAATTCTATTATTCGGCGGCTTCGGCCGACTCGTCGCCCGCTTCGTCGGCGTCGTCGTCGGACTCTTCACGCTGCGGCTCGTTGACGGCCACGACGAGCGCCTCCGGGTCGGTGACCAGGGTCGCGCCCGAGGGCAGCTCGACCTGGCCCGCCAGGACCTGGGAGCCGATCTCGAGGCCCTCGATCGAAACCTCGAACTGCTCGGGGATGTGCAGCGCCTCGACCTCGACCTGCAGGGTGTCGACGTCCTGGTTGACCAGGCCGCCCGGGCCGGGGTTGCCGGTGACGACGACGGGGACGTCGACGACGATCTTCTCGCCGCGCTTCACGACCAGCAGGTCGACGTGCTCGATGTAGTTCTTGAGCGGGTGCACGACGATGGTCTTCGTCAGCGCGAGCTCGTCGGAGCCCTCGATGGCGAGGGTGATGACGGCGTTCGAGCCGTTCTCGCGGACGACGCGGGCGAACTCGATGGCCGGCAGCGCGAAGTGCCGCGGGTCCGAGCCGTGGCCGTACAGCACGGCGGGGATCTTGCCGGCGCGACGCGTGCGACGCGCGGCGCCCTTGCCGAACTCGGTGCGCGGCTCGACGGACAGACGTACCTCGGACACGGTGTGGCACTCCTTCAAATCACGAACATGGTGCGGGAGACAGCATGCTGCGGCGGGGATGCTTGCGTTGTTCTGTTCAGGCGGTTGCGTTCGGCGGCGAGTTTCGGGCGTGCACGACAGCCGGGGCTACTCGAGCCGCCGCGTCGATCACGCCGGGCACCCCAGAAGGGCCCCGCCTCGCCGAGACAACCTCAAGAGTGTAAACCAACCTCATCACGGTGGGTTGCGGCGGGGGCACCGACCAGGCTAGAACCCTCCTGAACCCCGGTGCGTGACGACACAAATCCGGTGGCGGGACTTCACCGGCCGAGGTGCACTCGGACGCAGCGGGAGAGCGAGGGGCGATGCGGGCTGGACGGGGCATGGCGGCGGCGGTGCTGCTGCTGGGCGGACTGCTCGCGGGTTGCCAGGTGGCGGTGCCTGGCACCGCCGGCGTCTCCGCGGCCGACCGGCAGACGGCGGAGCGGCGGGCCGAGCAGCGCGCCGCGGTCGACGCCGCGCTGACCGCGCTGGGCCAGGCGCCCGCGGTCGCGCTCAAGGCCACGGTCAAGGGCGCCGAACAGCAGTTCCGGGTCACCCGCGGCGGTACCGCCGTCGGCGGGGTGCCGCTCGAAGGCGGGGTCGTCCAGGTCGCGGCCGTCGGCGGCCAGTTCTACCTCCAGGCCGACGCCGACTACTGGAAGGCGCACGCGATCGACGAGGGCACGCAGTTCGGCACGAGCTGGGTGCGGTCGCTCGGCTCCGAGCTGCCGCTGGACCCGGCGGCCCGGTTCGCCCCGGCCGCGCTCGCCGACGGCCTCCGCAAGGCGCTGGCCGGCCTGGACCGGCTGGGCGAGCCGGTCAAGGCGAAGCTCGCGGACGGCACCGAGGTCTACCAGCTCGGCGCCGCGCCGAGCGTCCTGCGCGTCACCGCGGCCCGGCCGAACCGCGTCGTCAGCTTCGCGCCGGCGCTGCTCGACCCGCAGGCCGGGCCGAAGTACGGCGCCGAGTTCCAGGTCGTCCCGCTCGCCGGGGACGCGCTGAAGGCGTTCCACACCGACCTCGACACCACCGTCGGCGCACTCGGCTCGCCGTTCGAGGGCCTGGTCCAGGCCAGCGCCGTGGTCACCAACGACAAGCTCGACTGCAAGGACTTCGTCGGCTCCTGCACGACGACGGTCGACGTCTCCACCAGCGTGGTCGGCTCGCCCGCGGGCGGCGAGAAGAGCGTCGTGCACATCAACCTCTCGGTCGAGGTGAGCGCCGATTCGCTCGGCGCGCAGACGTGCACGACCGCGGCCGACGCCGAGCCGTACGCGACGGTCAAGATGTCCTGCACGGTCAAGTTCAAGCTGCCCAACAAGACGGCCAGCTACCAGGTCCTGTCGAAGCCGAACGCGACCGCGGAGGTCCGCGCGGCGCTCGACGCCAACGCCGTGAAGCAGAAGGTGGCCGCGGAGTTCGCCGGCCTGGGCGGCTGACCTGGACACCTACCCGGGGGTGCGTTGCTCCCGTTGAAGTAGGTGATCTTCCGTTCTTAACATCGGCCTCGAAGGCCGATGACAACGGAGGAGATCCAATGGCCAAGCTGGTGGTTTTCGGGGCGACGGGGTACGCGGGCGGCAAGATCGGCGCCGAGGCGCTGCGCCGCGGGCACGAGGTCGTCGGGGTCGCGCGCAACGAGGGTTCGGTGCCCGAAGGCGTCGAGGCGCGGCAGGGTTCGCTGCACGACGAGGAGTTCGTCGCGCAGGTCGCGAAGGACGCTGACGTGATCGTGGTCGCGACGCCGGCGCGCGCGATCGACGGGAAGAAGCTGATCGACGCCGTGCCCGGGCTGGTCCGCGCCGCGCGCGAGAACGGCGTCCGGCTGTCGTTCGTGGGCGGGGCGTCGAGCCTGCTCGTCGCCGAGGGCGGCCCGCGGCTGTTCGACACCCCGGAGTTCCCGGACGAGTACAAGGAAGAAGCGGGCAACCACGCCGAGGTGCTGTACCTGCTGCGCGAGCAGCCGGACGACCTCGACTGGTTCTACGTCAGCCCCGCCGCCGAGTTCGGCGCGTGGATCCCGGGCGAGCGCACGGAGAAGTTCCGCATCGGCGGCGACGTCCTGCTGACCGACGAGAACGGCAAGTCCGTCATCGGCGGCGACGACTACGCGATCGCGTACGTCGACGAGATCGAGCAGCCGAAGCACCGCCGCGCGCGCTTCACGGTCGCTTACTGAAGTTCGCGGATCACCGGCGCGAACGCTTCGAGGAACGGCTCGAACACGGTGATGTAGGTGAAGCCGTAGCGTTCGCGCCGCGCCACCAGCTGCCCGGCGATCTCCTCGACCGTGCCCAGCACCAGCTGCGGTGCGTCGAGGAGTTCGCCGGCGTCGGCGACGGCGCTGCGCTCGGTCTTCTCGTGCCACGCCTCGGCGGCCGCGCGCCGGTCGTCGGTGACCTCGACGTGCTGGACGAGCATGTTGTACTCGACTTCGCGCGTCGCCCTGGCCCGGAAGAACGCGACGCGCTCGTCCATCGCCTCGGCGTTGTCGAGCTTGAAGGTGCCCGGCGGTTTCCCGGGCTGCTGCCGGAGCCCGGCGAACCCGACGACGTCGGCGTGCCGGGCGGCGAGGTCGAGGACGCCGTCGCTGTTGCCCGCGACGAGCAGGCGGGGCTGGGCGATGCCCTCGTCGTCGAAGTGCTTGCGCAGGTGGCCGATGCTTTCGCCGAGGTAGCCGATGCGCGTCGCGGCGTCGTGCCACGGCAGGCCCGCGTCGTCGAACTCGCTCTTCATGTGCCCGGCCCCGAGGCCGAGGTCGAGGCGGCCGTCGAGCAGCGCGGCCGTCGAGGAGGCTTCGCGCGCGAAGAGCGCGAGGTTGTAGAAGGGCACATTGGACACGAGCGTGCCGAGCCGCGGCCGTTCGGTGACGGCGGCCGCCATGGCCAGCACCGGGAACGGCGCGAACCGGCCGGTGCCGAGGTGGTCGGGCACGGTGATGGCGTCGTAGCCGAGCTCTTCGGCCCGCCGGCACTTGGCGATCCAGGCGTCGCGGCTGCCGATCTCGCGGAGGCTGACGCCGAACTTGAAGTTCCCCATGCCGGCGACGCTAGCGCCGGAGACCCCCGCCGGGCGCGGGGTTTCGCGCCCGGCGGACGGGTTCAGGCGTTGCCGTCGAAGAGGGACGTAACCGAGCCGTCTTCGAAGACCTGCTGGATGGCTTCGGCCAGCATCGGGGCGATCGACAGGACCGTCAGGCCCGGGAACCGCTTCTCCGCCGGGATCGGCAGCGAGTTCGTCACGATGACCTCGCGCGCCTTGCACTGCGAAAGCCGCTCGGT
This sequence comes from Amycolatopsis sp. cg9, assembly GCF_041346945.1. Classification (NCBI taxonomy): domain Bacteria; kingdom Bacillati; phylum Actinomycetota; class Actinomycetes; order Pseudonocardiales; family Pseudonocardiaceae; genus Amycolatopsis; species Amycolatopsis sp. cg9. The sequence continues at coordinate 1,366,265 of NZ_CP166850.1, read as the reverse complement.
CGCCGGGTCGGACAGGATGCCGTGGGTCGTCGCGATGACGACGTCCGCCGCGCCCTCGTCGATCAGGGCCTCGGTGGCCTTCACGATCGTGCCGCCGGTGTCGATCATGTCGTCGATCAGGACGCAGAGCTTGCCCTCGACCTTGCCGACCACGCGGTTGGCCACGGCCTGGTTGGGCTTGTCCGGGTCGCGCGTCTTGTGGATGAACGCGATCGGCCGGTCACCCAGCTGCTGCGCCCACTTCTCCGCCAGCCGCACGCGGCCCGAGTCCGGCGAGACGACCGTGATGTCGGCGTCGCCGTAGGTGGCCTTGATGTGGTCGGCCAGCACGGTCTGCGCCATCAGGTGGTCGACCGGGCCGTCGAAGAAGCCCTGGATCTGCGCGGTGTGCAGGTCGACCGTCATGATCCGGTCGGCGCCCGCGGTCTTGAACAGGTCCGCGATCAGCCGCGCCGAGATCGGCTCGCGGCCCTTGTGCTTCTTGTCCTGGCGCGCGTACGGGTAGAACGGCATCACGACGGTGATCCGCTTCGCGCTCGCCCGCTTGAGCGCGTCCACCATGATCAGCTGCTCCATCACGTACTCGTTGATGGGCGTGGTGTGCGCCTGGATGACGAAGGCGTCGGTGCCGCGGACGGACTCCTCGAACCGGACGAACAGCTCGCCGTTCGCGAACGTGTGCGCCGTCTGCGGGGTGATCGTCACGTTGAGGTGCTTGGCCACCTCTTCGGCGAGCTCCTGGTGCGCGCGACCGGAGAAGAGCATCAGATTCTTCTTCGGCGTGCCTTGCTTCGGACTCATGCTGGCGACTCCCCGTCGGTTCCTGCTGCTGACTCGGCGTCGAGGGCGGCCTGGGCCGCCTCCGCCGCGGGCGTACCCGGCCGGCGCCGGATCGCCCAGCCTTCGATGTTGCGCTGCGGCGGCGCCGACACCGCGAGTGTGCCCGGCGGGACGTCCTCGCGGATCACGGCACCCGCACCACTGTAAGCGCCGTCACCGACCTGCACCGGGGCGACGAACGTGTTGTCCGCGCCCAACCGGACATACGACCCGATAACGGTGCGGTGCTTGTTCACGCCGTCGTAGTTCACGAACACGCTGGAGCAGCCGATGTTGCTGTGCTCACCGATCGTGGCGTCGCCGACGTAGGTCAGGTGCGGCACCTTCGTGCCCGCGCCGATGTCGGCGGACTTCGTCTCGACGAACGCGCCGAGCTTGCCCTTTTCACCCAGCTTGGTGCCCGGCCGCAGGTAGGTGAACGGGCCGACGTTGACGCCGTCGCCCAGCTCGGAGTCCGAACCGTGCACGCGCACCACCGAGGCGCGGGCGCCGATGGTCATGTTCGTCAGGGTGCTGTCCGGGCCGACCGTCGTGCCTTCGCCGACCGACGTCGTGCCCTTGAGCTGCACGCCCGGCTCGATGACGACGTCGCGGGAGAGGGTCACGCCGGCGTCGATCCAGGTCGAGGCCGGGTCGACGACCGTGACGCCCTCGCGCTGCCAGCGCTGCACGATCCGGCGGTTCAGCTCGGCGCCGAGCACCGACAGCTGGACGCGGTCGTTGACGCCCTCGGTCAGCCACGGGTCGTCGACGACCAGCGCGCCGACGTGCAGCCCGTCGCCGTTCGCGATGCCGAGCACGTCGGTGAGGTAGAGCTCGCCCTGCGCGTTGTCGGTCGAGAGGCGCGAGAGACCGTCACGCAGCACAGCGGCGTCGAAGGCGTAGACACCCGAGTTGATCTCGGTGATCTCCGCCTGCTCCGGGGTGGCGTCCTTGTGCTCGACGATCCCGGTGACCTTGCCCGCCGCGTCGCGCACCATGCGGCCGTAGCCGGTCGGGTCGGCGACCACGGCGGTGAGCACGGTGACCGCGTTCTTCGCCTCGGTGTGCTCCTCGAGCAGGGCGCGCAGGGTCTCGGTGTCGAGCAGCGGGACGTCGCCGTAGCTGACGAGCACGGTGCCGGTCAGGTCGGCGGGCAGGGTCGCGAGCGCGCACGAGACGGCGTGGCCGGTGCCCTTCTGCTGGTCCTGCACCGCGGTGCCGACCGCGCGGCCGAGGGTGCCGGCGACCTGGGCGAGGCGTTCGCCGACGGCTTCGCGGCCGTGGCCGACTACGACCACGAGGTGCTCGGGGTCCAGGCCGGCGGCGGCCCGGACGGCGTGCTCGACCAGGGGGCGCCCGGCGATCGGGTGCAGCACCTTGGGCGTCGAGGAACGCATGCGGGTGCCCTCACCCGCGGCGAGGATCAACGTGCTCAGCGGGCCGGTCAACGGCGCTCCCAACGGTTACCAAAGGATGGCTTCTGTCGGGCACCGATCCTAACTGTGGTCCTCGGCGTCCCACGCGGGGTCGGTCGGAGGGGCCTCGCTCGCCCACGCGGCTGCCGGGTCGGCGGCCATCGAGTTCGCCGACGCCACCTGGTTGCCGCCGCCGCGTTTCGCCTGGTACATGGCCGCGTCCGCGCGGGCGAGGACCTGCTCGCCGCGCTCCTGCGGCCGCAGCGAGACGAGCCCGATCGACAGCGTCACGCCGTGCGAAAGGTGGTGCGGCAGGCCTGCGACGGACTTCACGGCGCGGCCGAGCGCCATCTTCGCCGCGGACGCCGGCGTGCCCGGCAGCAGCACGATGAACTCGTCGCCGCCGTAGCGCGCCACCAGGTCGTCCCCGCGCAGGGCGTCACGAAGCGTGCTCGCGACGACACGCAGCACGTTATCGCCTTCGGCGTGCGACTGCTTGTCGTTGACGCCCTTGAAGCCGTCGAGGTCGACCAGCGCGACGGCGAGGGGCTGCGCGTCGGCCGACGAGGCGAGCTGGCGCAGCTTCTCGTCCAGCGCGCGCCGGTTCGGCAGGCCGGTGAGCGGGTCCTGCAGCGCCTGCTGGGTGATCGCGCCGTGCTCGGCGGACAGCCGTTCGTGCTCGCGGCGGGCGTTCAGGGTGGCGATCTGCGACTCGCGCAGGCTCCACATCTCGGACTCGAGCCGGGTCGCGTAGTCGATCAGCGACTGGCTCGCCCCGGACGCGTAGTCCGGGCTCGTGTCGAGCCGGGCCAGCTCGCGGGCGATGTTCAGCCGCATCGACGGCTGCGAGGTGTCGTCGCCGAGGAACTCGCGCGCCGAGCGCAGCACGTCGAGGGCCTCTTCGCGGCGGCCGCCCTTGTCCAGGCAGCGGGCCAGCGCGATCGCGACGATCTCGCGCTCGCCCGGGTAGCCGGTGCCTTCGTGCAGCGCCCGGAGCCGGTCGATCTGGTCGGTGGTCGGGCTGTGCAGCGCCTGCGCGGCGGCGAGGACGCCGACCTGGTCGACGGCCGAGACGTTCGCCTTCCGCGGGAAGAGCGACTCGGTGAAGGGGCCCTCCGCGGCGACCGCCATCGACGCGGCCGTGCGGAACTTCTCGGCGCTCTCGTCGTACTCGTCGATGCGTTCGAGCCGCAGGCCCCAGCCCAGCAGCATCTTGACGCGGTTCATCAGCTGCAGCGTGATCTCGTGCGGGCTCGCGCTTTCGCGGATCGCGCTCGCGGCGCGGCCGATGACCTCCTCGGCGGCTTCGTAGACGCCGAGCTGGTTCAGCACGATCCAGCAGTCGTTCAGCGTCGACCACAGCATCCGGTTCCACTGGCGGATGCCGACCTGCCGGTTCGGGATCGCGGAGTCGTCGAGGATCGCCAGCGCGCGGGCGATCTCGGTGAGCGCGGGGTCCTCCTGCGCGGCGATGACCAGGCGGCGCCCGCGCAGCGCGTGCGCGTCGGCCCGCAGCAGCGCGAGGCCGTGGCGCCGGGTGTGCGCGAGCATCTCGTCGAGCCGCGGCTCGGCCTCGGCGGCCAGGCCCTTGGTGATCAGCCGCGCGATGGCGGAGGCGCGCAGCAGCTGCGCGACCATGGTCGGCTCGCCGCGGCGCTGGGTCTCGTCGAGCAGCTCGTCCATCAGTTCGACGATCTGGAGCTGCTGCGTGTACTCCTGCCGCTGGACCGCGGCGATCAGTTCCCGCGCGCGCCCGACGAGCCAGGCGTCGGACATCTCGGCCAGGGCGGGACGCCTGGCCGCCACCGGGTCGGTCGCCTCGTCGGTCAGCGCCAACCTCCCGGTGTCGTGGGTTCGGGTCCTTCTGCTGCTCCGCCGCCAGGATTCGAACCTGAACTGTCAGAACCAAAATCTGAAGTGCTGCCGATTACACTACGGCGGATCGAACCTGGTCAGGATAGCGACGATCGGGTGTCGTCCGCGCGGGGGATGCGTTAGCGCCCAGTCCGCCGGGTACTCCGTTCCGAACACCGGGTGTGTGGGTTCAGGCACTCCCCAGCCGCCGGAACCTCCTGTACCGTAACTTACGGCATCGTAGGTTAGGGCACCCTACGTCAAAGGGCTGCCCGCGTAGGGAGAAGTGAAGCGTATGACGGCCACGCTCGACCGTTCTCAGCCCGCCGGGGAGCCCTCGGCACCCAAGGGGCCCAAACCCGTCATCGAAGGCACGCGGGGCATCGGCGTGCAGCTGTCGGTCTACTTCGGCGTGATCGCGCCGCTGGTGGCACTGCTGGTCGCGGTGCCGTTCGCCTGGGGCTGGGGACTGAGCTGGGTCGACGTCGGCATCTTCGTCGTCTTCTACGCCATCAGCGGGCTCGGCATCACGGTGTCGTACCACCGCTACTTCACGCACGGCTCGTTCAAGGCCAAGCAGTGGCTGCGCGTGCTCATGGCCATCGCGGGCAGCATCGCCCTGCAGGGCCCGGTGATCACCTGGGTCGCCGACCACCGCCGCCACCACGCGTTCTCCGACCGCGACGGCGACCCGCATTCGCCGTGGGCGTTCGGCACCTCGCCGTGGGCCATCGCGAAGGGCTTCTGGCACGCGCACATGGGCTGGCTGTTCGAGCGCGACCAGACCAACGCCGAGCGCTTCGCGCCCGACTTGGTGAAGGACCCGGCGATCAAGAAGGTCGACGACCTGTTCTGGCTGTGGTCGCTCGTCAGCCTGGCGCTGCCGGCCCTGCTGGGCGGGCTCATCTCGTGGTCGCTCTGGGGCGCCGTGACGGCGTTCTTCTGGGCGGGCCTGGTGCGCATCTGCGTGCTGCACCACGTCACCTGGTCGGTCAACTCGATCTGCCACATGATCGGCGAGCGCCCGTTCGCCGCCCGCGACAAGTCGGCGAACTTCTGGCCCCTGGCCATTTTCTCGTTCGGCGAGTCGTGGCACAACCTGCACCACGCCGACCCGACGTCCGCGCGCCACGGCGTCAAGCGCGGCCAGATCGACATCTCCGCGCGGCTGATCTGGATCTTCGAGAAGTTCGGCTGGGTGCACGACGTCCGCTGGCCGACCCCGCAGCGCCTGGCCCGTATCGCGACGGAAAAGAGCTAGTCAACTAGGCTGCGACAGTGGCGGGGAGACGACGTTCGAAGCGTGAGCAGCAGGTCACCGGGGCACGTCCGGCCGCCCCGGTGACAAGGGTGCGGATGACCGGCAGCGAACGGCGCCGCCAGCTGCTGAACGTGGCACGGGCGCTGTTCGCCGAGAAGGGCTTCGACGGCACGTCGATCGAGGAGATCGCGCACCGCGCCAACGTGTCGAAGCCGGTCGTGTACGAGCACTTCGGCGGCAAAGAGGGCATCTACGCGGTGGTCGTCGACCGCGAAACGCAGCTGTTGCTGGACCGCATGGTCTCCACGCTGCACGGCGGCCACCCCCGCGTGATGCTCGAACAGGCGGCCACGGCCCTGCTGTCGTACGTCGAGGATTCCCACGACGGCTTCCGCATCCTGGTGCGGGATTCGCCGGTGGCGAGTTCGACAGGCACGTTTTCGACGGTGCTGAACGACATCGCGAGCCAGGTCGAGCACATCCTGGCCCAGCAGTTCGCGGCCCGCGGCTACGACGAGAAGCTGGCGGCACTGTACGCCCAGGCCCTGGTGGGCATGGTCGCGCTGACCGGCCAGTGGTGGCTGGACGCGCGGAAGCCGAAGCGCGACGAGGTCGCGGCCCACCTGGTGAACCTGGCGTGGAACGGGCTGTCCCACCTGGAGCACAAGCCGAAGCTGCGGCTGGGGTGAGGGCTTCGGCCGTCAGCCGAGCCGGCCGGTCTCGTGCAGGTGGTCGAAGATGAGCTTGTCCACCGCCGAAACCCGATCGCGGTCCGCGTAGGTCAGCCAGGCGATCTCTTCGATCTCGCTGCTGGCGGCCGGCGTGCCCGTGTACTCCGCGGTGTAGCAGGTCATCCGGACCAGGGTGCCCGCCGCGTGGCCGTGCGCCTCCGCCTCGAACACGCCGGCCGGGGCGATCGACGCCGGGGTGATCTCGACGTCGAGTTCTTCGCGGATCTCGCGGACCAGTGTTTCGGTGTCCGATTCGCCCGGCTCGCGCTTGCCGCCGGGGAGGTAGTACACGTCCTTGCCGCGTGAGCGGGTGCTGAGGACGCGGCCGTCGACCGCGTGCAGCCAGGCGATCTTGTCGATCACCGCAGCTCACCGGCGTCGTGCAGGTGGTCGAAGATCAGCTGGGCGACCAGGGACACCCGCGGCCGGTCCGCGTGGGCGAACCAGGCGATCTCCTCGATCTCGCTGCTCGCCTTGAGCGTCCCCCGGTAGTCCGCCGTGTAGGCCGCCGTCCGGACCAGGGTGCCTGCCGCTTTGCCATGGGCCTGGCCTTCGAACGTGCCCGCCGGGGCGATCGTCGACGGCGTGACCTCGACGTCCAGTTCTTCGCGGATCTCGCGGATGAGCGTCTCGGTGTCCGATTCGCCCGGCTCGCGCTTGCCGCCGGGCAGGTAGAACTTGTCCTTGCCGCGGGACCGCGCGGCCAGCACGCGGCCGTCCACGACGTGCAGCCACTCGACCTTGTCGATCACGCCAGTCCCGCCAGCGCCTCGTCCGTCGTCACGACCGTGCCGAGCCGCGGGAAGATCTTCGTGATCGCGTTCTCGTGGGAGATCTCGGAAAGCGCTGTCATCGCGTCGGAGACCGCCACCGTGTCGTAGCCGTGGTCGGACGCCGCGCGCAGGGTCGACTCGACGCCGAACTCCGTCGCGATGCCGCCGAAGTACACCGTGCGGACGCCCTTGCCGCGCAGGAACTCGTCCAGGTCGGTGCCGGCGAAGCCGCCGATCGCGTACTTCGTGACGATCTTGTCGTCCTGCGCGTCGAAGACCACCTCGTTGCCCGGCGGGTTGTCCGGCCGGGACACCTTCACGACCACCACCGGGGCGCCCGCCCCGCGGAAGGCTTCTCGCAGGCGCAGGGCGTTCGCGACGACCTCTTCGCCGCGGTACGGCGTGGTCGGCAGCGCCACGATCCGCTCCTGCAGGTCGACGAGCACGAGCGCGGACGTGGCCGGATCGATCTTGGTCATGCCCCGATCCTAGGCACTAGGGTCGGGGCATGGGGAACAACCGGGAAGTCGTGGTGACCGGCGGCGGCACGGGCATCGGCTACGCGGTCGCGGCCGCCTTCGCCGGCGACCGCGTCACGATCACCGGCCGCCGCGAACAGGTGCTCACCGAGGCCGCGACGCTCCTGGGCGCGCGGCCCGTCGTGTTCGACGCCGCCGATCCCGCGGCCGTCGAAGCCGCACTGGCGGAGTTGCCGGACCGCGTCGACGTGCTCGTCAACAACGCCGGCGGCAACACGGACTTCCTCGACGCGGAAGGGGAGGGGCTCGCCGGCTTCGCGGCCGCGTTCGAGCGGAACCTCCGGTCCAATGTGGTCAGTGCCGCCCTGGTGACGCACGCGCTGCGCGAGCGCTTCGCCGACGGCGCCCGGATCGTGACGATCGGCTCGATCGCCGCCCACACCGGCGCCGGGTCGTACGGCGCCGCGAAGGCCGCGGTCGAGGGCTGGAACGTGAGCGTGGCCCGGGAGTTCGGCCCGCGCGGGATCACCGCGAACGTCGTCGCGCCCGGGCTGGTCGGCGACACCGAGTTCTTCCACGGGCAGCTCAGCGACCGCCGTCGCGAGTGGCTGGTCGGCAACACGATGAACAAGCGACCGGGCACCCCGGAGGACGTGGCCGCGGTGGTGGCGTTTCTGGCGAGCCCCGCCGCCGGGCACGTCACCGGCCAAGTGGTGCACGTCAACGGCGGGGCTCACCTGGGGAACTGACGGCTTCTCGGTGCCCGGCCGCGGGGCCGGGGTCGTGGCTGGAGGCCGGTCCCCGATCGCCAGGTCGGCGATGGCGCCCGGGGACCGGCGCGGTGCTGCCGCGGGAACGCTATCTTCGGACCGCGTCCAACACTCGTCGGGGGCGGGCGAAAACTCTTGGTACGAAACATGTTCCGCGATCAAGCCCCCGGGCGACAGTGTTCCGGGCACCGGCTCGGTGTGTTTTTTTCATGATCACGCGGGCGTGACCTTCAGCAGCTTGTCGTCGGCGCCGTCCGATGTCGTCACGTACAGGGCGCCGTCCGGGCCGCTGCGGACCGCGCGGAGGCGGCCGAACTTGTCGTCGAACTCCGGCGGGAGCGTGACGTCGAGGACCTTGCCCGCCGGGTCCAAGTGGTACAGCAGCAGCTTCTGGCCCTTCAGCGCCACCACGACCAGCGCGCCGTCGTTCGGGCCCCACTGGGCGCCGGTCAGGAAGGCGTCGCCGCTGATCGCCTCGGTGATCTTGCCGGACGTCCACAGTGGACTCACCGCGTCCGGGAAGCGCTTGAGGTCGGTCATCGGGACGCTCTCGTCGTAGCTCGAGTCGGTGCCGCCCTTCGACGGGTCCCAGCCGTAGTTCGCGCCCGGCTTGAGGAGGTTGACCTCGTCGTCGAACGTCGGCCCGTGCTCGGCGGTGATCACCTGGCCGCTGCCCGGGCGGATCGCCACGCCCTGGACGTTGCGGTGGCCGTAGGTGTAGATCAGCCGCTCGTGCGGGTCGGACGACGTGATGAACGGGTTGTCCGGCAACGGGTTCCCCGTCTTCGCGTCCAGCCGCAGCACCTTGCCGCCGAGGGAGTGGCGGTCCTGGGCGATCGACGCGCGGGCGGTGTCACCGGTGCCGACCAGCAGCGCGCCGTCCGGGGCGAACGTCGGGCGGCAGCCGGAGTGGCGGCCGCTGGGGTTCACCGGGAGCCCGGTCAGCAGGTCCTTCACCTTGGTCGCGCTCGCGCCGTCCTCGGCCAGCTTCCACGTGACCAGCCGGATGTCGACGGCCTTGCCGCCCTCCTGGTGGTCCTGGCACGTGATGAACTCGCGGCTGGTGGTGAAGTCGGGGCTGACGACCATGCCGAGCAGCCCGCCTTCGCCCTTGACCAGCACGTCGGAGAAGTCGGCGCGGACTTCGGCCGCCTTCCCGTCGCGGACCAGCGCGAGCTTGCCGGGCCGCTGCGGCACGAGGATGCCGCCGTCGGGCAGGAACCCGACGTCCCAGCCGTGCTCGAGCCCGGCCGTCACCGTCTCGACCTTGAACTTCCCGCTCGAGGCCGACGGCGTCGCCGCGGGCGGGACGCTCTGGACCGGCTCGCTCGCCGCCCCCGAACAGCCCGCGACCAGCAGGGACACGACACCGATGAGACCCAGCACACGCCGCATAGGGCTCATCCTGCCATCAACCGGTGAAATCACCGTTCGCCACCGCGCGGGTCAGGAACTCCAGGTCGCCCGCGGCCGGGAGGTGGTGTCCGGCGCCCGGCAGCAGGTCCACCTCCGCGCCGGCCGCCGTCAGCCGCCGTGCCGTCGTCGCCGAGTCGACCATGGCGTCGTCCGCCCCGGCGACCGCGTACACCGGCATGGTCAGCCGGGCCAGCGCCGCGTCGTCGAAGACCGGGAACGGGCCGGTGCGGTACCGGTAGTTCGCCGACACGAGCAGTTGGTGCTCGACGACCGGCGACGACTCCGGCTCGCCCAGCGTGCCCGCCACGGACTTCCGCCGTCCCTTCTCGCCCAGCAGCGCCAGCAGCACGGCCTTGACCACGAACCCCTTCTTCATCGGGCCCAGCCCGATCGGGCACCGCAGCGCCAGCGCCGCGACGCGCGCGGGCCGCCGGATCGCGTGGTCGAGGGCGACCCAGCCGCCGAACGACGACGTCAGGAAGGCCGCCCGGCCCACCGCGAAGTGGTCGAGCACCGCGTCCAGCCACGCCGCGTACCGGCCGCCGTCGAGCGGCGGCCGCGTCTCGGCGCTCATCCCCGGCTCGCCGATGATGTCGACCGCGTATACCCGGAACGCCCCGGCCAGAGCGGGCAGCCGCCCGGCCCACTCCGCGGAGTTGCTCCCGGAGCCGTGCAGCAGCACCAGCGGCGGCGCGCTCTCCGGACCGGACACCAGGACGAACGTCTCGCCGTCCGGCGTCGGCACGCGCACTTGATCGTGGGGGACGGGCCAGGCCCGCAAGGCGTCGAGATAGCGCTCCCTGAGCAGGCGTGCACCCGCTTCGGACTTGTATATCGTCATGAAAAATACTCTAAACAAACCTCCAAATGAGTTGTATAGGGAACGATCAGGAACCCGGGCGCACCAGTCCGGACTCGTAGGCGAACACCACCGCGTGCACCCGGTCGCGCAGCCGCAGCTTGCCGAGGATCCGCCCGACGTGCGTCTTCACCGTCGTCTCGCCGATGTACAGCTTCGCCGCGATCTCGCCGTTCGAGAGCCCGCGCGCGATGAGCCCCAGCACGTCCTTCTCGCGCTCGGTCAACGCGCCGAGCCGGGCGGTGTCCACCGGGTCGCGCTCGTCGGCGAGGTACCGGTCGAGCAGCCGCCGCGTGACCGACGGCGAGACCATCGAGTCGCCCCGCAGCACTCCGCGGATCGCCACGAGCATCTCCTCCGACGGCGCGTCCTTCACCAGGAACCCGCTGGCCCCGCCGCGCAACGCCGCGTACGCGTACTCGTCGAGGTCGAAGGTCGTGATGATCAGGACGCGCACGTCCGGCAGCTCGGCGCAGATCCGCGCGGTCGCCGCGACGCCGTCGAGCACCGGCATCCGGACGTCCATCAGCACCAGGTCGGGCCGCAGCTCCCGGGCCAGGGCCACGGCCTCCTCACCGTTGGCTGCCTCTCCGGCGACTTCGAGATCGTCCTGGCTTTCGACGATCATCCGCAGGCCGACGCGGACCAGCTGCTGGTCGTCGCAGAGCAGGATCCGGGTGGTCACGGCCCGACCACCAGGCTCGCGCACACGCGGTACCCGCCGTCGGGAAGCGGTCCGGTGGTCAGTTCGCCGCGGTACATCTCGACGCGCTGGCGCATCCCGGTCAGCCCGCGCCCGGACGACGGCAGGACGGGGGACGGCGACGCGCGGCCGCCGGTGTTCGTCACCTCGATCCGGATCCGCGGTGGCTCGAAGGCGACGCGGACGCGGCCGGTCGCGTCCGCCGGGGCGTGCTTGATCATGTTGGTCAGTGCCTCCTGGACGATCCGGTACGCCTGCAGCGCGGCGCTCGCGGGCAGCCCGCCCGGGTCGCCGGTGACGTCGAGCGCGACGTCCCGCCCGGACTGCTCGACGAGGTCGCGCAGTTCGTCGAGCGTCGGCTGCGGACTGCGCGCCGCCTGGCCGGCGTGCAGCACTTCGAGGAGCCGCCGCAGTTCGGCCAGCGCGTCACGGCCCGTGTGGACGATCGTGTCGAGCGTGCGGTCGACGGCTTCGGGATCGCGGTGCCGGGCCAGCTTCGCGCCTTCGGCGTTCAGCACGATCACGCTCATGCTGTGCGCGACGACGTCGTGCAGCTCGCGCGCGATCCGGGTGCGCTCCTCCGCGACCGCGGCCCGCGACTGGGCTTCGCCGAGTTTCTCCTCTTCCGCGGTCAGCTGTTCCTTGGCGCGGAAGAACTCCCCGAGCGCCCACGCCGCGATGTGCAGCGGCCAGATGCCGACGATGGTGATCGTCGGGTTGTCGGTGTAGGTCCCCCAGAGGAAGCCCCACTGCCAGCCGAGCGCGAAGACCGCCACGGCGATCACCGCGGCGAACCGCCGGTCGCCCAGCTTCACCAGGTTGAACAGCACGACCGCCATGGCCAGTTCGGTGCGGCCGCGGTCGTACGCCCAGATCTCGTTGAAGTACACGCACGCGGCCCCGGCGATGATCAGCACCGCGGCCGTGCGCGGGAACCGCCGCCGCACGACCACCGGCAGCACGAAGACCATCGAGAGCGCGCGAACCGGCCAGGGGGTCTCCCCGGCCCAGTTCGGCGCGAGGAACAGGAACACCGCGTACAGCGGGAGATCCACTGTCCACCGGTGTCCGCGCACCCACTTCACGAGTCGTTCCACGCCACCGAACGTAACGCGGCGGCCCGGCCCGCGTCGTCATCACTTCGGTCCGGTCGTGTCCTCCCGAAGGAGGACACGACCGGTCGATCCGACGGATTCGCGGCCACCCCCGCCGTTCCTACCGTCGGGGTCATGTCGATCACCAGTGAATTCCTCCGCCACCCGCTGCTGACGGGTGCGATCGCGCCCAGCTCGCCGCGGCTGGCCGAACCGATGACGGCGGGCCTCGGCCTGGAACGCGCGACGCGCGTCGCCGAGCTCGGCCCGGGCACCGGCGTCTTCACCGAAGCGGTCCTCGCGCTGCTTCGCCCCGAAGCGCACCTGACCGCCGTCGAGATCAACCCGCGCTTCGCCGACGCGCTGCGCAAGCGCTTTCCCCAGGTGGAAGTCGTCACCGGTTCCGCCGAACACCTCGACCAGGCCGGCGTCGACGTCGTCGTCTCCGGGCTGCCGTGGACGGCGATGACCGCGGCCCGGCAGCACCGCATCCTCGACGCGGTCGTCGCGGCACTGGCCCCGAACGGCCGGTTCACGACGTTCGCGTACGCCCACACGGCCTGGACCCCGCCCGCGCGCCGCTTCGCCGCTTCACTGCGAAGCCGTTTCGCGGTCGTTGAGCGCACTCCGGTCGTCTGGGGCAACCTGCCGCCCGCGTTCGTCTACCGCGCGGCGCTCCCGGTCGCGGTGGGGAGGGCCCGGCGTGGACAGCCTGCTGCGGCCGCTGCTTGACGCGCCCCCGGCGGTCGTCTACCTGGTCTGCGCGCTGGTGATCGCGGCGGAAACCGCGCTGCTGCCGGGCATCGTGCTCCCGACGCTGTCGACGTTGCTGCTGATGGGTTTCCTCGCCGAGCGCGGCACGCTCGACTTCGGGCTCGCTTTGACGGTGGCGGTCGCGGCGGCCGTCCTCGGCGACCAGCTCGCCTACCTCGAAGGACGGCGCTGGGGGCCGAGGCTCGCGCGGCGCGTCGGCCGGCAGCGGTGGGACCGCGCGGAGTCCGTGCTCGCGCGGTACGGCGTCCCGGCGGTGATCGCCGGCCGCTGCCTGGTGGGGTTGCGGACGCTGGTGCCGCGCGTCGCGGGCTCGGCGGCCATGCCGTACCGCCGGTTCGCGGCGGGCAGCGTGGCGGCGGCGGTGCTGTGGGCGGGCGCGGAACTGCTGGTGGGTCACACGACGGCGCTGGTGCTCTGAAGCCGTTCCGCGGTCTCGGCGTCCGCGGGCAGGAACGTCTCCAGCTTCAGCTCCGAGACCGTCACGTCCGCCGCCGTCGCGAACGTCGTGATCGCCGTGATCAGCCGCAGCTCGCCGGCCGAACTGGCCAGCCGGACCGGCACCGCGAACCCGAGGTGCTCCGGGCCCGGCGCGGCCGCCGGCGGCAGGTACCCCGCCAGCTCCGCGAGCTGGGCGGCCAGCCGCTCGTCCGGGATGCGGGCCAGGTCGTTGCGGAGGCGTTCGAGGATGTGCCGCGCCCAGTCGTCCAGGTTGCGCACGCGCGGCGCCATCCCGCGCGGGTGCAGCGCGAGCCGCAGCGTGTCGACCGGTGCTTCGAGGAGTTCCGGCGCGACACCCTCGGTGAGCAGCGAGAAGGCGTCGTTCTTCGCGACCAGCACGCCGTAGCGGTCGACGACGATCGCGGGGTAGGGGCGGTGGCCGTCGAGCAACCGCCGCAGCCCGTCGAGCACCGGCCGGATCGCCGGGTCGTCGAGCCGCGTCTCGGGGTACGACGGCGCGAAACCCGCGGCGTGCAGCAGGCCGTTGCGCTCGCGCAGCGGCAGTTCGAGCGACTCGGCGACGCGCAGCACCATGCCGCGGCCGGGGAGTGAGCGCCCGCTCTCCATGAAGCTCACGTGCCGCTGCGTCGTCCCGGCCCGCAACGCCAGGTCGAGCTGGCTGAGGTGCCGCCGCGTGCGCCAGTCCTTGAGCGCCGTTCCGAAGTTCACGCGTCCATCCTGCTCGCCCGCGCCATTCCCCGTGGGGAATTGAGGGCATACCCCGGTTCCGCGACGCTGCGGCCATGACGAAATACGGCTTGGTCGTCCCGACCTACCAGCCCATCCTCGACGCCGGGCGGACCGCGCCCGAGCTGGTCGGCGTCGCCGTCGAAGCGGAACGCCTCGGTCTCGACTCGGTGTGGGTCGGCGACACCCTCGCGCGCGCCCCGCTGGACGCGTTCACCATGCTGAGCGCCTTCGCCGCCCGGACCTCCCGGGTGTCCTTGGGGACGTCCGCGCTGCTCCCGGCGTTGCGGGACCCGGTGCTCTCGGCGAACCAGCTGCTGTCCCTCGACCTGCTCAGCGAAGGTCGCCTCACGGTGGCGGTCGGCGCGGGGTTCGCGGGGCGCAGCGAGCCCGAATTCGCGTTCGTGGGGGTGCCGTGGGAGCGGCGGCGGGCCCGCCTGGACGACATCGTGGGCCTGTGGCGGGCGGCCTGGCGCGGCGAGTCGTCGTTCCACGGCGAGGTGCTGGACTACGACTCACTGCCCGCGTTCCCCTTGCCCGCGCGGGACGGCGGCCCGCCGGTGTGGCTGGCGGCGTACACGCCGGGGGCGCTGGAGCGGGTCGGCCGGCTCTACGACGGCTGGCTGCCGTACCCGCCGGACCCCGCGGACTACGGGTCCGGCCTGGCCCGGATCCGCGCACGGGCGACGCGCCCGGTGACGCCGGCGTTGTTCGCGACGGTCCTGGTCGAGGACGACCCGGTGCGGGGCCGCGAACTGCTGGAGGAGTACTGCCTGCGCAACTACGGGATGCCGGCCGACTTCGTCCAGGGCATCCAGATGCAGGTGACCGGGAGCGCCGCGGAGGTCGCTTCGCGGCTGCGGGAGTACGAAGGCGCGGAGCACGTTCTGCTGCGGATCGCGAGCACCGACCCGAAGGTGTTCGACGGGCAGCTGAGCAGGGTCGCGGAGGTGGCGGAACTGCTGCGCGACCAGCCGTGATCGGAAACTTGTCGGGGGTGGCACGTAGGCTGGGATCGTGACCGAAGCTCCACTGTCCGGACTCCTCACCGCCATACTTCCCGACCCGGCCCTGCGCGGCGTGGTCGAGCGCGCCGGCGCGCCGCTGCTCGAACTGCAGGGCCCGATCGCCGCCCGGCAGCTCGTCGCGGCCGCCCTCGCGGCGGACGAGGGCGCGGGCAAACCCGTGCTCGCCGTCACCGCCACCGGCCGCGAGGCCGACGAGCTGACCGCGTCGCTCGGCGGCCTGCTCGGCGCGCGGAGCGTAGCCGACTTCCCGAGCTGGGAGACGCTCCCGCACGAGCGGCTCTCGCCCCGCGCGGACACCGTCGGCCGCCGGCTGGAGGTGCTGCACCGGCTCAAGACCGGGGACGACTCCCTGCGCGTCGTCGTCGCGACCGTCCGCAGCTTGATCCAGCCGATGGCGCCCGGCCTCGGCTCGCTCGAGCCGATCGACCTCGTCGTCGGCGAGGAGGAGCCGTTCGAGGACCTGCTCGAACGGCTCGTCGAGCTGGCCTACACCCGCGTCGACATGGTCGAGAAGCGCGGCGAGTTCGCCGTCCGCGGCGGCATCCTCGACCTGTTCGGGCCGACCGCGCAGCACCCCGTCCGCGTCGAGTTCTGGGGCGACGAGGTCAGCGAGATCCGCGCGTTCGCCGTCTCCGACCAGCGGTCGCTGCCCGGCGAGATCCCGCGCGTCACCGCGCCGCCGTGCCGCGAGCTGCTGCTCACGCCGCCGGTCAAGGAAAAGGCCGCGGAGCTGGCGAAGACGTACGAAGCGGACGCGCACCTGGCCGAAATGCTCACCAAGCTGGCCGACGGCATCCCGGTCGAAGGCATGGAGGCGCTCATCCCGGTCCTCTGCGAAGGCGAGCTGGAGCTGCTCACCGACGCGATGCCGGTCGGTGCGCACGTGCTGCTCACCGACCCGGAGAAGATCCGCGCCCGCGCCGCCGACCTCGTCCGCACCGGCCAGGAGTTCCTCGAAGCGTCCTGGACGACGGCCGCGGCGGGCGGCCAGGCCCCGATCGACCTCGGCGCGTCCGCCTACCGCGGGCTCGACGAGATCGCGTCGCACGCGCAGGACACCAAGCGCGCGTGGTGGACGCTCACCCAGCTGACCAGCGAAGACCCCGACGTATACCGCGTTTCCGTCGAAGCCGCGCCGGCGTACCGCGGCGAGCTGGAACGCGCGACGACGGATCTGCGCGCGCACGTCGCGTCGGGTGGCACCGCGGTGCTCGTCGTCGCCGGCCACGGCACCGCGGCGCGCGCGGTCGAGCAGTTCTCGGCCGCCGACGTCCCGGCCACGCTGGCGGGCGAAGGCCTGGAGAGCGTGCCGGCGCCGGGCGTCGTCACGGTCACCTGCGGTGGCCTCACCGACGGCTTCATCTCCCCGGAGCGCGCCCTGGTCGTGCTCACCGAGGCGGACCTGACCGGCCGCGGCTCCGGTGCCGGAACGTCCACAAAGGACCTCACGACCAAGATGCCGTCCCGGCGGCGCAACGCCGTCGACCCGCTGGCGTTGAAGGCCGGCGACTACGTCGTGCACGAGCAGCACGGCATCGGCCGGTTCGTCGAGATGGTGCAGCGGACGGTCGCCGGCGCCACCCGCGAGTACCTGCTGCTGGAGTACGGCTCGTCCAAGCGCGGGCACCCGGGCGACCGGCTGTTCGTGCCGACCGACCAGCTCGACGAGGTGTCCAAGTACGTCGGCGGCGAGCTGCCGACGCTGAACAAGCTCGGCGGCTCCGACTGGAAGAACACCAAGGCCAGGGCCAAGAAGGCGGTCAAGGAGATCGCCGCCGAGCTCGTGCAGCTGTACGCCGCGCGGCAGGCCGCCCCCGGCCACGCGTTCGGCCAGGACACGCCGTGGCAGGGCGAGCTGGAGGACGCCTTCCCGTTCACCGAGACCAACGACCAGCTCGCCGCGATCGACGAGGTCAAGTCCGACATGGAACGCGGCGTCCCGATGGACCGCGTGATCTGCGGCGACGTCGGCTACGGCAAGACGGAGATCGCCGTCCGCGCCGCGTTCAAGGCGGTGCAGGACGGCAAGCAGGTCGCGGTCCTCGTCCCGACGACGCTGCTCGCCCAGCAGCACCTGAACACCTTCCAGGAGCGGATGCGCTCGTTCCCGGTGACGATCAAGGGCCTGTCCCGGTTCACGAACAAGACCGAGTCGGACCTCATCCTGGAGCAGCTCGCGGCCGGCGAGGTCGACATCGTGATCGGCACGCACCGCCTGCTGCAGACCGGGATCCGCTACAAGGACCTCGGTCTCGTGATCGTCGACGAGGAGCAGCGCTTCGGCGTCGAGCACAAGGAGCACATCAAGGCGCTGCGCACGCACGTCGACGTGCTCACCATGTCGGCGACCCCGATCCCGCGCACCCTGGAGATGTCGCTGGCCGGCATCCGCGAGATGTCCACGATCCTCACCCCGCCCGAGGACCGGCACCCGATCCTGACGTACGTCGGCGCGTACGACGACAAGCAGGTCGGCGCGGCCATCCGGCGCGAGCTGCTGCGCGACGGCCAGGTCTTCTACGTCCACAACCGCGTCTCCTCGATCGAGAAGGCGGCGCGGCACATCCGGGAGCTGGTGCCGGAGGCGCGCGTCGTCACCGCGCACGGCCAGATGAACGAGGACAAGCTCGAGAAGATCATCCAGGGCTTCTGGGAGAACGAGTACGACGTCCTGGTGTGCACCACGATCGTCGAGACCGGGCTGGACATCTCGAACGCGAACACGCTGCTGGTCGAGCGCGGTGACCTGCTCGGGCTGGCCCAGCTGCACCAGCTGCGCGGCCGGGTCGGCCGTGGCCGCGACCGCGGGTACGCGTACTTCCTGTACCCGCCGGAGGCTCCGCTGACGGAGACGGCCCACGACCGGCTGGCGACGATCGCCCAGAACACCGAGCTGGGCGCGGGCATGGCGGTCGCGATGAAGGACCTCGAGATCCGCGGCGCGGGCAACATCCTGGGCGCGGAGCAGTCGGGGCACATCGCGGGTGTCGGCTTCGACCTTTACGTGCGGTTGGTCGGCGAAGCGGTCGACGCGTTCCGGCGGCACGCGGGCGCGGAGCCGGCGGAGGACGAGGAGATGGCCGACGTCCGCGTCGACCTCCCGATCGACGCCCACCTCCCGCACGACTACGTCCCGGGCGAGCGGCTGCGGCTGGAGGCGTACCGCAAGATCGCGGCGGCGCCGGACACCGAAGGCCTCGACGCGGTGCGCGAAGAGCTGATCGACCGCTACGGCCAGCCGCCGGCCGCGGTGAACCGGCTGCTGGCGGTGGCGAAGTTCCGCCACACGTGCCGAGAGGCGGGCGTGACGGAGGTGGCGGTCCAGGGCAACACCATCCGGTTCGCGCCGCTGCCGCTGGCCGATTCGCAGCTGGTGCGCCTCAAGCGGCTGTACCCGAAGGCGACGTTCAAGGCCGTGACGAACACGGTGTCGGTGCCGAAGCCGACCGAGGGCCCGGCGGGCGGCCGGATCGGCGCGCCGACGTTGCGGGACGAGGAACTCCTGGACTGGTGCACGAAGCTGCTGCTGCAGCTCACGAAGAAACCGGCCGCGGTCTAGCGGAAGTACGTGAAGGCCACCGCGAGGAACGACGAGTTCCTCGCGGTGGCCTTCACGAATCCCGGGTCAGCCGACTTCGCTGAACATCGGCGGGTGCGCTTGCGCCAGTCCCATCCGCACCTGCTCTTCCGGCACCGGCACCGCGCCGGCGCCCGCCATCGGCAGCGGCCGGGGTTTCCGCGGCATCCGCGACCCCGAACCCCCGCCGCGCCCCGGGTACACCAGCAGTCCGCGGGCCGGATCCGGAACCGCGTCCAACGCCGCCGTCACCACCGGCAGGCTCCGGAACGCGTCCCGCCGTTCTTCGCTCCCGAACTCGATCTCGAGCACCACACCCCACCGGTGCTCGTGCCACACCCACTGCTCGGCGCCGTTCGTCAGCGCCGCTTCCGCGAGTGCGTCACCGTAGGCGAGCCGCCACGTCGTGGCCGTGTGCTCACCGTCGAAGACTTCGATGGTCAGCCAATGGTCCATAAGTCGACATTACGGCCGCCGACACCCCATGGGTGTTGCGGTTCGGCACCGATGGTGTGAGAGGGTATGCGTTGTGATGCGGATCATGGGGCGCCCTCGCGCGCTGGTCGCGGTCGTTGCCGGTGCTCTTCTGCTCGCCGGGTGCGGTGCGGGCCCCAGCCAGGTCGGCAGCGCCGTCATCGTCGGCGACCGGTCGGTTTCGCTCGACTCGGTCCAGTCGATGATCGACCAGGCCGTCCGCGAACACCCGTACGCGAAGAAGCTCGCCGGTGAGCACAAGCTCGACCTGCTGGGCCGCGAGATCGTCCGGCAGACCGTCCTGCACGAGCTGACCCTGCGCGCCACCAAGCAGGAGAACCTCGTCGCGGACCAGGCGAAGATCGCCGGGCTGGCCGCGCAGGTGACCGCGGCCCCGGTCACCGACACCGGGCAGGGCGACCAGGTCGCCGTCACGCAGATCGTCTCGAAGCTGCGCGACCGCAACGAGGTCGCGAGCGACGTCGTCCTGGAGCAGCAGCTCGCCCAGAAGACGCTGTCGAAGCTGTCCGTCGGCGCCGACTACATCGGCATCAAGGCGACCGCGGACGACGACCGGGCGGCCCGCACCCGCGCCTTCGACCTCGCCAAGGAAATCGCCGACGACCCCGGCAAGGTCCAGGGGGTCATCCAGCAGGCGCAGAAGGACGCCCAGCTCGCCCAGCAGGCCCAGCAAACCGGGATGCCCGCCCCGGAGAGCGAGTACTCCGCCGGCCAGACGGCCGAGCTCTTCGGTGCCGCGCAGTACCCCGGCCTCGCGCAGACCGCGCTCTTCGGTTCCGAGAAGAACAGCGTCGTCGTCTTCCAGGCGCAGAAGCCGCAGAGCCCGGACTGGTTCGTCTTCGTCATCCGCGCCCGCGGCACCGACCAGGCCGTGCCGGCCGACCAGGAGGCGCAGAAGCCGACGGACGCGCAGCTGACGTCCATCGGCACCCGGCTGCTGCAGCCGTACCTCGGGCAGAGCGGACTGCGCGTCAACCCGCGTTACGGCGTGTGGGATGTTGTGGGCATGAACCTCGTGCCGAACTCCGACGCCACCCAGGGCATCGTGCTGCCCGTGCGCGGTGCCGCTCCCGCGCAGCAGTGACCACGGGTGTCGTCGTGGTCGTCCGCGGGACGACGCTGCCCGGCGCGGCACTGAAGATCCTTCGTGAGTCGTCCGCGGTCTACGCGGCCACGGACGTCGACCCCGCCGCGTTCGGGGTCCCGGCCGTCACCGAGGCGCCTTCGCTGAGGGACGTCGTGCTGCTCGCCGGTTCCCGCGACGAGCCCGCCGCGTCGCTGCTCATCGCGACCGGCGCGGTCGTCATCGAGACGCCGGTGCCGCCCCTGGTCGAGGCCGCCGACGTGATGGACCGGCTCCGCTCGCCGGGCGGCTGCCCGTGGGACGCGGTCCAGACGCACGAATCGCTGCGGCAGTACCTGGTCGAGGAAACCTACGAACTGCTCGACGCCATCGAGGACGGCGACCGCGAGGCGCTGCGCGAGGAACTCGGCGACGTCCTCCTGCAGGTGCTGTTCCACGCGCGTGTCGCGGCCGAAGACCCCGCCGACCCGTTCGGCATCGACGACGTCGCCGCCGCGCTCGTCGCGAAGCTGATCGGGCGGCACCCGCACGTGTTCGCCGACGCGGACAAGGTGCACACGGTCGAGCACCAGAACCTCAAGTGGGAAGAGCTGAAGCAGCGCGAGAAGCAACGCAAGTCCATTGTGGACGGCGTGGCGCTCGGGCAGCCCGCCGTCGCGCTGGCGGGCAAGCTGGGGCAGCGCTCCGGCCGGGCGGGCATCCCGCTCGACCTCTTCCCCGAAGGGTCGGGAACCGCCGCCCAGCTGTTCCGCATCGCGGCCACGGCGCGGCGCGCGGGCGTCGACCCCGAAGGCGAGTTGCGGGCGCTGGCGAAGCAGTTCGCGCAGGACGTCCGGGCTGCCGAGCAGGCCGCCCGCGACGCCGGGCTGGAGCCGACGACCCTCGAGGCCGACGGCTGGCGGAAGTTCTGGCCCGCCCGTTCGGTGTGACGCAGCACACATCCGGGTGAGAACCGTTTCCGATCACCGGGCGTCTTGCCTGGTGTGAGACACCTGCCACTGGACAGCGCGGACGAGGAGCACCTCGTCCGGCGCACGGCCAAGGGCGACCGCGCGGCGTTCGAGGAGCTCTACCGCCGCACGTCGCCCTGGCTCGCCGTGCGCCTGCGCCGCCGGTGCGCGGACGACCAGATCGTCGCCGAGGTCATGCAGGAGACGTACCTGGCGGTCTGGCGGGCGGCGGGTTCGTTCGCGGGGGCCGTCACCGGCGGGAGCGCGGTCGGCTGGGTGTGGACGATCGCGGCGCGCCGGCTGGTCGACGCGTTCCGCCGTCGCGCGCACCACGCGCAGCCGCCGCCGGCGATCGCGTTCGACTGCGCGCCGGTGGCGGCGGCCGAAGACGAGGCGCTGTCGGTGGCGCTGGGCGACGAGATCGGCGACGCGCTGCGCGACCTCGCGCCCGAACTGCGGGCGGTCCTGCAGGCGATGGTGCTCGACGGGCTGACCGTCCGCGAAACCGCCGTCCTGCTGGGACTGCCGGAAGGAACCGTCAAGACCCGCGCTCGCCGGGCGCGGATCGCGATGCGGGAGGCACTGTCATGAACCACGCGCCGGACCGGCTCATCGCCGTGTACGTGACGGGCGGCGACCTCCCGGGTGACCAGCTGTGGGGCCTGGAGGCCCACCTCGAGAGCTGCCGGGTGTGCCGGGCGAAGGTCGCCGAGGTCGCGCCCGTCCAGCCGGTGGTGGACGTCGTCTGGAACCGGCTCGCGCCCGAGATCGAGTTCCGGCTGTCGGGCGTCCCGTTCCACGGGCCGCCCGTGCCGAAGCCGCGGCCCCGGCGGCGGCGCAGGTGGCGGTGGCTCGACACCTGGGTCACGCCGGCGATGGCGCCGTGGCTGGCG
The DNA here is from genome assembly GCF_041346945.1 of Amycolatopsis sp. cg9. NCBI lineage: Bacteria > Bacillati > Actinomycetota > Actinomycetes > Pseudonocardiales > Pseudonocardiaceae > Amycolatopsis > Amycolatopsis sp. cg9. The sequence continues at coordinate 1,344,102 of NZ_CP166850.1, read as the reverse complement.
ATGATCGTGGCGGTCACCCTGGTCGCGGTGCTGCTCGACGGCGTCTGGCACGCGGTGGTCGACGTGCCGGCGGTGCAGCTCTTCGCCCCGGTGCTGCCGGTGCTCGGGGTCGCGGCGTCGTGGGCGCGGGGGCTCGACCCGGCGTACGAGGTCGTCGCCGCGACGCCGCGGGCGGGGCTCTACCTGGTCGCCCGGCGGACGGTGGCGGTGCTCGCCGTCGTCCTGCCGGTGCTCGGCGTCGCCGGGTGGCTGGCCGGCACCGCGCCGGCGCTCTGGCTGCTGCCGAGCCTGGCGTTCACCACCGGCACGCTCGCGCTCGGCGGGGTGATCGGGGTCAGCCGGGCGGCGTACGCGCTCATCGCGGTGTGGGTGGCGATCGTCGTGCTGCCCGCGTTCGTCCAGCGGGGACAAGCGTTTGCGCTCACCACCGGCGCCTTGCCGGTGTGGGCGGGGATCTTCGCGCTGACCACGGTGGTCGTCGCCCTGCACCGGGCGGCGTACACCAGGCTCGGCGCGCACCACTAGGGAGGAAGACATGCGGGCAGTGGGGGCCGCCGAGGTCGCACCGGCGACCTACGCCTGGGAGATCCAGGCGCAGGGGCTGAGGGTGCGGGTAGGGCGGCGGAAGATGGCCGTGGACGGGCTGGACCTGTCCCTCGGCCAGGGGGTGCACGGTCTGCTCGGGCCCAACGGCGCGGGCAAGACGACCCTGATCAGGGCACTCGCGACGGTGCTCCGGCCGGCGGACGGCAGCCTGACGCTGCTCGGCACGCAAGCGGGCGGGCACACCGGCCAGCGCGCTCTGCGCCGGCGGATCGGCTACCTGCCGCAGAACTTCGGCTACTACAAGCGGTTCACGGTGCGGGAGTTCGTCGAGTACCTGGCGTGGCTCAAGGAGATGTCCAAAGAGGACATCCCGGGCGCGGTCCAGCGCGCGATCGAGCGCGTCGGGCTGGCCGACCGCGCCGACGACCGCATGAAGACCCTGTCCGGCGGCATGGTCCGGCGGGTGGGGATCGCCCAGGCGATCGTCAACGACCCGGACATCCTCCTGCTCGACGAGCCGACGGCGGGCCTCGACCCGGCGCAGCGCGTGCGGTTCCGGGAACTGGTGCAGGAACTCGGCCGCGACTCGTGCGTGCTGATTTCGACGCACCTGGTGGAAGACGTCGCGACGGCGTGCACGGACGTGGTGCTGTTCGCCGGGGGAAAGCTGGTGTTCCAGGGGACACCGGGCGAGCTGGCCGAAGCGGGGACGCTGGAGCACGTCGGCGACAGCCCGATCGAGCGCGGCTATTCGGCTTTGCTGAACCACGAACCGGGCACGGGGGCGTGGTGATGGTCCTCCGCACCGAACTCCGCCGCTCCATCGCGCCCTGGGCCGGGCTCGCGCTCGTCGTCGTCGCGCTCGGGTTTCTCTTCCTGCTCTCCGGTCCGTGGTGGAAGGCGCCCGCGCCGTGGACCGCGCACAGCACCACCACCGCGTTGTGGCTTCGGTTCCTGCTGGTCTTCCTCTGGCCCGTCGTCGTCGGGGCCGGTGCCATCCAGGGCATGCGCGACAGCCGGTCGGGCGTGGTCGAGTTGCTCGCCACCACTTCGCGGCCCGGGTGGCAGCGGGCGGCGAAACTGGCCGGGGCCGTCGGTGGGTTGAGCGTGGCCGGGTTCCTGGTCGTGTTCGCCGTCGGGGCCGTCGAAATCCTCGCGCACGACGGGTTCTTCTCGCTCGGCTTCATGCCGGTGCTGCTCGTCGGGTCGCTCGGGGTCCTCGCGGGCAGCTGGCTCGGGCTGGCGGTCGGGCGGCTGCTGCCGCACCCGCTGGCCGCGCCCGGGGCGGCCGTGCTGGCGTTCGTCCTGACGATCCTCTGCTGGATGTCGCTCGAGACCGGGGTGGATCCGGTGCTCCCCGCCCGTGTGGGTCCGCTGGCGCCGACGCTCGCGGAGCCGCGCGGCCAGATGGTGACGACGACGGTGTCGCTCGACCTCGGGCAGGCCGCGTGGTTCCTCGGCTTGGCCGTGACCGCGTTCCTGCTGCTGTCCGCGCGTTCGGTGCGGGCGCGGCTGCTCAGCCTGCTGCCGCTGGTCGCCGGGGTCGCTGTGGCGTTGCCGTTGTTCCCGGCGGTGCCCGCCGACGCGCTCACCATCGACGGCGTCGCCGGCCGGCAGGTCTGCGACGGGCCGATCTGCGTGTCCGAACTGCACCGGGAGCGGCTGGCCGCGCTGGACCGGCCCGGCCGTGAAGCGCTCGCGATGCTGGCGAAACTGCCCGATCCGCCGGCCCGGATCGAAGAACAAGTCGCGGCGCCCTCGGTGACCGGGCCGGGGCCGCGTGATCCGCACGTGGTCTACCTGGACTTCCAGCGCAACGACGTCCTGCTCACGGCGGGCGCCGGCGACCTGCGGCTGGCCGTCCTGTCCGGGGCCGGCGTGCCCAGCTGCCTGCGGCCGAGCGTCGGCAGCCTGCCGGACCAGGCCGCCCGGGCGATCGCGGCGGCCTACTTCACCGGAAAGCTCGAACCGCTGCCCGAATACACCCGGAATTGGTTCAAGCGGGAATTCCCGGCCGTCGAACAGGTGTGGGCGAAGTTCCGCGCCCTGCCACCCGAAGTGCAAGCCACCCGGATCGCCGCGCTGCGGCGATCGCTGCTGACCTGCGAGGGCGAACCGCTCGACACACTCGTCCCCGGAGCGCTCCGATGAGGTGGGCCGCGCTGTACGCCCGCTCGCGCCAGCTGCCGGCGGCGGCCGCGGCGCTGCTCGTGGTGACGTCCGGGGTGTGGTTGCTCGGGCGGGACTCCTGGAGCGTGATCCCGGCGGTCGTGACGCTGACGGCGGGCGTCGCGGTGGCGGCGATCGGCCTGAGCGGGCAGGACGCCGACCTCGACCGGGCGGCGGCCCTCCCGTGGCCGCTGCGGCGGTTCGCGCACCTCGCGCTGATCGGCGTGGCCACCGGGGCGCTGGTGGCCGGCGTGCAGGAGCTGGGGCCGGGGGCGGTCGACCTGTCGATCGTCACCCGGGACGCGGCGGGGCTGGCCGGGCTGGCGGGACTGGCCGCCACGGTCGCGGGCGGGCAGTTCGGCTGGACGCTGCCGCTGGCCTGGTGCGCGATCAGCCCGCTCGTCCCGCCGGACGACACGACGGCCACCCGCGTCACGGCGTGGCTGCTGCAACCCCCGGGAACACCGGCGGCCACCTGGACGGCGGTAGTGCTCGCGGTCACCGGTGCGGTGGCATACACGGGCTGGGGAGGGCGTCGCTGAAGGACCCCGGAAGAGTGAATGGAGGAAAACCAACTCCCTCCATGTTAAACGTATATCGCACTGGGGGGCTTGCCGCAAGACCCCGGTCATCCCGCAAAATCGTCGCCCTGAGCCGGAAAACCCCGGCTCGGGGGATCAAACGGGGGTTTTGCGAGTGCGTGTTCTGCTGTCTACGTACGGGTCGCGCGGGGACGTCGAACCGATGGCGGGGTTCGGGGTGGCGCTGCGGGCCCAGGGCGCCGAGGTGCGGGTGTGCGCCCCGCCCGACGAGGACTTCGCCCGGCGGCTGGCCGAGGCCGGGGTGGAGTTCGTGCCGTACGGGCCGTCGGCCAAGGCGCTGACCAAGGCGGCGCCCGGGCGGTCGTCCCTGCCCGAGCGCGCCGCGCAGCTGATCGCGGCCCAGTTCGACGTCGTGGCCGCGGCGGCCGAGGGGTGCGACGTGGTCGTGGCGACCGGGTTGCTGCCGACCATGGCCGGCGCGCTGTCGGTCGCGGAGAAGCTGGGCATCCCGTCGGTGGTCGTGACCTTCCAGAAGGTCGTCCTGCCGTCCCCGCACCACGCGCCGCTGGCGTACCCGGGCAAGCCGTTCCCGGCGGGGGTCACCGACAACCGGGTGCTGTGGGAGCACGACGCCGAAAACGTGAACGCGCTCTTCGGCGAGGCGCTCGACACCAACCGCGTCGCGAACGGGTTGCCGCCGGTCGGTGACGTCCGCGGGTACGTCTTCCGGAACCCGATCTGGCTGGCCACGGACCCGGTGCTGGACCCGTGGGAGGCGGTGCCCGGGCTCGACGTCCGGCAGACCGGCGCGTGGGTCGTGCCGGACGAGCGGCCGCTCCCGGCCGCGCTGGAGGAGTTCCTGGCCGCCGGTGAGCCGCCGGTGTACGTCGGCTTCGGGAGCATGCCGATGGCCGCGGCGGCGGACGTCGCCCAGGTCGCGGTCGAGGCGGTCCGGGCGCAGGGGCGCCGCGTGGTCGTCTCGCGCGGCTGGGCCGACCTGGACCTGCTCGACGACGGCGACGACTGCTTCGTCGTCGGGGAGGTCAACCACCAGGAGCTGTTCGGCCGGGTCGCGGCCGTCGTGCACCACGGTGGGGCGGGGACCACGATGACCGCGACGCGGGCCGGCGCGGCCCAGGTCGTGGTGCCGCAGGCGACGGACCAGCCGTACTGGGCGAGCCGGGTGGCCGGGCTGGGTGCCGGGGTCGCCCACGACGGTCCGGTGCCGACCGTCGCTTCGCTGTCCGCCGCGCTCGAGACGGCCTTGGCGCCGTCGACCCGGGCGCGGGCGGCCGCGGTGGCCGCCACGATCCGCGCCGACGGCGCCGAAGTGGCCGCGGCGCTGCTGCTCGGCAGCCGCGAAACCCAGCCCGCCTGAACCAGCTTCGACGAACAGGGGAGATTCATGATCGACGTGATCGTGGCCGGCGGCGGCCCGACCGGCACGATGCTGGCCGCGGAACTGCGGCTGCACGGCGTGCGGGTGCTCGTGCTGGAGCGCGAACCCGAGCCGGTGAAGGAGGTGCGGTCGCTCGGCCTGCACGTGCGCAGCATCGAGGTGATGGCCCAGCGCGGCCTGCTGGACCGCTTCCTCGCCGAAGGCAAGCAGTTCCAGATGGCCGGGTACTTCGCCGGCATCGACAAGCCGTGGCCGGAACGGCTGGACAGCGCGCACGCGTACGTCCTCGGCATCCCGCAGCCGGTCACCCAGCGGCTGCTGACCGAGCACGCCGTCGAAGCCGGCGCCGAGATCCGGCCCGGTGCCGAGGTGGTGGGGCTGAGCCAGGACGACGAGGGCGTCACCGTCGAGCTGGCCGGGGGTGAGCGGCTGCGGGCGCGCTACGTCGTCGGCTGCGACGGCGGGCGCAGCACCGTCCGGAAGCTGCTCGGCATCGGGTTCCCCGGCGAGCCCGCCCGGCACGAGACGCTGCTCGGCGAGATGGAGGTGACCGCGCCGGCGGAGGAGGTGGCCGCCATCGTGACCGAGATCCGCAAGACGGAGAAGTTCTTCGGGCTCGGCCCGCTCGGCCAAACGGGGCGGTACCGGGTGCTCGTGCCCGCCGCGCAGGTGAGCGAAGACCGTTCGGTCCCGCCGACCCTCGAGGAGTTCAGGCAGCAGCTGCGCGTGTACGCGGGCACCGACTTCGGCGTGCACTCGCCGCTGTGGCTGTCCCGCTTCGGCGACGCGACGAGGCTCGCCGAGCGCTACCGGGACGGCCGCGTCTTCCTCGCGGGCGACGCGGCGCACATCCACCCGCCGCTGGGCGGGCAGGGCCTCAACCTCGGGCTCCAGGACGCGCTGAACCTCGGCTGGAAGCTGGCCGCCGAGCTCGGCGGGTGGGCCCCGGCCGGGCTGCTCGACACCTACCAGGCCGAACGGCACCCGGTGGCCGCCGACGTGCTGGACAACACCCGGGCCCAGGGCGAGCTGATGCGGCCCGACGCCGGGCCGCAGGCCGTGCGCCGGCTGCTGGCGAAGCTGATGGACTTCGAGGAGGTCAACCGGTACCTGATCGGGCGGATCGTCGGGATCGAGATCCGCTACGACTTCGGCGACGAGCACGACCTGGCCGGACGGCGGCTGCGGGACCTCACCCTGAAGCAGGGGCGCCTGTACGACCTGATGCACGGCGGCCGCGGGCTGCTGCTCGACCAGACCGGGAGCCTGTCGGTGGCCGGCTGGGCGGACCGGGTCGACCACGTCGTGGACGTCAGCGAAGAGCTGGACGTGTCCGCGGTGCTCGTGCGGCCGGACGGCCACGTCGCCTGGGTGGGCGAAGACCAGGAACAACTGCGGGACCGGCTGGCGCGGTGGTTCGGCGCGCCGGCCGAGGCGTGAGGGGACGCATGACGGAACACGAAACGGAACTGCGCGCGGAACGCGCCCACGTGGCCGGGCTCTACGCCCGGCTCGACGCCGAACGCGAGCGCGTGCGGGCCGAGTACCAGGCGTCGCTCGGCGGCAACGACGTCGGCGCCATGGAACGGGACGTCCGGGTGCGGGCGCTGGGCCGGGAGGTGCGGCGGCTGGACGTCGTCGACAACGGGCTGTGCTTCGGGCGGCTCGACGCCGATTCGGGGGAGCGCTCGTACGTCGGCCGGATCGGGCTGTTCGACGAGGAGAACGACCACGAACCGGTGCTGCTCGACTGGCGGGCGCCGGCCTCGCGGCCGTTCTACACCGCCACCGGCGCGAACCCGGAGGGCATGCGCCGCCGGCGGCAGTTCCACACCCACCGGCGGGACGTCGTCGACTTCACCGACGAGGACCTCGGCCGGCCGGGCGGGGACGCGTCGGGGGACGCGGCGCTGCTCGCCGCCGTCAACGCGCCGCGCGGCGAAGGCATGCGGGACATCGTCGCGACGATCCAGGCCGAGCAGGACGAGATCATCCGGCTCGACCACCCCGGCGTGCTGGTGATCGAAGGCGGGCCGGGCACCGGGAAGACGGTGGTGGCGCTGCACCGCGTCGCCTACCTGCTCTACACCCAGCGGGAGCGGATGGAACGGCACGGCGCGCTCGTGGTCGGGCCCAACCCGGCGTTCCTGAACCACATCGGGCGCGTGCTGCCGTCGCTCGGGGAGACCGACGTCGTCTTCACGACGACCGGCGGCCTCGTGCCCGGCCTGCACGTCACCGCCGAGGACGCGCCGGAAGCCGCGCGGCTCAAGGGTTCCCGGAAGATCCTGGACGTGCTCGCGGCCGCCATCGCCGACCGGCAACGGCTTCCCGGGGAGCCGGTGGAGATCCAGCTGCGGGACGCGACCGTCCGGATCGACGCCGCGACCGCGGAGTGGGCCCGGCAGGAGGCGCGGGACAGCGGGCAGCCGCACAACGAAGCCCGCGCGGTGTTCGCCGACATCGTCACGTACGTGCTCACCGAGCGGGCGATGAAGCGGATCGGCCAGGGCTGGCTGAGCCGCGACGACCGCGAGGACTGGGAACGGTTCCGGGCCGAACTGGTCAAGGATCTGAACGCCGACGAGGTGTTCACCCGCGCGCTCGACGAACTGTGGCCGATCCTGACCCCGGAAACCCTGCTGGCGCAGCTGTATTCGTCGCCGGAGCGGCTGCGCGCGGCGGGCGGCGACGCCGTGCTCGCGCGGGCCGAGGGCGACGCGTGGACGGTGTCGGACGTGCCGCTGCTCGACGAGCTCGTCGACCTGCTGGGCCGGGACCTCGCGGCCGAGAGGGCGGTGGAGCGGGCGGCTGAGCGCGAGCGCAAGGCGAAGGCCGCCTACGCCGCCGACGTCCTGGACAACCTCATCGAGCGCGAGGACGTCGACGAGGACGTCGGCCTGGTCGCCAAGGACCTGCTCTACGGCGAGGACCTGGCGGACCGGTTCGTCGAAACCGACACCCGGACGCTCGTCGAGCGCGCCTCGGCGGACCGGGACTGGACCTACCGGCACGTCGTGGTCGACGAGGCCCAGGAACTGTCCGAAATGGACTGGCGGGTGCTGATGCGGCGCTGCCCGGGGCGGTCGTTCACGGTGGTGGGCGACCTCGCCCAGCGCCGGTCGGCGGCCGGGGCGCGGTCGTGGGCCGCGATGCTGGACCCGTACGTGCCCGGCCGCTGGGTCTACCGCTCGCTGACGGTGAACTACCGCACCCCGGCGGAGATCATGGGGGTCGCCGCCGCGGTGCTGGCGGGGTTCGCGCCCGACGTGCGGCCGCCGGAATCGGTGCGCGCGTGCGGTGTCCAGCCGTGGGCGCGGCGGGTCACCGACGACGAACTCGCCGCGGCCGTCGAGGAGTTCGCCGGCGCCGAAGCCGGGCGCGAAGGCACCAGCGTCGTGATCGGGCCGCCGGGGGTGCCCGGCGCCGTGCCGGCGTCCGAGACGAAGGGCCTGGAGTACGACGCCGTGCTGGTCGTGGACCCGGACCGGATCCTCGCCGCCGGGCCCCGCGGCGCGGCCGAGCTCTACGTGGCGCTCACCCGGGCCACCCAGCGCCTCGGCGTCCTGCACCGGGGCCCGTTGCCGCCGGAGCTGGCCGGGCTCGCCGAGACCCCGGTGCCGGTGCCGTGACGCTCAGACGTTCCGGATGTTCGTCTCGAGCTCCAGCGGCTCGCGGTCCCAGTCCTCGACGCCGAACGCGAGGATGCGCTCCGGGTGGATGCGGATCACGGCGTCGTCGAAGTGGTTGTCCGGCAGGTTGACGCCGGTCAGCGCTTCGGCGCGGCCGCGGATCTCCAGGCACCGCACGCGCCACGGGTTCGTCGACGGGAGGTCGTCGACGACGAAGGCGACGTGGTCGTCGGTCGCGATGTTGCGGAACTTCTTGCTGTTCCGCAGGTTGTGCCCGGTGACGTCGACGGTCTTCTCGTCCGGGTTGTAGCGGAAGCCGACGGGGTTGGCCTGCAGCGTCCCGTTCGGCTGGCGGGTGGCGAGGCGGCCGAGCGGCTGCGAGGCGAGGTAGGCGAGTTCTGCGTCCGTGAACATGCGGCCAGTCTCGGACTTCAAGCTCCCTTGAAGTCAAGGACCAGCTCGGCGAACCGCGCGCCGATCCGGCGGTGGGCCGCGGGACTCGGGTGGAGGGCGTCCGGCAACGGGAACTCGGCGAAGTCGGCTTCGCCGTACAGCTCGAGGCCGTCGAGGTAGCGCAGGTTCGCGTCCTCGGCCTGCCGCCGCGCGACGATCCGGGCCAGCTCCGCCCGGACGACCTCCAGGGTCAGCTTGCCCGCGGCCCGCTCGGCGGGGTCCCCGGTCGCCCGGAACCGGACCTCGCCGGCGGCCAGCGCCTCGTGGTCGAAGTCGCCCGGCCCCGGCGTCCGCTCGTGGATCGGGCAGTACAGCGGGGAGACGACGACCAGCGGCGTGTCCGGGTGGCCTTCGCGGATGGTGTCGAGGAAGCCGTGCACGGCCGGGCCGAACGCGCGCAGGCGCATGACGTCGCCGTTGACGACGTTGATGCCGAGCTTGACGCTGATCAGGTCGGCGGGGGTGTCGCGCAGCGCGCGGGCGGTGAACGGGTCGAGCAGCGCGTTGCCGCCGAACCCGAGGTTCACCAGCTCGACGCCGGCCGCGGTGGCGGCCAGCGCCGGCCGCGGTGGCGGCCAGCGCGGGCCAGGTGCCGGCCGGGCTCGCGGCGTTCGAGCCCTGGCTGATCGAACTGCCGTGGTGCAGCCACACCCGGCGCTCGGGCAGTGCCTCGACGGGAGCGTCGGTGCGCAGGGCGAGGAGTTCGGTGATCTCGTGGTGCGGCAACCAGATCTCGACGTCCTTCGGGCGCGCGCCCAGCCCGTCGAACCGCACGGTGCCGGCCGGGCCGTCGCGGTGTTCGCCGGCGCCGGTGCGCGGGTCGACGGTCAGCGTGGCGCCGCCGGCCACGCTCGCCTGCGCGACGAGCTCGCCGTCGACGACCAGGTCGTACACCCCGTCCGGCCGCGGCGGCGCCCCGGTGTAGACGAGCTTGGTCGGCACCGTCTCGAGTTCGACGACGTCGGCGCTGGTCCGGAACCGCACCCGCACACCGGCGGGCTGCGCTTCGGCGACGGCCAGGCGCGGGTCGGTGTTCTGCGCGCGGGCCCGGGCGGGCAGCCGGTGCGGGGCGAGGCCGCGCCCGGTCCGCTCGAGTTCGACGGCGCCGCGGACGAGGCCGGCGGTCAGCGGGGTGGTGATCATGCGGTGGGCCAATCGCGAAGCACGGTGTCGAGCACCGTGAGGATCCGGTTCCAGGACTCCGGCGAGGGCGGCGAGCTGTGGTCGAACCCGCCGTGCGCCTCCAGGTCGACGTACCCGTGGAAGACGCTGCCCAGCAGGCGCACGGCGTGCGTCTCGTCCGGGCCGGTCACGGCGTAGCCGCGCAGGATCGCGCGCATCATCTCGGCGTGGCGGGGCCCGGCGCTCGCGGCGGCGGTTTCCGGGTTGAGCCGGAACCGCGTGGCGGCGTAGCGGCCGGGGTGTTCCCGGGCGTAGTCGCGGTAGACGTCGGCGAAGGCCACGAGCGCGTCCTTGCCCGCCCGCCCCGCCAGCGCGGCGGCGGCGCGGTCGGCGAGCTCGTCCAGTGCGAGCAGCGCGATCCTCGTCCGCAGGTCGTGCGCGTTCTTGACGTGCGAATACAGGCTCGCGACCTTGACGCCGAAGCGCCGCGCGAGCTCCGACGGCGTCACGCTGTCGAAGCCGGCCTCGTCGGCCAGCTCCGCGCCGGCGCGCACGACGCGCTCCGTGGTCAGCCCGGCTCGAACCATGAACTCACTCCCTCTTGCCTAAAGGGAGTGTAGCTCAGCCTAAATACCTTAGGAAAAGAGGGCGTCCGCCCAGCTCGACTCGCGGGTCACGCCCGGCGGGACCGCGAAGTGCGCCGAACCGGTGTGCTGGACGTACTCCATCATCGCGTCCTTCGACGACAGCGCCTGCTGCATCGGCACGTACTGCGTGCGCGTGTCCCGGTTGAACGCCAGGAAGAACAGCCCCGCCTCCAGGTGCCCGACGCCGTCGGAGCCGTCGACGAAGTTGTAGCCGCGGCGCAGGATCCGGACGCCCTTCAGGGCCTGGTGCGAGGCCAGCCGGACATGGGCGTCCGCCGCGATCACCTTCTCGCCGCCCGCGCCGCCGACCTCCAGGTCCAGCTCGTCGAACTCCGCGGCTTGGCCGAGCGGGGCGCCGGTGCCCTTCGTGCGGCCGACGATCTGCTGCTGGCCGTCGAGGGACTCGCGGTCCCACGTCTCGATGTGCATCCGGATCCGGCGCGCGACCAGGTACGAACCGCCGGCCATCCAGGCCTGGCCGTCGCCGGCCTCGGCCCACACCTGGTCGCGCAGGATGTCGGTGTCCTCGGACTTGATGTTGTTCGTGCCGTCCTTGAAGCCGAACAGGTTCCGCGGCGTCGCCTGCGCCCGCGACGTCGACGAGCTGCGGCCGAAACCGAGCTGCGACCAGCGGACCTCGGTGACGCCGAAGCCGAGGCGCACCAGGTTGCGGACCGCGTGCACCGCCACCTGCGGGTCGTCCGCGCAGGCCTGGATGCACAGGTCGCCGCCGCTGCGGGCCGGGTCGAGCTTGTCCTTCGGGAACAGCGGCAGGTCGATCAGCTGCGGCGGCCGCTTGCCTGCCAGGCCGAACCGGCCGTCGAACAGCGACGGGCCGAAGCCGATGGTCAGCGTCAGGTTCGCCGCCGGCAGGTCGAGCGCCTCGCCGGTGTCGCCGGGCGGGGCGTACTGGCCGCCGTCGATCGCGCCGCCCGCCACGACCTCCTGACCGGCGGTCATCCGGCGGGCCGCGTCGGTCCACGTCTTCAACAGCTGACGCAGCTTCTCGCGGTCTTTCGTGGTCACGTCGAGGGCCGCGAAGTGCAGGTTCGCCTGCGTCGGCGTGACGATCCCCGCCTGGTGCTCGCCGTGGAAGTCGACGGTGTTCACCGACGCCTCGGCGCTGCCGCTCGTCGCCTTGTCGATCCCGATGCCGGCGGCGGCTCCCGCCCCCGCGAGCGCGACCCCCGCGCCCGCCAGGCCGAACAGCTTCCGCCGCGAAACCCGCGTGCCCTCTGCCGACGTCACTTCGAGACGACCTCCGCAACCTTGCTCAGCGGCTCGCTCAGCGCGTCGACGGCCGAGGCGAACTCCTTGACCTGGTCCTGGGACAGCTCGGTGTAGAGCTTGAAGCCGTCACCGGCGCGCTGCTTGTCCAGCAGTCCCTGGACGTTCGCGAACTCCTTGTCCAAAGTGGACGTGAGGGCGGGGTCCTTCGCCTGCAGGATCGGCCGCAGCGAGGTGATCGCGCCCTTCGACCCGTCCAGGTTGGCCTGGAAGTCCCAGAGGTCGGTGTGCGAGAAGGTCTCCTCCTCGCCGGTGATCTTGCCGGTCGCGACCTCGTCGAGCAGGCCCTTCGCGCCGTTCGCGAGGTCCAAAGCGGACAGTTCCAGGGTCTTGGACTTGGCGACCAGGTCCTTGACGTCGGTCACCAGCTTGTCGGCGATCTGGCCGCTGTCCGCCTGCAGGCCGGTCTTGAACAGGTCCTTCTCCAGCCGGTGGAACCCGGTGAACTGCTGGCCCGGTTCGAGGTCGGCCTCGCGGACGTCGATGGCCGGGTCCAGGTCGCCGAACTTCTCGGCCACCGGCTCGATCCGCTCGTAGTAGACGCGGGTGCGCGCGTACGCGGCCTTCGCCTCGTCGACCTTGCCCGCCTTCACGAGGTCGGCGAACTTGCCGGTTTCCTCCTGCAGCGCGGCGGTGTTGTTCGCGATGTAGTCGGCGTAGCTCTTGGTGGCCTGCGCCTTCTGCGCGTCGGTGTTGTTCTGCTTGGCGACGCCGCCGGTGACGGTGAAGTCGCCGCGGATGCCGTTGCCCGCCATGCCCGGCTTGCACGCGGTCTGGTACTTGCCGGCGTCGGCGACCTCGACGATCAGCCGGCGGTTCAGCCCGGGCGCGATGTTCTCGACCTCGCCCATGATCCGGTCACCCTCGGCGTAGAGGTAGAACTCGGTGACCTTGGTGCCCTTGTTGGTGATCTCGAAGGTCACGTTGCCCGCGCCGGCGGTGGTGGCGGAGACCTCGCAGGCGGTGTCGGACGCCGACACCTTGATCGGGCCGCCTGCCGCCGCGGCACCCGCGGTGTCGCTCTTGCTGTCGCAGGCGGACAGCGCCACCAGGGCGGCGGCGCCGGCCACGACGGCCAGCGGGGTGGTCTTGCGCACGGTCACTCCTTCGAGGCGGCCGCGGCGGCGGGCGCCGGCGCGGTCTTCTTGCTGGGCTTGAGGAACAGGGGCAGCACGATGGCGACGTAGGCGACCCACGCGACGGCCTGCAGCACGGTCGTCTGCTGCGAATAGTTGAAGATGCCCTTCAGCAGGGCGCCGTACCAGGACGTCTCGGGCAGCGTGGCCGAAGCGTCGAAGGCGAGGGTGCCGATGCCCGGCAGGAACGCGGCCTCCTGCAGGTCGTGCAGGCCGTAGCCGAGCACGCCGGCGGCGACGAACACGAGCAGGACGCCGGTGATCGTGAAGAACTTGCCCAGGTTGAACCGGACGGCGCCCTTGTAGAGCAGCCAGGCGAGCACGACGGCGGCCGCGATGCCGATGGCGAAGCCGATCAGCGGCTGCACGGTGTCCGACTGCGCGGTCTGGACGGCGGAGTAGAAGAACACCGCGGTCTCCAGCCCTTCGCGCCCGACCGCGAGGAACGACAGCAGCAGCACGGCCGCCGGGCCGACGTCGAGCGCGTCGTCCATCTTCCCGCGCAGCTCGGCGGCGATGCTCTTCGACGCCTTGCGCATCCAGAAGATCATCGCGGTGACGAACACGACGGCGACGATCGACAGGCTCCCGCCGAGCAGCTCCTGGTGCTCGAACGACAGCTGCGCGGTCGTGTAGGTGAGGATCGCGCCGACGGCGACCGACAGCAGCACCGCGGCGCCGACGCCGGGCCACACCCAGCGCAGCGCGTGCCGCCGCTCGGTCTTCACGAGGAAGGCCACGAGGATGCTGACGACCAGCGCGGCCTCCAGGCCTTCCCGCAGCCCGATCAGCGCGCTCGAGAACAACACCGGTTCCGCCTCCCTGGGTTCTGCTGGCTCCAGGAAGTTTTTAGGTAAGGCTCACCTGTAAGTCCAGCGGGCGGCCGTCGGCTCGAAACGATGCAATCGGGCAAAAGGGACTCGACCGCGAAGTTAGGTTAGGGTAACCGCAGGTCAGGGCCTTGCGCGTCGACTCGATAACGAATTTTGTGACGTCGCTGGCAGCGGCCTCGTTTTTACCCTCCGCTTGCCTGGTCAGGCGCCCGGGGGTCCCTCTTGAGTGGCTCCGTAACCTGATCGGGTGGCCGAAACCGCTCAGCCGACCGTCACGCCTCCGTCGTCGCCCCCGGGCGGCCCGCCCAGGCGGTACGTCGGCCGGATCGCGCTTTCGCTGGGCCTGGTGGTCACCGGGGTGGTCCTGGTGGTCACCATCGGTGTCCAGAACCCGGACGAACCCGCCGCACCGCCGGCCGTCCAGCCCGCGCTGGCCATCCCGGAGCAGCGCCCGCAGCCCGGCGCCGAAGCGCCGCGAGCCGGGCTCGCCGCCCCGGTCGACCGGCCCCAGGTGTCGGACCAGGCCGAGCTGGACGCGTGGGCGACCCGCGTCGCGGGCAAGACGCACATCCCGGCGCGCGTGCTCGCCGCGTACGGCCGGGCGGAGATGTGGATGCAGCGCCAGAAGCCGACGTGCCACCTCTCGTGGGCGACCCTCGCCGGCATCGGCCGGGTCGAGACCGAGCGCGGCGACTTCGACCTCTCGGCGATCAGCGCGAGCGGCCGCCTGGTGAAACCGGTGGTCGGGCCGCCCCTCGACGGTTCGCCGGGGGTCCCGGCGGTGCACGACTCCGACGGCGGCAAGCTCGACGGCGACAAGTCGTGGGACCACGCGATCGGCCCGATGCAGTTCCTGCCGTCGACGTGGAAGAAGTACCAGGAGCGGGCGAACGGCGACGGTGGCGCGCCGGACCCGCAGAACGTCGACGACGCGGCCTTCACGGCGGCCCGCTTCCTGTGCTCGGGCGGCGACGACCTCGGCACCCCGGCCGGCTGGTGGCGCGCGATCCTGTTCTACAACCAGGCGGTCGCGTACGCGCAGGACGTCTTCAGCGCGGCCGACGCCTACGCCGAAGCGAGTGTCGCGCCCTAGAGCTCGCGGTCGGCGAAGAACGGCGTGACGGCCATCAGCACCAGCAGCAGCACCCCGGCGTAAGCACCCAACGTGGTGAAGATCGACATTTCGGTTCCTCCCGGTTTCGGTCTGGAACCAGCTTCGCCGCCGGGAGGGGGTCCGCGGATCGGCCGACGGGCCCGCGCTGATCGGCCGAAAGTCTGACCGGCCGCGGGCCGAACGGCCCTGGTGCCCGTGGTCGCTCAGGATTCGCGCAGCGCGATGCGCGCCTTGACCTCGTTGGCCGCTTCGAGGTACTCGGGGACCGGGTTCATCGCCGACGCCATCCGGATCTGGGCCAGCGCCTCGACGAACCGGCCGAGGCGCTGCAGGGTCCGGCCCAGGATGAACCGTGCGTAGTGGTCGGTCGGATCCAGTTCCAGCACCCGGGTGAACGCCTGCTCGGCCCGCCGCAACTGCGCGGAGTGGAAGTACGCGCGCCCGGCCAGCAGGTGGACCGACGGCTTGTCGTCCTCGGACTCCAGCAGGGGCTGCAGCACCTTCAGCGCGTCCAGCGGACGGCGGCGCGTTACCAGGTCTTCGGCCTGGCGGAAGGCATGGAACCGCGACTCTTCGGGAGGCTGCGAAGCAGCTGCGGCGTCCGTCATGGTCACTCCCACGTTACCCCGGAGGAGGGGCTTGCACACGCCGCCGAACGGGACGTGATGGACTGTGCCGCCATGAGCAGCGGGTACCGGGGCCTGGCGCCCTACCTCTACTACGCCGACGCCACCGCGGCGCTCGCCTGGCTGACCAGGGTCTTCGGGTTCACCGAGGAGGTCCGCTTCGCCGACGCCGCGGGCGAGGTCTTCCAGGCGACCCTCCGCGTCGGCGACGCGAAGGTCCAGATCGCGGGCGTCGGAGCGGACTACTGGCAGGCCAAGGGCGTCGACGGGCCGGTCGGCCAGCTCAACATCGTCTACGTCGACGACGTCGACGAGCACTTCGGGCGGATCGAGGCCGCGCTCGGGGACGAAGGCGAGCTGGACCCGCCGCAGGACCAGCCCTACGGCGCCCGGGTGTTCACCGTCGCCGACCTCGGCGGCAACAGCTGGACGTTCTGGCAGCAGACGTCCGAGACCGTCGAGCTGCCGCCCGGCTGGCAGGCCATCCGCACGGACGGCTGAGGACCACCCGCTACCGGCCGTGCCTCCAACGGGTGAACTGCGGCGACGGCTAGGCTGGGCGCGTCACCGCAGGCACGACGCACCGAGGAGCATGGCGTGGCTCTCATCGAGCAGGTAGGCGCGCGCGAGATTCTGGACTCGCGCGGCAACCCGACGGTCGAGGTGGAGGTGGCTCTCGACGACGGCACCCTGGCGCGGGCCGCGGTCCCGTCGGGTGCGTCGACCGGTGAGCACGAAGCGGTCGAGCTGCGGGACGGCGACACCGGCCGCTACAACGGCAAGGGCGTCGAGCGCGCGGTCGCCGCGGTGCTCGACGAGATCGGCCCGGAGATGGTCGGCATCGAAGCCGTCGACCAGCGGATCGTCGACCAGAAGCTGGTCGACCTCGACGGCACGCCGGCGAAGTCCCGCCTCGGCGCGAACGCCATCCTCGGCGTCTCGCTGGCCGTCGCGAAGGCCGCCGCCGAGTCGGCCGAGCTGGAGCTGTTCCGCTACCTGGGCGGGCCGAACGCGCACGTGCTGCCGGTCCCGATGCTGAACATCCTCAACGGCGGTTCGCACGCGGACAGCAACGTCGACGTCCAGGAGTTCATGATCGCGCCGATCGGCGCGGAGACCTTCCGCGAGGCCCTGCGCTGGGGCGCCGAGGTCTACCACTCGCTGAAGTCGGTGCTGAAGGGCCGCGGCCTTTCGACCGGTCTGGGCGACGAGGGCGGCTTCGCGCCGAACCTGGCGAACAACCGCGAGGCGCTCGACCTGATCCTGCAGGCCATCGAGAAGGCCGGCTACACCCCGGGCCGCGACGTCGCGCTCGCGCTGGACGTCGCCGCGACGGAGTTCTTCGCCGACGGCGCGTACACCTTCGAAGGCAGCAAGAAGAGCGCGGAGCAGATGTCGGCGTACTACGCCGAGCTGCTGCGCGACTACCCGCTCGTGTCCATCGAGGACCCGCTGAGCGAGGACGACTGGGACGGCTGGGTCACCCTGACCGCCGAGGTCGGCGAGAAGGTCCAGATCGTCGGCGACGACCTGTTCGTCACCAACCCGGACCGCCTCGAGGAGGGCATCACCCGCCGCGCCGCCAACGCGCTGCTGGTGAAGGTCAACCAGATCGGCACCCTGTCCGAGACGCTCGACGCGATCTCGCTGGCGACGTCGTTCGGCTACAAGTCGATGATGAGCCACCGCTCCGGCGAGACCGAGGACACGTTCATCGCGGACCTGGCGGTCGCGACCGGCGTCGGCCAGATCAAGACCGGTGCCCCGGCCCGCGGCGAGCGCATCGCCAAGTACAACCAGCTGCTGCGCATCGAGGAGACCCTCGGTGACGCCGCCCGGTACGCCGGCGAGCTGGCCTTCCCGCGGTTCAGCGCCGAGGGCTGAGCGCCGATGGCGGACCGGGGGAGGACGACGCGCAACCGCCGAGGCGGCGGCGGGGCCACGCGGGCCAACCGGCCCGCGCCGCCCGCCGCCCCGAAGCGGTGCGGCGGCGCGCCGCCGACGCGGACACCACCCGGGCGCGACTGCGCCGGAGCCTGGCGGCGAAGCGCGCGTCGGGCGCGGCGAAGGTGCTCGGCATGTCCACCACCCGCCGCGCGGCGGTGGTGGCGATCGTGGTGTGCGCGCTGGCGTTCACCATCGCCGTGCCCCTGCGCACGTACCTCGCCCAGCGGACCGAGGTCCGCGAACAGCAGGCGCAGCAAGCACAGCTGCAGCAGGAGGTCGCTCAGCTCCAGGGCCGCAAGGCGGAGCTGAGCGACCCCGCGCAGATCGAAGCGGAAGCCCGGCGGCGGCTGCGGTACGTCAAGCCGGGCGAGACGCCGTACATCGTCCAGCTGCCGGAGGACAAGGCACCGGACGCGGCCCCGCCGGCGGGACAGCAGCAGGTCGCGGGCAGCTCCTGGTACGAGAACCTCTGGAACCAGGTCTCGGGCGGCTGAGGGGCACGCTCTAACCTTGAGCGCGTGAACAGCACGCAGCAGCACCGGTTCGAGCCCGTCACCGAAGCCGATCGCGAGGTCATCGCGGAGCAGCTCGGACGGCCGCCGCGGGCGTTGCGCGCCGTGGCCGCGCGGTGCCCGAGCGGGCACCCGTCGGTGGTGCAGACCAGCCCGCGGCTGGAGAACGGCACCCCGTTCCCGACGCTCTACTACCTGACGTGCCCGAAGCTGAACTCGATGATCGGCACCATCGAGGCGTCCGGGATCATGAAGGAGATGACCGAGCGGCTCACGACCGATCCCGAGCTCGCCGCGCGGTACCAGCGCACCCACGAGACGTACCTCGCCGAGCGCGACGCCATCGAGCCGCTCGGTCACCAGGTCACCGCGGGGGGCATGCCCGGCCGCGTCAAGTGCCTGCACGTGCACGTGGCCCACACGCTGGCGGTCGGTCCCGGGGTGAACCCGTTCGGTGACGAGACCCTCGCCATGCTTAAGGCGAACGGGTGGCCCTCGGGTGACTGCGCCGCGTAACACTCGCGCCGCGTGAAGAGATAACTGGGCTGGGTGAGCGAAAACCCCGATCGGACTTCTCGAAGGGGTGAAACCTTGCCTCGGGTAGGGCAGGCTGTCACCCGAGAGCGGGATCGATCCGGCCAGGAGGGCTCTGAGTCATGCGCGTGCGGCGGCTGCCAGACGCAGTCGGGAGCTACACCCGAAGACTCGGGCTCCGCCACCGCACGGCGTACCCCCTGATCACCGGCATCTTCGCGGTGATCCCGGCGCTGATCGCCGGCGGCGGCACCCTCGGCTGGCTCGGCGGGAGCGGTGACCACACCCGCGACGCCGCGCTCGGCCAGGGCTACGACCCCGGCCACGCCGCCATCCAGCAGATCGCCGTCGACGGCACCCTCCCCGGCGCCCCCACCCCGCTGCCGCTCCCGGCTTACGAACTCCCCGACGGCCCGCTCGGCATCCCGGCCACCGCGGTCTCCGCGTACCGGAACGCAGCCGACATCCTCGGCCGCGAGCAGGCCGCGTGCCACATCGACTGGGCGCTGATCGCCAGCATCGGCCGCATCGAGTCCAACCACGCCCGCGGCGGCTACGTCGACGCGAACGGCACCACCCGCGAACCGATCCTCGGCCCGCAGCTCAACGGCCAGGGCGGGTTCGCCGCGATCCCGGACACCGACCAGGGCCTGCTGGACACGGACCCGGTGTGGGACCGCGCGGTCGGCCCGACGCAGTTCATCCCGGGAACGTGGAAGGGCTACGCGTCGGACGGCAACGGCGACGGCAAGTCGGACCCGAACAACATCTACGACGCGGCGCTGGCCACCGGCCGCTACCTGTGCTCCGGCGGGTTCGACCTGGCCAAGCCGGACCAGCTGCGCGGCGCGATCTACCGGTACAACAACTCCGACACGTATGTGAACACGGTGATCCTCTGGGCGGACGCGTACCGCAACGGGATCATGCAGGTCCCGGACAGCACGGTCCCGATCGGCGCCCCGAACGCGGCGCTGGCCCCGGCCCCGCCGTCCGTCCCGCCGCCCCCGGTGCCGACCACGACGCCGACCAGCGCGCCGCCTCCGACGACGACGCCGACCGTGCCGACTTCGAAGCCGTCGATCCCGTGCGCCTCGCCGACGACGACGGTGACCACGACGACGGTCACCAGCATCACGACAGTGCCGTCGCCGACGAACCCGCCGTCGTCCGATGGCACGACGACCCCACCGCCGACCACGACCCCCACGCCGACCTGCGGGGCGACGGTCACCTCGGTCACCACGTCGACCACTCCGACGACCACGACCACCGTGGTGCCCACCTCGCCCTGAGCGGCCCAACCCCCAAGCGCCCCAATGTGGCGTTCGGTGCGTCTGACGCACCGAACGCCACATTGGGTGCGTTCAACGCAACCAACGCCACATTGGGGCGCTCGGCCGGGTGGGATGCCTGCGCCGGTTAGGGTGATCGCATGCCTCGTGTTGCCGCGATCGACTGTGGGACCAACTCCATCCGCCTGCTCGTCGCCGAGCTGACGCCGCGCCACGACGGCACGGTCGACCTGCGCGACCTGCACCGCGAAATGCGGATCGTCCGGCTCGGCCAAGGCGTCGACGCCACCGGGCAGCTGGCGCCCGAAGCGCTCGAACGCACGCGGGCCGCGCTCGCCGACTACACGATCGCCGCACGGCGCAAGGGTGCCGAGAAGGTGCGCATGGTCGCCACCTCCGCCACCCGGGACGCGAAGAACCGAGACGACTTCTTCCGCATGACCCGCGAGACCCTCGGCGTCGAGGCCGAGGTGATCAGCGGGGACGAGGAAGCCCGGCTCAGCTTCACCGGCGCCGTCGGGGAGCAGGACCCGGACGACGGTCCCTTCGTCGTGGTCGACGTCGGCGGCGGCTCGACCGAGCTGGTCCTCGGCACCTGGGACGGCAGGCAGGCCGAAGTGCTCGCCGCGAAGTCCGTCGACATCGGCTGCGTCCGGATCACCGAGCGCGCGCTCAAGAGCGACCCGCCGACCGCCGACGAGATCGCCGCCGCGCGCGACCTGGCCGGCAAGGTGCTGACCGACGCGTTCGATGTCGTCGACGTCGCCCGCGCGAGCACGTGGGTGGGCGTCGCCGGCACGGTGACCACGCTGTCCGCGATCGCGCTGGGGTTGCCGGAGTACGACAGCGACCGGGTGCACCTGTCCAAGCTGAGCCCGGCGGACATCGACCGGCTGGCTTCGGAACTGCTGCAGAGCGACCACGCCACCCGCGCGGCGAACCCGGTCATCCACCCCGGCCGCGTCGACGTCATCGGCGGCGGCGCCGTGGTGGTCCAGACCCTCGCCGAGCAGCTCGCGGCCCGCGGCGGCCCGACCGAGCTGGTCGTGAGCGAGCACGACATCCTCGACGGCATCGCCCTGTCGCTCGCCTGAGCCTCCCGGATGTCATGAACGGGTCGTTCACGACGTCGGGCGCGGTAAACGACCCGTTCATGACGCTTTCGGGCCGTGTTGCCGGTGAGGTCGGGTGGTGCTGGCTGCTGTGGTGTCGCGAATGAGTCATTCGCGACCTTGGCGGAGCCGGTGTTGCCGGCAGAGGAACGCGTCTTGACTTTGCCGGGACCCTGTCGTCGGGCGGTGAACGACTCGTTCATGACGTCGGGTCCGGGACCGTCCGGCTCAGCCGCGGCCTGGCTGCCCCGGCCCACCAGCAGCGGCACGGCCGTGGTCCGGACCGTCGCGGCTCGCCGCGGGTGCCCGCCCGCTCGCCGGATGGCCGGGCGGCCTCCCGACCGACCGTTCGGCCGCCCGAAAGAGCTTGCGCCACAAGGGAAACCCTGGGTGAGCGGGTGATGACCAGCAGTCCGCGCTGGGCCGTCCGGACCATCCCGTTTCCTACCTTGGTTGTGCTCCAACCAGGTGGTCCTGACGGTCGTCACTGATTTGCAACACCGCAGTCCTGTGATCGGCTTCACCGCCCCCGATAGCGTGCGTCTCACCTTTCGGGCAGACGGAGATGGAGGGGATCATGCGTCGTTCGCGCAGGCTCTGGGGACCCACGGTGGTGATGACTTCGCTGGCGCTCGTGCTCGCCGCGTGCGGCGGCGGGTCGGGTAGTTCCGCGGGGGCCGGCGGGGCGGACCCGGACGGCACGGTCAGCGTCTACGGCACCGAACCGCAGAACTCGCTGGTCCCCACCAACACCAACGAGCTGGGCGGCACGAAGGCCGTCCAGCCGATGTTCGCCACGCTCGTCGGGTTCAAGGGCGCGGACGCGCAGCCGTTCAACCTGATGGCGGACTCGATCACCACGACCGACTCCAAGGTCTACGACATCAAGATCAAGCAGGGCTGGAAGTTCCACGACGGCACCGAGGTGAAGGCGCACAACTTCATCGACGCCTGGAACTACGGCGCCTACGCCCCGAACGGCCAGCTCAACACCGACTTCTACGCCAACATCCAGGGCTACAAGGACGTCCACCCCGCGGACGAGAACGCCAAGCCGACCACGGACAAGATGTCCGGCCTGGTCGCGAAGGGCGACTACGAGTTCCAAGTGACGTTGGACGCGCCGTTCTCGGTCTTCTCGATCAAGATCGGCTACACCGCTTTCGCGCCGCTGCCGGACTCGTTCTTCAAGGACCCCAAGGGCTACGAGCAGCACCCGATCGGCAACGGCCCGCTGAAGTTCGTCTCGCGGACGCCGAACCAGGACATCAAGCTCACCCGCAACGACGACTACCCGGGTGCGGACAAGGTCAACTTCAAGAACCTCGACATCAAGATCTACGCCAGCCAGGAGACCGCCTACCAGGACCTGCTGAGCGGGCGGCTCGACTTCATGGAGGCGCTGCCGCCGTCGGCGGTCGCGGGTGGCAAGTACAAGGCCGACCTGGGCGACCGGCTCGTCACCGGCCACCTGCTCGGCATCAGCACCATCGCCGTGCCGTACTACGTGCCCGGCTACAACAACCTCGAGCTGCGCAAGGCGATCTCGATGGCGATCGACCGCGCGCAGATCACCAAGACCGTCATGAACGACACCTACGTGCCGGCCGACGGCTACATCTCGCAGGGCATCCCGGGCGCGCGGCCCGGCGTCTGCCAGTTCTGCAAGTTCGACCCCGCGGGGGCCAAGGAGGCCTTCGCGAAGTCCGGCTTCAAGGGCAAGCTGACCATCGCGTCCAACGCGGACGGTGGCCGCAAGGAACCGCTGGTCGCGGCGTGCAACAGCATCAAGAACACGCTCGGCGTCGAGTGCGACTTCGTGCCCGCGACCGACTTCGGCCAGTGGCGCAGCATCGTCACCGGCAAGAAGCTGACCGGCATGGGCCGTTCGGACTGGTCGGCGGACTACCCGTCCATCGAGGACTTCCTCAACCCGATCTACAAGACCGGCGGGTCCTCGAACGACTCCGACTACTCGAACCCGCAGGTCGACGCGGTTCTCGCGCAGGCCGACGGCACCGCCGACAAGGACGCCGCCGTCAAGCTGTACCAGCAGGCCGAGGACCTGATCGCGAAGGACCTGCCCTCGATCCCGGTGTGGGACGAGAAGGGCGTCGCGGCGAAGTCGAAGAACCTCAAGTCGGCGGCGCTGGACTTCCGCCGCATGCCGGACTACCAGTCCATCGAGGTCCTGAAGAAGTAGTGGCGCGCTGACCTGCCGCAACCACCACCACGCCGTCGTGAGTGTTTAGGGCGGTTCTTACCGCCCTAAACACTCACGACGGCCGGCGCGCACTAGGAACTCGTCATGATCCGCTATGTCCTGCGACGGCTGCTCCAGCTGATCCCGGTGTTCTTCGGCACCACGTTCCTGATCTACGTCCTCGTCTGGGCCGTGCCGGGCGACCCCTTCTCCGGCAAGTGCGGCCAGGCCGCCTGCCCGCCGGCCTACATCGCCCAGATGACCGAGAAGTTCAACCTGGCCGACAACGTGTTCGTCCAGTACTTCAAGTACCTCGGGAGCCTGTTCACCGGCGACTGGGGCGAAACCTTCAACGGCACGTCGGTCGGCGAGCTGATCGGCACGTCGTACCCGATCACGCTGCGCCTGGCCGTGGTCGCGGTCGTCATCGAGGCGGTCATCGGCCTCACCGCCGGCGTGCTGACCGGCCTGCGCGGCAAGGGTTTCCTCGACAACCTCGTGCTGGTCTCGACCACGTTCCTGATCTCGCTGCCGGTGTTCGTCACCGCGATCGTGCTGCAGCTGGCCCTGGGCAGCAACGGGCTCGGCCTGATCGAAGCGAGCGTCTCCGACAACCCCGGCATCGGCGAGCTGATCGTCCCGGGCATCGCGCTCGGCAGCCTGTCCATGGCCTACGTGGCCCGGCTGTCGAGGACGAGCATCGCCGAGAACCGCCGCGCCGACTACGTGCGGACGGCGATCGCCAAGGGGCAGCCGAACAGCCGCGTCGTCGGCGTCCACCTGCTCCGCAACTCGGTGATCCCGGTGCTCACGTTCCTCGGCACCGACCTCGGCGCCCTGATGGGCGGCGCGATCGTCACCGAAGGCGTGTTCAACATCAACGGACTGGGCGGGCTCATCTTCCGCGGCATCCAGAACCGGGAGAGCGCGACCGTCGTCGGCGTCGTCGTCCTGCTGGTGCTGGTGTACCTGCTGATGAGCCTGATCGTCGACCTGCTCTACGCCGTTCTCGACCCGAGGATCCGCTATGACTGACCCGAACCTGGTGGGCGGCGGCGGGGCCGACGCGGCCGAGCTGTCCCGCGTCGACGACTCCGCCGCCGGCCCGCACAAGCCCCGCAGCCTGTGGAGCGACGCGTGGCGCCAGCTGCGCCGGAAGCCGGCGTTCGTCGCCTCCGCCGTGATCATCGCCCTGATCGTGCTGATCGCGATCGCGCCCGGCCTGTTCAGCTCGCGCGACGCGGGCTTCAGCGATCTCACGCACGCCAACGAAGGCCCGTCCGGGGACGCCTGGTTCGGGTACGACAACCAGGGTTACGACGTCTACGCGCGCACCATCTACGGCGCCCGCGCGTCGCTGCTGGTCGGGGTGTTCTCGACGCTGCTGACCGTCCTCATCGGATCGATCGTCGGCATCCTGGCCGGCTACTACGGCCGGCTCGTCGACAGCCTCCTGTCCCGCTTCGGCGACATCTTCGCCGGCCTGCCGTTCGTGCTCGGCGCGATCGTCATCCTGACGACGTTCAACGCGCCCGGCACCAACCCCGGCGCGGTCACGATCATCGTCCAGGTGGTCTGCTCGATCGCGGTGCTGAGCTGGCCGGTGGCCATGCGCATCATGCGCTCGGCGACGCTGGTGGCCAAGCAGCTCGACTACGTCAAGGCCGCGCGCGGCCTCGGCGCCAGCACCCCGCGGATCATCTTCCGGCACCTGCTGCCGAACACGATCGCGCCGGTGCTGGTGTACGCGACCATCGCGCTCGGCGCGTTCATCGGCGCCGAAGCGACGCTGGCCTACCTCGGCATCGGGGTGCGCCCGCCGGTGATCTCGTGGGGCGTGATGATCAGCGACTCGCGGGACTACTTCCGCGTCGACCCGCACATGCTGCTGTTCCCCGGTGCCTTCGTCACCCTGACCGTGCTGGCCTTCGTGATGCTGGGCGACGGCATCCGCGACGCGCTCGATCCGAAGTCGAGGTAGATCCCCTTGTCCGACAACGAACTCCTGCTCGAGGTTGAGGATCTGCACGTCGAGTTCCGGACCTCCGACGGCGTGGCGAACGTGCTCAACGGCGTCGGCTACTCCGTGCACGCCGGGGAAACCCTGGCCGTGCTCGGGGAATCCGGCTCCGGGAAGAGCGTCACGGCGCAGACGGTGATGGGCATCCTCGACACGCCGCCCGGCGTGATCACCGGCGGGGCCGTGCGCTGGCGCGGCGAAGACCTGCTGACGGCGTCGGAGGACCGCCGCCGCGAAGTCCGCGGCAGCGAGATCGCGATGATCTTCCAGGACGCGCTTTCGGCGCTGAACCCGGTGTTCACCGTGGGCTTCCAGATCGAGGAACAGCTGCGCGTCCGGCTCGGGATGTCCAAAAAGGACGCGCGGAAGCGCGCGATCGAACTCCTCGACACCGTCCGCATCCCGGCCGCCGAGCGCCGGATCAAGGACTACCCGCACCAGTTCTCCGGCGGCATGCGCCAGCGCGCGATGATCGCGATGTCGCTCGCGCTCGACCCGGACCTGCTCATCGCCGACGAGCCGACCACCGCGCTCGACGTCACCGTCCAGGCCCAGATCATGGACCTGCTGGCCGAGATCCAGGCCGAACGCAAGATGGGGCTGGTGCTGATCACCCACGACCTCGGTGTCGTCGCCGAAGTCGCCGACCGGATCGCGGTCATGTACGCGGGCCGGATCGTCGAGCAGGCCGACGTCGGCGAGCTGTTCCGCGCCCCGGCCCACCCGTACACCGCCGCGCTGATGGACTCGCTGCCGCGGCTGGACCTCAAAGGACAGACACTGGAGACCATCAAGGGCCTGCCGCCGAGCTTGCTCGACATCCCGCCCGGCTGCGCGTTCCACCCGCGGTGCAAGCGCGCCGAAGCGCGCTGTTCCGAGGAAGTCCCGCCACCGCTCGGGATCGGCTTCGGCCGGACGAGCGCGTGCCACTTCGCCGAAGAGGTGGTGAACTCCCGTGCCTGACCCCATCCTGTCGGTCACCGACCTGAAGAAGTACTTCCCCGTCCGCACCGGAATCCTGTTCAAGCGCACGATCGGCCAGGTCAAGGCGGTCGACGGCGTTTCGTTCGACCTGCTGCCCGGGGAAACCCTCGGCGTCGTCGGCGAATCCGGCTGCGGGAAGTCGACGCTCGCCCAGGTGCTGATGCGCCTGGAGGAGCCGACCGCGGGCACCGCGAAGTTCGAGGGCCGCGACATCTTCTCGATGCGCGGCGCCGAGCTGCGCAAGCTGCGGCGCGAGATCCAGATCGTGCTGCAGGACCCGTACACCTCGCTCAACCCGCGGATGACGGTCGGCGACATCGTCGGCGAGCCGTTCGAAATCCACCCCGAGGTCGCCCCCAAGGGGTCGCGCGCGGCGAAGGTGCGTGAACTGCTGGACGTCGTCGGGCTCAACCCCGAGCACCTCAACCGCTACCCGCACCAGTTCTCCGGCGGGCAGCGCCAGCGCATCGGCATCGCGCGGGCGCTGGCCCTGCGGCCCAAGGTGATCATCTGCGACGAGCCGGTGTCCGCGTTGGACGTTTCGATCCAGGCGCAGGTGATGAACCTGCTCGGCGACCTGCAGAGCGAGTTCGGGCTGTCGTACGTGTTCATCGCGCACGACCTGTCGGTGGTGCGGCACCTGTCCAACCGGGTCGCGGTGATGTACCTCGGCAAGATCGTCGAGGTCGGCACCGACGAGGAGATCTACGAACGACCGTCCCACCCGTACACCCAGGCGCTGCTGTCCGCGGTGCCGGTGGCGGACCCGGCCGTGCGCGGCCGCCGCCAGGTGATCCGGCTGACCGGCGACGTGCCGAGTCCCCTGGATCCCCCGTCCGGGTGCCGGTTCCGCACGCGGTGCTGGAAAGCGCAAGAGAAGTGCGCGGAGGAGGTACCGGCGCTCGAGCCCAGGACGGACGGGCACTTGTCAGCTTGTCACTTCGCGGAGCAGAAGTCGGTTGTTCCATAACGTACGTTTGGCCGTTGTTTGCGCAATGTCCGATCTATACGGTGCAGGAACCGCTTTCCCGAGGAGGAGAATCGTGAAGAGACCCAGGCTTCTCGCCGCGGCCATGGCCGTCCCGCTGTTCGGGGCGATCACGGCCGTCGCGGTGCCGGTGGCTTCGGCCCAGCCCGCGCTGGCCGGCCCGGCGACCGAGTTCACCGTGCTCGCCAAGGACGTCCAGAGCATCGCGACCGCGCAGCAGGCGATCCGGGCCGCGGGAGGCACGGTCCTGGAGACCAACTCCGCGGTCGGCCTGATCAAGGCCAGCGCCCCGGCCACCGGGTTCACCGAGCGCGTGTCCTCGAACCGCGCGGTCTTCGGCGCCGCCAAGGCGCAGGTCATCGGCTCGGTGCCGAAGGACGGCAAGAAGACGAAGAGCGACAACGTCGAGAAGGAAGGCCGCGGCGCCGCCGCGAAGAAGGCCGCCGCGAACAAGGCCGTCGGGATGGACCCGCTGGACGACCAGCTCTGGGGCCTCAAGTCCGTCCGCTCGGACCTTTCGCGCACCAAGCAGGCCGGCAGCAAGCAGGTCAAGGTCGGCGTCATCGACACCGGCATCGACGGCACGCACCCCGACATCGCGCCGAACTTCGACGCGGCCGACTCGCGCAACTTCGTCAAGGACATCCCGTTCGACGTCAACGGCGTCGAGGTCGACGGCCCGTGCGAGTTCCGCGGCTGCGTCGACCCGGTCAACCACGACGACGGCGCGCACGGCACGCACGTCGCCGGCACGATCGCCGCGGCGGCGAACGGCTTCGGCATCTCGGGTGTCGCGCCGAACGTGACGCTGGTGAACATCCGCGCCGGCCAGGACTCGGGGTACTTCTTCCTGCAGCCGACCGTCGACGCGCTGACCTACGCCGGTGACGCCGGCATCGACGTGGTCAACATGTCGTTCTACACCGACCCGTGGCTGTACAACTGCACGGCGAACCCGGCCGACTCGGCCGCGGAGCAGGCCGAGCAGCGCACGATCATCGAGGCGACCCAGCGGGCGCTGAACTACGCGCACCGCAAGGGCGTCACCATGGTCGTCGCGCTGGGCAACCAGCACACCGACCTCGGCGCGCCGCAGCCGGACACCACGAGCCCGGACTACCCGGCGAACACGACGCACCCGCGCCAGATCGACAACGCGAGCTGCCTGAACCTGCCGGTCGAAGGCAACCACACGATCGGCGTGAGCTCGTTCGGCCCGTCGCAGGCGAAGGCGGACTACTCGAACTACGGCACCGAGCAGATCTCGGTTTCCGCGCCGGGCGGCTACTTCCGCGACGGTTTCGGCACGCCGTGGTTCCGCACGGTCGAGAACGAGATCCTCTCGGCGTACCCGAAGAACGTCGGCATCGTCGAAGGCAACATCGACGCGGACGGCAACCTCACGCCGGCCGGTGTCGCGGCGGGCATCAAGAAGGCGACCGCGGCCGACGGCCGGGTCGGCTACTACCAGTGGCTGCAGGGTACGTCGATGGCGACCCCGCACGCGGCCGGTGTCGCGGCGCTGATCGTTTCGCAGTACGGCAAGAAGTCGCACGGCGACTTCGGTCTGGATCCGGACAAGGTCCAGCGGGTCCTCGAGGGCACGGCGTCGGACATCGCCTGCCCGGTCCCGCGGACGGTCGACTACACCGACGAAGGCCGCGGGCCGGAGTTCACCGCGACCTGCCAGGGCGACCCGTCGTTCAACGGCTTCTACGGCCACGGCGCCGTCGACGCCTACGCGGCGGTGACCCGCGGGTCGCAGTACCTGAAGTAACGAGAGTTCCGCAAGCAGGCCCCGGGGAGGCAACCTTCCCGGGGCCTGCTGCGTGGTAGAGCCGGACGAGGGGGGAATTCGGCGTGGACGTGCGTGTACCGGCGCTGCCGGTCGATCCGCGGTGGCCGGGCGAGCCGACCGTGCTCGAAGTCGGCAAGGCGCGGTTGTGGCTGGCCCGGCGCGGGGCACCGGTCTGGCTGCCGACCCGGGTACTCGCCCTGCGCCTCGGCGGCCGGGGGATCGGGACCCGGGGAACACCCGTCTTCGCGATCGTATTCGCGGTGTTGTGGTCGCTCACCGGGGCCGTGTACCACGAGAGTGACCTGCCGGGGCAAGCCGCGGTCCTCGCTGTGCTCTACGCCTCGTTCCAGGTGACGCGCTGGCGCCGGACGCAGAGCCGTGAGCAGCTCGCCGAGGGCTGGACCGGGCCCGGCACGCCGCCGCCGCTGCGGGTGGCGGCCGGGCAGGTCGGCTGGTGGTACCTGGTCTCGACGGGCCTCACGTTCCTCGGCGGGGCGGCGCTGTGCGCGGCGGCGTTCCTGACCGGGCCGCGGTTCTCCTGGAAGCACTGGTACCCGCCGGAGGTCGCGATCGGGCTGAACACGTTCGCGCTGGCCTGCTGCGCCGGCGCGACGGCGCTGGTGCTCGGCCGGGTGCTGCGCGCGCCGGTGATCGCCGAGGACGCGGCGTCGCGCGTGGTCGACGGGGTGCTGCGCGCCGAGGACCCCTACCGGTTCGCCCCGTCCGCCACGTATGCCGTGCTGGCGATGCCGGTGTCCGTGGTCGACTGGGCGTGGCCGGGCCCGCTGGGCTGGATTTCGCTCGCGTACCTGGTTGTCGTGTTCGGTCTGCAGCTGCTCGGCTGGCTGCTGGTCCGCCGTCGCCACCGCCGGCTGCCGCCCGGCTACTACGGCCGGTAAACCGGTTCGGCTTCTCGGCCGTGCAAGGCGGGACAGGGGAGGTCCGATGGTGGAAGTGGCGTGGACGACGCTCGCCGAAAGGCAGGCGGCGCGGATGTGGCTGGACCGCCACGGCGTGGCGGTGGACGAGCCGACGCCGCTGCTCGCGGTGCGCATCGGAGCCCGGGTGCCGGCCACGCGGACCTACCAGGTCTACGGCGTGCTTTCCCCGGTGGTCTGGGTGGCCGCCCTGCTCCCGCCGGTCCCGGTGCGCGCCCGGTTCCTGGTGTTCACCGCGCTCGTCGTCGTTCACCCGCTGCTGCTGTGGCGCCGGATCCGCAAGGCCGATCGCGCCGCCGCCCGCCTGGTCGCCGCCGGTGCCCGGCCGTCGTTCCGGGTGGCGGCGGGGCAGGTGGGCTGGTGGTACCTGGCCGCGGTGGCGACGACGTTCGGCGGCGGCGCGGTGCTGTGCGCGACGCTCGCCGTCAACCCGGTGGGCTGGGCCGCCGCGCTGGTGATCGGCGCCGCGAGCGCGGCACCGGTCCTCGGCCGGGCCTTGCGCGCCCCGGTGATCGCCGATGACGAGGCTTCCCGTGCCGTGGACGCGGCCTTGCGGACCTACGACTCCCGGGTGTTCGCGGCGCCGTTCGTGTTCACGTTCCTCGCTTGGATCGACCTGTCCACCGACTGGCCGTGGCCGCCGGCGCGGGTCGTGCCGGTGGTCGCGTACTTCGTCCTGGCGGCGGTGGTCCACGTCCGCGCCGTGCTCGAGGTCCGGGGCCGCCGCCTGCCGCCCGGCCACTACGGAACGGAGCCCCGGGCCGCGCTCGGCGAAAATCGCGGCCGGTAAACCTTTACGCCGCTTCGGGCGTGTACTCCGGGACAAGGGGGAGGTTTCCGTGGGTGGAGAGGTACCGAGACCCATCGACGCGGCGATGGCCGTGCAGTGGCTGGCCCGGCACGGGGTCGTTGTGGGGACGCCGGTCCCGTTGCTGTCCCTGCGCCTCGGCGTGCGGGAACGGCTGCGCGCCAAGCGCCCCGGCGTGGGCGTGGCGGTGGGGTTCGCCATCGCCTTCGTCAACACCTTCGGCATGGAGGTGGCGCACGAGGCGTTCGGGGACCTGGCGGTCGGTAGCGGCTTCGTCCTCGGCGCACTGGTCGTTCTGGCGCAGGTGTGGCGCTGGGTGACGGTCCGCGAAGCCGACCGGCCGGCGGCCGCGCTGGTGCGCCCGGCCGCGCGGCCGGCCCTGCGCTGGACCCTCGGTCTCCTCGGCGGCTGGTACCTGACGTCGGTGGTGGTCGCCTACGCCGGCGGGCTGGTGCTCTTCCTCGCGCTGGCGCCGCCGGCCGCGCCGCTGTGGCTGGGGTTGCTGGCGCTCGGTGCCGTCCAGTCCGGGTTCGTCTGGTGGTCCGTGCTGCGGGAGCCGGTCGTCGCGGTCGATCCCGCGTCGTTCATGGTCGACGCGGTGCTGCGGGTCGAGGACGCGCACTCCTACGCGGCCCCGGCCGTCCTGGCCTACCTGGCTTGCGGTGACCTGCTCTTCGCGGTACCGGTTCCGCCGTCGGCCCGGCCCGTGGTCGTCGCGTACGCGGTGCTCGCGGTCGGGACGCAGCTGGTCGGCTGGGTCTTGCACCGCCGCCGTTCCCGGGTCCTCCGGCCCAACCCGGAGGTGGCGCCGCGATGAAGGACGAACCGAGCCGCGGCGAGTTCGTCCACGCCGCGGTGTGGCTGGGCAAGCACGGCGTCCGCGTGGGGGTCCCGACGCGCCTGCTGGCGACCCGCCTCGGTGTCCGCGGGGGCGCGCACACACGGACGCTGCTGATCCGGCTGGCGGCGTTCTTCCCGGTGGCGATCGCCGGCGGGGTCGGCTACCAGTGCCTGCAGTACCTGCCCGGCGTCCGCGGCGTGGAGATGACCGAGAGCAAGATCTGCTACTTCCTGCTTTTCGGCTTGCAACTGGCCTTCTGGTCCGCGATCCGGGCGGGGGACCGGCGGGCCGCGCACCAGCTGGGCGCCCAGCGGTCCGACCGGCCGCCGCCGTCGTGGTGGGAGCTGCCGGGCGGTTGGTTCCTCGCGTCGGCGGCGGTCACCTTCGCCGGGGGAGCCGCGCTCGGGATCACGATGTTCCTGGCGACCCCGTACCGGACCTACGCCTGGAGCTGGCTCGGTGTGCTCGCGCTGGGCGGAGCCGTCTTCGGCGTGATCGCGACCGGGATCCTGCGGCGGCCGGTGCTCGCGGAGGACGAGCCGTCCGCCGCCGTCGACGCGGTGGTGCGGATCGAGGACCTGTACCTGGCGATGCCGTCGTACTGCGCCTTGCCGGTGCTCATCGACCTGCTCACCGGCAACCGGCAACCGCCCGGCTTCGGGCCGTGGCTCATCGGGTACGCGGGGCTCGCGCTCGCCCTGCAGCTCGTCGGCGGTCTGCGCCACTGGCGGCGCCGCCCGGCGCTCCCACCGGGCGGCTACGGCGTCCCGCTGCCGGCCCAGCCCGGGGTGGCCCGGCGATCGCGGTGACCCCCGCCGAGCGGGCGGCGGTCAAGTGGCCGGCTGAGCGTTCGCCGCGGCAAGAGCGAGCCCAGCGCCTGCACCACGGTGTTCGTCGTCGACGCGCTGCTCTGCGTCGGCCTTTTCGGCGACCGGCGGGGGCCTGGGCGAACCACGCAGACCTGCCGACGCCGTCTTGATCGGCATCGCCCGGCGCCCGACACCGTGACGCGGTTGCCGGGCGCCCGCTACGAGCCGGAACTCACCGGTTCGAAGCCTTCTTGACGAACTTCGCCAGGTCCTTCGACTGCTGCGCCCGGGTCGGCTCGTGGATGTACATCATGTGCCCGGCCGGGTAGTAAGCCGTGTCGAGATTGTCGCGCAGTTCCTCCGGGATCTGCAGGTGGGCCAGCACGTGCTCGGCCGCGAAGTACGCCGTCGCGCCGTCGTAGTGGCCGAACGCCACGTGGACCTTGAGGTGCGGGTTCGCGCGCATCGCCGTGGCCAGCGAGTCGGCCACCGACACCGAGCGGCCCTCGAACTCCTTGTACGACCAGGCCTTGAACGTGTCCTCGTGGATGATCTCGTACGGCAGGTCGTTCTCGTACCCGAGCTCCGCCCGCACGTAGTGGTTGAACGCCGCCGCGTAGGCGCCGACCACGCGGGAGATCGACGGGTCGTCGCTCATGTGCTCGCGGCCGCCGTCCGGCTCCCAGGTCGTGAAGCGGCCGTCCATCCGGCCGACCGTCAGGCCGCGGTCGCGCAGCAGCTCGGTGAAGAAGCGGACGTGCTCGATCCGCAGGTTCACGCGGTCCACATAGGACTCGGTGAGCCCGGTCAGCGACGCCAGGGTGGCCACTGCCTCGGCCCGGTCCCGGGTGGACAGCCGCGCGCCGCGGGAGAGGGCCCACGGCAGGTCCTTCGCCGCGAAGTCCTCCGCGTCGGCCAGGACGTCGTCGAGCGGGCGGTCGCCGTGCAGGCCGTGGTAGTGCGCGATCGCCGCGTAGGTCGGCACGTACAGCGAGTACGGCAGGTCGTTGCCCTCGGTGAACTGCAGCGTGCCCAGGTCCAGCACCGACGAGATGAGCAGCAGGCCGTTGAGGTAGAGCCCGTGCCGGTCCTGCAGGTGCGCGGCCAGCCCGGCGGCGCGCAGCGTGCCGTACGACTCGCCGGCCAGGAACTTCGGCGACAGCCAGCGCTGGTGCCGCGACACCCACAGCCGGATGATCTCGCCGACCGACTCGATGTCGCCCTGGTAGCCGTGGAAGTCCTTGGTCTCCTCGCCGCCCGCGACCCGCGAGTAGCCGGTCGACACCGGGTCGATGAAGACCAGGTCGCTGTGCGCCAGCAGCGTCTCGGGGTTGTCGGCCAGCCCGTAGGGCGGCGGCACCAGGTCGTCGACGTCGCCGGAGAGCACCCGGCGCGGGCCCAGCAGGCCCAGGTGCAGCCAGATGCTCGACGAGCCGGGGCCACCGTTGAAGGCGAACGTCACCGGCCGCGTGCCCGGGTCGGCGTCGTCGAGGGTGTAGGAGGTGACGAACACCTCCGCCTTCGCCTTGAAGCCCTCCGACTTGCCGTCCTTGACGACCTCCTTGCGGAGCACGACCCGGCCCGCTTTCGCCGTGTAAGCGAGCTTCTTCCGCTTCACGGTGAGCGTGTGCTGGGTCGTGACGATGTCGTCGGTCGGCTCGGCCGGGAGCTCCGCGGTTTCGGGCGCCTTCTTCTCGGGAGCCTCTTCGGGGGTCGTGTCCGCCATGGCCCCAACTTAGTTGTGGCAGGGTGACTTGGTGCACACCGGGGACTGGCCGTCGACGGCCGAGGAGGCCCTCGCCGTCCAGGAGACGCTGCGCGGGCGGGTCGACCGCACCGACGACCTGCCGGAGCTGCCCCCGACGGTGACCGGCCTCGACGTCGCCTACGACGAGGACGACGGCATCGCCGCGGCCGTCGTCACCCTCGAGACCGCCGGGCTCACCGTGGTCGAGGAACGCACGCACCGCGCGAAGGCCGTCTTCCCGTACGAGCCGGGCCTGTTCGCCTTCCGCGAGCTGCCGCCGCTGCTGGCCGCCCTCGAAGAGCTGGCGCGCGAGCCGGACGTCCTGGTCTGCGACGGCCACGGCCTCGCCCACCCGCGGCGCTTCGGCCTGGCCTGCCACCTCGGCGTGCTGACCGGGTTGCCCGCCTTCGGCGTCGGCAAGACGCGGTTCGTCGGCACCCACCCCGAGCCGCCGGTGGCCCGGGGCTCGTCGGTCCCGCTGCTCGACGCCGGGGAGGAGGTCGGCGCGGTGCTGCGGACCCAGGACGGCGTCAAACCGGTGTACGTCTCGGCCGGCCACCGGATCGACCTGGCGCACGCCTGCCGGCTGACCCTGGCGCTGACCCCGCGCTACCGCCTGCCCGAGACGACCCGGCGGGCCGACCGGCTGTCCCGGGCAGCGCTGCGATGAGGTCACTGGCCGAGCTGGACACGGCGGTCTCGTCCTGCCGGGCCTGCCCACGGCTGGTCACCTGGCGCGAAGGCGTCGCGGGCACGAAGGCGGCCTTCCGCGGCGAGGAGTACTGGGCGCGCCCGGTGCCGGGCTTCGGGCCGCCCGACGCGTCGCTCGCGGTCGTCGGGCTGGCCCCGTCGGCGCACGGCGCGAACCGCACCGGCCGCATGTTCACCGGCGACCCGTCGGGTGACTTCCTCTTCCGGGTGCTGCACGAGGTCGGGCTCGCGTCGCAGCCGACGTCCGAGCGGCCGGGCGACGGCCTAGAGCTGTACGGCACGCGGCTCGTCTCGCCGGTGCGCTGCGCCCCGCCGGAGAACAAGCCGACGCCGGCCGAGCGGGACACGTGCCGTCCGTGGCTCGCGGAGGAGCTGACGCTGTTACGTCCGACACTGCGCTCGATCGTGGTGCTCGGGGCGTTCGGCTGGCAGGCGTTACTGCCCGTGCTCGCCGAAGCGGGCTGGCCGGTGCCCCAGCCGCGTCCGGCGTTCGCCCACGGAGCCGTCGTGGAGCTGGGCGACCTGCGGCTTTTCGGCTGTTACCACGTCTCGCCGCGCAATGTCCAGACTCACCGCGTGACCCACGCCATGGTGGCGGACGTGTTCCGCGCCGCGACCTCGGTGACGGGGCACGACTGAATCGTTACGGAAACCGCAGCGACGCTGGTCACAGCCGGATGGGGCCCCCGAGCGAGGTCGCGGCGAAGGTGTCACCATGAGGACATGGCTGCTGCGAAGTCGAAGTCGGAACCGACTCGGATCCTCGTCCTCGGTGGTGGGTACGTCGGGCTCTACACGGCGTACGGCCTCCAGAAGATGCTCCGGGCCAACGAGGCCTCCGTGACCGTCGTTGACCCGCAGCCCCACATGACCTACGCGCCGTTCCTCCCGGAGGCCGCGGCCGGCGCGATCGAGCCCCGGCACGTGGTCGTGCCGCTGCGGCGGGTGCTGAAGCGCTGCCACGTGCTGACCGCGCGCGTCACCAAGATCGAGAACGACAAGAAGTCGGTTACGGTCGAGGCGGCCGACGGCCACATCGAGCAGCTGGGCTACGACGTCCTGGTCGTCGCGCTCGGCGCCGTCGCGCGCATCCTGCCGATCCCCGGCCTGGTCGAAGAGGGCATCGCCTTCAAGACCATCGGCGAGGCGATCTACCTGCGCAACCACATCATGACCAAGCTCGACGAGGCCGCGAGCACGCTGGACCCCGAGCTGCGCAAGCGCCTGCTGACCTTCACGGTCGTCGGCGGCGGGTTCGCCGGCATCGAGGCGCTGGCCGAGCTCGAGGACATGACCCGGTTCGCGGTGGAGAACTACTACCCGAACATCAAGCCGGCCGACGTCCGCTGGGTGCTGGTCGAGGCCGCCGGGCGCATCCTGCCCGAGGTCCGCGAGACCCTGGGCGTGTACACGGTCGAGCAGCTGGAGAAGCGCGGCATCGAGGTCTACCTGTCGACCGCGGCGAAGTCGTTCGAGAACGGCCACGTCGTGCTCTCGGACGGCACGGAGTTCGACACCGACACCCTGATCTGGACCGCCGGCGTGAAGGCCAACCCGGTGCTGGCGAACTCGGACCTGCCGCTCGACAAGCGCGGCCGCGTCGAGGCGACGGCGGCGATGCAGGTCGTCGGCCACCCGGACGTCTGGACCGCGGGCGACAACGCGGCGATCCCGGACCTCTCGCGCACCGAAGAGGACCCGACGGCGACGTGCCCGCCGAACGCGCAGCACGCGGTCCGCCAGGCGACCCTGCTGGCGAAGAACATCATCAAGGTGATCCGCGGCGGCAAGCCGAAGGACTACTACCACAAGAACCTCGGCGCGGTCGCCAGCCTCGGCCTGCACAAGGGCGTCGCCGACGCGCTGAACCTGAAGATCAAGGGCTTCCCGGCCTGGCTCTTCCACCGCGCGTACCACCTCAAGGCGATGCCGACGTGGAACCGCAAGATCCGCATCCTGTTCGACTGGATCCTGGGTGGGCTGTTCCGCCGCGAGGTCATCTCGCTGGGGCAGATCAACAACCCGAAGGACGAGTTCGCGCGCGTTTCGAAGTCCTGACGTTTTCGCTTCCCGAAGGCCTCCCGTGTCCGCGCGGGAGGCCTTCGGCGGTTCAGTCCTCGGGCATGCCTTCGGTGGAGAACCGGACCCACTCGTGTTCGGCGATTTCCGAGAACGCCAGCCACTTCTCGGCGGTCAACGCCGCGATGTGCCGGGGAAGGTCCTCTCGATCGAGCTCGTCGAAGTTCCCGAGGGAAATCATCACGATGAGGCTGACCAGCCGTTCCCGTTGCTCGGGGGAAAGCTCGGTCATCCCGTCGACCAGGATGAAGACCGCGGCGATCCGCTCCCACACCCGGAGCTCCACCTCCGGGTGCAGATCGCGGTACAGGTCGGCGACGAAAGTCCTGAAGTCGCCGACGACCTTCGGATTGGCTCGGCCGAGTGTGTTGACGATGTTCGCGGCACGGACGGCGATGTGCGCCTCCGCCTCGACGACCTTCGGTCGGGGCACGACGCCCAACTCGCTCGCGGGTACGTGCAAGATCTCGGCATCCGGGCCGGGACCGCGCATGAGCTTGCGAAGAACCGACTGCTTCTCATCGAGATCCGGCCGGATCGCGCGCAGCACCTCGGTCGCGATGTCGTCGAAGCCGCGGTCCTTGCTCGTCACCGCGAACTTGTCGGCCAGCGGAGGCGAAAAAGCCAGGATGTCCTGGACATCGACGTTGTGCCAGACGGGGATGACGACCTTCTGGTCGCCCGCTATCTCCTTGGCCGTGAGCCCCCGGAGCTCGTATTCGGTCCAGCGTTTCGCCAGGAACGCCGGGCTGAGCACGACCAGGCCGTGGCGCGCGGTCGCGAGCCCCTTGTCGATCGAGCGCGAAAGGCTGTCGCCCGCCTTCAGCGAGAACTCGTCGTACCAGACTCGCACGCCGGCCCTGGTCAGGTACGCGGCGAGCGGGCGGACGAGCGCGTCCTTGTCCTCCGACGCGTGGGCGATGAACAGCTCGATCGACTCGGTGCCACCGTCGCTCAATGGTCTCCCCGGGATGTCGGTTCCGTGAAGCCAGTCTTCACGACGTCGTACGCGGGCGCCGTGGCACCCCGGACCTCGTCCTGGCCGCCCGGCTCGGCCGAGGCGTAACCCACGACGCCGCCGCCCAGTACCGCGCCGATCGTGAACGCCAGTGCCACGGTCCGGATCGCGCGCCCGGCGTTGCAGTGGATCTCCATCTCGACCACTTCCCGTCAGTTTGACGATTACTGTCCCCATGACGGTAACCCCGCGCGCCAGTTAACGTCAAGCTGACGATTACGGTCGGCTGCGGAGCATGGCCGGGTGCAGCACGGTCGCCGGCCCGCGGCGGTACAACGCCGCCGGGCGCCCGGGCTGCCGGGAAACCCGCTCCCCGGTCGGGATCAGGAACCCCTCGACTCCCGTGATCTTGCGGTGGAAGTTGCGCGGGTCGAGTTGTTCGCCCCAGACGATTTCGTACACCTCGCGCAGGTCCGTCATCGTGAACTCCGGCGCGCAGAACGCCGCCGCGAGCGTCGTGTACTCCAGCTTGGCGCGGGCGCGCTCCACGGCGTCGGCGATGATCTTCTTGTGGTCGAAGGCGACCTGCGTCCGGGGGCGGAGGACCTTCTCGACCGGCATGAGCACGGCGTCGCGCGCGTCGCCACCCGCGGTGGGGGCCGGGAGCTGGGGCGAGAACGCGACGTAGCAAACGGTGATCACGCGCTGCCGGGGGTCGCGCCCGGGCGCGCCGTACGTGCGCAGCTGCTCCAGGTGTAACGCTTTCGCGTCCAGACCCGTTTCTTCGGACAGCTCGCGGGTGGCGGCGTGGTCGAGGTCCTCGGACGTGGAGGCGAGGAAGCCGCCGGGGAGCGCGAGCATTCCCTCGTACGGGGGAATTCCCCGCCTGATCAGCATGATCTGCAGGGAACCGTCGTGGATCGTCAAGACGGCCAGGTCGACGGCGAGCGCGACCTCCGGGATCGTCCACTCCTCGGCTTCAGGCATGTTCGACAGCCGGGGGAACGACCGTGGCGGAACTGTCCATAGTGCACAGTGTAGCGGCCGGTCAATATTCGTCTCGTTGACGAGAACGGTCCGTCAGGACTACTTTGCACCCTGCAAATCGCAACGAGGGAGGAAACGTCATGGTGGAACGCGGGGAAGTGGTGGTCGCGTGATCGTCGTCCTGACCGCGCTGGAGGTCGAGCGGTCCGCCGTGCTCGACCGGATGACCGGCGCCACGGTCCGCGCGCACCGGGCCGGCACGCTGTTCCACGTCGGGCAGCTCGGCCGGCGCCGGGTCGCACTGGGGCTCGTGGGGGCGGGCAACGCCGCGGCCGCCGCCGTCGCCGAGCGCGCCGCGGCGGAGTTTTCGCCGGCCGCGATGGTCTTCGTCGGCGTCGCGGGCGGGCTCCGCGACTGGACCCGGCTCGGTGACGTCGTCGTGGCGACCAAGGTCTACGCCTACCACGGCGGCCGCAGCACGGACGACGGCATGCGGAGCAGCCCGCAGGCGTGGAGCCCGTCCCACCGGCTGCTGGAGCTGGCACGGTCGGTAGGCCGCGCGGGCGAATGGTGCGCCGCCGTGCCGGCGAACGGCCGTCCCGGCGTCCACTTCGAGCCGGTCGCCTCCGGTGAGGTCGTGCTCGACTCGCGGACGTCCGAGGTCGCGCGGTGGCTGCACGAGAACTACACCGACGCCGTCGCGGTCGAAATGGAGAGCGCCGGCTTCGCGCTGGCCGGCCACCTCAACGACGACCTCCCGGCGATCAGCGTCCGCGGCGTCAGCGACCACGCGGGCGGCGGCAAGGACGTCACCGACGAGGCCGGCTGGCAGCCGGTCGCTGCCGGCAACGCGGCCGCCTTCGCCGAAGCGCTCATCGCCGAGATCGACGACGGGGACGCGGAAGCCCCCAGCGGTCCGTCAGAAGAGTCGCGTGGGGTCAGCAACGTCAACCTCGCCACCGACCACGCGCGGGTGGGGCAGCAGATCGGCGCCGTGTACGGGAACCTGACCGTCGGGCCGCAGCGAGGAGACCGGAAATGACGTTCCCCCAGGGATTCCCCGGTGTGCGCAACACCAACGAGGCGAGCGGCCAGGCGCACGTCGAGCAGCAGGTGGGTGCGATCTTCGGCGGCACCTTCCACCGCCACGAGACGACGTACAACATCAACGAATCGGACCCGCCGGAGCGGAAGTTCGAGGTGGCTCTCAACCACCTGCTGGGTGGCACGTCCCGGATGGCGGAGTCGATCTTCCAGGACCTGCTGCACCACGGCGACGCGTCGACCCGGCTCGCGTACTACTACGCCCTTTCGGTGCTGAGCGACCGCTCGCTCAACGAGATCGGTGACGACGTCTACCTGCGGTTCCGGACCGCGGACGTGACCGCGCGCCGGTTCCCGCACGACGGCTGGCGCGCCGCGCTCAACGTCGTGTGGGAGCTGATCTCCTGCGTGTGGCGGCAGGAGATCGGCGAAACGCTGGACTCGGCCGACCTCGCGAAAGCGCTCTCGAACTTCCGCGAGCTGCCCAAGGACCGGCAGGGCGAGATCACCCGGCACCTCGCCATGGTCCTCGGCGGCGCGCTGCAGGACAGCCTGGACGCCGAGGACGCCCAGCGCGTCCGCGAGGAACGGCTGCAGCCGGACCGCGCGGGCCGGGCGTGGAAGTTCTTCGAGCCGGACCCCGCCGCGCCGCGGTACTTCACCACCCAGGCGCCGGAGGTTTCGGCGTCGGAATGGGCGAAGCCGGTGCTCGGCGGCCTCGGCCTGCTGCTCGGCCTGGTCACCTTCCTCGGCAGCTTCGGCAGCGGCCGTCCCGCGATCGCCATCCCCGCGCTGCTGCTCTTCGCGGCCGGCGTCGCGGCCGCGTTCTGGGGTGGCGCGGAACGGGAACTGGCCCTGCGCCGGCTCGTCCAGCGCGATCGCGAACACGGGATCCCGCTGCAGTACCAAGCCGCCACCTCGCCGGGCCACTGGGTGCGGACGGACTTCGTCCAGCAGATCCACAAGCTGGTGGAAGCCCGCTTCTGGGACGCGCGCCCGCACGTCGAAGGCAGCTGGCTGAACGACACCAGGGGCCTGTGCGAGTACTACAAGTGGCGTTTCGTGGCCCTGTTCGGGAACGCGCAGGTCGAGGCCAACGCCGTCGACTGGCTCATCCGGTGGCACGCGAAGCGGGCGGCGGCGCAGTGGCGCGCGGGGACGTTGTTCGCCTACCGGCAGGAGCTGCGGCCTCCGGGCACGGCGGTCGCCGTCCACCGGATCGGGATCGGCACGACGATCTTCGCCGCGCTCCTGATGCTGGGCGGCCAGAACGGCTTCGCCGTGGCGGCGGTCTTCCTGGCACTGGGCGGGTTCTTCGCGCTGAACGGCGTCACCAAGGTGGTGGCGGACCGGCGGCATCGCGCCGAGGAAGAGCTGCGCGGCCGGCAATTGCTCGCGGAAGAGGAGCAGGGCTACGCGGACTGGCTCGCGGTCCTGCGCGACCGGCCGGACGACGCGGAAATGGCGCGCTGGCTCGACCTGGACAAGACCTTCCTGAAGACCGAGGCGCTGCGCCGGCACGGCCTGAGCAACCGGGACCTGGTCACGCACGTGGTGCTGACCGAAGGGGCGGCGAACGCGTTGCGGGCGCGGGTCATCCACGGTCCGATGCGGTATTCGCGGTACGTCGTGCTGATCTTCCTGCTGTCCGAAAGCGGCGTGCGCGAGATCGAGGTCGAGCTCGATTTCCTCACCGGGAACGTGCACAACGAGCAGCGGACGTCGTTCCAGTACACCTCGCTCGCCGCCGCGCGGGTCGCCGAAGTGGGCATCCGGTACGCCGACGGGTGGCGCTACCAGATCCTCAGCGGCGACCAGGCGACGCTGCTGCAGTCGGAATCCCTGCGCCGGCGCGCGTTGCGGCTCAGCCTGATCAGCGGCGAACAGATTTCGGTGGTGGCGGAGAGCTTCGACGGCCTGTCCGACGCCAGTCTCGAGAGCGACACGGCGCTGCAGCGCATCGCGCTCGAGGTGTCCGGGATCGCGGGTGCCCTGCACGTACTGGAGGCGGTGTCCGCGGAAGGGCGGGACTGGATCAGCCGCGAGCAGGAGCGGCGCCGGCGCCGCTCGGAGGACTGGCGCCGCGAGCGCGGCCCCGGGCTCCTCGACGGTGGCGTCGTCGAGGTGTAGCGGACGCGGATCCGTTGTTCCGGCATTCTGCGCCGGAACAACGGATTTCGGCGTATTGCCGGAAAAAGGCGATTGTGTGCCGGTGAGCGACATGGTCTGGACAACTGGGTCGGTGAGCGGGTAAACCCTTTCTTCACAACGCGGAATAAGTCCGCTCCGGCTCCCTCCCCGCACGGTCCCCTGGAGCTCCCATGCCCTTTTCCCGTACCAAAGCCGCACTCGGCGCGGCGGCGTTGAGCGCCGCCGCCGTCGCGATCCCGTCCACCGCGGCCGCGGCCGGCCCGGCGTTCCCGGCCCACTACGCGGCGCCGTACCTGCAGATCAGCGACGCCGACGCCGGTCAGCTGGCCGCGGACATGAGCGCGACCGGCACGAAGTTCTACACGCTGGCGTTCCTGACCCCGCAGTCCGGCTGCACGCCGGTCTGGGAGGCGAACGGCACCGGCGTCGGCTCGTTCAAGTCCCAGATCAGCTCCCTGCAAGCGGCGGGCGGCAACGTCATCCCGTCCTTCGGCGGCGCGGAGGGCGGTGAACTGGCCCAGACCTGCACGAACACGGCGAGCCTGACGGCGGCGTACGCGAACGTCGTCAACACCTATGGCACCCCCCGCCTCGACTTCGACATCGAAGGCGGCGTCCTGAACGACACGGCGTCCAACCAGCGCCGCAACTCGGCGCTGGCCGCGCTGCAGCAGCAGAACCCGGCGGTCCAGGTCGACTACACGCTCGCGGTCGACCCGTCGGGCATCCCGTCGAACGAGCTCGACCTGCTGCGCGACGCGAAGAGCAAAGGCGTCAAGGTCAGCGTGGTCAACCTGATGGTGATGGACTTCTACGACGGCCAGCCGGTCCTGGGCGACGCCCTTTCGGCCGCCCGCGCCTCGGCGTCCCAGCTGGCAAGCCTGTACGGAATCTCGACGTCGGCGGCGTACGCGATGATGGGCCTGACCCCGATCGCCGGCCGCAACGACGACGGCGCCCAGTTCAGCCAGTCCGACGCCCAGCAGCTCGAATCGTTCGCCGCCCAGAACGGCGTCGCGGAGCTGTCGTTCTGGGAACTCCAGGACTACGACCGAGCGACGGGCTACGCGTACTCGCGCATCTTCAACGCGATCACGGGCGGCACGACCACCCCACCCCCGTCGTCAAGCGGAACGATCACGGGCTACGGCGGCAAGTGCGTCGACGTCGCGGGCGCTTCACCGGCCAACGGAACGGCGGTCGACTTGTACACGTGCAACGGGACGAACGCCCAGCAGTGGACCTCGACGTCAGGCACGCTGCGCGCCCTGGGCAAGTGCCTGGACGTGTCCTCGGCGGGCACGGCGAACGGCACCCGTGTCCAGCTGTACGACTGCAACGGAACGGGAGCCCAGCAGTGGACCCGTTCGGGAGCGCAGCTGGTGAACCCGGCCTCGGGCAAGTGCCTGGACGCGACCGGCCCCAGCTCGGCGGACGGAACACCCCTGCAGATCTGGACGTGCACCGGCGCGGCGAACCAGTCGTGGACGCTGAACTGAGCGCGTGACCTAGAGTGTGTGGTGCCCCCGTAGCCCAATCGGCAGAGGCAGTCGACTTAAAATCGACTCAGTGCGGGTTCGAGTCCCGTCGGGGGCACCATTCACGCTGGTCAGAGGTTTCGGTGTGGGGTGCGGTGAAGATCATGAGTCCCACTTGCGCCCCGCTTTGCCGCAACCCTCACAAGAGGTCTTCCATCGCGTCCGTGATGGTCGAAGCCACGCGCCACGGCCGACGTACCGGACGAGCGTAACCGACGGGCGCGCGTGCCCGAGGAGGTCGGCGATCTGGCGCGGCGAGTAGCCCCGCGCGCCTGAACGAGTGCCCGAACTGCGGTAACCGCGAGGTGTCCTACTGGGACTCCAAGTGCTACCGCTGCCTAGCCGAGTTCACTCCGGCCTAACAGCTCCCGCCTAAGCGCGATTGATCACTGTGTTCAGAGTTTCTTTTCTTGTTCAAGGCGGCCCCTCCGGGGCCGCGCCGCTATCGGCCGGCACGCGCGGGGCCCGCCTCCGGCACCCACGCGACCGGCCGGCGGCTGCACCGGGAGCGGCAGCTCAAGAAGAAGAGAATGTCCTCGCCGGACGGGCAGGTCATCGAGATGGCCGGGACGTGCGCGGCGGTTGCGTCCGTGTGCGGCCAAACGGCATCTCGACGACCTCCCAGAGGGCTATCACGCCGCGTCCAGGGGGCGGCCGAGCAGGTCAGCGGCGGTCGGGCGGGAAGTGCCCCCTTGACACAGCGTGATCGGGCTGCGCCAGGTCGTCGAGATGCCGAAAGGCCACCCACTAAGAAGTGATATTCACTGGCATTCTTAGACAAAGATAGCCAAGGGAATAACCTGAATATAATGTCCTCCGATGTGAGCTTCAGGCAACTCTATTTCGACTCCGTGAATTGGCATATCTTCTCTCATTTGCTTCAACATTGGCACAACGATACTATTTGCAAATGCTCCCATTCCGCCCCTGCGGACAACCGAATTAGAAGCATTCTCCCTCACGTCTACTGCGGTGACTTTACCGATCATAGAGAACCGGCCGCCCACAAGCGCCGCCGCAACCTCCGAGGTAAAGTACTCGCGATTCGCAGTTACCAGTCCAGAAAATCCAGACTGTCGAAATATCAAGTCAACCATCGGCGAAGACAAGAGGTCGCGCTCCAATATCTCAATTGTTCGCATGATCCCTTCCTGCTCTTCGATACGCTTCAGGATTTCTTCGCGCGCCGCGTCGACTTGATGCAATTCGTCAGCTCGTCCCTGCTGAGAGCCAGATCGACGCTGATTTCGCTTAACTTCCGGGAGGGCCGCGAGTGCCTTCTTTGCATCCTCCTCGGCGAACGGGTACACGTTCTTCATGAAGTCGATCAGCAGGCGCAATGGCGTAGCTTCGAACTGACCCGCAACCTCCACGATGTCACCGGAAACTACGTCGACTATCGAGCCACCCTCCGGTATCTCACGAACAAGACCG
This sequence comes from Amycolatopsis sp. cg9, assembly GCF_041346945.1. Classification (NCBI taxonomy): domain Bacteria; kingdom Bacillati; phylum Actinomycetota; class Actinomycetes; order Pseudonocardiales; family Pseudonocardiaceae; genus Amycolatopsis; species Amycolatopsis sp. cg9. The sequence continues at coordinate 1,299,158 of NZ_CP166850.1, read as the reverse complement.
TCCGCGTGCAAACGAGATCGCAGGCGATTAAAAAGTGATGCGGATGTGTGTTCACGAATGAACTTGCTTTCAGTACTTTGGTCGCCACCCGACTCTCGGGAGTACTTACCATTAACAGAAAGATTTAACCCCAGCAGGGACGCAAGGCTCGGAAGTTTGACTGCGCCGGACGCCTCGCCGGTCGATTTTTTCGACTGCGCTTGCTTTTCAGCAATTTCGCTGTGGTAACTCACCCCATCTTCGAGTGCAGCCAAGAAACTAACCAACATTGGAGTGTCGAGGTAGACAGGGTGTGCAAGTTCAAACGGTGTACTTCTCGACTGCTTTGCTGACCCCACGACCACTCCTCACCTAGATGACCTTGATCGTGCATAGTCGTCGCGACAACTTCTCGCGTTACACCCGTTCGTCCTATTTGCTAGGAGCCGTCAGCGTTCGACGGAGGCTGCAAATAGCCACCACGTTTGGCCGTGCTTCATAGGCTATCTTGTTATCATTTCTACATGACTCTTTGGACCCCAGCGGGAGCGGATCTCGGCCATAGGGAGCCCCCTCCTCCGGACCCACGAATGATCAACCTCGCAGGCTTGAACGGGGCGGCGCACTCGGGGTACCACGAGCTACGCAGGCAGGCATCGACGTGGCCTAGAACCGATTCGACACCCCAAGGTGCCGCAGAGCTACTCACAGCAAGTCGAGACCTCTACACCCAGGGCTACTACGCCTACACTCTGTTCGCCGTCGGAGGGACATGGTCCATCTTCGCGGTGGAAGTGGCTCTGCGGTCCCGCTTGAAAGCGAGCACGAAGATTCCGTTCGTCGATCTCGTAAAAACTGCCGAGCGCCAGGGATTGTTGCCGAAGCCCGCCTGGGATGGCGACCGCCTTGATGCCGGCCGTCTGCTACGTAACAAGACAGTGCACGGAGCAGGCCAAGAGCTGTGGACGCCAGCCATGGCACGTACTGTGATCGAGAGCTCTCACCACGCTGTCTCGGCCCTCTTTCCAGACCAGTAGCGTCGCTGGCCAAAAATTCGTGTCACATACACGCCACACGGCACCACCAAACAGCGACCAACAACCACCGACAGTGCCCAGGTTTCCGCAGGTCAGCCGTGGTCGTGGTGTACGCAAACGACGTCAGATCTTCTGTCGATTGGGGCAAGGGGATCTTGGTTCAAGTCTCACCGGCCAGGCGGGGGAGTCAAGATCAGGTGCCCCAGTTTCGCCCCACTATCAACGCCCAATGATGGCTGATCTTGGTGGGCGACGACCGTTCGCAAGCGCTAATCTTGCAGGAGGTGGCCCATGTCGATCAACAACGACCGATGGCGGCTGATCTGGCCTGCAAATCGACAAAGTGCGGGTTCGAGTCCGGTCGGGGCACCACGCAGCTCCTCGTCGAGAGTGGGCGGGGTCGTTCGCTGCTGATGTCAAATTTGAGCGCCGGGGCACGCTTTTCCTTAGTCGGAGAGGTGCTGCCGGTCGCCCCGCAGGTGCGAGAAGTGTTGTGGGCAGCAAAAAGCCCAGCACCTCACAACTAAGCCCGCCGACTCTCCCCCAACTGACCCCGCGGACGGACGTACCCCCCAGCCCCGCGGCCACCAACCACCTCATCGTCCACCACATCAAGACCATCGGCGGGAGTGAGCCCCAGCATCGCCAGCAGCAGCTGGCAATCCGCGGCATCGTGCGACGTCGACGCCACCAGCCGAGCGGCCCGGTGCCGCACCTCGCCCGTCAACGCGAACGGGTCCGCCTCGATGGCCGGCGACCGCCGTAAGCGGGTCACCGGCTTGGCCGACTCGCGAAAACCGCTGCCATTCCGACTCCTTCAGTTCCGGAAACGCTCGTCGAAGCCCGGTGGGCGGGCGTCGAGGATGTCGGTGGCTCGGACCAGGCTGACCTGCTCGTCGGCGGCTGATCCCTGTGGGCGGACGGGTACCCAGGTGGTGCTGGTGTGCTCGTCGCGCAGGCTCTGTCCAGCCACGGTTCCGGTGTGCTCGCGCCACACCGGCGCTGAGCACGAGCCAGGGCGTGCGCGGCGGCGGTAGCGGATGAGCCAGCCGCGGGGGTAGCCGCCGCCGTGGCGGGTGGGCCATGTTCGGTTCGGGTCGGCGGTTGTCCGGCCTGCTTCACGCCGATCGGTTTGCTCGCCATCCATCAGCGCGCCTTCGCTCGCGGTGCACCGGGTGCACGTAATCGGGTGGCCGGGGTCCGGGGCGCGGTCTTCCAGCGTAGAACGGGAGACGCCGGGCGGGGTTCGCCCAGCCGAGTGGTCTCGCTACCGGGCGGTGCCGAGTTCGAAGCGGCCGCGCCGGGCCAGTACGGCCCAGACGACCTTGCCGCCGGCCCGGGAGCGGCTGTACCCCCAGTGTCGCGCGGTCTGGGCGACCAGCATGAGCCCGACCCCGTGCTGGCGGTGGTGGGGCCGTTCGCGCAGCACGGCCGGCCGCGGGTCGTTGTCGGCCACCGCGACGGTGAAGACGCCGCGGCACAGCTCCAGCCGGAGCCTCGGGTTCGACGTCGTGTGCCGGATCGCGTTCTCGACCAGCTCGGTCGCGATCACCGAAGCGTCGTCGACGAAGCCCGGTGCGTTCCACGCCGCGCAGACCCGGCTCACGAACTCCCGGCTGACCGCGGACGCGTTCGGCGAGGCGGTCAGCAGCTGCACCGCCCGCAGGCGGGGCGGGTGGTCGCGGGCCCGCTCGGCCGTGGGGACGTCCGCGAAGACCGGGAAGCGTCGCTGCGCCGCCATGGCGGTCAGGTGGTCCTCGCGGTCGGTCACGACGGCGAAGGGGATCCCCGGCCACCGGCTGATCCGCCCGGCGATGACCGAAAACACCGTCATCGCGGTGTCGTCGCCGATGTCGAGGCCCCGGATGTCGGCGATGACGCACTCCGGCGCTTCGGTGGCCACCTTGAGCACCGTGTCGCGGAGTTCGGGGTAGCCGGCCGAGGTCAAGGTGCCGGTCACGGTCGCCACGGTGGACTCCGCCCGCTCCTCCAGGACCAGGAGCAGACCGCCTCCGGTGGTCACTGTTCCGCCTCGGCGGCGCCACGAGCCCGCGCTGCCACTGCCGCTGTCGCGGTGATCATCACTGCCCTCCGCCCGGTTCGGCCACTTCGGGGTGGCACCGCCGGGGTCCGGGGCGGACGCGACCGAGGATAGCCCGGTCCGGAGTCAGACGGTGATGACGACTTTGCCCCGCGCGTGGCCTTCCGCCAGGTACCGGACGGCTTCGGGGACTTCGCTGAGCGGGTAGGTCCGGTCGATGACCGGCGTGAGGCGGCCCGCTTCGAAGTGTTCTTCGAGCGCGCGGAGGTCGGCGCCGTTCTCCTTCGACGTCAGCATGCGCAGGTGCTGGCGCATGAACGGCGAAAGCAGCGCGGCGAGGACCGAGCGCTGGAACCCGCCCGTCCACCTCCCGCCGGTTTCGCCGCCGACGATGACGAGGGTTCCTTCGGGGGCCAGTGCACGTCGCAGGTGGGCCAGCGGGCGGTTGCCCGCGGTGTCGAGGATGAGGTCGTAGTGGCGGGTCCCGTCGGCGAAGTCCTCGCGGGTGTAGTCGACGACCTCGGCCGCGCCGAGCCGGCGGACCAGGTCGGTCTTCGACGTGCTGCAGACGCCGGTGACGTGCGCGCCGTAGACCTCGGCCAGCTGGACCGCGAACGTCCCGATCCCGCCGGAGGCGCCGATGACCAGCACGCGCTGCCCGGCCCGCAGCCGGCCGACGTCGCGAAGTCCCTGCAACGCGGTCGTCGCCGAAATCGGGACCGCCGCGGCCTGGTCGAAGGTGAGACGGGCCGGCTTGGGCGCCACATCGCCCGCTTGGACGATCGCGTATTCGGCGAAGGAGCCGTCACACGTCCCGTACACGTCGTCGCCCGGGCGGAACCGCGTCACGTCCTTGCCGACCGCCTCGACGCGCCCGGCCAAAGCGCGGCCCCGCACCCGGTCCTTCGGGCCCCGGAAGCCGTACCCGAGCAACCGGATCAGGTACGGCAGCCCGGTCATCACGTGCCAGACGCCGGGGTCGAGACCGGCCGCGTGCACCCGGACGAGCAGGTCGGCGTCGCCGACGACCGGTCGGGTGATGTCTTGCAGGCTCAGGACTTCGGCCGGGCCGTAGGTGTTTTGGACGATCGCCCGCATGGTGGTCTCCTCGTCACGGACCCGCGTGGTTCGCGGGCACCGGCGTCTCGGTGGGCTCCACGGGCTCGGGGCCACCGGGCTCCTCGCCGCCGCCGTCGAGGCGGAACGGCGGCTACCGGTCGGTCATCAGCGCGGCGTAGACCGCGACGCGCAGGCCCCAGCGCTGGATGCCGACGATGAAGTCGAACAACGGCCGGGGGTAGCGGCCGGTGAACGTCAGGACGATCGCCGCGATCAGCACGAGCAGGCCGACGAGGCTGCCGCCCCACGCCCAGCTGCGGTCGTCGAGGCCCCAAGCCGCGCCGGTTCCGCCGCCGATCAGGATCGCGAGGACGAGGTAGTGGGGGATGGCCAGCAGCCACCACTTGACCAGCACGAGCCCGCGCGACAGCTGTTCGGGGTACTCGACGTGCAGCGTGGCCGGGTAGCCGGGTGCTTCGCGGAGGCTGAACGGCGGGTAGCGGTCGGTGCCGAGGGCGCCGTAGCCGTAGTAGGTCACCCGCCAGCTCCACCGCAGGACCCCGACGTTGAAGTCGAAGATCTTCCGCGGGTACCGGCCGGTGATCAGGATCGCGAAGAACGCCACGACGCTGAGCACCCAGAACGCGACCCACAGGGCGATGAGCACCAGTACGTGCGGGACGAGCACAGCCATTTCACCAGCCAAAGCCCCCGGGACAACGGGGTGTCGAGCACGGCCCGGACGCGGACGGGGTAGGACCGGTCCGGCGGGCCGGCGTTCCGTGGTTGCGCATGGGTCTCGGTCATTTCCTCGCCCCAATCTGTACGGCGTACAATAACTGTACGCCGTACAGAGACGTTCCGATACGGCGAGCAGGAGGAAAAGTGGACAAAAAGGGCCGCCCCGGTCCCCGGCGGACTTTGAGCGAGCAGGTCATCCTCGACGCGGCGCTGGCGCTGCTCGCCGAGCGCGGTTCGGACGCGGTTTCGGTCCGCGGGATCGCGGCCCGGGTCGGCGTGGCGCCCAACGCGGTGTACACCTACTTCCCGGACAAGGCCGCGGTGGTGCGCGGACTGGCGGAGCACCTCCTCGGCCGCGTGAACCACGACCGGTTCACCGATCCGGCGCAGCCGTGGCGCGACCGCATCCGGGCCCTCGCCCTCGAACTGCGCGCGGAGCTGCAAGCCCATCCCGGGTCGGTGCACCTCATGCTCGGCCACCCGCCCGACGGCCCCCACACGCAGGCCGTCCGCGAAACACTGCTGGCCATCCTGACCGACGCCGGGTTGGGGCCGGCGGCCGCCGCCGACGCGTCCTACCTGATCAACGTGCACATCCTCGGCTCGGTGGCGATGGAAGTCGCCGCGGCACCGGAAGGGGACGGCGTGGCGGCCACCCGGTTCCGCTGGGGCATCGACCGGCTGCTCGACGGCCTCGCCGCGCACGCCGTGACCACCGGCAATTCGTGACTGTCCGGCCGGACTCCGAGGACTAGACTGGGAACCGAGCCCCAGACCTCGGCGACCTGTTTCCCGGTGCCGGCCGGTTCGGTCCGGCGCCCGGCCCGGACGGCGAGGCGCACGATGGTGGGACGCGTGGTGGTGGTCCTGATCGGGCCGGTTCGCCTCCTGGCCGCGATCGGTGTCCCGCGCACGCCGGGCAATGCCGTGGCCGTGCTCGCCACCGACGCGCTCGACCGCGATCCCCGTCCGCACCCGGTCACCCGGAATTGACCGGGTGGGGAGGCGCACCATGGCGACGGTCGACGGCACGCTCCTCGCGGCGGCGGTGGCGGGGGACCGCACCGCGACGGAAGCGCTGCTCGGCATGCTGCGCCCGGACGTTCTGCGGTATTGCCGCGCGCGGCTGGGAGATCGGCGGCACCGCGACAGCGACGCGGAAGACTGCGCGCAGGAGGTCCTGCTCGGCGTGCTGAAGGCGTTGCCGCGCTACCGGTGCGGCGCCGGCGAGTTCCTGGACTTCGTCCACGGCGTCGCCGCGCACGAGGTCGTCGACGCGCACCGACGGCACGGGGAAGACGTCAGCGTCCCGGTCCCGGAATTCGTCCAGGCGCCCTCGCCGCAACCGGGGCCGCTCGGCCACCTCGAGGACCTCGAGCGGCGGCAGCGGCTGCACCGCCTGCTCGACCTGCTGGCGCCGCAGCAGCGGGACGTCGTGATCCTGCGGGTGATGTTCGGCCTGTCCGGCCGGGACACGGCCGACGTGCCCGGGATCGCCGGCACATCGCCGCCTCGCGGGTTCCGTGACGGCGTGGGCGGGACCGTTGGTGTGAGTAGGATCGGCGGACGAAGCCGCGACAGCGGAGCTGATCCGGACCCGGTCGTGTCCGAGTTGGTGTGGCGATCACGAGCACCGACCCGGAAGGAACCCGATGCTGGAACGCGAAGCGTGCCGGTGGTGATGCGCGGTGGCTGAGGTCGAGGTCCTGCGCGCGAGCGTGCTGGCCGCACTGGGCGAGATCGGCGCCGGGACCGGGGTCGACGTCGTCGGCCGGGTGTGCCGGGCGTGCGTGCGCCTGCTGCCGGTGGACGGCGCGGCGGTGTCGGTGATGGTCGAGGCCGGGCACCGCGAGGTCGTCTACGCCAGCGACGCGGTGAGCACGGCGCTGGCGGAACTGCAGTTTTCCCTTGGTGAAGGGCCGTGTTTCGAGGCGTACACCGTCGGCGGGCCGGTTCTGGTGCCGGACCTGGCCGCCGGGCCGCCGCCGGCGTGGCCGGTGTTCGCCGCCGAGGCCGCGGCGCACCCGGTGGCGGCGTTGTTCACCTTTCCGGTGCAGATCGGGGCGGTGCGGGTGGCGACCCTCGACACCTACCGCAGCACGCCGGGTTCGCTGACCGCCGGGGAGCTGTCGACGGCGCTGCAGGTGGCCGACATCGCCGCCCTCGCGCTGTCCGGGCTGCGCGGCGGGGGCGGTCGCTGGCTGGACGGCGACGGGCGGTGGATGGAAAGCACGGGAATGCGGTACCGGGAGGTGCACCAGGCCACCGGAATGCTGATCGCCCACCTGGACCTGCCCGCCTCCGCCGCCTTGGCCCGGCTGCGTGCTTACGCGTACGGGCACGGCCGTTCCCTGCTCGACGTCGCGGGCGACATCGTGGCCGGGCGGCTGAGATTGGACGAGGAGTTCGGATGAGGACCACCATGGAAGCAGCCGAGGAACCAGGAGATGGTGGGCATGGCCGACCGTGAACGACAGGTGACCCGGGCGTTCGTCGCGCTGGCGGACACGCTGGTCGACGACTACGACGTCGCTGATCTGCTGCACACCTTGGTGCGGCAGTGCGTCGACTTGCTCGACGTCGCGGCGGCGGGGCTGACGCTGGCCGACGAGCGGGGTGGCTTGCAGGTGCTGGCCTCTTCCACCGAGCAGGCGCGGCTGCTGGAGCTGTTCCAGCTCGACATCGACGAAGGCCCCTGCGTCGAATGCTTCACCACCAGCACGCCGGTGCTGGTGGCCGACATCGCCGCGCAGTCGGGGCGGTGGCCGCGGTTCGCGGCCGAGGCGGCCAAGGAGGGGTTCGCGTCGGTGCACGCGCTGCCCCTGCGGTTGCGCAGGCAGACGATCGGCGCGCTGAACCTGTTCGGGCAAAACCCGGGCGAGCTGTCGGCCGACGACGTCGCGCTGGCGCAAGGCCTGGCCGACACCGCGACCATCGGCATCCTCCACGAACGGGCCTTCCGCCAAGGCGAGATCCTGTCCGAGCAGCTGCAGACCGCGTTGAACAGCCGGGTGATCATCGAGCAGGCCAAGGGCGTGCTCGCCATCAGCGGGCAGCTCAGCATGGAAGCGGCCTTCTCGGTGTTGCGCGGCTACGCCCGGCGGAACAACCTCCGGCTCAGCGACGTGGCCCGCGCCCTGGCCGACCGGGACCTCGCGCCCGCGCTCGTGCTGGCCCCGTCGGGGACGCCCCGCTCCGGCTGACCGGACCCGGACCGTCCTCAGTGGACATCGGGGTTTCACCGGGACCCGCTCAGCCGGCGCCGGGCTCAGGCCCGGACGGTCACCGGGAACTTCGCCGGGCCGCGCAGGTTGATCCGGCCGTTCCACTCCAGCGTTCCCGCGAACCCCAGGTCCGGGAACCGCTGCACGAGGCGGCTGATGGCCACCTGACCTTCCAGCCGGGCCAGCGCCGCGCCCAGGCAGTGGTGGGGGCCCGCGCCGAACGACACCTGGTGGCGGGCTTCCGGGCGGTCCAGGCGCAGCCGGGCCGCGTCCGGGCCGAAGAACCGCTCGTCGCGGTTGGCCGAGGCCAAGCAGGCCAGGACGAAGGTGCCCGCCGGGATTTCCTTCCCGGCCACCGTGTGCGGGGAAGTCGTGATCCGCCGGGTCTGCTGCACCGGCGAGTCGTAGCGCAGGAACTCCTCGACCGCGTTCGGCGCCAGGTCCGGTCGCGAGCGCAGCAGGGAAAGCTGATCCGGGTTGCGCAGCAACGCGTTCACGCCGTTGGCGATCAGGTTGACCGTCGTCTCGTGGCCCGCCACGTACAGCAGGACCACCTGGGCCACCAGCTCGTCGCCGTCGAGGACCTGGCCGTCGTGCTCCGCCGCGATCAACGCCGTCAGCAGGTCGTCGGCCGGGTGGTCGCGCTTCCACGCGATCACCTGACGGGTGATCGCCGACAGTTCGGCGTCCGCCTCCGTGATCGCCCGGGCGGTTTCCTCGTCCGCCACGACCTCCAAGGAGCGCACCAGGGTTCCGCTCAGCTCGCGGATGCGCGCGTGGTCGGTCGGCGGCATGCCGAGCATCGTCGAAATGACCGCGAACGGCAGCGGGAACGCCAGTTCCTCGACCAGGTCCGAGGCGCCCTTCTCGGCCATCCGCTCCAGTGCGTCGTCGACGAGCGAGACGATCTGCGGTTCGAGCGCGGCGACCGCGCGGCGGGTGAACACCTTCGTCACCAGCGAGCGCAGGCGGGTGTGGTCGGGCGGGTCGCGGTCGAGCATCGACAGGTTCAGCGCGCCGGGTTCCGCGTCGGGGGCCAGCGCGGCCTGCTGGTCGAGCAGCGGGCCCGCGGCCAGGTGCCGGACCTCCACCGACAGCCCGGCGCGCAGCAGCGCCGAGACGTCTTCGTAGCGCGAGACGAACCAGAAACCCAGCGGGTGGTTCTGCACCGGGTCTTCGTCGCGAAGCAGCTTGTAGTGCGCGTACGGGTCTTCGAAGAACCCTGGCGCGAACGGGTTGAAGAGCAGCTCGTCGGTGTTCGTCATCGCAAACCCCCAGAGATACCTACGCCGTGTCGGTGACATACGCAGTGTATGTCCTATGCTTTGCGCATGTCGACCGTCAAGAGCCGGCGGGAGCAGTACTCCGAGGCCACCCGGGCCGCCCTGTTGTCGGCGGCCACCCGCCGGTTCGCCGAACGCGGCTTCGGCGGCACGGCGCTGGAGGACATCGCCGCCGACATCCAGGCGACGCGCGGCGCGATCTACCACCACTTCGCGAACAAGACGGCACTCTTCGAGGCGGTGTTCGAGCAGCTGGAGACCGACGCGATGGAGCTGTCCGCGGCGGCCGCGGGCCGCGCGGCCGATCCGTGGGCGGCGGCCTTCGCCGCGCTCGACGCGTTCCTCGACCGCTGCTGCGACCCGGTGTACGGCCGGCTGGTCTGGCAGGAAGCCCCGATCGCCCTCGGCTGGCTGCGCTGGCAGGCGGCCGAGGAACAGTTCGCGTACGGCCTCGTCGAACAGCTGATCAAGGCGCTGGTGGACGGTGGCGACATCGACGACCAGCCGCTGGAGACGACGACCCGCCTGGTGTTCGGCATGCTCGGCACGGCCGGGATGGCGCTGGCCGAAGCGTCCGATGTGGACAAAGCGCGGCTGAAGGCCGAATACACTGCCGTCATCGGCCGGATGGCCGCGGGGTTGCGCCCCTCGAAGTGACGGCGACGATTCGTCGCCGCGAGGCCGTTCGTTCCGGAAAGAACGGCGCCGGACACCTTTTTCAAGGGGGCTTCTGCGGCTATTCGGACACATTCGTGTTTAAGGGGGCACCCTGCGTAGCACTTGTGGAGTCTGTGTAAGCTCCGGATTCGCTTGACCGGGTGATCACTCACCCGAATCGGTGGCCGCCGCGATCGACGCCTGTCATCTGCGCGGCCCTCACGTCGTGGTTCGGGCTCGGATAGGAGATTTATGCAGGTCAGGTCAGCTCTCGTGCGTGGCGGGATCGCGGTGCTCGCCGCGGCCGCCGCCGTCATGGTCAGCGCCCCGTCGGCCCTCGCGGACGACGGCGCGGCGCGTGGCCGGGTCAGCGAGAACGCGGGCACCGTCGGCTACCGGCTCAACCTCGAGGGCGGCGGTGACTACATCACCAAGCTGTTCTCGCTGAAGCTGTCCGACGGCAGCACGCTCAAGCTCTACTGCGTGCAGATCACCGTCGGCATGCGCACCGACGTCGACATGGTCGAGCGGCCGTGGAACAAGTACCCCGCCGCGAACTCGCCGTTCGAGAAGAACAGCGCGAAGATCAACTGGGTGCTGCACCACGGCTACCCGGGTGTCGCCCTCGACGCGCTGGGCAGCACGCTGGCGAAGGCGGGCGTCAAGGTCAACGACGGCATCTCCGAGCGCGAGGCCATCGCCGCGACGCAGGCCGCCGTGTGGCACTTCAGCGACGGCGTGAACCTGAACCTCACGAAGCCGCTGGCCGAGAACAACCCGGCCGAGGCCAACGCCGACGTCGCCGCGCTGTACGGCTACCTGACCGGCGACGAGAACAAGGGCATCGCCCAGCAGCCGAAGCCGACCCTGAACGTCGCCGCGGACAAGACCGAAGGCGCCGCGGGCACCAAGATCGGCCCGTTCAGCGTCGCGACCTCCGGTGACATCACGTCGCTGACCACCGAGCTGCCCGACGGCGTCAAGGTCACCGACGCCGACGGCAAGGAGCTGAAGTCCGCGGACGTCAAGGACGGCAGCAAGCTGTTCGTCGACGTCCCGGCCGACGCGAAGCCGGGCAACGGCTCGTTCTCGCTCAAGGTCACCGGCGAGCTGGACACCGGCCGCCTGTTCGTCGCCGACAACTACGCCAAGAAGCCGGCGCAGTCGCTGATCGTCGCGGACTCGGAGAAGACCCAGGTGACCGCGAAGGCGGCCGCGACCTGGACCGAGGCGGGCGCCCCGGCCACCAGCACCGCGCCGACCACCCCGGGTGGCGCGCAGTCCGGTGGCGGCGACCTGGCCAACACCGGTGTCGACGCCGCGGTTCCGTTCGGCGTCGGCGGCCTGCTGCTGGGCGGCGGCGCGCTGATGCTGCTGGTCAACCGGCGTCGCAGCCGCGCGTAAGCAAGACCCGTGAACGGGGCCGGTCCACTGTGGACCGGCCCCGTTTTCGTGTCCGGACTACGACGTTCGGATTGCGATCATCGGGGCACAACCGGACGAATCGCCCGGTAATTGGTCTAGACTTTTCCGCCATGCGCGGTACCACCGTTCCGCTGGGGACCCCCTGCCCGACACCGCGGGCGGGCGAACTGCCGATGCACCGGCTGGAGGTGCCTGCCCCGCACGCGCCCCCGATCGCCGTCGGCACCTTCGACGAGCTCGGGCCGCTGTCGCGCGCGGAGTTCCCGCACCGGCACACCTTCCACGAGCTCGTCCACGTCACCGGCGGCACCGGCACGCACGTCGTCGAGCTGGCGCGCTGGCCGCTGCGCCCGCCCCACCTCGGCTTCATCGCGCCGGGGCAGGTGCACCAGTGGGCGGACGTCCGCGGCCTCACCGGCCACGTCGTCGTGTTCACCGACGAGTTCCTCCTCGACTACCCGGCCGACCGCGAGCTGCTGCGCCGGCTGAGCGCGCGGCCGTGGCTGGAACTGGACGCCCGCGCGAACGCCGGCGTCACGCGGCTGATCGCCGACCTGGCGGACGAACACCGCCGCGGCGGCGAGGAATCCGAGTCGGTGCTGCGCGCGCTGCTGCACGTCCTCGTCGTGCGCGCGGGCCGGCTGCCGGGGACGCCGGAAGCGCCGCCCGCGCCCGCCGGGGCGGTGGCGGCGGAGTTCGCCCGGCTCGCCGCCCGCACCGAACTCGGGCTGTGGTCGGTGACCGCGCACGCCGAACGCATCGGCGTCACCCCCGGTCACCTCACCGAAGCGGTGAAGGCGGCGACCGGCCGCACCGCCGCGCAGCTGCTGCGCGAGGCGCGGACCCGGGAGGCGCAGCGGTTCCTGCTCCGGACGGACCTGACCGTCCGGCAGGTCGCGAGCCGCGTCGGGTTCGCCGACCCCGCCTACTTCTGCCGGTTCTTCCGCCGGGAGACCGGGCTCAGCCCCGGCGACTTCCGGCGCGGCGGGGAGATTCACCACGACTGACCGGTCCAGTCCATCGTCGCCCGGCGGGTGCGCTGCCTACGTTCGAGGGGATCCCCGACGCCCCCACGAGGAGCAAGGCATGGACGAAGAGAACAAGCTCAGCCGCAAGACGGTGCTCAAGGCCGCGCTCGCGGCGGGCGTCGCCGCGCCGGTCGCGCTGATCGGCGGCCCCGCGCTCGCCCGCACCACCGTCGCCGCCGGCACCGTCCCGGCGCTGACCCCGGAGTGCCACGACGGCGACGAGCCGACCATCGCGCAGACCGAAGGCCCGTACTTCAAGCCGAACTCGCCCGAGCGGACCAACCTCGTCACGCCCGGCACCCAGGGCACCCGGCTCACCGTCACCGGGTACGTCTTCGGCCTCGCGTGCCAGCCGGTCAACCGCGCCCTGCTGGACTTCTGGCAGGCGGACGTCAACGGCGCCTACGACAACACCGGCTACACCTTCCGCGGCCACCAGTACACCAACGCCCAAGGCGCGTTCACGCTGTCCACGATCGTGCCCGGCCTCTACCCGGGCCGGACGCGGCACATCCACGTCAAGGTGCAGGCCCCCGGCCGGCCGATCCTGACCACGCAGCTCTACTTCCCCAACGAGCCGCGCAACAACACCGACACGATCTTCGACGCGCGGCTGCTGATGACCGTGCGCGACAACGGCTCCGCGAAGGAGGCCGCGTTCGACTTCGTGCTCAACGTGCCGCAGACCGGCACCCCGACGCCACCGACGTCCACGACGACGCCGACCGGCGGACCGACCTCCACGCCACCCGGGGGCACCTCCTGGGCGGTGGGCACCAGTTACGCGGCGGGTGCCCGGGTCACCTACGGCGGGCAGGGGTACGTGTGCCTGCAGGGGCACACCGCCCAGCCGGGCTGGGAACCCCCGAACGTCCCCGCCCTGTGGCGGGCCGGGTGACTCGCCTGCCGAGGAGCTCCTGAGGAGGGAGGGAAGAACCGGCGGGTCCCGGTCCGCACACCGGGGCCCGCCGACCCCAGAATCCGCCCGTTAGGGGTCGACGCGGGACGGACGGCCTGCCAGATTGGCGAGCATGAGCATTTCCATCGAAGCCGCGGAGTGGATCCGGCGCTTCCACCCGGCGCCGGCCGCGCCGGCGCGGCTGGTGTGCTTCCCGCACGCCGGGGGATCGGCGAGCTACTTCCACCCCGTGTCGGCGGCGCTGGCCCCGTCGGTGGAGGTGCTGGCCGTGCAGTACCCCGGCCGCCAGGACCGGTACGCCGAACCGCCGGTGGACGACCTGTTCGTGCTGGCCGACCAGCTGGTGGAGGTGCTCGCCCCGGAGCTCACCGGGCCGGTCGCGTTCTTCGGCCACAGCATGGGCGCCAGCCTGGCGTTCGAGGTGGCGCGGCGGCTCGAGGAACGCGGTACGCGGCTGCTCGCCCTGTTCGTCTCCGGGCGGCGCGCGCCTTCGGCGTTCCGCGACGAGCGGGTCCACGAGAAGGACGACGACGAGCTGCTGGCCGAGGTCAAGCGGCTCAGCGGCACCGACTCGCGGGTGCTGGAGGACGACGAGATCCTCCGCATGGTGCTGCCCGCGCTGCGCAGCGACTACAAGGCGGCGGAGCTCTACCGTTACCGCCCGGGCCCGGACGTCGGCTGCCCGGTGGTCGCCTTGATCGGCGACCGCGACCCGAAGGTCACCGAGGCCGAGGCGCGGCAGTGGGCGGAGCGGACGTCCGGCGAGTTCGAGCTGCGCACTTACCCGGGCGGCCACTTCTACCTCAACGACCACGCCGCGGCGGTCATCCGGCTGATCGGCGAACGGCTCGCCCGCTGAGCGAGCGAGCCGTCCGCGTCCGGGTTCAGCAGTAGAGGTTCGCGCCGGGGTCGACCCCGAGGACCGAGGCGATCTGGCGGTACTTCGAGACCCGGCTTTCGACCTGGGCGGGGTTGCCGCCGTTGCACTCGATCGAGCCGTTGATGCTGCGGATGGTCTCGCCGAACCCGCGGCTGTTGACCATCGCGTTGTGCGGGGTCATCGTGCCGGGACCGCTCTGGGTGTTCCAGTACCAGAGCCCGGTCTTCCACGCGACGGCCGAGTTCTGCTCGACCTGCCAGGGGTTGCCGAGCAGGTCGATGCCGAGCGCGTCGCCGGCGGCCTTGTAGTTGAAGTTCCAGCTCAACTGGATCGGGCCGCGGCCGTAGTAGGCGGCCTGGCCGGCCGGGCAGCCGTAGGACTGGTTCCAGTCGCAGTAGTGCGGGTAGTTGGCCGTGTTCTGCTCGACGATGTAGACGAGCCCGCCGGTCTCGTGGTTGACGTTCGCCAGGAACGCGGCCGCTTCCTGCTTCTTCACGGTGTCACTGCCCGTGTTCGCGAAGCCGGGGTACGCCGACAGGGCCGCGGTCAGGCCGCTGTAGCTGTAGAAGCTGTTGCGGCCGGGGAAGATCTGGTTGAACTGGGCCTCGCTGACGACGAACGAGCCGGGGTTGCCCGGGTCGGTGCCGCCGCCGCAGCTGTAGGGCTCCCAGTACCAGGTGCTGATGATGGGGTCGTAGCCCGGGTTGGCGTTCTTGGCGCGGTAGTAGCTGCCGTTGGTGTACTTGACGATCGCACCGACGTCGTACCACTGGCCCGCGACCCAGTTCGGGTAGCTGCACGTGGTGCCGCCGCCCCCGCCGTCGCAGCTGTAGGGCTCCCAGTACCAGGTGCTGATGATGGGGTCGTAGCCCGGGTTGGCGTTCTTGGCGCGGTAGTAGCTGCCGTTGGTGTACTTGACGACCGCGCCGACGTCGTACCACTGGCCGGCGACCCAGTTGGGCCCGCTGCAGGCGGCGGCCGCGGCCTGCGGGGCCTGACCGGTGGCGGCGGGCACGCCGAGCACGAGTGCGGCGGCGGCGAACGCTGACAGGACCGCGACAAGACGTCTTCTCAAGACTGGCTCACTCCTTCGGCCACGACGGAGTCCGGGCGCGGGGGCGCCCGGTGTCGGAGGGGGTGTGCTCATCCGGCCGGGACGAGGGTGACACCGGTCACTAGAGCAGATTGGTCTAGTCCAGTCAAGAAAGCCGCCGATCCGGGCAACGGGTCTGCGCGAACGTCCGCCGGGACGCGGTCCCGGATCCGGTCAGCGCGCCGGTTCTTCACCGCGGGATCACGCGTTGCTGCCTGATCGGGGGGAGTGGCCGGGCCCGGGCCCGGCCGTCCCCTCGTCACCGCGCTTGCGGGATCCGCACCCGTGCGGCCGGCGCGAGCTGCAGGATGCGCTGCAGCCGGGCGCGGCCCAGCCGGTGGAGCATCTCCCCGAGCTCCTCCGACGCGATGCTCCCTTCGAGGTCGACCCGCGTCACCTTGACGACGCGGTCGATCTCCGAGGCGGGCAGCCTGCCCGCGAACTCCCCGGCCAGCCACACCCCGACCTCGTCCACGACGTCGTCCGCCCGGTGGCTCCGTACGGTCATCGCTCTCCTCGTTTCGGATCGCCCTGCTTGCCCAGGTCGGAGCCGGAAAATCCCGGTCCGACGCAGGTCGGACGACGGAGTGGCGGAGCCATGACGCGGAATCGGCGAAGTTCCGCGCACAAACGCTTTCCGTGTCGTGACCGGTGGGTACGGTGACCGGCCTTGTCACTCACACGGCTCGGCTGCCTACTGCCGTTGTCCGCCGATCGGGTGGAAAACGGGGGAACCTCGCCCGGGAGGCGTCCCGGACAGGACCCTGGAGGCGTCCGGTAGTGCGGGCGTTCCCTCGCGGGATGCGGAAACGGAGACGCGATCCATGGGCCGGTACGACCGGACCGACCTCGGGGCCTACAGCCTGGGGTTGCTCGAGACCGCCGAGGCGGCACGCGTGGAGCGGCACCTGGCGGCGTGCCAGGACTGCCGCCAGGAGGTCCGCGAGTTCGAGGCCGTCCGCGGCATGCTCGACCACCTCGCCCAGGTCAAGTCCACTTAGGACACATCCGGAAACTGTCGGTGCCCGCCGGTAGCGTCCGCGCCGTGACCGACGACCAGTTCCTGAACCCCACCCGGGCCACGTACGCGATCGTGGCCGAGAGCTACGACCGGTTCGTGCCCCCGCTCGCCGAAGACGTCCAAGACCGCGCGCTGTTCACGGCGTTCGCCGACCTGGTGGGCGAGGGCCCGGTCGCCGACCTCGGCTGCGGCACCGGGCGCGTGACGGCGTTCCTGGCCGGGGCGGGCCTGGACGTCGTCGGTGTCGACCTGTCGCCGGAGATGCTCGCCGTCGCCCGTCGCGAGCACTCCGGCCTGCGGTTTTCCGAGGGATCCTTGCTCGCGCTGGACCTGCCGGACGGCGGTCTAGCCGGCGCGGTGGCGTGGTACTCGATCATCCACACACCGCCGTCGCGGCTGCCGGCCGTGTGCGCCGAGCTGTTCCGGGTGCTGCGCCCGGGCGGCTACCTGCAGCTGGGGTTCCACGTCGGTGACCGGCGGCACCACCGCAGCGACGGCTACGGCCACGACGGGTTTTCGCTCGACATCTACTGGCTGCCGGTGGAGCGGGTCTGCGCGCTGGTGACCGAGGCCGGGTTCGAGGTCGTCACGCAGGTGCTGCGCGATCCGGCGGCGCGGGTGCCGCAGGGGAGGGTGCTGGCGCGGAAACCGGAGTGAACTTCAGCGGGACGCGGCGGCCTTGATCGTCCGCAGCACGGGCGCGGTCTCCAGTGTCCGGACCTCGTCGAGCGCGCCCAACCGGCGGGTCAGGTAGCGGTGCAGCGCGGCCGCGTCCGGGCAGAGGGCCAGCGCGACCAGGTTGGCCGGGCCGGTCGTGGCGGCGACGAGCGCGAGTTCTTCGTGCGTGGCGAGGGTCTTCGCGACGTGGTCGAGGTGCGCCGGCGCCACGGCCATCCAGAGCAGCGCCTGCGTCGTCGCGCCCAGCGGCGCCGGGTCGATCTCGAGGTCGAAGAACACCGTGCCGCCGGCCTGGAGGTCCGCCAGCCGGCGCGCGACGGTCGCCGCCGACCAGCCGGTCGCGGTGGCCAGTTCGGCGAGGCTCGCGCGGCCGTCCCGCTGCAGTGCGGCCAGTAAATCGGTGTCGTCGCCGGTCAGCGGCTTGCCTCCGCCCGTCGCCGGTGGCGTCAACGCCGCGACCTGCGCCGCGTCGAGCGAGTTCGCCCGGCCGAGCCACGCGGTCGGGCCGCCGAAGTAGCGGTGCAGCAGCTGGTGCGCCGACACCGCGGTGACGCTCGCCGTGCGCGGGATGTCGCGCAGCAGCAGCGAATGATCGCTCGCGGCCGGCGTCTGGACGTTCACGCAGATCTCGGTGCCGCCGGACACGAGCTTGATCCACGCGGTGTCCGCGCGGCGCGCGAGCGCGTGGGCGATGTCCTGCGCGGCCTGCGGCGTCGCGGTCAGCCGGACCATCCACTCGGCCTGCCCGGCGCGTTGCGGATCCGGCAAGCCGACGACGCGAAGGGACGCTTCGGCGCGAAGCCGCCGGTAGCGCCGCGCGACGGTCTGCGTCGAGACGCCGAGGACGTCACCGATCTTCGTGAACGGCGCCCGGCCGTCGACGTGCAGCGCGTGGACCAGCGCGCGGTCGACGGCGTCCAGGGTGGTCATATCGCTCATCCAACCGCATCGGCTGGAAGAAATCCGCTGGTTCCCGCTCGTGGGTGGAAGCGGATGTGGCGGCGAAGCCAAGGTGGCGGCGGACGGAAGGAGGCACGTCGTGCCGACCACAACGGCTTACCGGCGGCGTTGGGCCGCACTCGCGGTGCTGCTCACCGCGGAGGCGATGAACCTGCTCGACGCCACGATCGTGCAGGTCGCGGGCCCGGTCATCCACACGGCCCTACCCGGCCCGGCCGCCGACATCCCGTGGTTCAGCGCCGCCTACACCCTGCCGTTCGCAGCCTTCCTGATCACCGGCGGCCGCCTCGGCGACATCCTCGGGCGCGCCAAGGTGTTCAAGATCGGCGTATCGGGCTTCGTCCTCGCGTCCCTGGGGTGCGCGGCGGCCCAGAACGCGGGACTGCTCATCGGCGCGAGAGCGCTCCAGGGCGCGGCGGCGGCGCTGGTGATCCCGCAGACGATCGGCCTGATCCGCGCTCTGTTCGAGGGCAACGAACTCGCGAAGGCCCTGGGCACCATCGGCCCGGTGATGGGCCTGTCGGCGGTGACCGGCCCGCTGCTCGGGGGACTGCTCACACAGGCGACGTCGTGGCGGGCGGTGTTCTTGGTGAACGTCCCGCTGGGGCTGGCGGTGCTGTTGGCCGCGCGGCTGCTGCGCGAAGACGGGGCTGCCACCGCCCGATCGCGGCTCGATCCCGCTGGCGCCGAGTCTGTCGTTTCTGGTGCGGGGTCGTGTGAAGGCGGGCCTGCCATCGGACCGCGGCGCGATCCGGCCGGCGCGGGGTCCGTCGTCGCTGGCGTGGGGTCGTGTGAAGGCGGGCCTGCTATCGGACCGCGGCTCGACCCGACCGTCGTCGCACCCGTTGTCGCCAGCGCTGGGCAGGGCGGAGACCGGGCCGCCAAGCGATCGCGGCTCGACCCGACCGGTGCCGCACCCGGCGTTGCCGCTGCGGGGCCGCGTGAGCACCGGCCCGCCACCCGACCGCGGCTCGACCTCGTGGGTACCGCGCTCGCCGTCGCCGGGGCGGGGCTGCTCGTGTACCCGCTGATCGATCCCGCCGGGCCGGACTGGCGGCCGCTCGCTGCCGGGGTCGGGGTGCTCGTGGTGTTCGGGTTCCACCAGCGCCGGTCGGCCGCACCCCTGGTCGAGCCGAGCCTGTTCACCCACCGCGGTTTCCCGGCGGCGCTCGCCGGGTCCCTTCTGTTCTTCGCGGCCATGACCGGGCTGATGCAGGTGGTACCGATGCAGCTCCAGCTGGGCCTGGGCGCCGACGTGCGCACCGCGGGCCTGACCCTGCTGCCGCTCTCGGCCGGGCTCGCGGTCTCGTCGTGGTTCGCCGGGGCGCGGCTGGTGCCGAGGTTCGGCGCGCGCGTGATGTTCGGCGGGCTGGCGGTGCTGCTGCTCGGGATCCTGGCCGCGGTCGCGGTCTACGCCTCGGTGCCGGGCTACCCGTGGCCGCTGCCGGTCGCGCTCGCCTTGTGCGGGCTCGGGATGGGCACCTTCACGGTGCCGTTCTTCACCGCGGCGCTGGCCCGCGTCCGGCCGCACGAGACGGGCTCGGCGGCCGGGCTGCTCAACGCCGTCCAGCAGCTGGGCGGCACCCTCGGCGTCGCTCTCCTCGGCGGGCTCTACCTGGGCAGCGGGACGGCGGCGGCCCCGCTCGGCGTCGGGGCCGGGCTGGTGGTCGCCGCCGCTGCCGCGGTGGTTCCGCTCAGTAGTCGTCGCGGCCGGTGAACTGCTGCTCCAGCAGCTCGGCCGCGCCGGCGACCAGCTCGAGGGGATCGATGAACTCGTTGATGTCGAGGTTGACCAGCGGCAGCGAGTGGCGCAGCACGAGGTGGTCGCCCATCACGGCGATCCCGCCCACCACGATCGCCTCGCCGACCTCGGTCAGCACGGCGAGGAGGTCGACCTCGTCGTGCCGGGCGAACGGCGTCGCGATTTGCACCCAGTCCTCGCGCTGGTCGAGGATCTCGCGGGCGATCACGACGATCTGGGCGCGCTGTTCGGTGTCGGGCTCGTCCCCGAAGATCAGGCGGATGCGGAGCTCGTCGGGCTCGTCGCGCACCACCCGGTACGACTCCCTGATGTAAGCGACCAGATCGCCCCACTCCGCCACGCTTTTCTCCGTTCTCGTGCCTGTGTGCGCGCTCAGCGTAGCGATCAGGGTGCGCCGATCCGGTCGAGATCGGCGAGAACATCGGCGGGCAGCTCGAGGTCGGCGGCGGCGAGGTTCTCCCGCAGGTGCGCCGGCGACGACGTACCCGGGATGAGCAGCATCGACGGCGACCGCTGCAGCAGCCAGGCCAGCGCGACCTGCATCGGCGTGGCCCCGACCCGCGCGGCGCAGTCGTCGAGCAGCCCGGACTGCAGCGGGCTGAACCCGCCGAGCGGGAAGTACGGCACGAAGGCGATCCCCTCGGCGGCGCACTTGTCGACGAGGTCGTCGTTCTCGCGGTGGGCGAGGTTGTACTGGTTCTGCACGCAGACGACGGGCGCGAT
This sequence comes from Amycolatopsis sp. cg9, assembly GCF_041346945.1. Classification (NCBI taxonomy): domain Bacteria; kingdom Bacillati; phylum Actinomycetota; class Actinomycetes; order Pseudonocardiales; family Pseudonocardiaceae; genus Amycolatopsis; species Amycolatopsis sp. cg9. Next base: position 1,278,648 of record NZ_CP166850.1, on the reverse strand, counting down.
GGTCTTGGCCTCGTCGAGCTGCGCGGCGGTGACGTGGCTGACGCCGAGGTGCCGGATGAGCCCCTGCTCCCGAAGCTCCGCGAGCACCCCGAACGGCTCGGCGAGCGACATCGGCACGGGGTAGTCCCCGGCGGCGTTGCTCAGCCGGAGGTTGACGACGTCGAGCGCGTCGACCCCGAGGTTCCGCAGGTTGTCGTGCACGGCTTGGGTGAGCTCGTCGGCCGACAGCGCGGGCGGCCAGGCCTTGTCCTCGGTTCGCCGCGCGCCGACTTTCGTGACGATGCAGAGGTTCTCGGGGTAGGGGTGGAGGGCTTCCTTGATGAGCGCGTTCACGGTGTGCGGGCCGTAGTAGTCACTGGTGTCGAGGTGGGTGACCCCGCGCTCGACGGCTTCCCGCAGCACGGCGACGGCGGTGTCGTGCTCCCGCGGCGGCCCCCAGACCCCGGGGCCGGCCAGCTGCATGGCGCCGTATCCCATGCGGGCGACCGGTACTTCGCCGCCGAGGGGGTAGGTGCCGCCGAGGTTCGCCATGCCGCTCCTTGCTCCGGGTGCCGTTGCGAGGAGTCTAGGCGGAGTGCTCGCGTGACCGGTTTTGTCGGTGCTCCCCGGTAGGATGGAATCGGGGGCTGCTCGAGAGGTTTCCCTTGCGGGGAAAGGGAAACCGGCTGTTGGTTTCACCCGATCCAGCGATGACCCGTCGCACGTTTGTTCGGTAACGTCGGTGGTGTGGCCGGGAGAGCGGACCTGGGAAAGGAGGTCACCTGAAAACAACGCCTTGATGCCTGGCGGCTCCACCCCGCCACCGGGAGGAGCCTGAGATCCGGGACAATCTTTCGGTGGAGGCGAAGAAGCACGTCGGCAACGCCATCGACGCGCGGGGAGACATCGGAACGGTCGTGCAGGCGGGCACGATCGGCGCTGTCAACCTCGTCCAGCCTCCGGCGGGCACCGCTGTCGCCGTGGTGCTGCCGGTGCGAAGTGACGTCGGAGCGTGCGCCGAGGTCTTCGTGGGCCGGGAGGAAGAAACCGAACGCTTGTCGTCGCTGCTGCGATCCGGCTCCGGGAGCTCGGTCTCGTACGTCGCCGGGATGGGCGGTGTGGGCAAGACGGCGCTGGCGCTGCACTGCGCGCGGTTGGCGGGCGAAGCCGAGTGGTTCCCCGGTGGCGTCTTCTCGGTGGACATGCAGGGCTACCGAGCTGACGGCGGCGTTCCCGCGCGGGCGATCCTGCGTCCGTTGATGCGGCTCTTGGGCGTCGACCCGCACGAGATCCCCGTGGACGTGGGCGAGCAGCTGGCCGCCTACCAGCAACTGCTCGACCGGCTGGGCCAGTCGGGGAAAGCGGTCTTGCTGGTGCTCGACAACGTCTCCACCGCGGAACAGATCCAGGGGCTGCTCCCCGCCGGCGACGGTCACCGGGTGGTGCTCACGACCCGCGAAACTCTGGACCTCCCCGGGGCCCGCGGGTTCTCGCTCGGTGTGCTGACGAACGAGAACGCGAGGGTGTTGCTCGACCGGGCCATCCGCGATCTGGTTTCGGAGGAGCGGCGGATTTCCGCGGATCCGATCGGGACGCGGGAATTGATCCGCACCTGTGGGCGGCTCCCGCTGGCTCTGCGGATCGTCGCGGCCCTGCTCGCGGACGAACCCGCGTTGACACCCGCGCACCTGGCGGCCGAACTGACCGAGGCCGGAATCGTGGGTTTCGCGCACGGCGAGCGGGCCTTGGCAGCGGTGCTCGACCTCTCCTGGCACCGACTGGTTCGCCGCAACCGGGCCGCGGCCCGGCTGTTGCGGCTGCTCTGCCTGACCGTGGGTCCGGATTGCCCCACGGAAGTCGCCGCCGTCCTCAACGGCTCGTCCGGTGCCCGCACTGTGCCGCTGCTGCGCACGCTGCGTCAGGCCCATCTGCTCGCCCACGCCGACCAGCGCTGGCGGATGCACGACCTCGTTCGCGCCCACGCGGAAACCTGCGATGCCGGGCTGAGCGCGGCCGAGATCCACGCGGCGGACACCCGGTTGGTCGACCACTACGTGTTCACCGCACAGGACGCCGTGCACCACCTGTCCGCCCTTGCGGAACGGCCGGTCCACAACCGCTTCACCCGCACCGAAGACGCCGTGCGCTGGCTGGCCACCGAGTACCCGACGCTGCTCGCGGTCGCGCACAAGACCGCTGAATCGGGGAACCACCGCTACACCATGGTGCTGTGCAGCCACCTGACCACGTACCAGAACCGGCACGACCACCTGACCGATCTGCTCATGATCTCGCGCCTCGGGTATGCCAGCGCGTGTCTTTCCGGCGTCCCGGCGGCACGTGCGGACATGGCGAGCAACCTCGGGATCGCGCTGGGCAAAGTCGGGCTGGCCGCCGAGGCGATCGAGCTCTACCGGGTCGCCATCGACCTGCACACCCGGAACGACAACACCCATGCGGCCGCCAAAGCGTGGAACAACCTCGGAAACACGCTCAAGGTGGCGGGGCGGCGCGAAGAGGCGGTGCACGCCTGCCGCACCGCCGTCGACGCCTACCGCAGAGCCGGCGACTCCCGGAAAGAGGCGGGTGCGTGGATCAACCTGGGGAGCGCGCTGGCGGCCGATGAGCAAACGGAGAACGCCGTCCTCGCCTACGAGGAGGCCGCCGGGATCTGCCGGGACATCGGCGACGTCGAGAACGAGGTGACGGCGCGGTCCAGAATGGCCGATGCGCTGCTGGACGCGGGCCGGTCCGCGGATGCCGTCCGGGTGAACCGCGCCGCCATCGCGGTCGGCCGGGCGAAGCGGAACGTCGCGGCCGAGGCCGCGGCGTGGTCGAGTCTCGGGTTCCTCTTCCGCCGCCTCGGACGCGCCCCTGAAGCCGATGACGCTTACCGGCGGAGCATCGCCCTGGAGGGCGGGGAAGAGCCGACGGGAACGGTCGCCTTGCGGTGGACCCACCTGGGGCACGCGAGATCCCAGGAGGGCGACTACGCCGGAGCCGCGGCGGCGCACCGCGAAGCCGTCCGCGCTTACCACCGCATCGGCGACTGGCACGGCGAGGCGATGACGTCGAACAACCTCGGGCACGTGCTGACGGAGTCGGGCGACCCCGGGGGTGCGGCGGTCGCGCACCAGGCCGCGCTGAGCCTCACCCGGGCCCACGACGACCTTTTCGGGCAGGCCATGACGCTGGCGAACATCGGCGTCCTGCACCACCGGACCGGGGAACCAGCCGCCGCTGGTGCGGCCTTCCGCGAAGCGACCGGCCTGTTCCACCGCATCGGCGACGCCAAGCGCGAAGCCGACGCGTGGCTTCACCTCGGCATCTGCCTGCACGACCACACCCGCGCGGAAGCGATTGCCGCGTTCCGCGCGGCCCTGGCCGTCCACACGGAGGCGAACAACAAAGAGGGCATCGCGGCGGCAACGCACTGGCTGGTGAAGGTGCTGGTCCCCAGCACCCTCCCGAGCCGCTGACCGCGCCACGGCCGGCCGGCGGCCGTTACCCCAGCTGGTCCCGACGACGGGTCAGCGCCGCGGTCTCGGCGGTGTTGTCCGCCAGTTCGATGGCCTTCTCGTACGCCGCCCGTGACTCCTGGCTTCGGCCGAGGCGGCGCAGGAGGTCGGCTCGGGTGGCGTGGAACGGGTGGTAGCCCGCCAGTTCGGGTTCGAGCCGGCCGACCTCCGCCAGGGCGACGTCGGGGCCGTCGAGTTCGGCGAGTGCGATCGCGCGGTTTAGGGCGACGACCGGGGACGGGTCGAGGCGGACGAGCTGGTTGTAGAGCGCGAGAACCTGGGACCAGTCGGTGTCGCGCATGTCGCGGGCGGACGTGTGCACGGCGTTGATCGCGGCGAGGACCTGGTACCGGCCCGGGGCGACGCCGGTGGCGAGGCGTTCGCGCACCAAGCGGTGGCCCTCGGCGATCAGCTCCGCGTCCCAGGCGCCGCGGTCCTGTTCGTCGAGGGCGACCAGTTCGCCGCCGGCCGAGACGCGGGCGGGGCGGCGGGCCTCGGTGAGGAGCATCAGGGCCAGCAGGCCGGCCACTTCGCCGTCGTCCGGCAGGAGGGTGCGGATCAGGCGGGTGAGGCGGATCGCCTCGGCGGTCAGGTCGTGGCGCACCGGATCGGTGTCCGGGCCGGTCGCCAGGTAGCCCTCGTTGAAGACGAGGAACAGGACGGCGAGCACGCCGGAGACGCGGGCGGGGAGGTCTTCGGCGGACGGCACCCGGTACGGGATGCGAGCAGCCTTGATCTTGGCCTTCGCGCGGGTGATCCGCTGGCCCATGGTGGTCTCGGCCACCAGGAAGGCGCGGGCGATCTCGGGCACTGTCAGGCCGCCGACCATGCGCAGCGTCAGGGCCAGGCGGGCTTCCGCCGCCAGTGCCGGGTGGCAGCAGGTGAAGATCAGCCGGAGCCGGTCGTCGTCGATGGCGCCGAGGGGTTCGGGCGGGTCGTCGTCGTACACCGTCAGCGCCTCCTTCTGCTTGTCGTCGCGTTTGCTCTCGCGCCGGATCCGGTCGATGGCCTTGCGGGTGGCGGTGGTGGTCAGCCAGGCGCCGGGGACGGGCGGCACGCCGTCGGCCGGCCAGCGCTCGACGGCGGTCGCGAACGCCTCGGCGGCCGCTTCCTCGGCGATGTCGATGTCACCGAAGCGCCTGGTCAGGGTGGCCACCACCCGGGCCCACTCCTCGCGGTGGGCCCGGGTGACCGCCTGCTCGACGTCGTTCACTGGAACGGCCGCACCTCGATCTTCCGATCGCAGACCTTCGACGCCTCGGTGGCGAGCTTGAGCGCCACGTCCAGATCGGGCGCCTCCCACACCCAGACGCCGGCGAGGTACTCCTTGGACTCCAGAAAGGGCCCGTCGGTGACCACCGCCCGCTCGCCGCGGTTGTCGACCACCGTGGCCGCGCCGGTGTTCGCGAGCCCGCCCGCGAAAACCCAGTAGCCCTCGGCGATCAGCCGTTCGTTGAACTCGCTGATGGCGGGCTGCCGGTCCGTGCTGCCCGGGTTGTCCTTGTCGTCGATCACGGAAACCAGATAACGCATCCGGAGATCACCTCCTGTGGTGTGGTGGTCGGGACTTCACGCCGTCGGCGCGTACTGCGGGCGCCCGGCCGGCCGGAAGACCTGGGTCGTCACGCCCTTCGAGTCGACTCGCGACTCGACCAGGTCGAGCGCGAGATCGGGGCCGTCGGCCGGGAACAACCGCGTGCCCTGGCCGAGGACCACCGGGATCACGGTCAGGACCAGCTCGTCGACCAGGTCGTGCGCCAGCAGCCACCGGACCAGGGTGCCACTGCCGTGCACCTGCAGCTCACCGCCCGGCTTGGCCTTCAGCTCCGCGACGGCCGCCGCGAGGTCGCCGGGCAGGACGGTGGTGCCCGACCACGCCGGATCGGTGAGCGTGGTCGAAGCGACGTACTTGGGAGCGTTCTCCAGTGCCACGCCGATGGGGTGCGCGCGCAGCTGCTCGACCGATCCCCAGGAGCGGGCGAACAGGTCGTAGGTGCGCCGGCCGAACAGGAACGCGTCCGCGCGCTGGTAGGTCCGCGCGATGAACGCCCGGGTCTCGTCGTCGCCCTTCCCCGGGGCCCAGCCACCGCGCTCGAACCCGTTCCGGCGGTCCTCGTCGGACGCGCCGCCGTTGCCCTGCACGACTCCGTCGATGGTCAGCTGGGTCACGGTCGTCAGCTTCATGATCGGGGCTCCTCCGCCTCGGCGCCGCCCCTCGCGGGCGGCCTCACCCCTGCTACGAACGCGACCGCGCCGATCCGACAACGTCTCCGGAATTATTTCGAAGAGCCGGCCGCGGACGCCACGAGCGGCATCGGCCAGCCGGTCGCACCGATGTCCAGCCGACCGGCGGTGAGCCGGCCGCCGGTGGCGGTGCAGTCGCGGACGAGGGCGCGGACCGCCTCGTCCGCGGTGCCCGGCTCGAGCTCCCACAGCTTCAGCGCGTGGACGGCCGCCCGCCGGGACAGCTCGGGCGTCGATGCGTACCAGTGCCCGCTCATCCGGCTTCGCGGCGGATCGCCGGGTGGCGGCCGCCGCCGGCCGAGCCGTTTCTCCTTCACGCGCGAGTCCACGTACGCCGCGGCCTCCGCGCGCCACACCGCGCGGCTGGCTTCCAGCGCCGCCAGCGCGCGCAGCAGCGCCTGTTCGTGCCGCTGGTACGGCCCGGCCAGTTCGGCCAGGAAGCTCAGCGTCGCCCGGTGGCCGACCGGGTGGTAGAGCCGCACGCACGAACCCAAGGCCGTGACCCGCCTGCCGTGCGCCAAGCGGCCGTCACGCACCCGGCGCGCCCGCTGTCCGAACCCCCATCGGGCGACCCTGGCGGGATCAGGCGCAGAGACCCTTGCCGCGCAGCACCCGCGTCACCGACTCCTGCACCCGCGCCGGCGGCAGTTCGCCGGTCTGCACGGCCTTCACCAGCCGGTCCAGCACCTCGTCCACCCGGCCCCCGGAGGACCACAACGCCTGATCCGCGCCCGCCTCCAGCGCCTTGAGCACCGCGTCCGGCAGTGAGTACTGCGCCGTGATCGCCTTCATCGCCCCGAGGTCGTCGGTGAGGACCGGGCCGGTGAACCCGAACTCGCCGCGCAGCAGCCGGTACGCCGAGGGCGAAAGCGACGCGGGGACCCCGGCGGTCAGGTCGGGGACGTCGAGGTGGCCGACCATCACCGCGACGGGGCCGTAGTCGGCGAGGTCGCGGTAGGGGACCAGGTCGACCGAACGCAGCTGCGCGAGCGGCGGCGTCACCACCGTGCCCTTGTGGGAGTCGCCCGAGCCGTGGCCGTGGCCGGGGAAGTGCTTCAGCACCGGCTGGATGCCCGCGTCGCGCAGGCCCTCCGCGAACGCCTTCGCGTACGTCTTCACCTTCGCTGGGTCCGGGCTGAAGGACCGGTCGCCGATCACGTCGTCGTCCGGGGCGTCCGTGACGTCGGTGTCCGGGGCGAAGTCGACCGTCACGCCGCGGGCGCGCAGCTGGCGGCCGCGGTCGGCGGCGAGGGCGCGGACCTGGTCCGGGGACTTCGTCGCGGCCATCGTCCGGGCCGACGGGAGGTCGCCGTCGAGGTCGTCGATGCGCTGGACGCGGCCGCCCTCCTCGTCGACCGACACCGCGACCGGCACCTTGGCCGCCGCCTGGACCGCGGCCAGGGCGCGATCTTTCAACAACGCTGTTGCGTTACCGCCGATGAAGATCCCGCCGACCTGGTGGTCGCGCACCAGGGAGACCGTGGAGGCGGGGTTGTCGCCGGTGACCCCGACGACGACCAGCTGCGCGACCTGGGCGCGGACGTCGAGGCCGCCGGCCAGTGAAGCGCAGTCGCCCGGGCGGGCCAGCTTCGACGTCGGGGCGGGCGCCGCGGGCGGGACAGCCGCGCTGAACGAAGAAGGCGGCGGGGAAGAAGGCAGGGGCACTGCCAAACCGGACACGGTCCGCGGCTGCAGGCCCACGACCAGCAGACACGCGGCCACGATGGAGAACGCCACCCCGAGGGCGGCAAGACGTCGGCGGTTCATCGGTCCCTTCACTCGTCGGCGTGTGCCCCGACGGTAGTCGACGGCCTGACTTCACCGCGTGAAGAACGGCTCCACCGCCGTTAGAGAATTCGTGAAGGCGCCCCCAGCAGAGTGAGCCTGTCGGAAAATGGCTGAGGAGGGCTGGATGGACCAGGTGCGAGTGGCGGCGTGGGCGTCGGACCCGATCGCCCTGACCGGGCTGATCAACCACCTGAAGTCCCGCCCGGAGCTCTTGGTCGTGCCACGGGCCCGCCGGGGCGAGGCGTCGGTCCTGGTGTTCGCCGTCGGCCAGGTCGACCGCGAGGTCGTCGCCGCGCTGCGGGCCGCGGCCGCCGAGTCGCCGGCCGCCATCGTGCTGGTCGCCGGGCACGTCGACCCGGCGCACCTGAGCGTGCTGGCCGACTGCCACGTCTCCGCCGTGCTGCCGCGGACCGCGCTCGACCGGCTCACCGAAAGCGTGCTCGCCGCCGCGCGGGGGCGCACGACGCCGCTGCGCGACCAGGTCGAGGCGCTGGCGCACGAGGGCAGCGGCGCGGCGCTGACGCCGCGCGAGGTGGATGTGCTTCGCTTGATGGCCGAAGGCTGGGACACTGCCGAGATCGCGGGCAAGCTCTGCTACTCGGAGCGGACCGTGAAGAACGTCATCTACGCCATGACCAACCGGCTCAACCTGCGCAATCGGCCGCACGCGGTCGCGTACGCCGTACGGGCCGGGGTGATCTGAGGGAGCCCGTGCCCACGACCGTCCGCCGGACCGCCGCCGCGGTCGCCGCGCTCACCCTGCTCGCCGCCTGCAGTCCCGCCGACTCCGGTGGCCCGACGAAGCTCACGATCGCCACCTTCGGCGAGTTCGGCTACGCGCCGCTGATCGCGGAGTACCAGAAGCTGCACCCGGACATCACGGTGCAGAACCGCGTCACCGACTTCGACACCCACCACAAGGGCCTGGCGACGCAGCTCGCCACCGGCCGCGGTGCCGCCGACGTCGTCGCGATCGAGGAGCAGTACATCCCGCAGTACCGGAAGGCGAAGGACAAGTTCGCCGACCTCGCGTCCTTCGGGGCCCGCGACCTCGAACACCAGTGGGCGCCGTGGAAGTGGGCGCAGGGCACCGACGGGGACTTCGTGCTCGGGCTCGGCACCGACATGGGCAGCCTCGCCCTCTGCTACCGGCGCGACCTCTTCCAGGCCGCGGGCCTGCCGACCGACCGCGAAGAGGTCGCGAAGCTGATCCCCGACTGGCCCGCCTACGCCGCCGCGGCCGACCGCTTCACGCAGAAGACGCCCGGCGTGAAGTTCGCGGACTCCGCGGGCACCGTCTACACGGCGATGCTCAACCAGTCGCCGGAGAACTACTTCTCCCAACGGGACGACTCCTTCATCGCCGATACCAATCCCAGCGTCCGCACCGCGTTCGACCTGTCCGGCGGGATCGCCGCGAAGGGGCAGACGGCGGCGGCGACCACGTTCACGCAGGCGTGGAACGTCGCGATCAAGCAGGGTTCGTTCGCCACTGTCGCGTGCCCGGCGTGGATGCTCAGCCAGATCAAGGAAGCCGGCGGGGACACCAACAAGGGCAAGTGGGACGTCACGACCGTGCCCGGCAAGAGCGGCAACCAGGGCGGCTCGTTCCTGACCGTGCCCAAGCAGGGCGCGCACCAGAAGGAGGCCTACGAGCTCGCCCGCTGGCTGACCGCGCCGGAGCAGCAGAAGAAGCTCTTCCTCTCCGACGGCATCCTGCCCAGCGAACCGGCCGTCTACGAGGACCCGCAGGTCATCGCGCACACCGATCCGTACTTCGGGGACGCGCCGATCGGGCGCATCTTCGCGGCTTCGGCCGACCAGCTGCGGCCGAACTACCGGGGGCTGCACGACGCCGACGTGCGGCCGGAGTTCGGCCGCGCGCTCGGGCGGATCGAGGACGGGACCCAGACCGTCGACCAGGCCTGGGCGCAAGCCGTCCAGCAAGCCCGAGCCCTGCTGAAGTAGTGCGTCACCGGCTCGCCCGCTTCGACCGCAAGGTCACGCCGCTGCTGCTCGTCGCGCCGTTCTTCGGGCTGTTCGCGGTTTTCGGCGCGTACCCGCTGCTCTACACGGCGTGGGTTTCGCTGCACGACTGGAACCTCCTCGAAGGCGGCCAGGGCCGGCTCGGCCTCGCCAACTACGGCGAGCTGCTGGCCGACCCGCACTTCTACAACGCGCTCGCCAACACCGTGAGCATCTTCCTGCTGGCCGCGGTCCCGGAATTCCTGCTGGCACTGGGCATCGCGGCGCTGCTCGACCGGCCGCTGCGCGCCGCTACCTGGTGGCGCACCGGGATCCTGCTGCCGAACGTCGTCTCCGTGGTCGCGATCGGCCTGGTGTTCGGGCAGCTGTTCAGCCGCGACTACGGCGTCGTCAACGAAGTGCTCGGCTGGGTCGGCATCGCGCCGGTCAACTGGCAGGCGACGACCTGGACGTCGCACCTCGCCGTCGCGAGCATGGTGCTCTGGCGCTGGACCGGTTACAACGCGCTGATCTACCTGGCCGCGATGCAGGCCGTCCCGAACGACCTCTACGAAGCCGCGGAGCTCGACGGCGCTTCGCGGTGGCGGACGTTCTGGTCGATCACCGTGCCCGGCATCCGGCCCGCGATCGCGTTCACCGCCGTCGCCGGCACGGTCAACGGCCTCCAGCTCTTCGCCGAGCCGCAGCTGTTCGACGCCGGCGGGTCCGGTGCCACCGGTGGCAACGACCGCCAGTTCCAGACGCTCGTCATGTACTTGTACGAGAAGGGCTTCACGCAGTTCAACGCGGGCTACGCGGCGGCGCTGACGTGGGTGATGTTCGTGGTCTGCGCGCTGTTCGCGCTGGTCAACTACCGGCTGGTGCGCCGGTTCGTGAGGGCGGCGTGACCGCGCGGCGCCGCCCGGGCGGCTGGGTGTACGCGGTGCTGACCGGCGTGCTCGGCGCGTCCGTCTTCCCGCTGTACTGGTCGTTCGTCGTGGCCACGCGCGACAACTCGGCGATCGGGGAAGCGGCGCCGGTGCTGGTGCCGGGCGGGCACCTCGTCGAGAACGTGCGCCGCGTCTTCGACACCGTCGACTTCTGGCTCGCCATCGGGAACTCGCTGATCGTCGCGGGCACCGTCATGGCGGCCAACGTCGTGCTGGCGAGCCTCGCCGGGTTCGCCTTCGCGCGCCTGCGTTTCCGCGGCCGCAACACGCTGTTCCTGCTGGTCGTCGGCTCGGCGATGGTGCCGGCGCAGCTCGGCGTCATCCCGCTGTACCTCGTCGTCGGCGACCTCGGCTGGTACGGGCGCCTGGAAGCGGTGATCGTGCCCGCGCTGGTCAGCGCCTTCAGCGTGTTCTGGATGCGCCAGGCCTGCGAGAACGCCATCAGCGCCGACCTCGTCGACGCCGCCACCGTCGACGGCTGCTCGATCCTGCGCACCTACTGGCACGTCGCCGTGCCCGCGTTGCGCACGCCGGCCGCGGTGCTCGCGATGCTCACCTTCATGGCCACGTGGAACGACTACTTCTGGCCGCTCGTGGTACTCGACCCCAACGAAACGCCGACCGTGCAAGTGGCCCTGTCGCGGCTGGCGAGCGGTTACTACACCGACTACGCGCTGATGCTCACCGGCGCGACCGTCGGCGTGGTGCCCGTCATCGCGTTGTTCCTGCTGCTGGGGCGCTACATCGTCAAGGGAATCCTGAAAGGGGCGCCAGTGTGACCGGACCCGAATTCCCCCCGGGGTTCCTGTGGGGCGCGGCGACCGCGTCGTACCAGGTGGAAGGCGGCGTCGGCGAAGGCGGCCGCGGGCCGTCCATTTGGGACACGTTCGCGGCCGTGGACGGCAAGGTGCTCGGCGGCGCGACCGGCGACGTCGCCTGCGACCACTACCACCGCTACCCCGAAGACGTCGGCCTGCTGGCGGATCTCGGCCTGAACGCCTACCGCTTCTCGGTCGCCTGGCCGCGCGTGATGCCGGACGGGCGGACGAAGTCGGCGGCCGGCCTCGCCTTCTACGACCGGCTGGTCGACGAGCTGCTGAGCCGCGACGTCGTCCCGGTGCTGACGCTCTACCACTGGGACCTGCCGCAGGCGCTGGAAGACGACGGCGGCTGGCCGGAACGCGACACCGCTCAGCGGTTCGCCGACTACGCGGTGGTCGTGCACGACGCGCTCGGCGACCGCGTGAACCAGTGGACGACGGTCAACGAGCCGTTCTGCGCGGCCTTCCTCGGCTACGGCAGCGGGGTGCACGCGCCGGGCGTCCAGGACCACGACACCGCGTTGGTCGCGGCGCACCACCTGCTTCTCGGGCACGGCTTGGCGACGCGCGCGCTCACCGAGCAGGCGCGGCCCGGCCACGAGTTCTCGCTGGCGCTGAACTTCGCCCCGGCGATCGCGGACGGCGACACCCCGGCCCACCGCGAAGCGGCCCGGAAGTTCGACGGCATCCACAACCGGTTCTTCCTGGACCCCTTGCTGGGCAAGGGATATCCCGAAGACGTCCGGGCGGACGTCGAGCACCACGGCGGCCGGTTCGCCGCGGCCGTGCGCGACGGCGACACCGACGTCATCGCGGCGGCGATCGACTGGCTGGGCGTGAACTACTACGCCCCCGCGCGCGTCACCCCGCTCGAAGACCCGCTGAGCCCGGGCAACTGCCCGCTGCCCGGCTTGCGCGGCCTGGACGTGCTGCCCGCGCCGCCGCCGCTGACGGCGTTCGGCTGGGAGCAGTCGCCGGGCACGCTGACCGAGCTGCTGTCGTGGATCCACGACCGGTCCGGCGGGCTGCCACTGGTCGTCGCCGAGAACGGTGCGTCCTTTGTGGACGAAGTGGTCGACGGCCGGGTCCACGACGACGACCGCGTCCGCTACTTCGCCGAGCACCTGGCGGCGGTGCGCGACGCCGTCCGCGGCGGCGCCGACGTCCGCGGGTACTTCGCCTGGTCGCTGCTCGACAACTTCGAGTGGGCGATGGGGTACTCGCAGCGCTTCGGCCTGGTGCACGTCGACTTCGACACCCAGCGGCGGACCGTCAAGGACTCCGGCCGGTTCCTCGGCCGGGTCGCGAAGGCCAACGCGCTAGGTGCGCCGCCGGACGGCATCGGCGACACCGGAGCGTGACGGCGTCTCCAGTTTCCCGAGGAGCCGGGCCACGTGCGCCTGGACCGTCCGCCGCGGCAGGGACAGCTCGGCCGCGATGTCCGGGTTGGACCGGCCTTCGGCGACCAGGCCGGCGATGCGGACCTCGATCGGCGTGAGCGAGTCCCAGCCGTGCCCGGGCCGGATCGGCGAGAACAGCGCGCCGCGCCGGACCCCGAGGCGGCGCAGGCGGGTTTCCGCGCGCCGCAGGTCCCAGCGCGCGGACAACGCCGTGTACAGCTCGGCGGCCTCCTCGAACGCCGCGTGCGCCGCGTCCAGCCGTCCCGCGCGGGCCAGCAGCACGGCCGCGTCCTCCAGCGCCGTCGCCAGTTCCGGGCGGCGGCCGACCGCGCGGAAGTGCTCCGCCGTGGCCAGCACCGCGGCCGGGTCCTCCTCGATCAGCCCGCGGCACCACGAAGCCGCCGCGTGCGCCCGGGCCGGCCGCCGTTCCTTCGCCGCCTCTTCCTCGCAGACGTCGAGCGCGCGGCGGGCGCGGACGGGGTCGTCCTGTTCCATCGCCAGCCGCACGAACGCGGGCAGCCACTGGTGCCGCAGCATCATCGCCGCGTACGTCGGGTTCAGGATCGGCTCGAGGACGGTCAGCGCGCGGACCCGGTCGCCGCGCTGTTCGGCCGCGAGGGCGTCGGCGACCAGCAGGAAGTCGAAGCTCTCGCGCTCGGCGCCGGTGGCCGGGGCGTACTCCTCCGCCGCGTCGAGGTGGGCCGCGGCCTGGGCCCGGTCGTCGCGGCGGCCCGCGATCAGCGCCGCGACGCCGTGCAGCAGCAGCGCGGCCGGGCCGGGCTCGCGCAGGCCGTAGAACGTGATCGCCGGGCCGTCCTCGATGACCGTGTCCAGCTCGACCAGCGCCTCGTCCCAGCGGCCTTCCCAGTACCGGTGCACCGCCGCGGACACCTGCAGCCCGACCGGCAGCGCGTGCCGCGCCGCGACTTCCCCCGCCGCGCGCAGGGCGTCGCCCGCCTCGGCCAGGCGGTCGAGGTTCTGCAGCGTGAAGACGCGGTTGTCGAGCAGGTCGAGGTGCAGGTCGGCCAGCTCGTGCTCGTCGCCGACGGCCTCGATCGCCGCGTCGACGTGGCCGAGCGCGCGGTCGTGCTCGCGGCGCACCGAATCGAGCAGCCACAACGTCTGCAGCGCGTGCGCGGTCACGTACCGGTCGCCGCCGGCGAGCGCCTTCGTCTCGCGCGCCGCCTTTTCCGCGGCGTCCAAATCGGACAGATCGCCGCGGCGGAAGTTGGCCAGCAGCTGCCGGTGCTTGACCCGCCAGATCTCGGGCACGGCGGGGTCGTCGACCACGCCGGCCAGTGTGGCGACCGCGCCTTCGGTGTCGCCACGGCGGTGCCGCAACGCCGCGGCGATGTGCCGCATCTCCTCGACGGCGTCCGGGTCGGTGGCGACCTCGATGGCCTGCTGCGCTTGGGTTTCCGGGCTGCGCTCCAGCCGGAACAGCACTTTGACCAGCGCGACGAGCAGCACCTCCCGGCGCGGACCGGCCCCGGCGGCCAGCGCCCGTTCCAGCAGCTCGACGGCGATCAGCGGCGCCCGGTTGGAGACGGCGGCGTGGTGCCCGGCCAGCCAGTCCAGCACCCATTCGTCCACTGTGGCCGGTGCGGCCACCAGCTGTTCGGCGACCCGCTTCACCGGCGCGCCGATCCCGGCGAGCGCCTCGGCCGCCTGCCGGTGCAGCGCCGCCCGCGTCGCGGCGGGCAACCGGTCGTAGAGCGCCTGACGCAGCAACGGGTGGCGGAACGCGAGCTGCGTCCCGGTGTCGATGAGGACGTTCGCCGCGACGGCTTCTTCGAGCGGCTCCAGCAGGTCCGACGGCCGGCTGCCGAGCACCGCGGCGACGTCCCCGACCGCGAACTCCATGCCCAGCAACGCACCCCAGCGCAGCACTTCCTGCGTCCGCGCGGTGAGGAAGTCCAGCCGCCGGTCGACCGCGGCGACCAGCGAACTCGGCGCCTCGAACTCGGCCGGGTCGTCGACGTCGGCCTCGCCCCCGCTCACCTCGACCGCGCCGGCGCGCAGCAGGACGTCGACCATCTCCTTGACGTACAACGGGTTCCCGGCGCCACGAGCGGCCAGCTCGCGCAGCCCCGGCCCGGGCGGTGCCCCGATCCGGTCCTCGATCAGCCTGCCGACGTCTTCGCCGGTCAGCGGCGCGAGGTCGAGGACGACGCCGTCGCGCGCCTGGACCCCGCGGCGCAGCTGGGCGAGCTCGGCGCGGTCCGGTGCCGGGCGGGTCGCGGCCACCAGCAGCAGCGGCAGCTGCCGGGTCGCCGCGCAGAGCCGGTGCCAGACCAGCACGGACGCCTCGTCCGCCCACTGGAGGTCGTCGATCACCAGCACCTGCGGCGAGTGCGCGCAGAGCTCGTCGACCAGGGCCAGCAGCCGGTCGACGGCGCCGAGCACCGGGTCGGCCGGGCCCCAGCTGCGCCGCACCGGGCCTTCGCCGGCGAGCTCCTGCGCCACCCGCGCGCGCCGCGGGTCGGCCGAATGCACGTCGATCGCCAGGCACTCCAGGATGACCTGCAGCGGGAACCGGGTGCTCAGCTCGTCCGCGGCGGCGGAAAGCCGCTGGTAGCCGGGGCCGTCCGGCAGCGAGCCGGCGAGCAGCTCGGACTTGCCGATGCCCGCTTCGCCTTCGATCCAGACGGCTCGCCCGCGGCCGGCGCGGACGCCGGCGACGAGCTCGGCGAGGGTCTTGGTTTCGGCTTCCCGGCCGAACAGCCGGTGCCCGGTGACGACGATCGGCGCCGTGGGCGCGTCGAGCCCGGGGTCCTGGGCGAGGATCCGCTGGTGCAGCCGCTGCAGCGCCGGACCGGGCTCGACGCCGAGCTCCTCGACGAGCGTGGCGCGGGCGTCGCGGAAGACGTCGAGCGCGTCGGCGTGCCGCCCGCTGCGGTAGAGGGCGAGCATGAGCGACTCGCGCAGGGATTCCCGCAGCGGGTGCTCGCCGGCCAGCACGGCCAGCTCCGGCGCGAGGTCGAGGTGCCCGCCGAGGGCCAGCACCGCTTCGGCCCGTCGTTCGAGGGTGTTCAGCCGCAGCTCGGCGAGGTATTCGCGGTGCCGCTCGGCGAACCCGCCCGGCACGCCGGAAAGCGCTTCACCCTGCCAGAGCGCGAGGGCGGCGTCGAGTTCTTCGACGGCGGCCCGCGGATCGCCCCCGTCGAAGTGGCGCCGGGCGTGCTCGCGGTGCCGTTCGAACACGGCGGCGTCCAGCGCGTCTTCGGCGAGCAGCAGCGAGTACCCGGCCGGATCCGACACCAGGACACTGGCCGCCGACCAGCGCGAGCGGTCCGGTTCGAGCGCGCGGCGCAACCCGGAGACGTAGGTGTGGACGCTGCCCTCGACGCTCGCGGGTGCGGCGTCGCCCCAGACGCCGGCGATCAGCTCGGCGCGGGGGACCGGCCGCCCGGCGTTGACCGCGAGCACGGCGAAGATGGCACGCTGACGCGCGGGGCCGAGGCCGATTTCGGCCGCCCCGCGCCAGGCCCGCAGCGGGCCGAGCACACCCACCCGCAGGCCGCTGTCCGCATCCCCTGGCATTCCACTGCCGTCCCCTCTGGGGCGTGCGCCCCAGACCCCGTTCCCCCAGGGACATCTCGGTAACGACTACACCGGTGACCTTACTGACGTGGCAACCCCCACCTGCGTTGCGCGCGCCCCGAGCGCCCCAATGTGGCGTTGGGTGCGTCAGACGCACCGAACGCCACATTGGGTGCGTTGAGCGCACCGAACGCCACATTGGGGGCGTGCGGGTGGTGCGGTGGTCACTCGCCGGCGACGGCGCGGGAGCGGACCGCGTGGGCTCGGCGGATGCCGAACGGCTGCATGCGGCCCTCCGCGCGCCGGACGTCCCACACCGCGCCCATCCCGGTGTACGCCGTCAGCGCGGTGCGGAACGCCGTGCGCGCTTCGGCCAGCCGGTCGGCCTCGGCCAGCAGGATCGCCGCGTCCTCCGTCGCCTTCGCCTGCTTGAGCAGCCGGCCGGCCGCGCGGTAGTGCCCGGCGGCGGTGAGCACCGGCTCGGGGTCGCCGGTCACCAGGCCGCGGCAGTGCGCGGCCGCCGCCGCGTGGGCCGGTGGGGCGTCGCCGTCGACGTCGAGCAGGCGCAGCGCCTGATGGGCGCGCTGCGGTTCGCCGAGCCGCACCGCGAGCCGGACCAGGTCCGGGAGCCACTGGTGGCGGGCCGCGGGCGGGTAGTTCTCCTCCAGCAGCGGCAGCAACGCGGCCAGCGCCGCCTCCGGCCGGCCGTCCTGCTCGGCCAGCAACGCGCGGGCCGCGAGCAGGAAGTCGCCGCCGTCGGGCTCGAGGCCCGGTGGCCACTGCCGGCGGTCGGCCGCGTCGAGGTGCGTCCGGGCCTGGTCCCGGTCACCGCGGTGACCGGCGATCAGGGCGCCGACGCCGTGCACCAGCAGTGCCGACCCGGGGCTGCGCAGCACGTACGACGCCGTTTCCGCACCGTCGCGGATCACCGCGTCCAGCTCTTCGAGCGCTTCGGGCCAGCGGCCCAGCCAGTAGTAGTGCACCGCGCCGGCCAGGTGCATCTCGCCCGGCACCGCGCGGGTCGCGGCGATCCGGCGGGCGGCGTCGAGCGGCTCCGCGGCCTCGTCGAGGCTGTCGAGCTTCGGCACGGACAGCGCCGCGTCGTCCAGCGGGTGCAGCCCGGCGGGCGCCAAGGCCGTTTCCTCGCCGAGGCGCTCCAACGTGGCCAGCAGGGACTCGTGCCGCCCGCGCCACATCTCCGGGACGTCGGTGTCGTCGAGGGTCCGCTTCAGCTCGGCGGTCGCCTCGGCGAAGTCGCCGCGGCGGTAGTAGACGTAGGCCAGGATCCAGCGCATCTCGGCCGCGCGCCTGCTGTCGTTCGTCCGCGCCACGACCGACCGCGCCTCGGCCTCGGGCTCCCGGCCGAGCCAGAACAGCAGCCGGGCCAGGGTCGCGGTCAGCGTCTCGCGCGCGTCCGGCGCCAGCGTGCCCTGCGTGACGGCGTGGCGCAGCAGGTCCACGGCGATCCGCGGGGTCTCGGTGGCGACCGTCCCGATGTGGTCGAGCAGCCACGTGGTCACCCACGGGTCGACCTGCGCGGGTGCGGCGGCGAGCTGCTCGGCGACCCGGACGGCGGGCGCCCCCGCCGCCGCGAACGCCTCCGCCAGCTGCCGGTGCAGCGCCACGCGCATCGCCGCCGGCGTCTTTTCGTAGAGCACCCGGCGCACCAGCGGGTGCCGGAACGCCAGCCGGTCGCCCGACTCGACGAGCACCCCGGAGGCGATCGCTTCGTCGACCGCGCCGACCAGCGCCGTCGGCGGCCGTTCGGTGGCGACGGCGATGTCCGACAGCGAGAACTCGCGGCCCAGCATCGCGGCCCAGCGCAGCGTGTCGCGCGTGCCGCTGGAGAGGAAGCTCAGGTACAGCGTGATCCGCGACCCCAGCGGCGCCGGGATGCTCTGGCACGAGTTGCCGTCCAGGTGCGCGTGGACGCCGTCGAGCACGATCATCGACTGCGCCAGCAGCGTCTCGACGATTTCCCTGGTGTAGCGCGGGTTTCCGGCCGCGTAGGACACGAGCAGCTGCAGGCCCGGCCCGGGCGGCGCGCCGACCAGCTCGGTGGCCAGCTCCCGGGCGGCGCCGTCGGTCAGCGGCGGCAGCGCCAGGACGGTCGTGTCATCGTTGTCAAGCTCAGCTCGGAGCTCGTCGAGCGCGGCCGGTCGTGGCACCGGGCGGCAGGCGCCGACGAGCAGCAGCGGCAGCTGCCGCGTCTCCCGGCTCAGGTACCGCCAGACGCGCAGGGTGGTGTCGTCGGCCCAGTGCAGGTCGTCGACCACGAGCACCAGCGGCGCTTCCGCGCACAGCTCGCGGACCAGCGCGAGCAGGCCGTCGACGGGATCTTCGCCCGGCTGCTCGGCGAGCCGGGCGGCCAGGACGGCGCGGTGCCCGGCGGCCCCCTGGTGCACGCCCAGCGCGTCGAGCAACGGCCGCAGGGCGAACCGCTGGTCGAGCGCGTCCGCGGCGGCGAAGGCGGGCTGGAAGTCCGGCACCATGGCGAGCACCTCGGCCAGCAGCGCCGTCCGGCCGCTGCCGGGCTCGCCCTCGAGCCACACCGACCGGCCGATCCCGGCGCCGAGCCCGTCGACGGCTTCGCGGAGCCGCGCCAGCTCGGCTTCCCGGCCGAGGAAGAGGTCGGCGCGCTCGGGCACCGCCGCGACCGGGAGCCGGGCCGGGCGCGCGGGCGGCGCGGGCTTCGATTCCGGGGCGGCCGCGGGCTTTTCCCGCAGCTGGTCGTACAGCCGCCGCAGCGCCGGGCCGGGCTCGGTGCCGGACGCCTCGACGAGCCGGTCGCGGACGTCGGTGTACACGGCGATCGCCTCGGTCCGCCGGTCGGCCCGGACCAGGGCCCGCATCAGCAGCCCGCGCAGCGTTTCGCGGAACGGGTGCTCGCGGGTCAGCGCGGTCAGCTCGGCGACGAGCTCCGCGTGCCCGCCCGACTCCAGGACGACTTCGGCGCGCCGCTCGACCGTCGCGAGCCGCACCTCGGTGAGCCGCGCGCGCTGGGCCGCGGCGAACGGCCCGGGCAGGCCGGACAGCGGGACGCCGTGCCAGAGCCCGAGCGCTTCCTCGAGCGCCTCGCGAGCCCCGCGGAGATCACCGGCCGACTGCTTGCGCTGCGCCTGCTCGCGCAGGGCCTCGAACCGGTGGACGTCGATCGCGCCGGCGTCGAGGCGCAGCGAGTAGCCGGACCCGATCGACGCGAGCAGCTGCGGGCCTTCGCCCTTGGCGCGGCCGGGTTCGAGCGCCCGCCGCAGGCCGGAGACGTAGGTGTAGATGGAGCCCTGCGCGCTCTGCGGCGGCGCTTCACCCCAGACGGCGTCGATCAGCTCCTCGCGCGAGACCGTGCGGTTCGGGTTCACCGCCAGTGCGGCGAGGACCGTCCGCCGGTGCGCGGAGCCGAGGTCGAGCTCCACTTCGCCGTGCCACGCCTTGACCGGGCCGAGCAGCTGGAGTCTCGGTGCGGAGCCGTCCGCAGCCGACATCGGTCTCCCTTCGTGCGCTGACGAAACGTCACGCGCCGGATGCCTGACGTGAGCATACGCGGCCGTCGTGAACCGGCAGGCAAGGATGGCGGACATTCGGGCAACGGCCGGGGGCGGGGGTTCCGCCGGTGCCGCGGTGTTTGCCACCCTCGGGACGCCTCGAGAGGAGTTCCGCATGGCCACAGCCGCGCCGACGGACGAGATGCGGCGCGCCGCCGCCCGCTTCGCGCACACCATCGAAGCGGCCCGCGCCCGGCTCCGCGACGTCAACAGCGAGATGGCGATGGTGCAGGCGTCGTGGCGGGGCGAGTCGGCGGTGCGCTTCGGCCAGGCGATGAGCGACTGGGAGCAGGAGTTCGACGTGATCCTTTCGCGGCTGAACCGCCTGCTCGAGACGACCGGCGGCGGCCCGGTGCCGCGGCAGCGCGTGCCGTGACGCGCCAGGAGCTCGAATTCAGCTTCGCCGGTCTCGTGCTCGACCGGATGGGGTCGATCGCCGGCGAGCTCGGCGAGCTGCTCGCCGAGCTTGAAGCGGACGTGGAGCCGGGGCTGGCCGGCTGGACCGGAGCGGCGCAGGAGGAGTACGCGCGGGCCAAGCGCGAGTGGGCGCGGGCCGCCGAGCGGATGCCGGGGTGCCTGGAGCGGGCGCGGACGGCGTTCGGGGAGCTGGAGACGTCTTCACGCGCGTGAAGACGGAATAGGGAAGGCGTGAAGGCGCGCCCGCCACACTGCGTCCATGAAGCCCGTGGAAGTGACCGTCCTCGCCTCGGACCCGATCACGCACGCCGGCGCCGAGAGCCTGCTGGAGTCCCATCCGGACGTCCGGGTGACCGACCTGGTCCCGGACGTCCTGCTGGTGATGGAGGAGCACGTCACCGAGACCGTGCTGGGCGAGATCCGCGCGGCCAAGGCGTCCCACGTGGTGCTGGTCGTCGAGCACTTCCGCGAGAGCGACCTGATGTCGGTGCTGGAGTGCGGGGTCGTGGCGATCCTGCCGCGGCGCGAAACGGGCGGCGCCGAGCTGGTGACGGCGGTGCTCGCCGCGGGCGACGGCACGGCCAACCTGCCGCCGCGGCTGCAGGGGGCGCTGCTCTCGCAGGTCCAGCGGATGCGCAAGGACGTCCTGGAGCCGAACGGGCTCACGCTGTCCGGGCTCGCCGCGCGCGAGTGCGACGTCCTGCGGCTGGTCGCCGAGGGTTTCGGGACCGAGGAGATCGCGGCGAAGCTGTGCTACTCCGAGCGGACGGTGAAGAACGTCCTCTACGGCCTGATGACCCGCTGCGGCCTCAACAACCGCGCGCACGCCGTCGCCTACGCGCTGCGAGCGGGCGCCATCTGAGCCCTCCCGTCGGCTAGGGTCGCGATCATGGTGCTGACGGCAGTGGAGATCGCGGCCTCCGTCCGGGCCGGAACCCTCGACCCGGTGCGGGTGACCCAGGACGCGCTGGACCGGATCGCCGCGGCGGACGGTGTCGTCGGCGCCTTCCGGCGGGTGCGCGCCGAGGCGGCGCTGAAGGAAGCCGCTGAGGTCGCCGCGCGGCCCGACCTCGCGTCGCTGCCGCTGGCCGGGGTGCCCGTCGCCGTCAAGGACGTCACCGAGATCGAGGGTGAGTTCGCGTCGCACGGTTCGCTGGCGGGCCCGGCTTCGCGGGCCGCGTCGGACGGCCTGGTCGCGGCGCGGCTGCGGGCCGCGGGCGCGGTGCTCGTCGGGCTGACGCGCGTGCCGGAGCTGTGCATCTGGCCGATGAGCGACACCCCGGACGGCATCGCCCGCAACCCGTGGGAGCCGACGTACGCCTCGGGCGGCTCGTCCGGCGGCAGCGCGGCGGCGGTGGCGGCGGGCCTGGTCCCGGTGGCCCACGGCACCGACGGCATGGGCTCGGTCCGGCTGCCCGCCGCGATGTGCGGCCTGGTCGGCCTGAAGCCGGGCGCGGACCTGCTGGCCGAGGGCGGCTGGTTCGGCATGTCGGTGCACGGCCCGCTGGCCACGACGGTCGCCGACACGGCGGTGCTGCTCTCGGTGCTGGCTTCGGATCCCACACTGGCTTCGGTGCCTTCGCCCGCCCCGGCGCGCATCGGGACGTCGACGACGGTCCCGCTGCTGCACACGCCGGTGCCGAAGGAGCTGGTCGCGGCCGTCTCGACCGCGGCGGGCCACCTCTCGGCGGCGGGGCACGCGCTGACGTCGTCGGCCCCGCGCTACCCGGCGACGATGGTCCTGGGCATGACGGCCCGCTGGCTGGCCGGCCCCGCCGCCCAGGCCCGTGAGTTCGACTTCCCGCGGCTGCAGCGGCGGACCCGCGCGCACGTCCGCGCGGGACGGCTGGTCGAGCGCGCGGGCCTGATCCGCGAGCGGACGCGGCAGAACTGGCTCTCGCGCGCGGCTGAGTACTTCGAGGAGCACGACGTCCTGATGACGCCGACGCTGTCGCACTGGCCGGTGAAGGCGGGCCGCTGGCACGAGAAGCGGTGGCTGACGAACGTCCTGCCGTCGACGCGCTTGGCCGGCTTCACCGGCCAGTGGAACTTCGCGGGCTACCCGGCGATCACGGTCCCGGTGGGCCGGTCCGTCGTGTCCGGCCTGCCGACGTCGGTCCAGCTGGTGACCCGCCCCGGCGGCGAGTCCCTCCTGCTGGGCCTGGCCGCCCAGCTGGAAGCGGCCAACCCCTGGCCCCGTACCGCCCGCAAGTAAAGCGCCCCAATGTGGCGTTGGTTGCGTCCAGCGCACCCAATGTGGCGTTCGGTGCGTCAGACGCACCGAACGCCACATTGGGGCGCTTGGGGAAGCGTCAGGAGCCGGGCTTGCTCGCCGTCGGGGAGAGCGGCTTGGCGCCGTTGCCGTTCGCGGGCTTCGTGGCCGGGCCGTTCGAGTTGCCCGGCTTCGCCACGGGCGCGGGCTTGGCGGCCGGGGCCGCCTTCACCGCGGGCTTCGCCGGGATCTGCGGCTGCACCACCGGGACCACCGGCGCGGACGGCGTCGTGGCCGATTCCGGGTCGCCGCCCACCAGCTTGGACGCCTGGGGGATCACCGCTTCTTCCGGCAGGGTCGCCAGCTGGGTCTCGCTGCGGTTGAGGATGTCCTCCGCCATCGCCAGGCTCTTGCGGGCCTGCTCGCGGATCTCCGCCAGCCGCTCGACCTTGCGGTTCGCCACCGTCGTGCGCTGGGCTGCCTGGGTGGTCGCCTCGTCGAGGCGGCGCTTGGCTTCCGCCGTCGCCTCGTCGAGCCGCCGCTTGGCCTCCGCCGTCGCCTCGGCGATGCGGCGCTCGGCCTGGTTCTTGCTCGCCGTGCGCTGGTCGGCGATGTGCTTCTCCAGCGCCGTCTTCTGCGCCGTCTGGGACGCCTCGAACTCGCGCTCGAGCTTCCGCCGCTTCCGCTCCGCCTCGTTGTCGAGCAGCTCCCGCCGCTGGGCCGCCTCGACGGTCAGCCGCTGCACCTCGGCGCGCGTCTCCGCCAGCGCGTTCTCGTGCTCGGAGTGCAGCAGGTCGGCCTGCTTGTCCAGCTCCGCGACCAGCTTCGTGTACCGCTCACGCAGCTTCGTCGACGCCTCGGTCGAGCCCGCCCACGTCTTCTCCGCGGCGGCCTCGGCGCGCTTGACGATCTCGTCCGCGCGGGCCTGCGCGAGCGTGACCGTCCGCTGCATCCGTTCGTCGAGGTCCTCGAGCCGCTCCGGTGGTTTCTTGAGCTCCTCGACGCGCGCTTCCAGCGAAGCGACCTGCTGCCGGGCGGATTCCGCCTCGCGGGTCGCGTTCGCGGCCTGCGCCACGGCGGTGTCGCGCTCGCTGAGCACCCGGCGCAGCTGCGCCTCGACGTGGTCGAGGTACTGCCGGACTTCGTTGCGGTCGAAGCCGTGCCAGGCCTGGGTGTACTCACGACGGAGGGGGAGGAGGCCGTTGAGGGCGGTTGCGGCGGGGTCGCGCTCAGGAACCATGCGCCCGACCGTACCTGGGCACGGACCGCTTACGCCCTTCGGCTTAACAAATCACCAACACGTGTCGCCGTTCCGGCGGCGCGTCGCCGGAACGGCCGCACCCCGGAAACGCTGCGTCACCAGTGAAAGCCGCGGGACAACCGGGCGAGCGCCATCGCCGCTTTGGAAAGGTGTTTCTCGCCACGGCCGATCTTGAGGCCGCCCGAACCGCCCGCTGCGGCCGAGTCCGGGAAGATCCGGAAACCCTGGTACGCGACGGCGTCGGTGAGGCCCGGCGTGAGCGTGTAGGCCAGCCCGATCGCCTGCCCGGCGGGGGTGCCGATGTGCTTGGGCCGCTCGACGAGCGCCTTCAGCACCATGTCCGCGGCCTGTTCCGGCGACTTCGTCGGGAACGCGTCGTAGATCTTCGTCGGGCGGATCATCGGCGTGCGCACCAGCGGCATGTGGATGGTGGTGAACGTGATCCCGTCGCCGTGCGTCTCGGTGGCCGCGATCCGCGAGAAGTAGTCCAGCGCCGCCTTCGACGCCGCGTACGCCGAGAAGCGCGGCGCGATGCCCTGCACGCCGATCGACGACACGTTCACGATGTGCCCGAACTTCCGCTCCGACATGTGCGGCAGCACCGCGAGGATCAGCCGGACCGCGCCGAAGTAGTTGATCGCCATCGCGCGCTCGTAGTCGTGCATCCGGTCATAGGACAGCTTGATCGACCGGCGGATCGACCGGCCGGCGTTGTTGACCAGCATGTCGATCCGGCCGTGCTCGGCCAGCATCGCGTCGACGGCCTTGCGCACCGAATCCTCGTCGGTCAGGTCGGCCGGGTACACCGAAGCGGTGCCGCCGGCGGCGACGATCTCGTCGCGGACCTCTTCGAGTTCGTGCTGGCGCCGGGCGACGAGCAGCGGGACCCCGCCCGCCGCGGCGACCTTCAGCGCGGTCGCGCGCCCGATGCCCGACGACGCGCCGGTGATGATCACGCGGCGGCCGTCCAGCTCGCCGCGCGGGCCGTGCTTGCGCGCGCGGAACGGGTCGAGGTGCTCGCGCCAGTAGCGCCACAGCGTCGGCGCGTACTCCTCCAGCCGGGGGACCTCGACGTTGCCGGCCAGCGCCTTGCGCGTCTCGGCCGAGGAGAACACCGACGGGAACGCCATGGTGTCGAGCAGCACCGGCGGGATGCCGAAGCGCTCCATGACGGCGTCGCGGGCAATGGTGACGCCGGGGATGTGCTCGGTCAGCTTGACCAGCCCGACGATCCGCTTGGAGAGGCCTTCGCCCAGCTGGACGGAGATCGTCGGCGCCCCCGCGGCCCGCGCGAACGCGTTGTAGACGGAGACGACCGGCTGCGGCTCGGGGTTGACCAGGTGGAAGGCGCGGCCGTCGAGCCCGGGCTTGACCACGAGTTCGAGCAGCGCCTTGGCGACGTAGTCGACCGGCACGATGTTGGTGTCGCCGAGGTCGGGGCCGACGATCGGCAGCACGTCCGGCAGCCCGGCGAGCCGGTTGATCGCGGGGAAGAGGTAGTAGGGGCCGTCGATCTTGTCCATCTCGCCGGTCTCGGAGTGCCCGACGACGACCGCGGGCCGGTACACCCGCCACGGCACCTCGGTCTGCTCGCGGACGATCTTCTCGGCCTCGAACTTCGTCCGGTGGTACGGCGTGATCAGCCGCTGCCCGGCGTCGAACATCTCCTCGGTGAAGACGCCTTCGTGGTCACCCGCGACGGCGACCGACGAGACGTGGTGCAGGCAGCCCGCGCGCAGGTCCGCGGCGAGGTCGACGACGCTGCGCGTGCCGTCCACATTGGCCTTGACGCTGGCTTCGTCGTCGGCGGTG
The DNA here is from genome assembly GCF_041346945.1 of Amycolatopsis sp. cg9. Classification (NCBI taxonomy): domain Bacteria; kingdom Bacillati; phylum Actinomycetota; class Actinomycetes; order Pseudonocardiales; family Pseudonocardiaceae; genus Amycolatopsis; species Amycolatopsis sp. cg9. The sequence goes on along the minus strand of NZ_CP166850.1, from coordinate 1,253,196 downwards.
AGGTCGTAGAGGGCGGCGAGGTGGACTACGTGGTCGACGTGCCCGCGCAGCTCGTCGCGGTCCGCCTCGGACACCCCGAGCAGCGGTTCACCGAGGTCCCCCGTCACCAGCGTGACGCGGTCGGAGTGCGGCCACTGGTCGACGAGCGCGGCCAGCTTGGCCTTGCTCGACGTGCGGACCAGCAGCGCGACGCGGTCGTCGCCGGGGCGGGAGAGCAGCAGCCGGGTGAACTGGCGCCCGATCAGTCCGGTCGCCCCGGTCACCAAGAACGTCGCCATCGTCTTCACACCTCTCGCTCCACGCCCTGACCCTGGGCATTCTGCTCCATCGAGGGGTTCGTGACCACCGTGGCGGGACGTGAAGTTACTCACCGGTAACTTATTCGGACTCCGCGATGACTATGCGGTTCTCCTCGTAGCCGTCCGAACCGCCGACCCAGCGGCCGCCGCAGGTCGCCAGCACCACGCGGTGCGGGCCGGACTGGCCGAACAGGTCGTCCGCCTGCGCGGGCAGGTCCTCCTTGTGCACGGTGAGCAGCTGGGAGATCCGGTAGCGCCAGGTCTTCCCGGCACTGTCCACGACGGTCACCGCACCGCCGATCCGGGCGGTCCACAGCTCGGCGAACGGCCCGGTCGCGCCCCGCCAGTTGACGTGCCCGGCGAAGACGCTGGCACCACCGGCCGCGTCGAGTTCGGCGCCCCACCAGGTCGCCTGGCCGAGGTTGTCGGGGACGGGCAGTTCGCCGCCGGGGCCGAGGTCCTTGCGCACGAGGGTGGCGGTGCCGCCGGCGGGGAGCCGGACGGTGCCGGGCTGCTGCGGGCCCGGCGTCGACGGCTGACCGGCGGGAGCGGCAGCCGGCGTGCTGGCGGGCGGTGGTGGCGGCGGCGCGGCGGGGGTGGACGGCTGGGTGGCCGTCGGAGCGGCTTTCGGGGCAGCGGCTCCCGCGGCGGGCAGCGCGGTACCGGCGACGACGGCTACCGGCGGCGCGGCGACCACGGAGGAGCCCAGCTGCACGGCGAGGACGGTCGAGGCCCCGAGCGCGAACCCGGCGAGCAACCGGCCGCGACGGGGTTTGGGCGCGGCCGGGCGCCGGTGGTCGCCGGTCGCCGCCCAGCCGGTGCCGGGGTGCCACTCGTCGCCGCCGGCCGCCGAGCTCGCGCCACCGTGCTGCTCGTCCTCGACCGCCGCCCAGCCGACGCCCCGGTGCCACTCGTCGACGAACCAGTCCTCACCCCGCCAGTCCTCGCCGGCGTCGTTCGCCACGCCGCTACCTCCGCGAAGCGCGCCGCGCCGCGAAGGCCGCCAAGCCGGCGCCCACCAGCACCAGCAAGCCGATCCCCGCCAACCCCAGCCCCGAGTAGCTCGTCTCGACCGTCCCGCGCATCATCGCCACCGGGGCGTCACCGGCCGGGATCGCGCGCGGGACCTCGTTCGGCTTGTTCGACACCGTCAGCGCCAGCGTCTCGCCCGGCTTCACCGTGCCGCACGCCGATGGCGGGCTGGCCGGGTCGTAAGCGTTCGTGTAACCCGGCGGCGGGCTCGCCTCCACGACGCAGATCTCCTGCGGTGCCCGGAGGTTCTCGACCACCACGCCGCCCGTCGCACCGTCGGTGGTGACGACCGCGGGCTTGCCGTCGGCGCCGGTGAGCGGCTTGCCGTCGGCGCCGAGCGCCGCCGACTTCTTGTCCGCGCCGGTGATCCGCAGGACCGCGCCGCCGACGCCCTTGCCGGTGTTCGCGTCGGTCTTCGTCACCTGCACCTTGCCGGGCTTCGCCACCTCGACGACGCCCTGCGCGGTCAGCTCCTGCTCGCCGCCGGTCGAGACGACGCGCTGTGCCGCCGTGTCGACCGGCACCCGGACGTAGGGCCGGGCGGCCGGCGCGGACAGCGAGGCCACCAGCTTCGGCCGCTCGCCGGTCGGGGTCAGCTTCACCTGCACGGTGCCGTCGGCGCCCGTCTTGAGCGTGACGTCCTTCGCCGCGGCCTGTGGGCTCGCGTTGCCCGCGGTGTCGCCGGCCGGGGCGCCCAGGGTGCCGCCCGTCGCCGTCAGCTTCACGGCGACGTCCGGGACGCCCTTGCCCTGGGCGTTCTTCACGGTCGCGGTCCACTCGGCCGCTTCGCCGACGTGCTGGTCGCCCTTCGGCGTGGTGACCGAAGCGGTCCACGGCCCGCGGTTGGTCTCGGCGTCCGTCCTCAGCCGCTCGACGGCGCCGGCGGAGTCCTTGCTCATCGCCTTCAGGTAGCCGGGCGCGTCGTAGGCGATCTTGTCCGCGGGCAGCTTCGGGTCGAGGTCGGCCGGGGTGCGCGGCGCCGCCGTCCACGAGTGCAGGAGGTGCGCGAGCGCGGTCGCCTCGTCGGGGTTCTTGGTGCCGCCGTAGCGCAGCAGCAGGTACGAGATGTTCGCCGCTTCGTCCTTGGGCAGCTTCGTGCCCCACTTCGTGAGCAGCTCGTCGCCCGGCTGGTACGGCTCGTCGGTGTCCGGCGCCCGGAGCCGGAAGCTCACGCAGAACACCTGCTGCCCGCCGACGACGTACGACCCCAGCCAGACCGGGCTCGGGCCGTGCTCGCCGCCGACCCGGTGGCCGACGCCCTCCTGGCTCGCGGCCGACGCGGCGGGCGCGCCGGCGGTCGCGGAGAGCGTGCCGAGCAGCGTCGCGGCGAACAGGGCGGTGAGCGCGCGGATGCCCGCGCGCGGGCGTGTCGACCACCTCATGGTGTGCAGGCTCCTTCGTCGGCCGCGTGGCGACGACTCACGCCGTCTCCGCAGGTCACACGATTGATCAACTCCCCGACGCGCGTTCGGTGAACGACCGGGCACGCCAAGTGAGCGTCGCGCCGAGGGGGTCCGGCTGTCTACCGCCCTTCGAGTGGCGGTCGCCGAACGGTCGTGATCTCCATCGCTTACCGTGTCTGCCGTGGCCACGGGCTCGCGGTCGAGTAAAGTCGTCTTTACTCGACGGGAACCGCACGTCCCCGGCGGTCGTTGAACCCGATGCAGCGTCGATCCACAAAGCAGCAGATCCAGGAGGATCAGGTGCGTTCCAGTAGCAACCCGGCGTTCCGCAACCTGCCCCACGGCGGAACCCAGACTTACGGGCAGTACGGGCCCCCGGTGGGCTTCAACCAACCCCAGGGCGGCGTGCCCGGGTACGGCCCCGGCCAGGCCGCCTCCGGCGAAGGCGACCGTCCCATGACGGTGGACGACGTCGTCGTCAAGACCGGCATGAGCCTCGGCGTCGCGCTGCTCGTCGGGATCGTGACCGCGATCTGGGCCCAGAACACGCTGGCCGAGACCGGCCGGCTCTCCGGCGCCCTCGTCGGCGCGATGATCGGCGGCCTGGTCGTCGGGCTCGTCATCTCGCTGGTGATCATTTTCCGACAGAAGCCGAGCGGTCCGCTGACCCTCGTCTACTCCGCCGCCGAAGGCCTGTTCCTCGGCGCGCTGAGCGGTGTCTTCGAGGTCGTCTACAAGGGCATCGCGCTGCAGGCGATCGTCGGCACCGCGGGCGTCTTCATCGGCATGCTGGTGGTCTACAAGACCGGCGCGGTCAAGGTGACGCCGAAGCTGACGAAGTGGATCATCGGCGCGGTCGTCGGTGTCGGCATCCTGATGCTGTTCAACCTGATCACCTCGCTGTTCTTCGGCTTCAACCCGCTGCGCGGCGGCGGCCCGATCGCCATCATCTTCAGCCTCGTCTGCATCGGCATCGCGGCGTTCAGCTTCCTGCTCGACTTCGACCAGGCCGACCGGATGATCCGCGAAGGCATGCCGTCGAAGTGGGCCTGGTACACCGCCTTCGGCCTGATGACGACCCTGGTCTGGCTGTACCTGGAGATCCTGCGGCTGCTGTCGTACCTCCGCGAGTAACCTGGCTCACAGTCTCACAGTGAAGGCGCTCCGTAATCAACGGGGCGCCTTTTCTGTGGGTAATTCATGCATTCGGGGACCCCACTGCGGATCGCGCTCACCCTGCGTGTTTGATGTCCCGGTCAGTCCTTCATTTCACATGTGTGAGGTTCACAGTGAGCGTTCCCCCTCCGGCCCCCGGGGGCCAGCAGCCGGTGGGTCAGCCCAGTCCCTACGGGCCGCCTCCCGGCGGCCAGCCGCAGTACGGCCAGCCCGGCACGCCGCCGCAGGGCCAGCCCGGCCAGTACGGCCCGCCGCCCGGGCAGTTCCCGCCGGGCCAGCAGGGCTTCCCGCCCGCGCCGCCGGTGCCGAAGAAGTCGAAGGCCGGCACGTTCATCAAGTTCGGCATCGTCGGCGTGATCGTGATCGTCGCCGTCGTCGTGGGGATCGTGTCGTTCGCCAACTCGCCGGCCAGCTCCAACGCCGGTGACTGCCTCACGATCACCGAGTTCACCCGGGGCGGGGACGACCCGGCGAAGGCCGACTGCGCCGACCCGAAGGCCAACGTCAAGATCGCCGCCAAGCTCGACAGCGCGTCCGACGAATGCCCCGGCGGCTCCGACGCCGGCTACGACACCTACTCGGTCAGCGGCCGCAGCTCGTACAAGCTGTGCCTGATGATCAACGCCAAGCAGGGCGACTGCCTCGCGAACTTCACGTCGACGACCAAGGGCTACGTGAAGGTCGCCTGCACCGACCCCACCAAGGACGGCGAACTGGTGAAGGTCGTCTCGGGCCAGGCGGACAAGAACCTCTGCGAGGGCACGGAAGCCACGCGCGTGGCCGTCTACCCGCAGCCGGCGACGACGATGTGCGTCAAGACCAACGAATAGCTCTTCCCGCGAAGGCCCCTCACCACGCCGGCGAGGGGCCTTTCGGCGTTCAGGGGCACCCGGATTGCTCCGTTCGTCCCACACTGTGCGACGGGCTGCGACGAGCCGATCACCGGACCTAACGTTGATCGTCCTGCTCCGCCCACCCAAGCCTGGAGTACTGGTGGCGACGACCGAATCCCCAGCCGGTGAAAAGAAGTTCCTCGATTTCCCGACCTCCTGCGCCGCGCCCGTGCCGCGGCCCGAGGAGCCCGTCCGCGTGGTGCCGCTGGCCGTCGCGGGCGTGCTCGCGGTCGGCCTGACCTGGTACGTCTGGGCGAGCTACGGCGCCAAGTTCGGCGTCCTGCTGCTGCTCGGCCTCGGCCTCGGCCTCGCGCTGTTCCACTCGCGGTTCGGCTTCACGTCGGCCTGGCGCCAGCTCATCGCCGTCGGCAACGGGCAGGGCCTGCGGGCCCACACCGTCCTGCTCGGCACCGCCGCGACGCTCATCGCGCTGATCGCGGGCACCGGCAGCGGGCTGTTCGGCAGCAAGCCGGCGCCGACGGCGGGCGCGCTCGGCCTCGCCCTCTTCGTCGGCGCGACGCTCTTCGCGATCGGCATGCAGCTCGGCGGCGCGTGCGCGTCCGGCACGCTGTTCGCGGTCGGGTCCGGCCAGTCGACGATCGTGCTGACCCTCGGCGGCTTCATCGCCGGGTCGGTGCTCTACACCTGGGCGTACCCGGTGCTGTCGGGCTGGCCCGAGTTCAAGGGCGTGCTGCTGGCCGACCACCTCGGCTGGTTCGGGTCCTGGGCGATCACGATCGCCGTGCTCGCCGTGATCGTCTTCGCGACCCGTGCGGTGCAGCGCCGCCGCACCCCGCCGCCGGCCGACGTCGTGCCGACCGCGCGCGGCTTCGCCCGGATCCTGCGCGGCTCGTGGCCGATGCTCGTCGGCGCGGTCGTGCTGGGGGTGCTGGCCGGCGCGGTGTTCCTGGTGTCCGGCGGCATCTGGGGCGTCACCAGCGCGTTTTCGCTGTGGGGCGCGAAGATCCTGCAGGTGTTCGGGCTGCACCCGGAGTCGTGGGAGTTCTGGCAGCAGAAGTCCAACGCGACGTCGCTGGCGAACCCGATCTGGAAGGACAAGAACAGCCTGACCGACATCGGGATCATGATCGGCGCGGCGGTGGCCGCCGCGGCCGCGGGCGCGTGGAAGATCCACAGCTCGATCCCGTGGCGCACGGCGCTGGCGGCGGTCCTCGGCGGGATCCTGATGGGCGTCGGCGCGCGCATGGCGGGTGGCTGCAACATCGGCGCGTACCTCGGCGGCATCTCCACCGGCAGCCTGCACGGCTGGCTGTGGGGCGTCTTCGCCCTCGGCGGCACGTGGATCGGCCTGAAGCTGCGCCCGCTGTTCGGGCTGGCGAACCCGGTGCCGACCGACAGCGTCTGCTGAACACGGCGAAGGCCCCCGCTCCCGAGCGGGGGCCTTCGCCGCGGGGATCAGGAAAGGCGCTCGATGATCAGCGCCATGCCCTGGCCGCCGCCGACGCACATCGTCTCGAGGCCGAACTGCTTGTCGTGGTGCTGCAGCGAGTTGATCAGCGTCGAGGTGATCCGGGCGCCGGTCATGCCGAACGGGTGGCCGACCGCGATCGCGCCGCCGTTGACGTTCAGCCGGTCCAGGTCGATGCCCAGGTCCCGGTACGACGGGATGACCTGCGCCGCGAAGGCCTCGTTGATCTCGACCAGGTCGATGTCGCCGATCGACAGCCCCGCGCGCGACAGCGCCTGCTTGGACGCCTCGACCGGGCCGTAGCCCATGATCTCCGGCGAAAGGCCGGTCACGCCGGTGGACACGATCCGCGCCAGCGGCGTCAGGCCCAGCTCGCGCGCCTTGGTGTCGGACATGATGACCAGCGCCGCGGCGCCGTCGTTGAGCGCGCAGCAGTTGCCGGCGGTGACCCGGCCGTCCGGGCGGAAGACCGGCTTCAGGCCGGAGACGCCCTCGAGCGTGACGCCGGCGCGCGGGCCGTCGTCCTTCGACACGACCGTGCCGTCCGGCAGCGTCACCGGCGTGATGTCCTTGGCCCAGAAGCCGTCCGCGATGGCCTTCTCGGCCAGGTTCTGCGAGCGGACGCCGAACTCGTCCATCTCCTCGCGCGTGACGCCCTTCAGCCGCGCGAGGTTCTCGGCGGTCTGGCCCATCGCGATGTAGACGTCCGGCACCAGGTCGTCGGCGCGCGGGTCGGTCCAGCTGTCCGTGCCCGACTCGGCCGTCGCCGCGGTGCGCTTCTCCGCCTCGGCGAACAGCGGGTTGTGGGTGTCGGGCCAGGAGTCCGAGCTGCCCTTCGAGAACCGCGACACGGTCTCGACGCCGGCCGAGATGAAGACGTCGCCCTCGCCGGCCTTGATCGCGTGGAAGGCCATCCGGGTGGTCTGCAAGCTGGACGAGCAATACCGCGTGATGGTGCAACCCGGCAGGTGGTCGTAGCCCAGCTCGACGGCGACCGCGCGGCCCATGTTGAACCCGGACTCGCCACCGGGCAGGCCGCAGCCGAGCATCAGGTCGTCGATGTCGGCGGGGTCCAGCTGCGGCACCTTGGCCAGCGCGGCCTGGACCATCTGCACGGTCAGGTCGTCGGGCCGCAGGCTGACCAGCGAGCCCTTGTTGGCGCGCCCGATGGGCGAGCGCGCGGCGGAGACGATGACGGCTTCGGGCATGACGGACACATCCTCGTATCGACGGTCACTAAGCGGTTGCTCACATAGTGCCGCGTGGATCGCGGCGCGCAAAGTCGAAGCCGGTGTGAGCTTGCCGGGGCCTACCGGATCCGGAACCGGTCTCGAGCCTGCACTTCGAGGTCAGTCGCGTGCCAGCGACACGGCGGCGTTGTCTCGGAATATTTGCGAGCGTTTTTGGTAGACTTCGTGCCAGTCGGGCAGGGAGTGTGAGATTCGATGAGTGAAGCCGCCGCGGTAGCGCGCATGGTGCGCTTGACGCGTGAGGCCCGGCGCTGGACACAGCTCGATCTAGCTGATGCCGCTGGCGTCTCACAGGGTTTCGTATCGAAAGTAGAGAAGGGGCTCCTACCGCTCACAACGGAGTACCTCGACGCAGTTGCGGAGGCCCTTGCAGTCCCGACGAACCTGCTCCGCGCAACCGGTCCGATCGGTGGCGTCGAGGTCACCTGCTTGCACCACCGTCGACGCTCCAGCGCGATGTCGGTTGCGACCATGCGTGCAGTCGAAGGGCTTACTCAGCTCACTCGCCTGTCCGTGGATAGCCTGTCCGCAGGCGTGGATGATTCGTCGCCCAAATCCCGCGTGCTGGGCCGAATGCCATTGACCGAGTATGGCAACCCCGCAGCGGTTGCGGCTGCTATCAGGTGTGCGTGGGAGATACCTGCTGGTCCCGTCGACGACCTGGTAAAGCTGCTCGAATCCGCGGGAGTCCGGGTGATGCGCCGTGATCTGGGGACGGCCGCGCAGGATGCTGTGAGTACCTGGCTCCCGGGGCAGCGACCGCTGATCCTGCTCAACCGTGACCTGCCACCCGACCGTGAGCGCTTCACGTTGGCGCACGAGGTCGGTCACCTTTTGATGCATGAGCTGCCGACCGACGACCAAGAGAAGGAAGCCAACCGGTTCGCGGGCGAGTTTCTCGCCCCGGCGGATGCCCTCGAGCCGCTGTTGCGCGGGTTGACCGTCCGCCAGTTCACGAAACTCGCAGAACTCAAGATGACCTGGAAGGTCTCCATGGCGATGCTCATCCAGCGTGCGGCCGATCTCGAATGCATCTCCGCGAGCCAGTTCAAGTCCTTCCGCATCCGGCTGAACCAATACGGCTGGAGCCAGCGCGAACCGGGAGACCTTCCGGCTGAGACTCCACGTCATGTCGCCGGCCTGATCTCGGCCCAGCTGGACCGGCATGGGCAGGACATCGACGCCGTTGCGGGGGTTGCCTTGATGCTGCCGGAGCCATTCAGGCGTCACTACATGCCCCTGGTGGTGGACGAATCCACCCCTGTGGTGGTGCGATCATGAATCGGACAACTTCCGACCCGAGGGGGTCAGCGTGGCCAATCCGATAACGGCGATAACAACGCGGAGCGCGCCGTACAGTCGCCTGAAGACGGCATTGGCCGATGTGCTCCTTGTTCAGGCTGACGCGTCCGGGGCGCACACGGAAGTCGCGATCGAGCGCTCCGACCGGTTGGGTGGCGGCATCGTCCTCACCGGCGCCAAGGCGCTACAGAAGGCCGAGCACCTCGTCCGGGAGAAGAAGTATGAGCGCCCCATCCTGATCGACCGCGCCCGATACGCCGGTAAGAACCGGGCTTTGGCCTCGCATGCGTTCGACTCGGACTGGGTTGCGCGGCAGCGTGCGCTGGGTCTGCCTGCCCTCATGCCGGATGCGGGGTATATCGGCGAGCGTGACTACCCCGGACTGCGAGATGTGCTTGAGCGGACCGCTGACCTCGGCTCCGACGTCGTTGCACTGCTGCCCCTCCATGTGAGCTGGCTGAAACAGGAAAATCTGCGGCAGCTCGTCGATGCCGTGACCGATGTCGGCGTCCCGATCGCGGTAGCGCTCGAGCACAAAGATGACCCATTGAGTGCGCAGTACGCGGTCTACGGGCTCGTCGCGCTGCTGCAAACGCCGGTTCCCGTGCTTCTCCTTCGTTGCGACACGTCGTCCATCGGTGCCTTGGCCTACGGTGCGCTCGCCGCCGCGGTCGGCACACACTCGGCCTTGCGCCACATTTATCCCGTCGTGGAGGGCGGTGGTGGGGGTGGGCGGAATCCCAAGCCGGCCGCCGTTGTTCAGCGACTGCTGTCCTACGTGCACCTGGACAAGATCGACCTCACTGCGGCGATGGATCCGGACCACCCGGACTGGCACTGCTCGTGCGACGTGTGCAACGGCCAGTCACTCATGGAGCTCAACTCGGCGCCGAACCCTGAGCAAATCGCGTTCCTACACTCCATCGAGATCCTCTTCCGCATCCGGACCGGTATTTTGCTGGCCGGTGGTCTCGCACAGCGACGTGCGGCCTGGACTGCGCAGTGTTCGTCAGCGCAGTTCAACCACATGGACATCGACAACACGGTTTCGGCGTGGGAGATCCCTGACTACCTCAACAACTGGGTGAAGCGCGGAAACGACACCGGTGGCCTCAGCGCGCCGGCGATCCCTCAAGGAGCCCGTCCTTGATGAGGCGTGCGTAGACGACTTCATTGGTCCACTTGGTGACAGTCGTGGGACGTGCAGTCGGTACTGGACCGGTCCGGCCACGGTGGTTGACGGTGACGCCCGATGAACTTGCGAGCACCACCCAAACCCCATACCGCTCCGCCAACTCGATACAGCTTGCTGGCGGGGGCGTGTCCCGGGGCAGGACTAGCACTGTGGAGCCAAACGCGCCGAACCCGCTCACAGTGCTCAAGGCGGGTTGCCACCGAGAGCTTGACGTCACGACGGCTGCCACTGACACAGCGGACGGTGGTGCTTTGACCTCGGGCCACTCCCACATCGCGACCGAGGTACGGTCGATGACCGGCTGAAAACCTGCTTCCCGCCGATGTTCGTGCGCCTGCTCGTCGACGTGCGCGATGATCGAGACTCGCCTCCCGAACAGGGTGATGTCGTCAACCAGGGCGCCGGTCAAATCAAGTGCCTCAGCGGCGAGCATTGCTGGACTGTGGCGCACGCAGTCGCTGGAGATGAGCAAGCCGCCGCGTCGCTCAGTGGACATCGGTCGGGCCTTCTTCCGGGAGTGCTGCTGACTGTTTCGACCGCGGCGGTCGGCTCCGCAGCCTAGACGTGTCACTCGATCGGGCACCAGCGTGAGGTTTGTCATCGTTCTGTGAGTAGCGCTCGCGAACGAGCCATTCAGTCACAATGGTTAGTTCGCCGCTCGTCTCGTCGCGCATCTCGAAGTACACCGAGTCACCCGCGGACAGTCCGAGCGCTCGCAACAGCTTGACGGGAATGGCAACTTGGTTGACCTGTGAGATCTTTCGAGGCCCCGTCAACTTGCTCATATTTGTAATACTACAAAAATTACAAATCTGAGTCCAGAGGATGACCTTTGTCGAGCTGGTGGCTGACCAGTTGGAGTTGGAACCGTGCTGACTGGCGGAGGCGTCGCCTTGCCGGGGCCTACCGGATCCGGAACCGGTCCCGGTACTCGCCCGGCGTCGTGGTCAACCGGCGGCGGAACGACCGGGTCAGCGTCGACACCGTGCCGAAACCGCAGGTCGTGGCGACGCGGGAGAGCGTGTCGTCCGTGGTTTCCAGCCGTTGGCGGGCCGCCTCGACCCGGGCGTGCTCGACGTACGCCGCCGGTGTCATGCCCAGCTCCGCCTTGAACACGCGCGTGAGCTGCCGGTCGGTGAGGTGGGTGTGCGCGGCCAGGTCGGCGACGGTCAGCGGTTCGGCGAGGTGGGTGGCGATGTGGTGGCGCAGCTCCTCGACCCGCCGGGTCGCGGACGCCGGTTCGAGGGACACGCTGAACTGGCTCTGCCCGCCGGGGCGCCGGAGGAACATGACGAGCTGGCGGGCGACGCGGGAGGCCGCCTCCGGGCCGAAGTCGTCCTCCACCAGCGCCAGCGAGAGGTCGAGGCAGGCGGTCAGGCCGGCCCCGGTCCACACTTCGCCGTCGCGGATGAAGATCGGGTCGGCGTCGACGGCGACCCCCGGGTGTTCCTCGGCGAGCTGCCGGGCGGTGGACCAGTGCGTGGTGGCGCGCTTGCCGTCGAGCAGCCCGGCCGCCGCGAGCACGTGCGCCCCGACGCAGACGGACGCCACCCGCCGCGCGCGCCCGGCCAGCCCGCGGACCGCCTCGACCACGGCCGGGTCGCACTCGGCGACGATCTCCCGGTGTTCCCCGACGGTGACCGCCCCCGGCACGACCAGGGTGTCGATCGCCCGGCCGGCCAGCTCCCCGAAGGTGGTGTCCGGCAGCACGCGCACGCCGGCGGACGTGGTGACCGGGCCCGCCGCCCCGGCCGCGAGGACGACCCGGTAGCCGGACGGCCGGTCCAGTTCCCGGTGCAGCAGCGAGAAAACCTCGGCGGGGCCGGTCACGTCGAGCAGGTCGGCCCCGTCGAAGAGGACCACGACGATCAGCCGTTCCACGGTTGCTCCGCTCGATGTCGGTTTCTGCGTCTTGCATGTCATTGCCGACACGCACGACCGACTTTAGCGTCGGTGGTACCGACAAGTGGAAGGACAACCATGCCGAGGACGACGCTGCGGGAGCTGAACGGGCTCGACCGGACCCCCGCCGCACTGGCCGGGTCGACGCTGATCCTGGTCGACTACCAGAACACCTACACGCGCGGCGTGATGGAACTGGACGGCTGGCGGCCCGCGCTGACCGCCGCCAAGGACCTGCTCGCCCGGGCCAGAGCCGCCGGGACGAAGGTGATCCACGTCGTCCACGACGGCGGCGCGGGCAGCGCGTACGACGTGCGGGCCGACATCGGCGGCATCCACCCGGACGTCGCCCCGGCCGACGGCGAGCCGGTGGTCGTCAAGGCGGCCCCGAACGCCTTCGTGGGCACCGACCTGGGCGAGCGGGTCGACGCCGCCGGCAACGAGACGGTGGTCGTCGCCGGGTTCATGACGAACATGTGCGTCACGTTCACCGCCGAGGGCGCGTTCCTGCGCGGCAACACCCCGACGGTCGTCGCGGAGGCGTGCGCGACCCGGCCGCTGGCGACCGCGGTCGCGGAGGTGACTGCGGAGCAGCTGCACCACAGCGCGCTGGCGACCATCGCCGACCTGTACGGCGTGGTGGTGGCGAGCGCCGCCGAACTGCGGTAGCCGGCGCCGGTCGTTCGCTGCGGCGGCTGTTCCGGAAGCCGGGCGCGGGCGGCGGTCGGCCCGGCTGCCTGGACTCCCGCCCACGCCGGTGCTTCGTGCGGCGGGTTCGGCGGCGGCTGCTCGGAAGTGGAGTGCGAGCGGTCGCCGGCCCGGCAGCCCGGCCCCTGTCCGCGCCGCCGGTTTGTGCGGCGAGTCCGGTCGGCTCGGACCCGGCCTGCGCCGGAGGCGCGGTTGCCGGGTTCGGCGTGCGGGCGGTAACCCGCGCCGGTCGTTCGCACACCCGGGCCGGCGCTGCTGAACCCGGTGTGCGACCGCCCGGTGACTGGCAGGATCGGGTCCCGTGGCGAACGAACCCGAGCGCGTGCTGCGGACCAGGACGATCCTGCTGTGGGGCGCCGGGCTCCTGGTGCTCGCCGCGCTGGCGGCCACCTTGCTGCTCACCCTGCTGGGCGGCGGCCGCCCGGAGGACTCCGCCCGGCTCGACGCGCTCAAGACCGCCGCGAACATCGTCGTCGGGACCGGGGGTGCCGCCGCGCTGCTGCTCGCCGCGCGGCGGCAGCGGTCCGCCGAGCTGGACCTGGTGCAGAAGGACCACGACGCCACCGAGCGGCGGGTCACCGAGATCTACGGGAAGGCCGCCGACCAGCTCGGCAGCGACAAGGCGCCCGTGCGGCTCGCCGGGCTGTACTCGCTCGAACGGCTCGCCACCGGGTACGCCGAGCACCGGCAGACGATCGTCAACGTGCTCTGCGCCTACCTGCGGATGCCGTACGAGCCCGGCGACGAAACCCTCGAAGAGCTGCAGGTCCGCAAGACCGCGCAGCGCATCCTCATGCTGCACCTGCGGCCCGGCAAGCCCGAGACACCGAACGGCGACTTCTGGCCCGACATCGACCTCGACTTCTCCGGGGCGAAGCTCGTCGGGCTGACGCTCACCCACTGCTCGATCCGGTCGATCGTCTGCCACGGCACGAAGTTCTTCGAGCTGACCTCGCTGCGCGGCACCGAATTCCGCACCAAAGCGGACTTCAACAGAGCCGAGTTCAAGGACCGCGTCGATTTCCGCGGAACCGTTTTCGGCGGTGAACGCGATTCCTTCAACGGCGCTGTTTTCGCTGGTCCGGCCGATTTCGGGAGCAAGTCCGCGGCCCGGCTCGCGGGCGCGACGGCGCAACGGGGATTTCCCAGGACCTGGCCGCCGGGCTGGCAAGAACGGCCGAGCGCCGACCGGCCGGGCTGGGCGGAATTGACACGAAAGGACGAGCCGGGGCAACCGGCGGGCCGATAGGATCGTGTCTTCAGTGAAGTCGCCGTTCCGCGACACGGGAGGTGAACTGGCGATGATTACCGGTCGGGCCGCCTTCTGGGCGTCCCTGGTTTTGCGGATGGACTGCCGCCCGCTGATCGGCGCCGGGCGGATCCTCCGGGACGGGATGACGGCTCAGCGTGCGGCGGCCCTCGGGCCGGAACCGACGTGGACGAGCGGCTTGGTGGCTGCCTGAGGAGTCCTCGCCGGGCGGTCCGACCTCGCCATCGCTGCCCGGAATCACCGACGCGCACCCGGAGGCCCCCGGACCCCGATCGCGCGTGAGGTGGACAACGCCACCGGCCGGCCATTCGCCAATCCGGCCTGGAAGCAGGCCGCCCCCAAGCGGCACGCAACCGGTGCTGCGAAGCCATCGGCCGTGGCTGTGGTCGGATTGGCGACGATCGGCACAGTAGGCTGACGGGCGTGGAGTATGCAGAGCACATCGCAGACCTCGTGGGCAACACCCCGCTGGTCAAGCTGAACTCGTTGACCAAGGGGCTCAAGCCGCTCGTGCTGGCCAAGGTCGAGTACCTGAACCCGGGTGGCTCGGTCAAGGACCGCATCGCGCTGCGCATGATCGAAGCCGCCGAAGCCTCCGGCGAACTGCGCCCGGGCGGCACGATCGTGGAGCCGACGTCCGGGAACACCGGCGTCGGCCTCGCCATGGTCGCGCAGCGCAAGGGCTACCAGTGCGTGTTCGTCTGCCCGGACAAGGTCAGCGAAGACAAGCGCAACGTGCTCAAGGCGTACGGCGCCCGCGTCGTGGTGTGCCCGACGGCGGTCGCGCCCGAGCACCCCGACTCCTACTACAACGTCTCCGACCGCCTGGTCCGCGAGATCGACGGCGCCTGGAAGCCCAACCAGTACGCCAACGCGCAGAACCCGGAGAGCCACTACCTCTCCACCGGCCCGGAGCTGTGGAAGCAGACCGACGGCAAGATCACGCACTTCGTCGCGGGCGTCGGCACCGGCGGCACGATCTCCGGCACCGGCAAGTACCTCAAGGAGGTCAGCGACGGCCGGGTGCAGGTGGTCGGCGCCGACCCGGAGGGCTCGGTCTACTCCGGCGGCAGCGGCCGGCCGTACCTGGTCGAGGGCGTCGGCGAGGACTTCTGGCCGGACACCTACGACCGCGGCATCGCCGACGAGATCATCCCGGTCTCCGACGCCGACTCGTTCCAGGTCACCCGCCGGCTCGCGCTGGAAGAAGGCCTGCTGGTCGGCGGCTCGTGCGGGATGGCCGTCGCGGCCGCGCTCAAGCTCGCCGAGCGGCTCACCGAGGACGACGTCGTGGTCGTGCTGCTGCCCGACGGCGGCCGCGGCTACCTGACGAAGGTCTTCAACGACACCTGGATGTCCTCCTACGGCTTCCTGCCGCCCGACTCCTCCGGCGCGACGGTCGCCGACGTGCTCACGAAGAAGAGCGGCTCGCTGCCGAACCTGGTGCACTCGCACCCGAACGAGACGGTCGCCGAGGCCATCGCGATCCTGGCCGAGTTCGGCGTCAGCCAGATGCCCGTGGTCAGCGCGGAGCCGCCGGTGATGGCCGCCGAGGTCGTCGGCGCGGTCAACGAGCGCGACCTGCTCGACGCGCTGTTCACCGGCAAGGCGCAGCTGGCCGACCGGCTCGACCGGCACATGTCCCCGCCGTTGCCGACGATCGGCGGCGGCGAGCAGGTGAGCTCCGCGATGACGGCGCTGGAGAGCGCCGACGGTGCCCTCGTGCTGATCGACGGCAAGCCCGCGGGCGTGGTCACCCGGCACGACCTCCTGGGTTTCCTGGCCGGGCGCTGAACACAGCCTGAGAAGTGTCTTAATCGGCGGACCCGGCAGGGGCGTTACGAGCGCCCTGCCGGGTGATCCGATAGCGTGAGCGCGAGTAGAACACTTTCGCGTCCTCGTCAAGGGGGTTCAAGACCCACATGAGTGCACCGCAGCCACCGAACCAGCCGTGGGGTGGCGGCCAGCCACCTCAGGGCCCGCCGAGTGGCCCCCAGCCGCAGCAGGACCCGTTCGGCAGCCCGGAACCGACCCAGGTCGTCCAGCCCGCCCAGCCCCAGCAGGGTGGTTCCCCGTTCGGGGAGACGCCGGAACCGACCCAGGTCGTCCAGCCTGCCCAGCCGGGTGACGGCGGGGCGGGCGCGACCCAGGCGATGCCACCGGTCGACGCGAACGCGACCCAGATGGTGAACCCGGTCGGTGGCGGCGATGCCCCGGTCGCGGACTCCACGCAGCTGGTGCCCCCGGGCTCCCAGCCGCCGCCGGCGATCCCGTACACCCCGCCGCCGAGCGCGGCCGACAACCCGGCCGCGGCCTTCGGTCAGCAGCCGGGCGGGTTCGGTCAGCCGGAGCAGCAGGGTGGTTTCGGCCAGCCCGGTCAGCCGGGCGGGTTCGGGCAGCAGCCGGGCGGCTTCGGCCAGCCGGGCCAGCCCCCGCAGGGCTTCGGCGGTCCCGGTTTCGGCGGCCCGCAGCAGCCGGGCTTCGGCGGGCAGCCGCCGCAGCCGTTCGGAGCCGCTCCGGCGGCGGGCGGCAACGGCCTGTTCGGCTACATCGCCGGCGGCATCGTCGCGGTGCTGGGCCTGATCGCGCTGATCATCTCGTTCGGCTACATGAGCGACGCGAGCGACTACTCGAAGCTCTTCGACAGCGCGCCGAGCCAGGAAGCGATCAAGGACGTCCTCGACCGGCTGGGCATCGTCGGTCCGGGCACCGTGTGGTTCTACGTGATCATGATCCTGGTGGGCTCGCTGCTCTCCCTCGCCGGAGGCGTCGGCCTGGCGCTCGCGGGCAAGCTGGGCGGCATCAAGAAGTTCGTCCCGATCGTGGTCGTCGCGGGCGGTGCGTTGCTCACGGTGTTCGCGCTGCTGCTCAAGATCGGGATGACCCCGAACGCCGAGGCGCTCGCGCAGGTTTCCGCGTCCGCCAAGGACACCTTCGGCCTCGGTCTCCCGCCGCTGATCCTCGGCGTCCTCATCCTCATCGCGGGTGTGCTCGGCCTCGTCCCGGCGACCGCGCAGTTCGTCGGTCTCGGCGGTGGCGGCGGTGCCGCGCCGGCCGGGCCGCAGGGCTTCGGCGGTCCGCCACAGGGCTTCGGTGGCCCGCAGCAGCCGGGCGGCTTCGGCCAGCCGGGCCAGCCCGGTCCGCCGCCGCAGGGCTACGGCCAGCCGCCGCAGGGTTACGGCCCGCCTCCGGGCTACGGCCAGCCGGGCGGCCCCAACCCGTCCAGCGGCGGGTTCCCGCAGCCGTCGAGCGGGGGCTTCGGTCAGCCGGGCCAGCCGCCGCAGCAGGGCGGGTACGGCCAGCCGGGTCAGCCGCCGCACGGCTACCCGCAGCAGCCGGGCCAGCCGCCGCAGGGTTACGGCCAGCCGCCGGGCCAGCAGGGCCCGCCGAGCGGCGGGTTCGGCCAGCCCGGCCAGCCGCCGCAGCAGTGGTGAACTGAGCGCCTTTCGTGCCCCGGAGCCCATTCGGCTCCGGGGCACGCTGCATTCATGGTCGAATTCGCAATTGTCCGAAGAGGACAAAAGGTCGCGTGACGTGATTTCTGCCGGTACCGCACAATAATGATCTTGGGTTCCGCCGTCCGGCCGAATTCCGTTCCGATTCCGGACTGCTTCCCCCATTCCGGTCTAAGGTGAGCGCAGTCGTACTTGGCTTGCCTGATGGGGGACTGGTGACCGGATATCCGGTAGCGCGTTCGCATTCGTATTCATCGACTCGGCCATCCGGAGTAACGGCGGTGCTCGCCGGTCTGCTCGGTATTCCGGCCGCGGTCGCCGCGGGATACGTACCGGTCAAGATCTTCCTCGACATGCCGGCCGAATTCAGCCTCGGCGCGCTGCCGGGTCTGGTGCTCGTGGACTTCGCCGGCTACCTCCTCGCCGGGCTCGTCCTGCTCCTCGGCTCGCTGGCGACGCTGTTCCGCGCGACGGCGGGCGCGGTCCTGCTCGGCATCGGCGCGCTGCTGGCCATCGGGGCGCTGCTCACCGAGCCGCTGTCGATGGGCGTGCCGCTCGGCCGCTTCGCCGACGCGATGTTCACCCACGGCGGGCTCGCCATGGTCGACCGGGTCGGCCTCGCCACGCTTTCGGTGCTCGTGCTGGTCCTGGCCCTCCTGCCGCCGACGTTCCGCTACCTGCGCTACCGCGCCGCGCTGCCCGCCATGGCCGGTCCGGGTGCGTACCCGTCGTCGTCGCGGAGCTGGTGAGTTCCGCCCCACGGGACCGGCAGGCCGCCCCCGCTGATCACGAACAGTAACCGGTCGTATCCTCGGGCGTACCCGCCCCGCCGGCAGGGCGGCCGACCCCCGGGCTGGTGCCGCATGACCACCTCCACTGAAGGCCGCACAGCGCTCGCCGCGGCGGTGCTGGCCCTGCTCGGCGGCCTGCTCTACGCGGCGGGGCTCGTCCTGGACGTCGGTACGCTCGCCCGCTTCCCGGCCGACGCGGCCCGCGTCGGCGTCCACGCGGCGGTCGACGCGGTATTGGCTTCGGTCCTCCTGCCCGGCGGCGTCCTGCTGCTGCGCCGGCACCCGATCGGCCGGATCGGCTGCGTGGCCGGTAGTTCGGCGGCGCTGCTCGCGACGCTGACGTCGCTGGTCCTGGCGGCCACCGGCCTCGCCGTGGTCGACCTCGGCGGCCCCGGCGACCTGGCCGCGGGCGGGCTGGCCGCGCTCGCGCTGGTGCTGCCGCCGGCGGCCGCCACCCTGGCGCTGGCGGCTTCGCGGCCGGCCGCTCGCTGGGTCGGGGTGGCGCCGGCCTGATCTCCGGCCGTGCGGAGTTCGATTCCGGCGGTGTCGATCGCGGCGGGCCCGGTGACCTGGCCTCGGTCCGACCGGCCGGTCGGACTGAGACCCATCCCACCTGACGGGAATGTTCACGCCAGGCCTTACGCTGAACAGATGGTGGACGACTACTCCGAACTGGGCTTCGAGACCCGCGCGATCCACGCGGGGCAGAAGCCCGACCCCCGCACCGGCGCGGTGATCGTGCCGATCTACCAGACCTCGACCTACGCGCAGGACGGCGTGGGCGGGACCCGCGAGGGCGACTTCGAGTACTCGCGCACCGCGAACCCGACCCGCTCGGCGCTGGAGGAGGCGCTGGCCTCGCTGGAAGGCGGCCGGCACGCGCTGGCCTTCGCGTCCGGCATGGCCGCGTCCGACGTGGTGCTGCGCAGTACCCTGCGCCCCGGTGACCACCTCGTGCTCGGCAACGACGCGTACGGTGGCACGTTCCGCCTGATCGACAAGGTGCTCAGCCTCTGGGGCGTCGAGCACACCGTCGCGAACCTGGCCAACCTCGACGAGGTGCGCGCGGCGATCCGCCCCGAGACGAAGCTGATCTGGTGCGAGTCGCCCACCAACCCGATGCTCGGCATCGCCGACATCGCGGGCCTGGCCGGGGTCGCGCACGACGCCGGCGCCCGCCTGGTCGTCGACAACACCTTCGCGACGCCGTACCTGCAGAACCCGCTCGCGCTGGGCGCGGACATCGTCCTGCACTCCACGACGAAGTACCTCGGCGGCCACTCCGACGTCGTCGGCGGCGCGGTGATCACGAACGAGGACGAGCTGCGCGAGCAGTTCTTCTTCCTCCGCAACTCCGCGGGCGCGGTACCCGGCCCGTTCGACGCCTGGCTGACGCTGCGCGGCATCAAGACGCTGGCCCTGCGCATGGAGCGGCACAGCGACAACGCCGAGCGCATCGTCCAGGCGCTGGTGAACCACCCGAAGGTGGCGAAGGTCTACTACCCGGGCCTGCCGGAGCACCCGGGCCACGAGGTCGCGGCGAAGCAGATGCGCCGCTTCGGCGGCATGGTCTCGTTCAGCCACGCGGACGGCGAGCAGGCGGCGCTGGAAGTCGCTTCGCGCACGAAGCTGTTCATCCTCGCGGAGTCGCTGGGCGGCATCGAGTCGCTGATCGAGCACCCGGGCAAGATGACGCACGCGAGCACGGCGGGCTCGACCCTGCAGGTCCCGGCCGACCTGCTGCGCCTCTCGGTCGGCATCGAAGACGGCCGTGACCTGGTCGCCGACCTGCTGGCGGCGCTCGGCTGAGGCGTCAGTCCAGCTCTTCGGCGAGCCCGACGACGATCCCCTCGGGACCGCGGACGTAGCACAGCCGGTAGACGCCCCCGTACGGCTCGATCTCGCCCACGAGCTCGGCGCCGTGCGGGCGCAGGCGGTCCAGGACGTCGTCGAGGTTCTCGTCGAGCGCGAACATGATCCGGCGGTAGCCCAGCGTGTTCGACGGCGCGAGCTTCGGCTCGGGGACGACGGCCTTCGGCTGGTGGAACTGCGCCAGCTCGATGCCGCCGTTGCCGTCCGGCATCCGCAGCATGGCGATGTCCTGCTTGACGTCCTCGAGGCCGATCACGCGCTCCGCGAAGCGCCCTTCGAGCGGACCCTTGCCTTCGAGCTGCATGCCGAGTTCGACGAAGAACGCGATCACGGCGTCCAGGTCTTCGACGACGATGAGGATGTTGTCCATCCGCTTGAGCGCCAACGGGGTTCCTCAGGGGTTGTAGTTGCCGTGCACCACGCCACCGGGCTTCGAAGTGCCCGTGGCCGGCAGCTTGGAGCCGTCGACGCAGCCGCCGACCAGCTCGACGTGGCTGTCGTGGCGGATGTACTGGGCCGGCGAGCCGCACGAAGCGCTGTCCACCGTGATGTACGCGGCTCCGGTGAGCGCCGCGGCCGAGGCCAGCCCGATCACGAGCGGGACCAGCCCGGCGGACCGGGTGGCTCGAGCCCGTCGAGCGTCGTTCCCCCGTGCCATGAGTTGCTCCCTGTTTACCGCGTGTTGACGGGTCCCAGGGTACCCGGCCCGCGGTCCGGTCAACCTGTGGATCTCCTGAGTGGCATAGTCCGGCCCATGGAACTCGTCACCCTCGAGCGCATCCAAGCCGCCCGGGAGCTCCTAAAAGGAGTGACCCGGGTGACGCCGATGGAGCACGCACGCGACCTGCGGAAGCTCCACGGCGGTCCGGTCCACCTGAAGTGCGAAAACCTGCAGCGCACCGGCTCGTTCAAGATCCGCGGCGCCTACACCCGCATCGCCGGCCTCACCCCGGCCGAGCGCGAGCGGGGGGTCGTCGCGGCCAGTGCCGGCAACCACGCGCAGGGCGTCGCGCTGGCGTCGTCGCTGCTCGGCGCCAAGTCCACCGTCTTCATGCCGCTGCGGGCCCCGCTGCCGAAGCTGGCCGCGACCCGCGGCTACGGCGCCGACGTCCACCTCCACGGCGCGCTCCTGGAGGAGACGCTCCGGGCCGCGGTCGAGTTCGGCGAGCGGACCGGCGCGGTGTTCATCCACCCCTTCGACCACCCGGACGTCATCGCCGGCCAGGGCACGGTCGGCCTCGAGATCCTCGAGCAGGTGCCGGGCGTGAAGACCGTCCTGGTCGCCACCGGCGGCGGCGGGCTGGTCGGTGGGGTCGCCTCGGCGGTCAAGGCGCTGCGCCCGGACGTCCGCGTGGTCGGCGTCCAGGCCGAGGAAGCCGCGGCGTACCCGCCTTCGCTGGCCGCGGGCGCGCCGGTGCGGCTGAGCCAGACCTCGACCATGGCCGACGGGATCGCCGTCGGCGAGCCGGGCCTGGTCAGCTTCGCGCACGTCGAGTCGCTGGTCGACGACGTCGTGACGGTGTCCGAGCAGTTCCTGTCCCGCGCGGTCCTGCTCTGCCTGGAACGGCGGAAGCTGGTGGTCGAGCCGGCCGGCGCGGCGCCCGTCGCGGCGCTGCTGCAGCACCCCGGCGCCTTCGAGCCGCCGGTCGTCGCCATCCTCTCCGGCGGCAACGTCGACCCGGTGCTGCTCCTGCAGATCATCCAGCACGGCATGACCGCGGGCGGCCGCTACCTGCGGCTCCGGCTGCGCGTCCCGGACCGCCCCGGTTCCCTGGTCGGCGTGCTGGCCTGCGTCAGCGAGCTCGGCGCGAACGTGCTCGACGTCGAGCACTCGCGCATCTCCGGCACGCTCGACCTCGGCGAGGCCGACGTCGAGCTGGCGCTGGAGACCCGCGGTCCCGAGCACTGCAAGGACGTCGAGCGCGCGCTGACGGACGCGGGCTACACGGTCGTCTGAGGCTGCTCGCCGGTGATCGCGGTGAGCGCGAGGTCCTTCGCGGCTTCCGGCACCTCCGTCGGCGCGGTGAAGCGCCGGGCCCGGATGTGGGCGACCAGCTCCGGGTCCGGTGGCACGCCGTGTTCGCGCAGGTAGTACGCGACCGCCCCGGGCCACGCCCAGACGCCGTCGGTGCGGAAGTTCATCGGCACCGCGTCCGCGCGGTCGGGCGCGAACGCGTCCGGGCCGTTGCTGCGCGAGGCCAGGATGACCGGTGCCGCGTCGAGGTAGCCGAGCACCCGCTCGATCTCGGCGGGCAGGAGCGGCTGACGGCGGATGAGCGGGCGCCCGGCGGCGTCGACACCGTCGTAGATGCGCGGGGTGCGCACTTCACCGTCACCCGGCGGCGGGGTCAGCCCGGCCTTCTCCCGCAGCCAGGCCGGGATGTTCTCCTCGGCGCGCGGGAAGAACCGCAGCTCGTCCTGGAACCCGATCGGCGGCGGCTGCTGCCGGAACGGCGGCTCCAGGTCGGGCCGCACGAAGTCGACGTCCGGCGGCTGCCCCGGTTCGAAGACCAGGATCGCGCCCAGCCACGTGCCGAGGCCGGGCTGGTACATGCCCGAGCGCAGCACGCCGAGCAGGCGCACGACCTCCGGCGGGGGCGGCACCGCACGGGGCCGCCCGTCCGGGCCGGTCACCAGCAGGTCGGCTTCGACGTGCCGGCCCGCGGCGCGGTACTCGACCCGCAGCTGCCCCCACCCCGGCGGCCCCTGCGCGGCCAGCACCGCGCCGATCTGGCGGACGAGCTCCTGCTGCTGCTCCGGCCGCAACGGCCCCGGTGACTGGGTCATGGTCAGGCTCCTTCGGCGCCTTGGCGCAGCCAGTCGGGCGTGCGCCGTTCGGAGCGCGGGTAGCGCCGCAGCTCTTCGGCGAACGCCGCGGCGGGCGGCCGCTCACGGAAACCCGGGTCTTCGGTCGCGTTGAACTGCGCTTTGACCGAGTCGGGGAAGCGCATTTCGTACTTCAGGCTCACCCAGGTGCCCCGGCCGTCGGACAGCGAGGCGGCGCGGTGGCGGCGGAGCAGGTCGAGCACCTGCTCCGGCGGGGTCCACGGGTAGACCGTGCCGGTGATCGAGTGGACGACCGCGCCGGACTCCTCGTGGTCGCCGACCGCCCGGTACTGCAGCTGGACGTAGTCCCAGCCCGCCGGGAGGGTGAACTTCAGGTAGTCGGCGACGTTCTTCAGCAGCGCGTTGGGGTCGTCGGGCGGCCGCTCCCCGCCGGCCTCGCCCTTGATGCCCTCCCGGTACCAGGCGGGCGTCCACTCCTCGTCGCGGAAGTAGGCCTCGAAGTCCTGCTGCCAGACGTCGGCCTCGAGCGGCGGGTCCCACAGCGGGTCGAGGTCGAAGTTGTAGGAGACGCGGTACTCGCCGTCCGGCTCGATGACCAGCCGCAGCGACAGCCAGGTGCCGCGGTCCCGCACGTACTTCTTGTTCCGCAGCTCGAACAGCAGCGGACTGACGTCGGGCGGCGGCTCCATGCGCGCGGCCGCGCCGTCGGGCATGACGACGGCCAGCGCGATCTCCTCGACCGCCGCTGTCAGCCGGACGGTCATGTCGATCCGCCGCCACCCTTCGGGAGCGGCGTCCATCAGCCAGCCGCCGATCCAGCGGACCACCTGGTCCTCGTCCGCCTCCCGGAGATCAGGTCCGGGTGGGGGGTACCACGGGGGCTGGGTTCGGGACATTCGGGAAGCTCCTGTAGTTGTACGTGCGGGTGCCGTCGGGGTGGATTCTTTCGGACATCACGTGCAGCCGCTCGGGTGTCTCGGTGTTCGGCGTCG
Organism: Amycolatopsis sp. cg9; assembly: GCF_041346945.1. NCBI lineage: Bacteria > Bacillati > Actinomycetota > Actinomycetes > Pseudonocardiales > Pseudonocardiaceae > Amycolatopsis > Amycolatopsis sp. cg9. Next base: position 1,229,440 of record NZ_CP166850.1, on the reverse strand, counting down.
ACGGCGCGTCGGCGTAGACACGTGTCGTGCCGTGGTCGCCACCGCCCCGCTCGAACGTCTGGCGGTCGATCTCCATCTGCCGCCAGTTGTCCGGGTTGCCGACGCTGTGGTTCTGCTCGTAGAGCTGGGGAACCATGCCCATCCGGCCCTGCAGCCCACCCGACCGGTGGTCGGCGGTGTGCCCGCCGCGGTTGACGGTGGTGCCCGGGTGGTCTTCCAGCCCGACGTGGCCGGTGCGTTCCTGCGGGCCGAGGCCGACCCGCTTCGTCGCCGGGCTGGAGTAGTCCGGCTCCCAGGAAACGGCGGCGTTGCCGTGCTCGTCGACGTGGTAGTGCATGTTTTCGGCGCCGATCTCGTACTTGGCGCCGCGCACCGGCATGCCGTCGGGCCGGCCGGCGTGCTGGTCGTGCATCGTGTGCTGGTCACCCGTCTCCGGGTTGATCATGCCGCGCTCGTTGTCGTGCCACGTCTTGATGTGCGTGAACTCCGGCGGGTTGTCGCCACTGGTGTAGAAGGTGCCGTGCCACTGGTCGGTGCCGTCGGGCGCCTTCGAGTAGACCTCGTACCGGCTGTTCGGCTTGAGGTCCTCCGGCGGCGTGGCGCCGAACGGGCCGTCGCCGTTGTGACTCGGGTCGTAACCGGTGATCCGGCGCTCGACGGGCGGCGGCGTCATCGGCGGGTCGAAGTGGTCGATGTCCAGCTCGGGACGGCCGTCCGCGTCGGTGTGGAACTCGAACTGCCCCTCGCCGGTGTTGACCCGGTAGTCGACGTCGCCGTGCAGGTGCGAGGCGTCCGGGTTGCCGACCTCGACGCTGTTGTTCCCGACCCGGGTGTTCGGCACGTCGGCATCGATGTGCGTGATCCGCGGCGGCGTCTCGCCGTTCGTGTAGACGCGCGTGAACCGCCCGTCCGGATCGGTGACCTCGTACCGCGTGTTCGGCTCGAGGTGCCGCGGGTTCGCCGGGTCGTAGAACCGTTCGTTCCGCCCGAGGGTGACGTCCTCGTGCCGCTTGAACTCCGGCTCCTGCCACCCCTCCCCGAGGTCGTGCATGTCCGGGTGGTCCTTGCCCCGGGCGAGCGCGCTGTCGGCGTCGACGTCGTGCGCGTCCCCGTGGTGGCTGTCCGGCGCGAACCCGTTGTCGCCGGCGCGGTGGGCGGAGCCGTCGGGGTGGTGGGTGTTCCATTCGCCGTCGGGTGGGATGCGGGGTCGCATGCGGCCGTCGGGGCCGATTTCGTAGTCGGAGGAGAAGACGCGGCCGTGGGAGTCGGTCCAGGCGGGTTTGGTGGGGGCGAGGACTTCGGTGTCGAGTTCGCGGGAGAGCCGGTGGGCGAAGTCGTTGGAGGAGGCGTCGCACCCGATGAGCCGCACGGGGCGGCCGTCGTAGTCGGCGTTGCGGCGGAGGATGTCGGCGAATTGTTCGGGGGTGTAGAGGCGGTCGCCGATGCGGGCGTGTCCGTCGGGGGTGACGTGGACGTCGACGGTGTAGCGGCCGTCGGGGTCGGGGTGGACGCGGTGGGGGAGGTCGCCCATGTCGGGGTCGCCGGCGTGGTAGGAGCTGCCGGAGGGGGTGTGTTCGGCGTGGCGGGTGTTGACCTCCTCGGGGGTGAGGGGGTCGTGGTGGGGGGTGTTGGCGTCCGGGTCGGCGGGGTCGTGGTTGCTCGGGGTGTTGTCGTGCGGGCCGTTGCCGTGACTGTCCGGGGTGTGGCCGGTGCCATCAGGGCGGTGGGTGCCGTGGCCGTTGCCGGTGGGGCCGTGGCCGGCGTTGCCGGGCCGGGTGGCCGGGGTGTCGGCGCCGGGCGTGCGGGTGCCGGGGGTGCCGCCGTCGGGTCGGGGCCGGGTGCCGGGGATGTCGGGTGCGTGGGTGCCGGGCCCGTAGCCGCCGCGGGCGGCCGGGGCGGGCGCCTCGGGCGTGCGAGGCCGGCCGGGCAGGTCGCCGCCGGGGCGGGGACGGCCGGGCGCGTCGACGTGCGCGCCGGGACTGCCGGGGGTGCCGGTCCAGCCCCCACCACCGGTGCGCGGGGAACCCCCGCCGAGCCCGCCACCGCCGGCGGCGGGTGCGCCGCCGGGTGGCATCCCCCCGGCCATGGGTGCCCCGCCTTGGGGCGGGACGCCGGGGGTCTCGGCGCCGCGGGGTGCGGGGACGGTGCCGGGGTCGGTGGTGCGGGGTGTGGTGGGTGCGGTGCCGCTGGCGGAGGTGGTCCCGTCGGCGCGGGCAGGCGCGGCGCTGCTGGGGGTGTCGGTGCCGGCGTGCGAGCCGGTCCCGTCGGTCCGTGCGGCGGGGGAAGAGCCGGAGTGCGCGGGAGCGGGAGTGCTGTCGCTGCCTCGTGTCGGTGACGGGCTGGAGTCCCCGCCGGTGTGGGAGGGTTCGCTGCCGCGCGTCGGTGCGGGGCTGTTGTCGCTCGCCCGGGCCGGGGTGTTGTCCCCGGTGTGCGACGGTGTGCTGTCGCTGCCCCGGGTCGGCGACGGGCTGCTGTCCCCGGTGTGCGAGGGCTCGCCGCTGCGGGTGGGTGCGGGGCTGGAGTCGCCCGTGTGGGAGGGCGTGCTGTCGCTGCCGCGGGTGGGTGAGGGGCTGTTGTCGCTCGCCCGCGACGGCGTGCTGTCGCCGGTGTGCGACGGTGTGCCGTCGGTGCCACGGGTGGGTGAGGGGCTGCTGTCTCCTGCGTGGGAGGTCTCGCTGCCGCGGGTCGCCGAGGGGCTGGAATCGCCCGTGTGGGACGGCGATCGAGTCGGCGCGGGACTGTTGTCCCCGGTGTGCGAGGGCGTGCCGTCGTCCGAGCGTGCCGTCGAGGGGCTGCCGTCCGGTGAATCGTCCCCGGCGTGGGACGGGGAGCTGTCCCCGTCCCGGCCCGAGCTGCGGCGGGATCCCGGATCGGGCGTGGAGTCGGTGTTCATCGGGTCCGAACTCGGCGAATCCCCGTCCGCGCGGCCGGACGAGCCATCCCCGTCCGGGGAATCGCCGTCCCCGCCGTGGGCGCGGGCGTGGACCCCGCCACCCTCCCCCTTGGGGATCTTGCGGACGAACCCGCCCTCCTTGACCTTCAACCCGTCCAGGCCGGAGACCTTGCCCAGTACCTTCCCGAACACCTTCGCGATCTTCTCGAAGACGTCGACCAGCTTCGACAGCAGCGGCGACACTTTCCGGATCGTGTCGGTCAGCTTCTTGAGCAGCTCCCCGATCTTCTTGCCCCACTTGGCGATCGCCGCCGACGCCTGCGCGACCACGACCGGGGTGCCGAAGCCGAGGGAGAAGACCTCCTCCATCACCCACGCGATCAGCTTGCCGACCAGGTCGGCGATCAGCTGCCGCACGGTTTCCCGGACGAACGACACGACCTGGCCCATGATCATCGTGACCGTGCTGATCGCCCCGGCCACCGTCGCCGCGCCCGACAGCGCCTCCGAATGCTCGGCGGCGAACTTGCGGTAGGCGTCCGCGCCGGCGCCGGTCCAGCCGGTGGTGCCGTTCTTGACCGCGTTGTCGAAGTCGGTTTTGCGTTCGCCGAGGGCTTTGGAGACGTTGCTCCAGGTGTCGGCGTAGGACTGGATGACCGGGGGGTTGCCGGCGACGGAGTCGAGCATGTCCTTGAGCGGCTGGATGTGTTCCATCAGGAACGAGGCGACCGAGGACATCAGGTAGCCGAACGGGTCGATCGCCGCGCCGGCGATTTCGCCGGCCAGGGAGAGCATGCCGAGGCCGCCGGAGACCCAGTCGCCGTCTTTGATGCCGTTGAAGGCGTCCATCGAGGATTCGGCGATGCCGATGCCGCCGGCCCAGCCGTAGTCGCCGTTGCCGGCGGTGAACGCGCCCGGGCCGTCCGGGTCCTGCTTCGACTCCGCGACGAGCGGATTCCCCTCCGGCATCACGCGCCGCCGGCGGACTTGTTCAGGTCGTCGGCGACGCCGGTTTCGTACTTGTGGTACGCCGCCGCGGCTTCGCGGACCTTGCCGGACACCGCCGTCATCGCTTCCACCGCGTCCTTCAGCGCGTCGATCCCGTACTGCTCCACCGGGTCCAGCATCATCCGGAACGGCTGGCAGAGGATGCCGTACGCGTCCGTCGGCATGCTGACCTGGTTCGCCGCGTCGACGGCCTGCTGCAGCCCGTCACCGATGGCGTCGAGCTGGTGGGCGTGCGCCGTCAGGTCGGTGCTGAGTTCCACATCCGTCATCGGTTCCCCCTCAGGAAAGGATCGGTCCGCCGAAGTCGTCGTCATCGTCGTCGACCGGACGACGGCGCCGCGGCGGTTGCGGCGGCGCGGGAGGCGGCGGCGGGGTGCGCGGCGGCGCCGGTGGCTGCTCCTCGTTGTCCTCCGGCAGGAACCGGCGGACGCGGTCGGGCTCCGGGAACGCGGGTTCGGGCTCCGGCGGCGGCTCCGGGAAGGTGCTCTGCGCCTCGCGGACGATCTCCGCCGCGGCCTGGTCGCCGGTGCCGGTGGTCTCCGCCATGGCCTGCTGCAGCAGCTCCGGGATCCGCGCCTGCGCGCGCTGCACCAGCTGCATCACCTGCGCCGACACCTCGGCCATCCGCTTGCCCGCCGCGGCTTCGGCGATGACGAGGTTCTTCAGCAGCCCGCGCGAATCGACGGTCACCTGGACGGTGCCGTCCTTCGACCGCTCGGTGACCGACTGGCCCTGCACGCGATCGGCCAGCGCCTGGTACCGCGCGGCGTTCTCCTCGAGCCGCTTGGTCCAGTTGTCGATCATCGCGTCGCTGGCGTCGATGCTGTCCGGCATCCCGGCCCCTTCTCTCTGCTCCACCACACTGACGGTCCCGGGCCGCTCGCGGTTCCCCGACTGTGCCCCCCAAACGCGCCAAAGGCCACCATAGGGGACCCGCAGGTTCCCGATGGTGGCCTTGGCCGAGATGTGTCAGAGGTTGCCGCGGCGCTCCTGCTCGCGCTCGATCGCCTCGAACAGGGCCTTGAAGTTGCCCTTGCCGAAGCCCAGCGAGCCGTGGCGCTCGATCAGCTCGTAGAAGACGGTCGGGCGGTCGCCGATCGGCTTCGTGAAGATCTGCAGCAGGTAGCCGTCCTCGTCGCGGTCGACCAGGATGCTGTGCTCCTTGAGCGTCTCGATCGACACGCGGACCTCGCCGATCCGGGCGCGCAGCTCGGGGTCGTCGTAGTAGGAGTCCGGGGTGTCCAGGAACTCGACGCCGGCGGCGCGCATCGCGGTGACCGTCGCGATGATGTCGTTGGTGGCCAGCGCGATGTGCTGGCAGCCCGCGCCGTCGTAGAACTCGAGGTACTCGTCGATCTGCGACTTCTTCTTCGCCACGGCGGGCTCGTTCAGCGGGAACTTGACCCGGTGGTTGCCGTTCGAGACGACCTTGCTCATCAGCGCCGAGTACTCGGTCGCGATGTCGTCGCCGACGAACTCCGCCATGTTCACGAAGCCCATGACGCGGTGGTACCAGTCGACCCAGTAGTCCATCTTGCCGAGCTCGACGTTGCCGACGCAGTGGTCGACGGCCTGGAACAGCCGCTTCGGCGCGCCCTCGGGCCGCTTGACCGTGCTCTCGCGCGGCTCGTAGCCGGGCAGGTAGATGCCCTGGTAGCGCGACCGGTCGACCAGCGAGTGGCGGGTTTCGCCGTAGGTCGCGATCGCGGCGACGCGCACGGTGCCGTGGTCGTCGGAGACGTCGTGCGGCTCCTCGAGGATGGTCGCGCCCTGCGCGCGGGCGTGCTCGACGCACTTGTCGACGTCGGTGGTCTCGAGCGCCAGGTCGATGACGCCGTCGCCGTGCTTGCGGTGGTGGTCGAGCAGCGGCGAGTCCGGCTTCACGCCGCCGGTGATGACGAACCGGGCCGAGCCGGACTTGAGGACGTAGGACTTGCGCTCGAAGTCGCCGGTCTCGGGGCCCGAGTACGCGACGAGCTGCATCCCGAAGGCGATCTGGTAGTACCAGGCCGTCTGGGTGGCGTTGCCCGCGATGAACACCACCGCGTCCATGGCCTTGACCGGGAACGGGTCGGTCGAGGCGTCGTGGTCGACAAGCCCGACGAGCTGACGCAGCTGGTCGTAGCTGACGTCGTCGAGGCCGCTCTGGGGTTCGGCAGTCTGGGTCATACCTCGAAGGATCACGCCTGCGAGGCAAGATGTGCAATGGTCCGAATTTTCACTGGGCAATTTGCCGAGTACTCGCCGGACATCGGCTGTCATGGTGGACAATCTGTGCATGCCCGAGAACCTCGATGCGCTGGATGCGCGACTGCTCCTCCTGCTCACCGACTCGCCGCGGCTCGGCGTGCTGGAGTGCGCGCGCCGGCTGGGGGTCGCGCGCGGCACGGTCCAGGCGCGCCTCGACCGCCTGACCGAGCGCGCCATCCTGGGCGGCTTCCCGCCGGAACTGGACCTGGCGGCGATGGGCTACGGCCTGACGGCGTTCGCGTGGCTGGAGATCGCCCAGGGCCGCCGCGCGGAGGTGACGGAGGCGCTGTCGGCGATCGACGAGGTCTGCGAGGTCCACGCGACGACCGGCCAGGGCGACCTGTTCGTGCGGATGGTGGCGCGGGGCAACGACGACCTGCAGCGGGTGATCGACGAGGTGGTGGGGGTGCCGGACGTGATCCGGACGTCGACGTCGATCGCGTTGTCGACCCCGGTGCCACCGCGGGTCCGCCCCCTGCTGGAGCGGACCGCGCGGGGCTGACCCAAGCCGCACTTTCACGTGAAAGTGCCCACCTGGGGGCCGCACTTTCACGTGAAAGTGCGGCTCTCAGCGTTCTTCGGTCACGTGGGCCAGATAGCGGCGGGCCGAGCGCTGGACGACCTCGAAGCCGTCGGTGCGCACGATCGCGTCCCACCAGGCACCGTAGATCGCCTCGAAGCGGTACCCCGCCAGCAGCTCGGCCGCGCGGCGCACGACGTGCGGGCGCTCCGGGACCAGGTTCGGGTAGCTGTACATGAAGCCGACGTGCGTCCGGTCGGGGATGACCTGGACGATGTCGCCGGACAGCAGCGCGCCCTGCCCGTCCTCGCCGTCCGGCCAGTGCAGGACCGTGCCGCCGGTGAAGTGCACGCCCAGGTTGACCAGGCGCAGGTCGTCGGCGACGTCGAGGGTCGTGCCGGACCACAGCTTCACCGCCGGGTCGGGCCTGCCGATCCACTCCTGGTCGCCTTCGTGCAGGTAGATCGGGACGTCGAACGCGTGCGCCCACTCGACCATCGTCGTGTAGTAGTGCGGGTGGCTGATCGCGATGCCGGTGATCCCGCCCAGGTCGCGGACCCGCGCCACGAGCGCGTCGTCGAGGTACGCCGCGCAGTCCCAGAGGAAGTTCCCGGAGCGCGCCTGGACGAGCAGCGCGCGTTCGCCGATCGCGAAGCCGGGGTTCGAGCCGACGCCGATGATGCCGCGGCCCTGCTCTTCGATCCGCGGCGTGTAGTCACCGCTCGCGCGCAGGGTTTCGAGGTTCGTCCACCGCTGCCCGGACTGCGGGACGTACTGGCGCTCGTCCTCGCAGATCGGGCAGTCGTCGCGCGCGGTGGCGTACTGCGTGCCGCACGCCAGGCAGATCGGTTCGGTGCTCACAGCGGTGTCCTCCCAGAACGTGGATCCTGGGAGGACACGCTAACCGCGTTACTTGGCGTCGGTGTACGGAACCGCCTTGACGAGGGTGACCTTCTGCAGCTTGCCGTTGGGCAGCTCGTACTCGCGGGACTCGCCCTCCTTGGCGCCGAGCAGGGCCTTGCCCAGCGGCGACTCCGGGGAGTACACGTCGAGCTCGCCCTCGGCGCCTTCTTCGCGGGTGGCGAGGAGGAACTTCTCGTCTTCGTCGTCGCCTTCGTAGCGGACGGTGAGGACCTTGCCCGGGCCGGCGGTGCCGTCGTTCGCGGGCGCTTCGCCGACCTTGGCCGAGCGCAGCAGCTCCTGCAGGTGCCGGATGCGCGCCTCGGCCTGGCCCTGTTCTTCACGGGCGGCGTGGTAGCCGCCGTTCTCCTTGAGGTCGCCCTCTTCGCGGCTGTCGTTGATGCGCGCGGCGATGACCGGACGATTCTCGATCATTTCGTCGAGCTCGTGCTTGAGCCGGTCGTAGGCATCCTGGGTCAGCCAGGTCACCTTGGTGTCGCTCACGGTCACCATCTCCTCGTCGGGCCTGCCAGGCTTGCGTGTTCAAGCCGGCCCACACGGGCGTAGTTGCCCGCGTGGCTGAGATAAAGGAAAAACACGGCCCGTCGTGGGCCGTGCTGAGGGGTCAGACTATCACGGCGCGACAGGTCGACGCCCGTTAATTCCGCTGGCCCCGGGCGTTGGGCGCGCGGTTCACCCCGTTGGCCGCTATGGGGTTGACAGATACCGTGGTATGTCGTACGAGCAGCCGTACACGTCGGCGGTCACCGGCTCCCCGATGCTCTTGATCGTCGTGCTCATCCTGCTGTACTTCGCGCCGGCCGGGATCAGGAGCTCTTTGCGGCCGCTCTCGGCGCCGGTCTTGTCGCGGGCGCGCACGATGCAGACACCCGGCTTGCTGTTGTCGTCCCGCGTCACGTTGATGGTGATTTCCATCGCGTTGCCCGGTTTGGCGCTGAAGGCCACGCGCTCGGCGTCGATCGGCGTGGCACCCAGGTTGACGTACGCGACCCACGCGATCACGCCGCTGACCAGCAGGGCGATGGCGAGGAAGAGCCACCGGCGCCAGCGCCGCGACGGCGTGGCCTGCCGCGTGCCGTACCGGCCCTCAGGCAGCGCGGGCGCTGCCGTTTCCGCCGGTCCGCCAGCCAACGCGGGGCCTCCTGCTCGTTCTTGTCGTACCCGCGGGGACAATGGTGGGGCGGGTACGGCTTCGAGTATCCGCCCGCTGGGTGGGCGGCCCGCAGGTGGGTCGCGGAATACGGGTAGAGAAGGAGTCGTTCGCAGCATGGTGGACCAGCTGACGAAGACCGCGAAGCCGCGTTTGCGCCTGATGGCCGTGCACGCGCACCCCGACGACGAGTCGAGCAAGGGCGCCGCCACGATGGCGCGCTACGCCGCCGAGGGCCACGAGGTGCTGGTCGTCACCTGCACCGGTGGCGAAGCCGGCAGCATCCTGAACCCCGCCATGGACCGCCCCGACGTCCTGGCGAACATGAGCGAGATCCGCCGCGAGGAGATGGCCCGCGCGGCCAAGATCCTCGGCGTGAGCCAGCGCTGGCTCGGCTTCGTCGACTCGGGCCTGCCCGAGGGCGACCCGCTGCCGCCGGTGCCGGAGGGGTCGTTCGCGGTCGTGCCGCTGGAGGAGTCGACCGAGGCGCTGGTCCGCGTGATCCGCGAGTTCCGCCCGCACGTCATCACGACGTACGACGAGAACGGCGGCTACCCCCACCCCGACCACATCCGCACCCACGAGGTGTCGATGGCGGCGTGGGACGCGGCGCCGGACCCGGCCCGGTTCCCCGACGCCGGCGAGCCGTGGCAGCCGCTGAAGCTGTACTACGGCCACGGCTTCTCGCGGGCCCGGATGACGCTGTTCGACGAGGCGCTGAAGGAGGCCGGGCTCGAGTCGCCGTACACCGAGTGGCTGGCCAAGTGGGACCCGGACAAGGCCGATGTCATGGAGCGGGTGACGACCCGCGTCGAGTGCGGTGAATACTTCGAGGTGCGGGACGAGGCGCTCAAGGCGCACGCCACGCAGATCGACCCCACCAGCCGCTGGTTCGCGGTACCGCTGGAAATCCAGCGCGAGGTCTGGCCGACCGAGGAGTACGAGCTGGTCAAGTCGCTGGTGGACAGCACGTTGCCGGAGGACGACCTGTTCGCCGGCATCCAGGAGAAGGTGAGTACATGAGTCTGACGCTGCCGGCCGGCGTGGCGCTTCCGGTGACCGCGTCGGCACTGGTCCTGACGCAGCAGCCGGGCAACGGCGACAACGGCGGGCAGGGGGAGGACTTCGGCAAGTCCTCCCCGGTCGGCTTCCTGGTGCTGATCCTGTTCCTCGTGGCGGTGGCCTTCCTGGTCCGCTCGATGACGAAGCACCTGAAGCGGGTCCCGGCGAGCTTCGACGAGCCGCCGGCCGAGGCCGCGCCGGAGCAGCCCGAGGCGAAGGCCGGGGAGCCGGCGGCGGCCGAGAAGCCCGCGAAGGACTCCT